>JABACD010000026.1:4076-69681 GCA_014237855.1 Planctomycetota bacterium | reverse complement strand
GAAGCCCGTTTGCAGAGTCCCGATGTCCTCGCCGGGAACGCCCACGCTTAGTTCCGCGCGGCCGTCGCCGTCGAAGTCACCAGCACTCAAGCCGCCTGCGAACTCATCATCAGCCTCACAGACACCCGGGACTCCGGGCGTGTTCTGGTGCAGGGCGCGAATGTCGCTCAGGAAGCCTACCCCTCCGAAGAAGACAGTTGCATAGCCTGCAGCCTCGGTCGAATAGATGTCCTCACGGGGCGCTCCGACGATGATGTCATCGGCTCCATCATTGTCCAGGTCGCCAGTGCAAAGGGAGGATCCCCAGAAGTCACCGGTTTCCTTCTTGCCAGGACTCTGGTGCCTGAAGTGCTCCGACTTGACGGACACCTGGTAGGACGGCTCTGACGGCTCCATCAGGAAGATGTTGATGGCGCCAGAGAGCATGGTGGTCGGCGGGAACGGGGAGGTTAGTGATCCCACTGACTCCCCCGGAGCACCAATGACCACGTCGTCAACACCATCTCCATTGAAGTCTCCACATGCGACTGACCATCCGAACCAGTCCCACCCGCCGGCATACGCGTCGTCGACTGCGTCGGTTTGATAATAGGGGGTGCTGCCACTACTGAGAAAATCGGCATAGGGGGTCTTCTGGCCAAGGGTCAGGCCAGTGTGCCTGAGGCCCATGCTCGAACCTCTGAGTACGTACGCTGTACCTGCATTGGGCAGCAGCGACTCGGTGGGGTCGTCTGCAACCCAGCTGGCAATAGGGTCCACCGTCCACTCCGGAGCGGTTACTACCAGGTCGGTGTAGGAGCCTCCATTGAGCTCTCCAGCGGCGAGCGCAAATCCAAAGTGCTGCCTGACCATGCTAGGGGGGTACACGCGGCTAGACGGGTTGCTCGTCAATCCTGAGGGAGTGCCGGTGAGGATGTTGAGCATGCCGACATCCGCAGTGCCCCAGAGATTTTCATGGGGGACGCCGACGGCAAGGTCATCACAGCCGCTACTGGTGAGGTTGTCGTTGTCGAAGTTTCCCGCAGCCAGAGAGAAGCCGAATTGGTCATATGCTTCGCTGGTATTGGCAACTTGAGGCTGGAGTTGATTGAAGGACTGGGCTCCCGTGCTGCTTAGTCCAAGCCATGACCCGTACAGGATCACGACTGCGCCTGCGTCCTTGATGTAGCCGATGTCCTCGCCGGGGCAACCGATGGCCAGGTCGTGGTAGCCATCGCCGTTGAAATCGCCAACCGCTAGCGCGGCTCCAAACCGGTCACCATCCTCATTCGCTCCAGGGACGCCGGGAGCGCTCTCTTGATGCCAGTACTGGTTGAGCCATGTGCCGAGCCCCTGGGAGCTGCCATAGGTGACATGGACGACCCCGGCGCGCACGCCGCTGCCGTCTGCCGATTGGTCAGCTACGGCGTCCGGGGCTCCGATGGCCTGATCCTTGTAGCCGTCACCATTGAAGTCGCCCACGGCGAGGACATGACCGATGTCCTTGCTGAGACTGTTGTCCTTGTGCAGCTGGGCCGAGCTGGGCGTGGAGAGGGTGATCAGGGTGGGCAGGAGGAGGGGGAGAGTGAGATTCTTCATGGGACCGGGTAGGCGGGTGTGTTGCGGGAGTGGTTGCGCGGGCTTCCTTGCCCACACTCCTGCCAGCACCAGCTGCCGCAGGTGCGGAGCCCGGATACCGAGAAATTCCCCAGATCCTCCCGCAGCACCCCTCCGGCTCCTTCGAGCAGGCCCCCTTTCCCTCTGCGCCCAGCTCTCCGGCCCCTTGGACCCGAATCGTCGGTGGGCTCAGGGCTGCTCTTGGTCCTTCGCCGAGCTGCCCTCTGCCTTCTCCCCGTCCGGCAGGATCTTATCCAGGATGCGTTGATGCTGCGGGAGCCTCTCTCCGGGATCCGGCACGAGCTCGGCGAACTCCCGCGCGAGCACTTGCGCCTCTTGCTCGCGCCCCATGCGCCTGTAGAGCTGGGCCAGGCGCAGCATGCATCCGTGCATGGTCACATGCGAAGGGCCAAGGGTCTGACGCATTCCGTCGAGGGCCTCGCTCATGAGCCTGGCCGCCTCGTCGAGATCGCCTCGCATCATCCTGGTCATCCCCAAGAGCTGGATTGTCTCCAGGGTGTCGGCGTGCGTGTCCCCGAGGACCTTGCGGTTGCTCTCCAGCGCCTCCTTCAAGAGCGCTTCGGTCTCCAGGAATCCATCGGGACGCCCCGGATTGCGCGCGGCTCGATCTCCGAGGAAGCTTGCCAGCTGGAAGATCAGCCCGACCGTCTGTCGGTCGTCATTACCGAGTACGCGCCGGCAGGTCTCGAGCGTACTGCGGAAGCGCTGCTCGGCCTCTTCCATCTGGCCCTGCTGCCACAATGCGAAGGCCAGCTCGGCGGCGGTCGCGAGGGTCTGGCGCGCGTCCGGACCCAGGGCCCGCGCGCGCCCTTGCAGCGCTTCACGCAGGTAGGGGTCTGCTGCCTCGGCCGCGTGGCGTCTGATCAGGAAGCTCCCGAGCCGGTGCAGGGCGAGGAGGGTCTCGGGGTGGTCGCCGCCATGAAGGTCCCGGAGGCCCTCGAGTGCCTCGCCCAGCAAGGCCTCCGCCTGCTCATCGCGCCGCAGCTCGCCCCACAAGACCCCGAGGTTTCCGACCGAGCGGAGGGTGTCGGGGTGCTCGTCGCCCAGGTTCTCTCGACGCAGGGCCAGAGCGAGCTCCAGGTGAGTGTTGGCCGGACCGAACTCACCCAGAGCCTGATAGGCGCGACCCAGCATGTCGCGGATGCGTGCCTCGACCAGGGGCTGCCCGTGGAAGTGATCCCCGAGCTGCTCGGCCGAGCGGTCGATGACCGTGCGCAGCAGCACGTCTCTGCCCCGACCCGCTTGGGCCGAGGGCTCCACGGCGGAGATGAAGTCCACCTGCAGGAATTCGCTGACCGCCCTGGCCTGGTCGCGCTCCGAACGCAGTTCCCGGTTCGTGTCCTCGAGCAGGCCACGACTCTCGCGCAGCTCCCGGTTGGTCTGCAGGTTCTGGTGGAGCAGCGCGGCGGTGATGAGGAAGGCCAGCATCGACACGACACCGACCGCGCTCTTCGCCGGATGGCGGCGGATCCATTTGCCGGCGCGGCGGGTCAAGGAGGGTGCGCGGGCAAGGATCGGCTCGTGAGCGAGATACCGACGCAGGTCCTGTGCTAGCTCCGCCATGGACGCATAGCGTGCGTCGGGTTTCTTCTCGAGCGCCTTCCCGACGATCAACGCCAGGTCCAGGGGCACCCGTGAGCGCAAGCTGCGCGGATCGGGGGGATCATCCATCGCGATCTTCTGCACGAGCTGCGGGATGCTGTCCCCTTCGAAGGGGCGTCGCAAGGTCAAGAGCTCGTAGAGCACGACCCCCAGGCTGAAGATGTCCGTACGATGGTCGATGCCCATCCGCCGCGCCAGCACCTGCTCGGGGCTCATGTAGTAGAGCGTACCCACGAAGTCGCCGGTCCGAGAGACTGGGTGCTCGCCCTCCAGACGCGCCAGCCCGAAGTCCGCCACTCGCGGCTGATCGTCCGGCGTGATGAGCACGTTGTGGGGCTTGAGGTCGCGGTGGATCACGCCCTCTTCGTGGGCTGCATGCAGGGCGTCCGCAACCTTGACCACCAGCTCCGTGACCTGCTTGTAGTAGTCCGCCGAGATCACGCTCTGCCCACGCACGTTCTCGATGAAGTCCGCCAGGGTCGCGCCGCCCGGCACGAGCTCCATCGCGATCCAGTGCGCTCCGCAGTCCACGCCGGCTCCGAAGACCGGGACGATGCCGGGGTGGGCGAGCCTGGCCGCCGCACGCGCCTCGCGCGCGAAGTACTCGATCGAGCGGGAGTCCATGCGGTCCCGCGCCAGTAGCTTCAACGCCACGCTGCGGTTCAGCGTCGCCTGCTGGGCCTCCCAGACCTCACCCATGCCCCCACGGCCCAGGTGCCGCACGAGTGTGAAGTCCCCGATGACGAACCCCTCTCGGATGGAGTGAGTGGACAGCGCCGGAGTGGCCTCCCGTGCCGCTTCGCCCGGCCTCCCCACGAAGTTCGGGTCGGGCAAGGCCACGGCGAACATGTCCGTGAGGGAGCGTCTCAAGCCGACCAGGTGGCGTAGGACGGCCGCCTCGGACGGATTGCTGTCGATGAAGGCGGCGATCGTCGCCTCGCTCGCATCGGGATGGTCTGTGACAAAAGCGGCATACAGGTCCCGGGCCCGCTCCTCAATGTCCGGGCCACCGTGCTCCACTACGGGCTATGCCTTCCCATGCAAGAGCTCGGTGAGCTCGATCATGGCCCGGGCGTGGAGCTTGCGGGCGGCGTCCGCAGAGGGCCTGCCGAGCTGCTCGGCGATCCATGGCCAGGATCCGCCAGCGTGGTTGCGCAGCAAGATCACCTCACGGTAGTCATCTTCCAGGGCTCCAACACACCTATCGAGCAGTTCTTCCATCTCCCGGCCGGCCACCTGGCTGATCACGCGGGGGTCACCACTGGAGATTTCGAAGGCCAGGTTGGTAGACACCCCACTCTGAGCAAGCTCCTCCAGGGCCTGATTGCGGTGTACATCGCGGCGTTGGGCATTCTGATACCGGGCTTGATTCTTGAGTTCGTTCTCCGCCAGGCGTGCAAACCAGTGAATCAGGCCGGCGTCTTCACGGGGCTCAAAGCTGCCGATGTCTCGCACCGCACGCATGAAGACCTGCTGCATGACGTCCTCGACATCCATTTGGGAGTGTAGGAGGCCTCCCATTCGAGCTCGAACTATGCGTTCGACCCGGCTCGTATACCGATGAAGGAGCGCCCCAAGAGCGGCCTCATCACCCGCCTTGAACCCCTGCAGCAAGGCGATCGACTCCCCTAGCGAATTCGAATCTGGCTCTGGCAGGGAGGGCATGGATACGAGTGTACAATGTTAGCGATGAATGCAGAGTGTAGGCTTCTCAAGCCCCCTGTACATCCCCTCTTACCCTCCGCAGGCGCCCCCCCGCTCCTTTTATCACCAGCTGAGGGCCTCCGGACGAGCTCCCGGGGAGTCAACCCTCCAGCATCACTCGAACTCCGTCGGTCGCGTCGAGCCCCGCCCCCACGCTGTCGCTGAATAAACACTGGAAGCGCCAGGTGCTGCCGGGAGTGAAGAGGTCAATGTACTCGAATTGGTCCCCAGTGATGGCCATGTAGGCCCGGCCGCCCCAGGCGATCCGCTGAACATTGGAAATGCGGAGGAAGTTGGAAGCGGCGCCGCCGACGCAAAGGGTGCCGTTGCCAAAGGGCACGGCCGCCTCCTCGCGTCCCATCACGAACCAGGCGATTTCGCCGACAGGAAGGTCGTAGGCCCGGAGTTCGAGCAGGAGCTTCGAGCTCAGCTGGAGGGGCCCCGATGCTTGCAGGTGCGCAGCCTGGCCCGTGGAGTTGGGAGTACTCGAGCAGTAGTTCAACGCGTAGGCGCAACGGGGCTCGACACCCAGGATCACCTGGTCCGCGCAGTTCCCCTGCCGGGCCTGGCCTATCTCCACGAGGGCAGCTCTCATACCCCAGAGGGCCTCGTGGGCATTGAACGGGATCAGGAGGTCCATGCCCAACAAGCCGAGGGCCTCCGAGGACACGTCGTGGATCTGGACGTCCACCAGCTGGCTCGCACCCGGTGCAACCTGCACGCTCGCCGTCGCGCTGAGCTCGAGCAGGTTCAGGCCCCGGTAATTGGCCCTCTGCACCAGGAGCTCCAGGTCGTGGAGCTCGAGCCTGAAGAGGTCGTTCAGTCGCATGAGCTCCTGGGAACTGGGCGCGCCCGAGGTCGCCTGGAACGCGATCTGCTCCAGGGCCTCGGCATGCCCGAGGACCTGATCGAGACCGGATCCCTGGGCATCCAAGAGACCGACGCCGAAGGTGTGACGGAAGCCCCCCTGGGCCTGGGCGGAGGGGGCGGCGAGGGCCAGCGTGAGGCCGGCGGCGAGGGCGAGATGAGCGGGACGATGCATGGACTCCTCCGGATTCAGGGACGGAAAAGGTACACCTCGGTTCCGAGAGCCCCCGGAGGGCCGGGTCCGAAAAGAAACAGGATGTCGTGTGCCCCTCTCCGCCCCGGGTCCCGCCCTGCTCACAGACAGCTTCATGATCCTTCCCGCCAGCATGCTGCACACGAAGCTCTTCGGGCACCCTCGAAGGCACTTCCCGAACAATCCCCTCGCTGAGGCCGCCCAGGAGAGATGCGCATGGAGGCTTGCAAGCATTACAACTTCCTTCATCACTCAGGGCGTCAGACACGAGTCGTTCCCTCCCATCATCGTCCTGAGGATGGCCTGTCCCTCTGAGCGATGGCCTTCGGATCGCATGCCCGCCGGAGGACTCACACCCGTCAATGCTCGACGGGCCCACTCCAGGCTTCTCACCGAGTCGGCAGGAAGCCCGATGTGACTTCGACGGCAGCAAGAATTACAGGCCCCCCAGGGGCGCCTGGCTGGTGATGAGCGCCCTGCTCAGAGAAGCCCTTGGATCGTCTCCAGGAGCTGCTGGGGAGCGAACGGCTTCATGATGAGCTTGTTCTCAGTGAAGGCGTCCGGCAGGAGATCGCCGCTCTCGCCAGGATATCCAGACATGAACACGACCAGTATGTCCGGAAACTTCTGTTTGATGAGTTCGACCAATTCTGGCCCGCTCATGTTCGGGAGAAGGACGTCGCAGAGGAGCAGCTGGAATTGTTCGCCACGCTCTTCGATGAGCCCCATTGCCTCTTTCGTGCTATTGGCCACTTGAACTTGGAAGCCTTCCTGCCTCAAGACCATGCTTGTCAGATTCAGTACCTGAACATCGTCGTCGATGACCAGTATCCTGGTGTTCGCGGTGTGTGAGGAACTTCGCTTCCTAGCACCAGCAGTCGACTCAGGTGGAAGCTCTCTTGCCCTGATAGCAGGCAGATACAGGATGAACGAGGAGCCCTGCCCTGGTGTGCTTTCGACCTCGAGGACACCCTCGTGTTGGCGCGCGATCCCGTAAGCGATCGAGAGACCGAGCCCAGTCCCCTTGCCGGCCTCCTTGGTCGTGAAGTACGGATCAAAGATTTGCAGCTGGTCGCTCTCAGCGATCCCTTGACCGTTATCTGTTACCGACAGCTCGACATAGCTTGGCGCGATCGCATGATCGCTAATCTCCATCAGCTTCATGGTAGCGACACCACGTTCCGCATCTTTGAGCTCTATCGAGACCTCTCCTCCTCGCTTTACGGCATCGTTGGCATTGGTGACCAGGTTGATGATCAGCATCCTGATCTGGTCCGGATCACAGATAACCCATCCCGGGATCTCCGTGTTGATAGTCAAGTGAACGTGGGGATCCAAGGCCTGCCGAAGCAATGTTTCAATGCTAGTCAGGAGCTGTCTTAGCGAGAGAGATTCTTTCCTGGCGGGTTTCCTCCGGCTAAACGCCAGCAATTGGCTCGTCAATTTTTCAGCTCGCTCAGCCGCTGCACTGATTTCAGCGAAGTTGTTTGCTTGCGGACTAGCAGGGTCCAGAGAGCGAGCCCCCAGGTCTGCATGCCCCATGATAGCCGTGAGTAAGTTGTTGAAGTCGTGCGCCACATTTCCCGCGAGACGGCCAACGGCCTCGAGCTTTTGCGCATGCCGCAGTCGCGCCTGGGCGTCGCGTAATTCCTGATCTATCTTCTTGCTCTGCCGCAATGTCCCAAGAAAGAGCCAAGCACACGCAAGCACGAAGATGCTGCCCCAGAAGAAGATCTGAGAGATCATCATGTTGATGTCAACACTCGGCGTCGCTCCTTGAAGGAGGAATACGAAGAAGACGGCGTATCCAGCCAGAAAGAAGACAATGAGCACACCCAGAAAGCCCCACCAGCGGCGTAGTTCCTCCACCCCCGCCATTCGACGGACCTGGTAGAACATCACGAGGGAGACCAGGAAGATGCTCATTCCCAGTCCGACAGATAAGAGCTCAAGTGTGGGCATCGCAGGCCAGCTACATGGAAGATCAGCGCGGGTCGCCGCTGGCATTTCTAGGAGCCAGCACAATTCGGCAGCTAGCTTAGCAAGATCAACAGGGCGATGCGGTCTCTCGAAATTGAGAGTAAGGGTTCAAGTCTTCGAATGAGGCCGGGATTAGGGCAGTCAATAAACAACGACAGGATGGTTTAGGGACCAGAGCGTCTGCGGAGGATTGAAGGTAGAGGTCAGAGCAGCTCCCATTAGCTATCTTCAATTCGGGCTATCCACCGATGCATGTGGCCACAAACGGCCAAATCCCACGATCCAAGGGCAAGGGCAAGGAAAGAAGCAGGTGGCCATGAAGCTCATCATGCCGCCACCCACGGCTATCTCCGCCTCGACTCAACCCTCGAATTTCACCATGAAGAGTGACCCCATACCCTGCTCCTCCAACGGCTCGACGATCAGTGACGCCACGTGCGTTCAGTCCCCCAAGGGCTTGACCTCGAGCTCCAGGGTACGCTCGGTATCACCCTCGCCGACAAGGAGTTCGGAGCGCCCCCTGAGAATTGACGAGGCCCCCACATCCCAACAGGAGAGAGTGATGAGGTAACTGCCACTGGCAAGGCCACGGAACTCGAACTCTCCCTCGCGTACGAACGCACCGTGACCAAGAGCGCCATCGCGCGAGATAGCCGTGACCGTACAGTCGGCAGGGATCGGATCATCGGCATTGACCGTCCCGCGCACGACAGTGTGTCCCGGAGTCTGGAGCACGAGTCGCGCCACGTCGTCACTCCTGGTGACTTCGATACTGCCGGTGAGCTCATGACACCTGGAAATGCCCTGCTCAAGCATTCGCGAGACCCTCCACCTACCCAGCGGAACCTGTTCGATCGTCGTGAGCCCCCCCTCATTCGTGACACCATGGAGAAAATACTGGCCGGTGCCCTCGAGCATGGTCGAGATCTGAACCCGTCGGTTCGGCAACGCCTGGCCCGACTCGTCGAGAAGGAGGACTTCGAGCGTCCTGCCAGCTGGCAGTTCGATCGGCAGGAAGGAGCGCGCTGGAGTTGTGGCGATCTCGAACGGCCCATACTTCAGGGGAAATCCACCTTGGCGAACCACGGTGACATGCAGCGGTCCAGGTGACACATCCCGAAAGACGACGCTCCCCAGGCGATCGGTCGTCGCGTTCCAGCGTAGATCTTCACCCTCTGCATGAGCCACCGTCGTCGCCTCGACCTTCGCGTTCGATACCGGATCGCCACCGCCTTCAATCGTGAGCGCAATCTCGAGCGTGACAGGAGGAACAAGTTCGTGCACGAGGGTCAACTCCGCGTCAGCGGCTACCACCTGGACATCGTGCAAGGTACGCGCGTATCCAGCGGCTCTGATCTCAACCCCGATCCATGCCCCGACTTGAAATTCATCGTCTCCCCCTGTCGCCCACCGGCCGTCGGCGTCGTGAAATGTGCGGCCAGGTTTCGACCAGTTCGCATTGAAGCCAACAACACTCGGTTTTGATTCCGGTCCGGTAGGGAACATGAAGCGCACGGTGAAGCCGGTCAGCGGGTCACCAGTGGTCGCATCGATGACGCGACCTGCGCTCTTGCCCGCCCGCGGCATCACGATCTCGGCCTCGCTCTCGTTCGGGGCAACTGGCACCGTCGTTCGCACGAATCCATGCGTGAACACTTCGAGGTGAACTCTTCCTTTCGGAAGGGATCCAACCTCGAATACACCTTTCTCGTCCGATCTGCCTCGACCGCCCACGTATTCCGAGTTCTGACGTGCAGAGACGTTAGCTCCTGCGAGTGGCCGTCCTTGTTTGTCTCGCACAGTGCCGCGAACCGTGCGTGCATCCGGGAACTCCAGCAGGATCTCTTCGGAGATCCCATGTGCCGGAACCGTCACGGCGACCTGCGCGGGGGCGAAGCCGCCCTTCATGGCGCCAGCTTGCTGATGACCGGGGGCGACGCTGTCGAACCTGAAGCGTCCATCGTCTCTGGAAACCGCCGTCGTACCTTTCCATGAGTGTTGCTGCGGCCCAATCCAGACTTTGGCGCCCGCAACAGGCCTGCCATCACCTTCCACGATACGTCCTGTTACCGGAACGCCGCGCTGCAGCTCGAAGTTCAATTCGTATTCGAATTGGTCGACGAAGACATCCAGGAAGGCTCCCTGTGTACCGAAACCTTCCGCTCTGACAGTCGCCCACACTTTTTCGCCAGGGATGTAATCCACGCTCGACAGCTCGTAGTGACCGGCCGGATCAGTGAGGGCCAGATCGTTCAAACGACCAGAGGCTTGAACCCTGGCGCCGGCAATTGGCGCCCCAGTCCTGTCACGCACAACGCCTTCGATTCGAATAGCCTGGGTCAACGTGAAGTCAACGCGAGTCGTCGCTCCCGCCACAAGATCCTGTAACTCGTGCGAGTCGCCGCCATGACCCTTCGCATTGGCTTCGATGGCTCCCCAGCCATCGGTGGCGATACGCATCTCGTACTCGCCGCTGTGGCTCGTCTTCGTTTCGCCGAAATAGCCCTCTACCATGGCACCGGCAACCGGTGAGCCTTCGGCATCTCGAACAGTGCCAACCAGCCGGCCATCGATCGGGAAGACCAACGCATCGATCAACGGCACCTCCTCCCCATTGATGATGAGGTACGGACCGTATGAGACGACGACTTGGTCCACGGTATCGTGCGTCTGTACAGTGAGAGTCACCGTGCCGCCTGGCTCCTCGAGAATCCACTCGACCCCCCCGTCGGTGCCGGTAACGCCACGCTCCTCGTGGAGCAACTTGCCGTCCGTGTCGTACCCGGCGTGAACAGCGAGATCGAACACGACGCCTTGCACGCCCTCTGCACTGCGAGCAAGCCGTGCTCCGCCCTTGACTTTCCAGGGGCGCTCTAGGACAGCGGCTGTGGGGCTCGTCCCTTCGATAGAATCACTCAACGCGACCCTGGTGCTCGTTTCGCTCGTGATAGAGCTCTCTCCTTCGACTCGGGCGAGCTCGTCGTGCGCATCGAGGACTACCGCGATTTGATCAGCGCGGTCGAGGGCGTCCCGCTCGAGCGGCTGTACCAGTTGCCAGGAGATGGTTGCGAGGAGAACGAGGCCAAGGATCCCGAGATTTTTTTTCATGAGTAGTGTGCCACCAACCCTGGAGACTCCAGTGATCGACGGTCCTGCAGGTGCCGCCGCCGAAGCGCTCGCCCAGGTCCCGCGCGGTTCGAGAAGCGGCGCGACGAAGACAGACCATTGGACCTCGCCCCCTAGACCGTCGCGCTCGAGCTGCTCGCGCATCGCTGCTCGAGCACGAGAGAGTCGTGACTTGATCGTGTTGAGGGACACGCCATCGCGTTGCGCGATCTCCGCAGGCGTCAGATCACCGAGATAGCGGTCACGTAGGGCGGTGCGGTGCGGCTCGCGAAGCTGATCGAGTGCTGCGAGGAGGTGCGTTTCGATCTCGACGCGTTCGGCGATCTCCGCTGAGGACGGCAGCGACTCGGCACGGGCCACATTTCGCTCGCGATGACCGCGGCGCCGATGACTCCGCTTCTTATTGAACGAGAGCCGCCGCGTGACCGTGGCCATCCAGGCTCCGAGCGCACCCTGATCCCGCGGTCCGCTCTCGAGCGCACGTACCCAAGCGTCCTGAACAACGTCCTCGGCGTGGTGCTCGTCGCTGACGAGGGCGAGCGCCATTCGCCGCAGGCATTCGTGTTGGCGCGCAATTGCGCGTAGGTCGATTGGATTCTTGCTCATTGATTGGCGTCCCAGGAGTAAGACACCAGCGGCCAGGCACAAGGGTGCGGAAAATCCAGGTTTCCTGTCCAATCCGGGACCTGGGACTCACCTGTAGCCGAAGGTCGCGACCCTTGGGCCCTCAGAATCACCTGCCCCCTGGCGCAATTCCGCGTTCTTGGGCTCCGCATCTCCAGGACCCGGCGCTGCTAGCAGCGTGGAAATGGAGCCCACGCGACAGCTCTCACGACTCATCTGGCCCCCCAGTCCCATGAGGTATCTCTCCCCCCGCCCCTTGATCACCCTCTCGACGCCCTCCTCGCCAGGAGATGAGCGACGGGCGGCTCGAGCGGCGATGACCCCCGACAACGTGGGTGGAGTGAATCAACCATGACCATGCGGGTCCACATCCTGGGAGGAGGCTTGGGGGGCATGTCCTGTGCCCTGCACCTGGCGAGGATGGCCAGAAGAGGCCAGCTGGCCACCGATGTCGAATGTCACATCCACGAACGGGCCGGCCGACTCGGCGGAAAGGCCTGCTCCCAGTTCCGTGGTGGATTTCCGGGCGAGCATGGCTTTCGCTTCTTCCCCAATTTCTATCGCGCCATCATCGACACCCTCGGAAGCATCGAACTCGGCGCTCATCGGGTTGAGCAACATCAGTTCGACCTCAGGCTCGCAGGTCTCAGCATCCGTGATCTCCTCGTGGAGGCCCCCTATCCAGCCCTGGCAACCGGAAAGCTGGTTTCGACGGAACGGGCGCTGGGCATCCGTGGCATGTCGATCATGTACGAGATGATGGTCCGCGAATTCGGGATCCCGCCTGGGGATATCCTTCGTTTCGCGCTCTTGCTGGGTCAGTTTCTGACGAGCTGCGAGGATCGAAGCTTGCAGGACTACGAACATCGCACACTCGAGCAGTTCTTCTTCGAAAAGCACGCGTTGGGGCCGAATTTTCGCCGTTACATCCACTCCATGCGAGCGCTCTCGGCCATGCGCGCGGATCGTGGCAGCCTGCGTACGCTTCTCAACACGGCCACCCAGATGCTCGAGAATTTCGACACGAGCTTCGAGCTGAGAGACGCCCTCCTCCCCGGTCCCACCGACTGGATGATGATCGAACCCTGGACCGACGCGCTCGAGCAATTGGGAGTGCACCTGCACTTCGGGCACACCGTGCGTTCGTTGAGTTTCGAGCCGCGCTCCCAAGGTACTGGAGATCCGCGCATCCGCGACGTCGTACTCGAGACGGAGTCGGGGGGGCTTCAGACGATCGACGCATCTGCCGACGATACCCACATTGCGCTGGCTCTGCCCTTCGAAGTCGCACGACCGCTGCTGCTCGCTGCGCCCGAGCTGCCCGAAGCGCTCCAGCCCATCACCACGATTCCACAACGCCAGGACAATCTCGGCGAGGGCTCCGAGCCCATGGTCGGCCTGCAGTTCTTCCTGTCCCAACCCGCCGACATCACCGAGGGGCACGTGCTCTATCCCAACAGCGCGTGGGCGCTCACCTCGGTGTCCCAGGGCCAGTTCTGGCGGCGCTCGTTCCGTCATTCGCTGGCCGAGACCTTCGGAATCGATGGGCTAGAGGACGTGATTTCCGTGATCATCTCGGCCTGGGAGCACCCCGCGAGCACCGGAAAAGCGCCGCAGGATTGCAGCGAGCAGGAGCTCATCGAGGAGACCCTCGCTCAGATCAACTCCGGGCTGGGTCCGGAGCACCGGATCGATTCCTCCCGGATCCTGCACGCACGAGTGGACACCAAGGTCACCTTCGGCGCCGGGGCAGCTCGCTGTACGACACCGCTGTGGGTCAGCCCATCAGGCAGCTATCTCCTGCGTCCACACCCCGACCATGGCGCCGAGAACTTCTTCATCGCCAGTGACTGGGCACGGACCGAGACGGACGTCGGGACCATGGAGAGTGCAGACGAGGCCGGGCGTGCCGCGGCCGCGGGGATTGCCGAGCGCGCCCCCAGGCCCCCCTGTCGCGACCAGCTGCCGCTCGCCGCGTCGCTTCGGCTGTGGAAGCCGGTGGAGGCCGCACGGCGGCTGGACCAGCTGATGTACGACAAGAACCTGCCCCACATCGCCGAGCTCGGTCGGGCCGGCGTGGACCGATTGCGCGAGCTATCCAGGCGAGCGTTTCACGGCCTCAGTTCGCTGCAAGGGCATTCACACTGAGCCGACGCCGGAGCCTCGGGCTGGAGGAGAGCCCTCCAAGCTGCCTTTCCATTTAGTTGGCCGCTCGCTGCCCCTTTGGTGGTGGCTGGCGGGGTGCGCCCCGGCGATTGGGCAAATCTATCGGGAATTCGCTGCCCCCCATGATGGCCTCTTTCGCAGGGCCTGGTGGCCGAGAGTGTGCTTTCTCGTCCGCTCCACAGTCCCCTGCAAGAAACTTTCCATGATTGATCAATCCCAGATCACCCGGTGCAGCGCGCTCTCTCTGTTCCTCCTGCTCGGCGTCCTCGTGATGCCCGCAATGGCCGCCAACGACCAGCAGCTCTTCGCACCGGACGGCGCTTCCGGCGACGCCTTCAGCATCTGTGCCACGGAGGGCACGACCCTCGTCGTCGGGACACCGAACGACGACGACCACGGCAGCGACTCGGGCTCCGTCAACGTCTTCACCAGGGGCACGGGTGGCACCTGGGCTTTCGCACAAAAGCCCAACGTCCTCGGTCTGGGGACGGATGACGGCTTCGGGGGGGCGGTTGCCCTCTCGGGGGACACGATGATCGTTGGCGCGCCCGGCGACGACGATGGCGGCTCCCAGGCGGGCGCGGCCTACGTCTTCCAGCGCTTCGGCAGCACCTGGCTCCAGACCCAGAAGCTGCTCGCCGAGAACGGCATGCCCAACGACCGCTTCGGGACCTCGGTGGCGATCCAGGGCGACATGGCCGTGATCGGCGCCTACAACGCCAGCGGTCAAGGGCGCGCCTACGTCTTCCAGCGCATCGGCAATTGGCAGCAGGTACAGCAGCTGTCCTCCAACTTCAGCCTCTTCGGCTTCTCCTGTGCCATGGGGGGCGACCGCATCGCCGTGGGGGGCTACGACTCCGTCGCGCTCTATCGGCGCGAGGGAAACTCCTTCGTGGCCGAGGCCAGCCTGACATCGCCTTCGGGAGCCGACACTGTCTTCGGCATTTCGGTGGGCCTCGACACCGAACGGCTCGTGGTCGGCGCCTGGCTCGACGACCAGGTCGCGATGAACGCCGGCGCGGCCTTCGTCTACCGCAGACAGGGGACGACCTGGATCTTCGAGCAGAAGCTCATTCCCTTCGACGGCGGCCAGAACCTCTTCTTCGGTGGTAGTGTCGCGATCCACGGGGAGCGAGTGCTCGTCGGCTGCCACGCCGACGACGACCAGGGGCAGAACTCCGGCTCCGCCTACGTCTTCGCGCACCAGTCGAACGCCTGGGTTTTCGAGGAAAAGCTACTTGCGACGAACGGACAACCCATGGACGGCTACGGCACCAGCGTCGCCCTGACCCAGGACGAGGCCTTCTGCGGAGCAAGTGGGGCGAACGGTGCGGCGGTCGACACGGGTGCGGTCTTCGTGTCCTGCTTCCCCGAGCCCATGCCCGAGCTCTTCGACCTGGTTCCCGGCCGCGTGTTCTCGACAGCCAGTGCCCCCGGCCAGCTCGACGTTCGCGTCGACTACTCACTGTTGCAAGGCGGGGACGTGCAGTCGCCTCAGCTGGACTTTCATATCGAGGTCCACGTGAACGGCGTGCTCCAGGCCACGGAGCCCGTGACCGAGTTCCTGTCCCCCGGCATCCCGGCCTGCTACACCAGCAGCGTGCCCTGCGTGAACGGGGGTTGTCCTGGTGCCCTGCGCTGCGTGTGGGTTGCCCTGCCCAACTCCTCCAATGACTTCTGCGCCTGCGAGTGGGTCTCGACCATCAACTTGCAAGTGCCCGGCCAGCCCGGCGACCTGCTCGAGGTCGTGATCGACCCCGGCGACACGGTAGAAGAGGTGCGTGAGGAGAACAACTACGTGCTCTCGACGGCCGCGGACATCGGCACGAACTACTGCATGGCCGGAGTCAACACCAGCGGCCAGGAGGCGTCGATCGCCGTCGTCGGCAGCGCGCTGGTCAGCGAGAACGTGCTCTCGCTGGTCGCACGTGGCCTGCCGTCGAGTACGGTTAACCTGTTCTTCATGGGGGGCGCACAGAATTCCATTCCCTTCGGCGACGGCTTCCTGTGCGCCGGCGCTCCCACCATGCGCATCCCCCCCCCGACCTCCTCGAACTCGGCCGGCTACGCCCAGACCTCCCTCGATCTGACCTCTCCCGCCTGGGCGAACGTGATCACCCCCGGTAGCCAGTGGAATTTCCAGAACTGGTACCGGGACGCGGCTTCGCCTGCAGGCTTCAACCTGACGGATGGCTCGTCCGTCCAGTTCGCGACGGGCAACACCGTACCGCAGACCGAGATCGTCGACGAGTCGGCTTTCATCGATCCGAACGCCGTGGTGGTCGGTGCACCAGTGTCCCTGGTGGCGGACATGATCGGCTCGCAAATGTTCCTGAACACGGATACCAACGGCCGCATCCTGGTCGAGCTCCAGCACCTCGAGTTGTTCACCAATTCGAGCGGCTTCATGGAGCTGGGCTACCTCGCCGGAACCGTGGTCTGGGGAGACGCGCCCTTCGAGGACGTGGTCATCGACCGGTTGGCTCAGGCCTTCCAAGACAAGTGGCAGCCGCTCACGAGCCTCTCCAACTTCCAGATGGGAATTCCCGGTAGCCAGACCGATATCTCGGTCGAGCAGATGCTGTTTCATCGCGTGCAGACGAACGATTACGTGATCCTGACGGTCGGCGAGCTGCACGGCTTCGACAACTTCAATCAGACTGTGATCTCGCAGGTTGCCCCGGGCGCCGTCGTGCTCTGCGCCTCCTTCTGGGAGTGGCGATGCATCAACACGGCCTGTGCGGGTAGTTGCAATAAGGTCACGAATCTCCCCGGCGGCAGGGTGCGAATCGATTGCGAGTGCCAGAACGTGGGTGGCTGCACCAATTTGTTCCTGCCGAATTGCATGCGGGTGAGCTGCGCCACAAGTTGCAGGCTCTTTGGGTGGTGGGACCTCTGCGACTGCTGATGAGTCATCCCGACTTTCCTATCCAGAGGGGGGCGTCGCGTCGGGCGGCGCCTTCCCTTCCTTCTTGAGGTGACCCTCATCCCGACGGTCTGGGGAGGGGATGTTCCTGGAGTGATCGCCCAGGAGCCTCCCCGAGACGCACGTCCCGGCGGTGCAGGCGGTGCCACCGGCCTTCGGTCCACCCGTAGGGCGGCAGAATCTTCACCCGATTTCCGGCCGTGCGCTTAGATTCGTTATTGGTGCCTCGACCCCGATCCAGCCTCACCGCCAGACTTCACTCCCATGAATCAACTTCAATCCCCCACGGCTTTCTCACGCCCTCAATACACCCTCGGCCTCGTCCTCGTCGGCCTCCTGCCCTCTACCCTCCAGGCACAGGGCAGCATCGATTCCTGGGGACGTGACGATTCCAATCAGGTCTCCCACAGCCCCGCGGGAAAGAGCTTCATCCAGGTGGCTGGGGGCGGCTCTCACTCCGCGGCCCTGATGGAAGACGGGTCCATCTTCTCGTGGGGATCCGATGGCGGCCTCAGCGGAGGACAGGTCTCGAACACGCCGACCGGGACCGGCTACACCTTCATCGCGGCCGGCGGTGATCACTCCCTGGCGCTACGCGCCAACGGCACCATCGAGTCGTGGGGACGTGACAACTGGGGCCAGGTCTTCAACACCCCCACAGGGGGGGGCTACGTCCAGCTGGCCGGGGGCGACGGCCACTCGCTGGCCCTGCATGGGAACGGCTCCATCACCGCCTGGGGGCACGACACCTTCGGCCAGGTCGCGAACACGCCCGCCGGCACCTTCATCCACGTTGCGGCGGGCTTCGACTTCTCCCTGGCGGTCCGCTCCAACGGCACCATCGAGGCCTGGGGAGAGAACTTCTTCGGCCAGGTCTCGGGTGCTCCCAACGTAGCGGGCTTCATCCAGGTGGCGGGGGGCTATCGCCACGGGCTGGCCCTGCGTGGCAACGGGTCCATCGTGTCCTGGGGGGATGACACCCACGGCCAGGTCTCGGACACCCCTGGTGGCACGGGCTTCATCCAGGTCTCAGGGTACGGGTATCACTCCCTGGCGCTCCACGCCAACGGCTCTGTCTGGGCCTGGGGCCTCGACGACGGAGGTGCGCTGGACTTCGGCCAGGTCACCAACGCCCCGGTTGGGCAGGGCTACATCCAGGTCTCAGCCGGCTTCTGGCACTCGATGGGCCTGCGGGGAGTCAACCCCGGAAACTCCATCTGCTACGGCGACGGGACCGGGATACCCTGCCCCTGCCTCGTCAACGGGAACCCCGGAGAGGGCTGCGGCAACAGCACCGCCATTGGAGGGGCGCGGCTCCTCGGTGCAGGGAATGCTTACTTCACCGACGACACCTTCCATCTGAAGGTCAGCGGCATCCCCGGCGCGAGGCCGGGCCTGTGCGTGAAGGGGTCCGTCCTGCTCAATGGCGGCCTGGGCAACCCGGTTGGTGATGGCATCTTCTGCTCGCCTGCTCAGATCCGTTCCCAGGTGATCCTCTCGGATGGTAACGGGAACCTGATCATGGACAGCTGGCGGGGTCAGGACTTCGGGGCCTATCCCAACGCCGCCAACGTCGGTGGGTCAACCTATTACCAGTGGTGGTATCGCGACCAGACCGGCTCCTGCACGGGCAGCGGCTTCAACTTCTCCAACGGCTGGGTCGTCAACTGGCTGCCCTGAGCGCGGCGGCCTCGAACCTCTCCACCCTCACTCGCTCCGCTGCGCCTACAGCTCCCCCACGAGCGAGCCCCTTGCAAGGCACCCGCTCATGCTCGCAACAACCCTCAGGGGTGGGCAGGACGAACGAGTTGGACGCCCTCCCTTCCCAGGGCCAGGTGCGTAGCTCACATCTCGTGCTGACCCACGGGTGCGCGACCGCTACTGGATCGCCACTTTCTTGGCTTTTGATCGTCATTCCTGAGTCGAACTGGGGCCGTGTTCACAGGAGCCAGGGCCAAAGTCCCCCGTCAGACCTCCATCCACGAATTGACCAGTAAGAACCCTCGTAGCTCACACGGCACAGGCCTCTGCCCGGTCCCACCTGACGGCCTCCGGCCTCGGATTCGTGAGGTGCGCTCTTGGGGCCATGATTCGCTTGGAGCGCGCATTGTGGACAGGATTTGCGAGCTGCTCCACGGGAATAAGAAGTCAATCCCAGGCGAATCCCCCCGATCCCTGGTCACCAGGTAGATTGAAAATAGCCCCCCTTCTTACCCTCCCTGTTCCGTGAGAGCCGATTCCCAACCTGCAAGCCACAAGTTCCCCGCAACCGCGTGGACCGTCGTGCAAGGCGCCCGAGACGCCGCAGAGACTGATTGCAGGCGGGCTTTGGAGCGTTTGGTGTCGGTGTATTGGCGTCCGATCTACTGGACCTTGCGACACGACTGGAACGCTTCGCCCGAGGAAGCACGGGACTGGACTCAGGAGTACTTCTCCGTCTTCCTCGAGCGTGACTTCCTGCAAGACGTGGTGCGTGAACGCGGACGCTTCCGTGCATTCGTCAAGGCGAGCTTGCGGCATTTCATGTTGAACCTGCGGCGCGAAGAGAGCGCGCTCAAGCGCGGTGGTGCCTTCGAATTCATCCCGATCGAACACCTGGAGACTGCCGAGAACGACCCCGCCGATCGAAGCGGTGAGCCGGAACGATTGTTCGAACGCGAATTGATGCGATCGATCATCGCTCGCTCCTTGAGCGACCTCCGTGATGCGTGTGAGCGCGAAGGGCGCGTCGATCACTTCGAGCTCTTCCACACCTATTACGTCGAGGAGTCCGCAGGGCGGCGTCTGCGCTACATCGATCTGAAAGAGCGCTTCGACTGCGGCCCCCACGAGGTGAAGAATCGCCTGGCCGACTTGCGGACGCGCTTTCGCAAGATCGTACTCGGTCACCTCCGCGATGGTGTGAGTTGCGAGCAAGAGCTCGTCACAGAGATCAAAGAGGTCTTCGAACGGTGAGCGACGCCTCACAAGAACCCCGGAACCTACACGATCATCTCGGCGAGGTGTTTCTGCAGGACGTTGGTTTGAACCCCGGTCCCAGCGCGACGCCAGCACCCCTCGACGACGAGGAATTCGGGCGCATCGCCATCGACCTGCACCTCATATCGGAAGAGGACCTGGAAGCCGCGCGCCCCACCGCGGACGCGACTCCCGGATTGCGGCTCTGGGAACACCTGACCCAAACCGACGTCTTGGATGTTGGAGATGTGTTGAGCGTCTTTCGCTTCCACAGCGAGCTCTGCAGCTACTCGGACCGCAATGTCGGGCGCTACTTCGTCGTCGAACGCCTCGGCGAGGGGTCCAGCGGCCGTGTCTATCGGGCCATTCACCAGGACCTTCTCAAGCACGTCGCGCTGAAGATCCTGAACGTCCAAGAGGACGCGCCCTTCGCGCTCCATGGTTGAGCGCTTCCGACGAGAGGCAGCCATAGCGGCGAGTCTCCGGCATCCGTCAATCGTCGGCGTGCACGACGTGGGGGTCGATGGGGACCTGCACTACATCGCCATGGACCTGGTCGATGGATCCACGATGGCGGAATGGCTCACGACGGAACCTGCGCGGGACGAACGACTGCGGGTCCTCGAGGAGGCGGCACGCGCGGTTGGGCACGCGCACTCCGAGGGCGTGCTGCACCGGGACCTCAAGCCTCAGAACATCCTCGTGCGCGACGACGGCATGCCGATCGTGGTTGACTTCGGATTGGCGCGCGCCGCGTCGAACGCCACCTTGACACGCATCGGCGCGGTACTCGGCACACCTCAATACATGGCGCCCGAGCAATTGCGGGGCGAAGTGATGGACTTGACGCCCGCTGCCGACGTCTACGCCCTCGGTTGCGTTATCCACGAGAGCCTGGTGGGTGAGACTCCGTTCAAGATGAGCGACGCCGGATGGCCGGTCGCCCCCGTTGCCGCGCCGCGCTTCAGCGCCAAGGCGAGTGCCGATTTGGGCCATGCTCTCCACACCGTCTGCTTGAAATGCCTCGATCCCGATCCTCGCTATCGTTATACGAATGCCGAGGAGCTCGCCGACGAGTTGGCCCGCGTTCGCGGCGGCGTTCCGGTCCTGGCCAAGGCGCCCAGCACCTGGCTCTCGGCCTGGAGAGGCCTGCGTGGTCAACCGAGATGGGTGGCGGTCGCCGTGATCCTGGTGCTGACCTTGGTCTTTGGGGCCACGTTCGGCCTGGAACTCGTCGAGGAGAATCGCCGCCTCGCTTATGCAGGTGACGTCAAGACGGCCTACACCATTCTACGCGCCCAGTTGCAGCCCCTCCTGGCGGAGGCCGAGAGCGTGCGTTATGCCGAGAACGTGGACGGACGCCGTGAAGCGCTGCTTGAACGCGCGCGCGCCATGACCAGAGCTACCGCCGACGAAACGGGCGTGGCGAGCGCGTACTTCGAGTGGTTGCGCTGGTTGGTGCGCGAAGAGGATGCTGGCGACCGCTTGGTCGAGATCCGAGAGTCCCACCTGGCCAATCCATTCCCCGCGCTCGTCTGTGCCTGGAGTCACTTGCGCGAGTACGCAGATCACGCACAATGGCCCGCGGACGACGAGGTGTTGTTGCACGCGATTCCACGGGTCGCGTCCGTAAGTCAATTCACGGAGACCCACGAGATGAAGCGGCTGCTGCAAGCCGCGCTGGCCGACCTGCGGCGCGCGCGCCAGACGAAGATCTGGCAGAGCGTTCCCGAGTTGCTCTGGGTCGAGGACCTCGGCCTCGGCTTCGCGCACTACGCCGAAGGCGATTTCGATCAAGCGATCGCCCACCTGGAACGCGTCGGGGCGTACAACGACCTGCCGTTCGAGCCCTCATTGATCCTCTCTTTCGCGTATTCGCGCCGCGGCGACCTCGATGCGGCCTTCGACGCGCTCGATCCGCTCCTACAGCGTCGCCCCGATCACGTGACCGCAGCGCGCGCCCTCGCTTCTTTCTACAAGCAACGTGGGATTCGTGCCCAACGCGAACATGGTGGTGGTATCGCCGACTTTCGGGAGTCCAGGCGATTGTTGCATGAGATCAGCACCCACCCGGACTCGGACATCGCCCTGGCCAACTTGAACCTGGCCATCGGCCTTGCTCGCACGAGGTTGGGCGAAGACGCGACCGAAGACTTCAGACGCTCCGTCCCGGTGTTCGAAGGGGTGTTGAAGGCGAATCCTGACGACTTCGGCGCCCTGGGAGGTCTATCCCAGGCATGGATGAATCTGGGGGACGAACAACGAGCCGGAGAGCTCTGCGATCAGATGATCGAGCTGCGGCCCGAGAGCTCCGCAGCTCTTGAGTTGCGGGTCGGCATCGCAGTCATGACGATGCGTTCACGCCTCGGCAAGGAGGTGATCACCGTCGAAGAGCTCGAGGACATCGAATTACGCATCACACAGTGTGAGGAACGCTTCGGCCCCCAACCGACGATGCTGTACTACCGCGTCAACTACTCGTTGCTGAGAGCTGCGTTGGCGCCGACGATGGATGAGGATGTGCAGGAGTGGCTGCAGCAAGCAGCGGACGGGGCAGCGCGACTGATGGAGGCGGCGCCGGATTTCCAGCGCGCGCGGTTCCTCGCCTGGTGGACGAGCTCGTACGTCGAGGAGGAGCGCCGACCATCGTTGACCGAGTTGTTCACCGAGGTCGTCACCCTGCGTGAACCATTCGAGCGCCGCGGACAACGCTCTCCATTCGACAAGCAGATCGCCCAACGATTAGAGCAGCTCGCGTCGGGCGCCGGTAATGATGAGGAGAAGGGCTGCGTCATCGAGTACGCCTACGAACTCCTCCAGCAACAAGCCACGGCCGAACCGGAGCGCGCGGACTGGCAGAGCGCTTGCGCACGCCTCGCGAGCACCGCGGCGGACTTGATGCCGGAGCGCGCGCGAGCTTGGAGTCGGCTCGCATTCGAGCACGCTCATGGGCAGGCCATGCTCGAGGGCGACGGCGCCGAATGGACCCAGGTTCTGGAAGCCGGGGTCAAGGCCTTTGTGCAGGGCGAGGACGATGTGCTGGCGCGCACCCGCGACGCGGCAAAACGCGCGATGTCGGCGCGCGATCGAAGCGGCGGGGCCTCGTTCTGGAGCTTGTGGTTGGCGCGCGCATGCGAAGAGGAGCTGCCGGACGTGGAGGCGCCTCGGCGATTGCACTCGAACCACGCGATGTCCTGCAACGACCTCTGCTGGCGCGTCGCGCGCGAGAGCGATCTACCTGCGGAAGTCTATCAGCGCGCGCTGTCGGGGATGCAGTTGCTCGCCGAGCTGACGGACGCAACAGGAGCGACCTTGAACACGATGGGAGTCCTGGAGTGCCGTGTCGGTGCGTGGACGGATGCGCTTGCGACGCTGCAGCGCTCTCAACTCCTCAACTCGGCGGATCGCGGCATCAGTCATCCGGCCGACGCAGCGTTCCTTGCGATCTGCTCCCACGAGCTCGGAGAGAGCGATGAAGCCGAGCGCTGGCGCGATGAGATGGAAGCCGGTATCGATGCGTGGGGCCTCCAGGATGACCCCGAGAGCCGCCTAATTGCGGCCGAGGTCAGGGCTCGCCTGGACAGCTGAGCCGCTATCGAACAACAAATCAAACAAAGATCCAGAAGCTTCGGTGGGGTCCGTTCTCAGGTAGCTGGGGGAGGAAAAACCGTCTCGCATCCCCCCAACGCCTCTTCGATCCACTCTCAGGAATAGTGATGTCTCAAAAAGTCAACTCGAACTTGTTCGGCGCCCTGCTCGCCACTCCGATCCTCGCCAGCTTGGCGACAGCCTCAGCAGGAGGAACGCAGGACCTCGTCTACAGCGCGCCGGACATCATGGCAGAACCCGGCCAGACCGTGACCGTTGTGTTGGCCCTCGACAACAACCTCGGTCTCGTTCAGGGCTGGTCGATGGGAATCGCCATCCCGTTGCCGTTGTCGATCGATGCGGAGGGCCACAGCGCGGTGGTCGATGCGTTCCGAGCTGGACTCGGCCCGCAATTCGACGGTTGTCGGATCTTGCCCGGGGAAGGCTTCACGACAGGCATCGTCATCGACTTCATGGGGAACGAATTCCTCAACCAGGGAACCGGAATCGACCTGCACTTGATCGACGTCACCGTGCCCGCGAACGCGGTACCCGGCACCGTCTATCCCCTCAATTGGGTGGAGACCTTGGGTGATCCCGAGGTCGCGAACATTGTCGTGCACAACGGTCAGTCGCATATCCCGAACATGGTCGACGGCTCGATCACGGTCGGCTTCCACACAACGTACTGCTATGGCGATGGCTCTGGCAGCATGTGCCCCTGTGGGAACCTCGGCAGCTCTGGTGAGGGATGCGCCAACTCGGGTGGAACGGGTGCACTGCTCTCGGTCAGCGGAAGTGCCAGTGTCGGCGCCGACGACCTCGAGATGTTGATGTCGGGTGGTCCGGGTATAACGGCCGCGTTGTTGTTCTCCGGAACAACTCAGGTCAACGGTGGTCAAGGCATCATCTTCGGCGACGGCTTGCGCTGCGCGGGTGGACAGATCAAGCGCCTCGGAGTACGCATCGCTGACGGGAGTGGCTCGGCCAGTTGGGGACCGGGTCTCGCTGTCACTGGTGGTTGGGGTTCAGGCGACACTCGATACTTTCAGTCCTGGTATCGAGATGTCGGCGGCTCTCCATGCGCCGGCAACTTCAACCTTACCCAGGGAGTCGCCATCTCGATGGTTCCCTGAGAGGTCAAGCGGTGAAGGCTGACGGCTTCGTACCTCGCTCGCCAATCGAACGAACTTCAGGGGTCATCCAATTGGTCAAGGCTGGAGCCGATGGGCTCGGAGATCGAATTGAACGTCAGCTCACACCGGTGTGACGGTCGGACGGGTCCCGGATGCGGAGCTCGAGGGCGGGACGAGATCACAGCCGATTTCGTTCCTTCCTGCGATCAACCCGGAGCATTCCTCAGCGACTGCGAAGACGCAGTTCTCGACCCTTGCCTGCTCCTCGCTGGCCCTCCC
Source organism: Planctomycetota bacterium (assembly GCA_014237855.1). Classification (GTDB taxonomy): domain Bacteria; phylum Planctomycetota; class UBA1135; order UBA1135; genus JABACD01. Next base: position 44,915 of record JABACD010000026.1, on the reverse strand, counting down.
GGCAACAACAACGAACGTGGTTGGGGCACCTGGGGCCTCTATGGCTTCACCAACTGTCGGATCCCTCCCCTGCATCGGGCTCGCTAACCGACTAGCATCCGATTCACGGCCTCTGGCCAGCCGACCACGAGACGTTGTACTCTCAGGGCAAGGTGTCGGGTCCGGAGACCTACCTCACGTCCACCACATGGACGACAAGAGTTGGACCGAGTTGGTAGGAACGAGACCTACTTCTTCGGCTGATAGATAGCCCTAGGCGGCGCACGAGTAACAATGGCAGGACTGGCCAAGCAGTGCGTTGTTCCATTGCGAAAGGGCGCACGCAGCTCGTGGACCACCTTGCCCGTGGGACCTCATCTCTGGCCTCGAACCAATCTCAGGTGATCTTGCGCCTGAGACACTCGGCCAACCTGATCTGTGCTCGGCAGTAGAGTTCCTGTGCTGCATGGACTGTAGGCCGTTCAAGAGCGCGTTGGATCTCTGCCCATGATGCGCCAGCGTACTCCTTGAGCAACACGACCTCACGTTGGTCATGGGCCAGAGAATGCACACAGGCGTCGTAGGTGTCCTTGAGCTCCTGAGAGAGCAGCTGGTCGATCGGGATGAGCTGTTCGTCGACGGGCATGATCTCAGATTGCGTGTTCGACTGTGTCTGTTCGAGAGCAACGACCCTTCCCGGATCACGCTTCTGCGCTCCGAAGTACCTCACCGCGCCTCTAATCTGGTTCTCGAGAACCTTGGACAGGTACTGGATGATGCTCGCGTGATCGCGGATCTCAATGCCACCAATCTTATTGAAGGCAACAGTGAAGGTGTTTTGCACGATGTCGTCGGACTCCGTTAGATTACGAAGCCACGGCCCCATTCGAATGCGAGCGATACGCTGTACCCGATCGTAGTAGCGATCAAAGAGCTCGTTGAGAGCATCATCGTCACCACCCTGATAGCGGTGCATGAGCAGCATGGAATGCGTCAGGTCACCGAGCACCTCCGTGCCCTCCGGCGCACCGGGAGTGGTGCTGGCCGGGACAGCGGAAGGAACTCGCTCGTCGTCAGGGGGAGGAAGACTCGTCATCAGGGGTAGAAGCGGATACGTACAGCATCCGAGAGCTGAAAGCCCGCGCCTCCAAGATCTCGGAACCAGAACTGAAAGCTCCAGGCCTCTCCTGATTGGATCTCGTCAGTTGGCGCCGTTGAGAGATCGACGCCTCTGACGACTTCACCCTGAGCTGATGAGAGCAACACCTGCGGGATGCGTTGCACGCCGCCGCCGACACAGCGGTAGCCGTCTGCGAGAGGTTGGGGGTGTAAGGGCAGCCAGGGATTGCCTACCCTGGATTGCCTACCCTGGTTTGCCTACCCTGGTGAGTAAGGTGAAGGTATCCCCCAGGGCCAGACCACGTGATGAACCAGCTGCTTCGACTCCTAATTAGCCTCCCCGGACTGGCCCTCGCAATCACCTCCTGCGGCGGGGGCGACGAGAGTGCGGGTCCTCGAAACCTGATCGTCATCACCGCCGACACCCTGCGAGCAGATCACCTGGGGAGCTACGGCTACCACCGTGAAACCGCGCCCAACATCGACGCCTTTGCAAGCGAGTCGCTGGTCTTCGAGCGCTGTCAGGCACCTATCGCCCGTACGACTCCGAGCCACTTCTCGCTGATGACCGGGCTCTACCCCCTCGAACACGGCGTCTCGAGCAACTTCATGCAGCTCCCTGAGGCGGAGCAGAAGAGGCATGCCTTCCGCTCTGAGGGAGCCCTGGGCACCTTCGCCGAGGCGATTGGTGGCGCAGTGCACACCGCTGGGTTCGTCAGCGCCGCGCCGGTCAAGCGCATCACGGGACTGGCCAGCGGCTTCGAGACCTGGAGCGAACCCAAGCAGACTCGGCGACCGGGCAAGCGTACCAACCGGGCCGTCTTTGACTGGCTCATCGACCACCAGGGCCCCTTCTTCCTCTGGGTCCACTACATGGACGCCCACGGCCCCTATCAGAAGGGAGGCTATCCTCCGGAGTCCTATGCAGGTCTCTTCGATATGGAGGACGGGCTGGAGGAGTTCCTGAATCGCCGAGAATTTCCCGAGCGCTTCTCGGGGGTCCACGTTCAGGACGCACAACCCGGGCCCATGAGCAATCTCTACGACGGCTCCATCCGCCTCCTGGACGAGGCTGTCGGCGAGCTGTTCTCCGGGCTGAAAGAGAAGGGCGTCTGGGAGGACAGCGTGATTGTCTTCCTCTCAGATCACGGCCAAGGTCTGGGCCAACACGGTTACGCGGGCCACGGAGATGTCTGGGAGGAACAGCTGCAGGTGCCGTTGATGATCAAGGCACCCGGCCTGGCCCCGGGACGTAACGATACGCTGATGTCCATCATCGACGTCCTCCCCACCGCGCTCTCCCTGGCGCCTGACTTCCCCGCCGGGGGCTTTCTCGAGCAGGCTCGGGGAGTGGACGTGCTCGGTGAGACCCGCGGGACTCCAACGGTCTTCGGCATGGGCGGAAGAGACGAGGGCACCTTCAGCATGAGCGCCGAGGGCTGGAAGTACATTCACCGTCCCGGAGGCGTCGACTCGCTCTTCTATCTGGCCCAGGATCCATTCGAGCTGAAGGATCTGATCGATACGGAGCCGGAGCTCGCAGCCTCCATGCGCTCACGGTTGCTCGACGAGATCGAAGCCCAACGGGCCGTTTACGAGGAGCTGGGAAGCAGGGCCTCCGCCTCCGGCATCGATCCAGTACACCTGGAGGAACTCAGAGCGCTCGGCTACACCGGCGACGAGGAATCCTCTGACAGCCACTAGTCCAAGACCATGCCCCTGAGCTTCTGACGAGCTCCACCGGCCACCCACTTACCAGCCATGGTCTGTCCCGGCGAGGAAATCGTAGCCCAGCGGGGAGGAGAGGCGGTTCAGGCTGTCACTACCCCCACCTCTCCGACGCTTTAGCCGCAGCAGGCGGTGTCCTCGAGACCTGGGCTTGAGCTCATCAGCATCGCCTGACTCCCAGCGATGAATCAAGCCCTCGATCGCTCGATCATCGACACCCTGGAAGAACATCCTCCGTCATTCGGGTGTCAGGCCGCTCCGCTTCGATTGCAGCGGAGCCCCGCCCTTACCCTCACTGTTCAGGCAGCAGCTCCTCCCGCTGCAAGAACTCGAAGATCTCTCTCGCCCTGCGGCTGCAGCCCTGCGCATTGCTGTGGACTCCATCGGTGAAGTAGGCCTGCTTCATGGGAAAGACCGAGGCCATGTCGAAGTAGTGAGCCGGCGTCGTCTTCGCGATTCCTTCCAGCGCGCTGGCCATTTCAGCTTGGGCCTCCTGGTAGGCGGGATGCGAGGCGGCGGGGACACTGCTTGGGCTGGAGAAGAAGGGCAAGCTCACGAACACAACCTCGATCTCTTCACTGCTCGCAATCGCGACCAAGTTGCGCAAGTTACGCTCGAAGTAGCGCGGCGGATTGGCCTCGAACATCTCGAACGCATCGACCTTCCTGAAGATTCCCGAAGGATAGGTGCCCTCCTTGGTCTGGCGCCTGAAGTCGCTCCCATGAAAGTGATCCTCGTCGTGGTTCAGGATGTTGCGCTCCATGTTGAAGGCTGGAGCGATCTGTCCAGTTCGAATCAGGAGCATGCGTCCGAGCGTGCTGTGCTCGAGAAAGCTGTGGCCGGCCATGGGGGCCGGTCGCGCGCGATAGGAGAGATTGTCGGAGGTGTAGGCCTTGGGGGGCCACGTCAGGCGCGGGTGGATGTCATTGATGCCATGATGGACGATCACCATATCCGGCTCCAGATCCAGCACGCGGAACTCGAAGTTGATCAAGGTCTCCCAGCTCGTCCAGCCGGGAACACCGGAGTTGATGACGCGGCAGTTGGTGATCCCAGCGTTCAGCAGGTTCCGAAACAGCTGCTCGGGGTAGGCCTCTCGATAGTCGTCGACGGTGACTCCATAGGTGGTCGAACCACCCAGGCAAACGATGCGGAACTCTCCTGCAGGTTTCGCGAGGGGAAAGCTCTTACCCCGGTAGCCGAGCGAGTTGTGCCGATTGGGGCCAACAGCGTAGTCAGGGGTCGGCGTGTAACCCAGGTAGTAGTGCCGGATGAATCGTTCCTGAAACTCAGAGGCCGCGCGTAGCTGATCAATCGTGGCGAAGCGCCGAAAGGTGTCCAGGGAAGCGAAGTGGAGCAGGAACAGGTGAGCCCCTAGTTCGGCCAGACCAAGGGCAAGAATGGCACCCAAGGCCGCCAGAAGAAACCGTCTGAAGAGCTTGCCTTGTCTCGATCCTGATTCCGACATCGGGGTGTGTCCTGTGATTGGCTGGCGGGTGCCTGCCCATTGTATCGATACATGATCGCAGTGCGCCCTGAACTGATTCACGTTGACAGCCCCCGGAACAGGAGCTGCACTCTCAGTGCCTGGAGGTCACCAGGACACCCAAATTCCGTGGCCGATCCATTGCGGAGGATGAATGCCGTAAATCGTCGACACTCACCGCGCAACGCATGGAATCGGAGGTTGAACTGGTGCGCCGGTCAGAGTGAGCGCCGTCCGTGCGGTGCCTGAGCTCTTCCGGCTTCTTGTCACATTGCTGCGCACCTTGCCCTGGCGAGAGACCGACGAACCAGGTGGAGCTGGAGCACCTCTCCCGGCCCACCCGACGGATGGCATCCGACTAGAACCCGGTTGGATGCTCCGTGTCGTAGGCCGTCGAGTGAGGATCCAGGAACTGGGTCCACTTGAGCTTCTCCACCGGCAGTGGCAGGTGGGCTCGGAAGGCTATGTCGATGCGCACGCCGTTGTCCCTGTTGGAGCTGCCATCGCCCTCCGCCTCTCCGATTTCGATCTCCTGGGCGACGCCCGCGTCCATGACCGCGATGTTGAAGCTGCCGTCGACTTGCCGATAGAGGAAGAACTCGAGGTTCCAGCTCGGGATCTCCGTGTAGTTGTCGGGATAGCCCGTGCCCTCATTGGCCTTGTTGACGACGGTCTTCTGAGAGGCGAGCGGCTCGAGTCGGATCAGGTTGTACTCCCCGTGGTTCGTGTAGGGCAGCTGGAGGCCAGGCGGGTAGTAGGTGGGCCGGGCGTGGTGTTCGACCGTCGACTCACGCATGAGGAAGGAGAGGAGCGGGGACCCGGAGTGGCCACCGAAGCTACACCACCAGAAACCGCCGCTGCCCGAGAAGTAGTCCAGGCCGTGCGCGATCTCCCCCACGAGCAGGAGCTCACCGGTCTGCATGTCGTACTGCACATGCCGCGAGCCTCCGTGGGAATACATCCAGTCATGCAGGATGCGGCTCGACACGGGCGCGAAGCCCGTCTGGGCAGTCGTCGGTGCGCTCGGAAAGAAAGTGCTGGCGGCCAGGGCGACCAGAGCCAGTCCAGAGGCCACCAGGAGGCGGGGGGTGAACGTCTGTTGCAGTGGGCGTCGGGGGGAGCTCGAGCTCTTCATGGCGGAACCTCAGGGCTGGCTGTCGGATCTGCGCTTGACCACATTCGGTCCATGGAATCAGTGCTCGCGCAGCAACGGAAGCCGCACCGAACCACCAACTCGACTGTAAACCGTCACCCCCGCTCCAGGTGGATAATCCGCCCGCTTCGCTCATCCCCCTGCCTGCAGGCTGGCTCACAGGTCAAAAAAAGTACTCGAGCACGTGCTGCTGGAAGCGCGCCCTTCGCGGAGGCGCCGGAAGCTGCGCCCCGCAGGGACGGTACCTCGCCGGCACCACCTCCGCTGGCGCAGAGCCTGGAGCCGAGGTTTGTGGCAGGCATCCCGGGATCCGCCTCCCCAGGGCCGCGATGCTCACTACAATTCCCCGCATGACCGAGATCCTCGTGGCGGCCCTGTATCAATTCGTGGCCCTTCCAGACTTCCGCAGCCTGCGCCAGCCGATCATGGACGCCTGCCACGCGCGGGGAATCCGCGGGAGCTTGCTTCTCGCTCCCGAGGGAATCAACGGGACGCTCGCCGGCTCACCCGAGGCGGTCGGTGAGTTCCTGGACGAGCTGCGGCGGGACGATCGCCTGCAATCCCTCGAAGCGCGCCTCTCCTACGCGAACTCCCCACCCTTCTCTCGGCTCAAGGTGAAGCTGAAGCAGGAGATCGTCACCATGGGAACCCCCGGTGTAGACCCCACGCGCTCCGTCGGGACCTACGTCGAGCCGGAAGAATGGAACCGTCTGCTGGAGGATCCCGAGGTGGTCGTCGTGGACACCCGCAACGACTACGAGGTGGCGATCGGCTCCTTCCGCGGCGCCCGGAACCCCGGACTGGGGAGCTTCCGGGAGTTCCCCGCCTGGCTGCGTGGTCAGTTCGGTGGAGCCCAGCCGCCCGCGGTGGCCATGTTCTGCACGGGGGGAATTCGCTGTGAGAAGTCCACCGCCTTCCTGCGTGGAGAGGGACTGGATGATGTCTACCACCTGAAAGGAGGGATCCTGGGATACCTGGAGAGGGTCCCACCGGAGCGCAGCCTCTGGGAGGGAGCATGCTTTGTGTTCGACGAGCGAGTCTCGGTGGGACACGGCCTGGTGGTGGGCGAGCACGAACTCTGTCGTGCCTGCCGCTGGCCTGTGGACCGAGGGCAACGTGAGGACCCCACCTATGTTCCAGGTGTGAGCTGCCCGCACTGCATCGAGCGGACGACCCCCGAGCAGAAGCGTCGCTTCACCAATCGCATGCGTCAGGTGGCTCTCGCCAGGGAACGCGGAGAGGAGCACCTCAAGGTCGCCCGACAGGAATCGATCTGATGGCCGAGGCACTGCCCGTGCTCTACAGCTTCCGGCGCTGTCCCTACGCGATGCGGGCACGCCTGGCCCTGCGCGTCAGCGGTCGAATCTACGAGCATCGAGAGGTGGATCTCCGCCAGCGCCCGCAGGAGCTCTATCAGGCCTCGGAGAAGGGCACGGTCCCGGTGCTCGAACTGCCCTCTGGAGAGGTCCTCGAGGAGAGCCTGGACGTGATGCGCTGGGCGCTCGAGGGCTCGGATCCCGAGGGCTGGCTGCCGCGCGACTCCGAGGAGGAGCGGGAGGTCGACTCGTTGATCGAGGCCTGCGATGGTGAGTTCAAGCTCCACCTCGATCGATACAAGTACGGGAACCGCTACCCCGACACGGATCCGGAGGAACACCGCGCCCAGGCAGCCCAGTTCCTCCTGGAGCTGGATCGGCGTCTGGAGGGGTCTCGTCATCTGCTCCGGGAAGAGCTCTGCCTTGCCGATGTGGGGCTGCTGCCCTTCGTCCGACAGTTCGCACTGACCGATCGTCCGTGGTTCGAGGCCCAGGGGTGGGCAAGGCTCGTCTCCTGGCTCCAGGTCTTCCTCGACTCCGATGACTTCCGGGCCGTGATGGTGAAACACGCGCTCTGGATCCCGGGAAGCCCCCCCCGAGTCGTCGACTGGGGCCCCCACTAGGGAGCGTTGGCAACGGTGCTCGAGGCCGCTCGTCGGGGGCACGCTCGGTAAGTCGAGGTGCTCCAGGCACACTCACCCACCCAGGAAGAGGTCCAGGACGCTGTCCGCGGTGTTGACCACGCGCTTGAAGAACTCTGTATAGCCACACCCACTGCAGGTGATGTGGGAAAACCTCTGGTTCTGGATGTCAAAGAACCTGGAGAGCCCGTCGCCCGTGGTGCGGATGACTCCTTGTTCGAATCGGTCACAGTGGCACTTCGGGCACTCGTAGCCTTGCGGAGGGTCGCTCATGGCAATCGTCCTGAGTTCGGTGATTCGTGGCGGCGAGAATTCAGACCAGAGGATAGGCCATCCAAGCTGCCTTTCCATCCACCTCCCCCCCTCAAACGCTTCACCCTCAGCAGGCGCTCTACTCGTCGCGCCTTTGCTCCCCAGCTGGAACCGGACGAGAGTCCGGAGAATCTGCTCACCGGCGATCTGACAATCGTTCGCCCACGTCCTCTCCGTCGGCAGGAAAAAAGCAGCGCCCCCCCCCGCAAGGCGGGGGGGGGCGCTGCTGATCTCAGGCCACCAGAGCGGGACCGTATTACTCTCCGGTCAGACTCCTGGACAGCAAGCTACCGTTCGACTGCTCTCCACGGTGGAAGGGCAGCTGTGAACTCCAGCTCTCTCCATGAAATCCCTTTCCTCTACTGGCGGGGAACACATAGTCGTCCGCTATATGAGTCACGTATCCGAGGACTGCCGGGTCGGCAATCGAGGTCGAACTGGAGCTCGCTACAGCGCCATCCATGATGAACCAACCGGTGCTATTCTCCCAACCTTGGACTTCATTCGGATCGTCATTCGTGTAGTTCTCCAGGAACTGCCGGGAGAAGACCCAGGAGATATCGTGAAGCGACACACGTGTATGGCATTCGAAGGTGAACTCGGAAGAGAACCCCTGCTCGTTGTCGTTGTAGATCAAGAAGTCAACTGTCGTACTGAACTGGGCACCTCCGGTCAGACTGATGAGAGTCAACACGGTAACACTATTATCCGTTGCGGCCCAGAATCGGGGCACGACGATCTCGTCGGGGGCCATGGAATACTCAGTCCCGTCCAGATTGCGTAGCCCGTCTCCATTGAGATCGGTGTCCGAGCCATCTCTTCCAATCGCCTGGAACATGGAAGGGTTCAAGCTGTAGTGAATTCCTTCGTAGGGATTCACAATCTGCGAGTCACCAATGAGATAATTGAAGCTGATGGGTTCACCGGTAGCCGAATCCTTGGCGAATGCGTAGGCATAGCCATAACCGTAGTCCGGGTTGTGAACGGCAGACAGGAAAGTAGCGGTGTCCAGAGGAGTCAGTTCGAATGTTCTGTTGAACTCCGAGCAGGACTCCGAGTCGATATAGATGACCTCGACGGTGACGCTCTCGTTCGCGTTCGTGTTGGTGACGGTGATAAGACTGACGAAATCAGCAATGTTTACCCAATCGGGGTAGACCAGGAGGCTCCCCGCTTCATTGTCGTCAGCTTGGATGGAAGATGCGCCGGCAGTTGCAATGAGGGCGCCCAAAAGGATCTTTCTGAGATTCATGAGAAGTCGTGGAAGCAGGTTGCGGGAGCGCGTGTGCACTGAGCACGGCGTCTGACACGGGATCAGGAGATTTCTGACTGAATCGCCGCTGAAAGAGATTCCCCTCGACCGGCCACATCCACAATGCGAAATCCTGCAAATCCTCACAGATACGGCCTTATCCACCAATCCCAATACTGCTCTGAGCCCCATATCATTCTGCACGGCCCGCGTCGGAAGAGCTTGAGGGCCGGCAGACCACAGCAAACAGTCGAGCAGGACACCCTGAGCCCGGGCCCCCGGCCGCCGTCGTTCTTGCTCTCCGTTCAACTGTGGGCCAATCAGCTACTGTTCAACTGCTCTCCACTGTGGGAGGGCAGCTGTGAGCTATGGCTGATGACAACTATCCGCTCGCCTCTACTTACAGCCAGACCTCCGAAGCGTGCCAGATAAGCTGCGTGAAGGATCGGCGATCCAGGCTACCCTCGCACCACCCCTCAAACGCTTCGCCCTCATCAGACGCTCTCCTCGTCACGCCTCTGTTCCCCGGGTGAGGGCCGCCGGGGCTGTAGATGCGCGTATAATTGGCCCCATGCAGAAGCCAAAGTCGAGCCTGATCCTCGCCGCGGTCGCCCTCCTCCTCGGCGGGATCGCCTGGCTGCTGTGGCCAGCCTCTGCGCCCGTCGTGGAGGGCACTGGTCCCGTCCCGGTCCAGACCTTGGCTGCCAGCAAGAGCGAGGTCGACTTCAAACTCGAGGCCCGCAAGCCTGCCGAGGGAGCGCGTACGGAGATCGAGGAAGCTCCCGCGGTGACCGAGGTCGTCGATCCCGAGTCCGCGGAGACCATCCCCACCGACCCGACCGGCCCCAGTCTCTCGGGGCGCGTTGTCGATGCAAGGGGACTGGCTGTGGTGGGCGCGGAGGTTCGCGTCTGGTTCGGTCGACCCACGATGCAGGGGGATCCCGCCATTTCGGTGCCAACGACAGGCACTGGCCAGTTCACTGCCGACGGCATCGACAGGCAGTTCATCGCCATCGCCTTCCACCCAGGCATGATCTGTGTCCAGGGACTCCGCGGGAAGCTGACCGAGGACAGCCGGTGTGAGGGCCTCGAGCTCGTCCTTGAGCCCGCCGTGGACCTCCATGGCAGGGTGGTTCGTGTCGGCGGTAGTCCCCTCGACGGCGCGCGGCTCCAGCTCTACAACGGGCTGAACTCGAATAGCACCGGGGACGTCACGGCCACGCCCGGGGTCACTGTCTTTCAGGGGGTCGCTGGTGCGCTGCTCGATCGGCAGGAGACTGGCCTCGATGGGCGCTTCCGCTTTGAGGGAGTGGACGAGGGCATAACTCAGCTTCGCGTCGAGGCCGCGGACCATCTCGGCAAGTGGATCAGGCACCGACCGGAGGACGGGGAGCTGGTCATCACGCTCCAGGAGGGCTCGAGGCTGGAGGGCTTCGTCCTGGACGCCCGGGGCAAGCCCGCCATCGGCGCGAAGGTCAGCTTCGGCGACCGATCCTCCAACCTGGGTGTCCACCGGTCGGTGACCATCACGGACGAGCTGGGTCGCTTCAGCGTCTCCGGCATCGAGACCCCCAATCAGGAGCGGGACAATCCTCCATTCGTGGCAGCGCTCTTCGAGGGGCATGCCGTGAGCCTGATCCAGCCCGCGGCGCTGGACGGCGGCGGCCAGGACAATGTGCTCCGGCTCGAGAAGGCCGCTCCTCTCTCGGGGCGCTTGATCGACGCGGAGGGCGCTCCGGTCAGCAAGGCCCGGATCTGGCTCCGGTCGGAGCGCCTCTATGAGCGCTCGTTCGAAAACGGCCAGCCCCCGACCTGGGAGAGCCTCTTCTCGGAGTTCCGGCGGACCACAGGCCCTGATGGAACCTTCGAGTTCCCTCATCGCGTGAATGGCCGCTGCAACCTGCGGATCGTCGGCCCCGACTTTGCGAGGGGGCAGGAGCTCCTGATCCCGGTCGACCCGGCCCGTGAGAAGATCGAAGTGGTCCTCAACGCCGAGGCCATCCTCGGCGTTCAGCTCACTGGCGTCGTGCACGACGCAGACACCGAGGAGCCGATCACCTCCTCCCTGGAGGTGCTCTCCTGGCAGCGGCAGGAGGTCAAGGGGATCCTCCTTGCCGGCCACCCCGACCTCGAGATGGACTCCGCGATACCTGGACAATTTCGCGTCGAGGGCCTCAACGAGGGCGCCTACCTGCTCGAGTTCCGGGCACATGGCTACGCCTCCCACAGGCTCGAGGAGCGAAGCTTCATGAATGGAGTCCACGACCTAGGAGAGATCCAGCTCACGCCCTCCGGAAACCTCCGGGTCGAGGTCCTCGACGAGAACGGCGACCCCTGGCGAGACGGGAACCTCATCGTGGAGGAGGCCTCGGGCCAGACGCTCTCGACCTATCAAGGAGAGATCCTGACGGGCGCTGCCTGGCTGAACGGAGAACCGGTTCTGCTCCAGGGTATACCGATGCGCCCGGTCACGCTGGTGGTCCAGACCAAGGGGATCCGCTGGGAAGAGCCGTGGGTCGACCCGCGGACACACTTGGGTCAGACGCTCACCCTCACCGTGCCGCGGCCGGTAGTCGGCGATCTCTCGGTGCTGCTCGTCGACCGCGGGGCCCTCGGAGCAGGCGCAGACGTCTTCCTCGCGAGCCTGGAAAGAGCCATCATCGATGAAGACTGGACCTGGTTCGAGGGCAACAAGGAGCGGTTCTTCGCGGCCATGCCCCGGGAGAAGCTCGAGGTCGCCCTCCGACGCGACGACACGACAGTGGCAACCGGAACCGTGGAGTGGCTGGACGACAAGGGTCACTACCGCACCTCCACATCAGTCGCGGAAGGCCAAGGAAGCAGCGGCGAGGGCATGCCCACTCCCGACCTCGCCTGGCGCGATCTCCCGGTGGGCAGACTCGAACTCACGGTTCGCTCCGAAGCTGGCATCGAGAAGAAGGTGACCGTCGAGGTGCAGCATTCCGAGGAAGGCAGAGCGCCTGTCGTGATCAGCTACTGATCAGTCTCAGAAGATCTCGCGTAACCTCAAGTCATTGTCAGGAGTTCGAGTGACCCGCCGGGAACCCGGCACCAGGTCCGAGCTCCCGCTGGAGTGCCGCCCAGGTCAGGGGATCCAGACCGTCTCGACCGCGTTGGAGAAGTTGAACTCGGCGCCGCCGCCGGGGTTCGCGTTCGGATTGCCCGGATCGCGGAACCAGTACTGGTTGTACGTCGTCGATCCCGCAGCCTGAGCGGTCGCTCCAAAGGCCATTCCCTGGAAGTTGCTCCGGCTGGCGGCGCCGCTAGCGTCCGTGAAGAAAACGGAACCGCGGAGCTGCGGAGCGACGCAGAAGAGGCCGGCGGAGTCAGGGACTGTGGGGTTGCCGGTCGGATAGCCGATCGAGGCGGCCCCCTGGATAAGGATCCCTGGCTTGCTCGGCGCACCGTCGGTGATGGCGAAGCCGTAGGTGTCAGCCGAGAACGAAGCACAGCCCGTGGGAACCAGCTCGGCACCATTGCCATTGGGGTTGGAGTTCGGGCAACCGTGATCGGCGGCTCCGAGGATCCCACCGGGGCAGTTGCCGGTGGAGCCCTCACAGTAGCTGCTCCCCACGTTGCAAGGGCCGCCAGAGGCTGCCGCCGCGAACACGTCCGATACGGAGTTCATGTCCCCGGCCACCAGGTTCCTCGCATCACTGCCGAACACGGTCAGCGTCCCGTCCAGGTTCAGAGAGGCTCCGGTGCTGCCGCCGTTGGCACCTATCCCGCCCGTGCCCTCGCTCACGCGCGTGACCTCTCCCGAGGCCACCTCGCGCGAGAACACATCCGTGGCGCCGTTCAGGTCCGGAGCCACCAGGTTCGTCGCCGCGCTCTCGAAAGCGACCACGGAGCCGTCACCACTGAGTGCGGGGTACCTGCTGTAGGCATTGCCCTCGGTGCCGCTGGAGGACACGCTCACGCGCCTGGTGGTCCCCGCCACGGTGTCCCGCAGGAACACGTCCGGCGCCCCGTTCATGTCCCCGGCCACCATGTTGCTGGCCGCGCTATCGAAGGCCACCAGCAGTCCGTCACTGGAGATGTCGCAGGAGCGGCAGCTGCTGTTCCCCTCGGTCCCGGCAGTGGTGATGCTGACGCGCTGCACGAGTGAGGTGGACAGGTCGGTCAGGAAGATGTCTCCGAAGCCATTCGTGTCCCCGAGCACCAGGTTGCTCGCACTGGAGATGAAGGCCACTCGCCTCCCGTCCCCGGACAGGGCCACGGCTGTGAAGAAGCCTGAATCACCGTCCCCCGACATGCCGCCCCCGGCAAAGCTCGCCAGGTGAGTCACGGATGCGCCCATGTCTCGCACGAACACATCGCGAAAGAGGTTGTGGTCGTTGATGTGGAGGTTGGTCGCGTCGCTGTAGAACGCCACGTGACTCCCGTCATCGCTGACGGCAGGCTCGCGGCTGTCTCCGTTGGCCTCCTCGACAACGCTGCCCAAGCTGGCCCGTCTGATCACGCCCGTGGCCACGTCATATGAGAAGATGTCCCACCTCGAGTTCATGTCCCCCACCACCAGATTTCGGGCGAGGCTCTCGAAGACCACGGTCGAGCCGTCGGCACTGATGGCCGGACGACCGCTCTCCGCATCTCCCCCGATACCGCCCCGCTCGCTCACGCGAAGCGTCACGCCGGTGGTCCGGTCGTGAAGGAAGACGTCCTGCATCCCACCCGTGTCCCCGATCACCAGGTTCGCGGCTTCGCTCTCGAAGACCACCAGCTTGCCGTCGGCGCTCACGTCCGGCGCACCACTGGCCTTATCTCCTTCGATTCCTGCAGAGTCCACGCTGACCCGGGTGATGCTCTGTCCCCAGGCGGCTCCGGTCAAACTCAACATCCCCACACTCACCAGAACGAGAAGAACACGCTTCATAATTAGACTCCGGGATTGAACGGCGCCGATTCCTTACCGACGCGGCTCCGACTTCTGGACGATGGTCGGCTCCTAGAGTTCTGGGGTGCGATCAAGACAGCGACCTAGCCACCCGGATTCAAAGTGAGCCTCCGATTGGATCCTACCACGGGTGTGTGATTCCCACCGACTTGCACCCTGCTTGGGCTTGCAGGGCCTCTGCGGAGGGCCCCCGTCCTCCCTCGGCGGCCGTGGTGGTTCGCAAGGATCGCGCCGGACTCGAGAGGCTGGTGGCGCGAAACCGAAACCCGTGGGGGAGCCAGGCTCAGCCAGCGTGCATCACTGCGAGGGAAATACACCCACGAGAGCAATGCACGGCGTGAGGGTGATGAACGGCTACACCTTGTGGTGAGCTTTCCCAGCGCCCGTGTTGCCAATCGTGGCAGCACCCATCATCGCGTTGAAGAAGAGCGCAGCGTCTTGCGGTATCGGAAGCAGCTGCCCCTCGCACTCCGCCTACCCCTGGGGCCGGAAATTCCCAGCGAACCACCTCCTCTCGCCAATACAGACACTGGTTCCCGGCGCTGAAGGTCGCGCGTCAGAATCACGAACCGGAGAGATCGAAATTAGAATCGCGTTCAGCAGGATCACGGCATGGTAAGTGGCAGTCGCCTTGAAGACCCCCATCACTTACCCTTCCTATCTTTTCTTTCAAGGAGACACATCTGCCCCGTGATGGTGTTGCGAACGGACACTGTTCCTGTCATGGTTTCTGTGAGCGAATTCCGAAGCTTGAGGTACGGATGTCCTCGTAGGTCCCCGTGTCGTCGATGGGGCTCGCGCCCTCCCCGGACCCTGTGGCGTGGGGTCGTCGCTCCTGCCCTGCTCCCCGATGATGTCGTGAGCGGGCGCGACCTCCTGGTCAGAAACTTCAACACTGCCCACATTGTTGCTAGCCTGGGCTCATGACGAGACCTCACTGGGCCCTCCCTCTCCTCTTTGCGGCTGCTTGCGCTGGTCCGGATACCTCGCGTCTGACGGCGGACGTCGCGTGGATGGCAGATGACGCCCGTGAGGGTCGTCGGGCGGGTACTAGCGGGGAAGCTGAAACCACCGAGTGGCTCGCAGCGCGCTTGGAGGCGCTCGGCCTCCAACCCGCGGGAGAAGGCGGAGGCTGGTTTCAAGAGTTCGGCGTGGAGCTCCCGCCGGAGGAGCGCGCGGGAACGGAGCTCTGGGCGCACGGCGTGCGTCACGCGGGTCCGGAGTCCATTCGCCCGCTCTTCTGCACGGTCTCGGGTGACTTGCTGAGCGCACCGCTGGTCCTCTGTGGCTACGGGGTTCAGGACGAGGAGCGCAACTGGCTGGACTACGGGAGCGCGCCTGCGCTACCAGAGGGCGCGGTGGCTCTCGTGACGCGTGGCCTGCCGCGCGGGGCCGGTGGGGACGACACCGACGCCAGTCACGACGACGCGACCTGGGGGTTCCAGGGCTCACTCTTCCACAAGGTGATGGTCGCGAAGGGCTTCGGCGCCGCCGCAGTCCTCATCGCACAGCATCCTGATGACCCATCCCCTCCCGTGAGCTTCGACGCGGGCTCAGGCGCAGTAGCAGGGATACCCTGCGTCATGATCACAGCCGAGGTCGCTGAGTCGCTCGCGCCGGGCTACGCCGAGGGGATCGAGCTCTTGGATGGCATGGAGCGACGAATCGCGCAGGCGCCCCTTGCAGTGTGTGAGGTCGGGCTTCACGTTCGAGTTGCCCGCGAGGTCGGCTCCGCACGCAACGTCCTGGCGCGCCTCAAGGGTGGCGACGCTCCGATCGTCGTCTTCGGCGCTCATCTAGACCACTTGGGCTACGGTGGCCCAGGCTCCCTGGCGGTCGGGACGCGCGAGATCCACAACGGGGCGGATGACAACGCATCGGGCTGCGCGGTCTTGCTGGAAGCAGCTCGCCTCCTCTCAGAAGGTGATCCGCCCGCCGGAGACGTGATCTTCGCCTTCTGGTCCGGTGAAGAGCTTGGTTTGCTCGGCAGCCGCCACTTCGCGCGCAACCCGACCGTCGATATGAAGCTCATCGCCTGCAACTTGAACCTCGACATGGTGGGGCGTGCAGGCGACGGACGCCTGAACGTCTTGGGTGCTGGCTCCTCACCAGCTTTCGAGGGCTGGCTGGCCGAAGCGGGGCCGGCGGCAGGCCTCGAGCTCACGGTCTCCCTCTCGGCCGCAGGCCTCGGAGGATCGGATCATCAGGTCTTCCTGGAGCGAGGAATCCCAGTGCTCCACCTCTTCAGCGGTCTCCACACCGACTATCACAGGCCCTCCGACGACATCGAGGGCTTCGAGGCCGAGGGCGCAGCGAAGGTGACCACACTCGCTCTGGACCTCCTGGCTCGTTCACAAGCAGCGCCCCTCCCCTTCACGGAATCAGAGCTGGAGGAGGCCTCTGGTGGCCGCGACCGCGTCGGGTTCAGGGTCAAGTTCGGAACGGTGCCTGACTACACCTGGGACGGCGGCGGGCTGCTTCTCTCAGGCACCTCTCCCGGCTCACCGGCGGAGCGAGCAGGAATGCTCCCGGGTGACCTCCTCCACGAGGTCGGCGGGATGGAGATCATCACGATCCACGACTTCGTGCACTTCCTGCGCATCCACAAGCCCGGTGACGTCATCCTCGCCCGCTTCGAGCGCGACGGCGAGGAGATGGAGACCACCGTCACCCTCGAGAGCCGCGAGCTCGAATGAGGATCAGCCGCCCACTCGGCGATGAAGACGTCAAGCACGGCCCGTAAGAGGAGCTTGCGGGCCGCACGACAGAGGCCCGCGTCGAGCGACAGCAAGTAGCGCAATCTCCACGGGAAATCGCGAGCTTCTCCTCATTCAGCCCGCTGGAGTAGTAGACCTCCCAGATCGACTCCTTGGTTCCGAAGCCTCCTTGAGCGCGCCGCGCAGGGCTCGAACAATCTCCATAGGGAGACCGCGAGATATCCAGGTGGGTTGCCTAGCTGCCAGTTGCCGCGGCTGGGCTGGTTACTGGCTGGTTCTTGTCGACGGGCTTTCGCTGAGCATCGGGACGATCGTTCTCCTCACGCTGCACCGCCAGCTTCAGTTGCAGATCCCTTCGTGAAAACCCGATAGGCTTACCACACATGGCACTGTACGCCTGGAGTTGTTTATCGGTCAGGACTTTGGCGATTTGAGCATGGCTCGCCTGCCTTAATTCGTCGAGCTTTCGATTCAGCGCGTTTTCATCGGCACCTTCCGCGCTTGTCGCTTGCTCTTGCAGTCTTGTTGCTTGGTTCTTCAACTCAATCCTGAGGGCCGCGACCGCGTTCAACTGGCTGTCAGACAGATGGAGGGACTTGGCCAGGTCAGGGTGAATAATGCCGTCCAGTCCAATGAGTTGCAGGTTGATCTGGGCTAATCGATCGCGCTGGATATTGTCGAGACAGCTGTCAAGCCAGGCGTTCAGCTCCGCGGTCGCCTGTTGCTCGACAGCGCGCACTCGCTGCGTGAGTTGGTCCCGTTCGACCTGTGACTCGACGGCACCCTTGGCAGCCAACACCTTGATTTGAGCCTTATACACGTCTGCCCGCGTGAACGACTCGCGCATATGGTTCTGAGTCGAGATCAGGATCTGTTTTCTCTCCTCCTTCGAAAACCCTAATTCGTCCGCGATCAGCGGTTCATTGAGCATGAACCTCGGTGGATACGACAAGGGTGGGACCGCCCGTTTCAATAATGCGGAGTCTACCTTCGAGCCCACGGCGGGCGGATCTGGGACAGTGCATTGCGTGGCAACACTGATGGCGAAGACCAAGAGCACTGAAGATCGAAGCATGGATAACATCCTCATTGGAAAGATGTGGGGCCTCTTTGTCGATGCAGATTCAAGATGTGCAATCGCCCTGGGCGACTTCCGCCGCGCAAGGCGATTGCACAATTCCACGCTCTCACTGCTGACCAAGGGTACGAACGCTAGGGCAAGTGGTTACCCAGTTGCATCCAACAGAGCCCGTCAACGATGGAGGCACCAATGTTGACATCGTTTTCGCCAGACGCCATGCCCATGGCACCACTGGAAAGGTACGCGGACCCGCTACTTCCTTGGAAGAGGACAGTTTGACCGACCTGGCCCTCGCCGTTCAAGTCGACATAGATTCCGCCAATGGGATCCCAGAAGGTCTCAGAGGAACAGATGGTGACCATCGAGGGCATCTCGATCATCATGTCTGGATCCCAAACCGTCGTCATTTGATCGATGCAAACCGTCGAACCGGTGGAGTAAACCGTTGCGTCAACCCCGCCCGAGAGAATCCAGAAGACTTCGAGAAAGAAAGTCATGCCAGGCATATTGTTCCAACCAACCTTGCATTTGACCGCCAGAGAAAGCCAAGCACCATTTAGGTGAATGTTGCTGGCGATAATCCAGCGGCAAAAGAAGGTCATGGTTCCATTGAAATCGACGTTCACGATTTCGTTGGGATGATCCGTCGTCGCAATGTAGTTGCCGATGGACATCATCGAGGGCCCATCCACCATTTGCTCAACCGGAGGCAGATCGATCGTCGTGATCATTGACGCGTTACCAGTTGCGGAACCTCCCGACCCGGCAGCGGATGAAACCGTCGAAGACCTCAATCCTATGAGCCCAGTCGTATAGGAATAGTCGTCAAACGGAACCTCCGTTTCAACGGTGTGGGTGTATTCGAACCATGGCGGCATGGAAAACGTCTCCTCAGTTTCAACGATACCGACACCACTCGCCGAAACGGACGAAAAGGACTGGGCGTAGACGTCAATTCGATCCAGGTAGAATTCTGTCTGTGCTTGGACACCTTGCGCGGCCAAGACAACAGCGAATGCAGTTCCAAGAAATAAACGCATCATGGTTCACACTCCTCCAAGCAAACTAGAAAGAAGACTCTTAGAAAGACCAACGCTCAATGCTCATTTCGAACACACGGCGCTACGTCATGATTCTCCCTCCAGTGAAGATCGCACGCTTCAGCTCGTTTGTAAGACGATGTCACCGTCCAGATCAGCTACTCGATAGGAGTACTCTTCCGCTGAGATGGCGCAGGCCCTGGCACCGAGGGAGACGTCCGGATAAGCCGTCCTTGCAAGTCTCGAGCGCAGTGCTTCCCCCGAATTTCTGAAACTCCGTGTCCATTGCCGCAACTCGTGCACGGAGAACACGCGGAGGCGTGGTCAGGCGATCAAGCGATGGCTCGCCAGAGGATCCTTGGCGGTCCCTCAGGGCAGGATCGGGCACCGACTGAATAAGCTCGCCCGGTGCCGGCAATCGGTCGTGGGACTGCCCCTACCCTGTTTCAGGCCGCTACGCGCGGGCTGGTGCAATGGTGGACGCTTAGTTCCCCCCTCTTCTTCGACCTCTCTGCTAAGGTCGCGGTGTCTTTAGGGCTTCCAGCAGCTCCCTGCGGCGTTCTCGCCTGGCCACGAGTGGCCATGGAGCCAGCCCCAGTACGCAGGCGTGGGCCCGCGCACGATCCCACGAGCCCGTCAACGCTTCGATCTGCCAAGGTACCCTCCATGAGATCCCTGTCCCTCGGTCACCCGACACGGTGGATGCCGTTGGTCCTCGCGTGGCTGGCTGGAACCAACGGGGCGTCGGCGGCGCCCCAGTGGACGGCCAGTTCTCCGGGGAGTCAGGCTCAGGCTCCGAATCGCTCAGGCTGGAAGATGGACCACTATGTCCTGGAAGCCCGTGACTGGGACTGGGTGCTGCAGATCGACACCTCCCAGGTCCTGGGCACCCGGGCCGACCTGTACGTCCGGCACGGGGCCCCGCCGACACGCAGCGAGTACGACCTGGCCAGCAAGAGCCCCGGCACGAGCACGGAGTCGATCACGGTCGATGGGAACAGCTCGCCCCCGGTCCGCAGCGGCCCATGGCATATCGGTGTCTGGCGACCCGATGGGACCGCCTACAACATCAGCTACTCCCGCCATCCGGCTCCCTCCATGAACACCGAGCTCGGGGCCACCGTCTACGAGGGTGGAGTCCAGGGCGAGGTGGGGACCTCCTTTCGGGTCTGGGCCCCCAACGCGACCGCCGTCCACCTGGCGGGATCCTTCAACAGCTGGTCGGGTAACAGCGCCCCCATGGTGGCCGACACCTTGGGAAACTGGTCGTTGGACGTGCGCGAGCTGGGCCACGGTGCGCCCTATCAGCTCGTCGTCACGGGCGAGAACGGCACGACCTGGAAGAACGACCCTCGGGCGCGGGAGGTCTCGAGCTCGGTCGGACACAGCGTGGTCCAGGACCCGGAGGTCCTCCACGGCGGCGATCCGGGCTTCGCGATGCCCGACTGGAACGACCTGGTCATCTACGAACTCCACATCGGCACCTTCAACGACCTCCCCGGCGGTGCTCCGGGTACCTTTCAGAGCGCGGAGCTGCTGCTGCCCTACCTGGCGGATCTCGGCGTCAGCGCGATCGAGCTGATGCCCGTCTGCGAGTTCCCGGCCGACTATTCCTGGGGCTACAACTACTCCCACCCCTTCTCCATCGAGTCCGCCTACGGCGGCCGCGCCGCCTTCGCCTCCTTCGTCACCAAGGCCCACGAGAACGGCCTGGCCGTGTTCCTGGACGTGCTCTACAACCACTGGGGCCCTACCGACATGGACCTGTGGCGCTTCGACGGCTGGTCCAGCGGGCCCTGGGGCGGGATCTACTTCTACAACGACGACCGGGCCCAGACTCCCTGGGGGGACACGCGCCCGGACTTCGGTCGCGGCGAGGTGCGCTCGTACATCCGGGACAACGCCATGACCTGGCTGCAGGAGTGCAAGCTGGACGGCCTGCGCTGGGACTCGACCTCGACCATACGCATCGACCCCTCCACGGGTATCGACAACGGGGACGGCTGGTCCCTGATGCAGTGGTGCAACGACGAGGTCGACGCCTCGCAGCCGTGGAAGATCCAGATCGCCGAGGACATGTACGACGCTCCCAACGACTGGATCACCAAGGACACTGGGGCTGGCGGTGCAGGCTTCGACGCCCAGTGGGACGCGCTCTTCGTCCACCCCGTCCGGGCCGCCGTGGAGACGCCCAGCGACTTCGATCGGAACATGTACGCCGTGCGTGATGCGATCCAGCACAGCTACAACGGCGACGCCTTTCAACGGGTGATCTACACCGAGTCCCACGACGAGGTGGCGAACGGACGCACCCGGGTCCCCGAGGCCATCTGGCCGGGGAACGCATCGAGCTGGTACTCGAAGAAGCGCTCCACCCTCGCCGCGGCCGTCCTGATGACCTCTCCGGGGATCCCGATGCTCTTCGAGGGCCAGGAGATCCTCGAGGACGGCTGGTTCCACGACGACGATCCCGTCGACTGGAGCAAGCTCGTCACCTACCCGGGCATCCACGCCCTCTACCGGGACCTGATTCACCTCAGGCGCGACCAGCGAAGCCACACGGCCGGCCTCAAGGGTCAGCACACGAACGTGTTCCATGTGAACGACGCGGCGAAGGTCATCGCCTACCACCGCTGGGACCAGGGCGGGCCGGGGGACGACGTGATCGTCCTGGCCAACTTCTCGACCGCTCCCTTCAGCAGCTACACGATCGGCCTCCCGAGCGGGGGCACCTGGAGGGTCCGCTTCAACAGCGACTGGTCCGGCTACGACCCGGCCTTTCAGAACCATCCCTCCTGGGACGTCACGGCGGTCCAGGAGTCCTATGACGGCATGCCCTTCAAGGGGTCCCTGTCCATCGGGCCCTACACGGTCGTGATCCTCTCTCAGTAATCACATCCCCCTATCCCGACCGGCCGCCACTTGCCACCCGGTCCCCACGAGTCTCCAACCAGCCCCGCCAGGAGTTTCATTCCAATGCGTTCATTGATCCCCTCGTGTGCCCTGCTCTGCGTCCTCTCCGCTCCTCTCACCGCACAGATCACCTTCTGCTCCGAGTCCTTCGACTACCCCCCGGGAAGCTCCGTACACAACCAGGCCGGTGGGACCGGCTGGCTCAACCCCTGGTGGAGCGATCCCTCGGGTTCGAGCGGGATGGACGTCGTCTCGCCGGGCTTCGACGCCACGGGCAACAAGAGCCAGGTCGTGTACGAGTACGAGGGGGCCTTTCGCAAGCCCGATGGAGCCCTGGCGCCGAGCCTGTTAGACGGTGCCAAGATGGGCCAGGACGGCGCAGTCCTCTGGATCTCGTTCACCGCGGTCCGCCCGGCCGGCTGCATGGATCAGTTCGGCGGCATCTCCCTCTACGAGCAGTTCGTCGGCGAGAAGCTCTTCATCGGATCCACCTGGATGAGCCTCGGCTGGGGGATCGGCATCCCCGGAACCGGTGACTTCCCCGTCGCGGCGACCTCTTGCGACGTGCTGACGGAGCTCGTGGCGCGCATCGACTTCCTCCCCGGCGACGAGCGCGTGCGGCTCTACCTGAACCCCTCCAGCCCCTTCCCGACGACCGGTGAGGTCCTGGACATGACCGTCCCGGACTTCCGCTTCGACGAGGTCGGCCTGCGCTCGGGGGGGAGTACAGCCGTGGGCGCCCCCTTCTTGGGGGGCTACGAGTTCGACGCCTTGAGCCTCTCCGAGGGCACGGGCACGACCTACGGCAGCCCCTACTGCACCGGGGACGGCAGCGCTACCTGCCCCTGCTTCGCCGTCTTCGACCTCGACGTCGGCTGCGAGAACTCAAGTGGATCCGGCTCCGGCCTCACCGGTTCGGGCAACGCCCAGGTGAGCAACGACACCTTCCGCCTCGACATCCACGGCGTCCCCGGGGCCAAGCCCGGCCTGCTGGTGAAGGGCTCGAACCAGGTCTTCAACGCCGTTGGTGACGGCTTCCTCTGCACCGGGCCACAGCAGCGCTCCCACGTTCAGATCACGAACGCCTCTGGAGAGACCAGCTTCACCAACTTCAACGCCCAGCCCTTCGGCGCGGTGGCAAACACCGGGGGCGTGCCCACCTACTTCCAGTTCTGGTACCGCGACCCCGAGAACTCCTGCGGAGGGGGCTTCAACTTCTCGAACGCCTGGGACGTGACCTTCCTCCCCTGAACGGGAAGGGGCGCCGGGCCCGCCGTCGTCTCAGTCGGTGTGCAGGGGGAAGGAGGGGCGCTCCAGGCTGCCTTTCCATCCACCCGTCACCCCCAGCAGGCGGTCCTCGCGCCGCGCCTCCTCTTCTCCCCAGCTGAAGATCGTCCGGTCTCCATGGCCGCATGACCTGCGTTGTCGCTGTGACCTGAACCGCGTTTCTGGACCTCTGCTATCGTTGACTCTCCCCATCTCACCCTCAGACTCAGATGCTCGAACTATCTCGCCGCTTGCGCCGTTCCCTCATCACGTGCCTCGCGGTCGGCTGCGTCACGGCACCGTTGCATGCAACTTGGACCATCGCGGTGATCGACACGCGCACTGGTGAAGTCGTCATCGCCGGCGCGACCTGCCTTGAGAACTTCGGCTTGATCGGCCCGGTCGCTTCCGTCGTGGTTGGCAAGGGCGGAGGCGTCACTCAAGCCCTGGCCTGGGCAGGGGCCAAGCCGCGGATCTTCGATGGACTGAATGCCGGCCTGACCCCCGACGAGATCATGACCGACATCCTCAACGATTCACCCGGGACCAACTCACGGCAGTACGGTGTCGTCGGGTGGAACGGCCCGCCGCAGACTTTCACGGGCAGCGCCACGAGCGACTACGCCGGTGGCAGAGCGGTCATCGCGGGAGATCTGCGCTACGCCATCCAGGGCAACATCTTGGCCGGCATGGAAGTGATCGACTCGGCATGGCAGACGCTCGAGAACAGCGAGGGAGATCTGGGCCAGCGCGTGATGCTGGCGATGGAGGCCGCGGCTTCTTGGGGTGGCGACGGGCGCTGCTCCTGTCCGGGAGCCCCTGCGACGAGTTGTGGAGCGCCTCCGCCGAACATGACCCACAGCGCCTTCACCTCGTTCATCATCATCGCCCGTCACGGCGATACCGACAGCATCACGTGCGGCGTGACAAACAACGGTTGCGCCAACGGTGACTACTACGCGCGAATCCCCACGGCGACAAACTCATCGCAGCCCGACACGATCGTGAACTTGCGCCGCAAGTACAACGAGTGGCGACGGGACCTCGAGGGGCGCGCCGACCACTTCTTGAGCGAAGTGCACCACGACGATCAGCTCGTCCAAGCGGATGGAATTGACACGACGGAGATCGACGTCTCGTTGGTCGACGTGAATGGAATTCCGGTCACGACCGGAGGCATGACCCTCATCGCCACGGCGATCGAGGATCCGGGGATCACCCTCGGCGCTGTGACGGATCATGGCGACGGGTCATTCAGCCTCAGCGTGATCGGCGGGGCCACTCCTGGCCATGCGCGCGTTCGCCTGGTCATTCAAGACGGAATACGGGACGTCCAGCTGTACCCCGACGTGGAGTTTGACGTGGTGGCTCCCACGGATCTCTTCGCAAACCAAGCTGCGATCTCCGCGATGGCAAACGCGCAGATCACGTTCGACTTGCACGACATGGGCAATCCCGGAGGCACCTACCACCTCCTGGGCAGCGCCTCGGGCACCACACCGGGCACGCCGTGGGGATCGCTCACGCTGCCGCTGAATCGCGACCGGTTCTTTCTCCTCACAGTCGTCGGCGCGAATGGCGCGTACCTGCCGAACAGTCACAGCGTGTTCGACGCCACGGGCCAAGCCCGCACCTGGGCCAACTTGCGCTCGGGGATGTTGGGCGAGTTCGTCGGAGGCCGCTTGGAGTTCGCGGCCTTCCTACCGGGCAGTCCGGATCGCGTCACAAATGTCGTGGGAGTGGCCGTGGTGCCTTGATGGAGTTGCGGGCGGGCGTACCCTTGAGGAGAGGCGCTCCATGCTGCCGTTCCATCCACCCTCCACCCCCCGCAGCAACGCAGGAGCGGCGCCTCTCCCCAGCCGTGCTCGGGAGGAGTTCGCTACATCAGCTCGAGCCGGGCGCCTGCATTCCGTGGCCAGATCAGAGGCACCCGATCCTTTGCGCTCTTCAATGAAGCCTGCTCGGGACCTCCCACCAATGAGGAACCTGGATGACTCGGGAGCTACCAGCTCCCCGTAAGGATTCCAGCTGTCGAGGCTCCCACGAGCCACCTTCCGTTGACTATCGGCTCGCCGGCAGAAGCTGGCCTCCCAGGCTCCGCAGGTCGATGAAGTCCGAACCCTTGACCGAGATCGTCAGGACATCGGACCCGCGCTGGATCATCAGCTCGAAGCTGGCTGTCTTGGACTGCTGCATGGAGATCAACATTGACTGGATGTCCAGCATCCCTGTGAACTCCACGCCGTCCTTTCCGATCATGAGGTCGCCGGTCCTCAGGCCCAGGCGCTGGAAATCACCGTCCGGGTCCACGATCGATACACGCAGCGCGTTCACGGGCTTCGGATCAAAGGTGAGGTCACCGCTCGGAACGCTCACCTCCATCACCTGGCCAACAGTAGAGCCGCACGATAGCAGGTACTCCCCTGCCGGGACGTCCACGAACTGCGCGGCGCCATCCCCATCGAAGGTCGCCCTGAAGTTCCGCTTACCCTTCGCCTGCAGATCGTTCGAGCCAAGGGAGGCGTGAGCCCCCTCGATCGCCTCGTTACTAAGAACACGGAAGGAGTACAGGGAGGGGAGTGAGATCACCGTGCTGTTCTCCCCGGGGACGAGGGTCACCAGGGTGGCGGCAATCTCGTCCCCCCAGTGCCCTCCGCTCTTCTCCGAGAGTCGCAAGGCCACTCGATAGTCCCCAGGTTGGAGGCCCTCGAAGATCTTCGCACCGTCCGCCGAGAGGCCACCCCCGCCCGATCCAGAGCTCCTCCCCTGATCGGTCCGACTCACCGTGACGTCAAGGCGTTCCTCGTACCCGCTCCCTTCGAATCCCGCGACAGTGACCTCGAGGTGAGCCGGAGTCCCGAGGAAGACGGTCAGCTCGAGCTGACCCGGCTCGAGGCCCTCGAACGCTGAACCGAGCTCGCCGACGCTTACGTCGAGCTGGAAGCTGTAGCCCTCTTCCGACTCGAAGTAGGCCTTGCGGTACCTGGCCGGGATGGTGAGCAGATACGTCCCTGAAGCCGTGATGAGAGGGCTCATCCCGGAGGAGCCTGACCCACTCTTGGACTCACTCAGCAGGGAGAAGTCGGCGCCGGGCACGTCGTTGCCCGCCAGATCGAGCACGCGGACCCGCAGGAACTCCAGCTCAGCCAGCGGGGGCATGTGCAGGTCGAGCTCGATGATCCCGTCAACCACCTCGACCACCTGGTGCGCGCAGATCGGCGAGTCCCAGCCCCAGGCGACTCCCACCGCGTGGCGGCCCGGCTCCAGGTCGAGAAACTCGAAGGAACCTGAGTCACGAATCCAGTCCGACTTCTCGGCCTCCTCGAGGCGCTCGAGGTCCACCTCCCCGTCGGCGGAGAGCCGGTAGGCGTGGGCAATCAGGGTGCCGTCGACCCGCTCCCCTGGCCCGTCGATCACACGTCCTCGGATCCCGAGCCGGGACTCGAGCGTGAGCACGACCTCCGGGGGCGTCGCGTCCGCTTCCAGGACCAGCTCCACCGAGTTCGATCCCTGGTCCTCCCGCAACCCCGCCAGTGCCTTGAGCTCGTAGCGGCCCGGGAGCAGCCCCACCACCGACTCGTCGGGGGTCCAGCGCACATGGCTGCTACGGGTGCTCCTGCTCTCCATGCGCTGGATGAGCAGGGAAGCCTCGGGCACCGCCCCGCCTCCGGCTCGGACGATCCGCACGGGGACCGCCAGCACGGCCTCGGCGCGATAATCGACCACCGACCCCGTGGGGACGTCGTGGGTATCACCGATCGCTCGAAGTGCGTAGCCCTCCAGATAGGCGAGGAGGTTCCACGTGGCCTCCGGCAACCCCTCGACCCGGTAGCTGCCGTCCGAGCCGCTGATCACCTCGAAGGAATTCGAACGCACCTTGACATGGCGCTCGACAGCCCGGCGTACGACCTCCTCGAGGTCCTCGAGGACGGGGGGGCCGGCGCCCAGAGTGGATGTGCTGCGCTGAGAACGACGGAAGTTGCGAGTGACGCGCACCAGGGCCCCGGGGAGCCCGGAGCCGTCGGCATCGAGCACGCGACCGCTGATCGTACCGGTGCCCGCGAGCGTGGAGATCTCGCTGACGGCCACGCCGTCGATCAGGCGCCGCACCTCGTCCGCGGAAACGGCTGCGACCGGGGAGGTCACACTTGCCCCCGCATGGGCCCTGTCTGTGAGCGGTGCAGGTGGGGCAGCTGCGGTAAGTCCGGTCGAGTCGGCCTCGGCGTGTCCCCTGGCCTCCCCTTCGACCTCGAGAGGAAGGCTCGAGCCGATGACCTGGGCCTCTCTCCCCCCCAGGACGAACTGCCCGCCGAGTATCCCGATCACCACGCCGACCAAGAGTCCCAAGCCCAGTTTCGAACTGTCTTTGTTCATGTAGAGAGTCCTCCTCTCTTCTTTCCCTGAGTACCGATGAGGGTAAGTCCCCACTCGTGAGCGCTCCACCGGGTGAGATGATCCACCCGACCTCTCCAGTCGCCTACCTAATTCGCGCCGAATCGCCCTTCCCGGCTCGAAGGCCTCGCCGAGACGGGCTTGAGGATCAGCGAACAGCCCGGGCTGTGCCTGCTGCTCCCCCGCCAGCAAGACCTCCTCAGGCCCCACCCTCGCCCACCTCAAGGCCTCGTACCCCAGCTCCGTTGCGGGGGCGCCCGCAGCGGAGCCGGCGTCGGGGGCACATTCCTCCACGAACGAGGCGCCTACCTGGTTCAAGCCGCCACGTTGTCGCCGGCTCGAATTCCCTGTCCGGATCCGGGTCCTACAGGAACTCCACCCTCAGACCGTCCGAGAGGTCGAACTGGGCTCCGCCCGCCGGCGCATCTCGGAACCACGCCTGGAAGCTCCAGGTCGAGTTGGCCGTGATGACCGAGGCCGTGCCCGGTTGCGCCCAGTCGATCGTCGTGCGCAGGATTCCACTGGTGCCCGCGTTCGTCACCGGCAGGCGACGGAAGGGAGCCCCAAGGCAACGCAGGCCGTTGCCGAAGGGCACCGGGGAGATCTCGTTCGGGCTGAAAAAGAACAGGCCGAAGGTGTTCGCCGGCACACCCGTCGCCGAGAGCTCGAGGTTGCCCCCACTGTCCACGTCGGTCGAACCCGAAGCGTCGATGCGCGCGGCTCCGCCCGTCGAGTTGGTTGTGGAGCTGCAGAACACCTCGCCCTGGGTGTTGCGCAGGTCGAGAACGTAGGTGCTCGCGAACTCCCCGCCAGTCGACGGATGGACGAAGAAGTTCGCGTCTACGCGAGCCCCGGTCTCGTTCTTCCAGCTCAGCGCCGTGTCCGAGGAGCCCGGCCCTGCCGACTGGCCCAGGGCCAGGTAAGAGGGTACCGAGCTCGTGCAGTCCGAACGCAGGTGCGTAATCCAGTCGGATCCGACGGCCGGCGAGATGAGGTAGGACAAGGTTGCTCCCGGCTCCACGTTCACCGAGTACCAATCCTTGTCCAGGAGCGAGATGTTGAGCTCGAAGCGTCCATCGTCGATTGGGCTGCGGGTCAGGCAGGAGTCGTTGTCCTCGAAGAGGTCCCCCGCGTAGATCCCGTGGGGATCGAACTCCGAGCTGATCTCGAGGTCATAGGTGGTGCAGAAGCTGGTCGGGTCGCTGAAGTTCTCATTGACCGCGATCGCGAGGGTGTGGGTCTGAAGTTGCGTCGTCTCGTTGAAGAGGTACATTCGCCGGCGATCGCCGATCGGCGATACACCGTAGCCCGGGGCGGGAGGCACGCAGTTCTCGTCGACGGTGAACCAAACCGGGAAGCCCGAGGAGGTCCAGGGAGCGATCACATCGATCATCTTGAGCTCGGCGGGCTGCACCTCGACGCGCAGGAAGTCACTGTTGTCGAGGCTGACGAACTGGCCGGGATATGCGCCGTCACCAAGCTGCGCCGCGCTGGCACAATCGTGGTTCCCCTGCAGCCCCGTGTTCGCGGCCGCACCGCAAGGATCGGGCGCGATGTCGATCGTCAGGTCGTAGGTCGTGCAGTCCAGCACCGGCAGGATCCCCACCAGGAAGTCCTTGGGGCCGGATGTGAAGTTCGCCCAATAGGCCTCATGGGGCGACCAGGCTAACACGATCGGCGGGTCGACTGAGCAGTCCTGCGTGGTCGCAGCATCGTGCAGACTGAGGACGAGGTCCGAATCGGCGGAGAGGAAGATCCCCAGGCGCTCTCCCGCGGGCACCGTCACCCGGTAGTAGTCGACGTCCTCGACATCGGCCACGAGCCCGGTGTACGAGCCGGGCGTGAGGACGTAGGCCGAAGCACAGTCATCGTTCTCCTCGAAGACGTCGTCTGAACAATCGCCTGCGGCGAAGAGCGGGAGATGTAAGCAGAGCAAGCTGGAGACAAGTGAGAGCGAGCAGCGAGGGTCCATGAGCAGCTCCTGTCCCCAAGGGGACAAGCAGGGAAACATCGGATGGCTCGAGCCTCGAGGCCCAGCCACTTACTAACAGCGGCTCGGCCCCATCAGTGTTGCAACATTTTCGCACTTTGTCGCCGTGAGCCCCTCCAGAGGCTCCAGCCACGCTATCCGGCCACAAGGCTCCTCACCAAGCTGCGCCAGTCCCTGGATCGAGGCGGCGTAGGACAGTCACAAGAGGCCCTGCTCAATAAGCGCTCAAAGCGACTCTTCATCCACCCTCCACCCCCTCGGACGTTTTACCCCCAGCAAGCGGTCCTCGCGGCGGAGCCGGCGTCGGGGGCACACTCGGCAGGGCGAGGTGGTCCAGGACTCGGGCACTTCTCCCTGCATCGGACCCCGGACCGAGGTGTAGAGAGCGCGGATTCCGACCAGCGCTCGCGCGCACCCTATCGACTGGTGAGCTCCGCGTTGATCAACTCGATCAACATGGCAGTCTCCTGACCGAACACCTGAACGCCGATGTCGTACCACTTGACCGTCTCCATGTAGGTTCGGAGGTGGTATCGGTACTCCTCACTGCCACGAAGCACCTCGTAGTCCCGCGGCTCGCTTCTCAGTCGGATGCCTGCCCAGCTCGTCGCAGACTCGCCGTCGACCATGTAGCCCTCGACCCCGAACGTGTACTCGAAGTACTTCTGCGCCTCCTCCAGCTTCACCTTGTCCGCGAAATCGAAGAGGATCCTCTCCCGCCGCTTCATGGTCGACAGCTTGCCCTCGAAGTGATGGATGATCTGGTTCCGCAGGCTGCTGTTGGTGACGATGTCGACGCCATGTGACTGCATGGTCTTGTAGCCGGCGAGGGCGTTGTCCACCTGGGTGTAGAAGAAGGACCCGGCAAGCAGGTAGGCCACCTCCTCATCGAAGGGCTCATCGCCGGCCATATGGTCCAGGCTCTCCTTGCAGCTCTTGATGATCCAGGCGTGATCAGAGGAACTCTCCTGGACACTCTCCAGGGTTCGCTGAAGGTCCAACTTGATCTGCTCGAGCACCTCCTCTTCGGTGCCCTGTCGAATCCGCGAGTCGTTCCAGTGGTTCAGCGCGAAGGCCCCGAGCACGCCCACGACGATCACCATGGTCTCGAGAAGGTACTTGAACCAGTGGGCCTTGATGTGCTCATAGACCATCTTCATCGCTCGGCACGTTAACGAATAGCGCGGGCTGCTTGAAGCAGGTAAGCGTGGAGCCGCCTGAAGGCCCGCGGAGGCCACTGTCGAGGATAGGCCCTCCAGGCGGCAGGAGGAAGACATGCAGGCCTTGCCGAGCATCACCAAACCCACCGAGCCCTGGCCGTCGGAACTAGCTCGGCGAGACTGAGTGTGGCATCACCGGGATTTATTCAGATTCCTGAACCAGTTTGACCCCTTCGTGGCCGGTAAGGGGTAAACCCAGAGGAACAGAACATGAATCTAGAAACACTGCAGGTCTCTCTCGAGGCCCTCGAAAGCCACAGGGACTTCGTGCGCTCTCTCGCGCGCCAGCTAGTGGCCGATCCGAACGACGCCAACGATATTGAACAGGAGACCTGGCTCGCTGCCTTGCGGACTCCGCCTCGTCGAGAGGGGCCCTTGCGTCCCTGGCTCGCGCGTGTTGCCCGGCGAAGCGCCTTCATGCGACTTCGGGCCAGAGGAAGACGCCAGCATCGCGAACAGGAAGCTGCACAAGTCGAGAGTTCGAGCCTTGATCCTGTTGTTGAGCTGAGTGAGCAGAGGCTCGTGGTGGAGGCGGTGCTGGCTCTCGACGAGCCCTATCGCAGCGTGGTCGTTCAGCGCTACTTCCGCGGCCACTCTTGCGAGGAGTTGGCTCGCTTGCAGTCGGTCCCGCTGGAGACCATTCGCACCCGGCTGCGTCGGGCCCACTCGACCCTGCGCAAGCGCCTGCAGAAGGACTTCTACGAGGATGGGCGGGACTGGCACGCGGCGTTGGTGGGCATTGCGAGTGGTGGTGGATCCATCACTGCGGGGCCCCCGCTGTCAGCCGAAGCAGGCGGTGCGCTGTCTGTGGGGCAAGTCCAGGGAGGCGGACTGGCCTCCCTGCTCTGCGTTGAATCGGCGTTGCTCGTGGCAGGAGTTCTGTTGGTGCTCGGCTTGCAATGGCCAGCGGCTGAGGCCACCGATGGCGAGCCGACACTCACCCCCCCGGCGCTGGCCCTGGTCCCGGCCCCCTCTGGCGCGAGCGTCGCAGATGCGTCGAACCCTGAAGCGAGCTCGGAGAACCTGAACTTGTCCACCCAGAGCGCCCGCGTTGCCGTCGAGCTGACTCCTCAGGACCTCGGCTCTCCCGAGCGTCTCGCCTACTGGAAGGCGGTGGCCGACGCGCGCGCCGAAGTCGTGCGGTTTGACCTTGCCGAACACCTCACGGCCGAGGACATCGCCCTGGGAAAGCGCCTCCGTGAGCAGTCCATCGAGGGCATTCTCATCAGCAACGAGCACCGACTCGCTGGTGCCGCACGGGCCGTTGGAGAGCTGGCCGGGGTCCCCGTGAGGGTTCAGGAAGCCTGCGAGAATACGGACGTGGACCGCACGCTTGTGTTCGACCTGGACCTTCCCATGCCAATGTCGGTGGCTCACGCCTTCGACCTCCTGGCGGATCATGCCGGCAACCAGGTGCACTGGTGCGTCAGTGATGGCGCAGCCGTCTTCTACACGACGTCAACAATGCAGGACCGGTTGGTGACCTTTGAGCACGACGTGCGAGACTTGCTCGTGGATCCCCGCGACTATTTTGAAGGCCATGTTGATTACTTCCCAATCTTCGACCCCCTTCAGACCGACGACTTGATGACCCTCTCCATCGACGCGGTGGAACCCGGCAGCTGGGAGGAAGACGGCGTGGTGATCGAACCGGTGACAGGGGGATTCAGAGTGACCCAGCAACCCGAGGTGCATGTACGAATCCAGGATTTCCTCGCTCAACTGCGCGGATTCTTCGCGCCTCTGCCCGAAGACGGTGAGCCTGGCATGAACGGTGGACAGCTGAACCTGCGGATGGACAGCAGCCCCGCTGGATCCATGAGATTGTTCGATGAACTGAGTAGCGCACCGAATCCCTTGCGCGGTGCAGACGAAATTGAGTTCACCGACTTCGTGCAGGGCGTCCATCAGGTGGCTCATGGGCTGGGCTTGAACCTGCTCTGGAAGGCGGAGACTGGAGGCCATGAGGTCTTCTCTTCCGCGGGTATTTCGGAGGCAGAGTCTGCCGTACAGATGCTGGAGAGATTTGCGTCCAATAACGCTCAGGCTGATTGGACTCTCCAGGGCGGTGCGCTGAAGCTCTCCCTGGCTGATTCTCACTGGGGCCGACGGACCGAACTGGGGCTCTGGGATCTCCGGACTATCCTGCGCTGGACGGAGAACAATGAATGCGGTCTGGACGTCCCGCCGGACGTGTCGGTGGAGGTGGCGGATAACGAGGACCTGACCATCCACTCACTCGATGATCTGAATGCCTTTATTCGCAACAACATTGCACCCGAGTCCTGGGATGAAGATCCGAACAACAGGATTCAGATCTCCTCCCAGAGCGGCTTGATCTGCCAGCAACGACCGCGAGTCCTGGCGATGATCGGACGGTTGATCCACCGACTTCATGGAGCCGCCATGGACGCGATGGATGCCAGCGAGGGCGCCGAAACCGACCGCTGACACAAGAGGCCCGGGGTGTGGTGGGACAGGCGCTGCTCTTGGATCCTGCACTCCGGGCTCGTGACGATCGATTGCGCCTCACACTGGTGGCCCGCTCTTACTGCGCTGGCGAAGCTGGAGAGCTCCATGATCACCACGAACGACCGAGACCTCCCCCGGTGCGAGCCCATGGCCTGGCTCGCCATCGTCGGCTCTGTACTCGGGGGAGCATCGGAGCGCTGGCGAGCTCCATGCCAGACAGCTGGCACGGGCTCGCTGCGCCAGCTCGAGCCAGGCGCAAGCACAGGGCCGTAGGTCAGCTGGTGCCTCCGCGGCGGCGGCACCAGCGCAGCCAGGCGCTCGATGACACCAGCAGGTCGGCACGCTGCGTGTGCGTGGCGCTGTCGTGCAGGGGCGGGAGTGCCCGACCTCCTGTGGCGTGGGCCCATGAACCAGAGGGCCACCGATGGAAACGGCGCTTTCCCGGTTGCACCTCCATGGCGGCTCCGTCGAGACCGCGAGACCGGTGACGCTCGACGCGTCGCGCCCTGGGCCGCTGTCGGCCTTCCTGACCGGAGGCGCAGCAGCCGCAAACCCCGAGGATTTCGATGCACATCCAACGCCGATCAGCCCCCTATTCCGTGGCACGCCGCCTGTGGGCGCTGCCCCCGTGGCCGGGAACACCCGCCCAAGGACCGTCGCAGCTCGACCTACAGTCCCGGCAGCTTGAAGGTGAGGGCCCGTCGATCGGCGCCCTGGTGGTCGAGGAGCGAAACCTACGCATGAACCTCGAGCGGGTCTCCCCGCTTGGGTGTCTCGCCACCGGACCCAGCGCGGGGCGTCTGTCGCTCGGAGAGCGCTGCGCCGTGGATCTCCTGTTCGGTCCTCAGCGTGTGCGGTGCGTCTCCGCGGAGGTCGAAGCCGTGTATCCAGGGCGTGTCTGGTTGGGTTTTCGGGGGCTGGAGGTTCAGCAGGCGCGCGCGCTTGCGGACCTGGGAGACCAGCGCGCCACGACCTTGTCGCACTCCGGAGGCGCTGCCGAGGTCGTGACCGACGCCGATCGTATCCGGAGCATGTGCCACGCTCTGACCGCGAACCACTGCCAGGGTGTGCTGCACACTGCCGATGGACAGATGAGGGTCCGGGGCCTCGCGACCCGCCCAGGCGAGGATCTGGCCATGCTCTGGGAGGTCTCAGAAGAACCCCGAGAGCCAAGCTTGCTCGAGCTTCGCGGCCCGCTCTCCTCGTTTGAGCTGCCAATTCGTCGGCACCGATTCGATGGGGTCCTCGCCACCGACCTTCCCGAGTGGGTGGCTCGGACCCGTCACCGCTCCTGGCAACGCGCCGATGTCTCCGGGGCGGAGATCTCCTTCGAGCATCCGCTGCACCGGGGGCTGACGGTGCGCGCTCCCCTGCTGAACCTCTCAAGGGGCGGCGTCGCCTTCGATGCAGGCTCCGTGGAGCAGTCGGTACCTGTAGGTCTCCAGCTGCGCAACGCAAGTATTCGCGTCGGGAATCGTCGCTGTCTTGCCCTGGTCGAGGTGCGGCATGCCACGGGGGTCGTGCGCGGCGCTCGGCTGCAGGCCGATGATCCGGTCGCATGGAACGACCTGGTCGGCGGACGGCAGCACCCGGGGACTCGTCTCGAGGACGGCTCGACCGAAGGCCTCTGGGAGCTCTACGTCGAATCCAATTACTTCAATCTCTCCGGTAAGTCACGGCAGCACTTCTCGACCAAGCGTCGTGACTATCGGGCTGCAGGCAAGAAGCTCTGTCGCTCCCCGAGGCTCGCTTGCAAGGTCGTGTACACGTCACGGTCGGGAGAGTACGAGGCTGCGCTGACCGCGGCGCGAACCTACCAGCACACCTGGTTCGGCTTTCACATGGCCAAGCGCAAGGGCGTCTCCGAGGATGGCGTGACCGCTCGGGAGGTGCTGCGCCGGATCCACCTACGGACCTACGAGCACGTCCTGGACGCCCCCGACACCCGCTGGGTGCTCGGCTATGTGCAGCACCTACCTGGGCTGCACTTTCCGCGCATGATCCACGTCGCCTTCCCCGAGTACTGTCTGCCCACGGGCCAGTCCTGCGTGGTGACCTTCCGCGCCCTGCAGCTGGCGTCCACCCGTGCGATCCGACCCCTGCCTGGTGGGTACAACGTTCGGCCCGCGAGCTCTCCGGACCTCGCTGTCATTGCCGGCGTGATCGAGAGAGAGCGTCCCCGCCCGTACGTGGAGGCCCTGGACTTCACCCGCGAGAGGCTTTCGATGTCCGGCATCAAGGCTGACTGGTCCCGCGCTGGCATGCGGAGGGAGCGCCAGATCTTCGTGGCGAGTCGGGGAGAGCAGACCCTGGCGGCCCTGGTGGTCGAGAGCGCCTCCGACGGGGTCCACCTCTACGACCTGCTCGACTGTGCGCGGCTGTTTGTCCTGGTCGCTGGTGGCGAGGATGCCTTCGACGCTCTACTCGAGGTCGCCCGCGAGTGGTTCCTCGACCAGGGCAAGCCCCACTTCATCTACCTGCAAGAGAATGGAGAGCTCGACGCTCCAGCCGGCCGCGATCAGGTGGACCTCGGCACGGCTGATCTGACGGTGCTCTCCGCGGACCTGCTCCCTGACTTTCTCGAGCAGATATGGGAGGCCACCTCGAAGCGCCCGGTCACACCCTCCCCGGCGTCTCTCGAGTGAGACATCAGTCCGTGAAGGACGCGACCTCTCCCAGGGGGCGCCGCAGGGCTCGTGCGGTGGGCGGGTGCCCCATCACCAGGCGGCACAGCAGGACCTGGCTCCTGCCCGCCGTCACTCCGAAGAGCGCGTTGTAGGCCGGTCGTAGCTCCAGCAGGCTCATGCGCTCGTCCTCGCCGAGGACCTCGTCGTCGGCCGCCTGGTCGAGACGGCCGAACAGGTACGGGAGTGACGTCATCGGTTGCAGCCCCACTCCACGGGCGGACGCGGTCAGCCACACCCGCTGCATCAACCGGCCTCCCTCGAAGAACGACCGCGGCGTCGGGCCCGGCATGGTCAGGAGGGCCATCGCGGACGCCGACCGGACCCACCGTCGGCTCATTGCGCCGAGCCCCTTCCCCGCGCCAATCCTGGCCAGGGTGCCCATGACGTCCGAGCGCGCAATCACCCTCAGGCCGGCGAGGTCGGCTGGGGACAGCTCGAGGGTCTTCACGTCGAGGCCATCCCGAGTCCGTTCGACCTCCTCTCGGGTCCACCGGAACTCGGACATCGTGTCCGCGTGCATCCGCTCGTTGAGGAACACCACCCTGTCCGCCACGGCCATCAGCTCCCCGAGGGCGTCCAGGTCGGCGTCCTCGGTCAGCAGGTGTAGGCAGCCCCCGCCGGTTTCGGCGACCCCGGCAAGCGCCTGCAGATCGTCCGACGGGACCACCGTTCTGGACGGGGTGCGGCGATTGGTCACCCGAAGGGGGATCTGGGCTACCAGCGGTGAAGTCGCTGTCTCGGCCGGCAAGAGCCGTACGTCAGCGATGTGCTCGCGCTCTCCCATGAAGTCGACCTCGGATCGATAGCCGAGGGAGGCCGCGACCAAGGCCATGTTCTCGATGACCGCTCCGAAGGTTGCGACGGTGGCCCGACCCTCGTGATCGAGTGCGCTGAACGCGTGCCGATGGTCCGCGAGGCAGCGAATCAGGGCGCCACGGACCTCGAAGCGCCAGGGCTGCGTGTTGCCCGCCGAGGGCGCGTAGGTCCCGGCAGTGAGGATCCTCTCGAGCGCCGTGCGAGAGATCGGCGTGCTCGCCTTCGCCGGGGAGCCAGGCAGTGAGGGCGGGCGTAAGGCCTCCTCGGACGTTGCTTCGTCGGGCGCGGCTCCGCCGTCGCAGGCGAAGTCGCTACCGGCACGGATCAGGCCGTCGAGGTCCACGTAGAATCGCCCCGAGCTGCACAGCTCACCGAGCAGGATGCGGCGAGCCGCGTGCGTCACCAGGGCTCCGCCGAGGGCGACGGCGGAGCCGAGCTGCGGCCAGGTGGAGATGGATTCGCCGATCTCGACCATCGACGCCAGCAGGCGGGTCGAGAGCTGCTCTTCACCCAGGATCCGCAGCACGTGCGGGACCTTCTCGTCCGTGTCGAGATCCCGCAGGAGCTCGGCGTTCAGGTTGGGGAGCAGGCCGTGGAGGATCGGCCTGTCCGACTCGAGATCGAAGCGCTCGATGTCGAGCATGCCGCGATCACTGGTGTCCATGAGAACGGGGATGCCCAGCTCCCGCGCCCTCTCTCGAAGGCGGACCTTCATGTAGAGGTCGTCACACTCGTCGACGAGGAGGTCGAGGCCTCCCTGCTCGGAGAAGAATGCCTCGATGTTGCCGTCGTCGAGGCCCTGATCGAAGACCTGGATCTCGAGGTAGGGGTCGACCTCGAGCATCCCCCTGGCGGCGATGGTGGTCTTGAGCAGGCCGATCTCGTGGACGCCAGCCCGCAGCCGGTTCATGTTGCCCAGCTCGAGCTCGTCGAAGTCCGCGAGCCGAAACTTGCCGCCGACCCCCTCGAGCGCCATGGTCAGCGCCGCGGACTGCCCGACCGACAGTCCGACGATGCCGATCGTCGCCTCACGTAGTGCAGCCTGCTCTGAGCTCGTGATCTTGTGCCGGTTCCGGTCGGCGCGCACCTCGCGGAACTCCTCCCTGGGAAGAATGTGGACGAGACGCCCCGACCACGGGTAGTGAACCCAGGTCCCGTAGTCATGTCGGCTTGCGCCGCCGACATGTGCTTCGACCAGGGTGCTGATCTCGGCTGCCGACCTTGATGGATTGCGAGAGCGGAGGAGCTCTTCGAGCTGGGAGTCGATCGTGTCGTGCGTGCGCAACGCCGGGGAGCTGGCCAGCAGTTGCTCGAACGCCTCGCGATCCTCCACGCACGAGAGCGAGAAGAGGCGGATGGCGGGAGCGGAGGGCTCGTGGCCCGGGTGGCGCGGCAGCGAGTGGCTCACAGGCTCCTCAGGAAAACAGCCTGGGGGTTGCGGGCGAGGTGGACAACGGGGCCGTTGAGGATAAGCGATCCAAGCTACCTTTGCATCCACCCTCCACCCCCTCAGACGCCTCACTCCCGGCAAGCGGTCCCCTCGCCGCTTCCTCTCGCCCCAACGGATTGCCTCCGGGCCAGGACCGGGGCCCTCTTCCCCCTCACCCTTCCCCCTGCGCCCAGAGCTCCCCCACGAGCGAGACCTTCTCCGGCCCCACCCTCACCTCCATTCAACTGCCCTCGAACCAAAGCTCCAGCTGCGGGGGAGCTGGCGTCGGGGGCACGCTCGGCATGGCGAGGTCGTCCAGGAGATCTTTCCGCGCTGGGGTGCTCCAAACCTGGAGCTGGCGCGGCTTGGGTTGGGGAAGGGCTGACCCCCGGGGTCCCCGATGAACACGGGCCGCAGCAGTCCCTGATTTCTTTCAGGGTTTCTCAGGGAATCCGAGGTGCTGAGGACTCCATCAGGTTGTGAGCAAGCTCGGTTGGCGTTCGTTTCTCCTCGATGCCGTCCCGGACCGTTGTCACCAGAGCAACGAACACGGTGAAGCTACCTGCGCTCCGCGCTTCCGCAACACCGTTCGCGGACGGGCATCGCTCGTCCATTCAACCGGGACCGACACCGCTCGGTCCCACCACCCAAGACTGAGAAAGCGATGAGTACCAGCACCAAACTGAGCGGCCGAAGAAGCCGTGTCATGCTCGGGATCCTTTCCGTCGTCGCTTGCGTCGGCATCGCCGCCTGCACGGCGTCCGGCCACGCAGAAGGCGAAGGCGAGATCGACCCGCCGTTCGTTCCGCCGATCAAGTGGAAGGTCTCCGCTACGCTGGGCGACTACGAGATCGACGGCGGCGAGGACCACGCGAACAAGTGCGTCAAGGTCACCTGGACCGACGCGGAGGGCGCGGAGATCAGCTCCGAGACGCTGGAGACCGATGGTAGCGGTGGCGCTTCCGGTCAGGTGCCCGCAGGTGCGGTGCGCTGGGAAGCGAAGGTCGTGGACTGTCCCGAGGAAGAGGACTCTTCCGTGAGGAAGTCGAGCGGCGGCATGTTCGATCCGTTCGGGCAAGTCGTGCAGGGCGTGCAAGGACCGCAGCAGCAACGCTACGCGGTGCCGACCAACACTCGGGAGTTCTTCATCTACGGAGCCCCGATCGTGCCGAGCCAAGCGGACGGCGCTGACAACCTGACGTACAGCTTCCTCGTTCGCGCGAAGAGCTACGCTCAGGCCGAGAACCTGATCGCTCCGATCATCGCAGGCGGCGTCGGTACTCCGGTGCCCCCGAGCGTCAAGGTGATCTCCTTCTCGACGATGGAAGCCGGGCTTGCTGGCGGTCGCGTGATGAGCGCCATGCCGGGGACCTACCAGGACTTCTCGTTCGACTTCAACAACGGCGCGTTCACCGCCGACCTCGCCTCGGGCCACAACACGATCAACTACCAGATCGGTTCCTGGGATGTCGTCGAGATGGTGATCCCGCTTGCGGACTTCGACTTCGGCTTCGCTCCCGGCGTCACGTACTCGAACGAGGGTTCGGCGACGTTCACGACGGACAGCCTGTTCGGTCCGGTCACCGCTGGCTACAACTTCAACTACTCTAACTGAGTCACTGCCACCTCCCTCGGGGCGGATCGTCGATCGCGGCGGCTCGCCCCACTATCCGTTCAACCATGCGCTGCCTACTTCTACTCCCGTTCCTCTTCGCCGCTTGCCAAGCGCCCGGCGAGGTCATCACGTCGCCGCTCGTGGACGAGGTGAAGAGCGCGCTCGAATCGACGCGCTCCGAGGCTCCGCGCCTCGTGCTGGGGGAAGAACCGACGATGCCCAACGGCGCGCGTGCGGTCTGCTACGAGAACTACATCGTCATCATGGGCGAGGGTCAGGACTCGCTCGACTTCTTCCTCGCGCACGAGCTGGTGCACTGGTACATCGACGACTCGCCGTACGCGGGTCTGCCTCACTTCATCGAGGAGGGTCTCGCGGACTGGATCTCGTGTGAGGTGACGGGTGTGCTGGAGGCGCGCATCGCTGAGTCCGTCCAGATCGGCACGCTCAGCATCGACCCTCGACACCTCTCAGTGACTTCCGCAGGATGGTCGCACCTCTCGCGGGGAGAGCGAGAGGCGCTCACGCGCGCAGGCTTCGACCTCGTGCGGCGCTTGGGACTCGCGGAGCTACGCGAGCTTCTGCGCGCGCACTCGGAGCCGTGGGGATACGTGCGCGCTGCTGGGATCCTCGAAACACCGTAGCGTACGGGGGTTTTCGGTAGGGTTTCGGATTTCCATTTACGGCTCGATTTGGGTCGGTGTAGGGTGTTTGCCACAGCTCCGAGGATAAGCGATCCAAGCTACCTTTACATTCACCCTCTGCCCCCCTCAGACGCCTCACTCCCGGCTAGCGGGGCTCTCGCCGCTTCCTCTCGCCCCTACGGACGGCCTCCGAGCCAGGATCGGGGCCCTCTTCCCCCTCACCCTTCCCCCTGCGCCCAGAGCTCCCCCACGAGCGAGACCTTCTCCGGCCCCACCCTCACCTCCATTCAACAGCCCTCGAACCAAAGCTCCAGCTGCGGGGGCGCTCGCGGCGGAGCTGGAGTCGGGGGCACACTCGGCAAGGAGGCCTACTAACACGCATCTGTGAACTTGAGGGGCGATGACGTTGGTTCTACGCCGCTTGTGGCTGAAACTCGCGGGCGCCCACGCATCGCGGACTGACGGAGATCGGGGTTCTGCGGTTTGATTGCCAACGGACGGAGCAAGCGCCCACTCTTCAGCCTTTTTGCTAGGATAGAGTCGGTCTCGCAACCCCTCTTTATCTCGCACCGGAGGATTCTCCATGAAACGATTCAGCCTCGCACGCCTCTCGCTTCTCACATGCTCGCTCCTCGGAGCTACCGCTACTTCGC
>JABACD010000026.1:0-4068 GCA_014237855.1 Planctomycetota bacterium | reverse complement strand
CCCCCCCCGCAGCAGCGCATGAGCGGCGCCTCTACCTCGCCGTGCTCGGCACGAGCTGAAGGGTGCCGATTGACAATCAAGGCTGGGTACCGTCTGCTGATCTTGGTGCCGGGCTTCGAGTTCATTCCAACCAAGCAAGCCGATGATCGTACTCTGGATCCTCTCCTGTGCCTCAAGCGTGACTTCCGCAGCTCAGCATGCTGAGGTTCAACGTGTGGAGCTGGCCAACGGCCTGGTCGCCGAGTTTGAGCTCCAACCCGACAAGCAGGCCAATCCCATTCGGCACGGCGCCCTTACCGTGATTGACAATCAGGGTAATAAGCGGGTGGTCGGAGAGTTCTCCTCCGGTAAGCGCAGCGGCCGCTGGCGCTTCAGCTACGCGAACCGAAAGTCCATGGCCAGCGGAGCGTTCAAGGACGGCTCGCGGAGCGGAGAGTGGAAGTTCAGCCATCCTAACGGTGAGCCCCAAGCCAGAGGCCGGTACGTGCGTGGTCACCCCAAGGGGAAGTGGAGGTTCTGGACGGAGGACGGGGAAGACGATTCGATTCACACCGGCACCTACGATTGGGTCTCGAATCACGACCTGGGCACTGACCTGCGCGGCAGTGGACCGACACTCGACGGCACATTGCACGGAAACTGGGTCGTCACCTGGCCCACTGGTCACCGGCAGCTGGAGGCAACCTTCAAGCGTGGTGAGAGGGCGGGGGCCTGGCGCTTCTGGCACGTGGACGGAACTCTCGACCCCGAGTTCCTTTCCGGTGATCGAGGAACGGACACCTGGAATCCTGCAATCGTGCAGGACCCCATATCCCTGTCCCCGGTAGACCCGGACGGGCCTGCCGACATCGACACTCCCACCGATCTCACTGCGATCGCACAGCACCTCGACCTCGACAGCATCGACCCTGAACTCCGTCTGGAATACGAGTCCTGTTCCCAAGGCGAGCGGAGCCCTGAGGAGCTCCTGGATTCGGCCTCTGCGCACCGGCGCGAGGGCTTGCTGCTGCTCGTGCTGGAAGAACTCCAAGCCCTCGACTTCGAATCGACCTCCGACCTGGAGCGAGCACGCCAGCTCAATGATGAGCTGGTCCGGGAGATCCTGGGAGGAAGGTCATACGTGAGTCCGGTCACTCCAAACGCGGATGCTCTACGATTGGCCGCCCTTCGCTTGCATTCACTTCATGCCGTGACTGCAGCCTTGGCAACCTGGTGGGAGTTTGACCTCGACCTGGGCCTGGATGGCGATGGCTGGCCGAGCTCTTCACTACTTGACCCCACAACCCATGTAGAGGGCTTGCTGGGTCGTCATCAACAACAGGAACTCTACGCCTCTCGCTTCGCCCGTCGGGACCCCCTCGGCAGGAGGGAACGCAAGGCGCTGGACCTGGCCCTCAAGTGGCTGGTCGAGCACCAGGATGCTGACGGCAAGTGGGACAGCGACGAGTTCACGAAGCACTGCGATCCCTGGGACACCCACGAAGGAGCCGGCGCCCCGGTCAATGACCTGGGGGTCACGGCACTTGCCCTGCTCGCGGTGCTAGGCGACGGCAACGCAGCCGGCGCGGGACCCTACAGGGAAGATGTCCAGCGCGCAGCGCTGTGGCTGTGTTCGCAACAGGACACGAAGGATGGCCTCTTCGGCGAGCGGATAGGCCACGACTACATCTACCAGCACCTGATCGCCACTCTCGCCCTGAGTGAACTCTGCGCCCAGTCAAACTCGAGAGGGCTGAGGGACAGGCTGCAGCTGGCGCTGAAGTTCATCACAAGCGGACGCCACCAGACATCCGGTTGGCGCTATGAGGTACCCTCGAATGGAAAGGCCGACACCTCCGTCACCGGTTGGGCTCTGCTGGCCCTCGCGGCCGCCGCAGAGGCGGGCCTGGCCTTCGATCCTGCAAACCTCAATTTCGGGCTGGCCTGGATGGACAGCGTCACCGACCCGAAGTCTGGCCGAGTGGGTTACATGGCACCGGGCGAGAGGAGCTCACGAATCCCAGGCAAGAATGACCACTTCTCGCAGGACGCCGGGGAGGCCATGACGGCCATCACGCTGCATTGCCGCCACCTGCTGGGACAGGCCCCCAGTAGCTCACCTGTGATGCTGAAGCATGCCCAGATGCTCACCAAGAACTTGCCGACCTGGAACCCAGAAGAGTTCATGGTCGACTACTACTACTGGTTCCACGGGACCTACGCCATGCACTACTTCGGGGGAAAGCTGGCCGTGGCCTGGCGCAAGAGCCTGTTGGCTGCCCTGCTCGAAGGACAGCAGCCTGAGGGCTCCTGGCCACCCTCCGGCGCCTGGAGCATGATCGGCGGTCGGGTCTACTCGACCGCCCTCTGCGCACTCATGCTGGAGACACCCAGGCGGCACTCCCGGATTCCTCAAGCACGCCAGTCCCGCTAACTGCCTCCGGCTGGTGGCAGGTGAGAGCCGGCATACGCCCCGAGTTCCGCTGGATAGCTTGCGAACCAGAGAGCTCTCCAGCCAGCTAAACCACACAGTAGAGCCCCTCTGACTTGTACCGGTCAGAAGGGCTCGCAGCTCTGTCAGAAGGAACAGCGGCGGTGTTAGCTGTCGTCCCTCTTGCTGGTCTCTGCCCCCAGACGCTCAGCAGCTTCCAGCAGGGCCTCTTGAAAATCTCGCTCTCCAGCACTTCCTGCAGCACTGTCCAGGGAGGTGAGGATCTGCGCGATCCGGTGAATTTCCCTGGCGAAACCTGTCATCAAGAGCTGGTTGCCTCCGGGAATAGGGACGATCTGCATGGTGCTGGGGTCAACGACCAGCTGCCGCAAGGATGAGCCCGTCGTCCGCACGTCAAGATCTTGCAGCGCAAAGACCGTGCTGATGATGAGAGCCGAATCGTTCGAGTAGTCATCGAGCCGAGAGATCGGCACGAAACGAGCACTCTCACGGATGCTCGCACGCTCGGAGGACTTCAAATCCTTGATCCCGAGAATCCGCGGGTCCTGGCGACGAACATCGACCAGGGCGAAATCGTTCTGGATGAGGATGTCCTGCATCACCGAATACACATTCTCCGGCTGGACGTCGAGATCAGCCAGTAACTGGGTACTCCTCGCAGCGAGGGCCGCTTCCGTCTCGGCCGAGTACATCAGGAGTTCACCTGTGATTGCCGAGAATTCAGCTAGCACATCGGAAATCGTCTTGGATTTCAGCTCGCTGACTTGCAAGCCCATTTCGGGCG
The DNA here is from genome assembly GCA_014237855.1 of Planctomycetota bacterium. Taxonomy (GTDB): domain Bacteria; phylum Planctomycetota; class UBA1135; order UBA1135; genus JABACD01. The sequence goes on along the minus strand of JABACD010000026.1, from coordinate 853 downwards.
CCGGAAAGAGCTCACAGTGCGGATCAGCCGAGGCCTCTCCCTGCGAGACAGAGCTGCCTGCATGGGGGGCCAGGCTCAGGGCACCGACAAGGAGAGCGGTGGTGATTAACTTGGTTTGCGTAACTTTTAGCATGGCTTGATCCTCCTCTTGAAAGTGAACAGCGATCTGAGCGCTGTCTGGTTTGTCTACATCTCACTGAGCACGAGCCACGATCCATCTGGACTGACAATTCGTGTAATCGTGCGAAGAAAGCAACCACGATCACCTACAGGACTTAGCAGCGTCTGAGATGCCTGAGGCCTGAGGCCTCACCATCCTCGATGAATTGATCCGGCTGATGCCACCCCCTGGACCGGCAGCCAACCCGCCGTATCCTCGAGGACTTGCTTCAACGACTCCAGCTCGAAGATCTTCCACCAAAGAGGTTTTCAAGCGCCTTTGAAGCAGCCTGATCCGCGCAACTGATCCAGTCTTCGAAGTGGAGAGTTCAGGGTGGTCAGTTCATGGCCCAGGCGTTGGAGAAGTTGAATCTCGCGCCCGTGCGGGAATCCCTCGAATCTCGAAACCAGAAGCCGGAAGCCCCCCGCTTCCATGGCGGAGTGACTGGCCCTGCCCTACTCCCAGGTCACCGTCCAGGCGTTGGAGAAGTTGAAGAGGCCGCCGCACGTGTTGCCCGGATCGCGGAACCAGTACTGGTAGTTCAAGCTCGTACCGGGAGCAGCGTTGGCACCCAGTCCCTCCTGAACGGCAGTGCCCGCACCGTCGGTCATGTTGACGGTGTAGCGGCGCACGCTCATATTCGAGCACAGGATTCCGTCACCCACCGGATTGGCGAGCTGATTCGTTCCCTGA
>JABACD010000025.1 GCA_014237855.1 Planctomycetota bacterium | reverse complement strand
CCAGACCACTAGGATCAACGTCTTCTCCAACGATCCGCGTGGAACCATTCAGCTCGGCCTTGAGGCTGACATTGACCCCTTCTTCAATGTCGCACCAAAATTCCTGAACTTCGGTCAGATCTCCGTTGGTGACGTGGTTGAGAAGAAGGCGGTTGTTTCAACCTCCAAGGGCACCCCCGTAGGACTCGAGATGGTCGAGCAGAGCTTGCCCGTGGGTACGGTCGCCAACCTGACGCCTATCAACCCCGATGCCGAGGGACGTGCAGCCCGCTGGGATCTGAGCATCACGCTTGGGCCTGAACTCGTCGAAGGTAATCTGGCAAGAGCGATCAACCTCTCGAGTGATGTCGAGATCCCCGGCACCGATCCGGTGGTTGACGGCAAGGCTTCGAAATACCAGGCGACGGTCACGCTCAGTGCGCAGGTCGTCGGACCCTTCTCGTTCAACCCGCCCTACATCTCCATGGGGCTCGTGCGTCCCGGACAGGTGGCAACCCGCACGGTCACGATCGAGAGCCACGACGACAGCCACTCCTTCGCGGACAAGATGCCGACCGTCACGGTTGCTGGCCTGCAGAACCCCGGGGCCGATAGGGATGGCCATCTGAGCTTCCGCGAATTTGCCTACGCCGACCGCTTCACGCCGACGATTCGTCCGGTCGTGGGCAAGAATGCCGTGGAGGTCGAACTGCGCCTGGAAGGCATGCCCGACACAGCCACGGGGTCCTTCCGCGGCACACTGGTGATCGACCTGAATCACCCGGACAAGGAGCAGATCACCCTGGTGATCACCGGCGTCTGTCGCGGTGGCCCTGCCAAGTGAGTCGATCTGGGCTCCCCGGTCCCCGTTGAGAGGGGGTTGGGCGAACAACACAGTGAGGCCGGCCGGGATGATCCTGGCCGGCCTCCTCTTGTTCTGGGAGTGATCGTCGGCTTCCAATCGGTAGCCTTGGCGACCTTCCCGGGTAGAGGCTATCCTGCTGGCCTTCCGCATGCGCCACCTCCCGTCCACGACCCCTCGAATTTCCACGTGACAAGATCCCTTGAGGACCAGCTGCTCGCCACCGGTGAGATCAGTGAGGCTCAGGTCAAGGAAGCGCACGCGGCAGCGCGCAATGGTGACCTTGCTCTCGGGCCTGCGTTGATCAAGCTTGGCTTCACAGATGAGACGACCGTGGCGCGGGCCCAGGCCAAGGTCGAGGGCCTGCCCTTCGTGGACCTGCTGAAGGCTGGCCTGCGGATCTCGGACGAGGTCCTGGCCAAGGTGCCCGGAGAGCTCGCAACCGAGCAGGGGCTCCTGCCGGTGGTCGAGAGGGGAGGCAAGCTGATCATCGCGATCGATGATCCGTTCAAGCGCATGATCGCTGATCAGCTCTCCTTCACGACTGGCTCCGAGATCGCTTGTGCCCTTGCAGCTCCCGGCGCCCTTCGTCGCGCCATCAAGAAGTTCTACGGTGACAGCACTGAGGATGCCGTGGCCTCGAGTCTGGGCGGGGCCAGCGATGAGGAGGACGACGCTCCGATCGTCCGTCTGGTCACGCGACTCTTCCAGGAGGCCCTCAGTGAGCGTGCCAGCGACATTCACATCGAGCCCGGTCATGGCCGTGTCCGAGTGAGGTACCGAGTCGACGGTATGTTGCGCGACGCTGCCGAACACCCCGACCACCTGCACAGCCCGCTGATCTCGCGATTGAAGATCATGGCCAGCATGGACATCTCCGAGAAGCGCAAGCCCCAGGACGGGCGGATCGGGCTGACCATCGAGGGCCGCGAGATCGACGTGCGGGCGTCGATCCTGCCTTCAAGTCACGGGGAGTCGATGGTGATGCGTCTTCTGGATCGTGGCGCGAGCCTGATCAGCCTTCGAGAACTGGGATTCGATGACGAGGACTACAAGTGGTTCCGCAGGGTGATCAAGCGGCCCAATGGCATCTGCCTGGTCACGGGCCCCACGGGGTCGGGAAAGACAACGACCCTGTACGCGGCCCTGGCCGAGCTGAATCGACCCGACGTCAAGATCATCACGGCTGAGGATCCCGTCGAGTATCACCTGGCTGGAATCAACCAGGTGCAGGTCAACTCACGTATCGGAGTCAGCTTCTCGCGAATTCTCAAGGCCATGCTGCGCTGCGCTCCCAACGTGATCCTGGTGGGCGAGATTCGTGACCTGGAGACTGCGGACATCGCCATCCAGGCGGCCCTGACCGGGCACCTGGTCTTCTCGACTGTCCACACCAACGATGCTCCCAGCGTCCTCACTCGATTGCAGGACCTGGGTGTCAAGCCCTTCCTTGTCTCCGCCGCGGTTCAGTTCGTGATCGCCCAGCGACTGGTGCGGCGCCTGTGCTCGGAGTGTGCCGAGGAGTACCAGCCTCATGAGGAGGAGCTGCGCACCATCGGAATTGATCCGAAGACCATGACCAGCCAGTTTTTCAAGCGCGAGCGCGGCTGCCGTGCTTGCGAAGGCGTCGGCTACCACGGCCGAACAGCCCTGTTCGAGCTCCTGGAGATGGATCCCGAGCTGCGCGAGCTGTGCTTCCGAGGGGAGCCTCTCGACGTGATCCGTCGCGCCGCCCTGGCGTCGGGCCGCCTCCGTCCATTGATCATTGACGGCGCCCGGAAGGTCCTCCGGGGCATGACAACTGTCACGGAAGTCCTGCGAGTGTGCAGGGACGAGTCAGCGGAATCAGTCTCGGTCGAGGTCGACTGAGGGCGCCATCCAAACCACCAATCCACTCCAGCCAGAAGAGCCTTCGTTGACCAGCATCATCCAACTCCTGGACATGATCGTCGCCCGCGGCGCCTCCGACCTCCATTTGAACCCTGGCCGTCCACCGGTCGGGCGAATCGATGGTGAGCTGGTCTCACTGACGGAGGCTGCCCTCGATGACACGACCAGCGAGGCTCTGGTTCGCGAGATCTGCGATGAGCGTCACTGGCAAGAGGTCGAGAGGCTGGGGTCGACTGACTTCGGCCTTGCGCATCACGATGGGAACCGCTTCCGGGTCAACATCTATCGCCAGCGTGGACGGTACTCAGCCGTGATGCGGTTGATTCCATCGGCCCTGCTGACCTTCGATCAGATCGGATTGCCGGCGTCCGTGCAGGCACTGCTGACGCGGCCTCGAGGCCTTGTGCTCGTCACGGGGCCCACTGGCTCCGGAAAGACGACCACCCTGGCGACCATGGTGGACTGGATCAACCAGAACACCTCGCGACACATCATCACCATCGAGGACCCGATCGAGTACCACCATGGCCACGGCCTTGGTCTGGTCAGTCAGCGGGAGATTGGGGAGGACGTCCCCGACTTTCCCGAGGCGATGAAGCGTGCCCTGCGCCAGGACCCGGATGTGATCCTGCTTGGCGAGATGCGCGACCTGGACACGATTGCGGCCGCGATCACGGCTGCTGAGACGGGACACCTGGTCTTCGGTACCCTGCACACCACCGGGAGCGCGCGAACCGTGAACCGGATGATCGACGCCTTCCCGTCGAACCAGCAGGAGCAGATCCGGGCCCAGCTCTCGGTCTCGCTGGTGGCGGTGCTCTCCCAGGTCCTGATCCCGAAGAAGGGAGGTGGCCGGGTGGCGGCCTTCGAGGTCATGCTGATGACCCCGGCGATCGCCAACCTGATCCGGAAGAACGAGACTGCGAAGATCCAGTCGACGATCCAGACCTCGCGGAGAATCGGAATGGTCACCCTGGATGACTGCCTGCTCGACCTCGTCCGAAACGACGTGATCGAACCCGCCCAGGCCCTGGACGTCGCTCAGGATCGAAAGGACCTGGAGACGCGTCTGTGAGCACCTCGGCGGCTAGTGGGGGGCGCCGCCTCCTGGGCCAGGTCCTCAAGGATCAGGGCAAGGTACGGGAGGGGCAGATCCAGGAGGCGCTCGGCGAGCAGCGCAAGAATGGTGGGCTGATCGGGCAGTGCCTGGTCTCGATGGGCATCTGCACGCCGCCGGACATCGTCATGGCCCTTGCGGCTCAGGGCGGAATGGAGACCGTGGACCTGGCAGCGACAAGACCCCAGCAAGAGGCTCTCGACCTGGTGGACTCATCCATGGCCCACGCCTTCTCCATCATCCCCCTGCGAGTGGAGGGGGACACCTTGGTGGTGGCGCTCGGCGATCCGCAGAACGTGGCGGTGCTCCAGGATCTGGGGTTCTCGACTGGCATGGAGGTTCGCGGTGCCGTTGCTGACTCCGAGTCGATCAAGGCTGCCGTACTCGAGCACTATGGTGAAGAGGCCAGCATTTCCGATGCGATTGCCGAGGCTGCTGCAGCGGCGCTCGGTTCGGACCCCGAGAGTGCGGCCTCTAGCCAGCCGGTGGCGCGTCTTCTCAATTCCCTGCTGCACAGGGCTATCAAGGACCGTGCGAGTGACATTCACTTCGAGGTCTTCCCTGAGGAGTTCCGCGTGCGCTATCGAGTGGATGGAACTCTCTACGAGATTGAAGCACCGCCACCGCACCTGGCTCTGCCCCTGATCTCTCGTATCAAGGTGATGAGCAACCTGGACATCACCGAGACGCGCGTGCCTCAGGATGGGCGCATCGAGCTGGTGATCGACGACCGTCCGGTCGACCTGCGTGTGGCCACACTGCCCGGGGTCTCCGGCGAAGGCTGTGTGATGCGGATCCTCGATCGTTCGTCGGTCAATCTCGAGCTGGCAGCTCTGGGGCTGCAGCCTGATGAAGAGCATCACCTGCGAGAGCTGACGGCGCTGCCGCATGGCATCGTGCTGGTTACCGGGCCAACCGGCTCGGGCAAGACCACGACGCTCTATGCGATGCTGCAGGAGGCCAACAAGCCCGATGTCAAGATCATCACCTCCGAGGACCCTGTCGAGTACGACATTGAAGGCATCGTGCAGGTGCCGGTAAACCCGGACATCGGCGTCACCTACGCATCGGTACTGCGCTCGGTGCTGCGTCAGGATCCCGACAAGATTCTCGTGGGCGAGATCCGCGACGAGGAGACTGCGGCTGTAGCTGTAGAGGCAAGCCTCACCGGGCATACGGTCTTCTCGACGGTGCATACGAATGATGCGCCCAGCACAGTGACGAGGATGATCGATATCGGGATCGCGCCCTTCTTGATCTCGGCCACCTTGGAGGCGGTCGTGGCCCAGCGTCTGGTGCGTACCATCTGCCCGGATTGCCGCGAGGCCTACGAGCCGGACGAGGAGATCCTGATGGAATTCGGCGAAGAGGCGGAGGCCTTACGAGGGGCGACCTTCTACTTTGGCCGCGGCTGTGCCAACTGCTATCACACGGGACACAAGGGACGCACCGCGATTTTCGAGATCCTGATCGTCGATGAGGTCGTTCGTCAGGCGATCCTGGATGGCAGCTCGTCCGCCGATCTACGCGAGATTGCGCTCGGTGCAGGTATGCGTACCCTGCGCTCCAGCGGAATCCAGGCCGTGCTCTCCGGTCTGACCACCATCGAAGAAGTGCTGCGCGAGACCACGCTCTAGAACCCTGCAATCATGGCCAAGAAGATCCGACGCACCTCTGTCCCGGCCCAGGCGCCTGGTGGCCCGACAGGCGGTGGCGCCAAGAAACAGGGCGCCAAGCGCCGTGGTCGCGTGGCGACCCAGCTGGTCACGGACTTCACGGTTCAGCTCGCAACGCTCAGTGAAGCAGGCATCCCCGTGGTCAAGGCCCTCTCGATCCTCGAGGGTCAGATGCGACCTGGCCCCTTCAAGTTCGTCCTCAGCGATCTGGTTGAGGACGTCTCGGGCGGCACCCCGCTCTCCGAGGCGATGGCCAAGCACGAGAAGATCTTCGACGAACTCTACACCTCGATGGTGAGGGCCGGGGAGGCCGGAGGTGTGCTCGATACGATCCTTAACCGCCTGGCGACCTTTCGCGAGAAGGCCGCTGAGTTTCGGGCCACGGTCAAGGGAGCGATGATCTATCCGACGGTGATTTTCACCGTGGCCATCGCGGTCATGTCGGCGGTGATCGTGTTCGTGATCCCGCGCTTTGAGGAGATCTTCCAATCCTTCAGTGTCGACCTCCCGCCCGTGACGCAGGTCCTGCTGGACATCTCCTCGTTTGCGGTCAACTACTGGTATCTGGTATTCGGACTGCCTGGGCTATTGCTGATGGGGCACTTCGTGCTGATGGGGCGGCCTGGCAAGTACCGCTACTTCATGCACAAGCTGGGCCTCAAGATCCCGGTGATGGGTGCTGTGGTCTCCAATTCCCTGGTCGCAGGGTTCTCGCGTACCTTCGGCACCCTGATCCAGGCTGGCGTGCCGCACCTGGATGCCCTCGAGATCGTGCGGGACTCAACGGGAAACGACGTCCTTCGCGAGGGTATCGAGCACGTCCGTAGGACCGTGCGTGAGGGTGAGGGGCTGGCACGGCCGATGGGGGCGACGGGCCTGTTCGACGACCTGGTCGTGAACATGGTCGATGTGGGTGAGGAGACCGGCGAGTTGGACCGGATGCTGGTCAAGGTGGCTGAGGCTTACGAGAAGCAGGTCGATCGCAAGGTCGAGGCCCTGTTCAAGCTACTGGAACCCATTCTTTTGATCGTCATCTCCGCCATGGTTGGCTTTATCGTGGTAGCCCTATTCATGCCTCTGCTCGGAATCATGTCCGAGCTGGGGAACATGTGATGAACGAGACCATGTCGAATTCGGTCAGGCATCGCCTGGCTGGGCCACCTCTGAACCCTCCAAGACCGGAGGTAGGTTCCAGTTGAGGATCTCCCTGGGCCTGCGGGTTCTCACGCTCATCGCTGCGATCAACGTGGTGGTGTTCGCAGCAGGCCTGTACTTCCTGACCGAGAGACTCAGTGAGGATCGTCTCGCCACCCAGCAGGAGTTCGCGGGGCGCCTGCTGTATACCCTGCAGAACTCCTTCAATGACCATGGGGATCTGCGGGTGGAACAGATCCTGCGGTGGCCCTACTGGGAGGCGGTGCCCGACGCCGTGATTGTTGACCGCAATCCAGACGGAGTCTCCCTCAATCCAGTCGGGGCGCTGAGTCGCAATGTCTACTTCGATCGCCAGTCCATCGAGGATGGTCTGGCCAAGGCAATCAGGACCCGTTCAGTCACCCCGGCGATGGATGGACTCGCGTTTCCGATCAGAGATTCTGCTGGCGAGGTCTGGGGTGGATGCTGGTTTCGAGTTCAATCCGAGGCGGCTCCTGTCTGGTTGGGACTCCTTCCCTGGTTCTTCGTCACGACCCTCTTGCTGTTCCTGGGGGCCTTCTCGGTGCTCCGTAGGTATGTCCTCCAGCCGGTGCAAGAGCTGGCCGAAGGCGCTCGTCGCGTGGCTGCGGGTGAACACGACTTCAAGCTCCAGGTACCGGGCCACTCGGACGAGCTCTCTGATCTGATCTTGAACTTCAACAGCATGTCTGCGGACGTGCACCGCTTCCACACTCACCTGGAGGACGAGGTCGAGGCTGCGACACGCCTGGCATATGAGGCCGAGGCAGCGGCCATGCGCCAGCGCCGCCTGGCTGCCATGGGGGAGCTGGCAGCGGGAATCGCGCACGAGATCAATAACCCGCTTGGGGGCATGCTGAATGCCGTGGATGTACTCGATCGCGACTCGATCTCCGTGGAGAAACGGAACAGCTATCACGGCTTGCTGCGGGGTGGGTTGGAACGCATTCAGGCCACCGTTACCAAGCTATTGCGCTTCACTCCGCACCAGGCGGAGCGGGGCCCTCTGGACCTCAAGGGGCCAGCCAGGGATGCAATCGAGCTGGTTCGTCATCGTGCTCAGGAGCACTCTGTGCAGCTCCGAGAGGAGTTCTCGGGGGATTCCTTCCTGGTGCTCGGCCAGTCCACGGAGCTTGGCCAGGCCGTGTTGAACCTGCTGGTAAACTCGCTCGATGTTCTCGAGGGCCAGGAAGCGGCAGGGTGCATTGAAGTTCGCTTGGAGACCACCGCTCAAGAGGTAATCCTATCAGTGCTGGACAACGGGCCCGGCGTGGAGGAGGCTCAGCTGGAACGGGTGGCAGATTTGTTCTACACGACGAAGGAAGTTGGCCGAGGCACGGGACTGGGCCTTGCGCTCGTGCACAACGTTGTCGCTGCTCATGGGGGGCGCGTGCTGATGGGGAATCAGCCAGATGGTGGGCTGAGGGTCGAGCTGCACCTTCCTCGGATCGCTGAGAGAGGCGAGGGGCAGAGCTGATGGATGACTGGCTGCTCTTCCCGATCCTCGGAGTCTTGCTCATGCTCTCCGCGAGCTTCAGCAGCTTCGAGGCAGCGCTCTTCAGTCTGACTCCCGAGCAGCGCGAGGGAGCCCCTCTCCGCGTGCAGCGCCTGCTGCAGGACTCACGCCAGGTACTCGTTACCGTCCTGCTCGGAAACCTGCTCATCAACGTCTGCTACTTCACCCTCGCGGTGCGACTCTCCTGGGGTGGGGGGCAGTACGAGGCCCTGATGGTCGTGATCGCTCCGTTGTTACTGATCTTGATCTTCGGTGAGATCCTCCCCAAGACCCTCGCACTCCGAGTGCCCGAGGTACTCTCTCGGGTTGGTTCTCTGCCCATGGGGGTGCTCGTGAGGCTCCTGCGACCGATTACCGAGGGCTTCTCGAGTACCCTCGAGCTGATCTCGCGAGCCCTGGGTGAGTCGGGCGATGACGAGCGAGCGATCTCCCCCGAAGACCTGGCCCAGGTCCTCTCCGTCAGTGCGCAATCGGGTCTGATCGAGCGCGGAGAGGCGGACATGCTGGCTGAGATCGTGGAGCTGGCAGGTATCCGCGTGCGAGAGATCATGACTCCCAGGGTGGATGCGCTCGTGCTCGATGTGGAGGCGGATCCCGCCCCCATCTTGCAGGAGGCCACCAAGCGGCGTGTCACCTGGCTTCCGGTGATCGAGGAAGATGCCGACCACGTGCTGGGCTGCGTCATGCTACGGGACCTCTATCTCCACCCGGATCGTTCTGTGCGTCAGCTGATGATGCCCGTGAAGTTCGTCCCGGAGGTCGCCCATGCATTGGACCTCCTGCGTGAGTTCAGACTGGATCGCACGGCCGAAGCTGTGGTGGTGGACGAGTGGGGTGGCACGGCGGGGGTGGTCACCATCGAGGATGTGTTCGAGGAGATCGTGGGTGAGCTTCGAGTCGAGGGTGAGCAGCGCGAGCGACCGGTCGTTCCCCTCGGAGAGGGGCGTTTCCGAGTCTCGGGTGCTCTCTCGATTCGCGACTGGAACGACGAGTTTGGCTTCCAGGTGGTGCCCATCGAATTCGAGACCGTTGGGGGATTCGTGACGGCCCTGCTGGGTCGTATCCCCAAGGCTGGTGATGAGGCACGGGTGGGTACGCTGGTGTTCGACGTCCACGAGGTGCGTGGCCGACGCGTGATGTCCGTGGACATGTACGTGGAGCGTGAGCTGGAGGAGGCCAGTTGACCTACACCATCCTTCTGCTGGTGCTCGCCGTGGGGCTCTTTCTGTCGGCCATGTTCTCCGGTTCGGAGACGGGGCTGTACTCGGTCACTCGCTCCCGGATGGAGGTCGACGTGCGGCGCGGTGCCCGCGGCGCCCGTCTTGTTCAGGCATTGACCAAGCGGCGCGCCGGCGTCCTGATCACGATTCTGATCGGCAACAACGTGGCTCTCGAGCTCATGACCCTGAGTGCCGAGTACACCTTCGAGCACCACCAGGTCGTGGCCTGGAAGCGTGATGTCTTCATGGTCCTGGTGCTGACCCCGGTGGTCTTCCTGTTCGGCGAGCTGCTGCCCAAGGATCTCTTCCGTAGGCGTCCTCACTACCTCATGCGGCTGTCTGCGCCCTTGCTGACGGTGTTCAGGGTGATCTTCTCACCGTTGGAGCTGATCCTGAGAACCCTGACCTGGATACTGGAGAAGCTCATGGGCTTCGCGCCAGAGCAGATCGTGGAGCGCTCGGGCCGGCTCGAGCTCCTCAGCGTTCTGGCCGAGGGGCGCGCGGCGGGCGCCCTCGAACCCCACGCCGAGGAACTGGCTCGCAACGCCCTGCGCCTGAGGACCATGCGGGTGACCCTGGCGATGATTCCCTGGAAGGATGTGATCTCACTGCAGCGTGAGGACAGTGACCAGGTCCAGCGTCTGGCGGTGGAGGGGTCCACCTACACCCGCCTGCCGGTTCACGGCGGGGGCCGGGTGGAGGGCTACGTCCACCAGCTGGGCGTCCTGCAGGCCGGAGCCGACAAGCCGGTGCTGACGCACCTGCGGCCGCTCCTGTTCCTGGAGCCGGAGCTCTCCGTCGATCGTGCTCTCACGCAGCTGAGGGTCACAGGCCGGCGGCTGGCCGTGGTGGGGACAGAGGCGGAGCCCCTGGGCCTGGTGACCCTCAAGGATCTCGTCGAGGAGATCTCGGGGGATCTGGGGGGCTGGTAATGGTCGAATTCCCAGGGTTGGTGGCAACCGACCTTCGGCGCTAGGATAGGTCCCCCCGTGAAGGAGCCCCCAGGCCCCACTGCCCCCGCCCCTGGACCCCGCCAGCAACATGAACCCCTCAGATTCGCATCCCTCCCGCAGCGGCATGGGCCGCCGTGAAGGCGCCCTCTGGATGCTGATCGCCGGCTCGCTACTCGCCGCCGGCGGCTACGCTCTCGAGCCCGCCAGGGCCTCCTCGGCCCAGGATGATGGTGGGGGCACGACGAGCCAGCAGGATGTCATCCTGCCCTCGGTGGCCCTCGGAAATGCTGATTCCAACCATCGGATGATCGCGGTCACGGGCATCGACATCACCGGAAACAACGTGCTGTACGTCATTGATACGATCAGCGCGCATATTGCCGTCTACCAGGCCAATGGAGGCTCCGAGGGGACCAACGGCATCAAGCTGGTGGCAGCCCGCAATATCGGCCTCGATCTGCGCCTGAATGGCTGGAACGACGAGTCCGAATACAGCTTCGAGGACCTGGAAGCCAAGTTCCTTGAGGAGGGCCTGCTCGACGAGGAGTGAGGCCAACGCTAGACTTTCCCACGATTCATCCCCAGAACCCCGGCAGGATTCGCTTCTGCCCGACCGATTCACCAGGAGTCACGCCCGTGTCCAACGACGAATTCTTCAGCTTCGATGAGGCCCTCTCCGAGCTCCGCCTGAAGGAGGAAGAGCTCAAGCGCCTCGTTTCCGAGGGAGAGATCCGCGCCTTCCGCGAGGGCGAGACCATGAAGCTCCGCCGCGGCGATGTCGAGGCTCTGCGCAGCGAGCTCGGTGGTGGTGAGGTCATCGATCTGGGCGAGCCCAGTGAGGAGATCGTCTTCGAGGACGACAGCTTGGCCGACGAGGCTGGCATGGCAACCGAGGAGATCTCGGACGTCGATACCATCATCGAAGACGACATCGAGGATGTCGGAGAAATCGAGATTGAGGAAGAGGTTGCGCCCGCCTCTGCGGCCGTTCGTCGACCCGCGCCCCGTGCTGTTGAGGAGTCGGAAGGTGAGGGTATTGGCATCCTGGCCGCCTGCATCGTCACGACGTTGATCATGCTCATGGCGCTGCCCCTGGTCTTCTCGGTCTCCTCTGGTAAGACCAGCGGGATTGCCGAAGGCATCGCCTCGATCTTCTACGGCGACAGCTTCAACAAGTAGGACCGTCAGGTCACGACGTGGGCTCCAGTGGCCCACGGGTTCAGGGCCCCGGCAGGAAGAGGCAGCCCCTCTGCCTGCCGGGGTCACAGCTTGCCCGCCCGGGCGCTCCCAGTTCAGCCGCAGCTACTCGAGGGGGTTCGAGCCTGCAGGCGTCCGGCACAGGACCGATCCCCATGGGCTTTCTCCGGAGATACCGGCCTGACCCTGGACCGCTCCAGGGAGCTTCCATTTTCTTGCACCACTTCTGACCGGATGAGGGACAGGAGGGCCCCCTCGGAGTGCTTTCCGCGGTCCTTTTAGCGGGCGTAGGGCAACTCTTGGCTGGTACTTAGAGAAATGAGGGTCCACTCCCGAGAAGGAGCTTTGGATCGACCTCCCCGGATACCTAGGATGCCCGTGTAGCGGGGTGCCCGGCTATGACCCGGCACGCGTGGCCGAGTCGAGCATCGACGGCGGCAGAATCCCCGCATTTCGGCCTTTCCGACGGAATCGACTCATGAAACGCAACTCGCTCAATCGCCCGATTCTCCTCGCCCTGGGGACCCTCCTGTTCACTTCCTGCGCCACCCAGGAGCAGTACAAGGACGCAGTCGACCTGGCCAAGCACTACCAGGATGAATTGCTCGCCCTCGAGCTCGATCATGCTCGACTGAAAGCACAGAACGACCGCCTGAATAACGAACTGACCTTGAGTCAGGTCAACGCCCTCGAGGCGAGGACTGGCGGAGACGACTTCGAGGCTCGGCTCGCGGAGTACGAACAGCGCCTCGCGGGCCTCTCGAGCAATCCAGACTCGATCACTCGTATCGACCTGGGGGGTGGGGCCTATGTCTACATGGTTCCCGATGCCGTGCTGTTCGCCTCGGGATCTTCCAAGGTCGGTGATGCGGGCAAGAGCGCTCTCATCAATACGGTCGCGGCTGACATCAACCGCGGTGGTCATGGAAGGATCTGGGTACGTGGGCACACGGACAGCGTGCCGGTTGCCAAGGCGACGACCCTGAAGAAGTTCCCGCACGGCAACCTGCAGCTCTCCACCGCGCGAGCCATCGAGGTCGCTGCGATCCTGACCGGCTCCGGTGTGCCCCAGGAGCACGTTGTGGTTGCAGGCTTTGGGCCCTACGAGCCCCTGGCACCCAACGACACGGCCGAGAATCGAGCTCTCAACCGTCGGGTCGAGATCTTCGTCTCCCCGGCTCGCTAGAGGGCCACTGTTCGGCAGAATGCTGGTGTGAGCCACAACCATCGCCTCTGCCGACTGGCCTTCCTGTGCGCCCTCCTCTCCACCGCCTGCAATGGCGGCGGAGAGGTGCCAGAGCAAGATCGTCTCGGGCGTCTGGTCTTCGTCCCAGCCCGTCGGTGTGTCCTACTCCCGGACACCGAGGATCCGGTGGACTGTAGCAATGCGCGACCCTTGCTCGTGGATAGCTTCGAGGTCACGCAGGCCGAGTGGGAGGAATGGTTGGTGTTGCAGGGGGCGGAGGCTGCGGTTCAGCAGAGTGCGGAATTCTGGCGGGATCGAGCTCCAACTCTTCCAGCCACGGGTATGACCCTGGACGAGGCTCGTGAGTTTGCCAGCACGAAGAACATGAGGCTGCCCACGGCCCGCGAGTGGGTCCGGATCGCGGTGGGAACCCGTACCCAGTACTTCCCGTGGGGCAAGCGATCCCGGGAATCGGTGGCCAACACCCTGGAGCTCAAGCTCGGCAGTCTGGCGCCCGTGGGAAGTTTCGAGAGCGGACGGACCTCCTCAGGGGTCTATGACCTGGTAGGGAATGGACGTGAGTGGGTACTGGATGATCTGCTCCCAGGAGACTCCCGATCCACCCAGCAAGCCTGGGCCATGGGAGGCAGCTACCTTTCGAACAAGCGTCCCACCTACTGGTTGGATGAGGGGGCAGATCTCGACAACGACGGCCGACTCGAGGGGAATACATCCTTCAACGCGATCCAGCTAAACCCTGTTCATCGTGGCAGGGACGTTGGTCTGCGGCTCGTGGCGGATGCGGAGACCTGGCTGCGGGCAGTGGCGGGCAGCTGGGGTGCCGATCGTGCCACGGCCTCTCGCCTCGAGCGCATTGGTGCCTCCTGGGGGCCCGCCTCGATCCCCATGCTGGAGAGCCTGACCGCAGAGCCTGGAGCGGCACCTGGGCTGGCGAGCCTCTTGCGCGGAGCCAGAGGTTGAGCGACGAGACCAAGAGGGAGGCCTGGAGCCGCTTTCGTGCTCGGCTGGAGGCAGCCGGGTTCAGACCCTCCCGTCGACTCGGTCAGAACTTCCTGCTTGACGAGAACATGACCCGAGCCCTCGTGAGGGACGCCGGAGTCGCTCCCGGCGACTTCGTTCTCGAGGTCGGTCCGGGGCTGGGGTTTCTCACCCGGCCGCTTCTGGATGCAGGGGCGCGCGTGCTGGCCGTCGAGATCGATGGGCGCCTGCTGGAGGTTCTCCGGGGGGACCTGGGAGACCGTGAGGGCCTGTCGCTCTTGCATGTGGATGCCCTGGCAGGCAAGCATCGGCTGGCTTCCGAGGTCAGCGACGCTCTTCCCCGGGAGGGAGCCTGGCACCTGGTGGCCAACCTGCCCTACGCCATCAGTGCCCCGCTCGTGGCGGTCCTGGCAGAGCTGCAGCACCCGCCGGCCTCGATGAGTGTGCTGGTCCAGCTCGAGGTGGCCCAGCGTATTTGTGCTCGTCCCGGTGGCCCACACTGGGGCCCGATCTCGGCTCGCTTGCAGGCCGGCTACGGGGTGGAGCTAGGCCGAACTGTCGGGCCGGAGCTCTTCTGGCCACGTCCCAAGGTCGAGAGCGCTGTGGCCCACCTGCGACGGCTGGCAGAGCCTCTCAGTCGGGAGGAACTCGCCCGGCTCTCGTCACTCTGCAGCGTGCTCTTTCAACGTCGGCGGCAGGCCCTGGGCCGGGTGCTGGGCGAGGCTCTGGGGGATCGGGAGGGGGCTCGGGAGCTCCTGGCCGAGCTCGGGATCGACCCTGCTTCGAGGGCCGAAACCCTGGATTTGGGGCAGCTCAGGGCACTCTCCGGCTCCACGGGTTGGCGAGATCGGCAGTGAGGGGCCGTAGCTGGGGGGGGCTGAAATCGCTCGAATCAGCGAGAATCGCCCGATTCGTCAATCCCTTGCTCTCTCGCGTGGTCCCGGGCCCGGGCATGTGCTATTTTTAGTTGCAGGCTTGAGAACAGGCCCAGTCGCTGCCAGAGGGAGTCCACCCAGATGCCGGAACCCTCTCCGACTACCTGAATGAGTCCGTCCCAACTAGCTGCTCCGCCACCTCGCCCATCGCGATCGAAGATCGGGCTCAAAAACAAGCGGATGTCGAGCGAGTGGCGGGTTCTGGTTCTTGGCGAGTGTCCAACTGGTCCCCTTGGAGCATCCGGACAACCGCAGCTTGACCGTTCTGCCCGGAACCTACTGGACCCGACCGGGCACTCAACTGTCACCAAGTGAATCGAAGCACTCGCCCAGCAAGAGGCAGCTTCATCAGCGATCGATCGTCTTCCCGAGCGTGACATCGGTGCGGAATTCAGGAATCCGCCTGCCGACGTCTGAACTCGAAGAAAGATCAGAAGCGATCGGTTTGATGGAGGCCGCACGAGGGGTGAAGCCTAGACCAGCGCCCAGATCGACGAGAGTTCCGTCGGCCTGGACAAACAACCATCCATCAAGCCCGTCCCGTTCACGGCTCGCGTCGCAAGACACGAACCGGCAGCGAGGATCAACACTCTTCGGAGTCCCTAGCCCCACCCAGTCGCCTTGTCCAACGATTTCCGTCGAGCCATTGAGGAGATCAAGCTGCGTGCACCCATCGAGGATGTCGTGCGCGAGCATGTTCCTACCTTGAAGAAGGCGGGAGCTCTGTGGACGGCGTGTTGTCCCTTCCACGAGGAGAAGACTCCCTCCTTCAAGGTCGATCCCCGCCGTGGAACCTGGCACTGCTACGGTGCCTGCTCCGAGGGCGGTGATCAGATCTCCTTTGTGGAGCGCTTTACCGGCCTGGGCTTCATGGAGGCGCTGGAGATCCTGGCAGCTCGGTCCGGCGTCGAGATTCCGAAGACCTCCAGGTCCGGGGCCAGACAGGACCCCAAGAGTGATCCGGCCTACGATCTGCTGTTGCGCGCGAGCCGCTTCTACGCCAAGGAGCTGTGCGGGGAAGCGGGGCGTGGTGCACTCGAGTACCTCAAGCAGCGCGGCTTGAGCGATGAGATCATTGGACAGTTCGGCCTGGGCTGGGCTCCAGCTAGCGGCCGCGAACTGACTCACCTCGCCAGGGAGCAAGGCATTGCCTTCGAGCTCCTGGAGCAGAGTGGTCTTGCTCGAAAGAACGATCAGGGCCGCGCCTACGACTTCTTCCGCGGGCGCCTGATGATCCCCATCCGTGATGCCGAGGGGCGAACGGTGGGCTTTGGCGCCCGTCGCCTCGGTGATGATGGCGGTGGACCCAAGTACATCAACACTCCGGAAACGGAGCTGTTCAAGAAGAACAAGCTGGTCTACGGCTTTGATCAGGCGCTGCCCGAGGCCCGCCGTAGTCGCCACCTGATCCTGGTCGAGGGCTACACGGATGTGATGGCTGCTCACCAGGTTGGCCTCAAGCAGGTCGGGGCAGTCCTGGGCACATCGACCACTCAGAATCACGCGACCCTCGTCCGCCGCTGCGGCGCGCATCGCATCAGCCTGGTCTTCGACGGTGATGCGGCTGGCTCCCAGGCGGCTCGTCGGGCGCTCCATGGTCTGCTGCATCTGGACGTTGAGATCCACATCGTCCGTCTGCCGGAGGGACAGGATCCCTGTGATCTCCTGCTGAAGGATGGGGCCGAGGCCTTCCTGGCACGGATCGAGGAAGCCCCCGACTGGTTCACGCTGCTCTGCGACGATCTCGCTGGCTTGCGGGGTGCCCAGCTCAGCAAGTCCGTTGATGACCTCCTGGAGCTGATCGTGCTGGTCGATCGACCGGTTCATCGTCAGTCCCTGATTCAGGGCCTGGCCGAGCGGATCGGCCTGGACGTCGAGGCCCTGCGGGAGCAGTGGCGGACCAGCCTCCAGGGCCGCCGGCGGAGCCGCCCAGCACCCGGGCTGGCAGGGTCCGATCTGGCTCCGGATGACCTCCTACAGCCCCAGGCAGCCCCCAGAACGGTCGACCCGAGGATGCGGAGGCACTTCGAGGGGCTCGTGGGGGCCGTCCTGCTGGATGCCAGCCTTGTCCCGCTGGTGAGACCGCATGCAATCAGCTGCGAGGATGAAGACCTGAGTCGCATCCTTGAGGTCGTTCTAGAGATGTACGAAGACCTGGACGCCGTGATCGACGCCTCATCGGTGCTGACGGCGCTCGGAGACCATCCTGCAAGAAACAAGGTGGCTAGCCTGGTCGATCACGCTAGCTGTGCCACGAGTCCCAAGGTCCTCCTGGAGGGGAGCCTCAACGGGCTGCACCGTCGTCACGAGGGGCAGCGCGAAGAACAGCTGAAATCCCGGTTCCTGGAACTGGAAGTGAGCATTAGAGAAGCGACCGACGAGGTCACGAGAAAACAAGCCCGGACGGAACTGGCGAGGGTTTCGGCCGAGCTAACGGAGGTCCTGCGCTGTGGGCGGACCCCCGAAGAATCATCCCCATCAGAGGAATCGAGCGTTCCTCACGTATCCCAAACGACCCACTAGAGGTTTCGAATGTCTGGCAAATTCGACGAAGCAATCAAGGTCCTGGTCGAGGAAGGGCAAACACGCGGCTTCCTTACCTTCGGCGACATGAGTCGCCTTCTCGAGGATCAGTTCATCCCCCCCGACCAGCTCGATCAGGTCTTCGTGGCCCTCGAGGAGGCTGGCGTGGAGGTTGTTGACGAGAACGAGGACAGCCTCGACACCAAGGTCAACGCAGCCACCAAGACCCCGGCCGAGACCGTGGCCGAGAAGGCTGCCGCTGCCGAGGCAGCCCTGGCCCGCAGCGTTGCTCTTCCCGAGAAGATCGACGACCCGGTCCGCATGTACCTGACGCAGATGGGCGAGATCCCGCTGCTCACGCGCCCCGAGGAGATCTATCTGGCCAAGACCATCGAGATCACTCGCAAGCGCTTCCGCAAGAAGACCCTCGGATCAGGCATCTGCATGGATGCCTCCCTGGAAGTCCTCGAGCAGGTGCATCGTGGTGAGCTGGCCTTCGATCGCACCTTGAAGGTCAATCCCAATCCGAAGCCGGATGATGATCCGAAGATCGTTGAGACCCTTGGCAAGAAGTTCCTCGCCAAGCGCCTCCCGGTCAACCTGGAGACGATTCAGCGTCTGGTGGTTCGCATCCGCGAGGAATACAAGCCCCTGCTCCGCGACGACCTCACTGAGGAGCAGCGTTCGCTGCAGCTGGAGAAGGTTCAGGGGATCCGCCGCAAGCTCATCATCCTCACCGAGGAGTGTCACCTCCAGGTCAAGAAGGTGCGCCCCTACATCGACATGCTCGAGGACTACTACCGCGAGATGCGCTCGGTGGAGCGCAAGATTGCGGCCTTCAAGGGCAACAAGAAGGGCGCTGATCAGCTGGGGGAGCTTCAGGAACGCTTGCGGGAGATGGAGCTCCTGGCCCTCGAGCCGAGCTCGAGACTCAAGCGCCGCAGTGACCAGGTTCGTCTGCATCACGAGGAGTACGAAGAGGCCAAGCGCAAGCTGTCCAGCGGGAACCTGCGCCTGGTGGTCTCGATCGCGAAGAAGTATCGCAATCGTGGCCTCTCCTTCCTGGACCTGATCCAGGAGGGCAACACCGGCCTGATGAAGGCCGTGGAGAAGTACGAGTATCGCCGTGGATACAAGTTCTCGACCTACGCCACCTGGTGGATTCGACAGGCCATCACCCGCTCGATCGCAGACCAGGCTCGCACCATTCGAATCCCGGTGCACATGATCGAGACCATGAGCAAGCTGAGAAACGTCAGCAAGCGACTCCTTCAGCAGAAGGGCCGCGAGCCGTCAGTCGAGGAGGTCGCCGAGGCCACCGAGATCACGGTCGAAGAGGCCAAGCGGGTCATGAAGATCAGCAAGCACCCGATCAGCCTGGACCGCCCGATCGGCGACTCCGATGACAGCTACTTCGGGGACTTCATCGAGGATGATTCCGCAGAGAGCCCGCTGCAGGCGGCTGGCCACGAGATGCTGAAAGAGCGCATCGACGAGGTCCTACGGACCCTGACCTTCCGCGAGCGCGAGATCGTCAAGCTGCGCTACGGCATTGGTGACGGCTATACCTACACCCTGGAGGAGGTCGGCAGGATCTTCCGTGTGACCCGTGAGCGGGTCCGCCAGATCGAGGCCAAGGCCGTCCGGAAACTACGCCACCCGGTTCGCGCCCGTCAGCTGGCCAGCTTCCTGGACGGGGCCATCATGCCTGACGAGTCCGAGGGCGTGCTCTAGACCCCAGAGCTCCCCAGACCCACATCGCCCCGCTCCGGCCCTCCGGAGCGGGGCGATTTCGATTCAGGCCGAGATTCTCGTAGAGGCCCCCCCCTTGCCCTACGCGATGCTGGCTGTAGACTGTTCGCCCGCTTTCTTCGCCTTCGATCATTATGGGGAACCCCGTGCAAGCACTTCGCGCTCTTCAGGAAATTGACAAGGATCTGTTCCGGGTCAACACCGAACTCAAACGCCTGCCAGAGGAGCGCGCCCGTCGCCAGGCCCAGCTAGATCGGGTCCAGGAGGTGCTTGAGGAGAAGCGCTCGAGCATCCAAGGAAACAAGGTTCGCATCAAGGAGCTGGACGACACGGTCACAGTTCAGAAACAGCGCATCACCAAGCTCGACAAGGAGTCCCAGTCGAATCGGGACATGACCGTGGTCGAGGCCTGTCGCTACGAGGCACGAGGACTCAAGCGCCAGATCGACGAGGCCGAGCGCGAGCAGCTTCAGTACATGGAGAGCATCGAGCGCACCAAGTTCGAGGTCGAGGAGATCGAGAAGCGTCTCGCCACGGAGATGGAGGTCTTCAACCAGTTCTGCCAGAACGTCGAGTCCGAGATGGGCGTGGCGAAAGGGAAGCAAGAAGAGCTAACCGCCCAGCGTGAGAAGCGCCTCGACAAGGACCTCGACGCCGGAACCCTCGAGCTCTACGAACGTCTGTTGGTTGCGCGCGGCGGTGAGGCGCTCGCCATGTTGGATGGCGGTGTCTGCCAGTCATGCTTCATGCAGGTTCCTCCGAACCTGGTCGTGCGTCTGGCTCGCGGTAACTCGATCATCCAGTGCTCGAGCTGCGACCGGATCATGTATCTCGGCTAGCGTTCGCCAGCTGAGACCTCACTCGTGAGTTTCCGCCGAGCTACTCCGCGTGGAGGCTCGGATGGTCGAAGTTCTCCCAGGTCTCACTGAGGACCTTGACCGCCTCCTTGAGGGCAGCCACCGGGACGTAGACGTCCGGATGCGAGGCCTCCATGTTGCCGGATGCTCCCAGCTCGGCCATGTCCCTGTCCATGCCATGCAAGAGAACCGGGATGCCATGGGACTCGAGCAGCTCCTTGGAGAGCTTTGCTTCGACGGCATTGGCTGCGGGAATCAACAGGGCAAAGTCTTCTGACGGTGTACTCATGGTTTTTCTCCTGCATCTATTGTCTGCTTCCTTGCTCACCGAGCGCAAGTCTGGGCTGGCCCTGGCTCCTTCGATGGTCTCAGGGTGTAGGAAGAGCTACCCTCGTACCCATGGCCAGCATCTTCAGCAAGATTGTCGCGGGTGAGCTTCCCTGTCACCGTATCTGGGAAGACGAGAAGCACCTCGCGTTCCTCGACATCCGTCCGGCCCAGCCCGGGCACACGCTCGTGATCCCCAAGCGCGAGGTCGACTACATCTTCGATCTCGAGCCAGAGGAGCACGCGGATCTCTGGCGAGCGGCACACCAGGTCGCCGATCGATTGAAGGCTCGCCTGGGCTGCAAGCGTGTCGTCGTGCTGGTGATCGGCTGGGAGGTGCCCCACGTGCATATCCACCTGATCCCGACCAACGCGATCCACGAGGTCGGGATGCCCCCGCCGGTGGAGGTCTCCGAGGCCCAGATGCTGGAGCTGGTCGCGCGGCTCTCCGGCTGAGGCCGGGGCTGCCTGCTCACAGGGCCCGGTGTAGCCACCGGGGAAGGGAGGCTGGTCAGGAGGGAGCAGCCAGCGGGGCTCCAGCTGTGTGGCTGCAAAAAAACACAAGGCCATGCGTCGGAGTCTGGAAGCTGAATCACTCTTGGGTATGAGCGCTAAATCAAGAACTCTGGAGGAGCTCGAGCGGCTGACGACCTCGGACGGTTGGGCCAGGGCACTCGCCTTGAGCCTGGTGCGAGACGTGAGCCAGGCGGATGACGTTCTCCAGGATGCCTATGTGGTAGCCCTGGAAGGCGACAAGCCTCCGATCGGTTCCTTCTCGAACTGGCTGGCGGGTGTGATTCGCAACGTGGCCCGCGCGAGGAATCGTGCGGATTGGTCTCGTCCACACCGAGAGCGCCAGGGATCTGTCGCAGAGACTGTTCCGTCGCCAGAGGAATCGTCGGCAAGGCTCGAGCAACAGGGAATCTTGATTCAGCACCTGCTCGAGCTGTCAGCGCCCCTGCGGGAGGCCCTGATCATGCGCCATGTGGATGGCCTGGCGCCGCGTCACATCGCGAAGCGCCTTGGTCTTCCGGTGGCCACGGTGAACAGTCGACTTGCGCGCGGTCTCGAGCAGCTGCGCTTGCGACTGGATGCCGAGAACGAGGGGCAGCGAGAGCGTTGGATGAGCGCCTTCGCGCCACTGCTGGTTCTACCCCATCACTCCAAGTCACTCGCCCTGGGAGGAATTCTCGTGAACAACAAGATCCTGTTAGCAGCTGCAATCACCTTATCACTCATCTTCGGGGGCTCACTGATCGACTGGTCGCTGGAGTCAGGACCGGTCATGGGGGACCCGATCGCCGGAGGGAGCTCGCTCTCTGCTGTTGGGGCTGTCGAGGAGAGCGAGCTGGCCGTGCAGGACAATCAGGAGCGCGCCCTGGTCGACGTGCAGGAGCCGCCGTCGACCGAGGCCGAGGCGGCCCTGGAGCCCCTGGTCGGCTTGATCTTGCGAGACGTGAACACCCGGGAGGCCCTGCCCCGAACCCGCGTCTGGGTGGTCACCATGGATGAGCTGTACAACGGCCTGAAGGACCCGGCGGCCCTTAGACGCCGCCTTCCCTGGAGCTTCCGCGAGCGCATCAAGGAGCGTGGTCGTGCCTACGTCGCCGACGACGAGGGGCGCGTGAGCATCGCCCTGGGGGATGATCGAGCCCTGGTGTTCGCCGAGCACGAAGAGCTGCGCATGATGGATGACCTGCGGCAGGGGGCGGAGGAGACGACCCTGCTCCTCGGCCCCGACCGACCCTTCTCGGTGCGCGTGCTCGACAGCCGCGGTCGGCCGCTGGCGGGCACGCCCGTGGTGCTCGCCGGGCGCGCGAGTCGCGGCGGTTCGGAGACCTTCCTGGTCCCCGTGGCGACCGCGGAGACGGCCGGCGCCGAGGGCCTGGCGGAGCTGCTGCTCACCCAGCAGGGCTCGAAGATCTCGGAGCAAATGGACCTGGTGGTGGCCGTCGCCTTGCCCCTGGCCAAGGAGATCTCGGCTCTCTTGAATCCCTTCAATCTGCCGTCGACGCCCATCGAGCTCCAGCTCCCGGAGCTCGGGGAAGTCCAGGTGCGTGTGCTGCGCGGCGGAGAGCCCGTCGCGGACGGCCTGCTGGTCCGCCTGGCTCCCACGAACGAGCGCGGGACCGCGGACACCCTCTACGGCGAGTCGACGCTCTACGGGTCGACCGAGGATGGCCTGGCCCGCCTGGGATCGGTGGGCTTGGGATCGAAGCTGATCGCCGGCGTCCTGCTGCCCGACAGTGCCGACCTGGAGATCGTCGAGTTCGAGGGGCCCGTCCGCGCCGGTCAGCTCGTGGAGGTCGACCTCGTGCTTCGACGGGTGCCGACGCGCCTGACCGGGCGGGTCGTGGAGGCGGCCAGCGGAGAGCCGGTCACCGACGTGCTCAGCATGGAGCGCGACGGTCAGCTGCCGGGTTCGCTCGGGCTGGACGAGGAGGGTCGCTTCGACCTGGTCATTGGCCTGCTCCCCGAGGAGCTCCAGCTGCGCCTGTTGCGCTACGGAGGCCCGGGTGGCCCGGACACCCTGGAGGTGACCCTGCCCGTGAGTCGCGGGGAGCACCTGGACCTGGGCGAGCTGCACCTGGTCGCCGCAGAGCCTCCGGCTCCTCCTCCCGGTCCGGCCGTGACCGGGCGCGTCGTGGACCCCCAGGGCGCGGCGGTGTCCTCGGCCACCCTTCGCTGGGTCGTGCTCCACGAGGAGAGCGGGGCCTGGGTGCCGGCGGGCGGTCCATACGCCCACACCTCCCGGGACGGCAGCTTCCGTCTGCTCGGCGAGCTGCCGCACCCCGAGGCCTGCATCGAGGTGTCCTCCAGCATGGGCTGGATCGACCCGCTTCGCGCCGCGGTTCCGAGCCACGACCTGATCCTCGAGCTGAACGCCGGTGCCTCCCTCGAGGGTCGCCTGGCCCTCGACGAGGGGATGGACGGCGGCTCGCTCTCGATCGGCCTGTGGGACTCCCGCCAGGGCGAGGCACCCGAGCGCATGGACGTCTGGGGGTGGCGTCATGGTGAAGTGAAGGGAGCCCAGTTCCGCTTCCCGGGCATGCGCCCCGGGGTCTACACCTTCCGCGTGGAGCCCGACGGCCACGCGAACAGCATGATCGCGAGTCCCGGCGGCGACTCGGACTCGGCCATCGTGGTCCAGGGCATCGAGCTGCGCGAGGACCCCACCCGCGACCCTCGCCTCGACCCCCTCGACATGCGCGGCCTCCTGCGCTCCATCCGCCTGCACGCCGCCGACGAGCAGGGCGCCAGGCTCTCGGCCACGGTCTACGCCATCCGGGACGGGCGACCCCACTACGTGGGGCACACCGGGCGCACGGAGTTCGTGGTCAGCGCGGACGCTCCTGATGCCTACGTGGTGGAGTGCGACGGGTACTTCCCCGTGGCCCTGGACCCCCGCGACCTTCCCGACTCGGTCACCCTCGAGCGCGGCATGGCCGTGCCCTTCGTGTGGGAGGGACCGTGCTCCCTGGAGGAGGTTCCCTTCCGCCTGGAGCTGACCCTGGTGCCCGTCGAGCGGACCGAAGTGGTCGGTGGCGCGTCGGTCGCCTACTACATGGGCAGATTCTCGCCCAGGTCCTCGTACCTCGACGCGGAGGAGCCTCCCCGGGTGCTCGAGGAGGGGCTCTACGAGCTGCGCCTCGCTTCCTCCGTGGAGGAGCCCGCGAATGTGTTCTGGGGAGGTCCCCTGGAGCTGGACGGAATCGAGACGGTCCAGGTCGCCGAGGGCATGGCCCCGATCTCGATCACGATCTCCCAGGAGGCGATCGACGCGGAGGACGCGAGGCTGCGAGCGGGGATGAAGCGCTAGGCCGTCGACCGCGGCTCGCGAGGTTCCTCCGTCCTCGTCGAGGGCGGGGACAGCTTCGTGGGGGGCTCAGCCCAGGGGGGAGGACTCTCCGGGGGAGCCCACAGCTGCCAGGGATCCCTGGCGCGTGGCGCGCCTGGCGAGCTCGGCCACCAGCAGGTCGCGGATCTCGGTCTTGTGCACGTCCCAGCGCGGTGCGAGCCGTTCCTCGCTCGGCGCCTCACCCGTCAGGCGGTGCACGATCTGGTCGGGGTGCAGGCGCTCGATGAAGTCCGCCAGCCAGTCCACGTAGGCGGCGGGCTCGAGGATGTCGACCTCTCCGGCGCGCCACCACTTCTCGAGGATGGTGCGGCGCAGGACCATCAGGTTGTGGACCTTGACGCCGCGCACTCCGCTCTCGGCGAAGACCTCAGCCGTGCGGCGAGCGCCCTCGCGGCCATCACCGGGTAGGCCCAGGATGGCGTGGCCGACGACCTCGATTCCAACCCGGTGCACGCGCTCGACGGCGACGAGGAAGTCCTCGACCGTGTGATAGCGTTGGATCTTCTCGAGCAGCGCATCGTCGGCGACTTCGAGTCCCAGCTCGAGCCAGACCGGGACCTTCTCGTTGAGACGGGCCAGGATCTCGAGGGCCTTCGGGGGCAGGGTGTCCGGGCGAGTGGCGATGCTGACCGCGACCACCGGATTGCCCAGGTGCCCGTCGAGGACCGAG
This sequence comes from Planctomycetota bacterium, assembly GCA_014237855.1. Taxonomy (GTDB): domain Bacteria; phylum Planctomycetota; class UBA1135; order UBA1135; genus JABACD01. The sequence continues at coordinate 45,015 of JABACD010000025.1, read as the reverse complement.
AGCACCTCTTCCAGCCGGCTCTGGGCCACGTAGGTGTTCGAGTAGGACTGGAAGTAGGCGATCACTCCGGGATCGGGGTCTCGCCGGCGCACTCGCTTGATGCCCGTGGCGAGCTGTTCGGCGAGCTGGCTACCGCTCTTCAGCTCGCCCGTGCCCGAGCCCTCCACATCGCAATAGACGCAGCCGCCGTAGCCCTTGGAGCCGTCCCGGTTGGGGCAGGTGGAGCCGGCGTCGAGGGCCACGCGATACACGTCGCGGCCAAAGGTCTCGCGCAGGTAGGAGCGCAGGGGATTGAAGGGCAGGGAGCTCACGGCGCAAACGATATCCGATTCGGTTCCTGGTAACCTTCTCAGCATGGAGATCCAGCCCATAGTTATCGGCACGGCCGGGCATATTGATCATGGCAAATCCACCCTGGTGCGCTCCCTGACGGGGGTCGACCCCGACCGCCTCAAGGAGGAGAAGGAGCGCGGGGTGACGATCGACCTGGGCTTCGCGCCGCTGGAGCTTCCCGATGGACGCCTCGTGGGCATCGTCGACGTCCCCGGCCACGAGCGCTTCATCAAGAACATGGTGGCCGGCGCGTCGGGGATCGACCTGGTGGTGCTGGTGGTGGCGGCCGATGATGGGGTCATGCCTCAGACTCGCGAGCACCTCTCGATCATGGGGCTGCTGGGCGTTCAGCGGGGAATGATCTGCCTGACCAAGATCGACCTGGTAGAGGATGAGCTGGTCGAGCTGGCGGAGGAGGACGTGCGCGAGACGGTGGCTGGGACCTTCCTGGACGGGGCCCCGATCTTTCGAATCTCGGCCATCACGGGCGAGGGACTCGAGGCCTTCAAGGACGCGCTCTACAGCGCCGCCGGTGAGGTCAGCCCGCGACCTGCGGACGGCGTCTTTCGCATGCCGATCCAGCGGGTCTTCAGCTCCAAGGGGTTCGGCACGATTCTGACCGGGATTCCGGTGAGTGGTTCGGTGAAGGTTGGGGAGGCTCTCGAGGTCCTCCCCGGTGGCATCAAGGGCAAGGTGCGCGGCTTGCAGGCCTACAAGCAGAAGACCGAGGTCGCTCGGGCCGGTCACTCCACGGCGGTGAACCTCTCGGATGTCTCTCATAAGGAAGTACGGCGGGGCTGCATCCTGGCCATGCCTGGTTACTTCCGGGCGATGCGCATGGTGGGCGCGAGATTGACAGTACTCGCGGACCTTGAAGGGTCACTCAAGGACCGCGCCCAGGTGCGGCTGCACACCGGGACCGCGGAGATCGTCGGTGAGGTCGTCCTGCTCGATGCCGCAGAGCTGGGACCTGGCGAGACCGGCCTGGTGCAGCTGAGGTTGGAAGAGCCAGTGGTCTGCGCTCCCGGCGACCCTTTCATCCTGCGGCTCGCCTCGCCCCTCGTCACCCTGGGCGGTGGGACGATCCTCGAGGAGAGCCGGCATCGTCTCAAGCGCTTCAAGGGCTTTGTCCTGGAGGAGCTCGGGAGGCAGGAGGGAAGCATCGACAGCCCGGGAGATCTGCTCGACGTCATGCTCGCCAGGCGGGGCGAGGAGCTACAGAGTGCCCAGGATCTGTCTGTCGAGATCAAGCGCCCCCTGGACGAGACCCGGAACCTGCTCGCCGAGCTGGCCTCCCGTGGGACGGTCATCGAGGAGGAGAAGAGCCAGAAGTGGCTGCACATCGAGAACCTCGAGGGTGCGTTGGTCAAGCTCCAAGAGGGTCTCGGAGCCTGGTTCGAGAAGAATCCACTGCGGGATGTCGCTCCGGTGCGCGAGCTACGCACCCTTCTGGGCTATGAACCGGGCTTCCTGAACTTCCTGCTCGATGAGGAGCGTACGCGGGGCGGGATAGAGCTCGAGGCTGGAGGCAAGGTACGACTCGCAGGGCGTGAGGTTGCGCTCGATGAGTCGAAGAGGGAGCTGGTGGAGAAGATCGAAGGGCGGCTCGAGGCAGCAGCCTTTCAGCCACCTTCGCAGGCCGACCTGGCCGGGGAGCTTGGGTGCGCCGAATCGGAGCTCGAGGATGTGATGGAGATGCTCGTCGACATGGATCGGCTGGTACCGCTGAAGAATGGGTTGTTCCTGACAGCTGCCGTTGCAGAGCGAGCTCGGACTGCCGTGGTGGAGAACTGTGGGCGCAACGATCAGCTCGTTATCCCTGAGCTGAGAGATGTTCTGGGCACCAGCCGCAAGTACTTGATCCCGCTCTTGGAACGGCTGGATCTGGAAGGGCTGACCTTACGACAGGGTGGAAATCGAGTCCTGAAGAAGCGCTAGGCCCTGCTGAGGAAATTTTTTCTCTGTCCAGCCGCCCAATTCGGATGCGGGCGAACCCTTTCCGAACGGCATTGACGGGATTTCTCCCAGGAGGGCCAAAGCTCCAGGCGGAATTTCTGCCGATACACGCCGAGCCTGCGCCGGTGGTACTGGTCTGTTCGGAGTCTCATCTCCACGGCCGGACGTCACGCGGCGTGGCTAATGAGCGTCAAGCACAGCGATAGTCAGAGCCGCAAATGTCGACAGAGCCCTTTGGTCCCGATTCTCCCCAGGGAGACAACCCCACGAATCCCGAGTCTTCGCCTATCGAGGACTTCTTGGGGCTTGGTGAGGGACTGGCAGCTGGAGACCTACCCGCAGCCTTCGATGAGGAGACCTCAGCAGCTCCGATCCTCAACGAGCCCTCACCCGAGGAAATCGAATTCGTCGGGGAGGAGGTAGACCTCGACATGGAGGAGTGCTCTCGGTCTCTGGAGCCTCTGGAGCCTCTGGAGGCAATCGAATCTGTGGAGGGGTTGGCGAACGACTCCTTCGAGCCGCAAGAGGACTACGACCTCGAGACCCTCGAGGAGAACAGTGACGGCTGGCTCATGGACTTCGAGGTCGAGGAAGAGGCTGACGGCATCTTCGGCGAGCCGGCCCTTGCCGGCGAAGAGCAGGACGGATCCGAGCCCGCATATGGCGAGGATGAACAGGAACTCAGCGCCGAAGAGGGAGCCAAACCCTGGCTTGGGCGTGCAGTGATTGCAGCGGTCTCAGTCTTCTGCGGCGTTGTGGGAGCCAAGTTCCTGAACTTTGGCGGCGACGAGCCGACTGGCGCGGAGACTCAGGTGGCTCAGGGGCCCCAGGCCGTTCAGGAGCCAGTCATGGATGCTGACTCCGTTGAGGCCGAGCCGATCGCTCTTGAGACCGAACCGGCAGCTAAGATCGGGACAGCGACAACCAGCGAGACGGACATTGCAGGCACTGATCCTGTGGTCGAACCCGTCATCGTCACAGGCCAGGAGGATCCTGGCGATGACCAGCCGTTGATCGAGATCGACTGGCAAGAGCCGAGTACAGACACCGGGTCAGGCGGTAGTGTCCCCGTCGCGCCTGTGGTGGCCGAGGCGTCACCTTCTACGGAAGAGGACCTAGGTCCCAGGCTGCGGGAAGCTTCTCCGGCTGAGCTAGCAGGAGTCTGGATGGATGCGGCGATTCCGCTCGACGCGATCCACAATGAGAGTCGTCTCCTGACTCCGAACGTGGGGCGAGTTCGAGTCGTGCTCGCCGACGGCGAGATCTTCGAAGGCTCGCTGTACGCGATCGGAGAAGAGAAGGTCTGGATTGAAACCAGTCTCGGCAAGATGGCCCTGCTCGACTGGCAGGTTGATCGAGTCGAGCACATCCTGACGAAGGAGGGCACGTCGGCCCTTGGGTCGGATGGATCCGGGGATCTCAGAGGACTGAAGAGCGTCAGGGTCACCACCGCCGGTGGTGTCTTCTATGGGAAGTTGCTTTCCCAGGATGCAGGTGTGGTCACCCTGGTGACCGACACCGGTGGTCGAATCACCCTGCGCGGCGCCAGGGTCGACCCCGCCGGACGCTCCGCAAGCTCCCTGGTTGACTCCCGGGGAGTGATCAGAGAGCCCAAGGCGGCTCCTAGATAGGGGTTGAGCTCCAGTTGGGGCTCCAAATCACTGTCCGAGGGATTCACTCCGTAGACCTCTGGGCCCGGCCGGGTACAACAGTGCACTTCCCATGCGCTTGTTCAGCCCTTCGCCCAGATGATGTCCCTCACAATTCAGGCCCAGGTCTCGGGTCGCCTGAGGGCCGTGACCTGTTGCTGCCTGCTGCTGCTGTCAACTCTGGTCCTGGTTCAGCCTCATGCTGGAGCCACGCCCATCGCTCTCCGGGCAGATGAAGAGATCATCAAGGAGTTCAAGAAGTACTTCCGCAAGTTCAAGGACACGGCGACTCGCGTGGAGGCGATCTACTCGCTTGAGGATGCCGACACCCCCGAGGTGGTCATGGTCCTGGCTCCAGTACTCGCCGACAAGGACAGCGAGGTCGTCGACGCGGCTGTGAAGACCCTCGCGAGCTTCAAGGCTCGTCCAACGATTGATGCTGTCTTCTTTCGCCTGGCCAAGGAGAAGCAAGAATCAATCCGTCTGGGGCTGATTCGTGCAATTGCTGAGGGGGGCTACAGCGGAGATCCTGAGGTACTCGCCGGTTGCCTCACGGACAGGTCCTGGCTCATCAGGTTTCGTGCGATCCAGGCCCTGGAAGCAAGAGGGGGCCTGAATTCAATCCCTGCACTGATCGAGCTGACGGGGGACAAGGAGCCAGCTGTACGTTGCGCCGCCCTGCTGGCCTTGGCGACGATGAGAGAGGATCGGGGGATCGATCTTGCGATTGCCGCACTTGATGACCCTGTCTGGCAGGTGCGCGCAAGCGCTGCATCCAGCCTGTACAGCATGCGTGCCCTGCGATCGATAGACCCGTTGATCACGCAGATGGAGACCGAACAGGGCCGCCTGCTCGAGGACTACGCTCGCGCACTGGAGGAGATCACAGCCAAGCGCTTTGGCCTGCGGGCCGAGCTGTGGCGCAAGTGGTGGACCGGCATCAAGGAGCGCTTTGTCATTCCAACGGACGAGGAACTTGCGGCGGCCAAGGCCAAGCGTGATGAGAATCGTGCGCGCTACTCTCCACCAGGGAGCACGTCCTATCACGGTATCGAGACGCCCAGTCGTTCGGTGGTGTTCATCATCGACGTCTCGGGTTCGATGGAGAACCACGTGATCGAGAAGGATCGGTTCGAAGGGAGAGATCTCCAATCGATGTCCAAGATCGATATCGCCAAGGGCGAGTTGCAACGCACCATCGAGGGACTTGAACCCTACGTGAAGCTGAACATCTTTACTTTTGCCACGGAGGTCAAGTCCTGGAAGAAGAAGCTGGTGACCTGCAATCCCCTCAACCGCCGGAGCGCGATCGACTGGGTTGGTAACCTGAAGGCTATTGGTGGGAATTCCAAGGAGAGGCTTGCTCGTGTCGGACTTACCGGTGCTGCAAACCTGGAGGCTGGCAAGACAAACACGTTTGGGGCTCTGATGAGAGCCCTTGGAGTCGCGGGGCGTGGTGCACGAGAAGATGGCTACGAGGTCATGGTGGACACGATCTTCTTTCTGTCGGATGGACGGCCGACCGTTGGGGACCTGATTGATCCCGCTGACATTCTTGCCGAGGTCAGGGCTGCCAATGACCTACGCAAGGTCGTTATTCACACCCTCGCCATCGGAGAGTTCCAGAGGGGCTTCATGGTGGACATGGCGAAGGAGAACGGCGGCATTTTCGTCGACCTGGGGCGCTGACCCTCCGAGGCGAATCGTCTTCGAACCGGGATTTCTCCGGGTCTGAGCGCCCCGACCTTGACGCCCTGCTGGGGCGGGCCTATCGTTCTGCTCCTTCCTGGCGTCGGGGCGTGGCTCAGCTTGGTAGAGCGCTGCCTTCGGGAGGCAGAGGTCGAAGGTTCAAATCCTTTCGCCCCGACCACTTCGAACCCTACTGAGAGGGCTCTCAGGGGCCTCAGAGTGCTGACTGGAGCCCGGCATTGTGCCCGGTGCTCAATTCGGGGCTCCCGCTGGTCGATATTTTGGGTTAGATGGGACTGCACCATTGCTCGGACGTTCCTCGTCTGTAGGCTTGGTGATCCTCAGGACGGACTGAGCGGGTGCTTCTGGTATCCGGGCAGACGACAGAGAGAGGCTTGAAACCCAGACCATTTCCATGCATCGGATCGCCGGTGATGGAGGTCACCGGATGCACTCTTGCAGCGGTAGGCCATGGAACGGCTCGATGCCTCACCGGCAGAGGTCAGGACCTCCCAGCAACGATCTCGGACTCCTCGTAGCAGGGGTCAGCCTCGAAAGATCGACTGGTGGTGTCACAGGGCTCCGTCGAAACCAAGATCCGGCGAGTCGCAACGCGGTGAGCCGCTTCGCTCGACAGGCTCGGCGAGAAGCCGCGCTACAGGAATTCAGATTGCAGGCACTCTTCAGGGTGCCACCCGAGCTTGTCTCGGGCTTTACGGGATCCCGGCTGCGACCGGGAGGCCCACTTCCCATTGCCAGACGGAGGATCCGCTTGGCCCCTAAAGACGACACGACCACCACCACCGGCGACATCCCCTTCGGAGCGATGGAGCCCCCCGCTGCAAAGAGCCGAAAGACAAAGCGGACTCCTGGCGCGAAGAAGGAGCGACCGAAGTCGGAACCCGACAAGGCCGAATCCGGACGAGCGCGGAGATCCAGCAAGTCCTCGGCTGAAGGTGAGAGCGACGGAGCCACCAAGAAGGACTATCGCAAGGACGAGAGTCGTCGGGGTAATTCGCGCCGGGGAGGTCGGCGTCGGCGCAAGCGTCGGCCCGAAGGCGAGGAGGGCGAGGGTTCCGGTCCGGCATCGAACACCGGCGACACCGAACGTGGGGGTGAAGGCTCCGAGGGCGGCGCCCGCAGAGGGCGACGACGGCGCGGTCGCAATCGCCAGAAGAGCGGTGAGGCACGAGGCGGGGGGAGCGACTCGCGTGCTGAGTCAGGTGAGCCTCGCAAGGAGAAGACAGGCTCCGGCATGTTCATCTCCGAGAAGGGAGGCTTTGGAACCCTTCGAAGTGAGGAGAGATCATACCTGCCCTCGAAGCAGGACATCTTTGTCTCCGAGCGGATGATGCAGCGCTACAAGCTGCGCGACGGTGCGATCATCGAGGGAGCGGTCGGCAAGGGCAAGAAGTACAAGCTCCAGCTCGAAGGTGTCAGCAAGATCGATGGAGAAGATCCGAAGAAGTGGTCTCAGCTGCGGTCCTTCAAGAGCCTGACCACGATTGACCCTGACTTTCACTACCAGGTCGGGGACGTGACGGGGGATGTGTCCATGCGCATCCTCGACATCATCGCGCCCGTGGGGCGGGGTCAACGTGGCCTGATCGTTGCGCAACCGAGGACAGGTAAGACCACCCTGATGCGCCAGTTCGCCAAGGGCATCGAGGAGGGCTACCCCGATGTGCACTTGATGGTGCTTCTCGTGGATGAACGGCCTGAGGAGGCGACCGACTGGATTCGCAGCACCAATGGCAAGGTCTTCGTCTCGACCAGCGACGAGACGCCCAAGAATCATGTGAAGCTGGCTGAAGCTGTCTGGAAGCGCTGCCAGCGATTGGTTGAGCTGGGTGAAGATGTGGTCCTCATCCTCGACTCGATCACCCGGCTCGCCCGTGCCTACAACAACATGGGAGGAGGGAGTGGTCGCACCATGAGTGGCGGCCTCGACTCTCGAGCGATGGAGCGCCCTCGCCAGATCTTCGGCAGTGCGCGAAACACGGAGACTGCCGGTAGCCTCACGATCCTGGGGACGGCCTTGATCGATACGGGCAGCCGTATGGATCAGCTGATCTTCGAGGAGTTCAAGGGCACCGGGAACATGGAGGTCATGCTCAACCGCAAGCTGGCTGATCGAAGAATCTTCCCCGCTATCGACATCGAGAAGTCTGGCACTCGCAAGGAGGAGAAGCTGGTCTCGAGTCGCAAGCTGAAACGTATCAATACACTGAGGCGAGTCCTGTTGCGGATGAACTTCATCGAGGCCATGGAGCTATTGAGCGACAAGTTGCTCGATGTTGAGAAGACTGAGGACTTCCTGCAGCGCTTCGATGTCGACCCCGAAGCCTGAGCACCCCTCGGAGAGCTCAAGCGAGACAACCTCCGGTCGAGGAAAGGTCTTCTGGCTGGCCCTCTTGATGCTCGGGGTGCTGCCGCTCGTCTTGAGGGCGCGGGCCGTGGAGCACGGCATGCCTCGCAATTACGTGCCGGACACCCACATCGTGCGTTCTTCCCTGGGCATGGCGCAGGAGAAGAACCCGGTACCGCCGGTGGGCAAGTACTCGACCTATCCGAACCTGCTGCCTTACCTGCTCCTGCCCGTTTACGGAACTCACTACGCGGCGGGACGCCTCGGTGGCAGGTGGTCTGGTGCCAGCGAGTACGGCATGCGGCTCTCGCTCGACGCCTCGCCGGTCCATCGCATTGCGCGCTGGCTGATGGTGCTCCTGGGGGCAGCGACTCCCCTCGTGATCTTCAAGGCCGCAAGGGCGCAGGGGCTGGGTGTCGGTGCCTGGGCCGCTGCCTGGTTCGTGGCTACTGGCATGATGCACCTGCACTTCTCGGTTCAGGAGCGACCTTGGGTTGCGGTGGTCTTCTTCACGGCACTGAGTGCCTGGCCGGCTGCGCTCTACGTGCGTCAGCCAACGACCCGACGGCTGCTCTACTCGGGTCTCGCCGCAGCACTCGCTGCTGCCTGCCATCAGTCGGGGCTGTTCGTACTCGGGATGCCAGGGTTGGCCTGGCTGGTCTCCCCTCTTGGCTGGAGTGGAGTGGGCCTCGTCAATCGCCTGAAGCAGGGCGTGATCTGTGTCGCGGTCTTCTTCCTGGTGGCCCTGGTGGTGGGCTATCCGTCTTATCTGGTGCATGGACTTCCCGGGGCGAGTCAGACCATCGGTGGTGATGTTGCCGATGCCTCGATAGGGGGGCAGTCGATCAACTTCGTGCGACACTGGGACAGCTTTCCAGGGCTGGCTCGCTCGTTCTTCGGTTACGGACCGTTGTTGACGATCTTCGCTCTGGCCGGGCTGGTGCCCTTGATGCGACGCCGGAGTGCCCTGCCCGCGGCGCTCTTCGCGCTCGTCTGGGCAGCTTTCTTCATGACGCACTCGAGCGATCACGTGCGCTACTTGCTGCCGCTGGCAGTCCTGCTGTCTCTCGCCGCTGGTGCGTTTGTTGAAGTGGTCTGGAGCTGGGGCCTTACAGCCCGGGTCTCGCTGCTGCTACTGGGGCTGATCCCCCTTGTTCAGAGTCTTCGTCTGGCAGATCTACTTGCGCGGACTGACACGCGTATAGAGGGAGAGCAGGCACTGGCCGAGCTTCCTGCCGAGTCCTTCGTGGCCATTGACCGATACGGACCCCAGGTGGATCTGGACCAGCAGAGCCTGGAGCTTCTAGAGGAGCTGCGGCTCGCGTCGGGGTCCTACCTGTACAAGCGGGAGTCCACGAGGCTCGAGGCCCTGCGTGCGGGTGTTCTCGAGGGTGGTGCTCACGCGATTCACCTCTCCGACTTGTTCGAGATGGATGAGCTGACAGGAAGGGTAACGGTGCGTGAGGGCCTCGAGGAGCGCCTCGGCGCCAGCGCCGAGGAGGCGTTCAAGAGCCTGGGGGTCACGCACCTCCTGCTGGTCGACCGTCTGGGCGTAGGAGTCTCGCAGAGTCTCATGTCGGAAGCAGTCTCTGGTCGCTCCCCAGCCCTCGTGATCGAACCCTTCGACGGTGGCGACGGAGTGGTCGAGTCCCGTTTGCCGATGGAGCTGGAGTTTCCGCTCACTTCGATCTGGTCGCTGAATCGGCCTGGTCCTTGGATGGGCCTCTACTCCCTGGAGTAGTCTCCCCGATTCTCGCCCAGCCTGGCGAGGACACCGAGGCGGGCCTCAGAACTGCGAGCCGCGGAGACAGGAAACTCTCCAGCTCGCTTAGTATGATTTAGCTACCGATGTCGACGTCGGGTCGGACCTCCATTTCTGATGGTGGGCAGGCTCTCCTCGACGTTCTGCTGTTTCGTCAACGTGTACAGTTTTAATGAGTAGGAAGAGGTATGGGCACAACCACGCGCGCCGCCAAGTACCCGGGCATCCGCATCACCACCAACGGTAATCAGATCGTCGCCTACCACACGGAGGGGCGCATCTCTGATGGTGGGGTGTTCTATCCGATCACACCCTCGACCGAGATGGGGGAGAACTTCCAGCTCTCCTATGCGGAGGGGAATCTGACAGTCTTCGGTGACTCGAAGATTGCCATCGAGACAGAGGGGGAGCACTCGGCCCAGGGTGGGGCTATCGCCCTCTCCTTGACGGGTAAACGCGTCGTGAACTTCACCTCTGGCCAGGGCATCGTCTACGGGCTCGAGCAGTACTACCACGCACCGGGCAAGCTCTCGACCATGGTCCTGCAGGTGGCAGCCAGGGCGCTGACAAAGCACGCTCTCAACGTGCATTGTGGCCACGATGACATCTATGCGGCCATGGACACTGGCTGGACGATGTTGTTTGCAAAGGACTCACAGCAAGCAGCGGATCAGACGCTGATTCTACGGCGTGTCAACGAGCTGTCCTTGAACCCTGGGATGAACATCCAGGACGGCTTCCTCACGTCTCACCTCGAGCGAACCTTCTACAAGCTCGAGTCCGAGCTGATCCGGGAGTACCTCGGTCGTGCTGACGACCTGATCGATTGCCCCACGGAGGCACAGCGAGAGCTATTCGGCGACAAGCGTCGGCGGGTGCCCAAGATGTTTGACCTCGAGAACCCGATGCTCCTGGGACCGGTGCAGAATCAGGAGCACTACATGAACGGAGTTGTGGCACGGCGCAACAACTTCAACGAGCCGATCCTCGAGATGCTCGAAGAGGCCTACGAGGACTTCGGTAAGCTCACGGGGCGTTACTACGGCTTCCTGACGGAGTACAAGTGCGAGGATGCTGAGACGGTCTTTCTCTCGATGGGCAGCGCAGCAGAGAACATCGACGAAGCAGTCGACTACCTGCGCAGGAATGACGGTGCAGCGGTGGGGTCTATCCACCTGAATGTCCTGCGCCCTTTCCCGGAACGAGCTCTCGTGGAGGCGATTGCTGGCAAGCGGAACGTGATCGTGCTCGAGCGGACCGATGAGGGCATGGCGGGTGCCCAACCGCTCGCGCGCGAACTGCGTACCGCCCTGAGCAAGGCAGTCGAGAATCACACTTCCAACTGCAACGCCGAGGTGCCTGCGCTGGACCCCGCCACTGCACCGCGAGTCTTCAATGGCTCCTATGGCCTCGGCTCGCGAGACTTCCGCCCTGAGGGGATTCTAGGGGCCTTCGAGTTCGCCCAGGGAACGCTCGCTCGAGACGACGGCAAGAAGGCCTCGGATGGAGTCAGCTACTTCGTGCTCGGGATCGATCACCCTTATGCGGTCACCTCCCAGCGGACGCCCTCCCTGCTCCCCGAGCACTCGATTGCCGTGCGGCTGCACTCGATCGGCGGCTGGGGGATGATCACGACAGGCAAGAACCTTGGCGAGATCATCGGTGCTTTTGGCGACACCCTTGCAGTTCGCAGGGACGAGCACGATGAGTTCGGCCGCCTGCGGGAGCAGATCCATGTCAGCGCGAACCCGAAGTATGGCTCTGAAAAAAAGGGGGCTCCGACCTCCTACTTCCTGGTCGTTGCACCAGAGCGTGTGAGGGTCAATTGTGATCTTCGCCATGTGAACGTCGTGCTCTGTTGTGACCCGCGGGCCTTCACGCACTCGAATCCTCTCGAAGGCCTGGCAGCGGGCGGGACCTTCGTGTGGGAATCTGAAGAAGAGCCCGAGGTTGCGTGGCAGCGAATTCCCCGGCGCTACCGCCAGGAGATCATCGACAAGGACATTCAGCTCTACACCCTCCCAGGTTTCGACATTGCTCGCCATGCGACCAGCCGAGCGGACCTCCAGCTGCGGATGCAGGGCAATGCCTTCCTCGGTGCCTTCTTCGGGATCTCACCATTCCTGGCAGAGTACGGAATCGACGAGGAGCGCTTCAAAGAAGTTGTTCGGGCCCAGTACCACAAGAAGTTCGGGCGCTTTGGCGAAGCTGTCGTCGAGTCGAACATGACGGTCATGACCGAAGGGTTCGCTCGTGTTCGAGCGGTTCCTCATGGAACGCTGGAAGCTGCTGATCAATCCTCAATGCGGCTGCCGGCCATGCTGCCCTGCGGGGAGTGCGGCTCCACCATGCACTGCGATACCCCAGAGGAGCAGGGAGAGCGAATTCCCGTTGCACGAACTAGCACCTTCGACAAGGAGTTCCGTTCAGGCCTGGGTTACTTTCAGCCGGCATCGACGCTCTCTTCAGTCAGCGTCATGGCCGCGGCTACAGGGGCGACCTCGAGCAAGTTCACGGCTCGTCGCGAGACTCCCCGATGGATACCGGAGAACTGCACGCAGTGCATGGAGTGCATCGTCTCCTGTCCCGATACGGCCCTGCCGAACTCGGCTCAGGATGTGGGGACGATCCTGCGTACAGCGGTGCAGGGCTATGTGACCGACCCAGAGGGACGGCAGGCAATGCTCGGTGCGCTGGAGCTGATCGAGGACCAGGTACGCGCACGAATGAAGGAGGTCGTGGCGGCCAAGGGCTCCGACTCATTTGGAACCCTGGTCGAGGAAGCGCTGGCAACGGTCACGAGCGTGGATGACACCACCCGTGAGGAGTTCCGGCGTGTGTTCGAAGAGGTTCCGGTGGCCTTCCACAAGGTCCCGTTGATCTTCGGTTCGGTTGAGAAGAAGAAACCCGGCGAAGGGGGGGTCTTCCAGATCATGGTCTCCGACCTCTGCAAGGGGTGTGGCGAGTGTGTCGTGGAGTGTGGCGACAACCAGGCCCTGGTGATGACCCCGGACAGCGGAGAGCTCAACGCGGAGCACATGACCGGCACCGCCTTCCTCGACCTCCTCCCTGATACTCCACGCAAGTACCTGGGGCGCTTCGATCCAGACGACCTGCACGAGTCACACCAGGCCGTGTTGCGCAATCACCTGATGCTGCGTAGCAAGTATGAGGCCATCGTCAGCGGTGACGGAGCCTGCGCTGGTTGCGGTGAGAAGTCGGTCCTTCGAGGCCTGGCAACAATGACGGAGGCCTTGATGCGTCCGCTGTACCACGCCAAGGCCGAGCGCATGCTGGGCAAGGCGGCACGCCTCGAGGAGCACGGTGTGCTGCGTCTGAATGCGCTCAAGCAGCGGTCTGCGGAGGAGTACGAGCTCTTCCGTCGTGCAGTTGCCCACCTCTTGATGGGGCTGGGTGGCGAGAACGAGTCGGACACGGACGAGCGCCTCTCTGCCCATGGCGAGATCAGTGATGACGAGGTGGTTCGCGCCATCTCCTCCGTCCTGCGCCAGGATGCCTTCAATCATCGCGATCTCCAGACCGTGGACGGCCGCCTGGCCAACGGTATGAGCGTGATGGCCATGGGGGCCCACACTGGATGCAACACGGTGTATGGCTCGACTCCGCCGTCGAATCCCCACCCCTATCCTTGGATGAACTCGTTGTTCCAGGACGGTGCAACGATCTCCTGGCTGTTTGGTGAGAGCTTCATCATGGATCATGCCCGGCGCTCGGTCATCCCCGAGCGACTTTGCGATGCACTCCTTGATCGCGAGAGCGATGTCATCGATCAGGGGGAGTTCTACACGCTGACCCACCTGACCGACACCGTGATGACCGACCTGGAGGTCCGCGAGCTACCCAAGATCTGGGCGATTGGGGGTGACGGTGGTATGGGGGACATCGGCTACCAGAATGTCTCCAAGGTCGTTCTCCAGAACCGTCCAAACGTCATGCTCATGATGCTGGACACCCAGGTGTACTCGAACACCGGCGGCCAGAACTCCGACTCCACGCCGATGCCTGGTGGTGGTGACATGAACTCGTTCGGTTCATTCACCCAGGGCAAGCTGACGGAGAAGAAGAGCGTCTCGGAGTCATTCCTTGGTGGGCACGGCTCGGCCTTTGTCGCTCAAGTTTCACTGGCCAATGCACCCAAGTTCTTCAAGGCTCTGCTGGACGGCCTGGAGTACCGGGGCACGGCATTCTATCAGTGCTTCACCACTTGCCAGCCTGAGCATGGTGTAGCGGACGATCTGGCAACGAGGCAGGCCAGCCGGGTGCGTGACTCGCGCTCCTGTCCCGAGTACGTCCACGACCCGACCCGCGGCGAGACCTACTCGGAGACCCTGGACCTGAAGGGCAACCCCAGCCCCTCTCGTGACTGGGCCGAGGTGAGGGTGCCGGGAACCAAGGACAAGCGGCGCTACACGGTGGCCCATTGGGCTGCGACCGAGGCGCGATTCCGAAGGCACACGCGACCCTTCAAGGGCGAGGGTGAGGGTCTCTCTCTGGATGACATGCTGACTTGCATCACGCAGCGGGATGTCCTCGAGCGAAGCTTCCTCGATCCTGAGCACCGTTCGTACATTCCGGATTTCGGTGTGACAATCGAGGTCCCCGATGGCAAGGGGGGCTACAAGCTCACGGCTCTCTCGAGGCATCTGGTCCTGTTCTGTGTCGAACGGCGCAAGGCCTGGCGCATGCTTCAGAGCCGGGCGGGCCTCGTGAACAGGGATTATCAGGCCCAGCGCTCCCTACTCGCCAAGGTGGACGGTGGGGAAGTGCCAGTCGAGGCCCTACGTGAGGGGGCCTATTCGATGTTCACGGCCGAGCTGGAGTCCCTGGAGTGAGTGACCGCTGGTAATTCGAGTTTCGTCAAAATTGCTCGCGCTCGCATTCAGCGGCGCAAAGCTGATCCCGACAGGATATGGTCTGGGTTCCAAAGAACCCCTCTCCCAGCAGATTCAATGAAATTGAAGTCTCTACTGATACCCGGGCTCCTCTTAGGTGCTGGAGCGTTGGCCTTCGCCACGAACGCACCCAGCTCAGTCGTCGCCATCGAGGATGACTATGAGCTTCTGGTCGCGGACTACGAAGCAGCGGTCGAGCACTGGAAGGAACTGGTTGAGAAGGCCACGAAGATTGAGCGCAGGGAGCTGCGTGACTCAAAGCCCGCCATCGAGTTCTGGCCTCTCTTCGAGGAGCTTGGCGAACAAGGTAATGGCCGCGCCCTGCTGTGGATGGCGAGCCATGTCCGTGATGCGGGGATCAAGGTCAGCAAGCGAGATGAGGTGCTCATGCCTATCTACGCAACGCTCATCGAGGAACACCTGGATGCCGACTGGTTCAGCCAGGTCCTGGGGCGGATCTACAAGGACAGGCGAGTTCTGGGGGAAGAGGAGTCGTTGGGTTTCTGCGAGGTGGTGATCAGCAACTCGAAGGTCTCTGAGAACCGTGCTTGTGCTCTCTTCCAGGCGGCGGCCATGATGAGCAAGTCAAAGGATGCAGAGACGCAGGAGCGCGGCGATGCTTACCTGGTCCGGATTACCGAGGATTTCTCCGAGACGAGCTGGGCTGAGAAGGTGCGGGAGATCCGAGCCTCGGAGGCGGTGCAGGTCGGCAAGATCGCACCTGACTTCGAGGCCAAGACCATCGACGGCTTTGAGTTCAGTCTCTCCGATTACAGGGGCAAGGTCGTTCTCCTGGACTTCTACGGCTTCTGGTGAGGACCTTGCAGGAAGGGCATGCCCCACCTGCAGACGCTCGTTGAGCGTCACAAGGATGACCCCTTTGTCCTGATCGGTGTCAACACTGGCGACGATGAGAAGGCCTATCGCGATGGTCTTGAGAAGTACGGAGTCAGCTGGCTAAGTGCGTACCAGGGCGAAGAGTCTCCCATCGCGGACCTGTTCAAGGTCGCTGGATATCCGACCTACGTGTTGATCGACTCCTCTGGAAAGATCATCGAGCGTGGGCATAGCGGCCCTGCGATGGATACGCCCATTGCACGCCTCGTCAAGGACGCCAAGGAGAGCTCCTCTTCGGAGTGACCCCTCTGGCCTGAGTGTTCGTTGACCTCGCCATGAGAGAGCTGGGGGCGATTTCCGGTGCCTGCATGCTGCTCGTTGCGCTCTGTGCGGCAAGTGATGATGGAGTGGTGCGGAGAGCAGTTCCCAGCGACAGCCTTCCGGTACCCCTGGATCGCTCCGTCAAGCTGGGAGCGGAGGAACTGGCGGAGGTCGACACGGCTAGCCCGGAGCAGGTCGCCTTGGGGCGCCGACTGTTCTTCGAAGCTCGTCTATCGAAGGACGCAAGCGTGGCCTGCGCATCGTGTCATCAGCCAGTCCTTGCATTCGCCGATGATAGAGCTCTCTCACTTGGAATCGACAGCCAGGCGACGCGATTCAATGCACCGAGCCTCTTCAACAAGGGGCTGAGCGAGAACCTGCTCTGGGATGGAAGGGCGGCCACCCTCGAGGCACAGGTACTGCTACCGATCGAGAACCCCGCTGAGATGGGACTCGGGATCCCGGCCGCCCTGAAGTTCGTCGCCGGCAACAGGGATTACGCCCAGGCCTTCGTGGATGCATTTGGCGGGCGACCGACGGAAGAGCGTCTTGCCAAGGCTCTGGCGAGCTTCCTGCGTGCACTCGTGATCGCTGACTCTCCGGTTGACCGCTTTCGCGCGGGAGAGGTCAGCGAGCTCTCCCCGGAGGAGCAGGCGGGCCTCTGGATTTACGAGGGACGGGGTGGCTGCTGGCGCTGCCACCACGGTCCGAACTTCAGCGACGAGGCCTTTCACAATACAGGCGTCGGCCTTGAAGACGGTGTCCTCAGGCCAGGCAGAGCCGAGGTCACCGGCGAGCTCACCGACTCCGGTAAGTTCCGCACGCCAGGGCTACGCATGCTGACCAAGACAGCTCCCTACATGCACGACGGAAGCTTCGAGACCCTTGAAGAGGTCGTCGAGTTCTACCGCTCAGGGGGGCGCTCGAACGCGTACCTCTCGGAGAAAATAAGACCACTTGAGCTGAGCGATCGCGATGTCGCAAACCTCGTCGCCTTCCTGCAGGCGCTCTCGCGTTGAGCAAGAGGCTGGTCTAGCTCTTGAATGCTCCCCGCAGGTAGTAGAGCAAGGGGAGCGCGGTGAAGGCATCTGCCAGGAGGCCGGCATCCAGCAGAGCTTCGGCCTCGGCTTGTGCAAACACGCGCACGATGAGCTGTTCGGAGTCATCTAGCTCCAGCTCGCCCTCTGGAGCGCAATCCAGTGCGACGTAGGCATGGGCGTAGTGGGCGCTGATGCCATTGGTCGGGTAGAAGCCCGGCAGCGGTACAAGCTTGCCGGCGCTGTGGCCGGTCTCCTCTCGCAGTTCGCGTCGAGCTGCTTCGGCCGGGTCTTCGCCTTCATTGATTCGGCCTGCTGGAAACTCCCAGTGAGTTCTTCCATGTGGATAGCGGTACTGGCCCACCATGACGATCGAGCCGTCGCTGCGAATCGGCACGGTGACCACTGCATCCGCGATCTCGAAGACGTGGTACTCCTGGAGCCTGCCGTTGGGCAGTACCACCTCGTCCCTGCGTAGACCGCACCAGGGCGAGTCGTAGACTCGCTTGGAGCTCGCCGTTTCGAAGGGGGGGAAGGCAGGCGGATTGTGGGGGGCCTCTTCGAAGGGCTGGGAAGAATCTGACATCTGCGGGTGGATCAGCGGTTCAGGGTGGCGTCGTAGAGCTCCTTGTAGCTCGCCAGCATGGTCTCGAAAGAGTAGCTCTCTTCGGCTCGCTTGCGGTTCGTGGCTCCCAGGAGCTCGCGACCTTCCGAGTCCGTGAGCAACGCATCCATGGCACGGGCGAGCTCGCCTTCGCGTCCGTCGGGGTGACCACCCACGACGAAGTCGGCCTGACTGTCGGGAAGCATGTGACTGACATCGCCAACATCTACCGATGCAACGGGGAGAGAGCTGGCCATCGCCTCGAGCAGGGCCACGGGCATCTGCTCGCTGTCAGAGCTGATGGCAAAGAGATCCATCATGCGGTACCAGGGTGCCGTGTCCTGCTGGTGACCGACCAGATGAACGCGGTCCGTCACCCCTAGCCGAGTGGCTGCACTCATCACAGCTCCATGCTCGGGGCCCGTACCGAGCATGACGAGGGCGGGCAAGGTCCTGGTGTGGAGCCTGGCGAAGGCTTGTATCAGGCGGACGGGATTCTTGACTGGTCTGAGGTGCCCCACGAAGCCGATCACGGGGGTGGTCGGGGCAATGCCGAGCTTGGCGCGCAGACCCGGATTACCGTCTCGGGCAGAGAATTGCTCCAGATCGATCCCATTGGGAATCAGCTTCACCTTCGACTCGTGCAGCTTCCAGGTGTCGCGTGCCACGCCAGCCAGGAGATGAGATGGCACCACTACCCTGGACAGGTACGGAAGGGTCGCCCGCCTCATTCGGACCCTGCGGCCAATGAAGCCCTGGGCCTCGTCGGCGTTGAAGCCATCCTCGTGGTGGATGTGACGCTTTCGACGCAGGAGCGAGCAGGAAGCAAGGACGCTGTCAAAGGCTCCCCAGTTGTAGCTCAGGACCAGGTCTGGGCTCTCGCGCTTCATGAGCTTGCGCAGTGCGCTGGTGGTCCTCGCCGTTCCTGCCCGGGGCGGGGCAGGGAGCACTGTTGCGTTCACACCACTCGAGAGCTGGCTCGCCGCATCGGTCCGGCCGTCAATTGCCAGGATCGAGTGCCGGTACCTCGTGCCCAGGGCATTGATCAGCTGCACGGTTCGGATCTCGGGCCCAGCGGGCACGAAGGTCGAGAAGACGTGCAGGAAGTGGGGAGCGGACCCAGGGGACATCAGACAGAGGTGGCCTCGTTCCCGCTCTTGTCTCTTTGGTAGATCCGAACAGTGTGATCAAGGAAGGCTTCACGCTCCTCGACCGGTGTCCAGCCGAGGATCTCTCGAGCCAGGTTGGACTCGAACACCGTGAAGAGTCCGCGTGCACGCAGGTCCCGATAGGAGGGGAACTCCAAACCCGACCGACCACCGACGAGCTTGACGAGATACTTCCCGATCTCCATGGCCTGGCTCTTCGCCAGTGAGCGCGGGTGAAAGTGCAGGTCCCGTCCCGTGGCGGCTCGCAGTTCCTCCACGACCTCGCGTGCGCAGAGCGGCACCTTGGTGCAGAGGTTGAGGGCCTGTCCGTCGAGCTGGTTGCCTTCGTGCATGGTGGCCGCGACGATGGCATCTGCTACGTCCTGAACCCAGACCAGTGGTAGCGGATGTTCACCGAGTCCCCAGCCGACGCAGTGGTTGTCCCGGGCCCAGAGCCCGTAGCCAGAGTGCTGCATGGGAGTGCCCTCTCCGACAACAACGCCAGGGCGAAGGATCGTGAGGGCGAGACTGCTCTCGCTGGCGTACTCGAGTAAGGCGCGCTCGGTGGCTGCCTTGCCACGGGCGTAGACCGCTCGCTCGTCGGCCTTGGGGTCGACTGCAGTGGAGTCGGAGAGTGACTGTTCGCCCTCGTCCCCCGTGTAGAGTGAGGCGACTGATGAGATGTAGAGCAGCCGCCCGACGCCCTGGCTCTTGCAGGCCTTGGCAACCAGCAGAGAGCCCTGGACCATGGTCTCTTGGACCTCCTCCCAGGTATCGCCGCCTCCAGTAGCCAGGTGGACAATGCTGCTAGCTCCCTCGAAGAGGGTCTCCAGGTCCTCGGCCTTCTCGAGGCTCCCACGCAGCAAGCGGATACGGCCGTCCCGGGCTCCTTCCTCGACCACTTCGGGCAGGCTGTGGGTGCGGCGCACCACGCAGGTCACAGGACGGCCGGCAGCCAGCAGTCCTCGAACCACTCGCTTGCCGATGAAGCCAGTTCCACCAAGTACGACGACCTCGCCGGGACGGGGCGGAGCGCTGGAGAGCTCCAGGCTAGCTGCCGTGGTCTCCGGAACCTCTCGGGCGACCGCATCGCACCAGTCGAGAACCTCGGCCGCCTGCGTGCCGTCGACTGGCAGGGGCTCGCCGGCGCGAAGCGCCGCGTGGAATGAGCTCAATGAGCCACGCATGCCAGCGAAGAAGGCGTCCTGGCGCTTGGCCAGCCCGAGGGTCGCCTTCAGGTAGTTCCAAAGGACACGTCTTGCGTCTCGCTTGTACATGCCTCCGCGGCGCGAGCCGGCCAGGAAGGAGTTCCAGAACTCCAGCCAGACGGTCTTGCGCTCGCCGGCGAGGGTGTCGTGGGTGAAGTCGGCTTCCAGAGTTCCGTCGCTGCCGATGACCGAGATCGTATTCCTGGTGAACCCCTGACCAAAGGCCAGGTAGATCTCAGCGGTGCCACCCTCGCCACGAGCCGAGACGAGCCAGCGGTCGATGAAGGTCTGGCCGGGGAGCAGTTCGCGCGAGCCAAGGACCTCGGTGTGGCAGGACTCGACCTTGCCAACGAGGCGATGAACCTGGCTGATCGGGTGGGGGCCCTGCTCGAAGACGATGTTCCGGGGTGAGCGGAACATCCAGTGCGAGTACTGCTCGGCATCAAGTTGCATGAGCGGCACGCTCCAGGTGACCTGGACGTGCTCGACCACCCCGATCTCTCCGGCTCGTACCTTCTCGACGAGGCGTTCGAAGGCCGGCTGAAAGACGTGGTTGTGATTGACGCCAAGAGGAAGCTCGCGATCCTTGGCGAGTTGCACGAGCTCGCGGGCGTCGGCTGCGGAGAGGGCCAGAGGCTTCTCAGCGTAGACTCCGATCCCCAGCTCCAGGAGCTGCCTGGCGAGGCGCAGGTGCAGGTCCGGGGGAACGAGAAGGTGGGCAACCTGGACCTCGTGCTGGCTCAGCTCGGAGATATCCGCAACGGCGGCGGGCACGTTCCACTTCTGGGCGAGAGCCCGGGCACGCTCGAGTGCCGGATCTGCTATTGCGACGACCTCTACCTGGGAGAGCCCGGAAAGGATTTCCAGATGAAAGTCGGCGATGAAGCCTGCGCCGACCAGGGCGACCCGGGTCGCCCTGGAGCTCGAGGCGTGCTGGGGGCCGAGCCGGGGCTCAGGGGAAGGGCTCACGGGAGATTCTTGGGGGATCGGAGGGCCGGAAAGGTCGATCGACATGGGGGCATACTAGAGGCTCGGCTGGGGGACTCCAGCGCTGCTCTTGGGTCTCTACAGCCCACTTCGGGCCTTGGGGCGGTGGGCTACACCTCAATGGGGAGAAAGTGGGGCCAAGATTCCCAAGCAGGACTCAGGATCCCACCCCCTCGTTCCGACAATGAGGTCATCTCCTCCTTCTTGGGGCCCATCTCGACGTTTCGGCGGCGGGGTTGGCCCCTCTTGGATTTAACAGGCCCATGCAGGCCCCCAGGGCATGGAAGCGGCAGCCCGGACTCGATAAGATCGGTCCTTTCCACCCTACTTGACGAGACCTCGGGGCCCCCCCCAGGAGACCTGGAAAGCATGGAGCTGAAGGAAGGACTGACGTTCGACGACGTCCTCTTGATTCCCCGCCATTCCGACGTTCTGCCCTCAGACGTCGTACTGGAGACGCGTGTCTCGCGAAACGTGTGCCTGAACACTCCCCTGATCTCGGCGGCGATGGACACCGTCACTGAGTGGGAACTGGCCGTCGCCCTCGCCCGCGAGGGCGGACTTGGAGTGATTCATCGAAACCTGGGCCTCGAGGGGCAGATTCGCGAGGTGGACAAGGTCAAGCGCTCGGCGAACGGGGTCATCCTCGATCCTGTGACGCTCTCACCCCGGGCAACCATCGGGGAGGCGCGTTCGATCATGGATAGCCACAACATCTCCGGCTTGCCGATCGTGGACGACCAGAAGGTCGTCGGGATCCTGACCAGCCGTGACTGTCGCTTCCAGATGGACGATGCGACGCCGGTGGGAAGCATCATGACCCACGAGAACCTGATCAGTGCGCCGCCAGGCACGAGCCTGGATGAGGCACGCTCACTGCTCTTCAGGCACAAGGTGGAGAAGCTGATCATCGTGGACGATGCAAATCGGCTTCAGGGCCTGATCACGATGAAGGACCTGAACATGCTGACGCAGTTCCCCCAGTCGGCAACCGACGAACGGGGACGCTTGCGGGTCGGCGCTGCCATCGGTGTCAAGGACTACGAGCGTGCCGAGGGACTCGTTGAGGCCGGCGTCGATGTCCTGGTGGTGGACACAGCCCACGGGCACAGTACGAACGTGATCGAGACCGTGCGTGCGCTCAAGCAGAAGATGGCCGTGGACGTGATCGCTGGAAACGTGGCCACGGCTGAGGCTGCTCTTGCTCTGGCAGAGGCCGGCGTGGACGGAATCAAGGTTGGTATCGGCCCGGGCTCGATCTGCACGACCCGCATCGTTGCGGGCATTGGAGTTCCCCAGCTGACGGCGATTCTCGACGTCACCACGGGTCTACGAGGCAAGCATGACATTCCTGTCATCGCCGATGGTGGCGTTCGATTCTCTGGCGACATCGTCAAGGCCCTGGCCGCAGGCGCGTCCTGCGTGATGCTCGGGAGTCTGTTCGCGGGGCTGGACGAGAGCCCTGGGGAGACAATTCTCTACAAGGGACGCTCCTTCAAGACCGTGCGCGGTATGGGGTCGATTGGCGCCATGCAACGTGGTTCCAAGGAGCGCTATCGCCAGGGGCACGTGGATGATGTGAACAAGCTGGTCCCCGAGGGGATCGAGGGGATGGTACCCAGCAAGGGGCCGCTCTCGGGCTTCGTCCACCAGCTCGTTGGCGGAGTGCAGGCCGGTCTCGGCTACTCGGGGGCCCGTACTCTCGAAGATCTGTGGGAACGTGCTCAGTTCATTCGTGTCACGACGGCCGGTCAGCGCGAGGCGCATCCGCACGATGTCACGATTACCAAGGAAGCTCCCAACTACTTCCACGACGCATGACGACCGAACCTCAAGGGGTGCTGATCGTCGATCTCGGCACCCAATACACCCAACTGATTGCACGGCGGGTTCGCGAAGCGGGCACCTGGTGTCAGATCACGATCCCGGAGAAGGCCCTCGAGACCGCGGCAGGGATGAACCTCGGCGGCTTGATCCTCTCGGGCGGCCCATCGTCCGTCTACGATGAGGATGCGCCGGAGGTGCCGCCGGAGTTGCTCGAGCTGGATGTGCCCGTGCTCGGCATCTGCTACGGAATGCACTGGATGTGCCGAACACTCGGTGGAAGTGTCGTTCCGAGCGAGACCAGGGAATATGGTCGAACCTCCATTCGCATCATGCGCTCCGAGGGGCTCTTCGCCGAGATTGGCGGGCACACCGTGGTCTGGATGAGCCACGGGGACTCCGTCGAGCGACTCCCCGAAGGATTCGAGACCTTCGCAGAATCCGAGGACTGCCCCCATGCTGCAGTCGCGAATGGCGATCGCGGTTTCTGGGCCGTGCAGTTTCATCCGGAAGTCTCGCACTCGGTTCGAGGGCGTGAGGTGATTGACAACTTCCTCGGCCGCATTTGCAACCTCAGCGGTGACTGGAAGCCCGGTTCGATCGTCGAGCGCGAGATCAAGAAGATCCACGAGATCGTGGGCGAAGACGGTGAGGTTGTTCTGGGGCTCTCCGGGGGCGTCGACTCCTCGGTTGCCGCGATGATCCTGCACAAGGCGATTGGTCCCCGTCTGCACTGCATCTTCGTCGACAATGGACTCCTGCGAAAGGGTGAGCGGGAGGCCGTCGAACGGGAGTTTGCGCAACACCTTGGCATGGACCTCCGCGTGGTGGATGCGGGTGAGCGCTTTCTCGGAAAGCTCGCGGGTGTCACCGATCCCGAGCGAAAGCGTAAGGTCATCGGCTACGAGTTCGTCGAGATCTTCCGAGAGGAGGCCAAGGCCTTCAAGAACGCCGGCTACCTGGGGCAGGGGACCTTGTACCCGGATGTGATCGAGTCCGTGAATGTTCATGGTGGGAACACCGCAGTCATCAAGAGTCACCACAACGTGGGAGGACTTCCAGATGACCTGGACATGGAGCTGGTCGAGCCACTTCGTGAACTCTTCAAGGACGAGGTGCGGGTGATCGGCCGTTACCTTGGATTGGCCAGGGAGATCGTCGACCGTCAGCCCTTTCCCGGTCCTGGCCTGGCGGTTCGCATCGTTGGAGAGGTCACGGCCGAGAAGGTCTCGTTGCTCCAGGAGGCCGACGCGATTTGCACGACGGAGATCGAGGCTGCAGGCGAGCACCAGGGCCTCTGGCAGTACTTCGCGGTGCTACTCCCGGTGCAGTCGGTGGGGGTGATGGGGGACAACCGGACCTATGAGTCCACCTGTGCCCTTCGGATCGTCGAGTCCTCGGATGGCATGACCGCGGACTGGGGCTACTTGCCCCAGGAGCTGCTACAGCGGATCTCCGGCCGGATCATCAATCAGGTCCGGGGGATCAATCGGGTGGTCCTGGATATCAGCAGCAAGCCCCCTTCAACCATCGAATGGGAGTGAAAGCACGTCCCTGAGGGGTGATTGGCCGCAAGGAAGTCGCATTAAGTCGATAATCCAGTAGATCGAACAGAAAATGGACCGGAGTCAGGTGCGAAAGAAGCCTAGTCTCCCCCTCGAAATCCCAACCCGGCTGGACTCTTCTGGACGGCCTACCAGTACTCAAAGCCGCTCGTTCAACCCCCTCAGGAAACCAATGAACCTCACCAAGACCCTTCCCGTCGTCCTGCCGCTTGCAGCCCTGCCCTTGCTGGCCTTCGCCAATCGTGCTGACAAGGTCTCCTTCGAGCCCGCGGAAGGGTCCGCATCCAGCAAGGAGCTGAACTTCTCGGCGACCTTCTACCTGGACGATCTGTCCATGGTCGTCGATGGAAGCGAGCTGCCCGCAGAGATGATGGGAGGAGCGATGGATGAGGGCCTCATGATCAACGCCACGGTGGGCGTGACCGATGAGTACGTCGAGTCCAAGAATGGCAAGCAGCAGGAGCTCCTGCGCACCTTCGATGAGTTGAGCCTCGAGGCCGGTCCGGAGAGCGAGTCCGAAGTCGTCGATGACTTCACAGAACTCGAGGGCTCGACGGTCTCCTTCAAGTGGGACGCGGACGAGGATGACTACATCAAGTCCTTCCACGATGGTGATGGCGACGAGGATATTCTCGAGAACCTCGATGTGGACATGGACTTCCTTGCGCTCCTCCCCGATGGCGAGGTCGAGAAGGGCGACACGTGGGAGGCTTCGGGAGAGCAGCTGGGAACAGTCTTCTTCCCCGGTGGCATGCCGGCCAACCCCGGAGCTGACGAAGAAGAAGCCGAGGAGATGGCCGAGCTCTTCCGTGAGGAGATGGAGGGTCAGCTCACCGATGCCTTTGGTGAGTTCGTCATCGAGTGCACCTACAACGGATCGCGCGAGGTGGACGGCGTGACCGTCGGCGAGATCTCCTTCGTGTTCGATGGTGAGACGAGCCTTGACCTCTCCGACCTGATCCAGAGTGTCATTGATCTCATGGCTGGCGAGCAGGGCATCGAGGCCGACATCTCTGCCACCATCAGCATGGAATTCGAGGGCAAGGGCACGATGCTTTGGGACCTCAGAGGCGGCCACGTCAATGAGTTCGAGATGGGGGGTGACATCACTCTCTTCGCCGATGTCGAGGGCGAGGTCGATGCCATGGGCGAGTCCCATACAATGGAGATGTCAGCAGAGATGTCTGGCGAGGCCGAGTGGTCGATGGGCTCCAGCACAGACGAAGGCGAGTAGTACGAACTACCTGCACGGATCATGAGGGCCCCCCGTCTCAGCGAGACGAGGGGCCCTCACTGATTCGACGTGCAACCTGGCTACTCGGCCGTCCCTATCAGCCTCAGCAAGATCTCGCGTACCTTTTGCGGGTTGGCCTTGCCAGCCGATGCTTGCATGACCGCGCCCATCAGCGAACCCACGGCCTTGGTCTTGCCTCCGCGGACCTGCTCGATCACCGCCTCGCGTCCCACGAGGGCCTCGGCGCACCAGGCCTCGAGTTGCTCGTCGTCCTGGACCTGCTCGAGGCCCAGTTCGATCACCAGCTCTCCGGCAGCCTTGCCCGACTTCATCATCTGACGCAGGACCTGCCGCGCTCCGGACATGTGCAGCGTGCCCTTGTCGACCAGGCCGATCAGGTCGGCGAGATCGAAGGGCTTGAGGGGCAGTTCGTCGATCAGCTGGGCCTCGTACTCGTCGTCGGAGAGGGCTCGCAGGATCTCGTTGGAGATCCAGTTGGCGGCCTCCTTGGGGCGGCCTGAGAGCCGCGCCGCAGCCTCGAAGAAGTCAGCCACATCTCGTGCGGCGGTCAGCACTCCCGCGTCGTAGGCCGAGAGGCCCATCTCGGCCTGGTAGCGCGCCCGGCGGGCACCCGGTAACTCAGGGAGCGCAGCGCGTTGCTCCTCGATGAAGGCTGGGCTGGCCGTCAGCGGTGGGAGGTCCGGGTCGGGGAAGTAGCGATAGTCTGCTTCGCCTTCCTTGCTCCGCATGGTGCGAGTGGTGCCCTTTTCCGCGTCGAAGAGTCGAGTCTCCTGAACGGGGTCGGGGCCCACGCCTTCCCAGGCCGCAATCTGACGTGGGATCTCGTGCTCGATGGAGGCAACCACATTGGAGATGGAGTTGAGATTCTTGATCTCGACCTTGGTACGCCAGGGTGCACCAACCGGATGGACGGAGATGTTGACATCGCAGCGCATTTCGCCCTTTTCCATGTCGGCATTCGATACGCCGGTGTAGATCAAGATCTCTCGAAGCGCAGAGAGATAGGCGGCCGCATCCTCGGCGTTGTCGAGGTCGGCCTCGGTCACCGACTCGATCAGTGGCACACCAGCGCGGTTCAGGTCCACCAGGGTCGAGTCACCCTGGTCGTGGACGGACTTGCCGGCATCCTCCTCCATGTGGATGCGGTTCAGCCGCACGGTGCGCCCCGAGGGGACCGTGATCGACCCTCCACTGCAGTAGGGCATGTCGTACTGGGTGATCTGGTAGTTCTTCGGAACGTCGCAGTAGAAGTAGTTCTTGCGATCGAACTTGCTGGTAGGAGCGACCTCCGCACCGATGGCCAGGGCAGCCCGCACGGCCAGTTCGAGTGCATCGCAGTTGAGGACGGGCAGCGTGCCGGGCTGCCCGGTGCACACGGAGCAGGTCAGGCTGTTGGGGCTCGCGCCGAAACGGTTGGCGCAGCCACAGAACAGCTTGGTCATGGTGCGCAGCTGGGCATGCACCTCGAGTCCGATCACGGGGATCCAGCGGGTGCCGCTGGACTCGGAGATCCATTCTGTCCCCTCCCGGCGGAAGCCGGCAACCTGGCTGACACTCACGCGGTCCCTCCGGCTGCCGAGAGTGTTGGGCGTTGCGCGTGATGACCGGTGGTGGCCTCGAAGGCGGCGGCAACTCTGAGGAGGCGTGCCTCCGAGAGCGCCGGTCCAATCAGCTGCAGGCCAACGGGTAGGGGAGGTTCGGCCCCGCCGAATCCAGCCGGGAGGCTGAGGGCGGGAAGACCTGCCAGGGAGGCTGGCACCGTGAACGTGTCTGATAGGTACATCGAGAGGGCGTCGGAGGTCTTCTCGCCGAGGGCGAAGGGTAGG
This sequence comes from Planctomycetota bacterium, assembly GCA_014237855.1. Lineage (GTDB taxonomy): Bacteria > Planctomycetota > UBA1135 > UBA1135 > JABACD01. The sequence continues at coordinate 17,733 of JABACD010000025.1, read as the reverse complement.
GTCGGAGCGGTGGGGCCGGCGATCAGATCGACGGACTCGAAGGCTGATTCGAAGTCACGCCGTAGCAGGGTACGTACCCGCTGGGCCTTGCCATACCAGGCCTCGTAGTAGCCTGCAGAGAGGACGTAGGTGCCCAGCAGGATGCGACGCTTGACCTCGTCGCCGAAGCCCGCCACGCGCGTGGCGGCAAACATGCCCTGCAGGCTGCCGTCTCCCTCGACCCGAGAGCCAAAGAGGCTGCCATCGTAGCGTCCCAGGTTGCTGGAAGCCTCGGCGGTGGCGACGACGTAATAGGTAGGAATGGCGTACCTGGTGTGGGGTAGATCAATTGGTACCAGCTCCGCCCCAAGGGACTCGAGGTGAGCCAGGGCACGATCGCAGACGGTGCTCACGCTCTCATCGAGGCCCTCACCCTGGTACTGACGTGGAACGCCGATACGCAGTCCCACGAGCCGCTGCAGCTCCGCCGGGCGCTCCGCCTGAAAGGCCTCCAGCGGAAGGCTGGTGGAATCCTTGGGGTCGTGACCCGAGATGACCTCGAGCAGGACCTCGAGGTCTCGCACGCAGCGGGCGAAGGGGCTGACCTGATCGAGTGAAGAGCCAAAGGCGACCAGACCGTAGCGTGAAACCCGACCGTAGGTGGGCTTGAGCCCGTAGATGCCACAGAATGCAGCGGGCTGGCGGACGGAGCCGCCGGTGTCCGATCCCAGGGAGATGGGGGCCAGGTCCGCAGCGACTGCCACTGCACTTCCACTCGAGGAGCCTCCGGCAGCTCTCGCGAGGTCCCAGGGGTTGCGGGGACACTCGAAGGCTGAGTTCTCGCCGGAAGAGCCCATGGCGAATTCGTCCATCTCCGTGATCGCGATGGGGACAGCACCCGCCTCCAGTGCACGCGCGACGAAGGTGGCCGTGTACGGTGCACGGTAGCCGGAGAGCATGCGGCTGCCGCAGTTGGTCTCGGCTCCCTCCAGGCACATGTTTGCCTTGAGTGCGATTGGCACCCCGAAGAGGGGACCGGGTGTCTCACCGTCGACGAGGGCTTGATCCAGCTGACGGGCTCGCTCGAGAGCTCGCTGCTCGTCCATCGCCTGGTAGGCATGCAGGCTACTGTTGAGTTCTCGAGCCCGGGCCAGGTAGGCCTCGGTCACCTCGAGCGCGGTGAACTCACCAGCAACGATGCGGTCCCGAAGCTCGACTGCGCCGAGTCCGAGCGGGGCGCCTCCTGTTTCCCTGGCACTCACTCGCCTTCTCCAATCGTCTTGGGCACTCCGTAGTGTTCCCCTTGCCGGTCCGGAGCATTCGCGAGCAGTGCCTCGAAGGGGCCCGATTCCTGGATGAGATCCTGGCGCCTGACGTCCGCCAGGTCGGTGGCGCCACGGGTGGGAGGTACGCCTTCCACGTCGACCGCAGCGAGGATCTCGAAGTGAGCCAGGATGGCGTCGAACTGGGGACCGAGGGCCCGAGCCTGCTCATCGTTGAGCTCGAGGCGAGCGAGTTCGGCTGTCTTTTGGAGTAGATCCAGCTTGGATTCAGGCATGGGCCATGGGGGTCCTGGAGGGTCCTGGGGGGTCTGGAGTGGGCTCCGCCGAGGCGCGAAGCCCCCGAGATCTGGCGAATTCTACGGAACTCGATCGAGCTAACCACGCATAGAACTCGCTCCAGGGCGTGTCAGGGTCGTTTTCTGCCCTCCCAGGCAGGGGTCAAGGGGGGATCATTCCCCCCTTGCGCCAGGACCCTTCCGGCTCTAACTTCCCGGAACGATGATGATTCTAGCCCGCTTTGGAAACCTCCCGTCAGAGAGTGTGCTCGCCCATCCCGATTGGATGGGGATCGGCCTCGTGCTGGCGATCGTGGGTTCCTTCTTGCTCGCGAACTCGATCCTGTTTCGCCATCCCAGGCAGCTGGTGGTCGAGCGCTTCGGAAAGGAAGTACAGCAGCTGCGCAACATCCGCGAGTACATCTTCCACCGGGTGCAGGTCAATGTGGGCTTCGGCTTTCTACTCGGCGGGTTCGGGATGCAGCTCTTCGGGCACTACAGCCCGCTGCCAGCTGGAGTGGAGAAGGAGTTCCCCGCACTCTGGATCGGCATCGTCGTCGTGCTGGCCGTCTTGCTACTGCTGGCCAGCTGGTGGTGGTCGCTACGCGCATTCAGGCGTTACGTGCGTGAGTACTTTCGATCAAACCCGCCGGAGTTCGAGGCAGACCTGGGCTTGGCCCGTGAAGTTGGCGAGCTCTTCGGGTTGACCTCTCATGCGGACGACACGGTGGAGTCCTACGTGGCGCGGTTGCGCCTCCTCGCCTGTGGCAGTTCGCGAATGCGCGCCTCCAGTTCCGAGCTGGACGCCGACGAGGCTGAGCTGGAAGAAGGAATCGCCTGAGCTGCGGCCTTGTGAACCTGCTCCTCTAGAGAGCGGGACCGTGCGGGTGCCTCGATGATTCGTTGATGCTCACAGCGTGACCTCGCACCCCGGGGCGCGTCCAACCTGAGGAGCTCCCGGAATCAGGTGTCTCCCCTGAGCATGGAGTCCAAGAGTCCCCTGGAGAGTTTCCTCGACGCGTTGTTTCCGCCGGGCTGTCCAGTCTGCGGTGAGGGAGTCGAGGGTGGGGGCCCTTGTGAGCTTCATGCCTGGAGATCTTCGACCGCTGATCCGCGCTGCCGGCGCTGTGCGGTACGCATCTCGGTGTACCTTCCTGACGGCCACCTCTGTCCGCGTTGTGTGCAGAGGCCTCCATTCTTCGAGAGGACGCTGGCGCTCGGAGACTACGGGCCGAGAACTCCCCTGCGAGACTGGATCCTGGCCCTCAAGCATGGCGGAAGACGGGAGCTAGCCGACTCTCTTGGGCGAGCGATGGCAGAGCTTGTGCGGCGGGAGCAAGTGCCGCTCAGTGAGAATTTGCAGCTCGTCCCGGTCCCTCTTCATCCCCTGCGCCTCCTCGAGCGCGGCTACGATCAGGCGGGCCTGTTGGCCGGGAGCGTGGCTGGAGAGCTCGGTCTCGAGGTCCTGCATGCTCTTCGCCGTCGACGCTGGACGGACCCCCAGGGCACCCCAGGGCGGGAATCTCGCCACGCCAATGTGGAGGGGGTGTTCGAACTCAGGCGAAGGGCCGCACGACGACTGGGGGGCTCCACGATCTGCCTGGTGGATGATGTCCTGACCTCGGGTGCCACGGCCTCGGCATGCGCTCGGTCCTTACGGGCTGGCGGCGCCGCTCGGGTCGTCGTGCTGGTGGTCGCGAGAGCCCATTCGACGCCAGGATTGGGGTTTACTCCCGGCAAAATATTTCCCCCGCTGGGCGTAGAGACCAGCCCCTAGACTGAGGGAGCATCGCACCCTCTCGACTGTCTGCCGTGTCCCCAGCGTCGCCCCCATGAAGAACAAGCTCCTGCTTCCTCTAGTTGCTTTGCTCGCGCTGGCCTTCCTGGTCCTGTGGAAGGTCGCCTCCTCCACTTCTGGTTCGAGCTGGGAGGGCTCGAATGAGATCGATCTGGGGACCCCTCAGGCCAGGAATCTTGATGTTGCCGGGGGAGCAGAACTTCCCGAGCTCGTGGTGGCAAGCGGAGAGGAGCTCGAGCGAGAGGAGGTTGCCTCCGAAGGCTCGGCCGCTGGGGTGGTCAGCTCATCCCGTGAGGCGTCGATTTCGAATGCGGTCTGGGTCGAGGGCCGTGTCTTGTTTCCCGACCGCATGCCGAACGACATGGGGGAAGTGAGGGTCACCGCCAAGGGGCGGCGCTTCGAGGGGACAGGCGATGGCGGTCGTGAGCACACGGCACTGGTGGATCGTGATGGTCGGTTTCGCGTTGCCTTTGCACGAGCGACAAAGAGGGGTTGGCTCGACGTCAGCGGCCGCTACCTCTACTTGCCCGAGAAACAGAAGATCGAGCTCCGTGAGCTACCCGACGAACTCCTGATCGAGCCCGAGATGGGAGGGGTCATTTCGGGTGTTCTCAGTGTGCCGAGAGGGCTACAGTGGACTGATGCCACACGCGAAGGCGCTCATGTGGCCGTCAATGCCTGGTTTGACGGATCGAGATACGGGGACACTGCCGCGGTTGATTCGGATGGCCGATACGAGTTGCAGGGAATCCCCCCTGGAAGTTCCTACACCCTGGCTGCGAGGGTTCCCCGCTGGATCGACCAGGTTGAGCATGGCGTCAGCGTGCGCGCGGGCGAGTCAATCGAGGTCAATTATGAACTCGAGGTGGGCAGCAGCATCATGGGCCAGGTGGTCGGCCAGGACATGGTTGGCCTGGCGGGGGTCTTGGTCGAGATGTCGGGGAGCGCCACCGATGACGCGTGGATGCGTGACCAGGTCCAGACCGATGAGAGCGGTAACTTCCAATTTCACGGCCTGAGGGACGCAGAGATCGAGCTCAAGGCGGTGGTCGTGGATCACCTGCCCGTGGAAGTCGAGCTGGGCCACGTGATCCAGGGAACGGAGCGCACAGGTGTCATCCTCAAGGTCGACGAGGGTCTGTCCATTGCGGGCGTCGTCGAGTGGCCTGATGGCCGTCCGGCCGCAGGGGCCTTTATCACAGCCACTCCGGTTCGCAAGAGGCAGGGAATGAGCTTCTCCCTGTGGAATGAGGCGGGCTCCGAGAAGGCGCAGGCTGACGGCTCCTTCCGGATCACTGGCCTCAAGCCAGAGGCTTACGTGGTACGTGCCTGGGGCAAGTCATTCCGCAAGAAGGAACTGGACAAGGCCAAGGAGCGGGCAGAGGAGGGCCGGGATTACATCCTTCGAGCACGCGGCCCTGTCTACAAGGTTCGCACCGCAGATGTTCATCCGGGGTCCGGAGAGCTGCTACTCGTCCTTCAGGAGGGTGACCGCCTTAGCGGAAGAGTGCTGGACGACGTGGGCGAGGGCCTCACGAATTTCGTCATCGAGGCCAAACCCGTGAGCGGCTCGGAGCTGGGTAGGCAAGACGCCGTCAGTCGCATCATCGTCAGCTTGGACGGCAGCTTCACGATTGATGGGCTGCAGGAGGGCAGCTGGACGGTCACCGCCAGGGCCAAGAGCCATCAGAGTTCCGAGAGCCAGACCGTCAGCATTCCTGGTTCTGTAGAGCTAGAGCTGGTGACCAAGCGCTCGTCTGAACTTCGGGGAACGGTGCTCTCTCCAGCTGGTGAGCCGGTCTCTGGCGCGAAGGTCTGGGTGGACTCCCTTGGAAAGGACGAGGCGTTCGTTCTCGAGGGAGTTGCATCTCGCTGGGGCGAGGAGACCACCACCAATCAGAAGGGCGCATTCACGATTCGTGACCAGAGGCCTGGGCGCTCCCGGGTCCACGCAGATGCTCCAGGGTTCGGCTCGAGTCATGGAGTCGAGCTCCAGCTGGTGCCGGGGAACAAGCTCGAGGGAGTTAGCCTCAGGCTGCGCCAGGCCTCCCGAATTCTAGGATCACTCCATGCGGTCGTTGGCGAGCTAGACGGCCGAGAGATCTCCTTGCGAGTCGAAGGGCGTGGGAGCTTCTACCTGACCACCACTACCGACTCCCGAGGAGGCTTCGAGTTCATTGACCTGGATGCGGGTACCTATCGTCTTGTCCTGCAAGAAGAGGATGATGATCCGGTGCCCAGTGATCTCCACAGAACGATCGCCACGGTGGTCGATGTGAAAGCGGGCGCAGATGCAAGCGTTGTGCTGGGTGCTCCACCCGCCAGTCCAACCTACGCGAGTGGACAGGTGACGAGCGGGGGTCAGCCGCTGGCAGGAATTCTGATCACCTGCCGAGCCAGCAAGAATGGTGATCTCGACAACGACGCCGTGAGGAGTGACTCCAATGGCGAGTTCCTCCTGACCCTATCTGGCGCAGGGGGGTACAAGTTCAAGATAGGCAATCCAGAGACGGGCCAGGCCGCTCACTATCGGGAGCTCCAGCAGGGGCAAAACTCCGGCATCGACTTCGATCTTCCCATCTCTCGAATTTCAGGAGTTGTGACCGCCTCGACCGGGGGGCCCAGAGCTTCTTGCACTGTGGCGCTCGCCAAGACTGGAGAAGAACACCATTCGGAATTTTCCAGGGAGTACAAGTCGGTCGAGACCAATGACCAGGGTTACTACGAGTTCGAGTTCGTTGATGCTGGTGAGTACCTGGTTACCGTCAACCAGAATGCGAGTCACTGGGGCAATCGCAATGAATTCGGAATTCAATATCACGAGGGACTGGTCATCGGCGAGGGTGCCTACCTGGAAGGCTTGAACTTTCAGCTCGAGCCCGAGGGCATCATCAACATCCGCATTGTCGGGAGCGATGGCCAGCCAGCCCAGGGAGCGAGGGTCAGTTTCAAGAGCCCCTCGGGAATCTCACTCTCTCCCCAGACAAGAATGACCGTGAATTCCTCGGGGAGTCGGAAGTTCGGCAACCTCGGAGCGGGAACCTACTTCGTCCACGCGAGCAAGGGGCAATCCTCGAGTGAGCGGGTCAAGGTCAAGGTGCAGAGCGGGGAGACCCAGGAGCTGGAGTTGATCCTCAGGGACTGAGGCTCTGGGCAATGCTATCATTCACCCATGACCACACTCTTCGTGGAGGCCTTTGGCGGCCTTGCAGGGGACATGTTCCTGGCGGCCCTGCTGGATCTCGGCGACGAGCGCTTCGGGATCGAGGATCTCCGGCGACTTGCAGAGGCACTGGTCCCGGGTGAGTGTGAGCTCGAGCTGACCCGGGCCAAGAGGGGGGCCTTCGAGGGCACGCACCTCATGGTTCGAACGGTGGAGAGCGAGGATCCCCCGCATCGGCATCTCTCGGATCTCTGTGCACTGCTCCAGCTTCCCGAGCTCTCGGAGGTCGTGCGATCTCGCTGCAAGAAGGTGCTCGAGGCCATCGCGATGGCCGAGGGGCGAGTGCACGGGATTGACCCTGCTCAGGTGCACTTTCACGAGGTTGGTGCGGTGGACACACTGATCGATGTCTGTGGCGTGCTCCTTGCTCTGGAGGCACTGGGGATCGAGCGCGTCGTGGCCACGGCACCCCTGACAGGAGAGGGCACCGTGCGCTGTGCACATGGTGAGATGCCTGTGCCTGTTCCTGCCGTCACGGAGCTGATGCGAGGTCTTCCCTTGCGCTACGGGGGTGGCCCAGGTGAGCGTCTGACGCCGACTGCTGCAGCATTACTGTCGGTGCTCGTGGACGAGTTCGAGCCAAGGGGAGTGATGAACGCCCGGGCCATCGGTCTGGGGGCTGGGACAAGAGATCCGCAGGAGGGTCCGCCGAACCTGGTGCGAGTGCAGCTCTGTGAGCCGGCAGCCAAGGCTCGCTACCAGGAGGCCTGGCTGCTCGATGTGCACCTCGATGACGCCACGGGTGAGGAGCTCGGCTGGTGCTTGCGCGCGCTGCGGGAGGCCGGGGCCCTGGATGCGTGGTGTACCCCGCTCCAGATGAAGAAGGATCGTCCCGGCGTGCAGCTCTCCGCGCTGTGCCGCCATGTGGATCGGCCAGCCCTCGAGGCGGTGATCTTCGAGCGAACTCCGAGCTTGGGGTTGCGCTGGACTCGCGTCGAGCGGGCTGAGTGTGAACGCAGCTTCGAGAGGCTCGAACTGAAGGGACATGAGATCCGTATCAAGCTGAGGATACGCCCAGACTATTCCGGGCGCAGTCCACTGGGTGATCAGGACGTCTCCCCCGAGTACGACGACCTGGTGCCCCTGGCTGAATCCCAGGGATGGAGCCTGCGCGAGGCAGAACGACGGGTGCTGGAACTCTGGCGGAGCTCTCGCTGAGCTTCAATTCGGCCTTCCTGGAGCGTAGCCTGATTCCATGGCAGCACGAGACGAGGTCGTATTGACTGGCTGGAGGGCGAAGGGTCACGAGATCATCTTCGAGTCAGATACTCGAGCGGGGAAGGCCTTCGACGTGGGGCTGATCCTGGCGATCCTGACCAGCATCGTCGTGGTGATGCTCGAGAGCGTCGAGTCGATTCGCCAGGAGCATGGTGTGCTCCTGACCGGTGCCGAGTGGGCCTTCACCTTGCTCTTCACCGTGGAATATCTCCTGCGCCTGATGTGTGTGACACGACCGGTGCGCTACGCACGCAGCTTCTTCGGCATTGTCGACTTGCTGGCCATCCTGCCCACCTACGTCAGTGTGCTGGTGCCTGGTACTCAGGCGCTGGCGGTCATTCGAACCCTGCGCATCCTGCGGGTCTTTCGCGTGCTCAAGCTGGCCAACTACGTGCGCGAGTCCGAGACCATGGTGCGCGCGCTGGCCGCGAGCCGTCGCAAGATCGAGGTATTCGTCTCCGCAGTCCTGATGCTGGTGGTGATCTTCGGGTCGCTGATGTACCTGATCGAGGGGCCGGAGAATGGCTTCACCTCGATTCCACGCGGCATCTACTGGGCCATCGTGACCCTGACCACCGTGGGGTATGGAGACATTGCACCGCAGACGAACTTGGGGCAGGCGGTCTCGGCAATGATCATGATCCTGGGCTACGGGATCATCGCCGTTCCCACCGGAATCGTCTCGGTGCAGTTCGCACGCGCGGAGCGCGAGGCCATGCATGAGCGTGGTGTTTCAGGTCAGGCCTGCCCTGGATGTGGTGCTGGCGGGCACGCAGGCGACGCGGAGTACTGTCGTCTTTGTGGCGGACGGATGTGAGCCTGGCGTTGCTCCCGGCTGAATCTCGCGGGGGCTGTCAGAGCCGGTCGTAGACCTCGACGACTCTCTGCATTCGTCTGGCGAAGGAGCAGTCCCTCACTGCTCGCGCTCGTGCTCCTTCGGCCAGCCTGTCTCGAAGCCTCGGATCAGCGACCACGCGTCGCAAGCCGGCCTCCAGCTCCTCCACGGTGCCTGGGGCGACGAGGATTGCGTCCTCCCCGTCACGTGCGAACTCCTGCATGCCACCCGAGCGGGTGGCAACGATCGGGAGTCCCATGGACATCGCTTCTAGCACGACGTTCGGTAGACCCTCCCGCAGGCTGGAGAGACAGAACAGATCAAAGCCATCGAAGAGGGCCCGTGTGTCACTCTTGAAGCCGAGTAACTTCAAGTGTTCGGCGTGTCTCGAGGCGCTCATTTGCTGACGGAGGGCCGCCTCCTTGTCACCCTCCCCAGCAATCGCAAGCTCGAGTTCATGACCCTCATCCATCAGGCTCTCAACAGCTCGGATCAAGAGGTCGAAGCCCTTCTCCTCGGAGAGACGGCCCACCGCACCGATGCGCAGGCGTCCACCTGCAGCTCGTGGCCGTGTTCGCTGGTACTCCTCCGTATCGATGGCGTTCTCAATCAGGCTCAGCTGCTCGGTCGCAACACCAGCCTTCAAGCTCGCCTCGTAGAGGTCACTGGAGACGGCGATGACCTGATCATGGCGGGGGAGTGTCCAGCGATCGATGCCGTAGTACAGCGGCGTCTTCTTGGTGTGCTTGACCCAGCCATGGACGGTCGTGACCAGCTTGAAGCCACACAGCGGCCGCAGCAACACGCCATAGAGGTTCGACTTGTAGTCATGCCCATGCCAGATGTGGACATGCTGCTGCTTGCAGATCTTGCGAAGCCTCCAGAGCACGCGTGGATCGATCGGGAGGCTCTCGGGGATACCCTCGATTGGACAGGCCTTCTCGAGAGCGCGCCGGGTGATGATCTCGAAACCTGGATCCTCGGGAGGATGCAGGTACGCGACCGAGGCCCTGTAGGCCGTGCCCTCGAGATGTCTGGGCGTGTTGATGATGGTCTTCTCGGGGCCACCCCCTGCTCCGGCGGCGATCCGCACATGGAGTACGGTCCGCTGGGCTTCGTCCATTACCTGTTGATCGTGCGCCAAACCTCGATTCCTCCGGTAAGTCGCTCGAGGCCTTGCTTGAGCGTTTCTTCTGGGACGCCACAGCTCACCCGCAGGTGTCCAGGGGCACCGAAGTACTCGCCAGGTACAACGTCGACCTGGTGCTCGGCTTGTAGGTACTCGACGAGCGCAGCCGTGTCGTCGACACCGTCGATCCGGGGAAAGGCGTGCAGGCCGAACTCCGGCACCACGGCCTGAATGCCGGGAGTCTCCTGCAGCCAGCGCGTCCAGTGTGGCCGACTCTCCGCCTCGATGCGCCTGATCGGCTGGGACAGCTCGACCAGGTGATCGAGCGCCCGGCGGCCAGCCACCAGCGAGGGTGTCGGAGGATCGAGGTAGGAGAGGTAGGACATGTCCGTGAGTGACATGTGTTCCTCGGCCACCTGCTCACCCAGGATCATCCAGCCGATACGCAAGGCGCCCAGTCCGTAGGCCTTGGTCAGCGTTCCGATGGAGACCCCATTGGGCGCGACTGCAAAGGCATGCACGCGCCTCTCGTTGGGCAGGAACTCCATGTAGGCCTCGCAGGAGATCAGCACGCCGCCGTGCTGGGCCACCTCCTCGCCGATGGCAGCCACCCGATTGGCCTCCATCAGCACTCCGGTGGGGTTGTGGCAGTTGGTGATGAAGGCGTGTGCCGGCCCCGTGCCCGTGGCCAGGCGTCCCCGGATCTCACTCGGGTCGATCAGCCAGCCATTGGCTGCGTGGCGCTGGAGGGGACGTACCTGGGCACCGTAGAGCTGGGGCAGCTGGTGAATGGGCTCGTAGGCAGGGGTCTCTGCGAGGACTCGACTTCCCGTCCGAAACCAGAGCATGGACGCCAGCTGCATGGCCGCGGAGGCGCCCACGGTGACCCGCACGCGCTCGACGGGAACCCCGAAGAGCTCCGCCAGGCGGGCCTCGAGGGACGGAAGGGCCTCCACGCAGGGGTGGGAGACGTCCAGGCTCAGCCCGTCGAGGAAGGATGTCTCTGGAACGGGCATCCCGGATTGGGACAGACACCAGGGGGACTTGAACCCCTCGTGGTGGGCCCAGAACATGTAAGGAAATTGAAGTGGTCGGCTCATCGATGGGGGTCAGGGCCCGGGGAGTGACTCTCGGGGGGCGCCAGGCGGTGCCGTGAGTCTACAGTCGGCCGTTGTCCTCACGCGTGGCAATTCTGACCTGGCAAAAAGCCGTGATGGAGGCCAAAGCGCGCTGTGGAATGGGCCCCTTTCCTTGGCTAGGATCGAGGAGAAGGACGCCAGTTCCGGGGATTTCCTCCGGGGTCGAGGCGCCGGACGCGAAACGACCCTCGGGGTCCCGGCATGACCGCAGCAGCAATCATGGGCACCAAGAATTCGAGTCACACGACGAACGACGCCATCCGACGGACCTCCACCCGCCAGCGCCTGAGGGCCCTGATCGGTGGTGGAGCGCTGCTGGCCCTCTCGGCTGTGCCCATTTCCGCCAGTGGCCTTGCTCAGGATGGTGGCGCACCCATCAAGCATGTGCTTGCAGGTGGGTCGGGAGCGACCCTCCGCAACCTTCCCGATCCGAAGGGCCGCGACGTCCTGCAGGTGACCGGCGACACCCCGTTGGCTGTCTACGCCGAGCGCGCGGGCACCCCTTACCTGAAGGTGGCGGCACCTGGCGGCATCAAGGTCTGGGTGTTTGGAAAGTACCTCACGGAGTCAGCCCGTCCTGGATGGGTCGAGGTCTCCGGCAGCTACATCAACATGCGCCCTCGGCCACAGACTCAGAACTCTTATCCTCTCGGTCAGCTCGACCGCGGAGACCGCTTGAGGTTCATCAAGCGCCAGGATGCGACCAAGCCAATGAGCGAGGACTGGGTCCAGGTCTACTCTCCCCCGGATACCATGGGCTACGTCCTGGCGGCAGAGACTCGAGCGTTGCCGGCTGGCGCGAGTGCCGCGATTCTCTGGGAGGCTGCAGTGGGGCAAGCGCTCACTGGCCGGGCCGACGTGCCCGTCAGCACGAAGAAGCCGATCCAGGCGGCGGCCAAGCAAGACCCGACGACAGCGTCCGCGGCAGCAGGCCCCGGGATCTATGCCAAGCTGGCAGAGGCCAACGCGACCATGGATGCAGCTCTGGCTCCCGGGGCCGGGCCCGTGGATTACGCCGGACTCTACGCCATGTACCAGGCCATCCTGGCCATGGGACCTGACGCTCCCACTCGCACCTTGATCGATGAGCGAACCAAGCGGCTCGACCTGCATCGTGACCTGGCCAAGATGCGAGCCGACATGGAGGCGGAGAGCCGGGAGCGCGAGGCACGCCTGGAAGGCCTGCGTGACCAGGCGGAGGCGGACCTGCGCTCCAATGATCCCCTCTGGGGACGGTTTCAGACTCGCGGCTGGCTCGAGCAGCAGAACCGCAATGGTGAGAAGGTCTACCTGATCAGGTGGGGAGCGGACTTCCTGGCGCAGGTGCAGTGCAGCAGCAGGCGCTACGAACTCGGCCTCTACAACGGGTACGAGATCGGAGTGCAGGGTGTCCCGGTCAACTCAGCCCGCGTGGCGACCGGTTCCTACCCCCTGATCGATATTGACCGTATCGAGGTCATCTCTGCGCGTATGCGCGATCGCTAGCTCCAGCTGTACCAGAGCTCTCTCTACCTACCAGGCAGGCGACCCGTGGGCTTTCTCCAGAGGCTGAAGCTCGTGTTCCGAAAGCTCTTCGCTCTGGAGGGTGGGGATTTCCTGTGCGACCGCTGCAAGTACAACCATCCAAATACGTGCTCGCGGCGGGAGCGACCCAACGCGAGAGTATGCCCTGACTTCGTGAAGAAGTAGCGGGGGCAATCGCCCTCCTCGGGACGACCGCCCTGCCCGAAGATCAGAGTTCGTCTGGCGCGACCCTGCGGGACAAGCGCTCAACCAGATCACCGCGCAGCTCCTCGAAGCGATCCTCGGAGATCGCCTGCCGGATGCGCTCCATGGTGTGATGGAAGAATCTGAGGTTGTGGATCGAGAGGAGCGTGCCGCCGAGCATCTCACCGGTGGTGCAGAGATGGCGCAGGGTGCCGAGATTGAACCGGGTGCAGGCCATGCAGTCGCACTCCGGGTCCATGGAGCGTTGGTCCTCCAGGAATCCCCGGTTGCGGATGTTGAGCCGCCCCCGGCTTGTGAAGACCGTGTGGTTGCGGGCGTTGCGGGTCGGGGTGACGCAGTCGAAGAGGTCAATCCCGCTGGCGATCGCATCGAAGAAGTCCTTGGGCGTGCCGACTCCCATCAGGTAGCGAGGCCGGTCAGCAGGAAGCAGGGGTGCGCTGTGCTCGACGACCCGGCGAATGAGCTCCGGCTGTTCGCCAACTGAGACTCCACCGATGGCGTAACCCACGAGGTCGTGAGCGCAGACTGCCTCGACCGATGCGCCGCGCAGATCCTCATGAGCTCCACCCTGCACGATGCCGAAGAGGGCCTGGCCGCTCTCCTCACCACCCAGCTCGCGATGGCGCTTCACGCAGCGCTCCAGCCAGCGATGCGTCCTATCGGTTGCTCGTTCGACCTCCTGGCGGCTGGCGGTTCCTGGTGGGCACTGGTCGAAGGCCATGGCCACATCGGCACCCAAGGCCCGTTGGATCTCGACGACTCGTTCGGGAGTGAAGCGAACCTCGCCTCCGTCCACGATCGACTTGAAGGACACTCCCTCCTCGTCGATCCGACAGATGTCTCCCATGCTGAAGACCTGGTAGCCACCTGAATCGGTCAGGATCGGACCGTCCCAGCCCATCATGGTGTGCAGCCCCCCGAGCTCTCGAACGGTGTCCTCACCGGGCCGCAGGTGCATGTGGTAGGTGTTGGCCAGCACCATCTGTGAGCCCACCTCCAGCAGGTCGCGGGGAAGCACACCCTTGACCGTGGCGCGGGTGCCCACGGGCATGAAGGCAGGTGTTTGCACCGGGCCGTGGGGGGTCTCGAAGACGCCCGTTCTCGCGTGGGTGCGCGAGCAGGAGTCAAGGACCTGATATCCGAAGCGAGAGTGGGTCACCGGTGAAGGGTCGAGAGGCGGGTTGGAGGAAGCGAGGTGATGCTCGAGCCTGGAAGGTAGTGCTTCAGGATGCGCTCGGCGTCCCAGCCGGCTTCAGCATGCGCATGGGAGCCGACCTGGCACAACCCCGCTCCATGTCCGCGCCCGAGACCCTCGAAGAACACACCGCCCTCGATCGGCTGGCCCAGGGCCGGCCAGACCTTGATGATGCGCCCACTCTTGAGTTCGGCGGCTCCAAGGTTGCGGCGCAGTTCTTCCACGGAGATGCGAACCGCACTTCCTCTGGAGCGCAGCTCCACACTCTGCCAGCGCTGATGACGATCGAGCTGAGGCATGGCGAAGGAGTGGGGGGTGCCCGCAAGACCGACGCTGGTGCCGAGCTCAGCGAGGTCCCCTCCCGGAACCGTATAGCTCCAGTGGACCTGGCGGCGCCGGCCATCCCCCGGTGTCCAGGCGGCCTCCTCCGCTCCGATCCTGGCGCAGGGCTCGCACCGCACCGGCGCGTGGTGCCAGACGCTCTCGAATGGAAAGGCCTCGGCTGGGGATGTTGCGTAGCCGCCACAGGAGGCGTGGAAGCGGACGTCGTAGAGTTCTCCTTCGGAGTTCTGGAGGACGCGGCCCCGGGAACTCTCGAGGGCTCGTTCGAGTCTTGCCGCCACGCGACGGGCTCCAGCCGAGTCCTCGGCTCGGAAGCTACCCAGGTAGACCTGGTCCCTGGTGTCGTCCCAGAGAAAGGCCTGACCACCCAGGCGTCTCTTCGCGAGAGAGCGCAGGGCGTAGGTGCGCGCAGCGATGGCCTGGGCCTCGATCTCAGACTCCCGAGCCGACCACAGGACGAGCTCCGCCGGGACGACTCCGGCAATGTAGTCCTCCAGATCGACCAGGTTCTCGACGTAGAGCCCACCGGTGGGGTGGACACCGACGCGCAACTTGCCGGGATAGAGGCGTTCGTCGATCTCGAGCCCGGCCTTGTCGGTGGCGGCGTGAAGGGTGAGTGATTCGACGAGCTCTCCGGCTGAGGTACGCAGCATTCTCCCCGAGGGGCGTACCTCGACCACACCATCTTCGGTGCCGAAGACCGCAAGCTGGCTGACTCCCTCTTGAGCAGAGAGGCGAACTCGCAGGAGCCCCTCCTCTCTGGGAGCTTGCTCGCGCTCCAAGCGCAAGGGCTCAATTCGCTGGTCGTGAACTAGCGGTGCGGGAGGCAGCGCACAGGCTCCCACGAACAAGAGGCACAGGGCTCGACGCATCAGGAGAATAGATCTCCGCCCGGACGATCGCTGGCCGTTGGTTCGACGCCAATGATCTCGCAACCACGAGCGGTGATAAGCCGTCCGCGGGAAGTTCGCTGAAGAAAGCCGCAGCGCAACAGATGTGGCTCGAAGACCTCTTCAATGGTTCGCTCGGTTTCTCCAACAGTGGCAGCGATGGTCTTGATTCCCACGGGCTGACCCGGCGTGTTCGCAAGGCAGTGGAGGATACGGCGGTCCATGTCTTCCAGGCCATTCTCGTCAACGCCGAGACGACCGAGGGCGTTCTCGGCGAGTTCCAGTGTGATCACCTCGCTGCCCGCAACCTGAGCGACGTCACGGGCGCGACGCAGGAAGCGATTGGCGATACGTGGCGTCCCCCGGCTCCGCGATCCGATCAGCTCAGCAGCTTTGGAGTCGAGTCCAATTCTCATCAGCCCGCTGGAGCGTTCGAGGATTCGAATCAGGTCTTCGGTGGGGTAGGGGATGAGACGCTCGAAGAGACCAAAGCGGCCGCGGAAGGGCGCAGAGAGAAGTCCCTCTCGAGTCGTGGCTCCGACCAAGGTGAATCGTTCGAGAGTGAGGGGCAGCACTCTTGCGTGTGGCCCCTGGTCGAGGGTGACCTCGACGCGAAAGTCCTCCATGGCCGTGTAGAGATATTCCTCGACATTGGCGGGCATGCGGTGGATCTCATCGATGAAGAAGACATCGCCAGCCTTGAGCTGGGTGAGCATTCCGACGAGATCCCGGGGCCGCTCGAGGGCGGGGCCCGTGACGCCATGGAGTTCTCCGCCAAGCTCCGTCGCCAGGATTCGAGCCAGGCTGGTCTTGCCGAGCCCGGGAGGCCCCGAGAAGAGGACGTGGTCCAGGGATTCTCCGCGACTGGCGGCAGCCTTGAGTGCGATGCGCAGGTTGTCCAGCAGACGGTCCTGACCAACGAACTCCGAGAGGTCACGGGGCCGCAGGGCAGACTCGAGCTCTCGCTCCGGGGGAGCGCTTGCGGGGGCGGTCTGGTCGGTGCCCTCGGCCGGTAGATCGGCAAAGGCGTCAGGGTTGAAGACGTGCTCGGTTCGCGACATGAGAGCCGAGTCTAGGAATCCTGATGGGCCCCCCCAACACTTCAGAACCGCTTCTCCGCAGGGAGCCTGGGTGGGCGAAAGAGCACAGAAGGGAGTCATGAGCGCTCTCGTGTAGCGGGATCACTCACCAGGAGCGTGCTTTGCCGTCGGCTCAGGTACCGTCAGGTGGCGCCCCCGGGCGGGACGGGAGCCACTAAAGTTCGGTCTAAGATTCTAAAATCATTGGGTTTAGGGCAGATCGATGTGGGTATGAGACAATTCCAGCGTGCGCGGCACGGGGATTGAGATATCAGGAGATTCACCTCGGCGGCAATGGATCCCCGGTGAGGACCACCACTCGAAGATGAAATACAGCCCAGGCCAGCCCCTCTGCGACCAAGAGCGGACTTCCCCTGAGACGCCGCTGGCGCCTCAGGGGAGAGGAGCCCGGCCCCGCGCGCCAGCAGCAGGGCGCGGACCCGAGGGCACACGCTCCTGGGGGGGCAGCTGGCCACAATTCCCAGCGGTGGTCATCTCCGGGCCTCATCCGGCTCTTTCTCTTCCCCGCCCAGATTTTGGCCGGGCTCCTTTTCAGAAGGGCTGCTGGGCGGCATCCTTACCGGGCCCTGGGGCACCACTATGGCCCCCTGCTGAGCCCGTTCTCGTCGGGATGGTGAGGCGTGTAGGTCGTCGTTTATGACGGTCGCCGCGAAGCCAACCTGTATGGATCGTCCGCTTGCAGCTGAGATCCTCGTCTTTTTCTCCACTCCTGACATTTCCCTCCTCCGTTAGACGGCCAGCCCCCCCGGTCGCTTAGCCCTGATTCGAATATGACGACAAAGCTTCGTTACAGCGTAGGACTTATCGGACTGTCATCGGTCTTCCTCACAGCCTGCACGGGCAGCGATTCAGCGAGCGGGTCTGGTTATGCAGGGAGCATGGATCTCGTTCAGGTCTCTAATGGCTTTGGGCAGCTCCTGCCCAGCAAGGTCTTCGTCCTCGGGGCGGATGGGCAGCCGACAACCAACGTGACCTCGATTCGGAAGATCGAGGACATGTACGACAATGTCACCACGAGCAATCCCATCCTGCCCGGACCGACCTATCCGACAGCTGCGATCCTCCCCAGCGGGGAGGCGGGCAATCAATTCCTGATGGTGGAGTTCACCGAGGCCATCGGGATCGACAGCGTCCTGTCCAGCTCACCCGGACAGGTTCCCAACAACAGCTTTACCGGCACCCTGGTGGTGGAGCAGGTGGACCCGCAGAGTGGAGCGACCACTCTCGTCAGCGGCCGCTCCTTCATCAACGGCTACACCTACGATCGGACGCCGGCGGGCAGTCCCCCGGCGCTCCCCTGGCAGCAGTGGATCGACGAGAACGGTCAGGCGATCGGCTTCGACACGGACGATGACAGCGCCCCCGATTACTATCCCGGTTTGGGCTTCCCCGGAACCGAGAGCCCCTTCCTGGGACAGGCCGCTCTCCTGGGTAACAACGTGTTTGTCTTCGTGCCCGACGCCGATGAGGATCTGGCGACTCACGAGACCTTCCCGACGGGCGTCACCCTCCACGTGCGGGTAGAGACCGGGCTGACGAACGACCAGCGACGCAACCTGGCGAATCAAGTGATGGCATCCACCATGGTGGGAACCGACA
>JABACD010000024.1 GCA_014237855.1 Planctomycetota bacterium | reverse complement strand
ACAGAGTAGGACGGGCATGTCCAGCCCGTGAGACCAGCGCCCATGAGCCCGAAGTGCAGGAGCAGGAGGAGGCCCAGGATGCGGATCGCGACTGGCTGCTCCATCAACGTGGCCAACAAGGGAAGGCGCGGCCAGCGTGGGGAGCGTTCTCGATTGTCTTCTCTCATTTTCCGTGCTCAGAGAGAAGAGATGATACGCGCGCTCCCTCCAAAGTCCCCAACCGCGCTGGAATGCGCCCCACAGAATCCGAGGAGCGGCCCCAGCAAGAGCAACACAGGGCTCCCACCGAAACGGCCTCAGCCGGAGACCTGAAGCTAGCGAGCGCGCGAGCCCCGATCAGGGGGCTCGCGCTATTTCACCCGCTCTTCTTCAGATACCGAAGATCGAGAAAGCCCCAGAGCCGCCATCGCCACCGGAGCCAAAGTAGGTCCCGATGCGAATCAAGTACTCAACACCAGGTTTCGGAGAGAACATCACCTCGGACTGGTAGTCGCAGGCATCGTCGTTGCACCCCAGAAGCGTGGAGGTACCACAGTCCGTACCCGAGTAGATGGCAATCTTGGTGTCTACCGAGGTCATCAAAGACGTATTCACGGCGTAGGCACCCGCCAGGATTGCCACCGCCGGCTTCCATCGGTACCAGATGTCATGATCGATCTCGGGACCGTAACCCTCATCGCAAGCTGGCTGTCCAAAGCGAACAGGCAATGTCTGCACCGCCTCTCTCGATCTGGTCCTGGGTTCGCAGCACCTCGGCAGCCTGAGGAGTTCCGGCAGGCACTCAGCCTACCGTCGAGAATCCGTACGCGGCAGACCGCCTCGAACCACCTGGCGAGTTTCGGGTTCATCTGCACAGGCATGCTAGAATGCCCCGAGACCCCGCAGCTAGATGGGGGCGCAAGCCCTGCCTACCTATCACCCAGGAAGCCATGACTCTTAGCTCATTCCTATTGGGGCTCCTCAGCCTGATTCCTACGCCCTTGGGCAGCATGGCCCATGCGTCATCGGCAACTCCGTACACTCAGGTCATCAAGAGCGGACGCAGCTACCAGGCAGTCGTCACGGGACCGGCCGGAGCCAGGGTGCTGCTTGTCGGACGGCTGAACAGCTCGATGACTGGCTCCCCGGCCTTGCGCACCGAGCCCAGCTCCAGCTGGATCCTGGGGACGGGCATCCTGCCAGCAACACGAGAGCTGGTACTTCCTATCCAGGCTCCAGCACAGCTCGGAGGTTACCCGTACGGCCTCTCGCTGACGGCCTTCGTCAATGGTTCGATCGCGCCGCCCCCCTCTGCCTCACTCCCCATCGCCGGCGCGACAAGCGTACAGCTAATCCCGGCGCCTGGCCATGGAACCTCGCTGCTGGGCGGCCCTCCCCTGGACTCGTCCACCAGCCCCTGGCCACAGGCTGACCACTCCCTGCAGCCCGGTGCCCTGTGGGGACAGTTCAGCTCTCCGCTTCCCACCAACCGGTGGTGGCAGAACCTGACCCTCGGCAACGGGGAGAACACGATCAACTCCCTCCCCTACCTGCTCCAGGTCAAGCAGAACGGAGTGCACGCCTGCAGGCCACAGAAGACCGTTGGCCCCACGTTCATCTTCACGGCCTTCATCGACAACATGGCGCTGGGGTCCGTCGAACCCCTCGGCGATCGTAGAGTCATCGACTTCGATGACCTCTCTGTCACCGTGGAGTGGAGTGAGCCGGGCCGCTCGATGGTGGCCCCAATTGTCCGGGGGATGCCCTACGTCACCGCGGAGTACGCTGGCTATACACCTCGAATCGAGACAATCCATGCGATCCTGTCCGTGAACGGCGGCGGCGCGCCCCTCGGCTCGGTCCACACAGGCACGCGCTTCGAGTTCGGCCTCAACAACGGTCAGCGCTGGCTCGTCTACTCGTCCTCTCCCATCTCACTCACCCTGGACAGCCTCTCTCGATTGAGCGCTACCCAGCCGTTCAGCGGCACCCTCCGAATTGCCTCTGCCCAGGCGGGGATGGACGCTCTCCTGGACCAGCACTCAACCCGAATCCCGACGGGGGGAGAGGTTCAGGCCACGGCCATCGGAGACCAGGCCATCATGACCTTCGACTGGGAGTCCATCGGCACGGGGTCACTGCTCATGATGACCCTTTCTCACCACCGAGACATCCTCCTCTCCCCCTCCATGACGAGCCTTGTCACGGACACGATCAAGGGTCCCATGATCGGCATCATCGGTAGCCGCTGGTTCCTCCGTGAGCAGCTGACCACAATCTCGTGGGACGCTCCCTCCGGTATCGACCCCGCGCGAGAGCCTGACGTTCGAACAGCGCTGGCTGGAGACACGGGGCAGGCGGTCGTCTCATCCGACACGTACTTCGGCGGCAAGCAGCTCGCCAAGCTCGGAAGGCTCGCGTTGATCGCCGACGAGCTCGGTGAGACCTCCCTGGCAGCGATCTATCGCAACAACCTGATTGCCGCCTACCAGCCCTGGCTGGACGGCACGAATCCCCAGTCGCTGGTGTATGACAGGACCTATGGGGGAATCGTGGCCTCCACCGCGATCAACAACCCGGCCGCCGGCTTCGGCCAGGGTTACTACAACGATCATCACTTCCACTACGGCTACTTCATCTACGCCGCCGCTGCCATAGCCAGGGGCGACAGCGCCTGGGCCACGACCAACTGGGCAGCCATCCAGCACCTGGTCCGAGACGTCGCCAATCCGACTGCGGCCGATCAGGACTACACCAAGATGAGGAACATGGACTGGTTCGTGGGTCACTCGTGGGCCGCAGGTCTCTTCCAGTTCGGCGATGCTCGTAACCAGGAATCGACCTCCGAGGCCGTGAATGCGTGGTACGCGGTCTACTTGTGGGGGCTGGTCAATGGCGATGAGCGCCTCGAGGACCTCGGGCGGCTGATGCTGGCGACCGAGATCCGCAGCGCGAAGCGTTACTGGCAGATTCCCTCCAGCAATGATCTGTATCCCCCGCCCTTCGCCGACAACAAGGTCGTCGGGGTGCTCTGGGGCCTGAAGGTCGACTACGCGACCTTCTTCGGGAACAACCCGGAGTTCATCCACGGCATACAGATGCTGCCCTTCACCCCGATCTCGGAGGAACTCCTCGACCCACAGTGGATCCAGGAAGGCTACCCGATCTTCTCCTCCAACCTCGCTGGTGCCGGCGAAGGCTGGAAGGGCTTCATCTTCCTGGCCCACTCGATCTTCGACAAGGCTACCGCGTGGCAGGAAGCAGGCACCCTGACGGGCTATGACGACGGGAACTCATTGACCAACACCCTGTACTTCATCGCCACACGTCCCTGATACCCGGATCGACACAGGCACGGTCCGAGCAGCTAGCGTCGAGGGTACCCCATGTGAGCGGGTGCGCACCAACCCACTTACACAGCTCAGTCTCGCCAGGACCTGATGACCTTGCTGTCCTGGAACTCGACGTAGGTCGCTCCAGTCTCCGAGGAGCTATTGCTCGAGGAGGCAAGCAGAAAGACCCCGCCGGTCTTCTTCGTCGTGGACGAGTAGGCCCACTTCCAGATCTGACCTCCGGTCGAAGAATCGATCTTCTCGCTGGGCTCCCCGAGCAGGCTTTGCACGAAGCTCTCGCTCTCGCCAACGGACACGCGCCCAAGGGTCTCCGCACTGACGAAGCGTCCACTGCTCTCGGTGGTTGAGCTCGAACCGACCAGGCACGAGGGAAGAATCAGCGAAGCGGCGAGGAGCGTGGCAACAAGCGGGAGCTGGCGACGGGAGTTCATGGATCTCGAGGTTGAAGGCGAGCTGGAAGGCGGGAGCCGCAATGGCTCCATGTATCGAGGACAGTGCCAAGGCTAACGCCTTTGACATGAGCCTGCCAATTTCCCCCTGGCAACCCTGCAAGAACCTTACATCCCCATGCCCCACAGGAGGCGCAAGACCCAGCCAGCTAGCTTCCGGCAACCCCAGCCCCCGTCGTGGTGGTCCCCAGAACAGGACCACTGATACCTGGTTGCCCCATGGCAATCCTCATGGGATCGAGCTCGATGGCGGCTTCCGGAATGTCTCGCGTCCGCCCCTCACCTGGCTCGCGGCGATCACTCCTGAAAGGGTGTCGGCCAGTCAGCTAGAGAAGAGCCCCGGGTATCGATAGTGCGGTGCAACCTTGAAGGAGAGTCCGCTAGCGCTCTAACCCCTTCCTGGTCCAGCCGTCAGCCATTGCCCTCGAGAGGCAGGTGCCCACGAAGGGATCGTCAGTTGCCGCTATAGAGGCTCACGCCCCCCGCCCGCAGCGAACCGACAAACATCTGGTCCGAGCTGTCGAGGGCAATGGTCTGGTTGTAGTGCGTGTGAATCGTGCCATCAGGGATCTGGAAGTTCTCGAAGAGACCAGTACTCGGATCAAAGCGAGTGACTCCACCTCCGAAGGTGGCCAACCAAGCACGCCCTGTTGAGTCGAAGGCAATGTCACAGATCTGGTCGTAGCCGAGATCCGAGTCAGTGCTCGTGTAGGTACTCCAGACGCCACTCTCACTGACAGCCAAGCCCCGCATCGTCCCCACGAGTAGCCGGCTTGTTCCGTCGTAAGCGACTGCATGAACCGTGTCTGCCGGCAGCGCGTCAGAGGTTGTCGAGCGATCGTGGACCGTCCACACATCATTGACTGGGAGGCTGTCACCCTGGTGCTGGAAGTGAACCGCACCACCTGTTCGCAATCCCAGGTAGAGGGCAGAAGCACTGTAAGCATCGATGCTCCAGACCGCCCTCTGGTTGGCTGGCAGGCCGGAGTTCAAGGCCGTGTAGGTTGTCCAGCTTCCGTCGTAACGGTAGAGCCCGCTCTTACCACCGACCCAGACAACCCCAGCCGGATCGACGGCCACCTCGAACAGAAAGGGGTCAGGGATTGGAGAGTTCGAGGAGTCAAAGACACTCCATGCCAGGCCATCAAAGCGATAGAGCGCAGTGGAGGTCCCCGGCCCAGTGCTGAACCCTCCGATCCAGAGGTCTCCCGCAACACCCTCGGCGAGGGCTGTGATACGGTTCGAGCGCAGGGGCGAGTTGGAGCTGGTAAAGGAGGTCCAGACTCCTCCATCGAGCAAGGACAGCCCACCGACCTCGTCTCCAGAGCCTATCCACAGCCGATCCTGAGAGTCGATGAGCACCTCGTCGACCAGATCGCTTGCCAGAGGGGAGTTCGTGCTGTCCAGATAGTCCCAGTCCGGATCACTCACTAGAGGGGGTGGGAAGAGATCTGAGTTGTCGCCTCCCGACGCCTCCCAGGCTTCGAACATGTCCGCCTTTTTCGATGGGTTGGCCCAGGCCACCACGCCTCTCGCAAGCAGTGGGTCGAGCTCGGAAGTCATCCAGGCATCGATGAGCTGAAAGTCCGCCAGGACCTCAGACGCTGGAGAGCTGAACCAGTCGTCGGGGTGTGTGGTGGTCAGGTTGGCAAAGTTGAGCTTGTCCGATCGCCGTTTATCGATGGCGTACTGCAGCCCAACTCGAATTTCATCGAGGTTGTTCGAGGCCTGGCCAGCACCATCCACAGCTCCGCTGCCCAGATGAATCATGAGTCCGGCTGGGTCTTGTCCGTAGCAATCACCCTCGACTGGCCGATAGGGACGGAGGCTGATCTGGAACAGCTGTGAGGCCTGGTCCTTTCCGCACCCTGCGCCTGTGCGGTAGCCAAGAGATGAGAGTAGCGCGTGGTCTCCACCACCTTCGATATCAGAGGGCCAGGGCTGACTCGTGTAGCCGGCCACGAGGGTCTGGATGAGCTGCGTATCGGAGACGAGGTCGCCCGAGTGCGGGTGATAGCCGATCTCATGACCGCGAGCCGCGAGGTCGCCCACCGAACCCGGTTTGGATGGGCCGTTCGCAAGACTCTGACAGCCATCGAGGAAGGGCCTGGAGAAGGTCGCACACATCAACCCTCCGTGAGCCTCGACCAGATCAGCCATCTGGTCGAGGATGAAGCAGCCATGGTCGAACTTGTTCGGCAGGGTCCAGTTCGAAGGATCAACATGGACCATCCACGTGATGTACAGCGGCCCAGGCTTCTCCCGGCTCTCCACATGGGCAGCGCCCGGAAGACGCAGCTGGGCCGCAGCCAGGGGGCAGAGGCCGACAATCAGGACACAGTTGAGGAGGGTAGACTTCATCTGGATCTCCATCTTACGCCCAGGCTCCATGATCAGGGATATCGAAACATGCCCGGATGTACTCTGACGGTCCAGTACGCTCAATGGTTCCCACGAGCTCCGAGGCGCCTTGAATCGCCAATTACTCTCGAGCTTGCAGACTGACGAGATAGGGAGTGCTGCCTGGCCGCTTCCGCTCACCGCTCTTCAGCCTTCTTCGTGGACCAATCTGACCTCTGCGTCCGAGAGGAGTGCACAGGCCGTCCCGAACTCTTATCGTCTGAGTCGTGAGTACCTCCGATCGACCACAGAGTTCACCCGCATTTCGGGATCACTTCTCCGATCATGCCCAGGACTACAGTCGCTTTCGTCCGACCTATCCGCCAGCTCTGTTCGACTGGATCGCTGGCCTGGTGCCTCACACGACGAGAGTGTGGGACTGCGCCACGGGCAACGGACAGGCTGCTCTTGCCCTGGCGGAGCGTTTCTCCGAGGTGATCGCCACCGACGCCAGCGCCGAGCAGCTGTCGAGTGCCCCCCCACACCCAAACCTGCGCTACGAGCAGCGCCACGCGACCGAGAGCGGCCTGGCAGAGCGGAGCGTTGGCCTGGTCACGGTGGCCCAGGCCTTGCACTGGTTCGATCCCGACCCCTTCCATCGAGAGCTGCGCCGGGTGCTTGCACCGGGGGGCGTGGTGGTGGCCTGGTGCTATGAGCTGTTCAGCGTGGACGAGGCCTTCGATCGCCCCATGCTCCAGCTGTACCACGAGATCCTCAAGGATGACTGGCCTCCTCAGCGCCGCCACATCGAGACCGGGTACCGGGACTTCCCCTGGCCCTTCGAGCGCATGGACGTCCCGACCTTCGAGATGGTGAGCGAGTGGAATCTGGACCAGACCCTGGGCTACCTTCGAACCTGGTCCGCCGTTCAGCGCTGGCAGGCCCGTGAGGGTAGCGACCCGCTGACCCTGGTCGAGCCGCAACTACGCATGAACTGGGGCGACGTCGATCGGCGGCCCGTACGCTGGCCCCTGCGGCTACTCGCCTCGCGAATCTGACCGGGGCGACCAGGGAGTCGTGCTCCAGGCAACCGGGGAGCTACGCCTGCTGCACTGAATCCGCTGGTAGAGCCAGGGAAAGGTATCGCTCTCGCTCCTCGAGAACGAGCCGCGCCTCGACCAGTTCACCGAGGATACGCCTGACCGCCGCCTCCTCAGGCTTCTCGCCGAGGGCTTTACCAACGTGCTCACGGATCTCGACAACGCTGGCGCCTTCGTCGAGAGCGTCGTACACGGCGGCATCGACGCCTTCCAGCTCGTACAGAGCCGATTCAGTCGTCGTGCGCTCGTCTCGAATCTGGAGGAATCCTGGGCCACGACGGTAGGTCAGTGCACCGCGATTCACACTCGCTTCCTTGTGCCACCGGCGGAGGCGCTTCGAGAGACCAAAGACGTACTCCTGAGGCTTGCGGCCGTCCACGTAGCTGTGCTGGAACGTGTACGCCAGCTCCCCGAGCAAGGGCATCTCGGTATCGTACAGGAGCGCATAGTGGGGCAGAGGATCATGCAGCTCGATACCAAACGAAGCCGGGTCTTCGTGATACGGGCTGAAGCGGTCGATGACGATTGGGCCCAACGAGGGAGGTTGCAGGTGGACGATCGAGAGCACCACGTCAGCGACACGCTCGTACTCCTCCGGCAGCTCACCAGGGAAGCCGAACAGCATGTTCCACGCGACCTCGAGCCCCTCCTCGGCCGACCACTTTAGCAATCGTACGTTTTGCAACCCGGTCACGCCCTTGCGCATGAGCTTGAGCGTGTGAGTGCTCAAGCTCTCGATACCAGGTTGAATCTTGTTGACTCCTGCTCGCTTGAGCTGAGTGATCTCGTCGCGGTCCAGGTTCGACTTCGTCTCGTAGAAGATGCGAAAGTCCTGGCCGCGTTCTATCAGCGCTGGGATCACGCTCTTGAGATACGACTGGTCGAGAATGTTGTCCGCAGCCGTGAAGTCCAGCACGTGATGGCGCTCAGATAAGCCGAAGAGCTCGTCAACAGTTCGGTCCGCGCTCTTGCTGCGAAACGTCATGTCCATGGCGTTCAAGCCACAGAACGTGCAGTGAGCCTTCTCCCCCCACCAGCAACCACGGGCGCTCTCGAAGGGAATGCGCGGGGTGATCGCCCCTCTCATGGGAGAGCGCTGCAAGCGCTGGAAGAACTCATCGAACTGAGGTGAGGGCACGGCATCCATGTCAAGCCGCTTACCTTCGGGCGGGGCGGGGAGCGCCGTAGCTCCATCACGACGTGCGACTCCCGGAAGTTCTGGGACAGCTTCTCCGTTGCGCAAGGCCCTGAACAGCGCTCCAGCCACCGCTTCCGCTTCGCCGCTGACTGCGGCGTCGACCCATGGAAAGGCCTCGAGCAGCGCACGCCCCATTGGAGCCGCGCATGCTGCACCACCGATGACAATGGGGAGATCCGCCTGACGGCGCCGGAGCTCCTTCGCAAGAGCCAAGGAAGCGAACGTCTGGGTGAAGGTAAGCGTGAACCCGACAGCGCTCGGCGAGCTGGCGAGGATTTCATCAGCTGCCCATTCGATGTAGGCCGGCACGCGCGCGCGCAAACGAAGGAGCTTCTTGCGCAGGTCCTTGGCCATGCCTCGACGATCCAGCATCTGCTCGAACTTACGATCCTTCTGCTGCGATGGAGCCCGCAGCTCCTCGGTGGCAAACACCCAATCTCCAACGGCGATGTCTGCCCAGCGGTCCGCAATCTGCCGGTAGTCGTCCGGCTCGAAGGGTTGTTTCTCCGCTTGGTAGCTGACCGTCAGGAAGTCCATCAGCCCCAGGTGCATGGAGAACTCCTGGTGAGGAATCTCGAGGCCATCCAGCAGGGAAGCCAGGAGCCCAACCTGCAAGCTCGGACTGTCGAGGGCTTGCCAGGGCATGCACACCAGGGCGATGGGCTGCAACTGGGGCTCTTCTTTGGTGACGCTCATGAGCATGGGATCATAATCAATTAGCAGGACAGCTGCCCTGACCTACACCCCAGCCAACCGCCCCCTCGCTCTTCCCTGGCAATCTCCATCAAGGGCCTCAATGCAGGCAGTTCTCGTCTCGCCAGGCTGCACAGCTCCCAGCGCTCGAGCCCAATCCACAGCCATACACACGCTCCCAACCCCTCTCGACTCCCAGCTCCAGCTGTGAGAGCACTCCCACTGGAGTTGGCGCAGAGGCCACGCTCAGCGAGGAGATGAGTCTGGCGGTCCTACTCGATCACGACCACCGCGGTGATCACGCGCTATCCAGCGATCGCCGAAAGCCAAGCATGCGGCAGCTCAACATGGCGAGAGTGAAGCACACTCAGGGCGAAACCCGTGCACCGGCCTCATAGACCCCGGAGCGCTCGGGGTTCACCTCCCCGAACTCATCCCAGATCGTCCAGTAGCCAGCGATCTCTCCGTCGATGTAGTTGCCCTGCGCCCACCTCGAGCCATCGTCGTAGTACAGAATCCAGGGTCCCTGGCCCGCTCCCTCTGCGTAGCTGGCGTCCGCCATCTTCACGCCGTTCTCGTAATAGAGCGACCAGGCACCGATACGCTTGCCCGCCTCGAACTGACCGAAGGCCGCGCGAAACCCATTGTCGTGCCACCACTCCCAGCGACCCGTTTCGAGCTGGTTCTCGTACTGGCCGCGCTCTTGAAGCTGTCCATTCTCGTACCAGGACAACCAGTTGCCGTGCAGTCGCCAGATGCCGTCCTCGTCCTGGACCTGTTCAGCTTCAAAACAGGGCCTGTTGTCGCCGTAGGTCTCCTTGATCAAGGGCTGCTCGTACTCGCCGGGCTCTGGACGTGGTGTGGCCATTGCGACCAGGTCATCGACGAGCACCCTGCGCTCCGTCACTGGCGAACCTCCCAGCGCCTCGCTCGGCGCGGAAGGCAGGGCCGGAAGCTGGTCTCGCACCACGCTTGGCGCGCTGCTCGGCGCCAGCAAGCGTCCGAATTCGAGTGGCACGCCCTCCTGGCTGGCGATCCGCGTGCCATCGACCGACCAGATCCACCACCCGACCCCGAGAACCGCGATCGAGATTGGGAGCAGAAATAACTTCATGGGAATGCCAAAGCGTAGGTTACGACCCCTTATCGCCGTGGTAACGATCAGGCCTGCTAGACTGTTCAACGAGAGTGCTCCTTTTTTGCCCCAGCTGACCCCACCCGCCCCTCGATGTCCCTGGACGCCTCATTCTCCAAGCTCGATGCGAGTGCATCCCCCACCCCCTCCAGCTGTGACTCGAGCGCCTTGGCCAGGGATTTCGGCGCGGACCTGACCGCCCTGGTGGACAACCTGGAGCGAGTGATCCTCGGCAAGCGCGAGGCCCTGAAGCTGTGCGTCGTCGCCTTGCTGGCAGAGGGGCACATCCTGCTCGAAGACGTGCCAGGAACAGGCAAGACCACCTTGGCCAAGGCCCTTGCCAGGTCGGTGGACGTGAACTTCAAGCGCATCCAGTTCACCTCCGACCTGCTCCCCTCGGATGTGGTCGGGGTCTCGACTCACTCAGCCAGCCGCGAGCGCTTCGAGTTTCAAGCTGGTCCGATCTTCGCCAATATCGTGCTGGCCGATGAACTCAACCGGAGCTCACCGCGCACCCAATCAGCCTTGCTCGAGAGCATGAACGAAGGCCGCGTTTCGGTGGACGGGCAGACCCGCGAGCTGCCTCGGCCCTTCCTGGTGGTCGCCACCCAGAACCCGATCGAATTTGAGGGCACCTATCCCCTGCCCGAATCTCAACTTGACCGCTTCCTGGTGCGCGTCCGCCTGGGCTATCCCACAGAGTCCATCGAGCGTGATCTGATGCGCTCGCGAATGATCCAGGACCCCTTGGACAACTTGCAGGCGGTGGCCAGCGGTGAGTGCATCGCACAGGCCTCCGAGTTCCTGAGACGAGTTCGCATCGAGGATGAACTGCTCGACTACGCCATCGCAGTCCTGAATGCCACGCGACAGGAGTCGGAGTTCCTGCTGGGTGCCAGCCCCCGCGCGGGCCTCGCTTGGTCGCGCGCTGCCCAGGCCCTGGCCTTGGTCGAAGGCCGCGACTACTGCGTCCCCGATGACTTCAAGGCCATGGCGGTTCCGGTACTCGCCCATCGGGTCGTGCCCATTGCCCCCTCCCCGGATCACCGCGCCGACCTGGCGAGCGACACCGCCGTGCTTGAAGTGCTAGGCCGTGTGCCCTGTCCCGTTTGAGGGAGCTGCACTGATCCTGCCGCTGACATGACGCCCTCAGTGAAGCTTTACGCCGAAGCAACCGGCATGCTCACCTCGGCGCCAAACAGCGCCGCCGACTCCCGCACGCAGACCGACTCCTTCGTCTCTCCACACACCTGCCGCATCACCCTCGAACCCGCCGGGCGGCTCTTCCTGCCGCTCTTCGGCATCGGAGCCCTCTTGGGCTGGGCTGCGGGAGGGATCGGCTTGCTGTTTGCTGCCTTCGGCATCGCCGTCTTGTTCGTGGCCTTCATTCTCGTCTGGCGCAACACCAGCGCCTTGGAGCTCCGATACCTGCCAGGCGTTGCCCATTCAGTCGGCGAGTCCTTCCTCTTTGCCATCGAGCTTCGGTCGAAGCGACGCGGATCGTACAGCCGCGATCTCTACCTCTCCATGGTCGATGAACACAGGGGACGGAACGATTCCAGCGGCCGTCCCGCTGGCGGCGTGGCCGAGGTCGAGGGTGGCTGCACGCAGCGACTCTCCCTGGGTTATCGCCATCAACGGCGCGGGCGCCGAACCAAGCTCGAGGTGCTACTGCACTCCAGCTACCCCTTCGGACTCCTGCGCATCGATCGCGGCTACCGCTTGCCCGTCGACATGCTGGCTTGGCCCCGTCTGGGTCGGCTGAGAAACAAGCGACGGCTGAGCTCCCGCTCCGTCGGACGTCAGGCCCACATCGAGCGCTCGCTCCTACAGGAGGATGAGTTCTTTCAGCTGCGCGAATGGCGCACCGGCATGAGCCTACGACGTGCTCACTGGAAGTTGAGCGCCAAGCGTGGACGTCCTATCTTGCAAGAGCTGCGCGGTGATCTTGACGGCCACCTACACTTGGGGCTCTCCAGCAGCGTGTGCGAACGCCTCGGCGTACAACGGGGACAGCGCCACTCCTTCGAGAGTGCGGTCTGTCTGCTCGCCACGCTGCTGCAACATCAGCTGTCCAGGGGGTGCACGGTCAACCTCGTCCTGGAAGACGAATCGGGAAGCTACGAGGTCCACACGGGTCTCCGCGGGCGGCGTGGATTGCTCCAGGGCATGGATGCCTTGGCCCTGGTCGAGGCTCAGGTCGTGGATGTCGAGACCTTGGAGCAGCGTCTGATTCAGTGCATGGAGGCCGCGCCGGGTAGCACCTGGGTTCTTGCCGGTGGGGATCGCCTGGAGGGGAGAGCTACCAAGGCGCTACCGCCTGGTGCTCGGTACCCGAGGGTAATTGACGTCGACAGCCCTTACATCGACGACATCTTCCAACGCAGCGGATCGGGAGTGCACGCCCGCTTCGCCGGAGAGAGCCCCTCGTGAGCGCTCCCAGACACGGTCATCGGCTGCTACCCGAGTCCATCGAGGCTTGGAGCTCGAAGCTGGCGCGCGGCTGCGCGTGGCTCGGAATCTTCACCTTCGTATCAGCTCACTGGATCACCCGCACCAAGCAAGGCACAAGCTCGAGTGTCCTCTACTGGAGCTGCGCCCTGGCGGCGGTGGCGTTGCCCCTGGCTGGGCCCGCCCTGACCGCATTCCTGTCCCGCTGGTCACGCCACCGACGCAACGCAGAGGTCTTGGCCATCGGCCTGCAACTCCTGCCTCTGATCATCTTGCAGGCAGTTTCACCCGCCCATTGGCTGCTGGTTGTACTCACGGTTCTCCAGGGCAACTTGCTCGCGCGCCCACGACGCCTGGACTTCGAAGCCTGGATGATCGGACTGGCTCCGGCCCAGGTCCTGCTGGCCATGTCGGCCGCTCCCGATCAGTCCTGGCTCTTGCTCTTGCCCACCTCGGTCGTGCTCAGCTGCTCAGCCCTCTTGCTGCTCTCCCTGCGCTATCACTTCGACCGGCTCGAAGCCCGCGCCGCGGCTCCCTTCATGCGCGTCTGGGCTTCGAGGCCAGCGACCGAGGCGGATACGCGCCTGCAACTTCGTAGGCGCCTGCTCTCAGCCCTACCTGTCAGCTTCGGACTCCTGCTGCTGACCACTGTTTTCTATCCCGTCTTGGTGGCTCTTCCGCGTCCTGCCTTCGATCCGCGGCAGGCAATCTTCAGCCGTGTCGACGCTGCAGCCCGCGATCAAGCCAACGAACGCGAGGAGACGGAAAATCGCGATGACTCGACCGATGACACCTTCCCCGGGGACATCCGGCCGGGAGGCTCCCTCGGCGCTCTGAGCTACGAGACGGTCATCACGCTGACTGCGCGGCCTGCTAACCTGCCACAGGTGGCTACCGGTGATGTCGGCCCGCTCTACTTGCGTGCTCTGTGTCTCGATACCTTCACCGAGACGGGTATGCGATCCACGCCATCCCGCAAGGACCTGACTGTCCTCGACGAGGACGACGGCCAGTCGGATGGCTGGTCGACGCTGGCGGCCTCCCCCGCTGAATCTCGCTGGCACTTGTACGTCCAACAGAACGCGCTACGACTGCGCGGAAGTTCCGAGACATTGATCTTCGCCGCACAACCAGCCCTGTCGATTCGCCTGAGCGAGCTTCAGGAGGACCCTGATCGCTTCCTGGCCCTGCCCGCTGAGCTGCGGGTGGCGGACTTCTCCTATGAGTTGATTGTCGGCATCGATCGCGCCCCCTCCGATGCCCTGGCCCGTGCCGAGGCCAAACATCCGGACGCCCGCTACGTCCAACTGCCGGAAGCCTCCGAAGACTTGCAATGGTTGAGCGATCAAGCACGTCGAATCACCGCCGGTGCGGAGAGTGACTGGGAATCCGTGCAGGGAATCCTCTCCCACTTTCGCGAGAACTTCGACTACAGCACGAAGACCAGAGATCTCCCGGGCGTGCGCGGCCTCACCAACTTCATGCGCAGCGAGCGTGGTCACTGCACGTCTTTTGCCGCCGCTTCCACCCTGCTCTTGCGCCTGCAGGGCATACCGGCCCGGGTCGCCACCGGTTTCTTGGCCTCCAGCTACAACGCAGAGGCGCAGCGCTACGAAGTCACTCGAGCCAACGGCCACGCCTGGATCGAGGTGCACTTCGAAGACCTGGGCTGGCAACGCTTCGAACCAACGCCCACCTCACAGCGGGTGCAGGCGCTGCTCGAGCAGGCCGCTGGTGGTGGCGAGGGCCTGAAGGCCTGGGCAGGGTACCTCTGGAGCGACGCGAAGGCCTGGGCTAGTTCCGGAGCAGACGAAGCCTACCTGGGACAGTTGATGGAAACCCTGGCTGATGGCCCAGCCGCCGCCTGGGTCTCTACCAAGTCGCGGCCCGAGCTGGCTGTGCTCCTGATCCTGCTCTTGATCCTCACGATCCTACGTCGCCCATTGCACGATCAGCTGGTGAGGACCGGACAGCTCGGGTCCTCGAGGAAGCTCAGCTTGCAAGAGGAACTGCTCGCCGCCCTCGCCGCACGCGGACATCGTAAGGCTCCGGGCAAGACCCTGCGCGAATTCGTGCATGCCCTGCCTCAAGACCTGGAAGGCGGACCGGATCGACCTCTGATTCGCGACAAGCTCATCGACCTGGTCGACGGACTGAATCACGCCCGTTTTGGCGGGCATCCTATGGAGAGCGAATTGATCCAGCGCACCCAGCAAGCGATTCAAACGCTACGGGGCTGATCCGCACAAGATGCCGGAGCCTGCAGGCGGAGTCAGGACACGCGCTCACCACTATCCGAGCTGCCTGTGATCAGGTTCCGCGCTCGATCGAGCTGGTCGTGGTTGCCCCGGACAATCAGGAGATCGCCCGGCTGCAGCTGAAAGTCCGCGCCTGGCCCGTGGAACTCCTCATCACTGCGAACCGCGGAGAGCACGGTGGCACCAGTACGTGCGCGGAACTGGAGCTCCCCCAGTGTTCGGCCACAGCCCAGGCAGGCCGCGCTCACGAACAGGGTATCCACGGCCGTCGCCGCGAGGACCTCACCGAGCACCTCCAGGTGCCGTTCGTCGGTAACGGGACCGCGCAGGAGCTGGTAGCCCTCGCGGCGAATGATCTCGGTCTGGACCGCGATCATGCCGGCGGGCACGTGCAAGTCGCGGAGCACGCGAGCGAAGATCTCGAGCGAGGTCTCCAGATCCTCAGGTATCACGTGGCTCGCGCCCAGCCGCAGGAGCTCTTCCGTGTCGGAGAGGAAGCGCGTGCGCACGACAATCTGGACGCTAGGCGTCATGTGCCGGGCGAGCTTGACGGCGCGCCGCGTGGCCCCCGAGTCGTTGATCGCGATGACGAAGATGCGTGCCTTCATGAGGCCCGCGTGCTTGAGTGCGTCGGCTCGGCTCGCGTCTCCGAGGACCACCGGCAGGCCCTTCTCCCGGGCCGCCTTCACACGATCTGGGTTCATCTCCAGGACCCGGTGCGAGATCCCGGCGGCCCCGAGGACCCGCGTGAGGTGCTCGCCGGTCAGGCCGTGACCCGCGATCAAGACCTGGGCTGCATCCGCAGACGTGGAGCCCTGCTCTTCGTCGGTCTTGTCGGACGGGGTGCGCTCCGCCCAGCGTCGCGCACCATGCATCACGAAGGGCGTTGCCAGCATGGTGAGTACCGCAACGGCCAGGAAGCGCTGCTCGTTCGCGCCGGACAGGGCGCCGAGCTCGCCGGCCTGTCGAGCCAGGACAAAGGAGAACTCACCGACCTGGAACAACGCGGCAGCTGCGAGGAGCGCCACGCGTCGGGAGCGCGTGACCGCAAGAGCTACCACAAAGACAATCACGCCCTTCCCGAGGCCAACCCCCAAGCATGCCATCAGCGTCTCAATCGGCTGATCAAGGATGCCACCAACGTCTAGCAGCATCCCGATCGACACGAAGAACAGCGCAGTGAACACATCCCGGAACGGGAGTATCTCGTCGACGACGTGATGGCTGTACTCGGACTCGGAGATCACGAGGCCGGCGACGAATGCACCCAGTGCGAGAGGGAGCCCGAGTGTGTGGGTGAGCCAGGCGGCGCCCAGTGCGGCGAGGACGATGAACAGCGTGAAGAGCTCTCGACCTCCCGCACGAACCACGATGGTGGCCAGCCGTGAGAAGCCGTGGCGCGCAACGAGCAGGATGACCGCAACTCCGACGATGGCTTTACCGAGTGCGACCATGATGGACGATGCATCCCCCTCGCTCACTCCGGCCACGAGCGGGAGCAACAGCAGTAGTGGAATGACTGCCAGGTCCTGGGTCAGCAGCACCGCGACTGAGAACTGGCCGTGTGGCGTCTCGAGCTGGCCTTCGTCAGCGAGGGTCTTCAGGACCAGCGCTGTACTGGAGAGCACTGTCAGAAAAGCGAGCAACACCACCGATTGGGTGTCCGCACCCAGGGCGTACCCGGCGACAGTCGCCGCCACCAGCGTGAGTGCGATCTGACCGCCTCCTCCCAGCAGCAACGCCCGCCGGAGGAGCAGCATGCGCGGGATCGAGAACTCGAGCCCTACGGTGAACAGGAGCAGCGCCACGCCAATCTCAGCCAGGGCCTCGACCTCCTCCCTGGCCCGGATCCAGCCAAGCGCATGCGGTCCCAGGAGCACGCCGACGAGCAGGTAACCGGCTAGCGGTGGAAGGTGAATCCGTCGCAGGACGATGACGACCGGAATCGATACCGCAAGCAAGAGGACGATATCGGTGAGGAAGAAGCTCTCCATACGGAGAGCATCGCTCAGTCGGAGGTAGAAGTCGACACTCACACCGCAGTGCGTCCCCTCAGAATCGTCTTATCTCAAGGTACTCGGGGCCTGAACCCTAATGAGCCTCCCCCGCAAGTCCACTCCTGATGGCCTTACGCGACCATGCAGGTGCTGACGCCCGACGCGCGTCAGGCGTTGGACTGCCGCTCGAGCTCGGCCCGTACGGCGGGCGCGTGAGCGACCGCCTCCTCCACCACGTTCACCAATCGATCGATCTCCTCGACACTGAAGGCGTCGCCGGTGGGAAGCACCATGATCGTTCGAGAGAGCTCCTCGGTGACCGGCAAGACCAGCCCTGCCATGGGTTGCAAGGAGAGATAGGGCTCCATGCGATGGACGCCAGGATAGAAGTAGCGGCGCGCCAGGACGTTCTCTGCCTCGAGCACCTTCACCAGATCATCACGCGAGAGACCGGCGAGCGCCTCATCCACCTGAACGACCATGTAGTGGTAGTTGCAAGCCTCAGAGGTGTCGTGGGGCACGACGCTCAATCCAGGAATCCGTGCGATGTGCTTGCTGTAGTGCTCGTAATTGCGAGCGCCGGAGGCGATGAAGTCGTCCATGGCATCGAAGGAGGTGAGTCCCATCGCGGCACAGATCTCAGTCATCTTCCCGTTGCTGCCGAGGTAGATCACCTTGTCCTTCGACTTGAAGCCGAAGTTACGCATCAGACGCATCTTCTCGGCCAGCTCCGAGTCGTTGGTCACGATCGCGCCGCCCTCGAAGGTGTTGAAGAACTTCGTGGCGTGAAAGCTGAAGGTCTCTGCCTCGCCGAAGCCCCCGATCATCTTCCCCTTGTGGGAACAGGCGAACGCATGGGCCGCATCGAACATGAGCTTGAGCCCGCGGCGCTTCGCGATCTCTTCGAGGGCCTCTACATCGCAGGGATTGCCCCACAGGTGCACGCCGATGATGCCAGTCGTGCGGGGCGTGATGAGCTCCTCGACGCGCGCCGGGTCCAGGTTATGGGTCTTGGGATCCACATCGCAGAACACGGGCTTGATCTCCTGCCACTGCAGGGCGTGCGCGGTGGCGACGAACGTGTAGGCCGGAACGATCACCTCGCCGGTCATGCCCAGGGCGCGGATCAGGATCTCCAGTGCGATCGAGCCGTTGCAGGTCGCCACGCACTCCTTGACGTTGCACATCTCCCGCACGCGTGTCTCGAAGGCCTGGACGTACGGGCCACCGTTGGTCAACCAGCGTCGCTCGAGAATGTCGTCGAGCCGTTCGTAGAGCCGAGCCTTGTCCCCGATGTTGGGACGACCGACGTGGACTCTGGACGAGAAGGCGGGCTGGCCACCGAACAGGGCAAGCTGCTCCGGCTTGGAGACTGTTTTGATCTTACTCAAGCGGCTGTTCCTCGGAATCGTTGCCACTCACTGAGCCAGAAACTGAAGGAGGTGACGTGGGCGGGCCCGTGGCCCCAGATCCCATCCACGGGTAGCTCAGGAGATGTTTGAGGAGGCGAGGGTACTCCACCTGTTACGGGTACTCCACCCCAAATGCCCCGGCAACCTCACCCGGGCTCAAATTGAAATGGGCAGGTGCCCCGCCATGGGGAAGGCGCCGCCCCTTGAAGATGAGGCTGCCCAGATTCTGACCATCAAGGCCACTCGCGGCTGTCACTGCGCTGGGTGACCCGCTCCACGACTGACGAACTAGGCTTGCCGTGCCCGCAGACGCGCCAGGCGCAGGCGCACGCGAGCCTTGAGGGTCTTGCGCAGAGGGACGTGGCCTTCGCAGTTGGTCTTCAGCCAATCCAGGAGCATCTCCACAGATCCCCACTCGCCCATGGCCATCAGGTGCTTTAGCTTTCCCGAAGCATTTCGCGCGATGACCGGTCTGATCTCGTCCACTCTTGGAGGCGGAAGGTGGATCAGGAACTGGCGCTGGCATTCGAGGTTCGCGAGGATCTTGGCCTTGGAGGATTTCTTGTTCCAGACCCCGCCCGAGTGAATCCGATAGGCCGAAGTCACTCGATCGATGTAACCAAAATCGCCGTGGAGTGCATTCAGCATGTGCAGAGGCCAGTCGCCCTGCGGGCAGCTGAAGAACAGCTCAGGCAGCTCCCCGAACAGGCCGCGGCGAAACATCATCGCAGCACAGTCCGACATGCAGTAGCGCGCAAAGTCTTGGAGCGTATAGCGCTCCTTGATGTGCCTGGGGGCCTTGCTGTCACCCAGGGGCGCGCCGTCGACATCAACCTCCTGGGAGCCCGTGAAGCAACCAGCCAGGCTCGGATCACTCTCGAGCATACGCACCTGTAGCCCGAGTTTCCGATTGTCGATGAAGTAGTCATCTCCGTCGAGGACGTTGATGAACTCTCCCCGACAGGCCCCATGGGTGCGCTTGAAGTTCGGCCGGCCACCCAGGTTCGTGTGGCTCGGCAGTGGCCGGACGCGCACGTCCTGCGCAGCGTACTCCTCAACGATTGCGAGGGTGCGATCAGTAGAGGCGTCATCGCCGATGACGATCTCGAAGTCCTCGAAGTCCTGTGCCAGTACGCTCTCAATTGCCTGGCCTATCCACTCCTCGTGGTTGTAGGCGAGCATGCAAATACTGACTCTCGGACCACTCAATCGTTCACCCATGAAGGGAGTCTCTGGCGGACATCAGTGGCAGCAGTAAGCTCGCCGAAGACTGATCGGGGCGCCTGCCACTGAGGTGTATGGATTGGCTCACGGGGCAACTCCTCGCGGAGGGGGCGCAGTCAGTCTGCCAGGGAAGCCTGCCTGCAGCTCACAGCGAGCAGTATGCCCAATCCCGGGCACCCAGACAACCCGGGCGAAGGCCACCAGCATTCGGGGAGTGGTTCGATGCAGAATCGAGCTAGACTGACCACTCGATGAAATCATCCAAGCCCTCCGAGCCGCTCTCGAATCCTCCCCGCGAGGCTGGCACGCTGCGTCCCGCAGACCGGCCATCGGATGATCTCTGGGCGACCGGTTGCAGCGTCGGGATCATGCAACCGTACCTGTTTCCCTACCTCGGGTACTTCCAGCTGATTGACGCCACCGAGCGCTGGGTCGTCTTTGATACGCCGCAGTTCATCCGCCATGGCTGGGTCAATCGCAACCGCATCCTGCATCCCAGCGAAGGCGTTCAGTACATCCTCGCGCCCTTGGCCAAGAAGCCGCGCCACACGCCAATCCTTGAGATGCACCTCGCCGACAAGACCGCGTGCCTTGATCGCATTCGTGGTCAGTTTCAGCACTACCGCAAGCGCGCACCCTTCTTTGAGGAGACGATCGCCCTCGTCGAGGACACCTTTGCAGGCGATGAAACGCAACTCTGCGCCCTGAACGTGCGTGGTCTCCGTCTCTGTTGTGAGCGGCTGGGAATCGCCTTCGACATGCGCGTGTTCTCGGAGATGTCCCTCGAGCTCGGGACCGTCGAGGGTCCCGGGGACTGGGCGCCGCGCATCGCAAGCGCCCTGGGTGCCAGCTCCTACACCAACCCGCCGGGTGGTGAGGACCTCTTCGACCCGGACCAGTTCGCCGAGCTTGGGATCGAGCTGCAGATCCTCGACACGGAGCTGCGGCCCTATTCCCAGGCTCAACGCCCGTTCGAAGCAGGCCTCTCGATCCTCGACGTATTCATGTGGAACACGCCGGAGGCGGCCCGCACATTGCTGACGGATCGCGTCCTGCGCCCGTCCTCTCGTACGCGCTAGGAAAGGACCTGACCTGCGGAGGCCACCAGGCCGCCAATCTTCGAAGCGCTCTCCACGCTCATGCCGGAGCCTACCGGAAGGAGCAGCAACTCATGCGCGAGCTGCTCGGCCACGGGGAGCCTACCTCCCGTTGCCCAAGCCCTGAAGCCTGGGACCTCTGGCAAGCAGGGCCCAATGCCGCGGCTGGCCACGACGTGTTCGGCCTCCAGCATTCTCAGCAGGTCGTCGCGCGAGAGGCCAGAGCGCTCGCCGTCGACCCTCAGCACCAGGCACTGGTGGTTGGACTGAACGCCCTCCGATACCTCGTAGATCGTCAGGCCGGGTGCACTTCCGATCGCTTCCCTGTACGCGTCGCAGAGGGCTCGGTTGTGCTCCAAGGAGCTATCGATTCGCTCCAGGCCCCACAGACCAAGGCCCGCTTGCAGCTCCGAGAAGCGACCGTTGGCCGTGACCGGAACGGCCGTCGGCTCGCCAGCACCATAGCTGCTGCGGATATTGCGCAGTACCGCCGCAAAGTGATCGTCATCGGTGGCGAGACAGCCACCCTCCATGGTCGAGAGCAGCCGCGTGGATTGGAATGAGAAGAGGGTCGTCTGGTCCGGTCGAGTGATTTGCCGTCCCCCTCGCATCGATCCGAAACCGTCCGCCGGGTAGAAGAGCACCTGCAGGCCACAGCGCTGCGCCACCTCCATCAGGCCGTCCGCGTCGCAGCGATTGCCCCACATCTCCATGATCACCGCTGCGCCCACACCATCCTGCGCGGCAGCCTCCAGGATCCGCGGGCTGATCTGATGGGTCTCAGGGTCCACGTCGCAGAACACCGGTTCGAGCCCTGCCCAGACCACGGACTCCACCAGCTCTGGATATCCGAGAGCTGGTACCAGGACCCTGCCATCGACCTGCATGCCCTTGAGCGCCATCGACAGGCCAAGGGACTCGTTGGTACACAGCACCACATGGGCCACGCCCAGGAACTCCGCGAGCGAGGCCTCGAACTCCCTGGCCAGGGGACCGTGATTCGTGAAGTAGCCGCTGGCTTCGATCCGCTCGAGCACCGAGCGGTAGCCGGCCTCATCCGGCACATGGTACTGACCGAAGGGGATCGCTTCCGAGAAGCTGGGCGTACCTCCAGAGAGGGCAAACTCGGCTCGCGAGGACTTCACTGCTCAGCCCCCTTCGCACCGGCCTCGAGCGAGGTCTCGGCAAGGAAAGCCAGGAGCTCGCAGACGGTCGCCACGTCAGCCGTGGAGACCCGTGCGCCGCAAGGCAGGTTCAGGAACAGGGAGCGCGCACGATCACTATGCGGCAGTGATCGATTCACGGTCGGAAAGGTGTAGCTCTTGCGATGCAGGGGCGGATCGTAGTGTGCCCGAGCGAGGATGCGCTCGGCATTCATGAAGGTCACCAGTTCGTCCCGAGAGTGTGGGTACTCCGCCAGTATCTCGACGACGATGTTCTTGAAGGAAGTTTGCTCGCTCGCATCGAACTCGAGCAGCCGAATGCTCGCCAGGTCCTTCAATCCGGCTTGATAGGCGTCGTAGATCTTCTTGTTGTGATCCACGTTGCGCTCGATTTCGTCCAATCCGGCCAGGGTGAACGCCGCATGGCCATCGCATATCGCCGCATTCATGC
Organism: Planctomycetota bacterium; assembly: GCA_014237855.1. Taxonomy (GTDB): domain Bacteria; phylum Planctomycetota; class UBA1135; order UBA1135; genus JABACD01. The sequence goes on along the minus strand of JABACD010000024.1, from coordinate 56,643 downwards.
CGACGCCACCGGCGCTGTCCGAGCCATGCGCACGCGCCGCGCGTAGTGCGCTGGCCAGGGCCCCATCGCTGGTGCAGATGTAGCCGCCCTCCATGCCATTGATGAGCTTGCTAGCGTGCAGGGAGAAGACCTCCAGTGGGCCGAACGAACCCACGCGCCGCCCGTTGACGGTCTCGTGCACGGACTCCACCGCATCGAAGACGATCGGTACGCCGCTCTCTTCAGAGAGCTGGATGAAGGCTTCGACGTCGCAGCAATTGACGATCGGATGCACCGCCAGAATCAGGCTCGTCTTGGCGCTGATACTCGCGCGAGTCGACTCCAGCGAGATCGCCTGGCTATCAGCCTCGATATCGACGAATGCGGGGGTCTTGCCGGTCCAGTTCACCGCGTCGGCCAGGCGGCGGTAGGTGAATGAGGGGACCAGGACCTCGGGACGGTCGGGCAGCGCGCAATGCACAACCGCAGCGACCAGAGCCCAGAAACCGCTCGAGAAGGTCACGCAATGCTCGGCACCGTGGTACTCCGCGAGCCGCCCTTCGAGTTGTTCGGCGATCTTGCCCGGGTAGGCCCGGGTTCCCGCAGCCGTCATCGGTCGCGAGTACTCCAGCACCTGCTCCATGCTCGGGCAGTACAGGTTTGACGTGGAGATCGGGACCTCGAAGAGGCCCGGCCCACCGAAGTGCTTCAGCTCGCTCTCAAGCGCCGCCATCTCCGCTCCGCTTGAGCAAGAGGTCGAACCGATAGGTTGCGCCGTAGAACTGCTCGGGCATGTGGACAACCTTGGCCGTGAAACCGAAGGCAGAAGCCGCGTCCGAGAGCTCATCGGGATCCCACCAGACTCCGATTGGCGACTTGGGGTCGTCGAGATCGTAGTCCTTCACATCACGCCTGGCGAAGAACTCCGGGGCCTTGGAGGTGTTAGGGATGTTGCCGAAGAAGGCGCGCTCGAGATTCGAGAAGCGGTCATGCAGGGTCTCGATCAACCCCAGGAGCTCCTCGCGCGAGAGGTAGGACATGCAGCCGTAGCAGAGCAGCTTGTCATACGCCCCTGGCTCCGGGCAGTCCTTGACGAAGCTGGCGGCGTCATTCTCGATGTAGGTGACGCTCGCGTCTGGCTTGAAGTACTCGTTCGCTATCTCGAGCAGGTAGCTGGAGAAGTCGACACCCGTGTAGGACGCGATACGATCGAAGGTGCGCGCCGCCAGCGCCGCATTGCCGCAGCCGAGATCCAGCAGGTGATCCCGGGAGCTCAGGTCCAGGTGGTCGGCGTACTGCGTGACAATCATCTCGATGTCCTCTTCGGACACCGGCTTGCCATTCACAGTGCGCTTGATCTGTGACCAGAAGTCGTCCCGGTCAAATTGCCTTGGATACACCTTGTGGGCGTCATCCGAGCGACGTACGGCGGGATCAGCGTTTGATGCGGAGGGTTTCACGCTGCCAACCCTAACAGTTGGACCTGCGCGCGTTCCTCGAAAATGACCGGAAAGGGGCACCCTCACGCCTCGTTGCAGAACAGATCCGGAATCCATGGATTGCGCAGCTTGGCCGCTGCGCCTGCGCCTGTCAGGGGGAGGCCTCCTCGCTCTACAGCATCACCTGTCTTGTTGTTTCGCGTAGCTTGCCCCCAAGGCGCCAGTCCAAGTAGAGAGGATCGGCGATTTCATCGCTCCTCGCACTAACCCTCGATCTACCTCGAACGCTTCACCCCAATTCGTTGATCGCTCGATGCCCCATCATCACTGCGGTCTTCGCATCCGCACCAGGAGCAGAGTCCGCATTGGCGATGACAACCCGGCCGAAGGGTTGCCGGCCGATTCGGGTCGAGTCTCCCGGGCCACCGGTCGTGTAACCATGGGCCCAGCGATTCACGGAAATACTCGCAACATCTCTATCGAAATCAAACATCTCCCCGGGGAGCATGCCGCTGAGATGACTCCTGACTTCGCGCTCATAATTCTCGAACGGTAGCGCCAGCATCCTGTATCGCGCTTGGCGAAACTGATCAAGCCTTGGTGCGCCAACGGTGTCTCCATACGGACAGCTGATCATCTGAATGACACATGGATCATCGGGGCTCTTGGTGTACTCATAGCCCCCCATGGTCACCGGAAAGTCCATCAGCACGGCCTGGTGCATGTTTCCAGGTGACATGGCCAGGCCAATCCCCAGCTCCTTCATCGCCCGCCAGTTTCTCAGGCCGACAGTCGTGTATTGCATCGGGCTCTTCCCCTGAAGCTTCAACGCCGCTGCCTGCTCTCTCGGAAGACTGGGAACGATATGCGGGATGATCATGTTGTAGCAGGCCATCACGACACCCTTGGCGCTCACCCGGTACGACTTGTTGTCCTGGATGTAGCTGACGAGCACCTCACTGGAGTCCCCGGGGTCACCAGCGTGCTCCACATTGACCACCGTACTGTTCAGCCTGACGCGAGCAGCATGACTCGGCTTATCCAGCTCGCCATAGTCAAATCTGGCAAGCACAAGCTCCTCGGCGCTGTCCCCCTCGGCCACGCTGGGGATCAACTTCTTGACCAGCGCACGCGCAATGCCGGCGTTGCCATCAGGAAAATGATGAACGTAAGGGCTCTCTTCATCGTAGACGGCTACTGGCTCAAACCCCAGGGCACCACAGCTCTTGGCCTCGCCGATGCTCATCAAGTCCGTCCCCGTGCTTGCCCAGTCGAGCCCGGAGTGCCTCGCCATTCTCAGCACACCGGGATCATCCACCCCTAGCGTGTCCTTCAGATAGTCAAAGTAGGAATGAGTGTTGATGTAGGCAGCCAGGTCGTCTCCCGAGACCTTCAGCGTGTGGAGACCGCCGTTCAAGACTCTCAGTAGCTGCTCCCTGCCTCTCTGGCTTAGAGGGGCCTGCCTTGCAGCCTCCTCGTTGGACAGCTTGGCGCCCTGGAGACCCTCGACATAGTTAGGATAGTTGCAGTACGGATGCTGCACGACCTTGTCCTCGCCAAAGACCTTCTTGTTGAAGTAGGTGACGGATCCAAGATCGTGCTTCTCGAAGAACCCGGTGTCATAGGCCGTCTTGAAGCGGTCCAGATCTACGCCTATGTCACCAAGAAGATCCAGCACGACCTTGCTTGCGCGGTTCGGCTCTACCAGCGTCTGCGAACCACCATAGGTAATACGTGTATTGCCATTGATCGTGTGTTCATTGCGCTTGGCATGGCCACCGAAGTCGTCATGGTTATCGAGGACCAGCACCTTCTTGTCCTTGCCATGCTTCTGCTGAAAAAAATATGCAGCTGCCAGCCCGCTAAGACCTCCGCCCACCACGACCAGATCGTAGGCTTCCGGCAACCTGGTGGTCGGCCCCCAATCCGCACGGCCAGTCCATGCTCGGCTATGGGCATGTTCGTTTGACCCCGGATGATTCCCCCTCAGGCCGGTGAGCGCTGGAGGATAGTACGATGAATCCAGAGTAGCCATTGCGGCCCCGACGGCTGCATGAAGCGGCAGCATGGAGCCACCCGCCACCACCAAGGTACCGTTGATAAAGTCTCGCCTTGTTATCTCACTCATCAGCTGAGGTAGCTCAACGTGAAGACTCCCCATGCTTCACATGGGGCCCGCCCTCAAGAATGTTGTTTCGTTCACCAGCAGGCCACAAGTCAATGCGCGCGAAGTCTGTCCTATCCTTGCGATTCCTCGCACGATCGGCTGACTCCTGACAGCCACCATAGATCTTTCGCCCTCACTTGCGGGCACTTGTTCTCAATCGTTCGCTGGAGCCAGGGGTAGATTGGTGCCGGCCACCCGTGACCTCCAGTGGACGCCCGACTTCCTGGCGGCGGACGACCGCGAGATCAAAATGTTATCGCCAACGTGTTCAACAGAGCATGCGCGAGGATCCCCGGCAACAGGCTACCACTGCGCAAGCGCAACCATCCCAAGCCAAGGCCGACAACGAAGCGGTGGGGAACCTCAAGGATCCCCCCACCATTCAAGCCGTGCATCAAGGCGAAGAGTATTGCAGTGCAGAGGACAGTCGCGCGAACTCCCGTCACGCGGCGCAAGGCAGCCCACAAGACTCCGCGGTCAAGCCACTCCTCCGAGAGCACTGGAAAGAGCACCATCGCGAGCCACAGTTGGCCATAGCTCAGCTCGCACCCCAGGACTTCAGTGTAGGACGCTTCCTCTTCACCGACGAGGTAGAGCAAGGTCTCGACATAGACGTAGCTCACGATGAAGCAAGCCAGTCCGACCAGGACCGCCAAGCCTAGATCTCTGTATGAGCCGCGACCACCCAGGCTCTCTCTCAGGGAACCACCCCCCCAAGATCCCGAGGGCGGACACTCCGCAGGCGAGGACCCCCAGGGTCGTCAGGAACTGGTCTCTCACGAACACGGCCCCACTCTCGTACTCGAGCGGGCTCCACCATCCCTGCAAGAACAAGACCACGAACACGCTGCTGAAGACGAACAACACCGTGAGGACGGCGCGCCTGGTCATGTGCTCGACACGGCCTTGCAATTGGTAGCCGCAGTTCGAGCAAAACGGCTTCGTCGGATCGAACTCGGCCTTGCATCCGCGACATCTATCAGAACGCATGACCGCGAGCTTACTAGCGCTTCCAGTCCTTCACTTCCCTGAAGGACATTGAGGACATCTGCCAGTCGGACTCGCGCGTCCATCGCATCTTGAATGGCAGTGTCCCTGCCTCGGTCAAGAACTCCACGCGCACTACATCCTCGTCGACCTCCCAGGAGTATTCGACAACCTCGGGCCAGTCATCCTCCCAATCGTAGATCTCGGGAACTCGCTTCAAGCTGCGCACCCACTTCTCGCGACTCTTCGGATCCACAAAGCTTGCGAGCCCCGCAACATCTCGTTCGTCCCAAGCTACAACGAGTGTCTCGAGGACCTCCTCCGGCGAAGAAGGTCGATTCAGCAACCCGTACCCAATGACCCCAGTGAGGATGACACCCAGGACCGATAGTGAGACGATCGGCGGCCGCCTGTCGCGTTTGATTCGCGCTCGACTACGCTGATTCACCGAACCTTGACCACCACCCCTGCGGTGATCGTGCTCTCCACGCATGCGCCTCGAGAGATAGAGGTCCGGGTACTCTTCCGCAAGACGTGTGAGCGTCGCCGCCTTGAAGACAACGGACCAGTAAAATGCCGGAAAGAGAGAGCCGAACGCAAGTACGATGAGCAGCGATACCCCCTCAGCCTCGGAGGTGAGCAAATTCAGAATCAAGGACAAGGTTGCAATTGACGCCAATATCAGGGCTGCCATGAATGGCCGCCTCGAGAGCTGATAGCGAACCCAGATCAAGAGTCCCAAGTCCAAGCCGACCAAGCCCAGGGAAATAAGCGCGAGCATCATGTCACTGCCCAGCGGAGACAAGGCCACAAAGACGAGGCCGATGGCAAGGATGAAGGTGATAACTCTCAAGACAAGGAAGATGGACAACACGGTCCGCAAGCGATCGATCATCCTGCGCGCAGCGCGCATCTTCACGCCGGCGTCGACCTCTTCAACTCTCTTACGCTTGGCCGCCTTCTTCTCACCACCTCCAAGGGAAGCCCCACACTCCTCGCAGAAGTGTGCGCTCGGCTCGATGGGCGCCTCACACTCGGGGCAGCTCGCCCCCGAGGCCTCAGGTGTATCCTGCACGATCTCCAGGACGGCATCGCACGTCTTGCAATTCCAATCCTTGCGGTCGTGAGGGACGCGAAAACGTTTCTGACAGTCGGGGCATGTGGCGAGCAGCATCTTCTTATCTTGTTGGGGTCACTTCCTGGAGTGCGAGAAGCAGTCGACTCAAGATAAGCGCGCTCTATCTCATCTCACAAATTCTTCTAATCCGAGAGTAAGAAGTGCGCCACGCCACTTACTCTGGATACGCTGGAACATTGGTACATGGCTGTGCTCTCAGGTCCGTGAGTCCTCCGACTCGACTCTCGCCCGGTTAATCCGAGGACTTATTGGCCAGCGACACCAGCTGCGGCCTGGCGCTGCCAGTCGCCAGCGAGTCTGTGGCTCAGACCAACCCTGGCCCTGGACGGCTCGAGGACCGGGGTCTTCTCTTCCTCCTGGAGTGCATTTACACTCACCCCATGTCGGACCATGAATACGATGTGGCAATTATCGGAGGGGGGCCCGCTGGAAGTACCGTCGGCGCATTCCTACGCAAGTACAGCCCCGAGTTGAGAGTCCGGATCCTGGAGCGAGAGAAGTTTCCACGAGATCATGTCGGGGAGAGCCAGTTGCCCCCGATCGGTATGATCCTCGACGAGCTCGGCTGCTGGGACAAGGTGGAAGCCGCCAACTTCCCGATCAAGGTTGGCGCGACCTATCGCTGGGGAAAGTCCGCCGAGCTCTGGGACTTCGAGTTCCTACCGGAGACGGAGTTTCGTGAGGAAGAACGGCCCGCCAAGTACGAAGGCCAGCGCCGGCAGACGGCCTTTCAGGTCGATCGCGCGATCTACGATGACATCCTGCTGCGCCATGCAGAAGAGCTCGGCTGTGCGGTCAGCGAGGAGACCAGCGTCAGCAAGGTGCACCACGAAGGCGATCGAGTGACGGGAATCGAGCTCAAGGACGGCTCGATGGTGACGGCCAGGTACTACGTGGACGCCTCGGGCCACGCGGGAATCCTGCGTCGCAGCATGGGTGTCGAGACCACGGTGCCTACCGGTCTCAAGAACATCGCACTCTACGACTACTGGGAGAATGCTGACTGGGTCGAGGAGATCGGTGTGGGTGGAACTCGAGTTCAGGTCATGAGCCAAGGCACAGGCTGGGTCTGGTTCATCCCTCTCGGCCCAACTCGCACCAGCATCGGCTTCGTCTGCCCTGCGGACTACTTCAAGTCCGTCGATCGAGATGCCGAGGAGCTGTATCACTCCGTCGTCAGGGCGGACGAACGCATCGCGCCACTGCTCGAGAATGCGACCTGCAGGGGCGTGCTCGAGAGAGTCAATGACTGGTCATTCATGTCCATGCGCAATGCTGGCGAGAACTGGTTTCTGGCAGGAGAGGCCGCAGGGTTCGCAGATCCCGTACTCGCGGCAGGCTTGACACTGACACACACCAGCGCTCGCGAGCTGGCCTACGTGCTCCTGGAGCTGTTCCGTGGAGAGCTCGATGGGACCTGGCTGAGGGAGCAATACGACGTCACACAGCGCCAGCGCATTCACCAGCACATCCGCTTCGCCGACTTCTGGTACGCGAACAATGGTCAGTTCACCGACCTACAAGAGCAGTGTGCGGACATCGCCAAGGAAGCGGGGCTGAAGATGTCGCCTGGGGCCGCTTGGACCTGGCTGGCGCAAGGCGGCTTCACTCATGACATCCTGGGACAGTCCGGCATCGGTGGCCTCGACCTGGCCGGTGTGAAGCAGATCACGCAGCTCTTCAGCAACAAGAAGGCTCATTGGCTGCTCAATCAGTACAACGTCTTCAAGCTGAACTTGCGCAACGCAGAAGAGTCCTACGTGCCCAACTTCGCGGAAGGCCGCATTGAGCGAGTGAAGTGTTACCTGAAGGGAGACCGGCGCCTCCCACTGACCGGCTTCTTCCAGATCCTGGTCGGGCAGCTGCGTCAGGGGACCGACATTGAGAATCTGTACAAGAGCCTGCAAGAGAGCTTCAACCAGCGCTTTCTGCCCCAGCGCGCCCAGGTCGCCATGACCCAGGCGATGCAAGCCCTTGAGGTCATGGTCTCTGAAGGCTGGGTCGACGCCAAGCTGAACAAGAAGAAGCCCAAGCTGGACCTGAAGACTCCCCAGGAGGGCGGGATGATCCACCCCAATCGCAGCGACAAGCAGCGCTCGTAGCTCCCTGTTCGGGCCCTGCAGCAGCAAGCCCAACCTCCAGATGCGGGGGCGCGCGAATCGAATTCTCCGCTGGTGGTTGAGTCCTCGTGACGATGACTTGCGCTCGTCACCTTGAGCCTGCGTTGGTGTGATTCCAAGCCCTCACGAGGTGCTAGAACCGAGCTCGAGCTGGCGGAAGGAGACATCAGGAAGCTGGACTCTGCGACTCAAACGCTGCGTGGCTTGGGCTGGAGCCAGGGTGCGTCACTCGCTTGATTGGCTTGTTCGGGCTGGTTTCTCCAAAGGCCCCACGCAATCCGCTGCAGGGGTAGACTGGGAGGATGCTCAAGACCAATGACCGGATCGTGGGGGCACTCGCCTGCCTGGCCACTCTCCCCTCGGCCATGGCTCAGGAGGCTCTCTACTCCATCGATGGCGATTCACCCGACGAGCGCTTCGGCCTCGCCGTGAGCGGTGCGGGTGACCTCAACGCCGACGGCTTCGACGAGTTCATCGTGGGGGCTCCGCAGGACTCTACCAACGGAAACCAGGCCGGCGAGGTGCGCGTCTTCTCGGGCGTGGACGGCAGCCTCATGTTCCGCATCCTGGGCGAGTCTTCTGGCGACTTCTTTGGGAATTCAGTGAGCTCCGCCGGTGATGTCAACAACGACGGCACACCCGACTTCATCGTGGGCGCTGTCTGGGAGACCACGGATGCGGGCGACTTCACGGGGACCGCATCGATCTTCTCGGGAGTTGACGGCAGTCGAATTCACAAGGTCGAAGGTGGAGCCGGTGACTTCTTCGGGATTCGCGTGAGTGGGGTCGGGGACGTCAACTCAGACGGCCATGACGATGTGATCGTCGGCGCCGTGCAGTGGCTGTTCAATGGCAAGGGCTACGCTCGCATCTACTCCGGTGCTGACGCCAGCGTGTTGCACAGCATGACGGGTCTCAATGCAGGAGACCAATTTGGCTACAGCGTCAGTGATCTCGGCGACGTCGATTCAGACGGCATCGGTGATGTCGTCGTTGGCGCCTGGATGGCGGACCCCGGGGGAATCCAGGCCGGGCAGGCCTTTGTCTTCTCCGGTGCCACAGGCCTCGAACTCATGCGTTTCAATGGTCAGCCGGGGGACGTGCTCGGTGCCTCGGTGGGTAAGGCTGGGGACGTCGACGGCGACAGTGTCCCGGATATTGTGGTGGGCGCCTCAGGAGCGGATGACAACGGAAACCTCTCCGGTGCTGCCTATGTGTATTCGGGCGCAACGGGCAACCTGATCTACAGCTTTGCCGGGCGCTCGGAGGAGGACCAGTTCGGCAACTCCGTCTCCGGTGCCGGAGATGTTGACGGTGACGGAACGCCCGACCTGGTGATCGGCGCGGTGAACGACGACTACGCCGGCGACGATGGCGGAGCGGCGACCGTCTTCTCAGGCGCTACGGGAAGCGTCCTGGCCTATCTGCCAGCATCGGAACCGGAGGGCTCAGTGGGCGCGAACGTCCAGGAGGCCGGCGACGTCGATGGCGACGGGCTTGGTGATTTCCTGGTTGGGGCAACCCTTGCGGGTGTGGCGACGACCGGTCGCACGACCCTCTACGCTGGACGTGCCTGCTCGGCATTCAATTACTGTGAGACCCTGCCCAATTCGACCGGTCTTCGGAGCCGCATCGGCTGGAGCGGCTCGACCAGCCACGCCGCCAACTCATTGGTCCTCAACGCCAGTGAGTGCCCCCCCAACAAGTTCGGGTTGTTCTTCTACGGACCCAACCAGATCCACATCCCCTTCGGAAACGGCATCCGTTGCGTGGGCGGCAGCCTCTTCCGTCTGGGACCGCCGCAACTCATCGACTCCGCCGGCGACTTCACCCGTGCTATCGACTTCCTCGCACCACCCATGTCGGGAGGAACCGGGATGGTCATCCCTGGCTCGCGCTGGAACTTTCAGTTCTGGCACCGCGACCAGGTATCCGGCGGTGCCCCCTTCAACGTCTCCGACGCCCTGACGGTTCCGATCTGCCACTGAGGCATCCAGGAGCACTCGCGACAGGGGCAGTCCATGGGTAACCAGTGACTCGAGCCGTGGACCTCACTGCACGAAGTCGATGCTCAAGGCGTGGCTCAGGTTGGATCCCGAACCACAGGGTCCCCCGTTGTCTCGGAACCAGGCCTGGAAGTTCCAGGTGGAGCCGGGCTGAATCATTCCATTTGCAGGGAACTGCAAATGCGAGTGCCCAACGACCTGGCTGAACTCCATGACGCCGGCGCCGGTGGATGTGAGAACCGGGAAGCGGTAGATGCCACCGCTCACACAGCGCATGCCGTCGCCCAGCGCGGTCAGGGTCATGTTCGGCCCCATGAAGAACAGGCCGAATTGCGCGCCAGGTAGGGCTGTGGCCGTCAGCACCAGATTGTCAGCACTGACGCTGCTGGTTCCACTGGCAGAGAGCAGGGCGCCCGTACCGGCGCTCGTCTGACAACCGGCACTCAAGTCCAGATTGCCGCAAGGGGAGATCAAGTTGCAGAAGCAGAACGGTGTGGAGAGCAGCACATCTGCGGAAGTCACGCGAATGTCATCGAGGCCAATGCCATCAGAGTGGAAGTAATTACTGTCGTCTCGCTCGGCGAACATCAGATAGAAGTGTCCACCCGTGTCGACGCCGAGGTCGCCCAACTCCAGAGTTCCGAGGTCCTGCCATCCCAGACCGTTATTGTACTCCTCCCACTCGAGCAAGACCTCGCGCCAGCCCAGGCCGTCCGCGCTGATCCAGATGCCGTCGAAGGGCTGCACCTCGTCCTCGTGGTTGACGACGGTGGCATCGAGCAACAACTGGCTCGCGCCCTGCCCGTCGATGCCGAGAACAAGGGCATTTCGATAGGATGTGGTGAGCCCGGACCAGGTTGCGCGGCCCATCTCGAGGCAATAGCCACCGGAGAACGGAGGGTAGGAGAAGGAAGACTGTTGCTGCCCGATGTTGCACAGGGCACTCGTGTCATCTTGCCAGTTCAAGTCCACATGGGTGATGCCCATGTAGGTGGGAACACTGCCCGCCGTTGTTTCAAAATCCTCGACAAAGGGCGCTGGTCGAAAAGTTGTGGGTAAGTTGACTGGCCAGATCGTCACTGGCTCCTGAGGGGAGTCGTCGATGACGATGTCATCCACGTACCAGATGTGTGCGTAGGTGCCGTAGTAGTGAAAACCCACGAGCACGCTTGGCTGCCCCGCAGCGGCGCTGATGTCGGCAGTCATCCACTGGTCGAGGCCAAACTCGATATTCGTGTCTGTCCAGGCCACGGTCCAGCTGGCCCCATCATCCAAGCTGTACTCGATGGTTGAGACACCGTCGCCCACGCTCGTCGGGTGATGGGCCATCCACTGGGGATAGGAGGTCTCGCTACGAAAGTGGACGTAGGCCTCGGTGATACCGCTCAAGTCCATGGCCGGTGTGGCCAGGATATTGTCGGAGGTCCCGAGCATGGAGTTCTCGTCGTAGTGCGCGGCTCGCATGGTCGTGAAGGGAAAGATCGATGTGACCGGTCCCCAGCCACTCGTGGGGTTCCCATTGAGATTGATGTTCTGCCACCCAGCCGGAGGGATCACCCCACTCTGGAAGTCCTCGCTTAGCACCAGCGTCTGGCCCGCTAGTGATGGTGCAGCGGGCGCCAGAAGCAGGGCGATAGGCAGTGCGGCTCGCAAGATGAACATACGCAATTGGGATCGTCGGGGTTATTGGGTCCACTCAACCCTACTTCAGCGCTCAATTCCCCGCAATGTGAGCATGAGGTTGAAAGAGACCCGGTGATTGGCCAGGGGTAGATCTACCGAAGGGCGAGATCATCCACCCCAATCGCAGCGACAAGCTGCTCTCCTGGCTCCCTGTTCGGGCTCCGCAACAGCAAGCCAAACCTCCAGTTGCGGGAGCGCGCTCCGCAGGGATAGACACCAGGAAAGACGACCTGGGCGACATCACCAGCAGGGCGGCATCGGCACCATCGAGCGGAGGTGAAACCTCGAGAAAACCTCACCAGGCCTTGCGGAAACCGCTTGAGCCCTGAGGGGAGGGGGTCAGCGTGCGTTGATCAGCGGAATCCTCAGATTTGTGCTCCTGCAAGAACCCCGATCGCCGCCTTGAGTAACTGGGTGCCGGAAGCCCCGTCACCACCCCTCTAACTTGGTGAACCCCAATGACCAAATACTCTGATCGACTCCCCCTCACCCTACTCTCCCTGGTCGCCCTCGGCCCTCTGGCCGGTGCTCAGCTCAAGTCTCTCCCCACGGAGATCCGCTGCCCGGTGGATCAGCCATCGATCCATCCCTCCAATCCAAGCGGCAGCAACGCCGAGTTCAATTTTCTGAACTACCAATGGACTCAGCCCCTGGCGACCTCCCAGGCAATCCCCGTCCCCGGCCAGCCGGCGACCATCACCTGGGGGCTGGTGCTAGACGGGACGACGATTCCTGCCAGTCCCAATTTTCTACCCTCTCCATTTCCCAGCAACCTACGAGCCAGAGTCAATGCCTTCTATCCCGGCGGGATGTCAGGAAGTGGACAGCAACCTGGTTTCATCGCCGATGTGACGGGCTGGATGAACGAGTGGGCAGCTGTCAGCGGAGTCACCTTCACTCACGAGACATCTACCAATGGTGGTGTCTCCAACGATGATGGACTGACTATGGATGGTGGAGCTGGGGCACTGGGAGCCGCCGGGTTTTTTGGGACCCGAGCAGACATCCGCATCGGCGGAGCGAACCTGACCTCAACCACAGGAGGTTTCGCTTACTTTCCAATTGCCGGCGGGGACATCGTCCTCAACACGAGCTTGACACTGCTGGGCGGCGGTACTGCTCTCTGGACCAACCGGGCGTTCATGCGCAACCTGATCCGTCACGAGGTAGGTCATTCACTAGGACTTGGCCACGTATGCCCGATCAACGCAACGAAGGTCATGGAGCCGATAGCGCAACCGACGAATGTTGACCTATCCCTCGATGACCGGCTCGGCGTTCAGACGCTCTATGGGGACGCCTTCGAGAACGATGACACCCTGGGCACCGCAAACGTGATCAGCCTGAGCACAACGGGAACCACGTCGGTCACCCAGACCAATCGCAGCATCAACAAGGTGATACCTGCGGGCAGCACTGATCCCGATTTATTCAGCATCCTCGCCAGCACCCCAGGAATCGTCACCGTCACCATCTCTCCTGCTGCGGGGAGCTACTGCGCGCTTCCGCAACCGCAGCAAGGCAACTGCACCCCTGTGTGTGAGTGCACCACACCTTCGAGCGCCACTTGTTACTCGAACAGATGGGGAGACCTCACTCTGACGACGGTCGATAGCACTGGAGCCGTACGACTTTCAAACGTGGGAGGTCTTGGCTTTGGCGAGATGCACGACATCGTGTTCCCAGCTCCCGGAGCGGCCTCCGCAACTGTGAGCGTGGACACTACTAGTATTGATCTTTTTTTGCTGCAGGCCTATGACATCACCTTCTCCATCGCTCCGCTGCCGACCTTCCCCACTGGCTCGATATGCCAGGATGGTGCTGTTCTTGACGCAAGCGGGGCGCTGGAGGACACCATCTTCATCAATGGAAGCAACGGCGGCACTGCGCGACGAGTTGATGTGCCGATCAACACACCCTTGAGCCTCTTGGTTCAGCGCCCCAGTCAGAACACGACGGCTCCGGCAGGGTTTGTCATCGCGGCAATCGGCGGCGCTCCGGGACCGACGCCCTTCTCCCTTGGGGCAATCGGGACCTTGTGTTTCGATCCCTTCGGAGCGAGCACGCTTCAAGTCGCCGACACCTTCGGTACTCTCGGACGTCCCAATGCCTCTGCTGCCAATCCCATCTACACCCTCTCCGTCCCAAACGGCTTCAGCGGACCGGGAATCGTGACAGTGCAGGGTGTGATCGAGGAGACCCCCGGATCTCTGAAGGTCACCAATGCGATCATCCTGAACGTGATCAACTGACGAACCAGAGCGCGACGGGCACACTGTGAAGAGGATCTTCTCAGGGTACCCGTCGCTACCAATCCTCCAGAGAGTGGAGAGCTGCGCGCCTGGAAGCCGACGACTCCCCTCACGCCGTTTGTAACGGTCGCCCCCATCGGGTTAGCACCCGGGTCCACAACGCAGCTGGCAATCTGCCCCGTCAGGAAGCTGGAGCAACTCGGCATGCCGATGCTACCCAGCGGCACTGGAGGCATGGCCTCGGCACCCTCCACCCCGCTCAGACGCTTCACCCCCAGCAAGCGGTCTGGTCCGGCAATGTCATGGGCCGCTTGGTGGGGCGTGTCCTCGAAGGAGGTGAATCGCCCGTAGTCGTTCATGGGCCCCTACCCCTGACGTGCTGCCTCCGCACCTCGACAGCGTGATGATGATCATCCTCTACAACTCTGGCGAGTCGCCTTGATCACGCTGCCCGTGCCCGTCGCCTGGACATTGGGCCTTGATGAAGACATGATGATCCGGTTCCGGCGCGATGATTGAAGAACCTCTCAACCTCCCTTTGGCGCCGCCCCTCAGCCTCTCGCTGTTCTCCTTGCGTGGCTGCACACTCGCCACCTCCCCACGACGGCCGTCTACCGCGGGGCGGTCCCTCTCAGTGGAGTGCAATTCGGCGAGCTGTTCCCGATCATCCTCTTTCTCGTACTCGTGATCAAACCGCTCTGTCGCTCGTGAGCACCAAGCAATGACCAGAGATCAAATCCCCAGAATCACCCGGGGCGAGGCCCACTTCCGCTGGCGAGGAGGCGATGTCTCTCGCATCGAAGCGCTATCTGACATCGTATTCGCCATGGTCCTGACTCTGGTCGTATTGACCGAGGTCCCCTATACCCTCGACCAGCTTTTTGATTCTGTGTGGCACCTGCCCAGCGTCGTGGTCTGCTGGGCGCTGCTGTTCTGGTTCTGGCATCTGCACTACCAGTTCCACCGACGGTTTGGGTTCGAGGATGCTTTCACCATGGTCTGGAACAGCCTCCTGCTGTGTTTGATCTTGCTGTACGCGTTCCCGCTGAAGTTCATGTTCCTCATGCTGACCTACCTTTCCGGGTGGGGCCTCGGGCTCGATCTGCCCGAGGAGGGGCAGGAGATGATCCGCTCGATGGAGAACCCCCACGCCGGGAACTTGATGCTTGCCTACGGGTTCGTCTTTGCCCTGATCTTCTCTCTGTTCGCCCTGCTGAACTGCCACGGGCTGAAGCGTCGCGTGGAACTCGAGCTCACGGAGGTGGAGGTCTTCCAGGTACGGACGACCATCCAGTCCAACATGATCTGCGTCGGTATAGCCTTGCTCGCCTGCGGGATCGTGCTCGTCAGCGCCGATCTCATGCCGATCGCCGGGTGCTCACTCGGATTGATAGGGCCCGCCCTGGCCCTGCACGAGTTCCGTGCTGATAAGAAGCTGCATCGTATGCTGGAAAGCTGAAGGCGCTCTTGAGTGGGCTGCGCCATGCTCCTGCTTGGAATGGCTCCCATTGTCGGAGGGGCTTCGAGCATCAGGGCGTGAAGGAGGTTTCTACCCCACGGGCACACGGCGCCGGTCTCTTCCTAGAGCGGCAGTGCACCAGGGGGCGCTTCACCCGTGACCTTGAGGGCCGTGGCCGAGGCCTCGGTCTCCACGATCCAGAAGATGAGGGTCGGGGCGCTCCACTCGCTGATCCAGTCCGACTTGAGGTCGATCAGATGGGTCGCCCCCTGCCGTCGTGCCTCCGCCTTCAGGAGATCGACAGCGGTCTCGACCCTGACGCGGTCCTCGAAGTAGTACCAGCGAGGCTCACCATCTTCGTCGATGCCACCGGAGAGATAGGGCAATTGTGCGAAGACAAAGATACCCCAGCTGTTTCCGTAGACGTGGCCGACGTTTTGAACGTCTCTCTCGCCAGGCGAGGTCCCAGGCACGAATTGGCTCTGGGACATCGTGCAGCTACTCACCAAGGACAGCAGGAGAATCCAGCACCAGCTCTTCGCGACCATATCTCCAGAGGATAAGCATTTCTGGCGGACTCTGCGAACCTCAGCTTCTCCCCTGTCAGAGCTCAGCTCCGGGCCAGAATCCCGGACCTCTCCCCCCTCCCCTACGCTCCAGCCAATCGGGCCTCAGCGAGTCGTGACGCCCCCGGTTACGGTAGGGGAATACACGGTACGCGGTTGAGTTTGTTGCGCGCCTTGGGATCGGCGATCCGTCAGGCGAAGCGCTTTAGGATCTTGGGGTGATGGCTAAAGACATAACAGAGCTTGGAAGAGGGGGCCTTAGTGATGGCCCGGCGTCACCAAACTGCGAGGCCTTCACTCTCACTTGATGCTTGGCTCCCCGATGTGGACGAGCTCTTGTGATCTTATTGAACCCCCGTGAGCGCTAACGACAGATCAAAATAGCACGCGGCGCGAGCTCAGGGAGTTCGCGCCGCGCTTCTAGATATGGGAGTGAATCAGTTGATCACGACCGTGCCACCACTCGCCTCGAGCGTCACAGGCCGGTCAAAGGTACCCGTCTCGTCATAGGTGCCTGCATCAATTGAGACCGTGTCACCGGCCTCTCCGGCAAATTGCCCTTCACCGACAGAGTCGTATGGGTGCCCAGCCGTCCCCTCCTGCCAGGCGCTGGTCACTCCTCCGTCAACATGGATAGTCCTTGTCAACGGCGGTTCGTCTCGCCGCCTACCAAACCAATGATAAGACGGTGTTTGGTTCCCAGCTGCGGACCCACCCTGCATTGTGTAGGCCGCCGCAGCCCATGTGTTGCCATATGGAGAGTGGCGCCTGCTCGTGAAGTAGTCACCCCACCTGGCAAATCCGGGGCCGTTCGTCCCCGTGATCGCTGAATACACCTCCAAGGTCGCAAAGTTGCTGAGGTCGTTGAAGTCATCCCAGATCCAAATTCCGGTATTGGGGAAGAGGGTGTTCCCGCCATAAGTCAGCACACCCCCCAGGTGCCAGCGATCATTCGGGTGTCCTTGAGCAAACCCATAGGCGAAGTTGGAGTTCCAGATTTGGTTAGAGGTCTGGTAGGTCCGAGAGTCATTTCGAGAGAACGATGCGACTCGCGTGTAAGCGAAAGGGAAAGATCCCCCAGCAGCCGCAGTCCAAAAGAAATAGACCTTCCCCGCTGTCCCGCATGCACCGTTAATCCGGTTAGCTCCGGGCCATGGCCAGTTATTTCCGTCTGGCCCAGGGGCGTTAATACCTCCAGAAGTCCACGCCGAGACGTCCCTTTCGACGCTATCCGGAGAGCCGGTCTCAGGCCAGCGGAGAACCTCTATCGTGTTTGTGTCGACATGACTGGCCCCGTACATCACGGTGGTCGCCCCTTGGAACAGCCTCATATGAAGCCGCACATCGGCATAGCTAAAGGTTGATGAGCCGCCGTCTAGGAAGTCATCCATGTCGCACTTGACCACGATATTGTCTCCTGCTCCCACATTGCGAGTGCAGAACCAGACCGCATCATTACTCACGGTCATCTCGGGAAAATCCCACCAGGTCGAAGTCGACTGACCGTAGTCTTGCGGGTCGAGGTCATACCAAGTCCAGTTGCGCGCTGCGATGTTTTCGAGACCAACAGCAAATGCGACCCTGTTGAAGTTCTCATTGTTAGCCCCTGAACGTGCCCCTTGCATGAGCCATATCAAAGCGTTGTGTTTCTCGTCGAAATACATCACCTGATCACAGCAGATCAAGGGGGAAGAGCTCGGAAACTCTGAGTTGACCGTGACCGAGGTCCATGTCAGTCCCCCATCCGTCGAGAACATCGCGTAAGTGTTCCCACAGTAGGTGACGATGCGTCCGGAGGTTCCGAAGCTCGGCTCAGGGGGCCACGCGTTTGTCAGGCCGCCGGGACCATTTAGATTACGGAAGAATCGAAAGTCACCGTCTCCGCCCACGCTGAAGTTCTCTTCGCCTGAACTCAAGTCGGGGATCCTGATCTCCGACGCGGGGTCGGTCGGACCGAGGCTGCTGTAGTTTATGCCAGGTGCAATAGGCACAGGTGGCGTCGGCTGACGATTCAATTTATTCCGAGCCTTCAGCTCGGCCATAAGACGCTTGTCCTCCTCCGTCAGCTCCTGACTCGGCGGCTTAGGACCAAAGTCTCCAGAGCCCCAAGATTGCGCTTGCTCAACGCGCTGCTTCACCTCGTAAATAATGTCAGGCACGATATCGACCCCGGGGGTGATCTCCTCGAGAGAGACCGGGTCACCCGTACCGGGGACCGCCGGAGGTCCAACAGGCTCCCCCGGCTCGGAGACTTGAACGCCCGCGGCCTGCAGCAGCAAGAACGGGACCATGAGGGAAAAATTAAACATTGGATAACTCTCCCTTGACTACTGAAGGTTGACGAGAACCAGTACCAGACC
Organism: Planctomycetota bacterium; assembly: GCA_014237855.1. Lineage (GTDB taxonomy): Bacteria > Planctomycetota > UBA1135 > UBA1135 > JABACD01. The sequence goes on along the minus strand of JABACD010000024.1, from coordinate 38,487 downwards.
GTTGTCTGCCTCGAGACCCGTCATCGCCTTGCCGATGACGGCACCGAAGGAACGAGAATGGTCGGAAGCCCGCATGGCGTGTCCCGCCATGGACGCGGTGGTCAGAAGATCTCCGGGGCGAATCGCACCATTCTCAGTAGAGCACTTGACGTACACGCGACCGGTCATGGCGATCAGGGTATCCCCGTCGAGCACGTCGGTCTGGCCCAGACGCAAGCCGTGGTTCACGCCTCCGGCACCGGAGACCACTCCGGCCACCTTCGTGTCGTAGCTCTCGCTGGAAGCGATCACGTGGCCGGCGTTCAGCGCATCGATACAAACCACAGTACCCGCTTCGCAGGGCAGGCTGCTGTTGAAGCCCTCGACGATGTCGCCACCGCCGGTGATTTGTACGGCGGTGGTCACCACGCGCCCACTGTTGCGCACTTCAAAGACCGGGGCAGAGCCCACGTTGTAGCCCGCCATGATCGTTCCACCCGCGGACTCACGCACGGATAGTCGCCCTGTACCACTGGTGAGTCCCACGAGAACATCCCCACTAGAATTGACGCGCATGCGCTCGAGCGCGTTGGTCAGAATGGAGACCGTCTCTGCGGAAGGACTCGAGAGGCCCGCGTCTTCGACTCCGCTGCCAAAACGGAAGGTCGGTGAAATGCTGGTGCCATAGCTGGCCAAGATCTCGGAGTTGCTGCGTAGATTCCCTGAAACATGAAGGGCTTCTGCCGGGTTCGACAGGCCAACCCCCACATCGTCGAGAGTGGAGACGCTGCCGACACCATCAAGCCAGGCCGTGGTTCCTGGAGGACCCGCGGGGCCTGTGTCGCCCTGGGGACCCTGCGGACCCGGGTCACCCTGCGGACCTGTGGTGCCTTGCGGGCCGGGGATGCCCTGGGGACCCTGCGGACCAACATCACCTTGGGGGCCGGTATCTCCTTGCGGGCCGGTATCTCCTTGCGGGCCTTGCGGGCCTTCCGGGCCGGGGTTGCCCTGGCCGCCGTCTGCACCGTCGCTGCCAGCTGGACCTTGGGGCCCCGGAGGACCAATCAAGGTTGCCGTCGACTGCACGCTCCCATCCGGGAACTCGAAGCCCTCAAGACGCGAACGAATCCTGCCATCCACGTCGAGGGTGCTCTGCGGATTCGTGTTGCCCATGCCGACTCTGCCAGTCGCACTGTCGATAAAAAAGTCCGTGCCAAGCGGGTAGAGCATCCCCATCGTGGCCATGTTCGAGGCCATTATTTGCAGGGTCGGGTTGCTTTGGTCCACGAGCGCATTCGCGATGGTCGCCACGCTGGCCCCGGCGGCCCCCGACGGCGCACCAGCTCGAGTCGCAGTGAATCCACCGATGCTCGGAGTGCTCAAGGCCAGTTGAGCCGGATCCAGGTCCACCTCTACAAAACCAGTCTTATCGTTGTGAAACAGCCGATCCGAGAGCATGCCGATCATGTGCAGGTCGGGGCGACCGTCACTGTCGTAGTCCACCCAGTTCGCACCGACCAAGGCCGCGTCCGTTGTCAGACCATTGACCTCGGTCACCCCCCTGAAGACACCGCCCTTGACCTGGCGCAGGAGGTGCCCGCCGCGAGTCAGGCTGGCCAGGAACACGTCCTGTAGACCATCCCCATCAAAGTCCGCCCAGGTCGCCGTGTGAGCATCCGAAATCAGAGACAGACCGGATATCACACTGACATCCTCGAGCCTCCCACCGGGGCGGCCATGGAGCAAGCGCGCGGCCTGACCGGCTTGTAAAATGATGGCGTCCTGCAAGCCATCGCCATCGTAGTCCCCCCATGAGATCGATGGGGACCCTCCGCTGATCGTGGCAGCCGTCATGAGGCCGGCTGTTCTGGGGGAGGATGTCGTATTATTACCGGTACTGTGACCAGCGGAGGCTGAAGAGGCCGCAAGCCCCCAGACGAACAGGGCAGCCACCACGTTGAGACAGTTCTTGTTTTGCATTTTCATAAGGGGGGCCTTACCAAAGGCCTGATGGGCCACAGAAATGGGAAAATGGGAACGACCGGATAGAGCGAACTCATCCAGCGAGGGTAGAGAGGCCCTCTAACCCCAAAGCGAGAACTCGAACTCTCGAGCGCCAACTTCCGGAGAATTCCAAGCGCTCGCCTTCCTGACCAAGAGCTCAACCGCGGTCGACAGAGAGCCCCTCGGTCGCTCAGCGGAAGAGGTCCGCGCGCGTTGCCGCAAAGCAGTTCCCTGGGTATCCGAAAGACAGATCGTTGGGTATGCTTGATCTGTGAAGACCGACACCGTCACGCTCTTGCTACGCCGGATTGAAGAAGGCGAAGAGCAGGCAAGGGAGCTGCTCGTTCACGAGGTGTATTCCGAATTGCACGCTTTGGCATGCCGCTCCCTGGTCAACGAGCGCCCGAATCACACCCTTCAGCCGACGGCTCTCGTGAACGAAGTGTACCTGCGGGTCTTCCAGAGCATGCCCGAAGTGCGCGTCAATGATCGCCAGCATCTGCTGAGGACCGCCGCCAGAGCCATGCGGCAGCTCCTGATCGATCACGCGCGCAGTCGCAAGTGCATCAAGCGTGGGGGCGAGCTTAAACGAAGCAGCCTGGACCACGTGGTGGACTACTACGAGGATCGCGGCATTGAACTTATCGCCCTGGATGATGCCCTGGAGCAGCTCGCGGGCATCGATTTCGAACTCGCCCAGGTCGTCGAGCTGAAGTTCTTTGGTGGGCGGACCAATAAGGAGATCTCCAAGGTCATGGACATATCCGAGCGGAGCGTCGATCGCGCCTGGAGCACCGGAAGAGCGTGGTTGCGCCAACGCCTCGACGCAGCACCAAGTTCCTCCCCGAATTCTTGAATTCCCCGGCGGATCCCAAGATCCGTCTTCGCCCTAACCATTGTGTCTATGGATTCGAAACAGTGGAGCAAGGTTCGGCTGCTCTTCGAGGGAGCCTTGGACCTTCCGGAGGCGGAGCAACTTCCGCACATCAAGGGCAGTACCGAGTCAGTGGATGTAGTTGAGGGGGCCCTGGAGCTGCTGGAGGCCTCCCGGGGGAAGACTGCCGTGTTCGAGCCACCGTCGGCTTCTCCAGCCGGAGGAGCCCAGCCGATTGCGCTGGAACTGACCAAGGGCTGTGCCGTCGGTAAGTTCCGCGTTGAACGCCGAATCGGATCCGGGGGCATGGCCGACATCTACGCCGCGACCCAAGAGCGTCCATCTCGCCAGGTGGCATTGAAAGTCCTGCGCGGCCGACTCTCCGATCGAGCGATTCGACGCTTCCGATTCGAAGCGGAGGTGCTCGGGCAGTTAGTCCATCCCACCATCGCTCAGATTTACGACACTGGCGAGACCGAGGTTGAAGGGCACACGGTTCCCTTCATCGCCATGGAGTTCGTGGAAGGGGCCCGTGACTTGATTTCCTTCGCCCGGGAGAAGGGGCTGAACACTGACAAGCGGCTTCGCCTGTTCCTCCAGTTCGCCGAGGCCATCCAGTATGGGCATGAACACGGAGTTCTGCACAGGGACATCAAGCCTTCCAACTTGCTCGTGTCTGACGATGGACAGCCAAAGGTCATCGACTACGGAATCGCTCGAGCCGAACTAGAAGAGAACAGGGACCAGACGCTGACTGGCGAGGTCTTTGGGACCCTTGGATACCTCGCGCCAGAGCGCCTGAGGGGTGATCGGAGTGCAGACATTCGCAGTGAGGTCTACTCCCTCGGGGCGGTGTTCTTCGAGCTACTCACCGAACGCCCACCGGTGGATCCCAAAGGGCTGACGTTATTGGAGACAATCGAGAGAGTGGAGCACTCGGAGCCCCCCCGAGCCAGCAGCATCCAAGCGGACCTGCCCGAGGGCATCGACTGGATCGGTATCAAGGCATTGGCCATCGACCGCAATCGCCGCTACGAGAACGTGGGCGAATTTGTGGGAGACGTGCAGCGCCTGCTCGCTGGGCAAGTCGTGCTCGCGGGGGCTCCAAGCACCGGGTATCGCTTGCGGTCCTGGTTCCGTCGCAACCGAGTCCTCGCATCCCTGGTCTTCTTGGCTCTCCTTGGAACAGTCGCCACCATCGTGGGTACTCGCGTGGGACTCCAGCGTGCGGAACGACAAGCGGAGCTGAACGAAGCGGCCTTGAGCATCTTGGAGCAGACCCTGAGAAACGCCAACCGGATGGCTGGCGGTGTCGATGCCCGTGTCTCCACCGTACTGGACATAATCGACTCCAAGATCGAAGGACAGTTCGCTGAGCAGCCGGAGGTCGCCATTCGCCTGGACACCCTACTCGCTACGGCCTACCTTGGTGCCAGGAACCTCTCGGATGCCAAGCGGGTCATGGATCGCGCGGAGGGAAAGCAGGGGGGCCGCCCGGTCGACTACGAACAACTGGAAGCTCATCGTGCCTACATCCTGCAACTCGAGGGGGATCTCGAGGCTGCGGAGCTGGCCTTCACGGAGCTACTGGCCAAGACTCCTCGTGATGGAGCAGTGCAGCATGACGAGGATCGATTGGGACGCCTGCGAGCCCTGATTGGCACCCTGCTAACCCAGGGCAAGGCACAGGAAGCCATCGACCTGGCGGAGGCGGAGGGGATTGGCCTTGAGAAGGACTACACAACCATTTCGGGGATCGCTGTCTTGCGTTACCTGGGTGATGCCTACCGCCTGACTGGCCAGCAGGGGCTGTCCTTACAGGCCTTCACCAGGTGCATTGCCATGGCTCGTACGGACCAGACGGCGCGTTTCGAGCTGATCACCAGCCTACGATCCGCTGGCATGGCGGAACTCGGCCGCAGCCATACAGAGCAAGCGATGACCTACCTCGAGGAGGCTAATGAGCTAGCAATAGAATTTCTCGGGGATGACCATCCGGAGACTGCACTCACCGGAAGTGTACTCACCGATATATTCATGCGGTCGGGTGACTTTGAACGAGCGATCGAGGCCATGGATCGCCTGCGAGCACTACCCGCCTATTCAAAGATGTCCGCCCGCAACCAAGCGATCTTCGAGGACAAGGAGGTCTACGTACTGATCACACTACGCCGCAACCAGGCCGCCCTTGAAGCCGCCGAGAGAATGATGCAAGGGCTCGCAGGCAAGCTGGCACCGGAGGACCCGATCCGGCTGGGCTGCGAAGGCAGCTATGCCGAGGCATTACTTATCAACGAGCGGGTGGATGAGGGCATATCCCTGCTGGAGGAGCTGGCCAAGCGTGCGCTGGACTCTCACGGTCCCCTGTCCACGGCGACAATCGGAATTCAACAGCGGCTGATGTCGGAGCTCCTCATTGTCGAAGAAAACGAGCGGGTGCTCGAGATGGTGGAACAGCAGCTCGAGTCCTTGTCCGGCCGCTTGTCGCCGGAGAGTAACGCGATTTGGAATGCACGAAAGTTGCAAGCGTCGGCGCTCTTCGCTCTAGAGCGATTCGACGAGTGCCAGGTCGTCATCAATCAGCTTCGCAGCCAGATCGATCTCGAAGCTGCCCCTTCCCGTAGGGCCTTCCTGGATGGGATAGACGCTCGACTACGGGATCGGCTCTAGAGAGGCCCTACGGCTCGCTGCAACCCCTCCGGGGAAGCTCCTTGGAGATAGGGGGCGCAGCCCCGGTGCATTTCTTGCTCCGGAGAGGCCGGTTGAAGCTGGCTGGCTGCAACCCGATCCTGATTCCTCCACAGCAAGAGTGCTCATCACAGTCCCCAGGTCACGGTCCAGGCATTGGAGAAATTGAAGCCAATGCCGGAGCAGGCATTGCCGTTGTCGCGATACCAGAACTGGTAGTTGATCGGGACACCAGCGCCGTAGCTCCAATCAGCGAAGGGACTTCCCTTGAAGTCACTGTAGGTCGTTGCGCCCCCGACGGTGAGCTGAATTTGCGAGCGCGCCATGGATCCAAAGACGCAAAAGAGTCCATCGCCAAGCTGAACACCCAGGCCACCATTCGCCTGGTTCGCTGCACGAAGCAGGATTCCTGGCCTGGTACCCGGAACGCCGACAATGTCGAATTGAAGAGTCTCGTCGGTGAGATACGCATCCCCCGAGGCGGTCAAGTTCGCCCCCCCCACACCACTTGTGTTGGCGCAGCCCTCGCCCGGATTGCCATCTGCTCCGCACGGGCAGGCGTTCCCGGTACCGTCACCGAAGCAGAAAGCGCTGCCGGTGTTGCCTGCGCGCAGGGCCACGCTGTGTCTGTATCCACAGGCCGTCTCGAGGAATCCAGCTCCCGTAGGGGTTGAAGAGACGGAACCGAAGTGGTTCGAGCCCCATGCTTCGATGGTCCCGTCGGTGTGCAACGCCTGAGCGTGACTCCATCCCGCGGAGATCTGTGTGTACCCCGTACCGGTGGGTGTGTCAGAGATCAGGCCGTCGACTATCCATCCCCACGTGACGATGGAGCCGTCGGAGTGCAGCGCCATGGAGTGGTAGGCCCCCGCCGCCAGCTGAACGTATCCCGTTCCCACCGGTGCATTTGAGACCTGACTGACACTGTCATTTCCCCAGGCTTCAATCGAGCCGTCTGCACGCAGGGCCAATCCGTGAAAAGTTCCGCAGGCGACATGGGTATATCCGGTTCCAGTGGGAGCGCTGGAAACCTGACCGTGGGAGTCGCTGCCCCAGGCCTCGATCGAGCCATCGGACCGCAGGGCCATGCTGTTCAGTTTATCCGCCGCCACCTGGGTGAAGTCCGTTCCAGAGGGAGTGTCGGTGGTTAGAAAGTGAGTATCGCTACCCCAGGACACGATCGAGCCGTCGGAGTGCAGGGCGATGGCGTGGTTCACACCGGCCCCCAGCTGGGTGAATCCCGTCCCAGGAGGGGCGTCGCTGGCCAAGCTCGGGCTCACGTCTCCCCACAAGTCGATCGAGCCGTCTGTCCGCAGGGCCAGGGAGTAGAAAGAGCCCGCCGTCACATGGATATAGTCCGTTTCAACCGGGGTAGCGGAGGTCTGACCGGAAGTGTTGTCCCCCCAATCGAAGATAGAAGCCTGCGCCCGAAGCGGGGCCGGCAGCAGGCAGACGAGCATCAAGGTGAGCGAGAGCACGGCCTTGGAAGGGAGAATGATCTTGAACATGGTGGCTGAGAGCACGGGTCGGCGGGGGGTTCTGATAACCCTGAAGGCGCCTTGGATTGCTGCTCAGGAAGCAGGGGTTCTGGCAACGCTCTTCAGGTGGGTTGAGGTCACCGCCCGATGGCGGATTTCCTCATGAATTGAAGTGCCCCGAGGATTCTCTGCTGGACCACAATCTCCGGAGATTTACCCCCCATTCGAGGGGCTCCTGGCCGCTTGCGCCCGGGAGGAGGCTTCAGGCGATCGATGGCTCCCCCACTCGGGGAGTCGCATTCGCCGCTTCCCGCCCAGTCCCCGCAGGTGAGAACGCCGGCGGTGGGCTGCGTGCTCAGCTGGTGTTCCATGTGAGTCTGCAGGCTAAGACCGAGGGGTCTACCGGAGCTGGGGGTACCCCAGGGGTTCGACCAGCAGTCGAGCACGGCCTGTTCCGAATTCTCCTCGTTACCCGCATGTCGAGCGCTTGCGGGCCCGGGTCGAGCACCCACCGGCGAGTGCCTCGATCAACCTGGCGAACCGCCAAACGGCTGTTGACACTCCACTGCTCAGCGTAGACGAGTCCGCCACCCGCAGCGTCGAGGTTCTCCCACCCAGCAGCGCCATCTCCAGATCACCCCCTGGGAAGTCCAAGCCTGGAGGCAGGAGGCAAGAGCTGTAGCAATCAACACTGCTTGAACCAAGGAGGAGCACGAGAGATGTCCCTCTGAGATCCTTGCGCGGTGCTCGACTTGCCAATTGAGCGAGGCTAGCTTGGTCTGTAACCCGGCCGTAGCTTCTCATTCCCGTTCATTTCCAAGGGGATCGATCCGCATCCTATGCAGCTCCACGCGCTCTCACTGCTCGCATCTCTGACACTCTCCCTGGCGGAAGAAACCGACCCCGTCCTGGACATCACCCAGGGGGAGACGGGTCGCATCGTGCTGGTGCGTTCCGAGGGCGACCTGAACAGCGACGGTCCGCGCTTCTTGCAGGCCATGACGGCCAGCGGAGTGCATGGAGCCCCCGTGTGCATGCTGGTCAATGACCAGCTCACGCTGGCGCAGATCGACCTTCTCAATCGTCTCTCGGTTAAGGAGATCGTCGCTGTGGGGCAGCCGCCCGAGGACGTCGCCCCGCACGTGACGCGTGTGGTGGACGCGGCGATCGAGCTCTTCGATGCAGCCCCCGAAGCCGTCGTCACCTCACTTGATCTTGGGGATGTCTGCGAAGCAGCCCCGGAAGCCTACCGCCGCGGTCTCCCGCTCCTGCTGGGCGGAGACGAGCACCTCGAGGATCTGGGACGACTCGGAGTCAGAAAGGCCTGGATAGTTGCAAGTCGTGGAGAGGTCTCGCTCCCCGATTCGTTGCAGACCACCGACCTCAGTGACCCCGCTGTGCGCTGGAACCATGTTTGCGCGGAGAGCGCTGCACCCTACCTCGCCTTGGCCAATGTGAACATGCAGCGCGCCTCCGTTACAGGCTCGCCGCTCGGCGGGGCGCTGCTGGCCGCAAGTCATGGCGGGATGCTCGTAGCGGCCCTCGAAGAGCCCGTGGAATTCCACTACGCCACCCTCAAGAAGGCCGGGCGCCCCGAGGGACTCGAGCAGGCCAAGGCCAAGAAGTGGCTCATCGGCGAGTTTGAGATCGAGGACCTTGTTCGACGTGTCGCAGTCCCACAGACCGGTGCGGGCTTCGGTGTCACGGGGATCGTGGCGCGCTATGGAGATCCAGTCGTCGATATCAATGATGACGGTCTCTTCGACGAAGCAACTGAAAGGGTGGTGCTTGGGGAGACCTGCACCATTGGCGACCGTGAGTTCTCCGTCTCCCTGCGCTTGATTGGGGGCGTCGGCGTTTCAAAATTCAAGGACGGCATGAGCCTTGATCGAGCTGTCGCAGTCTCACCACCAGCCGAGCAGGTAAGCGCTCGCCTGGTGGAAATCTACGGACAATCCCCGCTCCCCTCTGCGCTGCTCGTCGTCGGAGATCACCGCGAGGTCCCTTTCGACTACATCAAGGATCCTGTGTACGCAGCCTCGATGATGCACGAGCAGGAGCTGGCCTCGGACAACATCTACGGCGATCCTGATGGTGATGGGTACATCGACATCGACGTCGGTCGCTTGATCTCCTCCAGCCCAGTCCAAGCCACCACCCTGGCATCGCGGCTGGCGAGCTATCCAGCGTGGAAGCAGCCCGAGTCCCAGACGGCCTGCCTGATCTATCCCGCTTGGGCCGAGGATGAGTCGAGGCTGAATGCTCCCACGGTCTTCGCCAACTTCGAGGCGTTCATTCTCGGGCTCGATCTCGACCTCGCCTCGGCAGGCTTCAAGCGTCACCTGCAGTTGCGCGAGAAGGGCGATCTCGCCCTGGTCTATCCTCTGCTCAGCGAGAGCTCCATGATCCTCTTCGCCCACCATTCAGGGCCCGAGGTTTGGATGTTCCGCGTCGAGACTCAGGACGGCAAGACTCGCATCGACGGGCTCGCGACCCCCCCGGCGATCGAGTCAGGCCTGGGCACTCGTACGGTACCATTCCTCAACGCAGCGCCCTTCGTCCTGGGTGTCGGATGCGACTCGGCAGGGATCGACTTCGGAGTCTCCCTCGAGAATTCGATCGTCCACCACTTCTTCGAGCAAGGTGCCATCGCCTACGCTGGGAACACCCGCGCTGGCTTTCCCGATACGGAGGAGTTCCTGCTGCGCCACATGGTTCAAGGGACGATTGGACTCCTGCCCGGTCAACCCGAAGCGCAAACCCTCGGCGCGGCCTTTCGCGCTGGCAAGAACTATCTGAAGTTCCTCATTCACGAGCGAGGGCCGTTCAAGGGAGTCTTTCCCTTCTCCGACTACTCGTTACCGATGCAGCGTGAGTGGATCTCTCTGGTGCTGTACGGAGATCCAGCGCTGCAGGTGCACCAGCCGAAGCAGGAGCCTGTTGCCAGTCCAATCGAGATCAGCGCCTGGAGCGAAGGCCGAGGCCAACTCCAGCTGCGCTTCAACGGCGACCCCGTGCATGCCCCCATCCTGATCACCAAGGTTGTTGGCAAGGGCCCCCATGAAGAGGTCACGGCGCTGCTCTCACCGGGACTCTCCTACTCGAGTGTACCCTGGGCAACCTTCAAGGATATCGAGAAGCCGGGCGCCGTCGGGCCAGGCGTGTTCCTGGATCTGCCTCTGCCAGAGAGCATCGGCAAGGAACCCGAGGTCTCTGTCGAGAGCGGGCCCGCCTGGTCCCTGGGCGCCTGGCGGGTGCTCGAGGATGCTCGCGGACAGCGCCGCCTCCAGGTTTCCATCGACTGCGTACGCTACGCGATGGCCGCTCCGGACGAGGCGGAGCTGGCGCGAGAAGTCGTGCTCAGCGTGAAGTGAGCATGACTTCATCCTCCGTCAGCGGTCGACGACGTTGAGTTCAGCCGGGTCAATCAGGATCCTGTGCTGGACCAGGCCAACCAGGAGGCCGGTCGAGATGGAGACCCCCCGGTCTAGCTCAAAGATCTCCAGGATCTCGCTCGTCGTGCGCAAGCCGTCAAATTCTTCCACCACATCATAGACCTCTTTTCGTACGCGCTTCATGTCCGTCTGGCTACCGGCCGAGAGGACGTAGCGCTGCTCGGCGTCACGGCTCACGCGCAGGCCGGGGTTGCGGAGCAAGACCTCGGGGATCTGCGGGTCCACCATGCGCTCGTACTTCGAAGCGAGCTCTTGAACACGAACCCATTGCCCCACGCCAGCAATCCTCTCGAAGCTCTCCTGGTCGAGCTCTTCGACGATTGCGTGCGCCCGGCGGTAGAACTCCTCCTCCCGACCGACCCACTCGCCCCAGCACGCGGCGTACACCGCATCGCTCGGAGGCCGCTCGTCCAGGTCGTTGGGCGTCAGTCGCCTGTTTCCGAGATCGCCATCAACAGCGAGGGCAGACGGCATCAGTGTCGCGGCCGCGGAGACCTCCCATCCTGACCGGTACAGGATGTGATCGATCAGGCGCCGTTGCACAAAATGCAGGTACAGACTCAACGATGCCCAGAATGCCTGGCCGTCTGCGCCGGCATTGTGCTTGCAAAAGTACGTACTACAAACAGTCTCGCGGAAGGCCCAGATCGTGCAAGTTCCGCCATCGCGTTCGAAGTACGGGCACAGCAGAGACTCGTTGCGTCCGAATGTGCCTGTGCCGCGCTCGAACAGCAGCTCGTACTTGGGTGGCGCGACGATTCCGTGGGGATAGATCCCGGACCTCCCGTCAATCTTCGCCCGCAGCCGCCTCCTACCCTCCTCACCCGCAGGGTCATCGTCGATCAGCAGCGCACCAACCGAGTAGTTGGGAAGGTTGGGATGGAACGTGCAGCACTTCGAGTCGGGTGAGTAGTACGACTGCGCCGTCAGCTCCGGCTCGCCCTCCGGCTGACACATTGCACACTGGTCACAGGTGGCAAGCTCCTCCTCGGGCAGGGGCTTGTTGAAGAACTCTGGCAGCAGCTTCCCGTAGAACGACGGGAGGGTCTCCAAGATTGTGCGATTCGTCATGCCGACGAATCTAGCCATTACGAACACAGGAATGGAGGAGAATCTATCCGGACTGCGCCGCCCTCAGGGCGCTGCAACGGCTTGCCTCAGTTATTGCAGGGCGCAACCAGATCGACCCTGGGTCGAACGTGAAACTGGATGGCCACGCCTCCCGATCCCGTCGGTGCGGCTCCGAGGCTGATGGTCCCTGCTCCAGAGAACTTGGCCTTCCTCCTGACCAGGTGCCGGGACGAGCTCAACTGCCCCAGGTAGGTCCCGTTGGTGCTGTGGTCGTGGAGCTCGAATCTGCCCTGATTGTACGTGACCTCCGCATGCAGGCGGGAGACCGCTGGGTGCGAGACCACCAGATCGCAGCTTGGCGCTCGACCGACCGTGAAGGAGGTGCCCGGTTCGATGTAGGTCACCGTGCCATCGTAGTGAAGCTCGAGCCGCTCTTCCGTCTCGCTTCGAGACCCGTGGCAGGCGCTCGTTTGATCGGCGCTCAGGGACCAGGTAGCCTCCATCATGGAGTCAGTGGTCACCGGAAACTGGATCGCTACCAGGTCCAAGGACTCGCTCTTACCCTTGACACGCACGGGCCTCATGTCCCGTGCGAAAGTTGCCATGAACATGGGGAGGTGCCCCTTCAGGCTCCGCGAGATGAGGATCTCGGTAGGCTTGGCGAGGGCAGCCACGCGTGCTGCGGTGTTGACCACGTCTCCGTAGACATCGTTGCCCTCCTCCAAGACGGGGCCGCTGACCACGCCAATGCGGATGTCGATTTCTTCGGCGGCCATCCTGGAGGACATTCCGGCAGCTGCCCAGAGGGCGGCCTCCTCGTCATCAAACGAGGACAGGAGTCCATCCCCGGTGAACTTGATGACCCGACCTCCTCGCTTGGTCACTTCTCGGGCGAGGCTCCTCAACTGGCTCGTGACCAGGTTCTTGGCCTCGACGTCACCCAGGTGCTCGTAGATCGTCATGCTACTGACGATGTCGCAGACCAGGATCGCTCGATGCACAGTGCCAGCACATTGGTGGCGCTGGAGCGGTGGCGAAGAGCGAGCACGGAACATAATTGTATGTACCGCCAATCCCGGGATGCCGCCAATTCGGCCTGAGATTTTGGCCAAAAACGGCCCTGGGGGGCTCCAGGGGCCGTTCGGCCTGGAGTCACTTTCCCAGCAATCCGGGCCCGGCTCAGGCCAGCTGGCGGGCCATCATGCTCGCGAAAAGGCCCTCTTCGTCCCCCATCAGCTGGTCGAAGGACCCCTCCTGGACGATCCTACCCCCGTCCACGACATAGATCCGATCCGCGTGCCGGATTGTGCTCATGCGGTGGGCGATCACCACCCGTGTGGTCTTCAAGCGCTCGAGGCTCTCGGAGACGATGGCCTGGGTCCGATTGTCGAGCGCGCTCGTTGCCTCGTCGAAGAGCAGGATGCGTGGATCATTGGCCAACGCACGGGCAATCAGCAGTCGCTGGCGCTGCCCCCCTGACAGGCTACCTCCCCCGGCCCCGATCACCGTGTGCATACCCATCGGCATCTGGCGGATGTCCTCCGCGAGACCAGCAGACTCGGCCGCCACCCAGGCTTCATTGAGGGTGATGATGTTTCCACTGGCGATAATGTCGAACAACGATGCGGACTCGATGCTTCCACCTTGGAGCACCACGCCGAGCTGACGACGAACCCCGACCACGTCCAGGCTCCTCAAGTCGCGCCCATCGTAGCTCACCATCCCCTCCCCTGGCGTCTCGAACCCGAGCACCAAGCGCAGAAGGGTCGACTTACCGCTGCCCGAAGGACCGACGATGGCGACGAATTCCCCGGGCTCCGCACGTATGCTCACACCATCGAGCACTCGAGTCTCCTCGTCGTACCCAAAGGTCGCATCCTGGACCTCGAGCCGGCCCTCCAGGCGGCCAGGATCGCTCTTCGAGTCGTCGGCCTCAGGAATCGCATCGAGGATTGGCCTGATGCGCTTCCCCTGCATGACCAGGTTTTGAAAGCCGACCACGGTGGAACTGAGCGAGCTGATTCCGCTGAGAAACGTTCCAAAGGCGGCACTGAAGGCGAGGAAGATGCCCAGGCTGATTCCCCCGTCCCCCCCGGGCAGGCGGCTCTCAAGCAACATGTCATAGGCCAGGAGGTACAGCAAGATCGTACTTACCGGGGTAAGTAGCATGTTGAAGGCCGTCGACACATCGTTGAGACGCTGCACCTTGTCATGCAGTCGGAGCTGTCGGGTGTACTGCTTGATCCAATGGGTGGAGGCGCGCCCCTCGGCACCGGCAACACGTAGCTTGCCAACAGCACTTATCAGCTGGATTACGAGACCAAAGAACTCACCGCCCAACTCCAACAAGACGCGCAGATTACGCCGCAACAAGAAGCCCATGGCGACCGTGAAGATCATCAAGACCAGTCCGATCCCAACGGCGACCAGAGACAGCTTGGGGCTGTAGTAGCACAGCAGGCCGAGGTTCAGGATCGCCATGAAGCCCGCGAAGACAGCAGTCAGGGTCGCCCCCGTCATCTGCTGGCCAATCTGGGTCACTCCGTTCACCCGGGATTGCAGGTCGCCGGTCGAGTAATCGCGGAAGAACGTTGGGTGCAAACGCAGCAGTCGGTCCCAGACCGCAGCCTGGCCCTCGGCCTCGGAGCCGATGCCTATCCGGGTCAGAGCCAGCCCCTGTGCCAGCTGAAAGATCAAGACGCCGAAGGCCGTGGCCAGAAGACCGGCGCCCAGCTCGAGCAGGAGCCTGCTGTCCGAGTCGGGAATGGCATTGTCCATGATCAATGCCGTGGCCTGTGGCGTGATCATGCCGAGCAGCGTGGCAACGATTCCCGTGAGCACCGCGATCAAGAGGGCCCTGAGCCGTGGAGCCATCGAGAACCGCAGGAGTCCAAACAGACTGATGTGCTCCTCGGGGAGGGGGCGATAGAAAGAGACACCCTCGGGCGTCAAGCTCGATGCAAGCTCCCGATCGAGCGGGCTACGAGAACCGTCCTCCGGATCGAAGAGCTCGTAGTTCATCGCGCGCGTGAAGAGAAGAGCGACGGGCCGTGATTTGCCTTCAGCTCCCTCCAAGAAGCCCAAGAGCGGTCCGCAGTCCCGAATCCACCAATCATCGACCAGGGCAACTCGCCTCAAGCGGATGCGAGAGGCGCGAGCGATGGCGTCGATGGGATCGGAGCGGCCAGTGGCCTCGGCCCGACCCGGTGGCCGAACCTTGACCCCCAGGACCTGCCCAATCGCAGTGATCGCAGCCAGCAGCGGAGTGTCGGCGTGAATCGGGGCCTTGCTTCGATCAAAAACGGAAGCAAGATCTTCGAGGGCATTCTGTGTGCGGCGCTCTTCGTCTGGCCCACGGAGCCGAAGGCGCTCTAGCTCCTCTCTCTGCTGCTCTTGCATCCTGGCTGCAACATGGCCCAGCACCATGGAGTGCAGAGTGGAGAATCCACGCACGATGGCGGCCTGGTCGGTCAGCGATGCCTGGGTATGCACGCGAACCCGTGCTCCCCCCTCCGCACGAATCCAGGTCAACTCCGTCAAGGGGATCGGTCCAGTTGTGGGATCGATCAAGAGGCCCTCGAGATCGGAGAATCGGGCGCTGCCTTCGAGGACCTCCACCCAGATGAATTCTGTCCGCCCCGTTCCTAGTGCCTCGCCAGGTTCGAGCGTTGTCTCTGTCGGCTCACTCACGCGGTTGCAGAGCTTGGGTAGCTTGCGCTGGCCCAGAATGTCTGCCAGGAGTCCAAGCCACGCTTCGATGGAGGTATCGACACTCGAACTAACGGCCTCCTCGAAGGGCAACTCGCTCGTGGACGCCTTTCCGATGGGCACGACCAAGAAACCGAAGTTCGAGGACGTCTCGCAAGGCACTGATAGCATCGCCTGGCCTCTGCCCATGCGCTGCAACAGGTACCGAGGCCCTACCTGGATCCCCTCACGGATCTCAGCTGCATACAGGGCAACGGTTCCGGACTCGACGAGGTGCAGCGCGAGTTCACCCCCCAAGACCAGAGGCTCGCTCAAGGAGACGCCGATAGCTCCCGATTTCTCCGCCAGGTTGCCCTTGATGATCATAGCACCGGCTCCAAGCCATGGTCGGCAGCCAGCAGGGCGGCGTAAGCACCGCCCTGACCCCATAGTTCTTCGTGCGTACCGCGTTCCATCACGCGGCCATGATCGAGGACGATGATCTCGTCACAGTCGCGGATTGTGCTGAGCCTGTGCGCGACAATCACACAGGAACATCCCCGCAAGCTGATACGATCGACGATTTGGCGCTCGCTCTCGGTGTCGAGTGCGCTAGTTGCCTCGTCCAGGACGAGGATCGATGGGTCGTCCACAAGTGCACGAGCAATCTCGATCCGCTGACGTTCACCGCCGCTCAAGTTGCGAGCCCCCTCGTCCGTCTCGGCATCGAGTCCACCGGGAAGGGCCTGAACCCGATCATGAATGCTCGCATCGCGACAGGCACGGGTGAGAACCGCATCCGGGACGGTTGGATCCCAGAGCGTCAGGTTCTCGCGCACGGTACCGCCGAAGAGCATCACTTCCTGGTCTACCAGGGAGAGCGAGTTGGCAAGGAATGCGCGGGGCAACTCGCTGCGAGAAATGCCATCGATCAAGATTCCTCCGGACCACGGCTGGTACAGGCCTGCGATCAGCTTGGCGATCGTCGACTTTCCGGAACCACTACCACCCACTAGGGCAATCCGCTGGCCGGGCTGAATGGAGAGTGAGAAGTTCTCGATCAGCGGGGGTTCGAGCGGGCTATATCCAAAGGTGACGTCCTCCAGCTCCAGGAAGCCCTTAGCACGAGCGTAATCCAGCTCGGAGTCTTCGAGAGAAATCGAGTTCTCCGTTCCTGGCTCTGGTGGATGAGCAAGTACGTCATCCAGACGCGTCATGTCGCCTTCGAGCTCCTGAATCGTCTTCCCCAGGGAGACAAGGTTTCCGATCGGCCTCAGGAAGCTGGACATCAGCATCTGGACAGCGACCAGTGAACCAATGGTCAGAGACCCATCAATCACAGCCAGACTGCCTACCACCAGGACGAGCAGGGTCGTGACAGAACTGAGCAGTCTTGGAACCAGGTTGAGAAACGTGTTTCGGTGGCAAATCTCCTGCTGGACATTGGTGGCCTTGGTGTACTGACCCGCCCAACGCGTGAAGAAGCCGGACTCCATGCCAGAGGCTTTGAGAGTCTCGATTCCCTGGAGCCCTGCGATCGAGACACCCGCGACCTTTCCGTGCTCTTGCTGGAGGCGCATGTTGGCCTCCCTGCGCCAGCGGGCGAACTTGTGCAGGGTCACAAAGTTGATCGTGGCGCTCGCCAGGCCGATCAGCGTCAAGGGCAATGAGTACGCGAGCATCATCGCCAGGTAGAAGACCATCATCACGACGTCGATGGCCGTCTGGGCGAGCTGCCCGGAGAGAATGCCCGCGACCTTGTCGTTGAGCTGGCTACGTGCCGCAATCTCGCCTGGGAAGCGCTGAACGTAGAAGTTGACAGGCAGACGCAAGAGGTGCTGGAAGAACTGCGCCGACATGCGCGCCGACAATGCCAGGCGAAGCCGGCGAAGGGCACCGAGCTGGAGAAGCTTGAGAAAGACCCGGGCAACGGCCATCACCAGCATCGCGGTGATGAGTGGCCGCAACCAGCCATCGCGTTGACTGATCAGGACCTGATCCACGAAGATCTGCGAGAATGCAGGCGTTACGAGCCCAGGGATCACGAGCAAGAATCCCGCCAGGATGGAGAATGCAACCGCAGAGCGGAACCCACGAATGCGCTCCGTCAGAGCACGTAACAGGCTCGGTTTTTTTCCGCCCTTGCGGAACTCTGGCCCCGGTTCAAAGGTCAGCACTACGCCGGTGAACCCCTCCTCAAACTCCTCGGCCGTCACTGTTCGGTGTCCGACCGCTGGATCGTTGAAGTAGACCCTGCCCCGTTTGAAGCCCTCGACGACGACAAAGTGGTTGAACTTCCAAAAGACGATGAACGGCGTCTTCAGCTGCTGAACGCTCTCGAGGTCCTTGCTGTATCCGCCCGCCACCAGGCCGTATCCGCGGGCTGCCTTGAGGACGTTGGAGGCCTTGCTACCGTCACGCGATACGCCGCAGGCACGGCGAAGCACGGCGAGCGGCTCGATACGTCCGTAGTACCCCAAGATGATCCCGAGAGCGGCGGCACCGCACTCCGCAGCTTCCATCTGGAGCAATGCAGGCGTTTGGGCCCGAGCCGGTGATACCGGCTTCTTGGGGCGCTCGTCTTGGTCGGGCGCGGTGCTCCAGGCTACGTTAGACACCGATCAAGGATCGTAGGAAGGGAAGCACGAAGGTGATGGGAGGCCGCTCCTCCGTAGTCACCCGGACCTGAGCCGTGGTTCCGGGAGTGATTGAGAGGTCAGGGCCTTCCCCCGATGTCCACTTGAAGCCGGTAGGTGTGCTGGCCCGATCGAGTCGAGCGATGACACCAATTCGGCTCTCATTGTTGAGCAGCCCCTGGGCAATCTCCAGGTCACCAATCTGGTTGGCAGCCGCGTCGGTCGTGATCGGGTAGTCCGTAACCTCGACCACGTGACCGATGATTCCCCCGAATCGCTCCCGCTCGACGGTAGCCGGGGAGATGCGAATCGGGTGGCCCGGCGCGATTGCCTTACCGTCCTTGATCTCGAAGTAGGCCAGCGCCATGAGCTCCGCATCAGGAACATCGACCTCCATCTTCCCCAGGCGCTGTCCTCTATGCGCCATCTCACCCGTGGTGGCGGTGATCTCGAGTACTCGGCCATCAAACTCGCTGTACAGGTGTCCATCGGTCTGAATACGAGCACGAATCCCTTCGATCTTGCGCTTGATCTCCTCCGCCGTAGTGGCGTCATCGAGCTCCGTTGCTCTCAGACGATGAGCAATCTCCATCTCCTTCAATGCGAGATCGCTGAGACGGATCCGAAGGTCACGGATCTGGTCCATGTCCCGGTTGAAGCTCTCCAGTGCCGTGTTCTCCTTTAGTTCCAGCTCCTGTTCGCGAAGGTCGAGGCTGGAGAGGCTGATCTGGTTCTCGACTGATCTTCCCTGAGCCGAGACGACAGGATCTCCAGAAACAAGCCCCTGGACCTTCAGGTCGCGATAGGAAGTCAGCCGCTCCTCCAAGGCCTCGCCAAGCTCCAGCGAGAGCCGTCGAGAGATGTTGATGTTATCCCGCTGCTTGAGAATGTAGTCCGCGCTGCGCCTCTGATGCTCCTTGCTGGTGTGGTCGATGATCTCGATGCGTTCTTCGATCATCCTTGCCTGACGCTTGATGTGCTCTTGCTCCGATTCGGCGAGCGCGCGCTCCAGCACAGAGAGCTCACCACTCCGTGAGCGGAACTGAACGAGCCTGGCTTGCTCTTGTTCGAGCTGTTTCTCAAGCGTGGGGAGATCCAATCGGGCTATGAGGTCGCCCTTGCTCACGCGATCGCCAATCTGAACATCGATGGAAACGATTGGGCCGTCTGAAAGAAACTGCATCGGCACGACCTGCTTGGGGTGCACCAAGATCGCCGACCCGGCTGCATTTTGCGGAATGCGCCCAAAGATGCTCCACACGAGGGCCAGCATGAGTCCTGACGCCACCGCCCCGAGAAGGATCCAGCGCGGCGGACGAATGATCCGCAACAGCTGATCCAGCTGGTCGGGCGACGACATGCTCTTGAGCGACTGTTCCCGATAGATCGATGATTTCTTGTCCATGCTTTTCCTATCTCATGCGATGCGAGCTGGCTTGACCTCAAGCTCCAATGGCTCGCGACGGGCGCTCAACGTGATTCAGGAACCAATCGAAACGAGCACCGGCCACGGAGAGTTCTTCGAGTGCCACGGGCGAGAGCTCATCGGCACGGTCGTCGGGCTCCAGCTCTGCGACCCGACCACCCAATCCGATCATCGCGTCAGCACGATTTAGCCGGTTCACCAGGAACAAGCACAGCGAGCGGTAGAGGCGCGCGGCGAATTCCGCATCGTCCATGAGCTTCGACCGGACCAGCTTGTGCGAAACGGAGAAGACCAGGGAACTAGCGGAAGCGGTGACGGTCGCTTCCGGCGGACGTGGATCGATCAGGGTCATTTCCCCGACGACTTCGCCTGCGGAGAGCGTCGCGAGGGTGCTTTCCCCAACACTCACTGTCAGCTCCCCATCCAGCAGGATGAAGAGCTCCTGCACCTCCCGACCCTCCTGAATGAGATCAGCTCCGGCTGCATACACTCGCGGCTCACCCGCGTCCAAGAGCCACTGAAGGTCGGTGTCCTGAAGCTGGCCAAAGAAGTAGAGGATCTTGCGCATGAGTCAGGGGGGCTCGTAGGGAGGAGGGAACGGAGCGACCTTGTGGCTGGGAGAGACCTCTCGGCCAAGAGAGGTGAGGGGGCCCGCGCCGTCATCGGCCAGACAAGGCAAGTACTTGCGGGAATTGGCCCTTGTCGGAGCGATCTGGCTCAAGACCGAGATAGTTCTTTCAGAGCCGAACCAGCCGACTGGCTAGGACTTCGCGCTGGGCGACGTACTTGATGCCTTTCACCTTCGGATCACAGCACCACGCAGCCCAGGCCTATCCCAATATCAAGGTCACCCTGTGCCGGGTGTCGGATCCAATCCCGCCCCTAACCGGAGTCCGGGCCTATCCATCGAGCGTCCACCTACTCATCCTGCGAAGCGACCACGCTGGACGGGTGCTGCCCTGTGAATCACCGATGATTACAAGGCATCACCCGTCTCGCCGAAAGCGACCGAGGCCGGCTCGAACCCTCGCTAGAGCCTCCCCAGCTCCAGGCGAAACGTTCCCCGGGCGCAGATCTCCGCCCCTTGCCTGGCCTTGGCCCACAGGCGGGAAATCTTGCCCCTCCTTGGAACACCCCATCCAGTAAAGGGCCCGTGTGTCGATAACTGCGGCACGGAATTTCAAATTCGATTTGTGGATTCTCGCCACAACGAATTCACCCCTACATGCCATTTAAAAGAAAAATGACGCCCAAATCGACACCCCTACGACTCCGCGGAGAGATTCTCGTCAATGCGTTACAAGACGCCAATTTCCGCGCAGAGCTCATCACCGATCCCAATACAGCGGTCGAGAACAAGTTCGGTAACACGGACTTCAACATCCGCATCCATGACGAGTCTCCCAGTGAGTTCGTGCTGATGATCCCATCCTGCAGCGCAGATGTGGAAGAGCAGGTCAACCAGCAAATCACTGATTTCGAGAACTCGAACAATCCCCCCACGCGTGGTCAGCTCGAGTGCATCTTCATTCGCAAGGCATGGAATGATTCAAGCTACCTCCAGTCCCTCAAGAACGACCCGAGGACGGCATTCGACAGCGAGCTGGAACCCTACGGTGCCTCAATGCCTTCTGACATCGAGATCAAGGTGATGGAAGAGATGCCGGGTGAATGCCTGGTGGTCCTTCCCGCCAACCTTGGTGGCCGCAACTCTGGTGAGCTCACCGAAGCAGAACTCGAGTCGGTCGCAGGCGGCGCCATTCCCGTCGCATGGATCGTTGGGGTGACTGTATCGGAAGTTGGCAAGGTCACAGTTGGCAGTACAGTCGGGTCCACAACAGGTGCTGTCGTGGCCGTGAAGGTCTCCACTTCAACTAGCCTGGACTCGGACGGCACCGCGAAGACCGAATACGACGAGCGTGACACTGACGGAAAAGGTCTCGCCTAGAGCTATCTCTTGAACTCGCAGTTTCCTACACGGGAACTGCGAGTTCAGCCGCAAGGCATCGAAGTCGTCAGTCCACGCTTGAAGCGCAGGTTTCCGTATCCAAGCGGAACCATGGAGTGACGAGAGAAAAGGAAGAGAAATACAAACAAGACAAGGAAAGGAGCAAAAAGAGATGACCAAGACCAAGAACAAGAACAAGAGCGAGCTCGATTTCGCCCTGGTGACCATGCCTTACGGCGCACTCTCACAACCTTCCTTGGCAACTGGCTTGCTGAAGGCTTGCTTGCTGAAAGAGGGCTATAGCTGCAAGGTGGTCCCTGCCACCCTCCAGTTCTGTGAGGACGTTGGCCTCATCGCTCATAACCTGTTGTTCGGGGCACTACCGCACTCGATGATCGGTGAATGGACATTTTCCTCTGCCCTGTTTCCAGGATACGAACCGGGAGGCGACAAGCTCTACCTCGATCGGACCGTGGCCATGCTCAAGGTCGAAAGCAGCCTCCCGTGGCGCGAGATCCATCACTCGAACCCGGGTGTCGATGTCCGCAAACTCATGCGTGAGATCCGCGACTACACCCCTGGTTTCGTCGACCGAATTGCACGACAGGTTCTCGATCTCAATCCCAGGATTGTAGGCTGCTCCTCGGCCTTTCAACAGCACTGTGCATCGTTAGCACTGCTGCGTCGGATCAAGCAACTCAGCCCAACGACAGTGACGATCATCGGCGGGTCGAACTGCGAAGGCGGCCTGGGAAAGGCAACGTTTGACCTTTTTCCATGGCTCGACTACGTCGTCTCTGGGGACGCTGACGGATTCATCGCCTCCTTGACCAACGACATCCTGACTCACAATGGGAGCATCCCTGAAGCGGACCTCCCCATGGGTGTCTACGGTCGTGGTGACAAGGGTGATCGCGTGTATGACTACACTCAGGACACCGTCCCCTACCCGGAGTACTTCAGCGCACTCGAAGCATCCTTACGTTCCATCGAAGGTGATGGTGCGGTCCCCTGTAAGTCGAACGGTTGTCAGGAGTCCGACCCCTCAGAGGCGCCTGTCACTGAACAAAGCAAGGACGAGGAACCTGTCTTCGTCAAGAACGAATCCGAAGGCAAGCTGGGCCCGATAGCAACGATGACGGACCTGGATCAGGTCCCCATCCCCGACTATGACGATTGGTTTGAGGCCCTTGGAGAGACGCAGTACGGTCACTTCCTTGCACCCTCACTGCCCTACATGACGTCACGTGGCTGTTGGTGGGGAGAGAAACACCAGTGTACTTTCTGTGGCATCAGCGACGAGGCCATGAAGTATCGCGCCAAGAGTGCGGACCTGATCATGTCGGAGTTCTTCCAATTGAAGGAGAAGTACGGCATCAACAGCTTCCAGGGTACCGAGTACATCATCGACCAGAAGTACTTCAAGACCTTGATTCCTCGGCTCCACACGCTCAAGAGCATGTTCCGCTTCGAGGTGAAAGCGACGCTGAGAGATCATCATGTCAAGGCACTCCGCGATGCGGGAGTGGCCGAGATCCAGCCTGGTGTCGAGAGCCTCCACGACGATGCGCTACTCGAGTTCAACAAGGGGACCACCGGCGCGGCAAACATTCGACTCCTGAAGTCAGGCCGTCGCCATGGGATCTCCGTCTTCTGGAACCTGCTCCACAGCTTCCCGAACGATCAGGACGAATGGTATCAGGAGCAGGCAGAGATCCTGCCCCTCCTCCAACACCTCCAGCCTCCTGCCGCATTTGCCTTCATCCACTATGACCGCTTTGGGAAGTACTGGAAGAAGCCCGAGGACTACGGGCTCAACCTCGTTCCCGCATGGGGCTACAAGCAAGTGTACCCCTTCGGCCAGGAAGATCTCCTGAACATGGCGTACTTCCACGACAACACGAACGAGAACGATAAGGCCGTCAAGACGATGTCGGAACGTCCCGGTCTGCGTGCACTACAGAAAGCTGTCGCAGACTGGCGAACGAGCTTCAGGAGACCAGGGGCCCGTGACAACGTGATGTGCACGATCGAGTACTGCGACGACCACGGGATCGTTACGGACACTCGTGACATCGCGGTCGAAGAATCGACGACTCTCCGTGGACTCCACTACGAGATCATCAAGGCCTGCGAGAACCCGAGCAAGGAACTGAGTATGCCCAGGGAAGTCAGTAAGGCGATCGGACGCGAGGTCGAGTGGGAGGAACTCCAGCCGATCGTCGAGGACCTGATGAAGCGCAAGCTGCTTGCCAAGGTGTGCAGCTGGTATGTGGCTGTCACTGTGGTGGGTCCGGTGCGAACCTTCATTTCAGACGAGGTAGATGCAGCCCCTGAGCTCAACCCGGATGTCGGAATCATCGAGGCTGATCGATTCATGGCGAAGCAGACCCTCGTTTCGAGGTGCGTGAGAGCGCCCCACGAAATCCCAGTCACCGAGTTGTTTGCCCGTAATGAGATAGAGGCTGCCCCCGTCACCGTGGGGTCCTGATCTTCCTACCCAATCGAGGATTCCAGTCATGAAGTGCCCCTCTTGTAGTGCGGATAAGACGAGCATTGTTTCGGAAGCAGGCAGACTTCGCTGCGAAAAGTGCGGTGCAGTCGGCCACTCTGAGACACAGCCTCTTCAATTGGTAATTCTCGGCGCAGTGGCGGGAGGCATCGTGTCCGGCCTCGTCATCGCCGGGGTAACCTCAGGATTCCTTGGGTCAGGTTCCACCGCCGCAATCACCGGGGCAGCCGGTGCGGCGGTCGGTGCAACCACGGGCGCCTTGGCCGCCCTGCGCAAGCGATTCGTTCTCGATCAGAATCCTGCCAACCAGGGCTGAAGCAAGGCTTACCTCCACGCACCTGGACCATCC
The DNA here is from genome assembly GCA_014237855.1 of Planctomycetota bacterium. Taxonomy (GTDB): domain Bacteria; phylum Planctomycetota; class UBA1135; order UBA1135; genus JABACD01. The sequence goes on along the minus strand of JABACD010000024.1, from coordinate 14,380 downwards.
CCCCACCACCCCCATTGAGGTCAACCTTAGCTATAGAGCCCCGCACATGAGTGACATTGCCCTTGTTCAGATGCCGTTTGCCGGTGTGGAACGACCTTCGATCGCCCTCGGGCTGATTTCCTCCACGCTCAAGGCCAAGGGTCTAAGCGTCTCGACCATGTACTCGAACTTGGCCTGGAGCGAGCGGTTTGGCGTCGATGCTCATGTCCTGATCGAACAGAGTGCTCTTGATGACCTTGTGGGTGAGTGGGTCTTCTCAGCAGCGGCATTCCCAGAACTTGGCGATGCCGGAGCTGAGCATGCGAAGCGGTGCTCCCAGAAGCTTAACCGTTATTTTGGCGAGCTGGAGAGAGCCGTCTTGGAGTATCGGGGACTGCCCAACTCAGAGGCACTCTTGCGGGAACTGCGAGACATGGCTTCTTCCTTCGTCAAGCAGGAGGCATGCCGGATCCTCGATACTGGATCGCGCGTGGTCGCCTGCACCTCCATGTTTCAGCAGCAGACCGCATCACTCGCCCTCCTGCGCGAGATCAAGCAGCGCGCCCCCGAAGTGGTAACGGTGATGGGAGGATCCAATTGCACGGGTCCGATGGGGCTTGCGATGCACCGCTCTTTTGACTGGGTTGATTACACCGCAACAGGTGAGGTCGATCAGGAGGCCGGAGACATCTTCTCGTCGTTCCTTGAGCTGCGTTCCCCACACGAGGATCCAGATAACTTGCCGACGCACATTCTCGGCCGCCAGGACCGTCAAAGGAAACGAGACCCCGAGGAAATCGGTCACAGCACGACAGATCTGACCACCATCGCGACCCCCGACTACGACGATTATTTTTCCGCGATCCGGTCCTCCTCCATAGGCAAGTACATCGCCCCTTCGATTCCATTTGAGGGGAGCCGTGGATGCTGGTGGGGTGCGAAGCAACACTGCAGCTTCTGTGGTCTCAATGCAAATGGCATGGCCTATCGTCTGAAACCTGCCGAGAAGGTCTTGCATGAGATCGACTACCTGGCCAGTCGGTACGACCTGAGTCAGCTGTCCGCCGTGGACAACATCATCGATCATACGTACTTCCGAACAGTGCTGCCAAAACTGACTGAAGACGAGCGCCCCTTCGAGTTGTTCTACGAGACGAAGGCAAACCTGGACGAGAAGCAGGTAGAGATCCTGGCCGAGAGTGGAACTCGATGGATTCAACCTGGAATCGAGAGCTTGCACGATGAGTCTCTGAAATTGCTGAAGAAGGGGACGACGGCTGCCATCAACCTTCGACTCCTGAAGTACTGCATGGAGTCCGGAGTGCATCCCGTCTGGAACCTACTCGTCGGTCTACCCGGGGAACAGGTCAATTGGCTAACCGAGATGCGCGAGCAGTTCCCAATCCTCCATCACCTGCCCCCCCCTCAGGGCGTCAGCCCTGTTCGCTTCGATCGTTTCAGCCCCTATTTTGAACAACGCGATGAGTACGGTCTCGAACTGACCCCATTCAACGCCTACCGGATTGTCTATCCCCTCGAGGGCCAAGACCTGTTCGACCTGGCCTACTTCTTCGAGGCTAACGAGGGTGGGCCAATCGATGAGGTTACGATGTCAAGAGAGCTTTCGGAGCTGACGACAGCCCTCCAAGAGTGGATTCGTCACTACTGGTTTGAGGATCAGCGACCCGAACTGATCATGCTGGACAACGGTGAGGAGATCACGATACGGGACACCCGCGCCGTCACGGGCACCGAGGAGCATCGCCTCGTTGGAGTTAGAGCTGCTCTCTACCGCCTGATGCGCAAGCCGACGACCTCAGCCAAGATTCTCACCGAGCTCAGCAAGGAGGGGTGGGACCTTACCCCTGAGGAGGTTGATCAGAACGTGACCCAACTCCACGCCGACAAGCTCGTCTGGCAGATGGGTGGCCGCATCATGGCCATCGCCTGCCAGCCATCGAGGCGCGAGATGCCCTCATTGGAACTACCCCCCTGGGGCCAGGTCAATCTGGCTGGCCTGTTCAAGGACAGACGCAGCTTCATCCACTGGAAAGCAGGCTGATCCTCAGATGACCTCGGCCGGCAAGAGAGATTCCCGCTCGACACGCATGGACGTATTGCGGCGACATACGAGTTCGCCGAAGGTCATCGCCGAGCTGATGGCCTACAACCAAAATCGGTTTGACCTCACTGGGGTGGTAGAGCCCCGTGACTGGCCCCTCGATGATGAACCGCACGTCTCTGCCTGGGAGGAGTACACGCGGCTCGGATCGACCGAGGCTGTGGAGAGCGTCCTACGCCGGGTCTTGGTCCAGACGCACTTCCCTATTCGCAAGGGTATGAGCAAGGACCCCTCCTACCTCGCCGCCACACGCCGGGGCATCTTACCCGGAGGTGTCGCCGATGGTACGGACCGCGATCGAGCCGAACCAGGAGTGGTCTTCGAGAGTCCGCAGCAGCTCGAGATCATCCTTCACCCCACGCCGGCTGGCCGGATACCGGCGATCATCGCCCCTGCTCGCGCCGACTTCGAGTCCCTGGTGCGCGCCGTCATTGGTCACAACGAGCCAATGCACATCCCGCAGTCCATGGGGGCAGCCATGGTAGCGGGCTACAACAATTGGCACCGGATTGCTCAGCTGCGTGCCTCCTGGATGTCAGAGCGCGGCATGTTCGCCACCGAGGCTGGGTGGTTGGCGCACTTCTCTTCCACGATCATGCCCGAGCACGCGCTGTACCAGGATCGGCTTGTGATTCTGCATGGCGGGCCTTACAGCAACGTTCTCGCTCCGGAGCTGGGACTCGACGAAGAAGAGTGGAGAGGGCTGTCGATTCGTATCCGGCTCGCGCATGAAAGCACCCACTACCTGACACGAAAGGTATTGGGGAGCATGAGTGACAACCTGTTCGACGAGCTCTTGGCCGATTATCGTGGAATCACCGCCGCTCACGGGACGTATTCCGCGGCCTGGTTCCTGCGTTTCATGGGGCTCGAAGACTTCCCCGACTATCGCGCCGGCGGGAGGATGGAAAACTACTGCGGGAGCCCGCCATTGTCCGACGCCGCCCAGGTTGTGGAGCGCGTCCTCTTGCGCGACGCAGCCCGCGCCATCGAGCGCTTCCACGGCCGCCACGCCAGCAGTCTCCAGGGCATGCAGGGCGAGGCCCGCGCAGTCCTGGCACTCTCCCGTCTGACGCTCGAGGAGATTGCATCTCCTTCAGCTGATGGGCTCCTGGACGAGATGCTCGACTCGATTCCCGTCGGAGGAAGCCGCCGGCGAAGCGCCGGATGATTCGTCTGACGGCGAGGGCCAAGCATCTTCGCTGTCATGCGCCTCCAAGCTCCCCCACGAGCGAGACCTTCTCAGGCCGACCACTTCCGCTCGCTGAGTCCGCGTCGTCCTCGTGAACTTCTGACCGAGTTCCAGGAGCTCGCGCCGGATCACGAGACCACGGAGCAACGGGCTCTTGCCGCTGCCCCATGCCGTTTCTATCGGGCTCGAGTGGCCCTGGGAGCGGAGCCGGGCGCGAAGCCCACCCGACCGGGTCACCCGGGGGTGGAGAGAGCCCCCTCCGATGGAAGGGACACTCCCCGAGGGGGCTGCGGTGGAAGGCAGGGTTCTCCTCAGGGTTGACGCTCCAACCCTCCCATGTCCGCTATGGGATTCTGGCCCGAGCCCGTGTTCGGAGCAGAGGGGTCGTCCACCTGCCGGGGATTGCCGATCAGGTCAAGGGGCACGATCTCGTTCGTGTTGTTATCGCCGTCGATGTCCATGTCGTCCTCCTCGAGGAGCAGGTTATCGCCCGCGTCGATGCAGACCGAGCCGGCGCCCAGGCGATAGTCCCCGATCGAGGCGTTCACGAACAGGGGATCCTGATCGAGGATCACGTTTCCACCCAGAGCCACTCCGTGCGTCACGTCGATGCCGGAGAGACCGCCTTGGAGGTCGCAGTAGTCCACGATGACCGTCGCGTTGCTGTGGGAGCTCCCGTCAAGCTTGATCGAGGGTCCGACCGCCCCGGTGTTGTCCCACAGGATCGAGTTCCAGAAGCGAATCCACCCGTCCTCGGTGACGTAGCATGCGCCGCCGCCGTCGAGGGTGCCGGTTCCGGCCCCTGCATCGTTGTCGACCAGGGTCGAATTCGTGACCATCATGCTGGCCGGTGCGAATTGGCCAATCCAGATGGCGCCTCCGCCTCCGTCGGTGACACTGTTGTTGCTGAGGAGGCTGTTGTCGACTCGAACCCTGCCCTTGTCCTGGTACAGGGCGCCGCCCATGGTCTTCGCCGTGTTGTTGCGGAAGATGCAGTGTGCGAAGAGGTTCTGCGTCGGGAAGCCCGAGTAGTGGACAGCACCTCCCACGTCCGCGCTGTTGCCACCAAAGCTGGTGCCGCTGACACGCAGTTCCCCTGAGGCGTGAATCGCACCGCCTCTGGAGGTTCCGCTGAGGAGGATCGCCTTGTTGTTCTCGAAGACACAGTCGATGATCACGGTGTCCCCAGCGCTACGCAGAGCACCGCCAATAGGTGATCGACAGTTGCGGAACAGGCAGTCCTCCAGGGTGACAGTAACACCATGATCGACCAGGAGGCCGCCTGGGTTACTGGCCCCGAGGCCGTTCTTGATGGTGAAGCCGGTGATGTGAATGTCCGCCCCGGCCCCGGAGGCGATAAAGGCGCTGCCGCTCTGTTGAAGGTCGATGGTGCAAGCGCCGGACCCACCCAGACTGAGGACATTCAGGCTACGGGCGGAGAATTGCAGGTCCCGGTTCTCGGGGCCGCTGTACACGCCATCGGCCACCTTGATGGTCCACCCGTCGATGGCCAGGTCGAAGGCATCGCTGAGATTGTCGAATGGAGCGGCAAGGCTGCCGTTTCCACCGGGGGCCGCGTTTACGTTCACGTGGACCACAACTGCTTCACACTCGTCCAGGATGCCATTGCCGTTCTGGTCCTCGGAGACTCCGCAGTCCAGGTCAACCAGGTCGTCAACACCATTGCTGTTGCAGTCGGTAAGGACAATGCAGTTGTCCGGCTTGAAGTCTCCGTTGCAATCGACCTCCAGGCCCAAGGCGATGTCGAAGAGGTCGACGCGCCCATTGCTGTTGCAGTCGGGTGAGCCCTCGTCATCCATCGTCGTGAGCAAGACGGCTCCACCGATCGCTCTGCCACCTCCGGCAGGAATGACGTGTGCTTGTGCCGTCAAGGATCTCCATGCGCCCGCGCCCAGCTCTTGGGTCGACCAGTTGAAATCCACGCTGCCACTCGGGCCGACCTGGATTCCCGGACGAAGCGATGTCGATCCTCCCTGGATCGACGCCTGCCAGGGCAGGTGCGTGGGGAATTTCACCAAACGCACTCCGGGAGGGCTGGCAACGAAGTCGAAGGCCGGGGCTCCTCCGAGGGCCAGGAAGACGGTGTCGCCCGGCTCGCCGTCGTAGCGCAGCTGGAAATCATTGCCATCACCGATGAAGGACTGGGCGACCGTCAGGCTGCGCCTGCTTCCGGCAACATCATCCAGCACACCGCCCTCCCAGAACTTGGGCAGCCCCGGGTCGCCATCAGGCCCGACGTCACTGTCACCACCCGCACCGGGGATGTAGGTGTTGTCGAGCAAGCGAGCTTGAGTCTTCAGTTGCACCCAGAGTCCATTGCCACCATCGCCCGCCATGGGACCGAGGAAGTCGTCGGCGTCTCCCCCATCCCCGCCCTGGAAGGTACAGCCGGAGGCAAAGAGCCCGATCCCCTCGGCTCGGTATCCGTCACCGCCGTCGCCAGCGTTGCTGCCCTCTGTTCCTCCGTCGCCGCCCAGGCAGCGACTATCGTAGAGGGCTACGGCAGAGTTCTCTGCCCACACGCCGCGTCCACCAGCTCCTCCGGTGTTCCCGAAGGAACCGATCACGCCAGCTCCATTCCCACCGCGCAGCTCACAGTCGAGAAAGGCAACGTTCAGCGATCCGCTGAGGTGAACACCGTGGCCACCGTCGGCGTACGAGTCCTCGAGCTGATCGTCAGGCCCGCTGCCACCGAGGATGTCGCAGCCGAAGAGGCGCACGGGGCCCATGTTCAGGTCGAGCTGCAGGGCAGTCTCGTTCTGAATGAAACCAATGAACTGGCGACCACGAATCACGAGGCCGTCCATTCGAACGGTCGAGTTCGCCGGAAGGTTGCGCACCAGAACCTGTCCGCGAATCTCGTGGTCAACCCCGGGGAGTGCGATGAGCGTCAGGCCCTTGCCGTCGATGACAAAGCCGTCATAGACCTCTCCCGCGAGGAGCAACGTGTCACCTTCAGCGGCTGCGTCGACTGCTGCTTGAATTGTGAGGTAGTTCGTCCCGGGCTCTCCGAGGATCTGAACGTCCGCGTCTGCCGATACGGCCGCCATGGCGGCCGCGAGCCCGATGAGCGATAGGCGCAGCGAGGGGTGCAATGAAGTCTTGAACAGCGAGTCCATGTTATTTCTCCGAGAGATGTCAGCGGGCTGGTGTTGGCAGGGTCCAGGCCTGGAGTTGAGGGAGCTCCAATCGCATGGAGCGTGTGATCCAGCGCTCGTTGCGGAGCTCGACCCCTGTAGCCCGAAGTGGATCTTCACTGGGCAGCTCATGAAGGCGCGGGAAGTGACATCCGGGAGTTCATCTCCCGGTTGCTCTGCACTGCGAAAAAGGCACCTGCGCGGGGCAGCCAAAACTTGCAAGAGTTCTGCGAACTCCTTGCTGGCCTGGAGAGGGTTCCGCAGCCCCTACGATGGGCAACACCTCCGTAGGAGGTTGCGGTCGCTTCTCATGAACTCTCGCTGTGAGTCACGCCCGCCCGACGCCCGCTATGGCCGGGCCGGACGTGGTGGGCATGGGCCTGTCCCCGGCCCAGCAGGGACGACTCAGGTCCGAGCCTCAGGGAACATCAATGTCGTCGGCCCTGCGCCGCCACTCGGCGGCTGCGACCTCATCCCCGAGACCCGCGTGGGCTCGAGCCAGGCGCCGCATGGTGAGAATCACGTTCGAATCTCTTGCTCCACGCGCCGCGGCCATGAGTGGATAGGCCTCGGACAGGACCTGCTCGGCCTCCTCGAAGCGCTCGACCTGGAGCAGGTGCTCCCCGAGGGTAGAGCGGGTGAAGCCCTGCAGTGCGTGTCTGGGGGGGAGGAATTCGCTCGTCATGCTGACGGCGTGCTCCGAGGCCTCGAGAGCTTCTGTCACCCGCCCGGTCTCACCCAGCGCCTTGGCGATGTTCTGGAGGACGGTGATCGTCATGGGATGCCCCTCAGGGTACTCGACCTCGAAGATGCTCAGGGCCTGGCGCAGCATGGGAACTGCCGACTCAAGGTCTCCCAGCAGCACGTACTGAGTCGCCAGGTTATTGGTCGACTGCGCCGTTCGCAGGTTGTCGGGCCCAAACATGACCTCGTGGGCGGCGAGAATCTCCGCCATGGCCTCGGCGGCATCCTCGTGCCGCTGCATTTGGTGCCAGAGATGCGCCAGTAGTGAGAGAGTCGAGATCGTGCTCGGATCATCCGGGCCCAACTGCTCCCGTCGGCCCTCGTAGGCCAAACTGAGCAGCTCGTGGGCTTCCTCCAATTGACCGGTCTCACCCAGGAAGTGCCCCAAACCGATCATCATGTACAGCGTGCGTTCGTTCGTATCGCCAAACTCTCTCCGGGTGATCTCGAGTGCGCGCCGGGAGGCGTCGAGCATCTTTGCAGCCTCCCCCTGATGATGGTAGTAGCGCGCCAAGAGGTGATAACCCGAGGCGAGTTGGATGTGATCCTCGCCAAATTCTTCCCGAAGCTCGGCCATCGACTCATCCATGAGTGGCTTGGCCTCCTCCCACCTGGCCTGCGCGGCGAGGACCCCGACGACGTGCTCCTTGAGCATCGCGAGCCGCTGACCCCTCTCGTTCACGTCGGTCTCGCCGAGGCGTAGGGCCGCGCGCGTCTCCCGCTCCGCCGCGTCGAGTTGACGGAGATCGAGGTAGATCCGGCCCAAGGTCGTGTGCAGGGTGGATCGCAACTTTGGATTGTTGCTCAACGAGGAGTCGAGCGTGCGTGAAGCCGCGTCCAACAGCTCCAGCGCAGTGATGTCATAGGATCTCCCGGCGACGGGTTTCGCGAAGGACCACATGGTCTTCAAGAAGTCCGTCACCGCAGCCGCTTCAGCGGCCTCGACTTCGGCACGCTCACGCTCGACGATAGCTTCTTCCTGGGCCTGGCGAACTTCGACGAGCCGCTGTCCGGCCAGGAACTCTGCCTCCAATGCCCGATCCCGTTGGTCACGCAGGTCATTCTTGGTGACCTCGACCTCCCGCAATCGGTGGTCGGCCAATCTCTCCGCCTCTCGCGCGCGGTCCCGCTCGCGCCCCGTCTCGAGCATCGCCTGGGAGATACTGATGATACTCACGAGCATTGCCAACAAGATCGCACCGGCGGCCAATACGGCCAGGCGATTGCGCGTGACGAACTTGCGCACGCGGTAGCTCGCACTGGGTGGGCCCGCCACCACGGGTTCGTCGCGGCTGGAGCGCTCGACATCGGCGGCCAGCTCGGAGGCGGAGGCGTAGCGCCGCAGACGGTCCTTCTCGAGGGCCATCAGCGTGATCCAATCCAGGTCCCCAGCCAACCGTCGTGAGAGACGATCGGGGGTCGTTCGGCGTCTCTCGGCGACCCTGTCGGAATTCTCTGCGGACACCCTCTGGGAGGGCGACGGGGGCTCTTCCTCGATCACCTTGAGCATCAACATGGCAAGGTTGGAGGAGTCAGTTGGACGAGAAATCGGCAGGGTGCCGCTGAGCAGCTCGTACAGCAACACGCCCAGAGAGTAGATGTCGGTACGCGTGTCCACGTCGAGTCCGCTGGTCTCTGCCTGCTCCGGGCTCATGTATTCAGGAGTGCCGATGAGCTTGCCCCGCAGGGTGTGGAGCTCTCCCCCGACCAGGGGCTCCACCAGGGCCTTGGCAACCCCAAAGTCGATCACCTTGGGCACTGGCAGGCCATCGCGCAGGCTCACGAGGATGTTCGAAGGCTTGAGGTCCCGGTGGATGATGCCCTTCTGGTGCGCATGCTGGACTGCCTCACAGACGCGCACGAAGAGCTTCAGGCGATCTGAAACGTCGAGCCGGGCGCGGTCGCAATAGGCGACGATCTGGTCACCGGCAACATACTCCATCACGAAGTACGGCCGACCCGCGGTCGTCACCCCCGCGTCAAGCACGCTGGCGACGCCGGGATGATCCATACGCGAGAGCGCCTGCTTCTCGGCCTCGAAGCGCGCCAGGACCTCCTCGGAGTCCATTCCGGGCTTGATCAGCTTGAGCGCCACGCGACGCCTGACGGGCTGACTTTGCTCGGCCAGGTAGACGATGCCGAATCCACCGGCGCCGATGCGTTCGATCAGCCGGTATGGGCCGATCTCATCAAAGGGTAGCTCATCCTTTTCTGCCGTCATGGACAGGTCGAGTGGTTCACCCAGGGCTGGTGACTCGAGGAATTCGTCCTTCTCGTCGGTGTGCTCGAGCAAGGAGAGGACCTCCTGCAGCAATTCGGCGTCCCCCTTGCAAACTCCTTCGACATGGACGCGACGCGACTCCGGGGGCAGCTCATTCGCGTCGAGGTAGATTTCACTCGCGCGACGATGTAGGTCGCTCTTCACGAGTTCGGGCCAAGCTCCAGGTGAGAGTTCGGGTTCGCAAGTGACCGAGCAGGAATCTTCATGAGGTCGTCGTACGTGGGAGGGACCTCTTCGATCTTAGTCCATCTTCTCCAAATCTGTACTCCTTCCACCGGTCCGGCACCTGGAGGTGAAGCCAGGAATCCGGCCCGGTGGCATGCTCCATGGGCCACTCCAGGTGGGTGCAGGATGCAGACACTCCGCTGAACCTCACCCGAGGGGGGGTCCCTGGACAGACGGTCATGCTCAGGTAGTTCGGGCGCCGGAGGCCCGACAGAGCGCGGCGACGGGCCCGTATCGGTTCTTGCAGCCCACACTTGGTCGCGACAAGAGCTGATCGGAGCCACCTCCGGCGGACGGCAGCGTGAAGTCCGCGAGGCGCCTGACATGGCCCGGGCTACCCGGGATTCAGGCCGATCGGGAAGTGTCCATCGCGAGGCGTATTCGGAGTGATCCCCGCGCCATCTCCCACAACGTCAAAGGACCCGCGACCAGGAGTCACGGGTCCCATCCGAAACGAGTCGAGACTCGATTTCTTCAGTTCACGGATGCACGATCACGTCCATGCTCGGGCTGAAGTCGAACAACGCTCCACCCGCGGCGTTGTCCCGGTGCCAGAACTGGACGAACCAGTTCTCACCTGGAAGGAACTCCACGCCCCCCCCGAACTGCTCCTGCAAGTCCAGGGGCGCACTCACAGTGCCGCTCGGGCCGCTGGAGCGAACGTCCAGGCGAATGATGTAGCCGAGGGTGTTGAATCCCAGGCCCAGGATTCCGTTGCCAAGGGGGATGTTGGCCGAATCCGGAGAGGTGATGAAGATGCCCATCTGATTCGGTGGGAGACCATCGACAGTGAGGGTGAAGTCGTTCTGCGAGCGACTGGGAACACCGAGGTATCCGATCGTGGAGGCCGAACCTGTGGAGTTCGGGGTTCCATTCGGGACCAGGATGGGCATCGGCAGGCCGACACGTGGGTAGAGCCGATTGGTGATCTCGTGCACGAAGACGCGGTCACCGCCCTCGATGCGAACACCACCGTTCGCATCCTGAAATACGGTCACCCCGGGGATAGCCGCCGCATCGATCGCCTCTGCGATGGTCGACGCCGCTGCACTTCCCGTTTGGCCGGGGGGACACCAGGCCGAGACCTCAACGCCGTTGATGTCGAACTGCACCATTCCACCGAGCGACGCGCCGCCGAACTCTGTGTTGAGGCCAGGCCGCTGCTCCGCCTGGTAAGGCTGAATGGCGTCCGCCGAGGGACTCACGAAGAAGATCTTCTCGACCTCGACGTTGCTGAGGGGTTGATAGATCGCGTGGATCTCCTGGCCGGCGGCCACGTTCAGCGTGTTGTCGAACAAGTCGTTCGTGCCACCCTCGACAACGTTGATCGTGGTGCTATAGCGCCCTCCGCCGAGGGGGCTGAAGGTGAGCCCGGTGGAGCCGTTGACCTGGTCGACCTCCTGACCGCTCTCATCGAGCAAGTGAACGGAGACATGACTGGAGACGTAGCTCTCGTCGAGTTCGACGAAGCCGTCGAAGACCTCGAATTCCAGGCCGTAGCTGCCGCCCACAATGTTCGGGTCGAGATGAATTGCCTCGGAATCACCGGCCGTTCCACTCAGCAAGCCCTTGATGGACGGCAGTGGATCGGCGATGTCGTAGGGGACCTCGAACAATGCGATATTGCCCTGGACATCAACGATCTGGCCAACGACGGTGAGCGATTCACCGTCGTAGGTCGTCGGCAATTGGATATTGAGGAACCCCACGCACCCCAAAAAGCAAGGCGGATCGAATTCCGTGGTCTCGCTCTGCATGATCTGGCCGCCTTCACCGAGCACGTCGAACTGAATGTAGGCAACCCCGGAGATCTCTTCACTTCCGGGCCCTCCTAGCTCCCCGTCATCGCAGTCCACCAGGAGAGGGCGTTGATGCCCAAGACCGATCGGCGACGTGAGATCATTCTCAGGGGAAAGAGCGTGTCTCGGCTCGTCGTCGTCATGCCCGATTCCAGCGCCCGGAATCACGCAACAGGCTTGTCGGCTAACCGTATCGTCGGGTGCGGTGTAGGTCGTGATGGTGCCAAGGTTGCCGCCGTTCAAGGCGTTTGCCCAGGCGTGGTCATTGGTGATTCCAACAAAGGCAGGTCCAACTATCAGTGACCATGGAAAGAAGGTAAGAGCCTGGACCGCCGGGGCTACGCTTACGTGGAAGTCTCCATCATAGGTGTGGAGGTAGTGGCCTTTCAGATCGAGCGTCTCTGGTATGCAGGGGTCGAACTGCGTGGGGATGTAGTTGAGGGTCAGCGTGTAAGTGAGCTTGCCGGTCCACCCAAGCTCGAATGCGGCGGGGGGCGTGATCTTCACCCCCGAATCAAATCCCCCTGTGCCGGTTACGAAAGCCCCCGGCCCTACCAGACCGGCGAAGTTCCAACGGAATCCCTGGTGGTTGTAAATGATGACGATCGAGTCATCATCAGCCTCGAAGTTCTGGGCTTCCGCCTGTCTGCACTTCACGCCAAAGGGCCCCGGGGCGAGCTTCCAATCAACGGTTATCTTGATTTCAGCTCCGGTGAGGATCTCCTTCACGCTTCCAGGGCCGCACGGAGTGGTCAGGAAGGTGACTTCTTCCACGACATATTCGAGGTCCGAGGGCTGGCCGCCGACCCAGCCGTGCTGCACCGTCTGAGCGGTGCGCACCGGGGTGTGGGGCTTGATGTAGGCCTGTGCACTTGCGGAGCCAGCCAAGCCGGTCAGGAGCAAGAATCCGAAGATCGTCGGCTTGGCCAGACGCGAGATGACGTTTGAATACTCGTTCTTGTGTTTCATAGGACCTCCTCTTGGTCGAGGTGTAATTCGCCTTTGGGGCGTCGATCTCCCCCTTCACGGGCCCTGCGGAGAACTCCCCCGGGGGGGGCAAGGCAATCCTGGAAAAGAGCTGCGGCATGCCTGAGGGACATCGAGGCGGCTAGAATGGACCCTGGCCGCCAGGAACTCAGAGCGCCCCATGCAGAACCCCACCCAACGCCCAGGGAACTCCGACCACGATCGGCAACAGAGTGATCTTCGAGGAGCAGCGACTCTGGCCCTGCGGGAGCTGCGCGACGGAGACCCGAGCGCCGCGGAGCGCTTGCTGCCCCTGGTTTATGATGAGCTCCGGATTCTGGCTGCGAGGCAAATGCGGCGCGAGCGCCCCGGCCACACCCTTCAGCCGACTGTGCTGGTGCACGACGTGTTCTTGCGCTTGATCGGACCGGGTCGCCATCCCCCAGCGACGGGGGGCATCGAGTGGCAAGATCGTTCGCACTTCCTGGGCCTGGCCGCCAATGCGATCCGTCAGATCTTGATCGATCACGCACGCGAGCGGGGGGCCCTCAAGCGCGGCGGAGACCGGGGCCGCGTGTCACTGATCAGCTGCTCGAACTTCGACCAGGCGAGCGAGGAGGTCGATTTACTCGAGCTCAACGAGGCCCTCGAGCAGCTCTCCGGCCTGGATTCCCGTCAAGCGCGTGTGGTCGAGCTGCGTTTCTTCGGAGGACTATCCGTGGAGGAAACAGCCCACGTACTGGGGGTCTCCGCGCGTACGGTCAAGGGCGACTGGCAAGTTGCGAAGGCCTGGCTCAAGCGAGAGTTGGAGCGCGCATGATTCTCGACCAGCCCTCGAGCCTCGAGGGCTGGTAGGGGGCGGCAGGCATCCCAGGCCGCCAGACGCCCTCCGCAGTCAGGGGGACCGCAAGGAACAGTCCAAGCCCGACCACCACTCCGTTCGACGCCACCGCCTTTGCCTCCAAGCGGCGTTCAGAGAGGACAGGCGCTCCAAGCTACCTCTCCATCCACGCTCCACCTCCCTAAGACGCTTCACCCCCAGCAAGCGGTCCTCTCCCCGCTTCTTCTCGCCCCAGCTGAGGGCCTCCTGGCCAGGACCCCGGGCCTCTTCTACCTCGCTCTTCCCCCTGCGTCTGCAGCTCCCCCACAAGCAAGCCTTCTCAGGCCCCACCCTCACCCTCTTTCAGCAGCCCTCGAATCCCAGCTCCAGCTGTGGGGAGAGCAGTACCTGCCAGGAGGATTGATTGCTTGTCATTGGCTGTGTGTGAATCAGTGGCGTTGCTGGGTTGACCACGAGCTTCCGGAGCACGGGATGTCCCCACAATCCGGCCGTCATGCACCTGACTTCCAAGGACGTAGCTAGGAATACCTCCTTAGAAGGTGTGACTCGACTCAATGTAAACGCGTTATCCAAAAAAATCCGCAAGGGCACTCGAGATGAAGAGCGATGGAGAATTCACAACCTTCCAAGCCAGAAGCTGCCCTCCCCCGTTTAGTTGCGGCTCTATCCCTAACTTTAACAGCCTAAAGCCCCGTATATTGTCGCACCCTCTTCGAATTGCACCCATCAGCGAAAGCCGGTTCCATGCGTGACGCTCAGGCCGCCTGGGAGTCGCCATGCCGTAGTCCAACAAGAAAATTTGGCCTTTGCCGTCCCCATACTTATGGTCCTAGTAAAATAACTTTAGGATGAGAAATTCTCTCCTATTTCCTAAGGCCATTTTGGATTCCAGTCCTATTCCTCGAAGCCCAATCAGGGGCCGCCAAAACGGTCCAATCATCGCCATGACTAGTACCACAGCGACTTGGCTTTCCGCATTTTGCCTTCTCACCGCGCCTATTGCGGTCGTCGCCGACGCATCTGACGCCCCGACGCTCAACTTGGCTGGCTTCACGACCGGCGCCGATGGGAAC
>JABACD010000023.1:52884-89712 GCA_014237855.1 Planctomycetota bacterium | reverse complement strand
GTTGCAGTCCGTATCGCACTCGTCCGGGATGCCGTTTGTGTTGCAGTCGTTGCCGGTCAGCTCGCAGTCATCGGGAATGCCGTTCGTGTTGCAGTCCGGGCCTGATTCGCAGTCGTCCGGGGTACCGTTCGAGTTGCAGTCCGTATCGCACTCGTCCGGGATGCCGTTGCTGTTGCAGTCGTTGCCCGAGAGCTCGCACTCGTCGGGAATGCTATTGGCGTTGCAATCGGTGATCGACTCGCAGTCATCCGGCGTGCCGTTCGAGTTGCAATCAGTCTCGCAATCGTCCGGGATGCCGTTGCTATTGCAGTCGTTGCCGGAGAGCTCGCACTCGTCCGGGACGCTGTTTGAGTTGCAGTCGGTGATCGACTCGCAATCATCCGGCGTACCGTTCGAGTTGCAGTCCGTATCGCACTCGTCCGGGATGCCGTTTGTGTTGCAGTCGTTGCCCGAGAGCTCGCACTCGTCGGGAATGCTGTTGGCGTTGCAATCAGTGATCGACTCGCAGTCATCCGGCGTGCCGTTCGTGTTGCAGTCCGTATCGCACTCGTCCGGGATGCCGTTGCTGTTGCAGTCGTTACCTGAGAGCTCGCACTCGTCAGGAATTCCATTCACGTTGCAATCCAGGCTCGTCCCACTGGAGATATCGATTGCATCTTCGATGGTGTTGGAGTTGCAGTCCGTGATCCCCGATCCCCCCAGGTACATGATCTCGACGTCATCGATGGTCCAGCCACCAAAGACAACCGAGGTGTCAGTTTGCAGGGCGAATTCGATCTGGACCGAGGCGACCCCGTCGGCAAGAGCCGAGATATCGAGGTCCTGTGGCATCCAGGCCGTGTCGACGGTGTCAATTCCGGCGTCGTTCGCCCAGACAACGGTTCCATTCACCGAAACTGTGGCCTGGTCCCATTGCCCACTCTCAACCGTCAACCAGCGCTTGAAGCGCAGGCGAGTACCGAATGCGGTCGAGCAGTCTATTGAAGGTGAGCGCAGCCAGTTGTGAACGTCATTCTGGTAGGCACCGTTCCAGCCAGAGGGCCCCAGATCATTACCCCAAACTTGAGAGCCACTGAAGGCCGCGCCAGGATCACCAGCATTGCCAAATGGCGGCCCATGCTGCCAATCGTCCTGAGTATTGGAGGTGTCGCCGAACGTGTTGTGAGTCCAACCGTTGTCGCCCGCCGTCTCGAAGTCATCAAAGAACAGGACTACCAGATCACCGATATCAAAGTTCAGGTAGTTCGTCGGCGCATCGATCGGGGAGTTGGTCGAGTTGCTATTGCTGTCCGTACCGCGCACGTAGTAGTCAACTGAAGCAGGCGAGACCTGCCCGGGAATCGAGCCCGAGTAGCCGTCTCCCCCCGTCGGTGACATCGCCACTGTTGTCCAAGCGCCGCCATTCACGCGATAGATCAATTCCGCGCTCGTGATCGGGGGATTGATCAGAGCAACCATATCGGCGTCGACGACAAAGGGGCCAGTGCCATTTATCGTGTCGGGCAAGACCGTCACGTTCGTGATACTCAGAAGCGCCAGCGGGTAGCCGGGGAACCCCTGCGCGACAAAGCCCTGATCTATGTCCGCGTAGTGCGGCGTTCCATCATTGATGTTTCCGTTGTCATCATCGAGTGTCAGCCACTGAGTCTCGATAATTGAATCAATTGTTGTCTGGTTGTAGGCGTTCATCCAGGACAGGAAGAGCGTGTCTGCGATCATTCCTCCTGCACTGTTCCCGTTTGTGTTCTTCAGACGAGTACGGATCTTCCAGGCAGCGCCCATCCAGGGCTCGCCGTCAGCATGAACCTGCCCATAGCAGCCACCATTACCATCTCCACAGTACTGGCGATTGTTGTTGCCGGTGCGGATGTTGCAGCCGCTGCCACAGAATTCCTCACCGACGATCGGGTCATCGTACATGTACATGGCGAACACATCGGCGTTTCCCTCGCCCATGCCGTCAGAACCATTGCCCGTACTGTAGATGCTGTTGAGCCAGTGACCATACTCGTGCACGACCACCGTTGAGTACGCCGTATTCACGCAGCCGCCGCCGGCCTGGAACATGTTGATCGAAACGCCGTTGTAATAAGCGTTACAGGTGTCGTTGAGGTTTGCGTTGCTGACAGCCTGGAAGTCCGGGTGCGTATCCGTGGGGATAATGCTCTTGATCCAGTCCCTACAGGCGGTCAGGGGCTGATAGCTGTTTGCCTGGGCGGTCACCAGTTCCTGCGATGAGGGGTTCATCACGATGACGTTTCCCTGACCTGTCTGGGCCTGAACCGTCAGGCTGTAATCACTGCCAGCCGTATTGCGAACATCGTTGTAGAGCCCGACGTAATCGATGGTGACGTTTAGCGGCCCACTTGCGCCGGGGAAGTTGAAGTTGCCGTCGGAGTCTGCATAGACCGTACCTGCGCTACTCGTCAGACGAATATGGGGCATCGCCAGCTGAGCCTCTGGGTTTGCCGCAATGTTCGGAAGTGTTCCTGGACTCGCCATTGAGGTGACCTGCCCCCCTACGTCGAATCTCTCAATCAGATCTCGATCCGCGATGAGCTCGCCGGTCGAGTCAGCGATCCAAAAGCGCCAGGCCTCGGGTTGACCGCTGGACATCGACGGATGAACGTCTACCTGCCAGGCGAGGGTAGGCACCTGTCGCTTACCGTTGGCGACTCGTAGAAAGGTCAATTCGGGCTGGCTCGTGAAGCCCTCTCCGGTGAGGCTCCGCTCCGTAAATAGCCGGAGCGCAAGCTCACGGGCAGCACCAGCATTGAGAATTGCAGCAGTACTTGCTTCTTCGAAGTTCGGCGCCGCTGTTGATTGAATAGAGAGCAGCCGTCCCTCCCCATCCATCAACACGTTCACGAACGAGCCGAAGACGCCAACGCCCTGAATCTCTTGAGTGAACTTGACGTTCCACTTGTCCGTACTCCCGATCTGGCCCAAGGGAAGGAAGTCCACGCGCAGACCACGCAGCGTGCTTGGGGCGATTCCGTGAAGGGACTCCGCCTGCACGATGAAGGTCCGCGCCACGCGGTACCAATCCTCGTCACTCAACGGAACGAAGTCGGCAGGGGCCATACCACCATGAATCAGGTCAGCAAAGCCGTCACTCGAGTCAACGATGGTTTGCCAGCTGGAACCGTACTCCGAGCGCCACTCTTGCAGGTTGCTCTGAGGTGCGAGTTGAGCGCTCTCCTCCGCCCCCCCCGGATCTGGCGTTTCCACACCTTGCGGCGTTGTAGCTACGAAGAGGGCAAGGAGTGTTGAGAGAAGCTGAAGTCGCATGCTGGCCAGGGTTGCCGATTTTCCCCCGGTCCGGACGAGGCAGCCCCTCGGATCATCAGATCCAAAAAGCCGCTAAAGAGAACTTCATGATTCAAGCACTGGGGCCGGGGGGTGTCACCTCCAGCGCTGGGTAAGCATATCTCACCTTCGGGAGGAGAGACATCGGGCAATGAGAGGAGACGAGCCCCGGTATTCCAAGGTTCCACCAGCTTCCTGGAAAGGATTTCCCCCCCCCGGAACCGGCCAGGAGAGGCCGCTGAGCGGCAAGGAGGCGCAAACCGTTGTAGGAGCACCCGGGGGGCCGTTACTCTTCCGCCCCACCATACCCCAGACCCAAGGAGCCCCACCGTGATCGTCCCCCGCACCTCCCGCGAAGAAATCATCAAGAAGCTCGACCGCAAGGTCGCCGAGAACACCCCGATCATGATTTCCAGTGCCGGTAGCGGCCTGGTAGCCAAGCTACTGGAGCAGGCCGGGGTCGACTGCATCAACACCTTCTCCGGGGCACGCCTGCGCGCTAACGGGTGGGGCACCATGTCGATGATGTGGCCCGTCCTCGATTCGAATGCACAGGTCTTGAATTACACCCGCCAGGACATCTTGCCGGCCATCAAGGGCGATGCCTTCATCTGCATATGCCTGAACCCGAATGATCCTCTGCGGGACATGCGCACCGTCCTGCAGGAGTGCCGAGACATGGGCGTCGAGAGTGTCTCGAACATTGGCCCGTCGGTCAGCTACGTGGACAAGACCTCAAATCTCTACCAGGTGTTGCGCAAGAGCGGGATCACCTTTGAGGTCGAGTGCGAGATGCTCGCTCTGGCCAAAGAAATGGGCTTCGTGACCATCGGCCTGGCCTTCGACATGGAAGACAGCGTTCAGATGATCGAGTCTTCAAAGCCTGACATCTTCTGTTTCCACGCAGGGACGACCAAGGGAGGGATGCGAGGCTTTGACTCTGGTGAGACCATCGACGTGACCGCAGCACGTACGGAGGAGGTCTACTCGACGGTTCGAAAGATCAATGAGAAGACCTTGCTCATTGCTCACGGTGCGGCCCTCGAAGACCCCGAGGATGGTCAGTACATCCTGGACCACACCACGGGTCATGGATTCTGGACCGGCTCGTCAACAGAACGATTGCCCATTGAGCGAGCAGTGCTCTCGACCGCCAAGGAATTCCGCGACCTCAAGTTCAACAAGAAGTAGGCCCCACCGGGAGCGCGCTCTGGACTCAATCGACGTCGTACTCGATCGGTGTCTTGAGCGTGCGCCAGGGATCTTCACGGCAGACGTCCACGAGCGCAGGGCCCTCGAACACCGCGGGGCTCAGGATGGCGAGAAAAACGACTGGCTCGTCAAAGACGTTATAGGTGCCGTGCACTTCGTTCATCGGGACGTGCACGACCTCACCCGCCGAGACTATCCGGCTCTCGCGTCCCACCCACTGCTCTGCTCGACCCGAGACGTAGTAGAGGGCCTCCTCCATGTGAGGATGACGATGGAACTGGTGCGCCTCGCCCGGCGGCATGGTGACTCGCACGAGCAGCAGGTTCTCCCCCTGTGTCATACCAGGGCGCACCATCCACTCATGGGGCCCCCAGGGCAGCTCCTCGATCTGGACATCAGAGCTCGAGACGAAGCGGAGAAAGTCGCAGGAGCACATGACAGCTCAGCCCCGCTGCGGCAGCCGAATGGCCTTGAAACGCTCGATTTGTTGCTTGATCGCGACCTCTGTGGGGAATCTCTCGGTCGAGCTGGCCCCGTAGAAGCCATCGATACCCTTCGTTCGCGAGATGATGTACTCGGCATCCTCGGGCATGGCGATTGGACCACCGTGGCAGAGGCAAATGACGTCCTCACGAATTGACTTGCAGGTCTCGACGATCTCCTCGATCTGGCCGATGCACTCGTCCAGGGGGCTGACTGTCTCGGCGCCGATGCTCCCACCACTCGTGCAGCCCATGTGCGCCACGATGATGTCCGCTCCCGCCTCGGTCATCTGCCGCGCTTCGTCAGTGTTGAAGACATAGGGGGTCGTCAGAAAGTCCATCTCCCGAGCCATGCGAACCACATCGACTTCGAGGCCATAGCCCATCCCTGTCTCCTCGAGGGTCGCGCGAATGCGTCCCTCGATAAGCCCCACAGTAGGGAAGTTCTGGATACCGGCAAAGCCAAGCTCCTTCAACTCCTTGAGGAACAGCTTGGGCATCATGAAAGGATCGGTTCCACAGACCCCCGCAAGGACTGGGGTGTGCTTGACGACGGGTATGACCTCAAAGGCCATCTCCTTCACGATCTGGTTGGCATTGCCGTAAGGCATCAAGCCAGCTGTCGACCCTCGACCTGCCATCCTGAAGCGGCCGGAGTTGTAGAGGATCAGTAGGTCGATCCCGCCCGCCTCTTCGCTCTTCGCGGAGATGCCTGTGCCTGCGCCACCGCCAATGATGGGTTCGCCGCGGGCTATTTGCTGCCGGAATCGGGTGAGGATGCCTGTACGGCTGTTGTCATTCTGAACGCTCATGAGAGACATGGTAGCGCCCAGCCCCCTCTCGCGACCAGCTAGCTACCAGGACAGACCTGAGACGTTGATCCGGGGGCACTCCTGGAGCACGTGGAGCCAGCTCAGCGGTCGCCAGAGTACTCCTCCATGTCGTACTCGCTCTCCTCTTGCTCCTCTTCCTCCTCCCTCTGACTGGGAATCTCAGGGTAGTCAGGATCACCTCGAATCACGAGCGGCTGGGTGTAGCTGAGGCCGTCCACCTTGAGCAGTACCTGGTAGGTACCGTTGGGTATGGAGCGACCACCCCGCGATCGTCGACGCCCCTGGGAGGACTCCCCCGAAGACCGTCCACTCCGGCGCAGATTCCAGTCAACTCGGTGCATTCCACTCTTCTTCTCGGGCTCTTCAAAGGAGTACAGCACCTCACCGCCTGCCCCCAGGATCGCCAGTTCGACTGCCTTGGCCCTCTCAGCGAGGTGATAGCAGATCTGGGCGCCCGAGGCGGGGTTTTCACCCACGAAGCGGCGTATGCCGCTGGTTGCACGAGTGGGCAGGGGTCGCCAGCGGGTCACCGGAGCAGGCGCCAGCAGCGCCGCAGGAGCCTCGAGGGCCTCTCGCGTCAGCTGTCGCAAGGCCGAGACGTCGTAGGCCCACAGGCTGCGACCATGCGTCCCGGCCACGATCTCATCTGTCGCAGGAGCCTGGGCAATCTCATGGATGGCCACCGTTGGCAGGCCAGACACCTTGGTCCAGTTCAATCCACGATCGATCGAGATCCACGCGTTGAACTCCGTTCCCAGGTAGAGCAGGTCTTCGTTCACCCGATCCTCTCGAAGACAGCGCACCGATCCCCGAGGAAGATCATCGGTCAGTGAGCGCCAGGAGCCTCCCCCGTCCTCAGACACGAAGGCATGAGGAGCATCGTCATCGGAGCGATGGCCGTCCACCGCCACGTAGATTCGCCCCCGCTCATGGCGCGAGGCCTCCAGGCCTGTGATCCACATGGGCGTGGGCATGACCTCAGCAAAGCCCGGTCCCTGCTTCTTGGGTTTCTTCGGTTTCTTCTGCTTGGGGGGCTCGCGCTGCGCCTCGAAGGCAGCCTTGAATTCAGTGTCAGCGATTGTGATTTCGCCGGTGATGACCTCTTCCCCGACGGTCCCCTTGAATTCCATTTCCGCTTCAGCCGCCTTGTACCTGAAGGTGAACGTGCGCTCCGCGTCTTCATACTCCAGCTTGCGCAGGCGCCCCTTCTCCTCTTTTGATTTCAGCGAACCGGCACGCCGGCCCTCTGCCTTGGTCTCGAGGGTGATCTTGAACTTGTTCCCAGTAGGGAGCACGCCGTCACCTTCGACCACGACTTCCCAGAGACCGTCGAGGGGGTCTGGCTCCTCCGCGGGAGGGACTCCTGTGAAGAGTGCAATCTCGTAGGCGCTCAGAGTGTCATCGCCGTCAGTATCAGTTCCAGTGAAGAGCTCGACCAACTCATCAGGTACCTCGGCCCGGGTAAAGACTCCGTCTCCATCAACGTCGAGGCTCTCGAGCAAGCTGACCAGCACCGTCTCCCGGCGCTCTCCAGGATCAAGAACGCCACTGGCAGGCGCAGGCTGGCGAAGATCGATCCAGTTGTCGCCACCGTCGCGAGTTACCCAGAGGGCACCATCATCCGTACCAACCCACAACACGCCCGGATCCTGATAGGACTCGGCCAGCGCGGTCGCACTGCCCTTGTCGGTCAGGGTGATCTCCGGGGAGATCCTCTCGGCATCACCACCTCGATCGAGAGATCGAAAGACATGATTACCTGCTGAGTAGAGCACCCTGGAATTGTGCGGAGAGAGGAGGAACGGCGTCTCCCAGTTGAACCGGTAGCCTCCACCTGCACGGGCACTTCCACGCTCCCCGGTACGCAGGTTTCGCCAACCGATGACTCCACCCTGGCTCTCCGAATAGATCTGATCGATGTCGTTCGGATCAACCCGGCAGACGAAGCCATCACCCCCACCGATGTTGAACCAATCCGAGTTCACCGTCCCCGAGCGCCCCCGCGTGCGGTTTGGTCCCCCCCAGGAACCATTATCTTGCAGGCCGCCATAGACCTTGTAGAGCTCGCCCTGATCAGCAGTCACGTGGTAGAACTGGCCGATTGCCATGTGGTTGTGATGATCCCAGTTAGCCGTTCGATCGTGGGAAACGTAGATGCCCCCGTCGTTTCCCAGGATCATGTGATCCCCATCGCTGGGGTCGATCCAGAGCGCGTGATGGTCCACATGAACTCCGGAACCAAAGCGCCCACGCTCAAAGCTTGC
Organism: Planctomycetota bacterium; assembly: GCA_014237855.1. Lineage (GTDB taxonomy): Bacteria > Planctomycetota > UBA1135 > UBA1135 > JABACD01. Next base: position 81,612 of record JABACD010000023.1, on the reverse strand, counting down.
GCCACCGTCATCAGAGAACCAGAAGGAGGTCCCCAGGACATAGATCCGCTGTTCGTCAGTCGGGTCGACCCGGATCTGGCTGTAGTACATCGGCCTGGGATTGAGGCTGTTGACCTTCTCCCAGTTATCTCCACCATCGATCGACTTGTAGATTCCTCCAGTCTCTTGGCCGTCAGGCACTTGCTCTTCCTGAACATTCTCGCGCTGCCCGCCCAGGAATGAGGCAAAAGGGCTCAGGCCGCTCGAATCTTCCTCGTAGGAGTCGAATTCGATGTCAACCTCGACCAGTTCTCGTTCGCGAAGGAGCTCTACCTGGACCTCCTCGCCCGCCTTGTACATGCGGATGGCAAGCAACAGGTCCTGGTACCCGATGATTCGCTCATCGCCGACAGCAAGAACGATGTCCTGCTCCTTGAATCCTGCCTTGTCAGCTGGTCCGCCGGTGGTCACTCGGGTGATCCGCGCCCCTACATCTGCATCCTCTCCAGACATCCCCATGAATGCCACATCGTCAGGCAGCCGCCCGATTCGCTCGGACTCGATGACAGCGTAGACGACGTTCGGATCTTGCAGGCTGTAGTCGATGCCAACTCGGCCGAGCTCCACTGTGGGAAGACCATTGGTGAGTTCGATCCAGGTCTGCCCACCATCTCTTGTCCGGTAGATACCCCCGCCAGGCCCCCAGCTCTTGTCGGGAGTGTTGGTATCGAAGCCATCCCGCTGGCGTTCATAAGTGGCGACGATCAGCGTATCGGGCTCGTTCGGGTGCATGTCGATGTCGATCACGCCTGTCTTCTCGTCAACGTAGAGAAGCTTCTCCCAGTTCTTTCCCCCGTCCGTTGTCTTGTACAGCCCACGCTCCTCGTTCGGGCCATACAGACGCCCCATTGCCCCGACATAGACCGTGTCAGCGTCCTCAGGGTGAATCGCAATTCGTCCTATCTGGAAGCTCTCCTCGAGCCCCATTCGCTTCCAGGTCTCACCACCGTCTTCGGACTTGTAGACCCCGTCTCCATAGGAGACAGAGTTGCGAGGATTCGCCTCACCAGTCCCGACCCATAGGATCTGGTCGTCCGAGGGAGCGACGGCCACATGACCGATGGAGACCGAACTCTCCCCGTCGAACTGGTGCGCGTAGGTCATCCCCGCATTGGTCGTCTTCAACAATCCACCTGAAGCTGTTGCGACCCAATAGGTGTTCGGATGCTGCTGGCTCACCGCGATGGCCACGCAGCGCCCCCCCATGCTCGCCGGACCAAGAGAGCGCCAATCAAAGAGCTCAAGCCAATCTCGATCAAGAACGAGTTCTTCCTCCTCGTCCTCGAGAGGACTAAAGAAGGAGGTCAGGAGTGTGGTCGAGAGCAGCCCGAGAAGGATCAGGGTGAGAAGTCTAGGTTGAATCATTGAGAGGAGTTCGGGCCGCTGAAACAGACGAAGAGGGATGACAAGCGGGCTCTGAAACCCAGTACTGACTTCGGATCCTTCCAGGGGCAGGTTGAGAGGAGCCCCCCCAAGCTAGAGGCGTTTCCCGAACCCGCAAGGGAGGCTACAGGCTCCAGAGGTCACTGCTTACCCAGGCTGCACAAAGCCTGCCTTTTTTTGGCCGTGAATCACTGTCTACGCCAGGTGAGACCTCCGGCGGCTGCCACCTTCCGGCTGTTGAGAGAGCGCCGGAGACGAGAAGAGCTTCTCTCCCAACCGGCTATGGATCAGGATAGAGGCATGATCCCCGAAGAAATCCACAACCAGGTCGGCGAGCGACTGGCCTACAGCTTCGTCCCGGGAAGTCCTGTGCAGAATGAGCTGGTCGTGATCGGACACGGTCTCACGTCGGACAAGGACAGACCGTGGTCAGAGGCTCTATCCACAGAGCTTCAGCAGCAGGGAATACCCTCGCTCAGGGTCGCCTTCTCCGGCAATGGAGAGTCGGAGGGCGACTTCATCGATTCGAACATCACCAAGGAGGTCGATGACCTTCGCTCAGTTCTCGATGCACTGCCGGGTCAGCGCATTGCCTACGTCGGCCACAGCATGGGAGGAGCCGTGGGGCTCCTGGCCGCCAGGGCAGACCCACGCCTGCTTGCCCTGGTCTCGCTTGCCGCTGTAACCCACACCAAGGAGTTCGTCGAGCGCATGTTCGGTCACCTACTCCCAGGCGAACCGATGCTCGACAAGCCCCACTGCCCGTTTGGCGCGACCCTGCGCGATGATCTCGTCCACATCGAGAGCATCTGCTCTCTTGCTCCGAACATCCTGGTTCCCTGGCTGATCGTCCACGGTTCCGCAGACGAGGTGGTTCCCGAGCAGCACTCCATCGATCTGCACCAGGCAGCCACCCCAGCCACTGAGCTGGTTCTCATGGAAGACATCGACCACTCCTTCAGTGGCCCTGGCCTGAAGAAATTGACCGAGATCGTCGTACCCTGGCTGACCCGCGCCCTCCGCTAGCCGACCAAGCTCTGCCCACGATGCCTGCAATGACTCCCGACTCCCTCGAACCCTCCTCGGAGCGACTGCGTGAGCTGGTGAGCAAGGCGCTTGACCGTCTCCTGCCCTTTCTGGAGTCCCTTCCAGAGCAGCGGGCTGGCGACTTCGAGAGCGGAGCGGAGCTGGCTCGCTCCCTGGCTGAGCCGGCCCCTGAGTCCGGAATGGACTATGACGAGCTGCTTGACCATCTATTCGAGCGCGCACTACCGCAGGCCTACAACACAGCCAGCCCCGGCTACATGGCCTTCATCCCCGGCGGAGGTATTCTCCACTCGGCGGTGGCCGACCTGATCGCCGACGCCGTGAATCGTTACGTGACCGTCTTCGTGGCGGCCCCTGGCATGGTCCAGCTCGAGGTCAATGTCGTGCGCTGGTTCTGTGAACAAATAGGCATGCCACAGGGATCCGGCGGCCTGCTGACCACCGGTGGCTCGATGGCCAACTTCATCGGGGTTGTCACCGCCCGAAGAGAGAAGCTCCCCGAGAATTTCCTTGGTGGGACCATCTACGTTTCGGACCAGGTCCATCACTGTGTGACCAAGGCTGCGGTCCTTGCCGGGTTCCCACCCGCACGAGTCCGCCGGGTCCCCTCTGACGACAGGTTTCGGATGCGAGTCGAGCCCCTGAAGGAGATGATCTCCGCCGACCGTTCAGCAGGGCTCACCCCGTTCCTGCTGGTGGCCAGCAGCGGTACGACGAATACCGGAGCGATCGACCCACTGATGGAGCTGGCAGACCTCGCGCAGAGGGAGAATCTCTGGTACCACGTTGACGCAGCCTACGGCGGGTTCTTCAGGCTCACCGAGCGCTGCCGTCCAAAGCTCGAGGGAATCGAACGTGCAGACTCGGTGGTGCTCGATCCCCACAAGGCACTGTTCTTGCCCTATGGAATGGGCTCCTTGCTGGTTCGCGACCCTGGCGCTCTCGGGCGTGCCCACTCCGTGACAAGTGACTACATGCCTCCCTACCAGGAGGACCCTGACCTGGTCGACTTCTGCGCGATCTCACCCGAGCTCTCCCGGGGCAACCGTGGACTGCGGGCCTGGCTGCCCCTCAAGCTCCTGGGTTTCGAGACCTTTCGGGCTGCCCTGGACGAGAAGCTCGACCTGACAGCCTTCGCCCTTGCGGCCGTACGAGCCATGGAGCACGTCCGCATCGTGGCCGAACCGGAGCTGTCGCTGTTTGCCTTCCGGATGGAGCCTCCAGGCGTCACCGACGAGGATCTCGACGATCTCAACCAGGCCTGGATGGATGCCACCAATCGCCCCGGCCGGGTGATGCTGACCGGTACGAGTCTCGAGGGCAGGTTTGCCCTGCGAATTTGCATCCTTTCATTTCGGACTCACCTGGACCGGATCGAGATGGCAATCGAGGACCTTCGCTCAGCCGCTGCCGAGGTGCTGGTCTAGCGCAGTTCAGCGAGCACAGGAAGGTGATCCGAGGCATCGGGCTCGTGTAGTGTCCGCGCACTGGCGCTGATGATTGCTGTAGAACGATACATCACGAAGTCGATCTCCTGCTGTGGGTCACGGGCAGAGAAGGTCGCCGACGCCCCCGCGGGCTTGCCAGCATTGGTGAATTCGGCCATCACCAGCTCCATTGTCCGCGATCCAATGACGTCGTTGAAATCCCCCGCCACGACCACCGGACCGTCCACCTCTGCAAGAGCATCGAGGAGCGAGCTTGCCTGGGACAGACGCACCTCGTCGTCCTGGAGCCAATCGAGGTGCAAGCAGACAAAGGTCAGGAGCCCCCTACCGGGAAGCTCGACCTCAATAGCCGCCGCCGAGCGAGGCTCATGCTGACCAGGGGGCAGCTCGATCGTCCAGCTGCGTTGGATCGAGTGCCGAGAGAGGATCCCCAGCCCATACTGCCCGCCCTGAAAGTCCATGAAGCTCGCAAATGATGCCTGCATCCCTGTCAGGCCAGCGAGGACCTCCAGCTGATCGACCCCTCCCGTACGCTGAGCCTCTCGATCAAGCTCTTGCAAGGCCACCAGATCCGCACCGCTTCGCTCTATCAGATCGGCAATTCGCTTCAGGTCCAGACGCCCGTCGACACCTTCACCGTGGTGGATGTTGTAGGAGAGAACTCGCAGGGTCTCTCCATCTCCTTCCCCTCCACCAGGGACACGACAGGCAACGCCCAGCAAGACCAGCAGGGTGGTGAGCAATCGCCCTCGCACCCCTAGAGCTCCTCGAGAATCCCGTCCACAAGAGCGAGCGGCAATCTCTTCATACGAACGATCGTGATCTGCTGCCCTCGGTCGTTGCGCTCAGGGTTGCTCCAGTACCACACGATGCGACCGCTGGGAGTCACCTCGAAGGCCCGGGATCGATCGGACTCTGCCAGCAGGGTGTTCCCATTCGACAGCCGCTGAGCAGATCCACGGCTGGCCGTGTAGAAGTCCTCCTCATTCTCGGCCCGAAACTCCCAGACGATCTCGTTCTTGATGGGATCGAGCTCGAGGGCACGGCTCCAGCCGCGGCCCAGACCGTTGTCGAAGATGAGGATGTTTCCGTTCGCCAGTAGAGTCGCATCGTGGGGCCCCTGCAGCTCCCCCGGCCCCCAGGCCCAAACCAGCTCGCCGCTCTTCCAGTCAAAGATGAATACGGTGTCCTGGTGCCTCGAGGAAACCAGCACCTTTCCCGGAGCGAAGAGCTCTTGAGGCTCAGCCTCTGCTGGTTGCATCAGGAACTCCACCGAGTTTGCGTGGATCAGGTCCTGGTAGTGCACAGTCGGTTTCTCGACCGGCTCCACTGCTGCCACCTCCAGGATCTGAGGGTTCGAGCGTAGGACCTCGTAGAGGGACCGCCACTCCAGCTCTTGCCCATCGGTGCCCAGAAGATGCACCGTGTCCTCACGGAGCTCGATTCCATCCCCCAGTCCGGAATCGGGGTTCCTTCGAAAACCGAGCACGGCGATCCGGCCATCATCGAGCACCTCAAAGTCATGATGCGCGTTGATCTCACGCCGCCAGAGCACATCCCCCTCCCATGAGAGCCTGGTCAGATATCGGTGCTCGTCGATCGCACCGATGTACGGCGAGCTCCTCGACTGGCCGATCACAATCAGATCGCCATTGGGCATCAGCTTACAGTTCGACCAGCTCCGGTCCTGGGGATGCTCCCAGCGGTTCACCTCATGACCCTCGGCGTCCATCAAGACCACCGAGCAGGTGAACCGATTGGTGTAGAGGTTGTAACCAGGAGCGCTACGCCGTCTCTCGTGGTGCTGAACTCCCGAGTCTGCAGGGTCGGACTCCTCGGTGCTCACCTCTGCGTAGCCGATCGAGCGCAGGCGATCAATCCGCTCCTGATCCGCGCTCTTTCGACTCGGCCTCTTGATGGGCTGATCGTCCTCCTCGGCCCCACAGCCCAGCAGCAAGAGCAGGCTGAGCAGGGTCGAGAGCTTGACTCGGCTGAATGATCGTAGCGACATTTTGGAAGGCAATCGCAGAAGGGGTGACGCTCAGGATACACGGCCGCCTCCCTTGATGGGAACTGCAGCACCAACCACTCAGGAATGCACTCGCTGGCCGAAGACGTTCTGGAGGATGAACAGCGCGATGAAACAGAACAGCCCTGCAATGACCGGCGTGGTGAGCCAGCCCAGCGCAATTCCACCGAGGACCTTCCACTGCACCTGACGGAGCCCCATCTGACCCTTGAGGAGGGCCAGCCCCACGACCGCACCGACAACCGCCTGGGAGCTGGAGACTGGGACCAGGGGGATCTCAGGCAGTCCCTGGCTGATGAACCAATCACTGAGGCGCCTGGAGGCGAACATGCTCAGGACCAGCCCCTGGGCCACGACGACAGAGAAGGCGCCGATCGGAGATACGGCGAGGAGCTCGCCCCCGACGGTCTCCATGACCCGCCTGGAGTAACTGATGATTCCGAACGCGATGGCGATGCCGCCCAGCAAGAAGAGCTTCTGTGAACCACTTACCGTGTACGTACCAATCATCGAGTCCTCAAACGGCGAGGTCGGTACGAAGACCCCCATGACGTTGCCGATGTTGTTGGCTCCAAGACTGAATGCACCAAAGGCCCCTGCAGCGATCAAAGCCCAGCGAGTGAACAGATCCAACCGCAGCATATGGGGTTTGAAGAGCCGCAGCCAACCGAGGATCAGCGCATGGAGAACGATGCAGAAGATTGCTCCGAGTATCGGTGCTGCGATCCAGGTGCTGGCGATGCGTGTGAGCACGGCAACATCTGTCGCTCGGTGACTGAAGAGGTTCCAGCCACATATGGCGCCGACGATCGCCTGTGAGGTCGAAACAGGCAGAGCAGCCTTGGTCATCCAGTAGACCGCAATCGCCGCGGACAGCGCCACCATGAACGCACCAGCCATGGCGTCGACCTGCCCGAGCTTTCCCAGCCCGTGGGTAGTGCCTGCACCCTGGAAGACCGCTCCGAGAATCACAAAGACACTGGCGATGCTAGCCGCAGTGGCAAAGCGCACCATTCTCGCCCCAACGGCAGTCCCGAAGATGTTCGCCGCGTCGTTTGCGCCCAGCGACCAGCCGAGAAAGAGCCCGCTGGAGAGGAAGAGCAGGGTCTCTGCCATCACAGTACCTCGTTCACTGCAACCTGCTAGAGCGAACGGCGCAGAGAGTAGATGGACAGCTGATCACCGAGATCTTCAGCCTGGTCTGCGAGTCGATCCAGGCTATTGATGAAGTCACGGAGCATCATCTTCTCCGCAAGGTCTCGATTCGAGGAGAAGATGTTCTGCTTGAGGCGGATTGCAAAGGCATCGGCCTCGGACTCGTAGATGCTGATCTTGTGAACGTGATCACGTACCGCCAGCTGATTGGTGAAGAAGGCTCTCGAGGCCAGTACCGTCGCGTCAATTGCCGAGACGATTGCGCTGACCAGGCGCTTGAGGTCCTCATGTAGGCTTCGAGGGAGATGCGGGGCTTCGATTGTCATCGAGAGCAACTCACGCTTGATACGATCGAGGAGTCCATCGAGGAGATCGATCAAGCTGAGAACATCTCCTCGCGACTCAGGGATCAGCATCTGCGTGAGAAGCGTGGTCTCGATTGCCCGCCGCAAGTCATCACAGTGGCGTTCAATCTCCGTGACCCGCTGCTGATGGCGCATGCAGTCCTCGTTGATCCCATGGGACACATACTCCTCGACCGTCTTCCCGAAGAGGATTCCGGCCTCACTGACCGCGTCCAGGAACTCGTCGATGGCGGCTTCGACCGCGCGGGTCTTGCCGAAGATGGGAAGGCGAAAGCTAGCCATGAATGGTCGGAGTCGTCGGTTTGTCGAGCCGGGTGTTTCGAGATCGACTCGATCCCCGATGGGTTCGGCCCGGCCGACAGATCTACCGGACATTAGATGACTTAGGACAGTCTGTACCTATCGGCAATGCGTTATGGTCGCTGGACCTCCGGCCTGCCTTCGGTGCGAAGATGCGACGATTTTGACCCAGTTCTCCCCATTCCACGGGCGGGCATCCGGCCGCCGGAAATCCAAGCCCGAACGAATTGCCCTGAATTTGGCCTGAATCAGCCCCTAACAGCCATAAAGAGGGGGGGCGCAATCCACCATGATCTGGGCCATAATTGGGCATGCTGAGGAAGAGCCCTGCGAATTCTTCCGTCTCGCCAGATTCCAACTCCCAGGACAATCGATGATTCTCAAGCTCACCCGGACCCTGCTCTTGACTGGCACGGCGTCCATGATGGCTGTCAACGCAAGCGCGGCCCCCGACCTCCCGGCCGCAGGCACCTCTGCTCCCAAGATCGAAGCCAGCACCTGGTTCAATCACATTGGAAGTACCCCCTCACTGGAAACACTGGGAGGTAAGGCCATTCTGCTCGAGTTCTGGGCCACCTGGTGAGGTCCCTGCAAGAGGTCTTGGCCTCACCTGCAAGGTTTGCAGGAAGAATTCGGCGACAAGGGACTGGTCGTTCTCGCGGTCAGCAGCGAGGGAGACGAGCTCGTTTCCGAGTACGTGGAGAAGATGGGAATCAACATCCGCGTCGCCGCTAACTTCACTAGCAAAGATGACTGGGGCGTGCGGTCATACCCAAGCGCTGCACTGATCAATGCGGACGGCAAGATCACCTGGACCGGCCACCCTGGCAATCTTTCCTCGGGCAAGGTCAAGGATGCACTCAAGGGTGCCAAGCCCTCAAAGGGTGGCTACCTCGGATTCTCGGTTCCCCGTGAGCTGCCGAGCCAGCTGAAGAGTGCGGTCAAGGCAGCGTCCGACGGAAAGCTCGCAAAGGCCTACTCGTCTTCCATGAAGATTGCCGAGGACGAGAACCTCGACCAGGCGACTCGTGACGAGGGTCAGACATTTGCGGCCGAGGTCCTGGCCTACGCAACACTGCTCCGCGATCAGGCGGAGGGCTTCATCTCCAAGCGCTTCATGGTGAAGGGGACCGATGTCCTCGACTCCTTGGCGAGTGCGATGAAGGGAACAGACTTTGGATTGGAGCTGAACAAGCGCATCGCAGAGATTGCCGAGGACGAGGAGCTGCAAGAAGAGCTCGCGGCCGACCAGGCCTTTGAGAAGGCAATGGAGGCCGTTGAGAAGCGAGGCATGAAGAAGTCGAAGAAGAAGTTCGAGGCGATCTCCAAGAATTTCCCCAGCACCAAGGCCGCTGAGCGCGCCGTGAAGAAGTTGCGGGAGAAGTAGTTGGAGGCCCGCAAGGGCATGCTCAAGCCCAGGAGCGCGCCGGCGGGTGCGCTCCTCGTCGTTGGCTGAAGCCTTTGCATCCCAACGAGGGTAGGATGCCCGGGGTCATGCTTGCTCTCCAACTCGATCCAGCGCCCCGGATGGTCCAGGACGCTCCCGCTCCCGAGCCTGGCCCCGGTGAGGCCCTGATCAGGCTCCGCCTTGCAGGAATCTGCGACACCGACCTGCAGCTAGCGAAGGGCTACATGGGTTTTCGCGGCATCCCCGGGCACGAATTCGTCGGAGAGGTAGTCGAGTGCGATCAGCGCGAGTGGATTGGGCGCCGGGTCGTCGGGGACATCAACGCGAGCTGTGGGAGCTGTGAGGACTGCAACGCTGGCAACGGTCACCATTGCGCAAGACGCACAGTTCTGGGAATCCTCGGCCGTTCAGGCTGCCTTGCCGAGCAGTTTGCACTTCCCACGCGAAACCTCGTCCAGCTCCCCGATGAGCTCTCCGACGAGGATGCTGTCTTCGCCGAACCTCTCGCTGCTGGCCAGCACGTGCTCGATGAAGTTCGTGGTTCTGGGGCGCATGGGGTGGCAATTCTCGGGGACGGCAAGCTCGGACTCCTCACAGCGCTCGCCCTGCGTGCCAGCGGCGTAGAGGTCACAGTCATCGGGCACCATGCATCCAAGCTCGTGATCGCAGGCGATGCTGGCATGAAGACACTCCTCGAGGAGGAGCTCGATGATCCACTGACTGACAGCAGCTTCGACCTGGTGGTCGAGGCCACCGGGAACCCTGGCGGACTGAGTCGCGCATTCAATATCGTCAGGCCGCGTGGAACCGTGGTACTGAAGACCACTGTTGCGGATCCGGGTGGACTGGACCTGTCTCCAGTGGTCATCAACGAATTACGCCTGATCGGTTCTCGATGTGGGGACATGACGCAGGCCGTCAGTCTCCTGACCTCCGGAAATGTGAGCCCCGGCGCACTGATTGCCATGCGTTATCAGCTCTCGCAAGCGCCCAGGGCCTTGGAGCACGCAGCGCAACGGGGTGTGCTCAAGGTCCTCGTAGAGGGGCCCTGAAGGGTCACCGTTGCGGGAAGTCGAGGTAGAGGTCCAGCCAGCTCGCCACCGTGGGAGCGAAAATCGAGATCGTCCACCATGCTCTCCAGCATTCGAGGAAGTAGAGTCGAGTTCGATCGTCATTCGACACAGAACCGCAGGCGCACACACGCCACCCGTCTTCCGTGGCCCTCTACCCCTCGAAAGACCGATGAATCTACTCTCCGCCAGGCCCCACCTGCTCCTCATGGCATTCGGCCTGCTCTTCCTTGGCTGCAAGGATGCTGCCACGCTCCGCCAAGAGGAAGTGGCCCGCATCGCGGCTGCCCACGAGCTGTACACGGCCGAGCTGGAAATGGCTCGAGCCATGTTCGAGGCCAAGTACCCGACTCCACAGGAATTTGACTACGGCACGAACGGAACGCTGATACTCCGCGAGGCAGAGATCGCCGGGCTACCAGGCTCCGAGAAGCTCTGGATCAAGTTCACCTTCATCAACCAGACAGGACTCTCGATTCCCAAGACCCAGGTAGTCCTGACCTTGAGGGACGACGAGAACGAGCTGGAGTGGAGCGAGACCATGGAGCTCGTCCTGCCCTTCGCTCTCAGGTTGGGTCATAACAGCAGCTACTCATCCTTCTTCGAGATGCCACTTCACGGCCTGCACCGAAAGAGCGACTGGAGCTGGCGCCTGGACCTGGTCTCCGAGCGCGCGGAATTCCCCGGCACCAGTACTCCCCACTAGCCGACCCTGCCGGCGACCGACATGAACGATGCCGACCGCTGGGACGAGAAGTATCGCGATGGCTACGGCCGCTCGATATCAGTCCCCGATTCCTTCGTCCTCGCGGCTCTGGAGAGCACCCAGATGCCGCGGGAAGGACGAGCACTGGACCTGGCGGCGGGGAATGGTCGACACGCCGTCGAGCTAGCACGAAGAGGCTGGACCACTGAAGCTTGGGATGTCAGCCCCGTTGGCCTGGCACACCTCGATGAGGCAGCCTCTGAAGCCGGAGTCGAGGTCAAGACGCGTGTCATCGACCTGACCTCCTGCAGATCCTCTCTGCACGGAGCCTTTGACCTCGTGGTCCTCGTGAATTACCTGGATCGAGAGCTCCTCCCCCACCTGGCCTCATTGCTGGCACCGCCTGGGTTCCTCATCTTCATCACTTACACCACAGATCGCTCGGGCTCACGCCCATCCGACCGTCACTGCCTGAAACCGGGCGAACTAGCCAAGGGGCTGCCTGGACTGGTGACAGAGCTCTACGAGGAGAGCGAGGGCAGAGCTGGCTTGATTGCCAGCCCTACAAGAGCGATCACGGCGCCCAGGTGACCTCGAGAGCGTTGGAGAGGTTGAATCCCGTGCCGCAAGGGCTTGGTGAGTTGTCGCCGTACCAGAGCTGATATCGCTGGGTCATGCCTGGGCTGACTGCGCCATGAAGTGCCACGTGAATTGTGGTGGAGGATACCCCGCTGGAGTCAGCCATGACGGTCTCGAGCCTTCGCACACCGCCACCCGCGCATCGCAGTCCGTCCCCGAACGGCAAGCCGGCTCCTGAATTGAGAACAACGTTGCCCTGAAAGAAGACCCCCATCCGTGACGGAACCAGGCGGTTTGCGATCAAGACGAGATCCCCTACCTGGATGGAGTTCGTCCCTCCTGCGGTGAGAAGAGCTCCTCCAGCCTGCATGCTGTTTGCACACCCCGCAGATCCATTGGAGCCATCATTGCCATTACCACAGGGGCAAACCGCTCCCAAACCAAGGCAGACACTGGTGAAAGGAGGAATCACGGTGACGACGCAACCACTGCCTCCATCCGAGGCAACCAGGACATTCACCCCGAGCACAGCAGGGGAACCGTCGACTCTTGTCTTGGAGAGATGTTCGTTGAGGTAGTCAGCAACAGTCTCATCACTGAAGGCCAGCGTCGCTCCGGAAGTCAGGTTCACCGTCGAGCCGTTGATCGGCGTTGCGCCTCCATCGAGGGTCGCGAGACAGAGCAGGCCCACGTCGAGGCTCGTTCTATTTGTGATGAAAAAACTCTGCAGCTTACTGCCATTGATCAGCTTGACCTCAGGGCCAATGGAGGTCCCGGGCGCCCCTCCGATTCCATCGTTACCAAGCTCGCGGACTTGAGCGTTGTCAATGGTAAGAACGAACCCATCGGCGACCTGGAAGCGCCCCTGCCCGGCAAGGTTCGGGATCTCCACCGGCTGGACCGTGTTCGCAATCAAGACATCGTCATTGATCGAGACGTTAGGGTCGACGGCGGTGACAGTGGAAGCACTGAGGTCCCAGTTCAGATCCTCAAAGATGTCGTTGCTCACCGCGCCTGTCCAGACGATGTCCGCCATGGTCACGGGTGCAAAAGAGGCCAAAAGGGCAATCAATAGGGTGATCGATCTCGAACTCATGATGGAGCTAGGGCTTGGGCCTCTGTTCTCGATACGATCATGATGGTATCCAGGATTTCAAGATACCGCAATCCAGACCTCCCTAACCCCTCGCAAGCCTTGGAGCAGGAAATTCAACGTGAGGTTATCGATCTGCATCGGTTCTTTCAGCACTGGTTTGCCGGTGAACGAGAGCTCTCTGTGAGGGGGTTCGAACGCTTCACATCGGTGATCGCTGATGACTTCGAGCTCATCGCCCCCTCAGGCGTGCGGAGTAACCGCAGTGGACTGATGGACATCATCTGGAAGGCCCACGGCAAGGACCCGGGCTCGCGCATCTGGATCGAGAACATCCACTGCCATCCCCTGGGTGAGCAGCTCCATCTGGCGACCTATGAGGAGTGGCAGGGAACTGACGACGCAGTTCGTGGCCGACTGAGCAGTGCATTGCTCAGACATCACCCGGACCTGCCTCATTCCATCAAGTGGCTGCACCTCCATGAGACCTGGCTACCTGGCTAGTAGCTCCGAGGAACCGGCGCTCAGGCGTGATCCACCGTGTCTACCGTATCAATGTGCACGAAGGCCTGATTGACGTTGTCGTTGGCCTCCAGGACCTGTTGAACCCGCAGGGCAATGTCGTGTCCTTGGGTAGCGCTCTTGAACTCATTGATCAGGATCTCGACCTCAACGTGTAGCTGAGGCCCGATGTATTGCGCGCGCAGCCGGCCAACATCGATGACACCCTCCACCTTTGAGGTCATCCCCCGTAGCCCCTGGAGGATCTCTTCCGAGGGTGCCTCTCCCATCAGGTAGCGAAGATTCTCTCGTGCCAGCTGGAACCCATTTACCCCGATGTAGAAGGCCACGGGGATCGCCAGAACACCATCCGCCCAGTGGAATCCGTAGCTAGCGAGTCCAAAGCCCAGCAAGGAGGTGCCACATGCAAATAGATCGTTGCGGGCATCCACCCTCAATGCATCAATGGCCGAGCTCTGTGTCCGCTGTTTCCGCCTCACCAGGGCAGTGAGCAACAAGCCCTTCAGGATGAACTTTCCCCCGAGGATCGCCGCAACCCAGATGTCCATGTCTGCCACGTCACCCGCGATCAAGCTATCCACCGCGCTGCGAAGGACCTCGAAGGCCAGCACTCCTGCCAGGACGGCCGTTACCAGCGCGCCGATGGGCTCCGCTCGATTGTGACCGTAGGGATGGTTCTCGTCATGGGGCTGACTTCCTACCCAGACGCTGATCGCCAGGATTATTCCTGCCGCGATGTCCACGAGTGAGTCGAAGCCCTGCGCAAGCACGAGCTGACTTCGAGAAGAGAGGTAGACCAAGAGGGAGGCCACCACGAGGCCGACATTGATTGCCAGCATCACATAGACAAACGGCCGTGCACCGCTGTCTTGAATCTCCCGGCCCTTGTTCGTCATGATCGAATCCCTCTCCGGACTCTGCTCAGGCAGAGCCAGGTAAGCGCCCTCTTCAAGGCCTCATCATCGTCTCGGCGATGAGCTCACGAATCCCCTGCCGAGCACTCTCCACATCGTAGGTAGTCAGCTCAAAGGCGTTGCCCTCGGGGTCAGTGAAGTAGAAGGAGAGTACGTCACCATGATCGACGACATCAGTCACCCGAACGATCTCCCCATTGGCGCTCGTGAGTCGCAGGTCTGCAACTCTGTTCGCAAAAGCCTCGAACTCCTTGCCGTCTACTCGAAATGCCACGACCCGGTTTGGATCCGGAGCTACCTTGGAGGTGAAGAGAGCAAGTCCAGTTGTTCCTCCATCACCCGAGACTGTCAGCGGGCCGTAGGGATCCTCGCTCTCCTCCACTTTCTCGAACCCAAGGACTCGCTCGAACCAGGCGGCCGATTCGTCGCGGTTGGCCACGAGTAGGTGGACATGATCGAGCTTGTACTTCGGTTTGATCACCATGGGGTGGCTCCTCATCGGGGGGGCGGGGCAGCGCTGTCGTAGCAAATCTCGGCCTCTTCCGCGAGCCCCCCCCCAACCCAAGTGGGGTCCAGAGCCACGGCACACTCCCCCCCTCAGTCAACCAGAGCTGGGAATCCTCGACGGGTGGTCAGTCCTGGGCTGAACGGCCGCTGCCACGCCGCAGGGTGACCACATTATCAGCGTCAAACGGGCCAAAGTACTCGATCTCCCCATCTGGCCAGTGCACCTCGAGGGACTCGACCAGCTCCTCACCACCAAGGCCGAAGTGCAGGCGCGGATCACTACTGCTTGCGTAACTGGTTCCGGGCATGACGTCCCGGCGCAATCTCACGCCCTGGCTCTTGAGATAGACGCTTGCACCGATCGCGGGAGAGCCGTGGTTGTCCAGCACATCGAGTACCAACCAGTGCCCGCGATGGCTGTGCACATTCCGAAGGAGATATGGGTAGCTGTTCGAATTGACCACAACCACGTCCATGCCACCGTCATTGTCCAGGTCACCGAAAGCCGCACCTCGGCTGGTGTGAATCAGCGGCTCAAGCGTCCCCCCTTGAGACTCAGCTGGTTGCCACTTGCCATCAGCCGCGCGCTCCATCAACACGTTTGGCTCGGCATAGGGGTCTTCGGTGAACGTCTTACCAACAAGAGTCACTCGGCCATTGGCCTGATAGAGATCGAGGTCGCCATCGTTGTCGAAGTCGACGAACCCCACGCCAAAGCGAGTGAAAGCACGGGTGGTCAGACCGATGCCCGACCCGGTGGTCTCCTCTTTGAAGTAGCGACCTTCATTACGGTAGAAGCCATCGAACTCGCCGTGCAGGTTGACCACAATCAGATCGAGGTCACCGTCATTGTCGACGTCCTCGGCATCCACGCCCATGCCTGCGCGGGCCATTCCCTCGCGGTCGACTGCACAGCCCGCAATCGCCGCATCATCGATGAAAGAGCCATCTCCCTGGTTCACCCAGAGCTGATCGTCGGTTCGATCATTGGCCACGAAGAAGTCGAAGTGGCCATCACCATTGAAGTCTCCGCTGACCACTCCAAGCGCATTACCAAAACCTGCGGACAGGCCAGACTCAGCCGAGACCTCCGTGAAGGTGCCATCTCCGTTATTCCTGTAGAGGTTGTCCGGGACAGGGGCGTTGTAGCTGTGGGGACCACAGTATGTCCGCCGACCGGATGCCTCGTAGCAAGCCTTGTCCGTCTCGAGCGTCCAAAAGACGTAGTTACAAACGTAGAGGTCCAGATCACCATCCGAATCGTAGTCGGAGAAGGTCGCAGCCGAGCTCCAGACCGATCCTCCCACACCAGCTTCTTCTGTGACATCCTCGAACGTCCCATCGCCCTGATTCCTGAGCAGGACGTTCGCGCCAACATTCGAGATGTAGAGATCCGGCCAGCCATCATTGTCGAAGTCTCCAGCGGTCGCAGCCATGCCGTAGCCTCCGGTCGCAATTCCGCTCCCCGTGCTTCGATCCTCGAAGCTGCCGTCACCTAGATTTCGGAAGAGCCCATGAGAGAAGGCCTCTTCCGAGCCCGAACCGATCCGGCCACACTGGACCAGGAATACGTCCAGGTACCCATCCCTGTCGTAGTCCAAGAGGGCCACTCCGCCGCCGTTCTGCTCGGGAAAGTAGAACTTGCCCTCGGCTCCCGTGCGGTGCAGGAAGTCGATGCCCGCCTCCTGGGCCCGGTCCACGAACCAGGCCTCCGGGCTGGCCCCCGAGTTCGTGGTCTCTTCTGTCCCGGCCTCAGGCTCCTCCCCCCCACCGCAACCAAGCAGGCCACAGCCAAGGAGCAAGCCCAGCGAGGCTCTCTGCGGGCACGAGCTCACCTGTCCGCTCCTCCGTCTTCCCTGGTGCCCTCCTGCTGGAGCGCGGTGAGCTGGGAACGAATCTCACCAACGACTGGATCTGCTCCTCCCGGCTGCAACTCCGCAAGCACCTCGACGCGCTTCAAGGCGATGTCCGCCGCCTGGAACCGCTTCATCTCGATGTTCACGATGGCCTGGCCGATCCAGGCTGACTGCAGGACTGGGCTCTGGTTGGCCGCGAGAACAAAGCTGGCCAGGGAGTCTTCCAGCCGCCCCAAGCCGATCTGCTTCTTTCCGATGTCCACCAACATGGCTGGGTTTCGAGCTCCGAACTCAAGAGCGCTCTGGAAGGCCGCGATTGCTTCCTCATCTCGCCCCAGATCCATCAAGAGCTGTGCGTGCAGGATATGGGCCTTGTTGTTTTCTGGGGCCTCCTGGAGGATCTCGAGTGCGTCGCCGAGAGCTGCCTGCAGCTCGCCATGCATGGCATGAGCCCAGGCCGTGTCGATGCGAAGCTCGGTGTTCTCGGGCTCCAGCTCCGAGGCACTCTTCAAGACCTCAAGAGCACTCTTGGTCCGGCCAGCGGTTGCATAGGCAGCCCCGAGTGTCCGCAGGATCGGGACGTGGTCTGGATTCTGAACTCGAGCACCTTCCAGTATCTCGACCGCACGTGGAGCTCGCCCTGCGGCAATCAGAGCTCGTGCCTGCCGATTGATCGCCGCCATTCCACGACGGTAACCATCGAGCTCATCATTCCAAGAGTCACGCTGAACCGGAGTGGCCGCCTTTGAGTTGGCCAACAAGTTACGCGCTTCGTCCTCACGTCCAACTCGCTGGTAGGCCGTTCCCAGGAGCTTGGTGGCCCAGGGCCCGTTAGCACCCAGCAGGATCGGACTGCCCTCCAGTGCCCTGGCAGCTTGGTCGTTTTCGCCCAGACGAAGGTGAACCTGGACCAGACCGATGTGCCCGGTCTCATCTGCCGGATCGAGCTCAATGGCACGCTCGAAACTCACTCTAGCCTCCTCTTCCCTGGAGAGTTCCAGCAGCCACAGCCCCTTGCGCCAGTGGGCGGGCCCATGACCATCGTGAAGAACCAGAGAACGCTCCAACGCTACGAGCCCCTCCTCGAGTTGATCGTTGCCCTGCAGTGCCATGGCCAGGCGGTACCACCAGCGCGCTTGTTGGTCGTCGAGACTCACCGCACCGCGATAACAATCAGCCGCCAGCGCAGCCTCGCTATGCGCCTCATAGGCCATGCCCAGCTTCATCCAGCGCCCTGGATCGAGGGCATCTCCGGCCAGCTCTCCGTGAGCTTCGAGCACGAGGTCTCTCACGCTCGGATCGAAGCTATCGATGTAGGAGGGCAACTCAGGAACAGGAGGAGCAGCATCAGCACTGCCGCTCGACGACTGTTGCTCTCCACCGCATGAGGTCGCCAGCGAGGCGATGAGTAGCAGCCCTGGACTCACAAGAGAAACTAGCTTCATGAAGGCAATCCTTGGGGGTTCTGACCTCCATCACGACCCTCTCCTGAAATCGCCAGCGTCAGCGAAATCAGTACATAACAGGCAATCCCGAGCACGGCTACCAGGGTCACCCCCGCCGAACGTGTCAGGATTGCCGAGAGAATCGAGCCAAAGACCGAGAAGGTAACAGTAACTGCCCAGCACCAGGCCACGGTCCGCGGCTGCCCTCCACCAAAGGTCGATATCGACAGGGGAACGACGTGACCAAGCAGGTAGCCAAGCCCAAGGAAGGCGAAGAACAGGACAGCCACCGCCCCCAGGAATGGCAACGCCAGAAGGGATGAGTGCAAGACCAGGGGCGCCAGGAAGAGCAGCACCGAGAGTAATACCGAGAGGTTCGAGAACAGCCGAACGTTCTTGGATGTAGGGGCCACCTTGGCGGAATGCATGCTGCCAAGTCCGGCGCCGCAAATCATGCTGGAGAGCACCACGATCATCGCGATCGTTGGATGATGAAGATATAGCTGAAATCGGAACATGCTCGCCATCTCGATGAACATGAAACCAAAACCTGTCAGTACCGCGATTGCTGCAAGTCGTCCGTCCGGCCGGGAATCACCACTCCGCATCAGCCGGCGCTTCATCAGGAAAGGCAGTGCGACGAACAGGAGTGCCAGCGCAAGGACAATCCCCACCAGCTTGCGGTAGCTATCACCGAGGATGTACTCGAAGCCACTCCCGCTGAAGTCCAAGAGCCCGGACTTGAACTTGTAGGGCCTGTCATCTGATAACGGGTGCTCAGCAACAGGGTCAAGAGATGCCGAGAGCGCGCTGATCCCGATCGGCTCCGTGCTCTTCATGACATCAGCAACCGCTCCAGCAAGCCTCGGGTCGGGATCAATGTTCTCGGGTAGGCCCTCGAGGCCGACCACCTCTGGAAAGGCCACGGAGACTCGCACCAGGTTTCCGTCTCGACCAAGCGCTGGTGGTAAATCGGCAGCTATGGTCAGGTAGCGCCGGAGCTCCATCGGGGTGAAGGGGGTCCGCTTGACCAGATACAGGAACCAGTTCTCCTGCTTGAGGATCATCAGATTCTTGAGCGGATCCTCGACGCCTGCCAGCTCCAGGCCAGCAGTGAGGCTGCGAATTCGCACCTGAGTAATGGCGTGAGACAGCGGATCCTTTCCCACCCAGTCCGTAGGCGAGCCGGGATAGGCAGCGGTCGCAAATGCGAAGACTCCATCCGGTGCGAGGTGCCCGAGGTACTCCTGGACTGCCTCCTGTGAGGTGATGAAGTTTGTCGACCAGGCACTGGCCAGCTGACCTGTAGCGCTGAAGCCCTCGACCGTGCGCAGCAGAATCAGGTCATACGGCTTCTCAGCACGCATGATGAACGAGCGTGCATCGGCAACATGATATTCGACGCCATCTAGCAAGTAGGGGTTGTTCGGATCGTCAGCACGGTCCCTGACAATGTGGTTGACCACCCCATCAGCGATCTCGACCGCATCGATCGACCGAGCACCAAATCGGTTGGCCATGATGATCCCAGGCCCTCCCCCCGATGCGATGACCAGCACATCTCCTCCGGACTTTGCCTGTACTGGTACGCTGAAGATCTCTCGAGAGTAGGAAGCGAGATTCTCTGTCGTGTTGGCCGCGTAGGTCGCAAAGCTGTTGTTGACCACGTAGCTCTGAGCTCCATCCCCACGCTGCACCAGGGCGATACGAGCAAGAGGGGTCCAGATCTCCTCCATCAGATGACCGAATTGACCGATCCAGGTGCTCTGGCCAGCGCAGTAGCGCACCTTGAAGGTCTCGCTCCCCGCCAGCGCTCCGATCACAACGGCAGACGCTGCGAAGGCTGTGATTCTGAGTGCCTTGCGATCCTGCAAGACGATCAGAAACGCCGGTATCAGGAGAGTCACGCCCATGGCCACGGCGACACCTTTGAGACCGATGGGATAGAGCAGCAACTGGAAGGCGATTGCACCCACCGTCGCGCCTACGAGATCGGCACCGTAGAGCTTCCCGAAGCGCTCCGAGTCATTCTTGAAGATGCCAACCTGCAGGTAGCCCGAGATCAGGAATGGCATGAAGGCAATCGGGATCGCGTAGTAGAGCTTTCCTGAGGCCAGGAAATTGTCCGTGCTGAAGTATCGCCAGTAGGTGACGGAGTTCGGCACGAACTCGATCTGCAACAGCCCCCAGATCGAGGAGACGACGGCAGCTGCGAGGAGAACGAGCAGATAGAACATCCGCCTTCGCCAGCGCTCTGGGTCGATGGCTCCCTCTACGAATCCAAGCGCTCCCCCAGCGGCTACGCCCAAGAGCGCCAAGGCAATCGCCACCGCCCCGTGACTCGAGAAGAGTGCAATCGAGAAGACGTTGGTGAGCAGGATCTCCAGCCCCAGCGTGACCGCAGAGACCAGGAAGATGATGAGAAACGGCATGGAGAGAGGCTCGAGACTGGACAGAACCGGAGGAGGTCCGGGGGAGGAGTATACGGGTCGGAAGGAGCCAGGTGCTCTGACTTACCTCACCGGCCCCTTGCGAACTCTCTAGAGGTGGATTGGTAGGCGCTCACCCAGCTCGAGGCGATCAGGAAGCACCCGCGTTGTGTAGGCCAGGGCCTCGACTCCCTCACCCGCAACCCTCCTCAAGACCTCACCGTACTTCGGATCGATTTCATCGGCTGGAGCAAATCGGCCCACATCACCCCGCGAGATGCAAAAGAAGATCACCGCGCGGTGCCCCTGACTCGCCATCCTTGCCAGCTCCTCGAGGTGCTTGCGGCCACGCTCGGTGACGGCATCGGGAAACCGGGCACAGCCATCCCCAGCCAGAGTTGTGCTCTTCACCTCGACATAGCAGCGCTCCTCGCCGCGCTCCAGCAAGATATCGATCCTGCTATTTTCTCCGTATCTGACCTCGCGCAGCAGATCGTCATAACCCACCAGCTCCGGAACCTGGCCGGCAGAGATGGCCTCGGCCACGAGCGAGTTGGGCAGACCGGTATCGACATTCACCCAGGTCCCCTCGACCTCGACGGTCTGGAAGGTCCAGCGTAGCTTGCGTTTGGGGTTCTGGCTGTCCCTCAGGATCGCCCGAGCCCCCTCTGGTACACACCCGGTGAGGCTGCCTGTGTTGGGGCAGTGCGCTGTCACGACCTCCCCCGAGGGCAGCTCGATGTCCGCAAGAAAGCGCTTGTAGCGCTTCAGCAGGCGACCTTCGATCAGTGGCTGTTCGATCTCCATGGGGCAGTTGTAGCCTTCCCCAGCGAGATTCCAAGCGCCCCCGGAGTTGATCCGGACCCTATCGAGTTGCGCAATGGGGCCATGGACTCCTCGAAACCTACTCAGCGCCCCCCCACCCGACCCAATGGTGGGCCCGTGCGCTTCTTCTTGCGCTACTTCCTACGAGGCCTGCTCTTCGTGGTGCCCGTGGCCGTGACGGTCTGGCTTCTGGTCTATGCCTTCACCTGGATCGATGGGCTGGTGAACATCCCCGAGGAAGGGTCCTGGAAGATCCCCCTGCTCGGCATCGAATTCTCGGGTCAGGACCTGGCCTGGAAGGGATCGGGATTCTTCATCATCATCGCGGCCATCACAGGCATTGGAATCCTGACCTCGAATGTACTGAGCGGCTGGATCCTGCGCAGGATCGACCAGCTATTCACCCACGTACCCGTGGTCGAACAGATCTACTCCGCCGTCAAGGACATGGTCGAGGCCTTCGTCAGCGAGGACAAGAAATTCGACAAGCCAGTCCTGCTGTCCTTCGCTGCGATACCAGACGTCGAGGTGATCGGCTTCGTGACGCGAGAAGACCTTGAGGAGTTTGGCAGACCGGGCAAGGTGGCTGTCTACGTTCCTCAGTCGTACAACTTTGCGGCAAACTTGATCCTGGTCCCCAAGGAGCGAGTGACCCCCATCGATGTTGCTGCGGGCGACGTGATGGCAT
Organism: Planctomycetota bacterium; assembly: GCA_014237855.1. Taxonomy (GTDB): domain Bacteria; phylum Planctomycetota; class UBA1135; order UBA1135; genus JABACD01. Next base: position 59,804 of record JABACD010000023.1, on the reverse strand, counting down.
TCGTCGTCTCTGGAGGTGTCTCGCAAGCATCGAAGCGGGACGAAGAAATCAAATCCTGATTGCAGTCGAAGCGAGGGAATCCCCGACGATTGCCCTGACTCAAGGTGTCAGGTCACCAGCGCACCCACCTCGTAGAGTCAACCGCTGCATGAATCGGTCATGAAAGGACCGGAGCGGGTAGTCACACGACCCGCTCCGGTTCAGCTGGCTGAGGGTTCCTGTGCCTAGGGCATCCAGGCTAGCTCGATGCCGTTTGACACGTTGAAAGAGTTACCGCAGACCGAGAGAGCGGCATCACGGTACCACCACTGCATGCGCTTCGTCTGACCCGCAGAGACTCCACAGAATGCGCTGATGGACTTGGTTGACAGCGCAGTGCCATTGCCATCGGCAAAGACCAGCTCGATTCGACAGACGGCAGTGCCCGCGCAGCGCAAGCCATCGCCGAAGCTGATGCCATTTCCGCCGGCAACCTGGTCGTCGCCCTGGAAGAAGATCCCCGGAGAGCCGGGTGTCGACTGCGTCGCGACCAGGGTCAGGGTGTCATTTCCAACACTCGGGGTCCCCAGGGCTCCGAGGTTGCAGCCCGTCGCAAAGGTGCCATTGGCACAGCCATTCCCGGCTGCTCCCCCATTCGCACAGGGGCAGGCCACGCCAGAGCCATCGCCAAAGCAGTAGGCCATGTACGCGGTCGGCTGGAGCTCCTGCGACCCCATATCCACGATTGGAGCGCTGCCAGAGCCGCTGTCAGGAACGGAAGGGTCATCCGTGAACCGGGGCTCTCGACCAAGGTCTAGAGTCACCCCCGCTGGAACGCTGGCGTTGTTTCCAGCGTCAATGGCCGGAGAGCCAGCCCCGAGGCGATAGTCGCCACTAGCAGCAGCAAGGAACTGAGGATTCCCGGAGAGGTTACCCGTTCCAGCCAGGCCCCCCTCGACAATCGAGTAGGTCACACTACTGGTACCTCCGATCTGGTTACTTGCAGCCTGAGCGCCACCGGGACCTTCGTTGTCCCAGAAGATGCAGTTGGCAATCGAAGGTGAGGCGCCCTGGTTACGCAGGCCACCGGCGGCTTGGTTGGTCGAGACGTTGCCCACCACCGTGCAGTTACGCAGCTGGGTGTTCCCGCCACTGCCAAACCACAGTCCTCCGCCGCCACCGGTACCGGTCGCCGTGTTTCCGATGATCAGGCAGTTGCTGATGATGACGCCGTTCGTCGAGAAGACCTCGATCGCACCGGCTCGAGCCGCACTATTCCCGATGAAGGTGCAGCGATCGAACCTGACGGCTCCAGCGCTGGCCATGTCGAAGGCACCACCAAAGGAACCGCCGCTGTTGTTCTCGAAGATGACATCCGTGTAGCTCGGAGCGGCATTGCCAGAGATGTAGCCAGCACCACCACCAAAAGTGCAGCGATTGCCAATGATGTGGCAGTTACGAATCGTTGGGCTGGCGCCAGCCACAGTAAGGACAGCTCCACCCTTGTTGTTATTTCCGCTGCCGTTGGCGTTGCCACCAGTCATGGTAAAGCCATCGATGACTGCACTGGAATTGACACCAGATCCACGGATCAAGTGATAGCTGTTGTCACTGATCGTACCCGCGCCATCGTTACCATTGAGGTCGGCGCTCATGATGCTCGGGGCGCTGCCCAGAGGAGGGCGCTCTGCGGGTGAGCTCTCGGTACCTACGAATCCTCCGTAGATCTCGACGTTGTTGATCGGCTCGAAGGACTCGTTGCGAGTATTGGTCGAGGAGGGCAGATAGGTTCCCTGCGCCACGAAGACCTGATCGCCAGCAACCGCCACAGCCAGGCCGGCCTGGAGACCGTGTGTGCCCTGGAAGGCATTTGCCCAGCTGGTGCCATCATTTGCCCCTGTGGAGAGGTTGGCATCAACATGGATCGTCCCCGCCAGAGCGGGTGTCGAGAGCAGAAGGAGAGAGAGAGGAGCTGAGATAAGCTTGCTGGACATACCTGAAATCGTTCGGGGCCCATAGAAGAGGGCGGATAAAGGCTCGCTCCGGAGAGCCGTCCTGTGGCCATCCGGAGCGTTTGCGCACTCAATCCTAGGCCAAGGACTGGAAACGCGCCAGCGCAGCAGGGCCGATCCCGGGCTCGGATCGTAATTCAGGTGTGTGATCGTGTTTCCGGGGACCCCGTCCAGGTCACTCGCGAGCGGCCAGCAAGAGCCCCCGAAGACGGGGATGCTCGAGCAAGCGGCTCACCAGCCGCTGGTACTCCTCAATGCTCAGGGCCTGCAGCTCCTGTTCGAGCCTGACAGCCTCCAGTCGATCTCCAGTAAGGAGGGCCAGCACAAGAAGGGCTCCCGCAACTTCTTGTGAGGCTTTCAGCTCTGGAGAGAGGTCGTCCACGATCCTTCGAGCCCACTCCTTCGTGTTGGCTGAGCCTTGCCCTACAGCGGCCCTTTCAATCAAGCCTTGTAGGCCAGCCATCTCCTCAACCCTTGTCGAGCCCGGGGTGATGCCCAGCCTCTGACAGATTCGGTGATAGTCTGCCAATCGTTGCTCGAGTTGTTCGGAGTAAGGCTCCAGGGAATGGTCACGTTCGGGATCGATCAGGGCAGCCAGGTGGCACGCAAGCAAGAACTGGCCATAAGTACTCGGGTGAACGTGATCGATGAAGATCGGTGGCTCCCCGGGGAGCAGCGGCCTCTCCAGCTCAGTGGAGAGACTTGAGCACTCCAGTTGCTCGACATCAGCAACAGCGTGGAGCCGCATGATGAGCGCCTCCGATGCTGCCTGGGGAAATTCGTCGAACCCAAGCGCGCGCCTCTCCAGTCGTCGGGCCTTGACCAGCTCTCCTTCTTGCCATGCCAGTCTTGCCTGTAAGTGCAAGAGCTGAGCCACGTTGGGGTCCAGCTCTACAAGCCCAGCCAGGCGCTTCTGCGCAGCTGCCAGCTTGCCTGACTCGATGAACTCCTCAACTCTCTCCAGCTCTCGCCGGTAGATCCCTAGCTCACGCGTGAGGAGTGGACGACTCGTAGCTGAGACCAGGGGACCAAACTCCCGGGAGTTGGATGATGGCTCAACCAGGACCAGCTGCACATGTGCCAAGCGAGCTTCTTCGCAGAGTTCGAAGAGCTGGTGCTCATAGTTCTCGAGGACAGCCTGACGTACTTCTTCCAGACGTGATGACTCTCGTATAACGGTTGGATCACTCAAGATCCTCCGGCTGTGTTCATTGCGTGGAACGTCCAGTAGAGCCCGCCGCACTCCACGTCCCAGGCGCAGAAACTGCCACGGTGCAAGCAGACGCCAGAGCACCGGATGCCTGCTCTCATCCAGGAGGGGTGCCACATGGACAGGCAGGAACTCATCATGCCCCACGTGGACCAGCAAGAACTCCGGAGCCAGCTCATCGATCGCGAGCTCCGCAACCTCTCTGACCTCACCGGAGCTCAGCCCTGGGGCCCCAAGGTTCACCACCTCCCATTTGCCTCCCAGCCGCTCACGGAGTCGCCTCTCGAGGAAGAGGGCGATCGTGGATCGCTCCCGGATCCTGTGACCATCGAAGGTGCCGTCACCAACCATCACCACTCTTCTCGTGTCACCGCTTGGAACCCTTGTCAGCGTCACCTCGTTGATCGTTCCATCGCCACCGCGAACGTCAATCGTCACCAGCCCACGACCGTCGGCCTCCAACCGAGTGGTTCTGGGCCGACTGGGATAGGAGCCCAATCCCGCGAGCAGCCCCTCGGCCACAACAAGACCGAGAACCAAGGAGAGGCCGGAGAGCCCCAAGCGAGGTAGCAAACGCCGGATGAAGAGCTCGATCCACGGATTATAGATCGCTCCTGGCCCCGACTCATACCCGCCGTTCGGGACGCCCCAATTGCCCCGCGTTGGGGGCGGACGATTTCCGCCATGATCGAGGCAATTTGGCCCTTCCTGAGCGAGCGATTCCCGGATTGAACTCCTTGAGCATCCGGCCTGATCTGGCACCCATCAGCCTGGGGGCCCCCACTCCCTGATCCATGAAGAAGCTGGGCCCGGAGCACTCCAGGTGCTCCGGGCCCAGTCCAAGTTCTACAGCCAGGCTCTAGTTGAATGAAACAGACAGCCCATCAGAGGTGTTGAAGCCGCTGGGTCCGCCGGAGGGGTCTCGATACCAGTACTGAATGTTGATCGTCGCTCCGGGAACCATGACTCCAGCAGCTGGGCTCACTGTCAGATCGACGGAGCGCGTTACCATTCCGCTGGCCGGCGCGAAGGCCGGAGGCTGGAGCCTGAGGACAGCCCCCCCCACACAGCGGAAGCCCTCTCCGAAGGGCAGTTGAATCTGATTGGGACCGAAGAAGAACAGTCCGGGTGTCGAAACCGGCAGCCCGCTTGCTCCCAGCGTGAAGTTGTTGTCTGCAACTGTCGCGCTACCGATTCCAAAGATGCTCGCAGCACCTCCGCTGGTATTGGAATTGGCCACGCAGTAGTTCGTTCCTACCGGCCCATCAAGGACGAAGTCCAGCGTGACGGTAGAGGGGTCCCCCGTCTGGTTGAACCACCACGTGTAGGTCCCTGCCGGCAAGGGCGGGTCGAACCCAATCGAGCCACCCAGCACGGCCATGGTCGGAAGAATGTCCGAGGCAACCGAGAAGTTCCCGATGACCGTCCCTCCAAGGAGGTCACTGGCCTTGGCAGTATCGTAGGCCACTGTGAAGGTTGACCCTTCCTGGATTCCGATGAAGGCCAAGTTCCCGATAACGGTCTCGACATAGCTCGTCACGACTACCTGGGACAGCTGGGTTCCAACGGGAACCACCGTGGTCAGATAGTCGACGTCACGACCCAAGGTGTCGCCTTGCTGCGTTGCTGTGACAACGTTGCTCCCTGCCGCCAGACTCAGCGCAGTAGGAGCAAGACGATCATCGGAGAGATCGCCGTCGACGCCCTCGTCCCAATCCCCGGCAAGCGCCGGTGACGAGAGTGCCAGGAGAATTGTCGAGAGATAGAATTGGGTTCTCATGGGGGATATGGTGTTCCTGGAACCCGCGAGGGGCCCTTTACGTTTGGGGAATTCCTGGTGCCCAAGAGGGCCTATCTCCCTCTTGATTCATGGTATCAGGGATCTGGAGGCTAGTCGGTCCTGACTGGATGTCGTTCGCCGCCGATCAGGGTCTGGATGCACTGGACAATCACCTTCGCTGCTTCTTTCCTCCGAATTCGATCGGCGGACTCGAAACTGGGTCAGCAAACCCGATTCAACTTACGAGGATCAGCTGCCCCCGGCCCGTGGTCGTGGATCAGGTAGCTCGCGGGAGCGGCACCCTCAGCCCAAGCACCAGGACAGAGGCAATACCAGTGTAAGTAGCCATCCCAATGAGGATGCTGATCATCCCGATGCCGCCATCGATCAGTACTCCCAGAAGCGGAGGTGCCAGAGCAGTGGAGACCACCATCACCACAGTCACAAGGCTTCGGATGGCCCCCAGGTGACGGACCCCATAGCGCTCCGCCCAGGTTGCCCCAACGACCGAGTAGGCGATACCAGCTGTCAACCCCATGCCAGTCATCAGGATGAAGACCATCAGTTCGGACTGAAACAAAGCAATCCCCATGAGCGCCAGGCCGTAGGGGATCAGGTACGAACACAAGAGTCGATGAGCCGTGAAACGATCAACCAGAGCTCCCGCCACAGGCGCTGTCATGACCTGGACCACCGAGAAGACCACGAAACCAGACGCGAATAGCTCCCGACTCCACCCCATGGATCCGCGCAGAACATCCTGATGGAACATCAATCCCGTTCCGATGAACGGTGGAGCGAGTACTGCTGGCAGGAGCAGATAGAAGCCCCAGTCGCGCAACACCTCCCGGGTAGACCACTGGCGAGCGCCCAACTGCTCTCCCGACCCCAGCTCGATCTTCTCCATCAGGCGGTCATGGCGCTCGCCATGACCGCGGAGAAGCCCCAGAGCTACCGGCAACAGGATCAGGCCGACAGATAAGCCGCAGAGCATCCAGGCCTGTCTCCAGTCGTTGAGGACTGCCAGCAGGCCTACGATGCTCAGGGGGAGAATTGCCTCTCCTGCAGGGTGTCCCAGACCAGCAACGCTCAGCGCCTTGCCTCTCTGCGCATCAAAGTACCTCGCCGTGGCAGTGCTCGAGATGTGCGAGGAGAGCCCCTGCCCAAACAGCCGCAGCCCAAAGAGCACCAGAACCAGGACCAGCAGGCCATTCGCGAGGGACATCAGCAAGCAGGAGACTGCCAGGCCCACGCACACGAGGGCCGTGAAGAGCCTGAGGTCCACCCGGTCGATCAGCCTTCCCACGTAGCTGAGGCACACAGCGCTCGACAAGGTGGCCACCGCGTACCAGGAGCCGTAGCTTCCATGGGTCAGCTTGAACTCCTCCCGCAGCTGCTCGTTGAAGAGGCCGATGAACCAGGTCTGTCCGAAGCTGGAGCAGAAGCTCAGCAGGAAGCCAAATAGCAGATAGCGGCGGTTCTGACGGACGAAGCGGAGAAATTGCACGTGATGCGTGGGCTGCTTGAAGGGGGTCACTCCTGCCGCTCACTCATGCAGAAGACCTACCGAGAAGAGACTCCCGGCACGGGGGGCCATGATGCCGAACGCGGTCGAAACAGGGTCAAGCCTTTCTGTGGTCCGTGCCATCTTCCACCGAGTTCTTGGCTACAGAACCCTGCACTTGTTCCAGTACGTACGGGACCCAACAAGCTATGGATGTACAGGAACGAACCACCAGGCTTCTACAGCTCTCCGGCCACAAGCAAGAGCCGTCCGTCTGGATGGCAGGTTTGATCCGTGGATCGTGCCCCACAACAATTCGCCCTCGGGAAGCTGATTCATCAAGCCACGCTGAAGCTGCTTGCCCAATCCACGCCCCCGGAAAGTGGGAGCCACGAACTCCTCGATCATCGTCCAGCCAGCGAAGGACCGCTGACA
>JABACD010000023.1:0-52874 GCA_014237855.1 Planctomycetota bacterium | reverse complement strand
CACGACTCCAGGCACGCAGCTAGCCCCCGCAGGTCGGCCCCCTCCTTGGAGACGACCAGGCGGCCTCGCTCGAGGCAGTCCGTCAGCTCCTCTTCGGAAGCTGGAACCACCTCGGAGCCCAGTGGGGAGCTCCTTCGCCAGAGTTCATAGGAGTCACGGAAGTCGCTGTACCAGGAGAGGTCGCAGGCTACCGTGATCTCGCCCACGCGCTGGTGAGACACGAGCCCCGCATGGATCAAAAGATCCAGTTCGCCCGACCAAGGATGCTCAGAGCTTGAGTCGAGCACCCATGGGTAGCGAATCCATCGGGGGCTAAAGGACGCAAATTCCTCCGACAGCACCTCGATCCAGTCAGAAGCTGGCACTCCCTGCCAGGCAAGCAGATCGACAAAGGGCATTGTCGTATCACCACCCTTGAATCGGATTCCAGCTAGAAGAGTAGCTGACCCGATCTCCAGCAGACGATGACTGTATGCACTGGCCTGGACGCCTACCAGCGGACACGCCTCCGAGAACTCCCGCGCGAAGTTCGAGTCCTTGCAGCGCTTCAGCTGCGTGTCGAGCCAGTCTCTGTAGATGACCGGGCTGCCATGAGGGGGCAGTTCATTCGACCAATCGATGCTCATTGGCCGCCTCATACTGTCAAACTGCCTGTGCTCTGACCAACAGTATCAGGCCTTGCTCCTTGCACCACACCACGCCTGACAGGACCTGGCCGCTTGCTTCGCCACGTCCGATTGACACCAGAGGATGAGATTGCGACGCCTCCCCCTGAGAATCGGATTGACTCCATGGCGGTGACGACCGGCGTGGAGGATCGCCACCCCCGGTTCATGCCTGAGTTCCAGGACCTCGTCAGCTGTTGGTGGAATCTGGCGGTGCTCATCGCACCGTAGCCCTCGGAAGTAGAGCTCACTGCCTGAGAAGCGCTCACCTAGACAGACGTTCAAGGTCACGGCACTGTCATCGACATGAAATCCAAGAGCGTCATCAGCATCGCGACCATACTCGGCCAGGAACCCGTACTCGGCCTCGAGGTGCTCTCCACCGACATCGGCAAATAGCCTGGCCGCCAGGGGATCTACAATCTCCTCTCGCAACTGGAGAAGAAACTCCCCCATCCCAAGCTCTCCCAGGACAACCCCGTGGTCGTGCATCGAGTTTGGTCCTCCTCGACCGGGGCCACTGCTCGGCATCTGATGGATTCGCCTGTCGATCTCAGCCAGCAGAAGCTTGCAGCTCTTCGGCTTGAACATCGGAATGGCGTACACCCCTGGGCCGACCTCCCCTGTGTGCTCACTCAAGCCTTCGGCTGCCACCTTCCTGAAGGCCGCCCCGAAGGAGTGATGGAGAGGGTCGTTGCCCAGGAAGGCAGGAAATTGAGGCAGGGCCATGATCGACTGGAAGTTCGTGGCGAGCTCCAGGCCCACCTCCGCGACCAGAGTCTAGCCTCCATGGACCGCTCTCTCTTCGCTCACTCTTCTGATCCTTCTGCCCCGATCGTGTGGTTCTCACACTCTGCTCGGTGCTCTGCGCCCTCCATTGGGTCGAGCACTTCCAGATTGACGCGGGACGACATCCAGCCACTCTCCGGATCGGCCAGTAGGAAGTACGAGCGGTTCGCCTCCACGGGGAATTTCGCCCTGCACTCGGTCTCCGCGAGGGCCGACACTTCGACCACTCCGGGATCCACGAGGGCTTCGCAGTAGTCGTTGGAACGAATACTGCCGATTCGATCTCCATTGACGAAGATGTGGAAGGGAACCGCGAATCCCATGATTCCCGGGCGAACCACAACGACCTCCGCCTGGCCATTGCCTGCAGGGAAGGCCATGGATGCTGGAGCCACATCGAGATCGAGGTGCTGGGGCTCGCTGACGCACCCGCATAGTAGGAGAAGAGAGGTCAGGGCGACGGGGCTCTTGGACATGATGGCTCGAGTGCGACAGGGGTGTAGCTCGACATCCAGGACTGTGCGGAAGGAGCTGCTGGACGATGATATCCCTCGCCCTCCGTCGGTCGAGATGAACCCGTGGTTGTCACCACAGTTAGCCCACCCGGGGGAGAGCAGCTGGTAACATGACGCCTCGCCAATTCCCTCTCGTTTCTGAGGACATGTCCGAAATCCATCTCGCAACCCCCCACGACCACAGCGACGAGTGCGGTCCCTTTGACATCATCGGTGATGTGCACGGATGCTTCGACGAGTTGGTTGCTCTCCTGCTCGACCTCGGCTATGAAGTTGACTCGAATGAGGCAATGCCCCGGGCCTCACACCCGGCCGGGCGTCGACTGTTATTTCTGGGAGACCTGGTAGACCGGGGGCCCAAGTGCCCCGCCGTACTCCGACTGGCAATGGACATGGTCCGGCGAGGGGAGGCACTCTGCATCATGGGAAACCACGACAACAAGTTGCTCCGCAAGCTGAGTGGTCGTCAGGTCCAGATCGCCTGGGGATTGGCTGAGACTCTCGAGCAGCTCGAGTCGGAGAGCGACGAATTCAAGCTCGAGGTCAAGGATTTCATCAGCGGCCTTGCCACACACTACGTCCTCGACAATGGTGCGCTTGTCATCGCACATGCTGGCCTGCGCCAGGAGCTGCAAGGGCGCACGAGCAAGGAGGCGTGGGCCTTCTGCCTGTTTGGAGAGGTCACCGGAGAGAAGGATGACTTCGGCTATCCGGTGCGCAAGGACTGGGCCAGGGAGTACGCCGGCCCAGCCCTCGTTGCCTACGGCCACACTCCCGTGGAGGATCTCTGCTGGGTCAACAACACCATCAATCTCGACACCGGCTGCGTGTATGGAGGTCGGCTCAGCGCTCTGCGCTACCCAGAGCGTGAGCTCGTGCAGGTCGAAGCCAGATCCACCTATTGTGACCGAATTGGCGAGCGTGAGGCAGCGGCGCGCATGCGTTCGGATTAGGGCACGCCTAGGTACGCGGGAATAGCTTCTCGAGCTCCTTGCGCACGTCCTTGGTCAGCTCGAGCTCAACGGCTCTTAGGTTGCTCTCGAGCTGTTCAGGCGTCGAGGCTCCGGTGATCACGCTCGTTATCACTGGCCGGCTCAAGATCCATGCGAGTGCCAGCTGCTCGGGTCGCACCTCGAGACGGAGAGCGATCTCGGAGAATCGCCTCAGTCGATCCAGATTCTGCTCGGTCAACCGACCATCCAGCCAGTTAGTGGTCTTGGCCCGACTGTTCTCTGGAATCCCGTCGTTGTACTTGCCAGTCAGCATCCCTCCCGCCAGTGGACTCCAGACGACAACTCCCATTCCCAGCTTGTCTGCCATGGGCAGCACATCTCTCTCTATCCCTCGCTCCATGAGGTTGTAGTGCGGTTGCTCAACCTGCGGTGCGTAGAGGTTTCGCTTATCTGCAATCTCATGTGCTCTCTTCAGGTATTCAGCAGTCCAGACGCTCGTTCCCCAGTAGAGCACCTTGCCCTGATGCACGAGATCGTCCATGGCCCGTACGGTCTCCTCGAGGGAGGTCTCGGGATCCTCTCGATGACAGAAGTAGAAGTCGAGATAGTCAGTGCCGAGGTTCTTGAGAGAGCGTTCGACACTCTGAACGATGTGCTTCCGTGACAGCCCTCGATCATTGGGGTCGTCGCTCATGGGATGGAAGAGCTTGCTGGAGAGGATCAAGTTCTCGCGAGTGAACTCACCAAGCATGCGCCCCATGACTCGCTCCGCCTCACCATTACAGTAGACGTCTGCCAGGTCGATGAAGTTCACGCCCCCCTCGAGGGCTCGCTGCACGATGCTCTTGGCCACTCCCTCTTCAATAGTGCCACCGAATGTGATCCATCCACCGAGTGAGATCTCACTGACTCTGAGGCCGCTGGAACCAAGCTTTCGATACTTCATGACCAGAGTATAACGCTCGCTCTCGACCAATCCCCCTGCACGCATCACAATCAGGCTCATGCAGCTACACCTCGTCGACGGCACCTACGAGCTCTTCAGGTCTCACTTCGGAGCACCACCAGCCAAGGCACCTGATGGGAGTCCAGTCGGGGCCACCCGTGGACTGATGCGTAGCTTGCTATCCCTCTTGCGGTCCGAGGGGGTCACTCACGTGGCTGCAGCCTTCGACACGGTGGTGGAGTCATTTCGCAATGACATGTTCGATGGCTACAAGACCGGTGAAGGCATCGAGCCCGAGCTGCTTGCCCAGTTCCCCCTTGCCGAACGTGCCCTTCGTGCTCTGGGAGTCACGGTCTGGTCAATGATTGAATTCGAGGCAGATGATGCCCTCATGACCGCAGCTCTGAATTTCGGAGCCATGGACACTGTGGAGCGAGTCGTCATCTGCTCCCCCGATAAGGACCTGGCTCAGGCAGTCTGTGGAGATCAGATCATCTGCTTCGATCGCCGAAAGCGCCAGGAGATGAATGCGTCCGGGGTTGTGGAGAAGTTTGGTGTCCTGCCGACTTCGATCCCCGACTACCTTGCACTCGTTGGTGATGCCGCGGACGGAATCCCGGGTATTCCCCGCTGGGGCGCCAAGTCAACCGCGACCGTGCTGGGACACTACGAGAAGCTGGAGAAGATCCCAGACGATATCGAGGACTGGCAGGTCGAGGTTCGAGGCGCAAAGACGCTCGCGAACAACCTCAGCAGTGCCCGTGAGGAGGCTCTGCTCTACAGGCAACTCGCTACCCTTCGTGCTGATGTCCCGCTGAAAGAAGAGCTGACCGACCTGCGCTGGGAGGGGCCCAAACGGGCTGATCTCGAAGCCCTCTGCGTAGAAATTGGCTTCGAGCGCTTCCTCGAGGAACTCGACCGAACCTGATCAGGCGCTGCTGGCCAGCGGCGAGCCCTCACTCCGTGGGGGTGATCCGAAGAGTCTCGATCGTCACGGTCTCTTCCGGTGAGTACGTCTCGATCAAGTCCGCGATGGCATAGCCCAGCTCATGCGAATCGCGAACCTCAAGCAGCCCGCCTCCGACTTGCTGTGCATCCTGCAGATCCTCTGCTGTCAGCACTGGTAGCTGCGCACTGGCCGCCAGCTGACGCTCGCTTGCGATCCGCGCTGCATCGACCCGCTCGGGAAGCTCAGGGGTACCGAACCAGATGCACTCACCACTTGAGATCGGAGCAGGAAGGCCATCAGCTCCCCTCTCCCAGGGAACAGTGACCACAATATTTCCGGTGGGCTGGCCACTGTTCCAACGCTCGGCAGTCTCTTCACCAACGTACAGCACTCGGGTAAGAGATTGACGCAGTTCAGCCAGCCCAGGCGGCACACGCAGTACCAGCAACCAGCCGGCGTCTACCTGAGGCTGCTCAGCGCGCCACCAACCCGTGTAGGACTCTTCCATCACATAGGGCTGAGCGTGAAGCAGGGTGACCACAGCGCTTGCGGGCTGGCCCTCGGCATCACCGAGGCCCCCGCCCTGACTGCGCTGCTGATGGGCGGTGACGGCCGCGACTGTGAGCGCGAGAGCTCCGATTGAGAAGATGATTGATCGTCGCATGGTTCTGTTTTGCGCCTTCATTTCTGGATCAGTTCGATGTCGTCCATTCCCAATCGCCCCACCTGAGACTGGCCGGGGCGCCCGAAGTCGAAGCTAATTGCCACCACATCGGTCAGATCAAGGCCTGGCAGACCAGAGACGAAGTCCGTAAGGCGCAGGCGAGTGGTCTCAAACTCGTTGGCCCAACCCAGCCCGGCCCCCAGAGTCCCCCGCTGATACGGCTCAATAATGCCGCTTCCAGTTGATTCAATTCGAATCTTGCTACTGCGACCGTGGCCATCGCGCAAGGTGACCAGGAAGGTCAGATCCGCCAGTTCTGCAGTCGTGAGTGGATGCCGTGTGCCCTGGCATGCTCGGAACGAGAGGTAGGTGTACTGCGTGAGATTACGCGCCTCGGGCACCACCTCGAACTCGAGGCTCGCCGGTCCAGAGAATTCGAACGCGATGCCTCTAGCATCATCGATCGATGAGCAGCGCGTCATCCCATTCATTCCATCCGACGGATCGTGCTGGAGCTGGCCGTTGCTGTCCTGGAGGATTCCCTCGACGAGCGCGTCGACCTCGATCGTGACCTGACCGCCCGAGCTAGAGAGCCTCAGCTCAGGGTTGGCCTGAAAGTCATCGATCACGAAGGCATCTGCTGATGGCGCGTTCCAGTACTCGTAGCTGACATCCACACACTCCGAGGCCGGCCAGCCGATCGTCTTCAAGCTCTGAATCGGCCTCCAGAGGAACTCTTCCGCCGCCTCTTCCCCGTCCACGATATGGCGAACGGTTGGCAGCATCAGCCCTCTCATCAGTGCGTGCGTGCCATTTCGAGCGACCTGGCAGGGCCCAGCAGCGACGAGTCCGCCGTTACCATTGTGGAAGGCGCCGTGACCGACTCCGTGATAGGTCACGCTGTGACGCTGCCCCTCGGCACGGGTCAGGAGATGGTAGGTCTGCGCACCAGTGTCCCCTGGAGCACCCGTGACATCGCCGTCCGCGCTGCCAGTCCAGAGCTGAAAGGGGACCTCGTGCGGATTGACGAAGAAGGTGAAGACCGTCGGAGCGATGGAGGAAACCAGCCGGATATCCTCGTGCCCATAGTTCTCTCCCACGTAGGTACCAACAAAGAGCTTGTGGTAGGCAATCGCCGCCCCCTCTCCGCCTCGGCTATGCCCCATCAAGACGATGCGGTGCCCGTCGACGTGCCCAAAGAGCGCTCCACCTTCGATCTCGTCAAGGCCCCCGAGGAACAGGTCCGTGTTCTTCAGTGTCGTGTTCGATGCGGCGTTTGGCCCGGGGCCCGTGTTGTTCTGGTGGCTCATCACGATGTAGCCCCAGGACGCCATGTGCTCGCCGATGTGGTCGTACCAGGTGAAGTTGTGGCCGTTGCCGTGGCTGACCACTATCAAGGGTAGCTCTCCTAGCTCGGCAATGTTGGCCGGATAGTAGATGCGCTGACGCTCAAAGTTGCCGCCATGATCGTGGGTAGCCTCGACTGTCGCATAGGGGCCGGGCGCCGTCGGGTCCCGAAAGACCGTCAGCCCGTCCTCATCACCTCGGCCGTCGATGAAGTCTCCATCCGACAGCAGTCCATCCCCGTCGAAGTCGATCACAACGTCATAGCCTGCCGAGACTCTGGAATCGGTGGGGGTCGCCAGAGTACCCGCGTCTAGCTCGAACACATTTCCACTGACATCACCCCCAGAAAATGTCACCGGCGTCGATGCTCCTCGTGCATCAATCAGGGAGCTGTCGTTGTCCCACTCGATCCGGGATCGCGACTCGACGACAAAAGCCTGTCCGCTGAGACTCTGGATTCCTGGGAAGAGGGTCGGGTCGATGGTGGCCTCGATGGGCGCCATCTGATTGAAGACGTCGACGAAGTCGAAATACGGGTAGAGCCCCAGGGCACGCCCGGCCAGCTCGGTCTCGACCGGTCCCGCCGTGAAGGTCACCGGAAGGGCATTCGATAGGTTGAAGCCGGAACCACAGGGGCCTCCACCATCCCGGTAGTAGCCCTGGAAGAGGAGCTGGGTGCCCGTACCAATGGGCACGGTCGCCAATCCCTCAGCATAGGCGACAAACCTCGTCTGCGAGAAGCTGCCGGACTCACCGGTCTGCTGGGGTGCCGATCGCTGAATGCCCGCCGATCCCAGTGCAATACACAACCACCCGTCGCCGAGAGGATTCTGGACGGCCTGAGCCCCGATCAAGATCATGCCAAAGCGGTTGGGAGTGGCCCCTTCGAGGGTCAACACGAGGTCATCTGCAAAGATGTTCGTGGTGCCGGCGCTTCTGGACAATCGTGCCCCCGTCAAGGGGTCCCCGTCGAGTCCATCGTTGCCGCAGCCAGCCGTAGGGTCGTCATTTCCGCAAGGACAGGAGTCTCCCATGCAAAAGGGCTCCCCGACCTGAGCAGCACCAATCCTGGCTATCGAGGCGGTAAGAAATAGCAGCGCCACAAGGCGCACGAGACGATTGCGCATCGTTCTGGTGAAGTAGAGATAGTTGCGAAAAACCGCCCCTGAGATCGAAGTTCGAATTATAGCAGAGCTCTCGATGTTCTGTGAGCTGGCCAGGCTCCTCCAGCCTGGAACTGCTGCCCTGGTGCCTGGAGGAGCCGACAGCTCCTTGTTCACTGACAACCAGGCCAAGCCCCGGCCCGTGACGTGAACCCGGGAACCGGGAACCTGATTCGATCTCCGTATCCACTCGCCGGCCTGGCACTCATCACAAGATGCGGGTCTCTGCAATGGGCTGCTAGAATCCGCGCCATGAAATCACTCTGGCTACTTCCCATCATCGTCCTCCAGGGCTGCAGCAGCCCCGTAACCGACTCCAACGCCATCTGGGTCGTCGCCTCCGACCTCGACAACCCACCGTTCGCCTGGCTCGACGAGTCCGGAGTGGCCCAAGGGCGAGATGTCGAAATGGCTCAGGAACTCGCGTCGGAGATGGACGTTACCCTGGAGTGGAAACGCATGGAGTTCTCGGAGTTACTGCCTGCGCTCGAGCTTGGCAAGGCCGACGCCGTGATTGCCACGCTTGGCGCGACGCCGGAGCGGGCTGAGCGTGTACTGCTCTCAACTCCCTACTACATGACAGATCTACGAGCCGTTGTCAGGCGAGGAGAGCTCGAACCCAAGACCCTCGGGGATCTCGAGGGACGGCTCGTCAGTGCTGGTGCTGGGACAACTTCCGAGCAAGCGCTTGAGAGGGAACTGCCCCGGGCGCTGCCTGCCCCCACCAGCTCAAAGGGCGACTCCAGTCTGGAGCGACTCCTCTCGGGCGAAGTGGATGCTCTCATCATGGATGGCCCTGACGCTCGAGATCTCGTACGGGAACAACCGGAGAGCTTGCTCATGCTCAACTCTCCTCTGGCAGAAGAGCACTACGTGGTAGCCGTCCGCCCAGATGGTGAGGAGTGGCTACAGCGCATCGATCAGGCACTATCGGAGCTACGCTTGCGAGGCCTGTTGGCCGAGCTGGATCGGCGCTTCGAGCTTGCGCCGGGCGAAGCTCCCTAGAGAATCCGAGCCGTCAGGCAGTCGATCGCGTCCTCGCCTTCCTCGAGCACCCAATGGGAGAGGTCGATTGTCGTGACAAAGGGTCGCACCTCGTCACCGTCATTGGCTGCGTCTTCGAACTCGTAGAGCAAGAGAGCCAGCTGTGAGCCTGGTCCACCTTCATGAGGGACCACAGCAATGAGCGCTGAGAGTACCTGACACTTTTCGGGCACCACAGCCTCACCATCAATCCTGGGCTCATACATGTCCCAGGTGTCACCATAAGCCACGACAGGGCCGGCGAACGGCTGCACGGAGAATGCGCGCACAAGCTCCTCGGGGGCCTCATCAAACCAGCAGCGGTGCTGGTCATGGCGGGCATCGAGAATCTCTCCGAAGAATGAGTCCGTTGACCAGGTGGACTCGATTCGAACACTGCTCCCCTCGACGTCTTCCAGATCGAGCTCGAACTTCCAGCCTTCCTGGACCGCGTCATGCGCGTTGTCAAAACTCCCCCCAATCATCCCCGGGTACGCGCCAGCTGGGAGCCTTAGCACTGTGCCGTCTGCAAGGGTCAGCTCATGCCCATCTTCGGCGTTGAGCATGATCGAGGTCCCCCTGGCAACCTTGAAGACCTCAACCCTGTACCTCGCCGTGAGGGACTCCAGGCTGTGATTCTGGGTCTCTGCCATACGTTTTTGTTGCAGGCTTCGGCGCAGCCCCTGGATGTCTGAATTGGGATCGGCCTCCGTCTGCGAGAGCCATTCGGCGAAGTCAAACTGCTCTCCATCCCGCTCGAAAGCTGAAGTGACCGTGTATCCATAGGTCCGCCATGCTCGGCGCGAGACTGCCTGCTGCTCGTCTTCCATTCCACGCCTGGAGAGCGCCAACAGGCTCTCGCGGGTGAACTGCGAGGATCCTTCAGCGAGGACCAGAAAGTCCATCCGGGCTCGGTCGGGTAGATCGGTCCAGTGCGCAACCATGTGCTCCACGCCCCAGCCACTCAGCAGGGACTGAAAGACCAGGAGGAGCTCACCCTCTCCCTCAGAAGCATCGATCCCGGCCAGGTGATCAAGGAGGCTCCGACGAGCTTCCGGAGTCCCAAGCTCGGCTGCAGCCCGAATCCCTACTTCTCGCTCGCTGAACTCGCGCGCCTTCAACCTGTCGATCCGGCTGTTGGGTGAGTCGCCCGGGCCTTCCCTGCTCGAAGTCCTCGCAATGAGTGCGACGACGAGAGCTCCGATCAAGGCCAAGATCAGGATGCCTACAAGCAGGAGGAGGAAGGAGAAGATTGACATGATCTTGGCGCTGGAGATCCTGGTTAGCTCGGGTCGCCCGGCTGAGCTCCAATGAGATGTACTGGATCAGTCCAGGACCTTGGACGGATCTCAGATGAGAAAGCCGTCGAGGCCATCCGAGCTGAAGTCGTCGCCTAGGGTGCGGTGAGCACCTTGTTCAGGCTGGACTCGATCTCCTCTCGGCCGAATTGATGCCCCGGCATCATCACCAGTGCCTCACCATCCGGACTCAGGATCACCAGGCCGTGCTTCATCGCCTCGAAGCCAAACTGCGCGATCTGATCTCCCGCCTGAAGGGTTTCCTCCGGCGGCACTATCGTGAAGGTGGCCTCCTCTTCGTACTTCGATTCGAGCTCGCCCACGGCGGCTACTACCTTCAAGCAGAAAGGTCATGTGTCCGCAATCACGTAGTAGCGCACTTCGGGCAGACAGGGCTCTGCCGAGTCCTCCACATCGATGATCGTGACGTTCTCGGTCTTCTCGCTGGAGGCGCAGCTCATCAATGGAAGAGCCAGCAGGCAGAGAGGGGCTAGGTCGAACAGTCTCATTGAGTTGGGAAGTCTGGAGTGAAGCAACTCGAACTCCAGCCGAGCTACCCGGACCAGGAACTCTAACAGTTCCAAGCCCCCCAGAGCCATACCCTGAGAGCCCCACCAGCCTGACTGGAGACCATGCCCGGAGCACCTTCCGTGCACTCGACTCAGGGCTCCGGCCGTCAGTTCCCGCTCATGATGCCGTTGAGGGTCTGGCTGGGACGCATCGCTGCATCCGCCTTGGCGGCATCAGGCATGTAGTAGCCCCCCAGATCCATCGCCTCGCCCTGGGCAGCGGCCAGCTCTTCGATGATCTTTTCCTCGTTCACCGCCAGATCCTCGGCCAGCGAAGCAAAGTGCCGGGCCAGTTCCGGATTAGCCGTCTGGGTCGCCAAGGCCTGTGCCCAGTAGAGAGCCAGGTAGTAGTGGCTTCCTCGATTGTCCAGCTCTCCCACCTTCCGAGAGGGGCTCTTCCCCTCCAGGAGGAGCTTGCTGATCGCGCTGTCGAGGGTCTCTCCCAGGACGGCTGCGCCGGCATTTCCATAGCGCTCACCCAGGTGCTCAAAAGAGGCCGTCAGCGCCAGGAACTCACCGAGTGAATCCCACCGCAAGTGACCTTCCTTCTCGAACTGCTGAACGTGCTTGGGAGCAGAGCCACCCGCTCCGGTCTCGAACAAGCCGCCGCCATTGATCAGGGGAACGATCGACAGCATCTTCGCACTTGTTCCAACCTCAAGAATCGGAAACAGATCAGTCAGAAAATCGCGCAGTACATTTCCAGTGACCGAGATCGTGTCCCAGCCCCGACGAATCCGCTCCATCGAGTACGCACAGGCCTCTGCCGGCGCGAGGATCTTGAGCTCGAGGCCTTCGGTGTCGTGATCTCTGAGGTAGCTCTCAACCTTCTGAATCAGCTGGCGATCGTGTGCACGGTCCCGGTTGAGCCAGAAGACCGCAGGGGCTCCGGTAGCTCGCGCACGAGTGACTGCGAGCTTGACCCAATCACGGATCGCGATGTCCTTGACCTGGCAAGCCCGCCAGATGTCACCGGTTTCTACCGAATGCTCAAGCAGGGTACTGCCCCTGTCGTCGACGATTCGCATCGTCCCATCCGAGGGTGCCTCGAAGGTCTTGTCGTGGGAGCCATACTCTTCTGCCTTCTGTGCCATCAACCCCACGTTTGGCACCGTCCCCATGGTCACGGGGTTGAGGGCCCCATGCTCCTGGCAGTCCACGATCATCGCCTGATAAATCGGTGCATAGCTGCTGTCAGGGATGACCGCCTTGCAGTCCTGCAGCTCTCCGCTTGAGTTCCACATGGCTCCCCCATCACGAATCAATGGCGGCATGGAGGCGTCGATGATCACATCACTGGGAACGTGCAGGTTGGTTATGCCCTTGTCCGAGTTCACCATGGCCAGGTCTGGTCCCTGCTCGTAGGCCGCCTGAATATCGGCCTCGATGGCAGCTCGTTGCTCCGCAGGCAGATCAGCAATCTTGCCGAGCAGGTCTCCGAGCCCGTTATTCGCGTCGACTCCCAGGGAATCCAGCGTGGACTGGTGTCTCGCGAACACATCCTTGAAGAAGACCTTCACTGCATGGCCAAAGATGATCGGGTCCGAGACCTTCATCATGGTCGCCTTCAAGTGCAGGGAGAACAGGATGTCTGAGGCCTTGGCATCGGCAATTGCCTTGTCGAGGAAAGCGACCAGGGCCTTCTTGCTCATGAAGGTGGAATCCAGGATCTCGCCCTTCTGGAGGGCAAGCCCCTCCTTGAGCACCGTGACAGTCCCATCCTTCGCAACGTGTTCAATCCTTGCGGAGGTCTCTCTGTCGAGAGTGATGGACTTCTCGTTGGCGAAGAAGTCCCCCCCACTCATCGTCGCCACGTGGGTCTTCGAACCCTCGGGCCACGGCTTCATCGGGGGCGGATTGGTTCGAGCGTACTCCTTGACTGCATTGGGGGCGCGCCGATCTGAGTTACCCTCCCGCAGAACGGGATTGACTGCGCTCCCCTTGACCAGATCATAGCGGGCCTTGATCTCGCGCTCTCCATCTGTGGCCGGCTCCTCGGGGTAGTCTGGGAGGCAAAACCCCTTGGCCTGTAGCTCGGCAATCGCTGCCTGGAGTTGTGGAATAGACGCACTGATATTGGGCAGCTTGATGATGTTTGCCTCGGGCGCCCTTGCCAGCTGACCCAACTCAGTCAGGGCATCAGCGACCCGTTGTTCCGGTTCCAGCACATCAGGGAAATTGGCCAGAATCCTCCCAGCAAGTGAGATGTCGCGCAGCTCGACCTCGACTCCTGCAGGAGCCGCAAATGCCCGCAGGAGAGGCAAGAAGGAGCGCGTGGCGAGGGCGGGGGCCTCGTCGGTCTCGGTGTAGATGATGGAGGGCGACTGACTCATGGGATAGGCTCGAACTGCGAGTGGTGGAAACTCGAATCTGGCCGGGAGGTCTAACAAAAAAGAGAGCCCCGGTGGGGGTCGGGCTCCGGCTTGTCTCCTGCGGCAGTGGCCAATTCGGTTCATGGGCCCTGTTTGAGTGTCACCGAGCAGCGGTCTTGGCTGAACCAGCACCTCACCGCTCCTCGAGCTTCATCCACGCCAGGGAACAAGCGGACCAAGGCCAACTTGATCCAGTGTCTGCGTCACCGCTCCCTGGAGTAGGGACTTCGGGGGATTCAAGTCACTAGAATGAGGCCTCGCACAGGGCCTTTCAGCTCGTGCGACAGGCATCCAGTCCCGCTTCGAGGTGAGCCATGATGATCGTCGCCCTGCTCCTTGCAATCACCACTCTTGCCCAGGATTCCGACACCTGGATTGCTGGAGGAAGAGTCTTCGATGGAACCTCGGAGAAGGCCCGGCCAAACAAGGGCGTGCAGATTCGCGCTGGCCGAATCCTTGCCGTTGATGTAGCACCGCCGGCAGACGCAAATGTGCTGAGACTCGAGCGAGACGAGACACTCTTACCAGGACTCATCGACCTCCATGGGCACCACGGTATCGACATCTTCGGCCGTGGGCGCAGAGACGAGACTCACGGCGTTCCGCTTGTCTATCTCGCGAACGGCGTGACCAGTGTCTTCGCTGCCGGTGAAGTGGATCCACAGCGCATGCGCGAGCTCGAGCTGCGCCTTGCCAGCGGCCAGCAGGTCGGCCCCCGCCTGTTCCGCTCTGGCCCTTACTTTGGCCGATGGCGCAAGGGCTGGGATCGAAACATGAGCGACGCCGACCTGAGGGCCGAGGTAGATGCGCTCGCTGCAGAGGGCGTGACCGGAATCAAGGCCAAGAATATCAGCCCCGCACACCTACAGGTCCTCATCGAGCGCGCACATCATCATGGCCTACGGGTGACCGGACACCTCGACTCTGGGTATCGGAACTCCGTCAATCCCCGCGATGCGATCCTGATGGGAATAGACAGGATCGAGCATTTCCTGGGAGGCGACCAGCTTCCGAACACCCGCTCTGCCTATGACTCACTGCTGGAAGTGAAGGTGAAGGATCCGGCTTTTGCCAGGATCTGCAATCTGTTCATCGAACACGGGGTCTACTTCGACGCCACGATGTCCGCTTATGGCTACTTCGGCCTACGGGACCCCGTCGTGTTCACCACCTGGCAGGACGAACGCAGCTTCTTCACGCCCTATGTGCGTGAGCTCCTCGCTGATCGACCTCCCCGGCCATCCAGGGAGCTCTTTGAGAAGATCTACTGGAAGAAGCGTGAGCATCTCCTGGCCTTCTATCGAGCAGGCGGCGGGCACCTGATCACGATCGGGACCGACCATCCCAGCTGGGGTGACTATCTCGCGGGCTTCGGCTTTCACCGAGAGCTGCACTGCATGGTACTGGCAGGCCTTCCCGAGCATGCCGCGCTGAGAGCAGCAACGATCAACGGCGCACGAGCTCTAGGCAAAGGTGACCTGCTGGGCTCGATCGAGGCCGGAAAGCTCGCTGACCTCGTCGTGGTACGAGGCAATCCCCTCAAGGACATCCTCGCCACGCGTGAAGTTCGCCTGGTGGTGAAGTCTGGCATCGTGCACCAGGCGTCTGAGCTACTTGAGTCTGCGAGGAACACGATTGGCCCGATCGACGACGACCAGTCCAGCGCCTGGTAGCCCGACACCGAGCTTCAGCGAGGGGGCCAATCCTCGTGAAAAGGCAGTGAGCCGACCTCTGTGAACCAGGGTGCACGACTGGCCCAGAAGATGCTCCGTGTAGGCCGCACACCGGGGTCCTCATCCAGCGCACCAGCCGGTACAACCCAGAATCTGCCTGTCGCGGACGGGCTCGGAAGTGAGCTCCCGCAGCTCTTGCAGAAGGCCGTCGCAAACCCCGGCTCTGCGTCGAGCACGTAGTTTCCAACTGAGTCCTCTCCCGAGACCCAATCCAGGTCTTCGGTAGCAACGAATAGATTGGCGGCATGGGCACTTCCCGTGAACTTCCGGCAGCGAGAGCAGTGGCAGTACTGGAAGGTCTTGATCGGGCCGTTGATCCGGTAGCTGACGGTGCGACAGAGGCAGCTGCCTGAGAGTTGTTTACTACTCATTTCCAGTCAGGATTGAACGAGTTCTTATGTGATGGGAACGAAGAGACACTACCGAAGTCCTGGCCGTCGTGCGAGGAACCGTCTTCCAGCAACGGTCAGTCCGGATGTATCGTCCAGGATCGGTCAGTTCAAGGGAGTCAGGGTCAGGTTGCGGTACTGAAGCTCGACCCTTCGTGTGAAGATCCCGATTGCCCCCCTCCGCTCTGTCAGTCCGCTCGCGCTGTTCACGACCTGGCCATTGAGGCTAACCAGCAGCTCCTCACCATCGAGCCTGATCTCGAGGTGATTCCACTCTCCAGACCGGGCCTCGGTATCCTGAATCGGTCGCGTGAACTCACCATCGGTACGACGCCGATCAGCCCGCAGCTTCATCTCTCCAAGCCGAAAGAGGCTGCCAGCCTGACGGTGGTCCAGCTTGATCTCTACCCCGTCTGGGAATTGGACGCTGCTACCTACCCCACGGACGAGGATCCCACCTGCACCCGTGAGCTTGTTGACGGGATTGAAGCGCCAGTCCAGGGAGAGCACATAGTCCTGGAACTCATCCTTGCTGCGCAACTCTCCCAGCGGCAGACCTGCACCAACCAGCTGCCCCTCGCCACCAACCATGAAGGGCACCGGAGCACTGCGGCTGGGGGTCTCGGGATTCCAGGTCCAACCAGTGAGATCCTGTCCGTTGAAGAGTGAGATAGGGACCGGCTCAACCTCGACCTCCTGAACCATGGGGAGGTGACGGATCTTGATGTTCCGTAGCCAAATCGCCTCACCAGCTCCGTCAAGCATGATGCGTGCCAGAGGGAGTCCAGAGAGCTCTTCATCCTGCAAGGCCCCATCGCCGCCGATCCTCCGCGCCCAGCTTGCTGGGTCCGTGTAGAGAGTCTTGATCTTGACGCCATTGAGCCAGTGCTCCACCCGGTCATAAGTAGCTACAACCCGGGCATGGTTGAACTCCCCGGCAGGGCGCAAGATCCGGCTGGAGCCCGTGTCCTCGCTGTTCAGACTCAATGCATGGTCCGTATCCAGTTCGCCCCGACGAATTCCAAGCCTGGTCGATGAGCCCCCTTCCACCATCCAGTCCAGCTCCAGCTCGAACTCCCGGTACTCATCACCGCTGAGCCAGTCTCCATTGCCGTCTCCGGTCGAGACGCGCAGGGCTCCGCCCTCCACGTTCCAGCTATCGGTCGAGAGGCCGAGGCCCTCCACCGTCCGCCAGCTTCCCGCGTCGACTCCATCAAAGAGCAAGGTCCAGCCGTCCGCAAGATCGGCTGGGGTCAGCGTGTTGTGGGCCATGCGCTCGAGGAGGCTCACCTTCCCCGTGGCTGCCCACTCGCAGGCACGCAGGAACAACTTCTCTGCCTCTGGATTCCGATGCGATGCCCAGGTCTCGCGGCGCTGAGGAGAGACGTTTCCGAGGGGAGAGGAGACCACCCGACCCTTGCCATAGGTACCTGCCAGGAGAGCAGCCTGAGGTTCTGCGCTGCCATCGGCAGGAGATACCGTGGCCAGCAATTCCAGGGACTCGCTCTCGACTTGCTCGAGGCCCTCGGCGAGCTGATCCTGGTGAATCCCAAGCCCTCCGAAGTCAGCAAGAATCGGGTGCTCCACCCCAGTTGGGCTGAACTTCACTTCCTGAAAATTCGACCTGTAGGCATAGTCCCCGAGGCGGAAGCCCACGAGATTCTCGTACTCGCTCCAGCCCTCAAAAGCTGCCACCGCATCCGAGAGACAGACCACACCGGTCCCGCTCTTGATGGCCTCCAGGAAGTTGGCCTCCGCGGCCTCTCCCCAACGGATTCCAGAGTAGTCCACCAGGAACAGGTCAAAACGGTCCCGGTACTCCCTGTCAACAAGAGCAGCCTCCGGCACCACGGAGACCTCCACATCGAAGCGGCCGCTGCTCTCCAGCAACTCGCGCAGATTCGTGCTCGTCCATCTCCAGTCGGTTCGATTCTCGCCCGTGAGAATGAGCGCTGACACTCGACCCTCATTGGGGTGAACAGCTGAAGACGACAGGGATTGAACTCGAGGCGCCAGGTTGGTGACCAGCCCCCCAATGAGGAGCAATTGTAGAGGTCGAAGACAGATCATGATGATGTCGCTTGAGGCAGGCTCCGTTTGGCCGCAACCACTCTATCAAGAGATTCAAGAAGAACTCCGTCCGCTACCACGACCGCTTCGGCTCCTGAGGTCAACACGAGTTCGTGGTCACCAGGCAGTTTCCGACCATCGATTCGTGCAGGGGAGAATTCGCAGACTGGGAGACGGGTGGACCATTGTCCATCCCATCTCCAAATGACCAAGGAGGAAAGAGATGATTGAGTTTCGTGCTTTTGGGGTTCTTGGATCGGCCATGGCAGTGGCAGGCATTTTCGGGCTGGGTCAACAGGGTTCAAACATCAGCTTGCAAGCCGATGAGATCAACCAGGAGATCAGCGCGAAGAACCCCATCAACCGGGAACCACTGGTTACTTTTGACGTGAGCGGCGGGACCCTGACTGGCCCAGTATTCGAACATCTCACCGTCTACGACGATGGATTTGCCAGCTATAGCAGCCTCTCCGGCAGCAAGGCAGCCGTGGTAAGGAGCAAGATGATCTCCCAGCAAGAGTTCAATGAACTCGAGGCAGCGCTCATGTCCAGCCAGGCCATGAATCTCATGGATCAGGACTTCACGGTGACCGACGTGCCTCTGAGCACAGTCACCTTCTTCAGAGGCGACACCAACGCACACAGCCACAGCTACAGCTACTGGATAAGCTCTGGCGATTACTCCCAAGTCGAGGAGATCCTGAACAAGTTCATCGATACTCAGTTCTCCAAGACCAGGTGAGGCCAGCCCAAGCTCAAACATGCCTCCAGGCGAGGGCCACCCGACACACCGTCGGGTGGCCCTCGCGCATTTGAGAACCAGCAATCGGCCCACCCGCCCGGGCACTGCCTGACCACTGCTTGCAAGGCGTCCGAGAGGGCAGGGCAGCCCCCCCCACAGTCAACCGCCACTGAGTCGAGAATTCTGCCGTCCTATTTCCAGGCGACTCCCGTACTCTTCCTCGAGGCGGAGGGCCGCCACCTGACGCACACCGACAGGCCAGCCTCGATCCCCCCACTCCAATTCAACTGATGCTGCAACACATCTTGATGCTGACCCTGGCCCTTGTTCCCCAAGCCGGGCTCACGGAAGATGAGCAAGCGCGTGATGCTCAGCCACAGGACTCTTCGTCCCCCTCGCAGCAGAGCCCCAGGAGTGAGCGGGTAGCGAGGGACATTGCAGTGCTCCAGGGTCGGGTGGACCAGGAAGCAGACAAGCAGCTGCACGAGTTCCTCCTCGAGCTGACAGCTCAGCTCCTCGCCATCCCCGATCAAGAGCCCTTCGTCCCCTCCGCCCTTGGCCGCGTCAAGCGCAAGGAGCCGGCCTTCCTCCAGGCCTGGAACACGACTCCCGAGGGTGGCGTGGCGCCGGCCATGAATTTTGAGTCGCCGGACTCCTTCGCTGGAATGCTGAGAGCCTATGCCCGTGAACTCGAGGAGCTCGGGATTCAGCTTCTCGTCGTTCCCATTCCATTGAGGATTCAGATCTATCCCGAACACCTGGAGGGTGTCCCCGAACAGCTGGAGTTCACAGGCTATGGCGCGGGCATGGCCCCCACACTCCTCAGCGTGGCCGAGGACGGGATCGAGGTGCTCGATCTCCTGCCTGCCTTTTCTGCTGCCCGCTACGGTGAGTTCAACGAGGCTGATGAACGCCTCTATTTTGATTACGACCTCCACTGGACTCCACGGGGTGTAGGCCTTGCCGCTGACGAGATCGCAGGGCGAATCAAGCGGACCCAGTGGTTCACCCAAGGACCTGAAAGGCAGGGAGATAACTTTCTCGTGAAGCGCGAGCAGGGAAATTGGTCCATCCTCAACAACAAGAAGCTGGACCTCTTGGAGGCACGCAGGCCGGTGAAGGTCTGGTTTGAGCGCGTGCTGACCGAGGAGGGAGAGAGCGCGCACGAGAAGGATGCACAGAGTCAGATCCTCCTGATTGGGGACAGTTTCAGCGGGATCTTCAACGGGAAGGGAGCCGACATGGCAAGCCTGCTCTACGCCCGCCTCGGACACCGGATCGACACCATCACTCTTCCAGGAGGAGGTTCATCCATCTGGAAGTCTCTCTCTCGAAGAGGAAAGGATGGAATGAAAGACAAGCGAGTCGTCATCTGGCTGTGCTCGGTGCGGGACTTCAATCGAAAGCACAAGTACGTCCCGCTCTTCTCGAACTGACAGGCGGGCCCCCTGTCACCCGGACTATCTGGACTGAGCAGGTCAGCAATCCCGGTCATGCCATGTCAGGCGCCAAAGGATGTATCTTGTACGGGTCCCCAAGACAGCGCACCTCACCGAACTCGACATGAACCGGCAGCACCTTCACACCCTGTTCGCCTGTATCTGCCTCTGCTCTCTCGCAACGGCAGATGTGAGCACACCCAACATCTTCGCCGACCACATGGTCCTGCAGCAGGGTGAACCTGTGACGGTCTGGGGAAGCGCTGCCCCTGGAGAGAAGGTCCTGGTCACCTTCGCAGACCAGCGACTCTCCACCACGGCCGATGAGACTGGAGAGTGGCGGGTAGAGCTCCCTGCCATGCCCGCCAGCTCGGAGTCCAGGGTTCTCGAGGTGGCTGGACCGGAGAATACTCTCTCATTCCAGGACGTCCTCGTCGGTGAAGTCTGGCTGTGCTCAGGGCAGTCGAACATGGCCTGGAGAGTGAATGGGGCAGATGGGGCCGAGAGGGCCGCCGAAGAAGCGAAGGATCCGCGGATCCGGATGTTCACCGGTGGCCAGGTCTCAGCTCCCGAGAGGCAGGAGGACCTCCCCGGGAGCTGGGTGGTTGCCTCCCCGGAGACGGTGGGCAGCTTCTCCGCCACCGGCTACTACTTCGGGCGTGAACTTCTGACCAAGCTGGACATCCCGATCGGATTGATCAATGTCAGCTGGGGAGGAAGCAGCGTGCAGGCCTGGACCACGATGCAAACTCTCCGGCAACTGAAGTCGGCAAGACGAACCCTTGACGAGTGGGCAGTCTACGAGGAGCAAGCTCGTGTCAGCCCAGCGCTACGGGTGGGACCCGAGGTGGACGACACAAGCTGGGAGGAGGTTCAGCTCCCGGGAATGTTCAAGGACCTGGGACACGACATCGATGGGATCATCTGGTTCCGCAAGAGCATCGCAATCCCTTCAGACTGGCGTGGTTCGGCCCTCATCGTGGAGCTCGGAGGAGTGGATGACGAGGACCATACCTACCTCCAGGACGCGGAGATTGGTCACACCAACAACTGGCAGGCTCTTCGCAAGTATCGGGTTGCTGCCGAGGACGCCCCCACGGGAGAGGTCACTCTTACCGTCAGGGTTCGTGACGGCTCGGGCCCAGGTGGTTTTCACGGTGCGGCAGCCGACATGCGGATCTATCCGGAAGGCCGCGAGTCAGAGAGCTTGTCCCTAGCAGGAGACTGGCGGCTACAGGTGGGCTCCACAATCAACCCTCCTGCTCATCAGCACCGGCCCGCCCATCTCTACAATGGAATGATCCACCCGCTACGTGCCTATGGCCTGCGAGGTACGATCTGGTACCAGGGAGAGAACAATGCAATCGGCGAGAACTCTGTCGAGTACTACGAGCTGTTTCCCGCCTTCATCAGCGACTTGCGTCAGCAGCTTGCCAGGCCCTCGATGCCATTCATCCTGGTTCAGCTCCCGAACTTCGCCGAGAACAACAGCACCTTCTGGCAATACCCAGTCGTTCGTGACGCGCAGCTCCGCGCACTTCAGGAACTCGACGACGTGGGTATGGCCATAACCCTGGACATCGGGGACCCGAAGGACATCCACCCCAGAAACAAGCTGGATGTGGGGCTGAGGCTCGCCCGTTGGGCACTCTCGCAGACCTATGGGCAGGAGGGAGTCACCCCGATGGGACCCGTGTTCGAGCAAGTCGAGCTCGACGACAACAACAACTACCGGATCCTGTTCGACACATTTGGCGGAGAGCTGGCCGTGCGTGACGGAGAGGAGCTCTCAGGCTTCGAGGTTGCCGGAGCCGACCGTGCCTTCCACCCGGCCAAGGCTCGTATCGAGAAGGGATATGTCCTGGTCGAGTGTGGCGCCCTCCAGACGCCGCAAGCCCTCCGCTACGCATGGGCGAATAGCCCAGACGAGGCAAACCTGATCAACACCGACGGCATACCCGCCTCGCCCTTCCGTACCGACGACTGGGGCATGCAGTGAGCTGAGATCATCAGACAGAGAGCCCGCCACCTTCACAAGATGACGGGCTCACTCGACCGGAAACACCAAGCCTCAGTCCATATTCAGCAGGCCTTCGCTGGCCCCCTTCTCGAGTGTCTCGGTCGCAGCTCCATAGTTGACACCGATAGAATAGGTCGTGGTCCAGGGCAGCTTGCCCTCGTCACAGATATCACCGAGCGCTTCAAGCAGGTACGCTCGCCCAAGGCTGGTAGCGGACTCACCTTTCAGCGCAAGGCTCAAGGGCGTGATGGTGCTCTTCTCGCCGACAAAGGCCAGGGACGAGGCAACACCAACGAGGCTGGCGAGAGTGTCCGCCTCCTCCAGGTCATCCAGCAGATCCGAGATGAGTTCTTGATCTCCCAGCAAGGCTCGGGCAATAGCCACCTCCCGAAGCAAGTGGGGCCGGCGACTGGCCGTGTCACTCAGCTCCCGCAGGGCGCCTTCGGAATTCATGGCACCGATCATGCCAAGTGCCAGTGCAAGCTCGGAAGTAGTCGCATCGTCGCGCTTGATGCTTTCGAGCCGCTCTTCGACCAAGGCACGGTACTGGCCGGCGCCACGAAGACCGAGGCTGATGGCGAGCGCCCCCACGGTCTCTGGCCTCTTGGTAGAGCGGAGGAGGTCAGCAAGAGCACGGCTGGCATCCCCGGACGGATAGTATCCACCTTCATTGATTCCATGTCCGAGCAAACCCAGTCCGAGTGCTGCCCAGGGGCGGCTGCCACTCTTGCCTTTGGCGAGAATACCGAGCAGGTGCTTACGTGCTGCATGGCTTCCGGCCAGGCCCTCACCACCATTCTCTCCCACACGGCCAGCAGCCTGCCCCAGCGCAACCATGGCAAAGAAACGCGTCAGCTGGTCTGTGTCGGCCGTCGACCTGGTCAGGGCCTTGCGTGCCAGCTTGTCAGAGACATCGTTATCACTATCGGCCACCATTCCGAGCGCCAGCGCCGCACTCTGGCGCACCTCGCGCTCGTATCCAGCCCTGGATGAGAGGATACGCGCCAGCTTCCGCACGACGACATCGTAGTCCACGATCTGGTCTCCTCCCTCAGCTGAGAGCAATCGACCAATGGCAGTAACGGTATGGGCGCGAGTGATTCGCCGCTCGTCCTTGTCCTCGAGGATAGCAAGCAGAGCAGCCACCTGGGATTCTCGCCCGGCGAGCAAGGGTTCCCGGGATGCATCGGCGAGGCTCACGCCACGAACAGGCATTGCGATGACTCCGATGGCAGCCACGCAGGCAGAGGCAACATCCGGGCTACCGCTTCGATCCACTTTCATTGCCTGACTCAGGAAGTGAAGCACGAACCGCTTCTCTTCTTCTATTTCCGAGCGTGCCCCAGCAAGCCCCATCGCGTATGCCGCGTTGATCCGCATCGTGTAGGGAATGTGACTACGCCGCATTAGCTTCTGACCCACGTCACACCCCATCAGCAGATGCTCCAGGGTGTCAAGTGCATCCGCACCACCAATCAATCCCAGGCCGATCGCTGCAGTCTTCGACACCTCAGAGTCCGGGTCACCGAGGTAGGTCTTGAGAATGGTGTAGCGATCAAGGCTCTCCTTCTCGCAGTAGGACGCAGGCAGCTTTGCAATGGACAGGAGCGCCCGCCGCCGCATGGCTGCGGATCCCTGATCTCGAAGCGCCGCAACAAGGGCGGGTGCGACCTCCGAGAGAACTTGATCCTCACGTACACCAAGATCCTCCCCAGTCTCTCCCGCACGTTTACCAATGTAGAAGTCGGTGCTCCCGTAGGACTGCTGGCTCTCGCGAACACTATCTCGCAGGCCCAGATATGGATCGCGATTGTGTTCCCACCAGAGACGCCAACTCGTCTCATCGCCGCAGCCAACCAGGCCCGTGATTGGCATGGGACGGTGCTGCTTCGGGGCAGGAGGAGCTGAAGGGCCCCGAGGACCTGGCGTTCTCCCCCCGCCACCAGCGCGCGGAGCCTTTGGTCCTCCCGGCCCGGGAGTTGCCCGCCCTGGGCCAGCGGGACCGGCGGGGCCGGCGGGGCCACCGGAACCGGGGAATGCACCCGGAGGAAATCCCGGGAACGGCAGCGTGGCCGGGGGAGCGCCTGAAGGAGGAGGGGGCGGCCCACCGGGCTGCCCGTCAACAGGCGGTCACAACGGGGCCGCCGAAGCGCCAAGGTTCCCGGCAAGAAGTGAGGCCGCGATTCCGGCAACGAGCAGTCGGTCGCACGCAATTTTCTTGATAGTCATCAGTCCATTCTCCCTTGGGTTTGAAGGCTTGAGCCAACAAGGAGCTGACCTTGACGAAGCAGCTCAAGCCTTGTCCTACAAGTACTAGCGGCCAGGACTTGATGAGTTTCTCCCCTGCCTGGCAAAGAACCTCGTAAGAGTCTCGACCAGGGCCATTGAAGATTGGTGGAACAAGAGTGAGCGCTCGCCAACCATTCGGTTGGCGAGCGCTCACTTGAGACGATGCGAGCGATCAAGAACCTAGAGTGAAGTGATCAACCCAGCTCTTGCTAGCCAGCTAGCAACGCAAGCTCTCTGCGTGATGCCCCGTGGATCATTCCCATATCACCGTATAAGCATTGGAGAAATTGAATCCTCCTCCGCAAGTGTCCGCTGCATCACGGTACCACCACTGGTAGTGCAGGATAGCGCCGGCCGAGACAGCCGGATCATCCCCGAGCACTCCAGGCCCGTAGATCACGCCCCCGTTATCGTCGGCGAACTGCACGTCCCAGCGTCTCTGCGGTGCGACACAAAGCAGGCCGTTGCCAAGAGGGTTACCATTGCCACCAGCCATCGAATTGATGCCCTGGAACAGAAGACCCGGCTTGTTCGGCATGGATCCAGACACCCTGAGAACAAGACTATCGAGACCACTGCAGGCGGCACCCTCCCCATAGAGAAGAGCCGATCCACCTGCCGAATTCGCACAACCGGCACCTGCACTTCCAAAGTTGAAGCACGGACAGGTAGAGCTGCTGCCATCCCCCTCACAGAAACTCACTCCCAAATCGATGGGTTCAGTGAGGTCGAAGCCATAGGCAGCACCAGAACGGGAGTTCTCCCCAGGGCCGCCGTTTCCCTGCGTTCCATTGACTCCCTGCGAGAGGCTGTCCTCATTCGGCGCACCAACGACAGCGAATCCATCGCCAAGAGCAACTGATAGCCCGAAGTTATCGGCAGCTTCGGCATTTGAAGCTTTCAGGTAGCTGAGGTGACTCCATCCCTCGCAGGCCTGCAGTGACAGGACATAAGCTGCACCTGCGGCCGGGGCAGAATTGTTTAGCTGGTCGCCGTCCACTCCAAAGCTGCTGCTATCTTCCTCCCACGCCCCCACGATCATGTACTGACCTGTCAAGGCTACCCCAACCCCGAACTGATCACTGGATCCGGTGTTTGTTGCCTTGATGTAGGACTCCTGAGCCCAGGAGTTGCCAGCCCGAACGAAGGAGTAGACTGCCCCCGAGTTGCCACCGGAGCCAAAGTTGTTTCCTTGATCCCCTCCGACACCAGTGGATGCGCTGTCCTCACCATTGCAACCAATGATGATTCGATTAGCAGCGATGTCCGTGGAGATCCCGAAGAAGTCAAACTCGTCCGGATTGGATGACTTGATCTTGGTCGTCTCCACCCAGGTCCCCTGGTTTCGTTCGAAGACATAGGCAGCGCCCGAGTCAGTATTGTTGTTGGTGTGGGGCGTGTTGATTCCGGAATCACCCCCGTCCTCCCCACGGGCACAGACAACCAGGGTCTCCCCTTCAATTGCATTGACGCCGAAGGAATCTCCTATATCCGAGTTCGAGGACTTGATGTAGGCCTCCTGAGCCCAGGTGGAACCAGTGCGTGAGAACACGTAGACCGCTCCAGAATTAGCTCTGAGGTCGTTGTCGGGGCCATTGATGACCCTGGCATTGCTGTCCTCAAGTTCCGAACACACCGCGATCAGGTCACCAGATATCGACACGTACCCGAATTCATCGCCTTCTCCGGAATTTGAGGCCTTCAGATAGGCCTGCTGACTCCATACCCCGCCACTTCTGACAAAGACGTAGGCAGCGCCGGAATTGTCCTTGCTGTCATCTGACTGGTCACCGTCAACTCCGGTTGCTCCACTATCTTCATGCTGTGCGCCCACTACGATCGTGTCACCGTCAATGGCAAGGTAGGTCCCAAAGTGATCACCGACGTCAGTATTGGACGCCTTCAAGTAAGCCTCTTGACTCCAGGTAGCCCCTGTTCGCACGAACACGTAGGCAGCCCCTGAATCCGGCAAGTTGTCGTTGCCCTGCACTCCATTGACTCCAACAGAGCCGGAGTCCTCCCAGGGGGCGCCCACGACCACGGTGTTCCCCGAGGCCGCCACCTTCCACCCGAAGTTGTCATAGACATCGGTGTTTGAAGCCTTCAGATAGGCCTGCTGCGCAACCGGGTCAATCGTCAGTGGGTAACTTGCTCGCGCCTCGTCGATCACGAGAATCAGACGGGTGTCCTCGATCAAGAAGACCGAATCCAATTCCTTCTCTTCGGCATCAAACACAAGCAGTCCCGAGTAAGTGAGCTTCGTTGCACCGGAGCTATCAAGGAATCGGACGCCTCGCCCTGCATCGATCAGCTCTGGGGTGAGTTCACCTCGAACTGACAGGACAAGGCGAAGTCGCTCGTCCGGAAGACCCTTCGCACCGAGGGGTCGATGGTGAACCGTATAGCCGTGTTCCAGACCACGCTCGTCATTCTTGTACCACTCGTCAACACAAGGGTCCCAGTCATAAGTCAGCTGACCACCATCGGCGGTTGCACCCGAAGCACTGGCGGTGATCTTGGTCATGACGCCCTCGAAGCCATAGGCCTCAAGTTGGAGCCCCCACGTCCATCCACTCTCGAGCGGCGTGGTCGTGAAGCCCCGGCCGTCGAATTGACTCACCCAGCGCTGACCGGGATTGAAGGCGGAGAATCCGGTGTCGAGCTGGCGGATGGCGTGACGACTCTCCTGGTAGGCCTCGCGGATGCCAGACCAGTCATCGCTGCAGAGATCCAGACCAGCTTCTACATCAGGATCCACAGACTCCTGCGCGAGGAGAGTTGGGGCTCCCAATAGAGGAGCTGCAATGAGCCACATCAATCCGTAGCGAGCGTGCGAGCGAGCAAGCGAGGGTGCGAGCATGGATTTCTCCTTGTCTGATTGAAACTGCCTGTTGGCCCAGAGGACCAATCGGATCGGCTTGAGCCTGAAGTCACAGGGCATTGTAAGTAGCTCATGACCGTAGCGGAGTTGCACTCTTACGAGTCAAAAACCTGGGCCACGCTCAGGGAAGTACCCGAGTATGGCCACCACCAAGAAACTTGCAAGAGGACCCCGCTGGAGCTGCCGACAGCAGCTCCAGCGGGGTCCCTGGATCGGTCAGTCTGCTGACCGAGAAGTTCAGCGAATGCTGAGGACTCCTGTCCCGTCCTCGTTATTCAGCGTGGGAACCATCGCATGGTAGTTGAGATGGTTTGAGAATGAGGCCTTCCAAGACAGGTCGGAAGTCTCGCAGATTACACCCAACGCCATCGCAGCATGACCTCGAGTAAGAGCCTGCTGTTCGGAGTCATTCAAGAGTCGGACCAATGGATCCACGGCACGAGCATCCCCTACCAAGCTCAGGGCAGCAACGGCACCTTCGAGCACGGGCAGGCTCTCGCCGGCAGCAATAACCTCCACGAGGTCAATGACCACTTCCTTCTGCCCGAGTAGTGCCAGCGCTATTGCGCTGTCACGAAGCAGCATGGGAAGGTGATCCGAGCTCTCCATGACCTGCTCCAGGGCTAGCACCGCGCTACGCTCACCAATCAGCCCGAGGGCAATGGCGATCTGGGCGCGAACGGTCTCATCCCTTGAGTCTTCCAATCGCTCGATCAACCTGGGAACGCAGTCGATATCGCCTCGTAGGCCCAGCGCGATCGCGTGTGCGCCGGCACTGATTGGGGACTTGGTGCGCCCAAAGATTGCTTCAACAGCACGACCGGTCGAGGCAGATAAGTCACCCCCATGGGCATGAACATGGTAGCCCTGCAGGCCAATTGCCAGTGCAGCCCACTGCCGAGTGTTGCTCTTCCCGTTCACGAAGTACTTCATCAGGAAGTTGCGCTCAGTCCCGAAGCTTGCGAGAGGATCATCGAGGTCTTCGCCAGCGCGACTCGAGGAGAGGCCAAGCGCCACCAGCGCCAGCCCCCTGTCGATCGGTTGCCCCTTGGAGACCACGTGGTGAAGGCTCTTGCGCGCATGCTTGTCAATGGCGTCCTTGTCCGAGTCAGCTAGAACTCCAACCGCCTCGACGAGACCATATCGAACCAAGCGAGGCATGCGCCGGCCACTATCGAGAGCATCAAGCAAGATCTCCAAGGTGAGGTCCTGATGGCGCGGGTCTGCCCCTCTGGTCAGCATCGCCATGGACCTCGGCACGTGAGCCCGTACTAGATCCTCACGCTTCGAGTCCGCCAGGACCTCTCCAAGAAAGCGAATCTGTGCCTCCAGATTCCTCATCGAGGTGGTGGCATTCTTGCCGCGCCTCTTCACTGGCTGGAGAGGGTCTACTTCTGAAGGCAGCCCTGCGAGCCCTATTGACGTGACACAGGCGACGTGGAGGTCAGAACTTGCCTGATCGTCTTCCCGGAGAATTCGACTCAGACCATGGACGACATAGCGACGAACATCGTTGTTGTTCGCAGCCACAGAGAGCTGGCCAAGGGCAAATGCTGCGATGGACCGCTTCCGAGTCGAGACACGCTCACACTCGAGAAGTTCACGGCCAAGTTCGTCATCACCGGCAATGGCAATCAATGCCCGTGCCGAGCTGAAGTCTCCCATCAACCCCATGCTGAAGAGAGCCGCGTCGGCAACTCGCTGCTTGGAGTCGTTGACGTAGCTCTGAAGTACCTCCAGGATCGTCGTCCCTTCAGGCTTGTAGATCGGATGAAGCTTGCCAAGTGAGATCAGGGACCCTTCCTCAACCCAGCCCTCTCCCTCTCGAAGTGCCTCGAGCAAGGCAGGACCGATCTTGGTCTGGATCATCGACTCACTGGGTCGCAGCGAAACGACCTCTCTTGAGGCTCCCGCCCCAAGAAAGAAGTCGTCGCTACCAGTCAGAACACCGGCATCAAGTACCCGGCGTTTGAGGTCCAGGTAGGGATCCTGGTTGTAGGCCCACCACCAGCTCCACTCGGAGAGATCCGCACCTCCAAGTACAGGCTTGGGGGTAATCGGCCCCTGCTTGCCTGAAATTCGAGGAGCCGCTGGGGCCCGCGGAGCGGGTGTTCGCGGACCGCTAGGACCCCTCGGCGCGGCCGGGCCCTGGGGACCAGGGGTGGTCGGATGCGCCGGTCCCGGGGAACTAGTCCCAGGGCCAGGCGTCGTAGGGCCGGAAGACGCCCCCCCTCCTCCTGAACTAGGACCTCCTCCAGACGGCGGCGGCGGCGGAGGCGGCGGCGGGGGCGGCGCAGGGGGACAACCCCCGTACTGGAGGGCAACAGTCAGCAGTTTCTGGGCGTGGGCCTGCTCCGAACCGAAGACTGCGAACAATACGAGAAGTGCGAGCGGGTACCTTTTCATCAAGTTTCCTGGCTAGTTAGCATGCCGAGCAGGGCGAGATCCTCTTTATGCGTGCAGGAGCTCAACTCCTACGCCCAATCGGGAGAATACAGCATATTAGCGAGAGCTGCTCTCTCCCCTATTCCGCTTTCACTAGTCTCCCCACTAGCGAAGGAAACCAGATTAGCTGGCTCGAATTACAGGACCAACCCCACTTGGGGCGTAAGGCCATGCAGGAGCCCTTACTGGCCCCTCGACGCCCATCCCCACAAGATCAGCCACCTCAATACGCGAGGATTGCTGCAGGAAATTGTTTTCCTGGTGCTGGGAGGAGCGACCTCCAAGGGACGAGGACTACGCGGCCTACAACTTCGCCCACCGTGCCCGACGCGACGAGCGCTCTCGCTCAGGCAGCATCACCCTCGAAGGAGGAGTCCCAGGCCGCCATCTCCCTTTCCCGCTTGGCGCAGTACTCACCGAGTAGCTTCTGATGCTGGCCGAAGCCGCTCTCGTGCTCCAGATCAAATTCAACCCCGACAAGCTCACCCATGGAGAGCTTGCGGCGATGACGGATGACCGTTGGACCGTCGAGGACGGCCTTCTTTCGACCTAGCTGAAGACTGACGCGAGCCTCTGTTTCGAGCTTCAGCGGGGCCGCTTCAACATGACTCAAGACGATACCCAGGCCGTGAGTCGTCAGGTCATAGACGGTCCCCATCATCTTGTTGCCCATTGATGAGAGGGTGACCGAGTCTGGTCTATCGAAGTGCGGGTGAACTCGGAGGTGAGCCCTACGATTGAAGTAACGCCCCAGAGCGTCTTCCATCTGGCTGTAGAGATTGCCCAGGTTGATGAACTCGATCCCACAGCTCAGGTGGCCTCTCTCCTCATTGACCTGGCGTACCACTGCCGGCGTCTTGATGGTCCAGCGGTCGCGCTTGCTGCTAATGCACACCTCGAGAACATCGTCGCCCTCCAGACCGGTGGCGGTTTCTGCCGGAACACGCACTCCGGCACCACGAACCGTCAGGTTGACCAATTCAGCGGGAATCAGCGATCTGTCCGGAGGCTCCAGCGTGATCTCCAGGGAGTGATTACTGCCAAGCTCAGAACGGTAGTGGGCGCGCTGCTCAGGCTGTCCCTTGGGCCTCTTATTCTTTTTTCGACGAAAAAACATGACGGTCGAATGCTCGTGGATCTACACAGCAGTTTTCGGCATCCAGCCATGCCAATCCAAAGGTCAACCCAGGACTCAGGAGCGAATATTCACCCCCTGAGATGGGCATGGGGTGGAGTCACCACTTGCGGGCCTGAG
Organism: Planctomycetota bacterium; assembly: GCA_014237855.1. Lineage (GTDB taxonomy): Bacteria > Planctomycetota > UBA1135 > UBA1135 > JABACD01. Next base: position 22,358 of record JABACD010000023.1, on the reverse strand, counting down.
AGAGCACTTCTGACCCAGAATCTGAGGGCAACGAGGTCCGGAATCGCTCGCTTCGACATCCAGAGCCAACAGGTCGGTCGGTCCAAACCAGTGGGCGAGCCCCCTGGTAGGATCAATTGCGCAGAAGGAGTCACCACGGCAGGTGCAGGGTGAGGATCTGCCGGCTGCTTGGCCTTGTCCCGCTCCAGGGCGGAAACGTGCCCTAGACCGAGTGATTCACGCCGAGGAGCTCGTAGAGCCGGTTCTTGATTCGACCGTACTCCGGACTGCCCAGGTCCCGGGGATGTTGCATCCCAACCTCCACGATATCTGCAATCCGCCCCGGTCTCGAGGACAGCACGACCACTCGATCCGCCAGCTGGATGGACTCGTCCACGTCATGGGTAACAAAGAGAATGGTCTTCTTCTCCTGCTCCCAGATACGGATGATCTCCGAGCGCATGGTCAGCCGGGTCAGGGAGTCCAGCGCGCCGAAGGGCTCGTCCATGTAGATCACATCCGGGGAAACAGCCAGGGCTCTCGCGACCTCGACACGCTGCTTCATCCCACCGGAGAGCTCCATGGGGTAGGAGCGCTCGAATCCCGACAGGCCAACCATGTCAATCGTGTCCTGCACCAGCCTTCGGCGCTCCGACTCCGGACGGTCCCGCAGCCCAAGAGCCACGTTGTCCCAGACCGACGCCCAGGGAAAAATCCCGTACTCCTGGAACACGAAGATTCGGCGGGAGCTGGGCCCCGTCACCTCTTCACCATCGATGGTCACACGACCGCTGTCAGCCTTCTCGAACCCCCCGACGATGTTGAGCAGGGTCGACTTACCACAGCCAGAGGGCCCCAGTAGGCACACGAACTCCCCGTCAGCGACCTCCAGGTTGATGTCATCCAGAACCTGCAGGGTCTCCTCACGCTTGAGGAAGCTCTTGGAAATACGCTCGAAGACCACCTTCGGTCTGTTCGATTGACTGCTCATCTTCGCTCGTACCCCCAGCGCACCTCGTCGAAGTTCTCAAGCCGACGGATCAACAGGTCCAGGACAATTCCGATCCCGCCAATGACGAGCATCGTCGCTGCAACCAGGTCGTAGCGGTTCCCCATGTTACGGGCGTCATTGATCAGATATCCGAGGCCGCTGGCCATTCCAACCATCTCCGCCGCAACGATCACGAGCCAGGCAACCCCCAGGGCGATTCGTAGGCTGGTGATTATCTGGGGCATGGCCGCTGGCAGGACGACGCGCCGAAAGAGCTCAACTCCCGTCAGGCCAAAGTTCCTCGCCGACCGCTGATGCACGAGCGAGATGTTGCGAACCGCCGCAATCGTACCAACCAGTATCGGGAAGAAGGAGGCGTAGAAGATCAGGTAGATTCCAGCCCCGTCGCCGATATTGAACCAGAGGATTGCGAAGGGAATCCAGGCAATGGGAGAGATCGGCCGCAGCCCTTGAATGATCGGGTTGAGCGCAGTGAAGGTACGAGCCGACCACCCGACCCAGAGCCCCAGGGGGATGCCGAGTCCGACAGCCAGGAAGAATCCCCACGTGACACGGTACAGGCTTGCGATCGAGTCGCTCCACAGGCGGTTGCTGCCCACGATTTCGAGGAAGGCACTGGCAGTCTGGCCTGGAGTCGGGGTGTATTCGTCGAATACAAAGTCACAGGCAAACTGCCAGGCGGCAAGTCCCAGCAGGCCGATCGAGATCGGGAGTATGAATCGTTCGATTCGGGCAGGCAGACGTCCGGAGCAGACAAACAAGCCGATGGCCAAGACGGTCAGGATGTAGTGCCAGGGGATCATCGTATCCCTCCATCTGGATCCTCTGGTAGGAGTTCCATGTTCCAGTCGATGTCTTCCAATGGCCTGACGAAGGAGTCATCCACGTACTCCTCGAACTCAACCCGCCGCGAGAGCACATCAATCTCGAAGGCGAGTTCCATGATCTCGTCGAAGTCCTTCTTGAGCGGTGCCAAGTTCGTGTACTTGACCCGGTCGACTGGTTTACTGAGCACGAACTTCAGCAAGTCCGGATCCTGACCAAAGTAGTGCTCGGCCGCCATCTCGGCCGCATTCATTCGGTGCGCGAGATCCCCATCGAGCCACTTACCAGACTTGGCAATTCCATCGACAAGCTCCTGGACGAGGTCGGGATCCTCTTCAATCAGCTCCTCGCGCACGACCAGCACACAGGAAATGAAGTCTTCCCATATGTCCTTCGTGTGGTAGAGGACTCGACCGTAGCCATCCATCTCAGCCTGAGCAGCAAAGGGCTCTCCAACGATGTAGGCATCCACGCCGCCAACTCGTAGAGCAGAAGGATGCTCGGGCGGAGGCACTTCCTGCAACTCGATCGAATCGTAGGGCATGTTCCACTTCTTCATCATCCTGTGCATCAGGATGTTCTGATTCGCGAAACGGCTAGGGATCGCGACGGTCTTGCCCCGCAAGTCGCCGAAGTCCTCGATATCGCTGTCAGTCCCAACCACGATTGCAGTGCCATCACGGTGTCCAAGGTAGACCACTTTTACTGGTACCCCATCCGCACGCAGCTGCATCGCCATCGGCGCCAGGATGAAGACCGCATCAATGCTCCTGGCGATCAGGGCCTCCTTCACTGTGGCCCAATCGGTGAACTTCCGGCTGCGAAAGAACGACCCTCCTTCACCGTGTTTCGTCACCCAACTGGTGACCGGGCAGGTGAGGTGTCATGTCACTGGCAGAAAGCCGACCTGAAGGACCGGCTTCTCCTTGCCCATCATCACCTGGACCTTGTGGCCCAGGTTCCCAAATCCAACGTTGAGCCAGACGTGGGCCGTGGAGATCAGGCAGAGCCAGATCGCGGCGCTGAGCAGTATCTTGGACTTCACGCGAGATCCTCTCTCTCGACTCGGGAGGCCGCTTTGTGCTCCTGCGTGCCACGAAGAGAGCCCTGCGGGATCCGGTAGGCGAATCGCACGGCAGGGCTCTGCACGGAGAACGGGCAGGAGACCGACCGCGGGGGGATCGTGTTCAGGGTCCTGCGGCAGTAGACGTGAAGTTGGAACATGACGGGAAAGGTGGGGAGAACTGACTACCGCGACGGCCTCGGGAGCCCCATCGCATCATTGAGGCGGTCCACCTTAGCAGAAGCTAATAATAGGGCGAGTCTGTTCTTCAGGCCGGGGCCGAATGCCCCCCAGATTTCCATTCGAGGGAGCCTTCCCCCGTGCTCGAGACCGGCCCAAGCCTTCCACTCCCGGCGTGGTGAGCAGCCCGCAATCCGACCGTCTCGGCCATCATTCAAGGACGATTGAGCGGGCAAGACATCTCATCCGTGCTTCAGCACACCCTCCAACTCGGGCAGCTGGGAGCTCAACATCTTGTCCAGCATGGACTGCTTGAACTCCTCCACGATCACCTCGCTAGGATGCAACCGGACGATATTCCTGGCGAGCGGAGAGAGACTGGTCAGAGAAGAACCAAGCACAGTGACCGCACACTCGAAGAGCGGGGCATCATCCCTCATCCCGAAGACCTCAAGGGGGACGAGCGGCTCCAGCACGTGGCACGTCAATCCATGATAGTTTCTCAGGTCCTCGTGAGGGTGTGGCTTGAAGTAGACCTCGAGTGAATTGGCGCGAAGGCAGTCTTCGACGCGTGCGTAGAGCGTCAGAATGTCAGCGAATTTCACCGATGAACAGCCCCACGACTGCCCCGTGATGATGGCCGCCGGTTGTTTCAACTCGAGGTCCTTCATGCCAAAGATCTCGAGCAAGGCCTGCTTCGCCTCAGAGGGGAGCGCCTCGAAGTTGAACTCCACCTGGCGTGCCTTCTCCGCAGCTCTGCCATGGGCTCGCTCAGGGTGCTGCAACCAGACCTCGTCGATCCCCTCATGGCTTCCGGGGAATTCTCCACCTGAACCACTCAGGAGTACGGGCGGATAGTCGCGGTAGGCAGCGAGCCCTTCCTCGACCAGCGTGCAGCTTCTGTGCCGCAGGATGCACGAGGAGTAGTAGTTACGCTCGAGAAACAGAAAGACTCGCTCACCCTCATCAACAGCCTCCAGAAGCTGCCTCCGCTCCTCGCCTTTCAGGACTGCCCGCTTCAGCTTGAGGTAGGTCTTGCAGATCAGCTTTTGCAGGTGACGCGGTGTACTGTCGCTCTCCAGGACCCTCACATATGGATTCGTGTCTTCGAGATATTCGATCACCGCCCAGTAGATCGGCTTGTTCTCAATGTACATCTGCTGGATGAACTTTCGGTTCATGAGCAGGATCAGCTTCGAGCTGCGCCCCTTCTCGTGCTCCTCATGGGAGAGATACAGCGCTTTCAAGTAGTTCTGCGCGCTGTAGCAGACAAAGACATTGTCGAAGCTCATCAGGCCACCCGATCCTCCCACTCATCAGGGTGCAATCCTGTCACAAGCAGGGCGGGTCAGCGACTGGGCAAGGACAGCTTGCGACGTAGACGCTGGGCTGAGCGTCTCAAGGCCAAGGCGATCATACCCTTATGGATGACTCGACGCCTAACGGCCCAACGAATGTCTGGCAAAGAACGATAGAGAAACGCCTTTGCCCCCGCATGTGAGGTGTATCGAGGGTTCTCAATGGAACCGCCCCGAAGCAGCTCGTCATAGCCTCGGGTGTAGTGAGAGATCATTTCACGGCGAGCATGATGCTCAAGGATCCAAGCTCGGGAGAAGGTGCCCAGCTCTGTGAGCAAGGACTGATCCCGACAGAGTGCCTCCAAGACCACTTCCAGCTGGTCCAGGTGCGTATTGACAATGGGTAGGTCGGTACTGCCTGTGAGCTCAGCCAGGACCAGCTGAGTACGACTGTCCAGATAAGCGACTGCAACCTTTCCCATTGCCAGTGCTTCCAGGCTCGTGGTGTGGTACGACCCAGTCACCACATCGTCGATCACGATGTCTGCCCTGGACATCACCCTCTGACACTCCTCGAAGGCCACCCCCTCAATTAATTCCAGCCGAGCGAGCCCTCGCGCAGACAGACGCTCAAGAATCTTGAGTACCTCTGGACGGCCCTTGGATTCCCAGCGCTCTGCATGCGCACTGAGCCCGGTCGATGGGGCGAAGAGAATCGATGGAGGTCCTTCCGAGGTGCCTGCGAGCTCGATGCCCTCGGACTCGGTATCCACGATCAGTGGAACCGGGCAAGCGTTCGGATAGTACGCCTCGTGGTACTGAGCTACGACCATCTGGGGAATGTCCAGACTCACGAGCTCAGCAACACTAGCCCCAGTATTTCTGGCTATGTACTCCGGACTGGAGTGCCAATGCATCAAGCAGTGGGCTCCCGGCTTGAGAGCTGCCCGAAAGTCAAACCCGAAGGGGTTACGTGCTGACTCGAAATCAAACCAGTGATGGAAGTGGACCAGGTCCGCGGTCGAGATCGCTTCCTCAGCAAGATCGCGATCAGCTCCCCAGGCCAGGTCTTCTGGAAACCGACGGGCTCCGTACGCATCTGGCGACAGATCTATCAGCCGAGCCTTGTAGGAGGTGTGGGCATTGAGGGCGTTGACGATCCGGATCGGCGACCCCGCCAGCGGTGTTCGGGAGACATGCACAACCCGCCGGGCATCACTGCCTGGCGGGGATCCAGGACGTTCTTGTGCTTGCTTCAACTCGCCCTCTGGCACTTCGTCACTCCCATGCCCATGGCAATCTGAGACCGAGCCGTGACTCTCAGGCTCACTCAGAGGACGCTCTCAGTTGCCCTTCGAAAGACATCTGCCAGGCTGACGATTCCAACAGAGAGGTCATTCTCCATCACGATCATCCGGCGAACTCCGGTCATCCGCATCATCTGAAGGCAGGCGCCCACGCTGTAGTTCGGGGACACAGTGATGGCGGGCGAGGTCATCAAGTCCTCGACTAGAGTCTCATCGAGATCTTCGGCCCCATCGAAGAGAGCTCCCACCAGGTCCTTTTGAGTGAGGATCCCCACCCCCTGAGCAGAGGTCTCATTTACGACCACGAGACTGGCCAGACGCGCATCGTACATGGCCCGCAATGCCTCGCGCAGGCAAGAGTTGGAGGAGACCGTGATCAGATCAGTCACCATGATGTCCCGGACCGTGGTGCTCTCGAGAATCTCCATCGGATCCGAACCGGAAAAGGAATTGGCTGAGGCAGTCATGGCGTTTTCTTCATATGGGGTGGGCTACTATCTTGCCCGTTTCCGGGTCGATCTCGAAACTACGGCCTCGGGTCGTCTCTTCGTGGCGGAGGGTCTCGCGTCCGATGGAAACTGTCAGCCCATAGTACGCCTTGGCCTGAGCAATGATCACAACGCTTTCATTTGGACTGAGCTTATCTTGTAGTCGGCCCAAGCGGCCATTGAGGAACTGCCGGCGCCTGGTCAGCTCCATGGCGGTCTTGACCTTTGTTCGTGCACGAGCAGAAGGGATACCTCGTCGCTGCTTGCGCTCCTGTGCGGAGATCTCCTTGAGCGCCAGCCGCACTCGCTTGATCTCCTTGGCAACAAATGGGTCTTGACCGGCGTTTACCTTGGTGGGTGCTCCCAGATCCGAGCCCAGCTCCAGAGCGCGGACGCTGGAGCCCACATGGTAGACCCCGCCTTGTAGCCGCCCCTTGCCCTCCAGCGCTCTCAGCTCGCCCACACATTCGATTCTGCTGGCAGTATCGGACCCGGTAATCACCACCGAGGAGCCGCAGACCAAGTGAGCGTTCTGGGCGAAGCGCAGGTGCATGTCCCCCTGACTGTGAGCCCGGCACCCTTCCTCGCCGATCAGACCTGCCTCGAGGGTGATGTTCCCACCCGCTTGCAGGCTGGCCCTGTCCACCACTCCCTCGACCTGTATGTCACCACTCGCATCCACTCGGAGCCCCGGCCTCACACAACCATGGATGTGTACGTGCCCATTGACATTCAGACTGCCGGTCGAGAGGTCCACATCGCCCTCGAAGTCCAGGCTATCACGGACAGAGGGCGTGCCATCGCTGTCGTGAATCAAGATTCCTGAGAGCTCGGCCACGAGCAAGAAGGAGCCTCCTTCGGCGGGTTCCTGTCTGATGCCCTCACCAAGACTCAGTTCCGAGCCCTCAACAACTTGCTCGGGCAAGAACTCCGTGCCGTCCACTCCCACGCCTGTAATTCCCTCCTGGGCCGGGTACCAGCGCCCGAGGGCCGCGCCGTTGTCCACGTTGACCGCCAGTCGCATCTTGACGATGTCCAGGTCCTCATCCTGGTGATCCAGCTTGGCCACACAGTTCTCGAGCTTCAGGTCATATTCGACCCGCCCGGAACTGGCCTCTCGGAAAGGAGTCCCCCTGGCAATGGTCACCTCTGCTGGGAGAGATCCCGTGGTGCTGTAGCGCTCCCAGGCGAGCTCAACTCGATCCTTGAGAAGGCCATGAACGAGCCCAGCACCTTGGATCCCACGATCATACTGCTCGCGAGTGATCGGACCCTCGCCCTCCCGCGGCGGCCGCAGGGCGAGTCGCGCCTGCATGCGATCTTCACTGATGAAGATACGTATAGGGGTCTCGGACTCCTTGTCGGGCCCGGAGATGTCACGACTTGGATCCCGTTCAATCATGTCGGCATGGCGCTCCTTGGAGAGGAGTCGATCCCCTTTCCTACAGGCTGTTCAGTGCCGCTTCAACTCGATTCCATGGTGTGCCGAAAGTGAGAGAGAGAAACACGACCCCGCCAGACGCCAGCACTCGTGACTTGTGGATTCCCTGGGCACCGCTTCCTCGCCAGCCCGAGAACAGAGCACGCTCGAGGTTAGACTCCCACTGGCACTCCTGATCGAGCCGCGAAACAGGGCTCGCCTGGCTCTTCAGAACGAGAGAGTATGGAACTGACACTTGCTCCTCCCTGGGTGGAGCTGGCCGCCCCTCCTAACAACGCCCTAACGCCCCCCAGGGCCTTCGACTGGAGCTACCCGGGAGCAAGTTGACCCGTGTTGAATTGGGCTGCATACAGGCGAGCATAGGCCCCTCCGGCCTCGATCAGGGTGTCGTGAGTTCCCAGCTCGACGATGCGTCCGCTCTCCATGACAGCGATACGGCTCGCCCCGCGAATTGTCGAGAGTCGGTGAGCGATCACAACCACTGTTCGCCCTTCGCACAGAGTATCGAGGGCCGCCTGCACCTTGACCTCGGTTGCCGTATCGAGGGCACTCGTGGCCTCGTCGAGGAGTAACAGGGGCGCGCCCTTCAGGATTGCACGGGCAATCGTGATGCGCTGGCGTTGACCACCAGACAATCGTGAGCCCATATCCGCCACATCGGTGTCATAGCCATCCGGAAGGCCCTCGATGAAGTCGTGAATATCCGCGGCGCGTGCTGCAGCAATGATGTCCTCCTTCGAGGCTCCCGGACGACCGTATGAAATATTCTCTTCGACTGTGGCATGGAACAGGAAGGGCGTCTGCCCGACCATTGCGTACTGCGCTGACCATGAATCGAAGCTCAGCTCACGTAGCTCATAACCATCAGCCATGATCCTACCCGAGGTGGGGTCTCGGAAGCGTGCGATGATGTCGATGAGAGTCGACTTTCCGGCGCCAGAAGCACCAACCAGTGCCAGCGTTTCCCCGGGCTGGATCTCCAGGGTTATATCGCTGAGTGCAGCACCATCACCTTCCGGATAGCTGAAGCTCACACTCTCGAGACGCAATCCGGCACCGAGCCCTTCCAGCTGATGCGCACCATCCAGCTCTTCCAGATCGGATGACTCGTCAAGCAGCTCCTGTAGCCGCTGTGAGGCACCCACAGACTCCTGAAGGCGCGTCCACATCCGGGTCGTTTTCTTGATGTTCGTGTAGACGTTGGCGATCAGGACGAAGAAGGCGATCATGTCGCCGGCCTTCGCGAATCCACCGTAACCATTCAATTGGAGCCAACCGACGAGGACAATCAACGCAGCCAAGCCCCCGTGGGTGAAGACTATTGTCCAGAGATTTGTCTGGGCCACGGCCCTGACCATCTTCATCGAGCTGCTGACGTACTCCCGATTGATCTGTCTGAAGTTCTCGAGCTCTCGCTCTTCAGCACGAAAGGCCTTGACTGTACGAATGCCCTGAAACATCTGAGTCAGCACCTGCACCGATGCACCGAGCTTGGTCAGACTTCGCGTTGATCCCTTACGGACTCGCTTGGAGAGCAAGGCAACCGGGATCACCACGGTCGGCAGTCCAACCAGCATGGCGATCGTTGGAAGTGGAGCCACCAAGAAGGCCATGACCAATGAGGCGACCGCGAGTAGTGGCTCCAGAATCAGATTGCGGAAGGCATCGTTCAGTACTGCCAGGGTGCTGTTGACGTCCGCACTGATCCGGCTGAGCACGTCCCCAAGCTTCCGGGAGTCGTGGTACCTCATGGAGAGGCTCATCAAGTGCCGGGCCAGCCTCATTCGCAAGTCCACCACCATCAGCAGGGCGATGCGGCGAGACAGCCAGGTGAAGAGGTACTGAAAGATCCCGGAGAAGATGGCAATCCCAACCACCAGGAAGGCAACGCTACGAAGAACCTGGAGCTTGCCTTCTGGGGTTCCCGCATCCGTATCTCCGAGCAGGCGCTCCATCAGCCGATCTCGCAGCGCCTGGACACCCTCGAAGGTAGAGGGATTCGCCAGCGTCTCTCCGGCATCGCTCCCACCGCTGCCAAAGAGGGCCTCGAAACTCGGTGTCAGGAGAACAAAGACCGAGCGTTCCCCCAATGCCGCAAGAGTTCCGAACAGGAACACGAGCAAGAGCGCGAGGAGGTGGCCCCGCGCGTGGGGACGGAGCAGCCGCCAGATCGTACGAACATCCGCTTTCATGGGCCGGGGATCATCCTCGAACCCTGCCAGGGAATCCAGCAATGGGCCAAACTTGCGAGAATCCAGGACCAAATTCGAACAGGGACAGTCCCTGCCCTCTGGATTTCCAACCCTGTTGACCTCGATACGCACAAGGTGCAGCGCCGCACCCGCAGAAACCTACAAGGCTACTCTGGCCCCACGCTCCTTGGTGCCAGAGCCCGGAGAGCTCTAATTCTCGGGGGATCTATTTCACCTGGCTGCTCAAGTAGCTCCCAGGACGGCGCGAGCCTTGGCCTGGCTGAGGGTCGACGACGAGATGTTATCGAGCCCACCTAGGCTGCGCCCAGGCCCCACCAGGCCTTCGAGCCACCCTCATCACCATGGTCGGCGAACTCGCCCGCAATCTGTCTGAACGCATCCAACGAACGCTCGAAGGCATCGAAGGCTTCAGGGTCGAACTGAGTGCCAACCCCGCCACGCATGATCGAGAGAACTTCGTCTTCAGCAAGAGCAGGCTTGTAGGAGCGCTTCGAGCAGAGAGCGTCGAAGACATCGGCGAGCGAGACAATTCTAGCTTCGATGGGAATCTCCTCTCCCTTCAAGCCGTTCGGATAGCCACCGCCGGACCACTGCTCGTGGTGATTCAACGCAATGCTTGCTCCCATCTCTGTCAGAGCGTCGTTTTCGAAGATCCGGCTCTCAGAGGTGAAAAGCACATCTCCAAGCACTTCGGACCTGCCCGAGCCAAAGACATTGCTTCGAAGGATCTCTGCACCAATCCGGGTATGCTGCTTCATCACGCTCCACTCCTGAGGAGTTAGCTTGCCCGGTTTGAGCAGAATGCTATCGGGAGTCGCGATCTTTCCGAGATCGTGCAGTGGAGCAGTAATGAAGATGTTCCTGGCAATGTCAGCGCCAAGGCCGAGCACGTTCGCAAGCTCCAGAGAATAGTAGCCCACGCGGACGACGTGATTGCCGGTGTCCGTATCTCTGAACTCCCCAGCCTTGCCCAATCGCCAGATCATCTCGACCCTGGACCTCTCGAGCTCAGCAGTACGCTGGCTGACTCTCTCCTCAAGAGTCTCCCTGTCCTGCTTGATCTTGTCCTGGTAGGCCTTCAAGCGAAGGATGCTCTTGATACGTGCCACGAGCTCTTCGCGATCTACAGGCTTGCCAAGGAGGTCCGTGGCCCCCAGATCAAGAGCTTCGCGCTTCATGCCGCGCTCGCCGCATCCCGTCAAGATCAACACAGGGACATCTGAGACCCGATCGTTCTCCCTGTGCAAGCGCAGGAAGTCAAAGCCATCCTTACCTGGCATCTTGACGTCTGAGACGACAGCATCGACCTCCCACTCGCTCATCACCTCCAAGGCTCGATCAACGCTGTTGACAAACCTCATCTCCCACTCGCCGTGCATCCCACGAAGCATGCGTGCAAGGCTGTCGAGAATCCGTTGCTCGTCATCGATAAAGAGAATTCTCTTGATCACTTTTTTGCCTTCTGTGTATAGCTCCACAGTGAATTCAATCGTTCCCTGGGCTCATGTGAGCGCTGTAAGATGTCATGCAGCATTCGCTTCAACCCCATTCACAATTCTCTGGGGCATTTGAACCCGGAAGCTGTTCTTCGTCAGCTGACCAATCTCTGCGTAGTTCAAGAGCCTCTGCAGAGATCCCTGAGTCACCTCGTGTCCGTTACTCACGATGAGGTTGCCACCGGTATTCCGGACATCCTCCTGGATTACCATCCCAACCCGCAGTTCTCGCACTGGCATCACCTGGGTCACGCCGGCGGTCCTGGTTACCGCTGCTGTCGAGAGTGCTTGGAGAACTCTACGGTCGTACTTACCGCTCTCTCTCATGAGTGCTTTCAAGGCTTGCGACGGACTTGCGCCTACCGTCAGGAACTCATCGAAGTCCAGTGCAGCCGCGAGCATACGACCACCAAGAACGACGGATGCGCTACTCGAATTCCTTGCCGACGTACGCTGGTGGTAGACCATCTCCGCCACGGGCTGAAGCCGAGGGATCTTCTTGAGCAGATCCCGCGCAACCTCTGGATGTCGCTCCAGCATGGCCGCTTGGTCTGCCGGGAGCTCTTCTCCTGAACTCATCCGTTCCAACAGGTCATCGGGCACTGCGATTTGGCCGATTTGCGACAGCAGTGCGGCGGTCTCGTACTGCCATCCATCAGCCAGCTTCAGATGCCGCACGATGTGGCGGACAAGGCCACGGATCCGTGTTGCCCGGCCGAATGCCGAGGGATTAGCGAGTGCCAGCACCTCAGCCAAGACCTCGATGCTGCCGCGCACCGTCTGCTCCAGGAGCAGGCGCTCCGCATTTCGCAGCCGATGCTGCTCTAGCCCCGCTTCGAGGCAGCCGCGAAGGACGTCTGGTTCACACGGCTTGGTCAGGAAACGAAATATGTGACCACGATTGACCGCATCAATCGCTGTGTTGAGATCTGCCTGGCCCGTGAGCATGATCCGAATCATGTCGGGAGCTTCCTCACCAGCGCGAGCCAGGAGCTGGGTGCCGTTCATGTCAGGCATCTTGAAGTCCGTAACGATCACCGAGAATGGTCCATCCTTGAGGATCGCACGAAGTCCCTCCTCGGCACCACAGGCGGGCACGAGTTCGAACTGCTTGCGATGCTGACGACAAAGAGCGTCCAGAACGGCTTGTTCATCGTCGACGAGGAGTATGCGGCCGGAGTTGGTGGTCATTTTCGTGGCTTCGTTGAGTGCTTGGTTGTTCAGGCAGCAGCGCGATCGATGCTGGCTTCTTCTGCGGCAAGGGCACGCCATTCGGGAAGTTTCTCGATGACTCCAACCCTGCGTAGGTAATTCAGGTCTAGTTCTATGGTCTCCGGCGCTGAACCATCTACCTCCCGAGCGAGGGCCTCGGCCACGTGAGTGGCACCGACGACACTGAACTCCTTCTGCTCAAGGACTCGAGCTGGGTGGTGGTGATAGGCAACCGCCTCGACAACGCAATAGGGCATGCCCCAAAGCCCCAGCAGGTAGGCGCCGATCTCAGCGTGGCTGACCCCGAGGAACTCCTCTTCGACCCGATGAGCCGGACGGGTCACCCCAGCTCCCGCATCATGGATCCCTCTGAACTGTTCGGTGACGTGCGTCAGCAGAATCAGCTTGCCCACGTCATGCAGCAGCGCAGCCAGGAAGGCATGCTCTGATTCCTTCTTGTCCGTGAGCAGCTTGCGTGCAATTCGCGCCGAGAGCAGCGAGTGGCCCTGCTCTCGATCAAGGGAGAAACCCTCAACCGCCTGGCCTCCCTCGAACTGCTCAAACACCTGGAAAGACAGCGCGAGATCTCGAATCGTGTCTATCCCCAGGTAGGCGGTTGCTTGCCTGAGATCACAGATGTCACTGCTGAGCCCAAAAAAGCTCGAGTTCACCAGCTGCAAGATCTTGGCCGCAATACCTACGTCCTGCTCGACGATTCGCCCAACGGCCTCAATGTCCACTTCCTCTTCCTGGAGAGCCGAGGTCAGATCCCTGTAGAGCCTGGGTAGAACGGGTAGCCTCGAGACGATCCCGACGGCCGCCTGAAGGCTCGGTTCACGAAGCAGACACTCAAGCCGACAGGCTCGATCAACCACACGCTTGAGTGTTCGCGCATCGCAAGGCTTGCTCAGACACTGGTGGGAGGAGGACACTGTCCGCATGGATCCCTCGAAATCCGAGTACCCTGAAAGGACGATGCGCACGGTCTGTGGATTTCTCTCCTGCACACGCTCAAGAAGTTCAGCTCCGTTCATCCCCGGCATCACCATGTCCGTGACCAGGACATCAAACGGATCATTTGCCATGGCCTCCAGAGCACTCTCTGCACTGGTGACAAAGGTCATATCCCAAATGTGTCGTGTTGGGCGTAGCAATCGCTTCAGCCCATCGAGAATGTTCTGTTCATCATCTACAAAGATGATCCGCTTCATGGCTTTCCCCCAACTGAACCGCCTTCTAATTCCCGCCCCAGTACAAAGCTCCCGGTCCCGGGGAGTGGGCCCCAATTAGCCCTCTCTTCCTGGACTGGTCCTCGCCCCCACTCATCGAGAGAAGGACAGTTCTGACGGAACCGCCTCACTCTCCATTCATGCACCAAGGTCTCTGTTGACTTGCTGGTTCTCACGCAGCCTCCCCCACATAACCCTGACTGAATGGCAGTCGAATGGTGAAGGTCGAGCCTTCGCCCAGCACCGACTGCAAATTGATCGATCCGCCGTGAGCGTCGACAATGGTGGAATGGGCCATGGCAAGCCCCTGCCCAGTGCCCTTCCCGACCTCCTTCGTGGTGAAGAAGGGGTCAAATACGCGATCGCGGATCTCTTCTGGGATCCCGCCCCCAGTGTCCGAAACGCAAATCTCCACCCACTCACCAACCTCTCTTGTCGTGATCGTGATCAGCCCCTTCTCGAAATCCCCCGTCGAGATACGTTCGCCGATAGCGTGAGCCGCATTCACGATTAGATTGAGCACAACCTGGTTGAGGTCTCCCAGGGCGCAGGGCACCTGGGGGAGGTTGGGAGCAAAGTCCGTCTCGATCGCTGCCACGTACTTCCACTCATTACTTGCAACCGTCATCGTGCTCTCGATGGCTCGATGAATATCAACCGGGGCGACTTCCTTCGTCCCAGGGTGTGAGAACTCCTTCATGGCCCGGATGATCTCTGCAATCCTCCCAAGCCCATCGATTGACTGCTCGAGAGACCTGGGTACCTCCTCCAGTAGGTACTTGAGGTCCGCAACTTTCATTGCGGAGGAGATCGAGGCCTTCAATGTGGCTGTATCACCATCCTCATCCGCATGGACCAAGCCCGTGATCTTGTCGAGCAGCTCAACCAGATCTCCGAAGGCCTCCTCCAGGAATCGAGTGTTGTCGCTGACGTACTGTGTCGGCGTGTTGATCTCGTGGGCGACCCCCGCGGCAAGCTGCCCGATTGACTCAAGCTTCTGCGCCTGGAGAAGCTGGAGGTGGGATGCTCTCAATTCTTCTTTCGCCCGTCGTAAACCCAGGTGTACAGAGACGCGCGCCTTCACCTCTTGCAGGTGCATGGGCTTCGTCACATAGTCCGAGGCTCCTACCGAGAAAGCTCGCTCAACATCCTTTGCTTGCGACTTCGAGGTGATGAAGATCACAGGACGATCAGCGGTCTCTGGCTGGGATTTCAGAGCCTCGCACACCTCGAATCCATTCCGTCCAGGCATTCCGATGTCCAGGAGGATCAGATCAGGAAGATGCTCCAGCGCTTGCTCCAGTGCTTCCAGGCCAGTGCTGGCCTCGACGATCTCATAGCCTGCCTTCTCGAGTGACCTGACAAGTATGCGCCGATTGATGGGATCGTCGTCAGCAACCAGAAGTCTATTGGGCTTGATCATTGTTCTTTGCGACATCCGGAAACGAGACTCGACACCCTCTGAGAATCCTCAAGATCCTGATAACGGGGAACCCTGTGCCAGTGCATCACGCAGTTCACCGCTCCCACCCTTCCGGCCATCAGTCCTGGCATTTCGTCTCACCTGGAACGTGAACTTGAGATGTAGAAATGCAGGAACGGGAATCAAGTCCCCCACACGTACTAGGCAAAAGACCCTATACGTGCACGCGAACAGGCGCTGAATCTCTCCAGGGCACGCCTCGGGCAGGAATAAACAGCACAAGCCGCCTCGCCCCTCCCCGAGGCAGTAAGTCGAGGCCACCGAAGCCCCGCTATGGACTGAGCTGGCTCGGCCCCATTTTGAGCCAGGAGACACGAGTCTTCAGGCTTCAAGGCCAGGCGCAATCTCACGCGAACTGCCAGGTCCAATGGCGTCCGCTTCGAGAGCGAGGCACTCCAGGTCAGGAACTGACTCCGTGGGAGAACAACTTACTCTCCCAGGATCTCAAACGGTCCGCCGTGCCATGACTGCCACAGTCACGACATCACGGAGTTCCGCCGCATTGAAGGGCTTGCTCAGACGGCCGACAAATCCATAGTCCTGGTAGTTGGACATGGTGTCGCCTTCGGTGTAGCCACTCGTTGCAATCACACAGGCCTGCTCATCGATTGAGCAGATTAGCGATGTAGCTTCAATGCCGCCCATACCACCGGGGACAGTCAGGTCCATGACGACAACATCGAAGGGCCCGTTACTCTTCAACGCTTCCTTGTAGAGCATGACTGCTTCAGAGCCTTCCTTGGCCTCGGTGACGGTACAACCCGAGCGCATCAGGATTGAACGGGCAATCTTTCGAATCGCTTCCTGATCATCCATAACCAGGACGTGCGCACCGAGCTCTGCCGCAATTATCCGCGCGTCTTGAAGATCCTCATCCATCTCGGCAGCAACCACATCAGAGGCAGGGATGGTTATTCGGAAGGTAGCTCCGTTCTCTGTGGACTGGTCGACGACCAGAGTTCCGTCATGTCGCTCGATGATTGACCGCGCCGTTGCAAGGCCCAAGCCGTGGCCATCAGGCTTGGTTGAGAAATATGGTTCAAAGATACGATCGACATCTTCGACGGCTATCCCTGGCCCTTCATCAGTGACGGCAATTTCGACCACCTGGCGCCCTTCGCTGGACTTCGTGGCAACCGCCGAGATATGAAGCGTGCCTCCGGACGTCATCGCATGCCTGGCATTGATCACCAGGTTGTTCAGCACCTGACTGAATTGATCTGCATCCACGTCAACGACGGGGAGATCGCTTGGGGTTTCTATCTCCGCCTCCACATTGGAGCCAATCAAACTGAAGCGCACACTCTCACGTATCACATCTCCGATTTCGGAACTTTCCTTGATCGGTGAACCACCCCGAGCAAAGGTCAGGAACTTCTTGGCGAGGACAGCGGCCTTGTTCGACGCCTCCCCTATGTCCCGAAGAGCAGCAGCCTTCCAGCCGCCCTCATTGGTGTCGTCCTCGAGCAGTGATGCGTTCCCCGAGATAGTGGTCAGCAGGTTATTGAAGTCATGAGCAATTCCTCCAGCCAGAACGCCTATCGATTCAATGCGCTGGTGACGTTCCTTCTCACGCTCCAATTGCCTGAGGTCCGCGTTCTGCTGAAGCACCTCCCGCTTCAGCCGAGCCATATATCGCCGCTGAATCGGAAACATGATCACTGCCCACAAGATCAGGAGCAGGACGATTGAGACTGAAGCGTAGAAGATAGGCCTTTCCCAGACGGGCTTCTCGATCTCGATCAGAGCCGATGTGCCGACATTGCTCACCCTGCCGCGCACATCAATTGCCCTCACATGTAACTGATACTCGCCTGCTGGAAGATATGAGTATCGGAATTCACGTTTCGAGTTCAGCTCTGCATCTGACCACTCATCGTCCCAACCAACCAGCCGCTTCTGGAACTTGACTCGGTCCTCATCGACGAACGAAACCGTTGAGAACTTGAACAGCAGAGCCCGGCTACTGCTATCAAGCTTGACCGCCTTGTTGAGGTCGTAACTCTCGCCTCCGGCCTCTACAGTCTCGAGGATAACAGTTGGCCCTATTGTCTCTAGCTTCGTTGCGAATCGAGGGTCAATGATAGAGACACCACGGTCCGACCCCATCCAAACACGGCCATCCCTTGTCAGGAGAGCACCAGCCCTGTTGGCCTCCTCGCCAACCAACCCGTCAGCCGGTCCAAGACGTTCGAGCTCTTCCCCATCCCAGCAATAAACTCCTTCGTCCGAACCAAACCACAGCCGAGCCGCATAATCCTCAACAAGGGAATAGATGGGGCGTGATACCAAGAGATCGGGGGCGAGAGTCAGAGAACCGTTCTCATTCAAGACCGCAAGTCCGCCCTTGGTGGCAGCCCAAACCTCGCCTGTCGATTGCTGCAGGACAGAGTAGGTTGAGTTGAGCATGGGGTTTGGACTCTGCCAGGTCTTCACCTCCCGATCCGACACATACAAGACGCCCATGTTCGCTGTAGCGACATACACCCCGGGGGCTGGAGCCGATCCAAGGTTGCGGATCTGGAACTCACCAAACCCCTCGAGAATCGGGAGCTGGATCCACGTCCCCTCGTCATAGATCAGGAGCTCTCTCTCCGTCGCCACCCAGAGTCCTTCGCCTCCCGGTCGTGAAAGAACACTGATCACCGACTCTCTGGATTCTGGCGTCTGGAACTCAACCGAACCGTCATCCAGCAAGAGTCCAAGCCCTCTTAGCCCCCCGGCGAACCATAACCTGCCCTGTTCGTCCTCCGCGAAGCCCATCACGCGCTCTTGGATGTTGCCGTAGGAGAGTAGGATTTCCTCGATCCTGTCCCCCATGATCGTCAGTCCCCCGACGTGCCCCAGGATGACGGTGCCATCTGCTCGCTCAATCGCTGCGGTGACTTCATCCTCAAGCAGTCCATCCACCCTTGAGTAGAACCGTATTCGGCGCGATGTGATCTTGTTTGCGCCTCGCACACTCCCGATCCAGATATTTCCTTCACGGTCGGTCATCGCCGAGGTCATCCCACTCGAACTCAGGCCGTTTCGCTCTGAGACAAGCTCGAAACCAATCTCCGGGTGAAAATAGAAGATCTGGAAGCGACTCCCGAAATAGAAGCCGCCCTCCAGGTCGGCAGTGCAGGGGAAGTCCATCACCGGCGCGCGCCGTGTGGTCAGCACTTGCTCATGTTGACTGCTGGCGCCCTCAGGGAGAATGAAATGTGGAGTCCTAGCCACCAGCTCGATCTTGGGCTGAGCGCTGTTGATTCCATCAATGCGGGCTATGGAGCCGTCGGCGCTCACGGTCCAGAGCTTGCCGGTCGAAGGAAAGAAGGTCAGCCCAATCACATCCAGATTCTGCGGCTGAACGCTCAAGAGCATCGAACGTCCGGTCTCTAGATCCAGCTCTACAAGGCCCTCACCTGAACCCAAGATGAGTCGTCCTTGGATGATCTCTGCCGCCGTGAGGCCAGTAGGCGGAGCCGGCACCTTGATGGAACTCCAGCTCGAGCCATCGTGCGTGTGAATCATCCCCGACCGATCAACGATAAGAAGTCGTGCTTGCCCACCCTGACCGGCAAGGACAGTAAAGAAGCTCGACTGCGCGGATTCAATCGGTGCAGTGACTGCTAGAGCCCAGGAAACTTCGCCCTGGCTGTTCTTGGTTCGACGCCAGCAGTCCGTTCCAGCATAGACCCAAGCATTGTCATCCTGCTCCAGAGCAACCCGCCAGGGAATCTGCCCCTTGACAGCGCAACTGGACTCCGAGTTCCAGGTTGCTCCATTGTAGGTGGAGACCCCAAGCTGAGTCAGGAACAGGAATGAGCCGCTTCCCAGCTGCAAGATTCCCTCGATCTCCTGGCCTCGCATTCCGCTGCCAACGGTGTAGTTCCTCGTCTTCAGCTGCTGCGATAGGGCGATGCTTGAAGCCGCAATCGTGAGCCCAATAACAAGAGTGCAATTTCCGACGATGCTGAACACCCGCCCCCAGAATGATCTAGAGGAATGACGAGAACTCTCGCTTGCCGAACTGCTCATGTGGGCCCCATTGCTTCCAGTCTTGGAGACGCGAAGTCTAGGCCCCTGTTGTGGCCACCATCCCATACGCAAGAGAGCCATCTTACCCAGGCCCAACAATAGCTGAACCTGGTTGCGACTGAAATTGGCAGAGGCTCCGTCTTTGAAGCCTGAATCTCCTTGAGACAAGGGCTGGAGTTGGGGGCTGCAATCTCGGCCACGAGCCCAAGGAGATCGTCCTGGAGCCACCACAGTGCTGATTCTCCGGTGATCTGTAACGACCGGCAGACTCGATTTTTGGCTATTAGCAACAGTCCTCGTCCAACAATCCCCAAGTCGAGTCAGGTCTCCGAATCCCTTCGATCAATCCAGCCCCGAAGCAGGGCGACCAGGTGCTCAGTCGCCCGACTCAAGAGCAGGGTCCCCTTGATGAGAGGATGGCCAGGAGATTTGCCTGGGAGGCCCGAAGCAGGCCACTCAATCAACCGCAACGGCCCCCTGAAGCTGTCAGAACGGCATTCCAGGCCAGGCTGAAACCCCGGTTGCCTTGGGAATCGGCAACTCGACCAGCCCTGGGATCAGAGCCCCATCAGGGGTTAGCCATGACAGGGCAAGCGAGATGGCTCCGGCGCCTGCAGCACAATAGCAGGCGTGAGCGATCCAGACCCAAGAGCGGGCCAAAAGCCCCTGGTGAGCCCGAGAGCGGCTCTTTGGCGGATCGCCGGAGGCCCCCTCGAGGGGCGAGGTCCAAAGACGGATCCAAGAAATCGGAAGCGAATGTCCACACGCCCAGATCGGGGCCAGTTCTTGATGTCCAAACTGACTTCCTTCTGAGACAGAACAATGAAGAACACACTGAATCTCCTGGCACTCGTCACCGTGCCCACCATCCTGTCCGCCCCCGTCGGAGCGCAATCCAAGGTCCGATTCTCGATCGACTGGCGTAGCACCCAGGTAGGCGCACCCGACTGCACAGGTCTTCCAATTACCGAGGGCGACATCCTCGAAGCCTGCCTTGGAGGCCCAGCCCTGGGCCCCCTGGCACCACCCTTGATCACGACATCCGCAGGCCCCGGCGGCCTGAACATTGGAACCTACGGCGCATGTGTAGGCGGAGGCCCTGGGATTCCGTGCGGCATAGAGGTCGATGCACTCTCCATGGGCAACGACTCATTCTTCAAGCCAAACGACGAGATCGTGCCCGGCTCGATCTACTTCTCCGTTGATGAGTTCTCCAGGGCGGTGCCCGGCTCGCCGGTTCCGCCCAATTTGATCACCGAGCAACCCGTCGGCGATAGCGGCGCCGACGTGATGGCTGGCACCAGCTACCTGCCCTGGGGCCCCTTCCCTCCGCTCGCTGGAGTCTTTGGTCACGTCGGCACTGTCGATGGCGACGGATTGGCAAGTGCTTCCGGCTTTGCTTACCCCGGCCTCGGGCTCAAGGAAAACGCACTGCCGATGGTCGGCCCCTCCTCTGGTGTCGACAATCTCGACGCTCTTGAGATCACCATGGGTGGATCGACCTCGGTCTTCTTTTCGATGGATGCAACGCCGAATCTGTGGGACGCCTGCATCGGAACCGGCGGCACCGAGGCTGCCTGGAAGAACGGCTTTCAATCTGGCGATGTGCTGATGGCCACATCGGCTGGTCCGGTGGTCTTTGCGCCGGCCACCCTGCTTGGCCTCAACTTGGTCGGCGGACACGACAGCGATGACCTCGATGCTCTGATCCTGGCGGAAAACGGGAACAACCAGTGGGATATCTCAGTGACCCCCTACGACTGGCTCAATGGCAGCACCGACATGCTGTTGTTCTCGGTTCGCCGTAGCTCAATGGTCGTGGGCCAGAATGACTCGAACTTCAATCAGCCGATCGAGCCCGGCGACATCCTCATGCCCCCCCGTCCCGGTGGTTTCAGCCCCTACCCCGGCATCTTCATCCCGGCCGAGGCCCTTGGCCTACGAACGAGACGACTGGGATTCACCGGTCCCTGCGCGAGTGCGGACATCGACGGCCTGGATCACCACCTGGCGGCCATCCTCGACTGCAACAACAACGGTGTCGAGGACTCTGTGGATATCGCCATCGGCCTGGAAACCGACACGAACATGGACGGTATCCCCGACTCCTGCTCCGCTCCCCTGATCGCTTCGCCCTTCTGCTTCTGCCCCGTTGGCATCTGTGGAAACGCTGACCCCAATGCTGGCTGCGCAAACTCAACGGGAGTGGGTGCCTTCCTCGAGGGATTCAACTCGAGCAGTGTGGCAATGGACGACCTGGTACTTCGCTGCACTCAGCTTCCGATCAACCAGTGGGGCATCATCTTCCGAGGAACTGCCACGATCCCCGCGCTGCCCTTCGGAGATGGTTATCGCTGTGTCGGCGGGGCTCTCAAGCGCTTCCCGCCCAAGAACAGCGGAGCCCTCGGTGAGTTCAGCTACGGTCCTGGAATAGTCGCCGCCTCGGCGCTCGGAACGGCCCCAATCCTCGCGGGCAGTACCTGGAACTTCCAGGCCTGGTACAGAAACCTCGCCGGTCCCTGTAGCAACAACTTCAACTTGAGCAACGGACTCTCGGTCCTCTTCTACTAGGAAACTGACCACGAGTCGCCCGGGAACTCTCCGGCGCAAGGGAATGACTCACCCCTTGCGCCGGAGTTCTTCTTATCGAGTCACCGACGGGCCGGACAGCTTGCTACCGGGGAGAGTCTCTGGCCGCAGGTCGCGCTGCAGGAGCTCGCCCGATCCATGAGAGCACGACGGCACCGCCACTCTTCCAAGCCTCGGCCAGGGCAGAGGGCCGGTCACTCCAGGTATCGTCTCTCCGTGAGAAGAGCGCTGGCGCTCAGGACCGAGTAACAGTCCGGGAGCGCCAGCGCTGATCATCACCCACCTCGGGAGAGATGGGTCACTCAATAGTCTCTAGCAAGGGCCAGCGTTCTGACCTTTGCCTCCACCGCCGCCGCCGAAGCCGTCTCCACCGTCTCCACCGCCGCCGTCGCCACCATCAATGAGGCCTTCGCCTCCGGCGCCGCCGCCTCCGCCGCCGCCGCCAGCGCCAGCGCCACCAGCGCCACCAAAGCCGCCCAGGCCGAAGGCGGTGCCACCGCCTCCGCCGCCGCCGCCGCCG
>JABACD010000022.1 GCA_014237855.1 Planctomycetota bacterium | reverse complement strand
CTGCCGGAGTTCGAACTGCGCAGGGCCAGGGAGGGATCGCGACCGCCTGCAACTTGAGTGAAGCCCGTTCCGGTTGGGGTGTTCGAGACCTGGCCCTCGAAGTCAGCTCCCCACGACACGATGGAGCCCTGCCCCAATGCCGAGGACGCGAACAAGCCTGTGAGGGAGACCGTGAGAGCAGTGAGCAAGAGCGAACGAGTATTCGTGGCTAATAAGTGGATGATCATCAAGATCAAGGCGATGGACAGGTCTTGAACTCGGTTGAATGGAATGAGCCGGATGATCCCTGTGCTCCGGCCCAGCCTGGGAAACGACGATGCCCACAGCTAGTTACACCTGAAGTGCGGATTAGGCACTCCAAGCGGGCCTCTCGCCGCATCCTCTCGCCCCAACGGACGGCCTCCGAGCCAGGATCCCGGCCCTCTTCCCCCTCACCCTTCCCCCTCGATATGGCCTTCGAGGCCTGGCTCAACCTGCACGGAACGAAGAGGTTTGGGGGAGCCGTCGACCTGACCCTCGAATACCACCGGGCCCCTCGTCCTGAATGGGCAGGCAGGCTGGACCTCTCGACCCCGCGCACTCGGACGAGCACGGACTACAACGGACTCAGGACCCCAGGCAGCACCGCAGCGCGAACCAGCGAGTGTGCGAACAGAGCGCAACGGGGTGCTTCGTTCGGCCGAGAAACGCCCCTCAACCCCCAAGAAGCTGGTAGCGGTGAAGGGACTCGAACCCCTGACACGCGGATTATGATTCCGCTGCTCTAACCAACTGAGCTACACCGCCGATTGGGGCGAAGAATCTATCGGGCTGGAGGATGGGGGTCAAGCAAGGGACGGCTTTCCTGGAGGTCCGAGCCGGGCTCTCGGCCCTGGGGAGGCTGGATACGTAAAGCTCACCGGTCCGGGCCCAAAAGCCATCAAGCACCGGACGAGAAGTGCCGAAAGATGTGCTTGCCGGGGGGGCCTGGATAACCAGGGACGAAGACCCCACCCGGATAGGGATCGCACCGGAATGAGAACGGAGCGACCCATGGAGGAGCGAAGCGAGAGAAGCCGAGGCGCGTCCACCTAACCAGGTTGGCGCGCCTGTCTCGTTAAGAGCACCTGCCCCGTCGAGAACGCCTGTCTCGTTCGCAAGGCCACACCATCCGGACCCGGTCACCCAAGGGAGCGCTCCCCCACCAGGAGAGAGTCACCCACGATCAGCGGACAGACCCCCTAGCCAGTCTCGACCGGCGTCTCACAGCGCGCCGCCTCGAGGGCGGCCGGCAGGTGCTCCAGGAGACAGTCCACGTCCTCAGGGGTCGTCGGGTGACCCAGGCTGAAGCGCAAGCTCTGGGAGGCGCGCTCTGGACTGCAGCCCATGGCGAGCAGCACGTGACTGGCGCAGCCCTTGGATGCCGAGGCTCCCGCCGCCACGCTGAAGCCCTGGTCCGCCAGGCACTCCTGGAAGATACGAGAGGAGGCTCTGGGAAAATAGATGTTCAGGGTGTTCGGCAACAGACCACCCGCACCATTGCGCTCCGCATCGGGACAGCGAGATCGTATGCCGTTCCACAGCTGCTGGCGTCGCTGCTCAAGCTCGGCCGGGTCACCGAACTCGCCCGCACTCGCCATGCGCGCTGCCTCGGCCATGGCAACGATCCCCACGGTGTTCTCGGTTCCCGAACGCAACCCCTTCTGATGACCGCAACCGAAGAAGAGCGGCGTGAGCTCGACCCCCTCGCGAATGTAGAGCGCCCCGGTCCCCTTCGGTGCATGGAACTTGTGCGCCGAGAGCGAGAGCAGATCACAGTCGATCTGGGAGAGATCGATCGGTAGCTTGCCCATGGCGGCCACCGCATCGCAGTGGAAAAGAATTCCACGGTCCCTGCAGAGCGACCCGATCTCGCGCACGGGCTGACAGACACCCGTCTCGTTGTTGGCCCACATCACCGACACCAGGAAGGTGTCGTCGCGCAGAGCCTCCTGCACGTCACGCAGGTGCACCGCACCATCAGAGTGAGGCTCGACGATCGTCAGATCAAAGCCCCGACGCTCGAGCTCCAGGGCCGCGTTCAGCACGGCCTTGTGCTCGATGGAGGTGGTCACCAGGTGGCCTGAGCTGCGGGAACCAGCGGCACCGAAGAGCGCCCAGTTGTCCGACTCGGTCCCACCCGAGGTGAAGTAGACCTCCCCGGATTGAGCCCTCAGGGCCCCGGCCAGCCTGGCGCGGGCCTCCTCGACCAGGGTGGAGCTGGCGCGGCCCGTGGGGTGCGAGGCCGCGGAGTTGCCCCACTCAGCCCCCTGCAAGCGGGTGCAGAGGGCGAGGATGCGGGGGTCCAGCGGCGTGGAGCCGTTGTAGTCGAAGTACTTTCCAGGGTCGGGAATGGAATCGGGCATCCCCTCATTATGCGTGTGCAGGAGCGTTTTGTCGCGCCCTTCCCCATCCAGCAATGGGAGAGAACAGACCCAGGGCTAGGAACTAGCACCCTGGGAGTGTGTGCCAGGTCAGGGATGGACCATACCGGGACGATAGGTTGGGTCTGCTAGTTCCCCGGTAGACGCCCTCCTCGCCACAGATGCCCCAGCCTCCCCAGATCGAAGTCCTGTCCGAACTCATCGGTGTGCTCGTGGAGTGCGCCGAGCCACGCTCCAGGGAGCGGATCCTCGTGCACACCCTGCGCGAACGCGGCTGGGCCCAGGCCGTCGCCCTGTTCCACTCCCTGCACAAGCACGCCGACGACAGCGCCTGGATCGAATCCCTCTCCCAGGGACCGGCCGATCTCCTGCCCGACGGCGATGTCGTGCGAGCCGTCTATCGCGGAGAGCTCCCCGAGGAGCTGCCCCTGAACAAGCGCCTGATCTTCGCCTCCAACGCCCACTGCCGGAGCGCACTCGTGCTGGGCGGTTTCAATGGCGAAGAGCACGAGCTCGACCTCCTGGAGGCCACCTTCCAGGTGATCTCCTCCATCAGTCAGATCGATGACGACCCCGACTCCTCCGACCCCAACCTGCTCGACCTGCTCCATGGCGCGCTGCCCCGCAGCAAGGACTCGGGCCCCATCGCCATCAGTGAGACCCATGAGATGGCCTCGCTGCTCAATCAGGTGGGAGGAATCGAGGAGCTGATGAAAGGCGGCCTCGGGCCCATCTCGGAAGAGGACCAAGCTCACTTCAGCGAGATCCTCGACCGCGAATGCGCCAAGGCAGCCGATATCCTCGGCGAGACCCTCGAGCAAGCCGCCTCGGAGCTGGCACGCTTCGGAGATACCTGTGTTGCGGCCCGGGTCGACCATCTTTGCGAACAAGGCTCCTGGGTGCTCTCCCAGCGCAACATCGAGCTTCAAGTCCACAGCGCCCCCGCTGCGAGGGTTTTCACCCTTCCTATCTCCTCCGGTGCCGTCGATGCATTGCTCGAGGAAGCCCTCGGCAGGCTGTTCGAACGGCTCCGTCGCCTGCGAGGAGGCGGAGGACGGATCGACATCGAACTCGAGAGAGTGGACACGCGCCGCCTGGGACTGCGCGTCTGGCTCCAGCTCAAGCGCGGTCAGGACAAGCGTGTCGAGCCCCTGGCCCCGCTGCCCGAAGAGCTACTGGCCGACGCCTGCGCCAGCGTGGTTCCCAGGCCCCATGGAGAGCCCGGAGCCCTCCTGGAGCTGCTCTTCGAACGCCCCGCCGGCTCCCCGAACTAGGCAGGCTCCGCCCCCGCCCAGGCGTCGATCTGACCCCGCTTCCGACCGGGCTTCGGTCTGGAAGAGGTGCAACCCCCGATGGAGTCGGCTGGGACCTCGCGGGGAGGCCCCCGATCCAGGACCCGAGGCTCCGATTCCGGCACGGCTCTACAGCGCGCCCCTTCCCCCCGCATTAGCGGGGCGGCGGCCCCCCGCCCTCCTTCAACTTCTCCTCGTCCTTCCAATCGCAAGGATCTCGTCAGCCTGTCCGCTCTCGGGCTCGCCGAACAAAAAAGGGCAAGAAACCTTCTCATTAGACCTCGATCAGCAACGGATCCTGGGTCAAACTGAGAGAGTGAGTTCTTATCGGATGAGGCCCCGCTATGCGAGCAGTGGGGCTTCGGGAAGCTTCTGGTAAAAACTCCTCTCTCCTTGGGCCGGCAGACTTCCCACTGTCGGCCCGTTTCTTATTTGCGGCCCTGTGCAGGCCTCGGAGAGAAGCCCAGGCGGCTCTCAGGGCAGGACGTCGACCTGCGAGAGGTGACCGTCCGCACTCGGTTCGAGCACCAGCTCCGCGGTCGGTGCTGACCAGGTCCATCCAACGACGGCCCCATCGACCAGCACCGAACTCGGCGCGCTGGAGTAGCCGACGATCCTCAGCAGGTCAGGTGTTCCATCTGCGCTCTCGTGGAGGAAGCGCAGGGGCTCACTGGAACTCAAGCCCAGCTGGTTGGTGTCCAGCCGCACCTCGTCGAGGTCGCGAGTGTCCAGCAGACTGAAGGAGTTCAGCATCCCAGCCGCGACGGGCGCGATCTCCAAACGCAGTCGACCGAAGGTATCGGGTGAGATCGACTCGATGTCCACGTGCTGCCAGCGGCCCGGGTTGTCTGCGAAGAGCTGGATGCTGGGATCGACCGCGTTTCCCAGCACGAAAGAGCCCACGTGATCCAAGGCTATTCCCAAGGGCAGGGTGCCCCAGTGATGGCCCATGACGGGATCATGGGTCAGGTGCTCCACCACATTGGCTCCACGTTGCTGAAGAAAGCTGCCCAGCGAGGTCATGCCCTCCACCAGATTCACGTGGGAGTCGGCGAGATTGGTGTGCAGGAAGATCGGCCGGCCGGCGAAGTTCAGGACAGGCGCCCGCTCGGCATCGACCTGGCCCGCGTCCGTGAATTGCACTGGCGAGACGCGCTCGTACTCGAAGGGCACCTGCTCGGGGCTTCCACCAAAGTGACGCGAGTTCGAGAGCAGCCACTGCATCACCGGGCTGGAGCTCTCGAAGGCCTTCGGCATGTCAAGCGTGCTCGTGTGAACCACGACACCAGCGAACTGCATCTGCTGGCGATCGAGATGACGCATCGCGTAGCTCAGCGCGTTGAGGCCCCCCATCGAGAAGCCCACTCCATAGACGCGCCGGTAGTTGAAGGGCACCACACCGTAGAGCACGTTGAAGATGGCCTGCAGCGAAGCCTGGCTCTGTGGATTGGCAAAGCTGGTGTCGGTGAGCCCGTAGGGGGCCACCAGCATCCAGCCTCGCTGGGCAGCCTGGGCCGGCAGGTCCGTGTTGAGGAAGATGTCCTTCTCGCTCACCGAGAAGCCATGGAAGGCCACCATCACAGCACGCTCGGGGAACGGCTTCTGGCTGAAGTTGGTCGGGATCTGGATCAGCAGTCGCTCTGCATAGAGCGGGTGCCCGGAGTGGGGAGCTCGGATGATCACCTCGAAGGTCGGGTCGGAGCTGAAGCTCGGTACCCCTCGGTAGAAGATCCCGTTGGGCCCCACCGCCCAGCCGGCGATCTCCATCCGGGGTAGCACCACCTCGCCCAGGTCCTCGGCGCTCATGGCCCAGCGGAACACGCCCTGAGGCTCCTCCTCGCGCTGCACGGGGGCAGAACTGGCGCTGGAGGCCAGGGCGGCGGACGACAGGACGAGGGCCAGGAGGCACTTGAGGTTCGACATTCGGGCAGGCGGGGTCAACGGGGAACGATCCGCGTCCTCATCGACCAACCAGCCACCCGGTCTTGGGGACAATCGGCCCCGCCTTGAATTCCACCCTCTTCAGGGCCTCTTGGTCAGCATGACCTCGACCCTCTTCTTCGATTGCTCGCCCGAGAGGGTCAACATGCGGCGGTGATTCTTGAAGCCCTGGGCCTGGACGACGAGCCTCCAGCGGCCATAGGGCACCCGGCTACTGTATCTTGCGTTCACTTTCCGGGGTCCATCCGAGCTGCCCTTGAAGCGATGCCGGATACGCCTGTGTTCATTGAGCTGAATGCTGGCCCCCGGCTTCGATCGATCACTCTTCCCCGCCCCCCCGGCGGCGACCCGCTCGAGACGAGCCCGGTAGTTCTTGAGCGGCACGCCGGCCTCGTTGGTAGCCACGATGGTCACCTCCCCCTGGGGAACCAGCAGCAGGTGGCCCACATTGACCTCGCCATGGGGAATCAGGTTGATCTCCGGTGTGATCAGCTCGAATCCACTGGCTGTGAATCTGAGCCTCACAGGCTCAGGTGATCGCATCCCGCTGATCATGAACGAGGTGCCATCCATCTTGAATACCCCGCCATGAGGATCGCTCAGGCGAAGTGTGGGAGGAACCGCGCCCCCCGGCGTCGACAGCGTTCCGGTCACGAGGCAGCCACCCACCACCTCATCGCGCAGTAGCGTGAGCGCCACCTCGGTGCTCGAAGCTGGAACCACCAGCCCGTTCCCTTCAACGATGGAACTGTATCCAGGGGCCTTGGCGTGCAGGGTGAACCACCCAGGCTCCAGATTACGCAGCTCGAATCGCCCGTACTCATCAGTCCCGCTGATGTGATTCTTCTGCTTGCGAGGAATGGAAGAACTGGGCATTGCAACGACCTTTGCATGGGGCACCACGTCTTCATGCTGGTCCAAGACCCACCCCTGAATCGTTCGCGCCTCCTCGACTCGCAGCTCGAGGGCATCGATCGTGATGGTCCCCGGCCTGACGTTGATCCTCTCCGAGGTCGGCATGTAGCCGGCCGCCTCGACTCGGACTTCGTGTCCGCCAAGAGTCAGCCCGGCGAGGTGAAAGGCGCCCAGGCTGTCCGTCTTGGTCTGCTGCAGGGGCCTCAGATAACCCCTCTTCTCGGTCAGTCGCTCGAGGTGGATGTTGGCCCCCACGACCGGCGCCCCCTCCCCATCTCTGACCACGCCCTCGACCGACCGGGTCGGGTACACGACGAGCTTGTACTTATCACGCTCCTGTCCCGGTCTCAGCGTGATCTGTCTCGGAGGACTGGATGCCTCTGCCATCCGCCAGTCTCCAGGGCCAGAGGAGGCCAGAATCAGGAGCGGCCGACGGGTGGGCAGGCCTGCCACCTGGAACTCCCCGCTGGGGCCTGTGCTGACCTCCACGCTGCCCTCGGAGATCGACCTGTTCGGATCCGCCTGCTCCCAGGGCAAGGTCGTCGTCCAGGAGAGCTGCACCCGGGCGCCAGGGACACCCAGGCCGCTGTCCGAGAGGACCTGGCCAGAGAGCGTTGCCGTCTCCGCGAGCTGAAAGTCGTGCTCCAGCACCTCTCCCGTGATCGACCCTAGCAGCATCTCATGGAGGAGCTCGCCGTCGGTCGTCTCAACCCAGAGACTGATCCCTCCCACCGGCAGGCCTTCGAGCTGGAAGTTCCCGTCTCCATCGCTGAGGGTCGAGACCCGGCCCATGGCCCCGGGCTGGTCCGTGGAGCTCGGGTCCGGCTGCTTGGTCCAGTCACTCAACGACAGCCCACGCTCCAACAGGGGCTCTGCGCACAGGCGAACCCCCGCGGCCGGCTGCTTGCTCTTGAGGAAGGTCACCTGGCCCTGCACCTTCACGCCCCGGGAGACCGACACGGCCAGGTCGGTCTGTTCGCCTTCAGAAACCGAGACGGAGTGATGAAAGCCGAGCCCCCAGCCCTTGACCTGCACGCCGATCGAGTAGTCCCCAGCTCCCAGTCCACCGAAGAAGAAGTGACCCTCACTGTCCACCACGGTCGAGGCTTCTGCGGCCAGGGTCTCGCCGTAGAAATGGCTGTCGCTCAGGCGCCAGAGCTGCACGGCCGCACCGACGCACTCCTCGGGCAAGACGCCCTGGACGCGGCCTCGGATCGTCCCGGCAGGAGCCAGCTCGAAGACCTGGCCCTCGGCCGCACTCAGCAGGGGCTGACGTAGAGGAGCGTACTCCGAGCTCGAGATGTCCAGACGAGGATGAGCTCCGAGGGGAACTCTCAGCTCGAATCGTCCGGCGGAGTCGGTCTCTCCCTCAACCGTCCAGTCGTCGTCCAGCAAGAGGACTCTCGCGCCCTGAACAGCCGCACCTGTCGCTCGATCCACGACGCGGGCCCCCCGTGTCTCCCCCTCGTTCGAAGCGAGCACGATTGAGTCGGGTGCCGCTGGTAGGACCTCCGTACGAGCGCCCTCCAGAAGGGCGTCAGCCTGCAGGCCGGGTGACTGCTTGCCAACCTCACTGATGCTGCCGTACTCCTCCACCAGCTCAAGCGGAACCGACGACTCAGTGAGAGCGGCCTGCTCCTGGTCCTCGCTCTGGCCCTGCAGCAACAGCGCCACCAGTGCTCCGAGGACAACCAGCAGCAAGAGCAAGATCTGCTCGGAGCGCAATGTCTTGGTGATCTTCATCGCGTCAACTGCTTACTCGGGCCTCCAGGTGGTCTCTGAACGCGCAAACCCCGGAAAAGTTCCGTAGCAATTGCCTTGAAGATTGAAGACCTGGACGCGGGTGCCGTCCTCGTCGATGGCGAGGACACGGGTCTGGCGCTCGTCTGCACCGAGCTCAACAGCCAGATCCGTCGGGTTGCTCACCTGGCCCTCTGCCCGTCCGCTGTCGGCCAGCACACGCTCCAGCCTCCCGCTCTGGTCGAGCAAGAGCAGGGCACTCGCAGCGCCGGCGTGGGCCACCAGCAGCCGGCCGTCCGGTAGGGCCTCGAGCGCAGTCGGCGTGAACCGCCGGCCAGCGCCGAGTGGAACCTCGAAGGAGAAGTGAAAGTCGCGCTCTCGAAAGACCTGCACCCGACCGCTGCCGCGCTCACAGGCAAAGATCAGGTCATCCCGGCGTGCCACTCCACTGAGGTCCGCAAAGGCCCGATCGACGTGGCCCAGGCTGCGCAAGGAGACGGTTCGACCACTACCGAGCTCGAGCAACTGCAAGGCATGGCGACGCCGGCCCCCGGAGGCCACGAGCAACTGCTGCTCGTCATCGCTCCCGAAGGAGACCACATCGGCCACGCTTCCGAGCAGGCCGCCCTTGTCGTGGGTTCCGGTCGCGAAGGTCTCCACACCAGCGATCTCCTCGCCGAAGAGTGTGAAGACGCAGAGTCTCCCACTGACGCCGTCCGCCACCCACAGGCGGTGATCCTCGTCCACGTCCAGCCCCTC
Organism: Planctomycetota bacterium; assembly: GCA_014237855.1. Lineage (GTDB taxonomy): Bacteria > Planctomycetota > UBA1135 > UBA1135 > JABACD01. The sequence goes on along the minus strand of JABACD010000022.1, from coordinate 94,498 downwards.
AACCGAGGCCGCCGCGCCCCCAGGCCCACGGAAAGAGAAGCCTGCCTCGAGCTCGTTACCATCGAGATCGAAGCTGCGCACATGGGCAGTCTTCTCCTCGGTCCCGACGTAGAGCACGCCCTTCGAGATGGTCAGGCTACCAGACATCAGGCCCTGCTAGGCACCACCCCTTGAGAGGGTGACGATGACCACCTCGGCGGGTGCCTTGTACCGGAAGGGGACGGCCACCACCCCCAGTCCGCGATTGACGATCAGAGTTGTAGGGCCGCACTGCACACGCTCGCCCGGATGCCTTGGCGCGCTGGATCCAACCAGGCGCCGCAGTCCCGGGAGGACGATCTGGCCACCGTGGGTATGTCCCGAAAGCACCGCGGCGCAGCCCCGTCGTGCAAGCAGCTTTCCACCCCTGGGGTTGTGACACAGGAGCACCTCCACATCCCCTTCCTCGAGCTGAGCTCGAGCCCCATCGATATCGATGACCTTGCCCTCCTCCAGATCCTCCACCCCGGTCAGCGCGAGGGTGCCGTCCCCGCGTTCGATTCGTACAGCGCCGTTGCGCAGGAAGTGCACCCCGACCTCGCCAAAGCGCTCGACGATGCGACCCTCCTGGCGCCCGCGATAGTCGTGGTTTCCAAGGACCGCGTAGCCCCCGTGTCGCGAGCGCAGACGGCCCAGGTCCTCGGTCAACTGGAATGCGTCGGCCACGTCATGGGTGATGTAGTCCCCCGTCAGGACATGCAGGTCGACCCCTTCCTGGTTGATCGCCTCCACGACCGCGGACAGATCTCCCTCGCGGATGAAGCGACCCGCATGCAGGTCCGAGAGGTGGGCGATCCGGAAGCCCTCCAGACCCTTGGGCAGATCATCGACCTCGATGCACTCGTGACGGATCAGGAACCGCCCCGGGAGCAGGTTGCGAGAGCGGTAGAACCGTCGTCCTCCAAGCAAGCTGCAGCCGACCTCGACACACCAGGAGAGCGCCAGCTTCCAGCGGGGTTGCCGCCGCAGCTTCAATCTCACGCTGCTGCCTTGAGTGCTCCAGGGGCCCGGTTCGTCCATGCGGACATCCTAACAACCCTGGCAACTCCCAACCCGGAGCAGTCGAGAGCTCAGGGACGCATCATGAGCGTCTCACCTGGGGTCAGGAGACGCTCACCGTCCTTGTCGAAGAACTTCCACTCTCCTGACTGCGGCTCGACTCGCAGGCCTGCGCTGGAGACGTGCAAGACACCCTTGCCGGCCTCGATCTCGAACAACCCGAGCACCGTGATGACCGTGGCACTGCCATCCAGGCGCAGGTAGCCACGGCGCAGACGTAGACGCACAGGCCTGGCGTCCTCGATGAGCAGATCCGTCTCCTCGCCGACGTTGAACATGGCGGTCTGACCATCGAGCTTGGCCTTCGATAGCGATCTCGTGGTCACCCAGCGACCGGGCAGCACGAGCAGGTTCTCCGTCTCTGAATCGACAGGGTTACCGGAGATCAACACGCTTCCCTCGCTGGAGATCAGCTCGATGCGGGCGGGCGGCGGCCCCAGGCTCGTGATCTGAGTCACCAGGTAGATGAAGAGGGCCGGCATCAGGACCAGCCTGAGGCGGAAGGGCAGGTAGCGCTTCTGAGGCTTGCGCTCCCCGAAGACCTTGGTGTGAAGGCTACGCCGCTGACGCTCGATCCGGATCTTCTCGCGCTGCTCGACCGTGAACCTCGAGAGGCTGGCCGTGGTCTCGACGGCCTGACGATAGCTCTCTCGGCAGCTTGAGCAGGAGGTCAGGTGGGACCGCAGGATGCGCATACGCTGGGCCTGAAGCTTGCCTGTGGCAAATTCCCGGACCAGGACCTCGGCCTCCTCGCAGGAGAGTGCCGTGGTGGCAGTACCTTCATTGGGCGTGGGCGACATGGAGTACCAGGGCACACGTCTGCACCCTCGCCCCCTCTTCGGCGCGATCACGCCAATGGCTTGAGGGTCGGCCAGATCACCCTCTTCGGGTCGGGAAAGCTCCTCAAATCAGCCTTCTCAGGCCTTGCTCGATGCGTGCTACGGCGCTCTGCGGCCCCAGCCAGACCATGATGTCGAAGAGGTCAGGCCCCCCCGCCTTGCCCGTCAGAGCACAGCGCAGGGGCTGGAAGAGCTGGGGGAACTTCAGCTCCCGCTCCTTCACGAAGGCCTTGCCCGCCTCGCGCAGCTCCTCCGCGGAGTCGCCAGCCTGCAGCCTCGGGGTCACCAGCTCCAGGTAGGCCCCCAGGACTTCGAGGCGATCATCGTGCTTGCGTGCGTTCTTCTCGGCCTTCTCCTCGTACTCGATGGCGTCATCCGCCATGTAGAGGAAGCCGATCGTCGCTGGCATCTCGGAGTACAGACGGACGCGCTCCTGCCCGAGTAGCAGCGCTGCCTCGAAGCGGGCCGGATCCGCAGATAGCTCCTCGCGAGTCACGAGACCCGCCTCGACCATGAACTCGGTGCAATGCTCGGCGAGCTCGGCAGGACTCTCACGGTGTACGTACTCGCCGGACATCCAGGCGAACTTGTCGAAGTCGAAGATCGAGCCGGCCTTGCTGACGTCCCCGATCTCGAAGGCGTCCACGAGCTGCTGTACGCTGAAGATCTCCGTCTCACCATCGAGGGCCCAGCCCTGGCGGGCGAGGAAGTTCACGGTCGCGTCCCGGGAGTAGCCCTCTTCCCTGTACTGCGACAGCGCCACCGAGCCGTGGCGCTTGGAGAGCTTCTTCCCGTCCTTACCCAGCATCAGCGGCAGATGCCCGAAGTGCGGAGCCTTCAGCCCCAGCGCCTCGTACAGCAGCACCTGCTTGGGCGTGTTCACCAGATGCTCCTCGCCGCGGAAGACATGCGTGATCTGCATGTCGGCATCATCACAGACGACCACGAAGTTGTAGGTCGGGTTGCCCCCCTGGCGAACCATGACCCAGTCATCCACCTCGGAGTTGTCGAAGGTGACCGTTCCACGCACCAGGTCTTCCACAACAGTCGACCCCTCGGGGATCCGGAATCGCACGGTGAAGGACTCCCCGGCCTCGGCCCTCCTGAGAGACTCAGCAGGGTCGAGCTCACGACAGGTGCCGTCGTAGCGGGGCGTCTCCTTGCGGGCCTCTTGCTCCGTACGCATCGCGTCCAGGCGCTCCCTGGAGCAGAAGCAGCGGTAGGACCTGCCCGCCTGAAGCAGCTGGTCCGCCACAAGCAGGTGACGATCAATGCGCTCCGATTGGTGATAGGGCCCCAGATCTCCACCGACCTCGGGCCCCTCGTCCCAGTCGATACCCAGCCAGCGCAGACCCGAGAAGATCGCGGCTTCGGAGTCGGCTCGAGAGCGCTCCTTGTCCGTGTCCTCGATGCGCAGCACGAAGGTCCCACCATGGTGGCGGGCGTAGGCCCAGTTGAAGAGTGAGGTTCGCGCCAGCCCCAGGTGAATCGTGCCGGTCGGGCTTGGAGCGATGCGCACGCGAACGGGCGCTGAATTGGAATCGGTCAAGTCGGGCTCGGGGTGCTGGCGGCGCCTTGGGATGATGGAAGTGCCGAAGGGCCCAGGAGGATAGATATCCTGCCCTCCTCAGGCAATCCGAGGCAGCTTCTCTGGTCAGCATTAGAGCCTACCGCCGCTTTCGCCGTGAAGTGCAACCGAACTGAGGCTAGATTCCCCCCATGGAAGACGTCAAACACCCGAGCTTCGAACTCTGCCACGCCGTTCCCAAGGTCCTGCTCCACGAGCACCTGGACGGTGGGCTGCGCCCCTCGACCGTGCTCGCCCTTGCCGCAGAGGTGGACTACAAGGACCTGCCAAGCTCGGACCCCGAGGCCCTTGGACGCTGGTTCCATCAGGGCGCGGATCGCGGCAGCCTGCCCGAGTACCTGCAGGGCTTCCGCCACACGATTGCGGTCATGCAGTCGGCCGAAGCCCTCGAACGGGTGGCCTACGAGTTCATCGAGGACATGGCCGAGGACAACGTGGTCTACGCCGAGGTGCGCTTTGCACCACACTTCCACACCCAGGGAGGCCTGGGCCTCGATGGAGTCATGACCGCTGTCCTGAAGGGCCTGGAGCGGGGCTCCAGTGAGTTCGGCGTCGGCTTCGGCCTGATCGTCTGTGGAATGCGGAACGAGACCGTGGACCTCTCCCTGCAGCTAGCAGAGGTTGCCGTCTCCTACCGAAATCAGGGCTGTGTCGCCTTCGATCTGGCGGGTGAAGAGGCCGGCCATCCAGCCAATCATCACCTGTCTGCCTTTCAGTTCGCCAAGCGGATGGACTTCAACATCACCATCCACGCTGGCGAGAGCTTCGGCCCGGAGAGTATCTGGCAGGCCTTGCAGTACTGCGGTGCCCATCGCATCGGCCACGGAGTGCGCCTGCTCGAGGACATCGTCGTCTACGACCGCCAGGTGATTCGGGTCGGGTCGCTGGCTCAGTACGTCCTCGACCACCGCATCCCCCTGGAGGTCTGCCTCTCCAGCAACGTCCACACCGGCGCAGCCAAGTCGATCGCAGAACACCCCTTCCCCTACTTCTGGCAGAAGGACTACCGCGTCACGCTCAACACCGACAATCGCCTGATGAGCGCGACCACGATGTCCAAGGAGTACAAGATCGCGGTCGACGAGTACGGGCTCGACTTCAACGACCTCGAGAAGCTCTCGATCAACGCGATGAAGTCCTCCTTTGCTCCCTACGAGGACCGGGTGCACACGATCTTCACCAAGATCAAGCCTGGCTTCTCGGCCATTCGCCAGCAGCATGATCTGCCGGCGCCTGAGAACCCCTACTGGGACGGCGAGAACTAGGCAGGGCCGCCTTCGCGGTGGTCGGGAGCCCCCACCTCAAGAAAAAGCCCCCGGAGCCGGCGCGACCGACTCCAGGGGCTGCTATCCCGAGAGAACAGACTAGGGGCAGAAGATCACTTCCAGCCCATCGGAGAGGTTGAAGCCACTACCGCCGGCTGCCGTGTCTCGATACCAGAACTGGAAGAACCAGGTCTCGCCTTCGGAGATCATCCCGCCACCCGAATTCATCGGAGGCGCCGTGTAGTCGACCGACCGCGGCAGGTCGCCGAAGACGCTGACCGTCTGGGGAGGATTGAGGCGATAGATCCCCGTCGAGCCCGCAGCGACGCATCGGATGCCATCGCCGAAGAGCGTCGCGGTCTGGGCACCGCCGTAGTAGTAGAGCCCGAAGGCGCCGGGCACGGCCCCGAAGACGTAGAGGTTGAAGTCGTTGGCTGACAGGCTCGTCGTACCTGTACCACTGATCAGGGCACCAGAGCCAACAGAGTTCGGAGACGTCGAGCAGTAGTTGGTCATGGTCTGTCCACTGCAGCCGCCGCAATCGGCGTCATCGATCGAGAGGTCATCGATAGCAGCCTCGACGATCGAGCCCGAGCCAGTGTCCGAGGCAATGAAGCGCAGCTGGACAGAGGCGCTCGTCGCCACGTAGTTCGTGACGGCGATTGACTTCTGGAACCAACCGCCAGAGGCCTCCGGGTGACCAGGGCCAAGACGCTCGACCTCGACCCAGGCTCCGCCATTGCTGCGGATCTCGACGACGAAGTCATCATCGACCGAGCCGTTCCCGTCGTTCGTGAACCAGCGCCAGTAGCTGATCGAGGGAGACGAGGCACTCGAGAGGTCGTAGGCCGGTGACAGCAGGGTGGTCGAACCGTTGTCCACGTCATTCTCACCGATCGATCCCCCGACGGAGCCCTGTCCGGTGACCCAGCACTGCGTGCCCGGCTGGCTGTGGTCGTTCTCGGGCTGAGCGTCGGTCCCGTTGGGGTTGACGCGCTCCCAGATGCCGGTGCTGGCTGAGTCTCCGCCGACGCCCGAGGTCCAGCCGCTGGCGGCCTCGAGGTTGTCGCTCGCGAGGTTGGTCGTGCCCAGCGAGGCCACTGCGCTGAAGAGACTGCTGGGAGCCTGCTGAGGCTCTGCCCAGGTACCTCCAGAGGTGCTGTCCGCGCTGATGTAGTACTGGAAGCTCGTGCCACACGGCAGGCTGGGGAAGTCGGCGCGGAAGTTTCCACCGCCCAGGTCGGTCATCTGATAGCTCGTCCAGTTCCCACCCACATCCACGTGCAGCATGGCGCTGCCGATCAGGTAGTCCCCGGGCGAGGCCTCGACGATCGAGACATCCACGCCCTCGCCGGCCGGATCAACCAGCGTCGGCGGAGTCCCTTGGAAGCTCAGCGTCAGCGGGATGTCACCCAGGTACAGGACGAAGAAGCCCCGCTCCAGATCACTGCCGATGATCGTTCCACTCTCGAAGTACGGGTAGACGCTCCACAGCCCGTTGAAGCCGTCGTTGTCATCCTCGGGGTAGGTGTCGAACCAGGCAACTTCCTGCGGATTGAGGGGGTTCGATGCATTGAAGATCCGGAGACCACTGCGATAGTTGGCCTCGTAGATCAGATCACCCACCGTGTAGAGGTTGTGTCCAACCGCCTGGTTGCCGTTGGTGAAGCTTCCGGCCTGGAACGGGCTGTTCAGGTTCGAGACGTCCATGATGTACGTCGTCGTCGGCAGCGAGCCGTTCTCGTCCAGCTCATCTCCGAGGAAGAAGTACTGACGATCTTCAGAGAGCCAGCCCTGATGCGAGTACGCACCGTTCGAGTAGAAGACGTTCGCCAGAACCTGGATGTTGTTCTTGTTGGTGACGTCGAGGACATCGAGCCCTGTCGCTGTCCCACCGTTGTTGAATCCTGAGCAGCAGAAGGCGATCTCCTTGCCGGCGTAGGGACCGGAGGTGTAGGAGACGACCTGTGCGTCGTGCACGTAGCGCGTCGACCAAGACCCCACGAACGGAGGGTTGGTCGGGTTCGCCGCGAGGTCGTAGACGCGCAGACCATTGCCGCTACCGCCCGTCCGGTAGAGGTAGCCGCTCTCCTCGTTGATGGCCACGTTATGGGTTGACGTCGAGCCACCACTGGTGATGGTGCCGACCAGGTTGGCCTGGCCATTGTCGATGTTGTTCAGGTTCACGACCTGGATGCCTGAGCCACCCTCGCTGACGATGTAGGCCCTGTTCTGGTAGATCTTGACGTCCCTCCAGAGGCTCTCGGGACCGGAGATGGTCGTGACCACCTGGGCGTTGAAGGGGTTGGTGACATCGATGATGCTCGTGCCATCGCGATGACAGAACAGGCCGTACTCGCGACCGCTCGAGGAGGTGTAGCCCCAGCAGTCGGCGCCGGTCCCTGGGCTGCCGAACTCGCCAAGCGGCAACCAGCTCAGGAGGGTCACTCCACTGGCAGAGAAGGGGTTACCACCCAGGGCAAGAGAGCCGCCGGTGGGCCCCCCTGGCATGTTGAGCTGACCACGCCGGAAGGCAGCCCCCTGGTAGGGCGCCTGTCGGTCGAGAATCTTCGGGTCATCGTCGTGGGCAAGCAGGAGTCCCGTGGGGACACAAGCGATTGCCAGGGTGGTCAAGAACTGAGAGACGTTCATAGGGGGTCTTTCTGAGGGGAGTCGTCCGGGACGGGGCTCGTGGAAGCATACCCCGATTTCTTGAGGACAGATTCGTCTCACTTAGGACGGCTCTAGTGGAGTCCAAGTTCCATTCAACGCACCGTCTTCAGTTCCCTATCTCCTCTGCGTTCACTTCCGCTCGAAATGGGCATCTAGAGGCCTCATGGCCCCGGCAGTGCCTCAGCGATCGTGCTGTTTCGGCACATCGGTAGGCAGGTCCCGCGAGGAGCCCGGGGGGCCGGTCCAGGCAGAATCAATCGCTGCTCCCTGCAGCGAGAGCAAGAAGGCAACCAGGTCCGCGATCTCCTGGGGTGTGAAATCTCGCGCTGTGAGCACCTGTTCCTGATGCTGATGAAGCGGCGCTGCACCCTCGAGTGTCGAGTAAAAGTTGAGCACCGATTCGAGGTCCGCGAACTGACCAGCGTGCATGTAGGGCGCCCGCTCCCCGACGTTGCGCAGGCTGGGAGTCTTGAACTCCCCCCAGTTCTCCGGACCGACTCGCAGTCCCTCCAGCTGCCTGGCCCGCTCTCCCAGGGGTGCGTCGCTGTAGGGTCCGCTCGCGGTGAACTCGCGCTCGAGCAGGCCTGGCACTCCGCCGTACCTGCCCGAGTCCGTCGGCATTCCACCCGCTCGAGTCGCCAGCCCCAGCCCGTGAAACTCACCGTCGCTGAAGTTCGGCCCGTTGTGACACAGTCGGCAGCGCCCCTTGCCGAGGAACAGTCGAAGCCCCCGCTGCGCCGAGGGGCTCAGGGCCCTGCGCAGCTCTTGATCCTGCTCACGCAGGCCGGTGACGAAACGATCGAAGGCCGAGTCACGACTGACGAGGCGCCGCTCGTAGGCCGCAATCATCTTGCCCACATCGGTGAAGGCCCGGTTGACCGACTCGCGATTCTCCTCCGACATCTTCGCCCAGGCCCTGGCATGGGGATGCTCGGGCTCATCCGGGACAGGCCTGGCGTGGGCGGGGAAGTCCTCCGAATTCTCCAGCTCGGGGAGCGGTCCACGCAGCTGTTCGAAGGCGCGCCGCAAGGGCTCGTCTTGAGCGATATGGTGCAGGACAGCAAGCCGGTCGCCCCCCATCTCGGCCTCGTCCTCGATGGGGTCGAGCGCCTGGGACCACAAGGTGGCTGCCCGGCCATCGTGGAAGTACCAGTGTCCGTAGGCGGCATTCCACAGTGCAGGAGTCCTGCGCTTGCCTGGTTCCAGTGTGTCTGCCACGGGCTTGCCGTCACTGAACCCCTGCTTCGGATCGTGGCAGGTTGCGCAGGAGATCTCACCGTTCACCGAGAGACCGGCATCGAAGAAGAGGGCATGGCCCAGACGCTCGGCCTGCGGGTTTCCATCGAAGCGATTCGTCGCGTCCAGGGGTGGCTCCCCCAGAGGCGAGAGCTGCAGGATGCGCCTGAGTTCGCGTTCGTCGAACTGCACCTCTTGCTCCGCGCCTTCAGTCTCCTGCAGGTCGGCACTGGCTGCGCCCCAGACCAGCAGGACCAACCAGGGCAAGAGCACCAGCGCCCCAACCCTGCCCGATCGAACCCGACTGTCTGCAGTCAAGCTCACAGCTCAGTCAACGTCCACCGGAAACTGGGCCCGCTCTGTGATCGCACCGCGGGTGAAGTCGAAGTAGATCTCCCAGTAGCCGGGCATGTGGAAGAACAGGTTGGTCACGCGGAGGCTACCGTCCTCCCTGCGCTCGACCTTGGGCTCGCGGTTCATGCCGTGGGCGTGCTCGGGCATGCGTGCGTCCACCGCCAGGCTGGAGGCGAATTCCTCCCCGTCCACTCGCTCAGGCCAGAGGGTCAGCGAGAAGAGCTCGCCGAACTCGATGACATCGGGCTCCAGGTCGTATTGAACCCGGTAGGTGCCGTCGTTGCTGACGATGCTGACTCGCTCGGCGCCCTGCCCTTCCTGGGACAGGGACCTCGCGAAGCCAAGGCTCACCAGGACGAAACCCGCAGCGGCCAGCAACAGGCCTACCCTGGGCCGCTGCCCCACACTGAGTCTCTGAAGCTGCATCACTCCTCCCCCTCGCCGCTGTCTGCCGGCTTGTCCTTGAGATGCGGGTAGCGCGCCAGGCGTGTGTAGAGACGCAGGCCGAAGATGCCCACGTACTCCCCCTCGGGAGTGAAGGTCTGCCCGCGGTGATTGGCATGATCGACGACCGTCAGGTTTCCGCGCTGATCAAGAGCGATGCCACGCGGCTTGTAGAACTGCCCACGCTCGAGGCCAGCCCCACCCCAGCTCCGCAGCCACTCGCCCTCCGCATCAAAGGCCGTCACCGTGTGGTTCCCGCTATCGGTCACAAAGAGAGCGCCGTCCGGCGCGATTGCCAGGTCGTAGGGCGCCAGCCAGGGTCCTGAGCCTCCAGCCTCGAGAGCCCGGTGCTTCCAGTCCTTGCCGGCAAAGCAGTGCACGCCGGTTGCCTCGTCCGCCACGTAGAGCCGCTCCCCGTCCTCGCTGACGGCGAGACCCGTGGGATGCGCGAGCACGCCGGCACCGACGACCTCGATGAAGCCCAGGTCCGAACCGAGCACCACCACACAGCCATTGCGCCGGTCGGCAATGAAGAAGCGGCCGCTACCATCACGGTCGAGGGCCACGGGTTCGGGGGCGGCCTCCAGCACAGCCCCCATCTCCAGCTCGCGCAGTCGCTCCAGGTCCACTGACTTCACGAAGCGCGCCTTCAGCGCATCAAAGCCAATCTCCTCCTCCTCGCTACCTCGCAGGCGAAAGAGCGAGAGGCGCCTCAGGCTCGGATCACAGACCCACAGGTCGCGAGCTTCACGCTCGAAGTCCATGCCTCCCACACCGGAGAGCAGCCCGGTCTTCGTCCCCAGTCCCGAGACTCGCGTGATACGAATCGGCTCCGACATGGAATTCACGTAGAACACGACCGAGTGGCTCTCGGGCTCGCTGAGTGCGAGATAGGGCCCCGCTATCTCGATGTCCATGCCGTAGTGGGCCGATGGTCGCGCCAGCCCCTGTGCCTGCCTGCGGACGTCGTCCTCGGGCGTACCACCCGTGCGACAGAACAGCTGCACACGATCCACCACCGGCTCGGCCAGGGCAGCCAGCTCACCATCAGGTGAGAGCGCCAGAGCCTCGGGGTAGTGCAGGAAGCCGACACCTTCCCGGGGGCGGATCGCGTGCAGGCCGAAACGATCGAGGAGCTCTCCCTTGGGATCGAAGACCTGCACACGGTGATTGCCACTATCCGCCACGTAGATGCGCTCCCCCTGGACGACCACTCCAGTCGGCTCGCTGAAGAGCCCGGGAAAGGGGCCCCAGTCGCCCCAGCTGCGGAGGAACTCGCCTTCTGCACTGAAGACCTGCAGGCGGCTGTTGCCCCGATCACTGACGAAGATGCGGCCCTCGGAGTCCACGGCAACATCGTGGGGTTCGATGAACTGCCCCGGCTCCGTGCCGTGACCTCCGAATCCGAACAGGTGCTCGCCACTCTGATTGAAGACCTCGATCCGGTGACGGCCCCGGTCGGCGACGTAGACCCGGTCGCCGACCCTGTCCAAGCCCTGGGGACGATGGAGCAGCCCGGATCCAAAGGAGAGCTCGAGCTCTCCCTCTGGCCCCAGTCGTGACACGCTCGAGCTCCAGGCCTCGCTCACGAAGAGCCGGCCCTCCGAGCCAAGCGCCAGATCGCGCGGACTGCGCAGCCCCTCGGCGAGAACCTGGCGAGAACCGTCGGCGTCGATCAAGAGCAGGCGCCCGAGCTGTTGTTCGAGAACCCAGACGTTGCCCTCGTCATCCAGCACCAGGCCCGCAGCGGTCGACACCTCATCGATGTCGCGCAGGTGTTGCCCCAGGGGTGGTCTCTGCGTCACCTCACCATCTTGCAGTGGCGCGAGGACAAGGGTCAGTAGTCCGAGAACGCTGGCAATCATGTGGGACAGGCTACAGCGATTCCCGACGCTGTCGGACAGCGAACCCGGCCTTTCCGACGAGTCCCAGCCCTGGATCCTAGGCCGCGGAGCGCAGGCTCTGCCCCAGGCTTCCAAGCTCGATCGGCCGCAGGATGGAGCCCTGCACATCGAGGTTGGAGCAGGCCTCGTTCAGCTCTGCTTCTTCGATTCCCAACAGGAAGACCCGGAGGTCCGCGTGCTGAGCACCAGCCCCACCGCCTCGGATCGCCTCCAGGAGAGCCGCAACTCCGCTGCCCCCCAGCTGAGAGCTGACGATGGCCGCGTCGAAGTCACCCGCTGCCAGGCAGCTCAAGGCCTGCTTGCCATCGGCTGCGAATTCCGCCTGAAAGCCATCCACGGAGAGGTGCCCGGCGAGGACCCGGCTCTCGACTCGGTCCATCTCGACCACCAGCACACGCCGGATTTCCGGCTCGACTTCCCGAGCCGCCTGCGCTGCCACCGAGTTCTGGTCGATCCAGTCGTCCATGGAGCCCAGGATCGCCTGGCTCGTCTCGAGCGCTTGCTCCGCAAGGAGCCTGTGCTCGACCGGGAGCAGCTCCTCGGCCAGGATCGCGAACTTCTCCACGAGCTCTGCGAGCGGAATCCGGATGCGCTCCTCGATCCCTGCGATCAGCTCGGGTGAGCCCTGCAGGTCTTCTCCTAGTTCATCTTCCATGACCGCGCCCTGAATCGACGCAAGCCGCGCCGACCTTGAATCGGCCCTCGAGAAAGCCCCCCGGCCCCCCCCTGAGAGCCCCAGGAGAGCTGCTGACCCCACAATGGGACGGCCGGCGAAGCCTGAAACTCCCCCGCAAATACGACGCAACCGGCAGTCTCCGGTCCTTGAGAGCTGCCAGCCGCGCCTGATCCGACGAGCCTACTTCGCCATGCTCACCAGCTGACCCTCCTCGTTGCGCCTCGCCACGGTGGTCCGGCCATCGTTGTGAACCTTGACGGAGGTGTTGGTCACTCCCTTCTTGTCCAGGAAGTCCATCAAGACGCCCTCCTGCCAGGAGAGTCTCACCGCGGAGCGGCCCGAGTCGTCCCGCATGGTGATGGTGGGACGATCGCTGCTGTAGGCGTCCATGGTCATCACATCGCGGCCGCTCGCATTCCGAAGCACCAGGCGCTCGGCCCACACGGTCTTGCAGAGCATCGGGGTGACGGCACTCAGCAGCCCAAGGCAAACCGAGGCGCCGAGCAGCCCCATACCTATTTTCTTGATGCGACGATTCTCCTTCTCGAGGGACTCGACGCGGTTCAAGAGTGTCTGGACGCCTTCGTTCTGATTCTGTTGGGACATCATGATTCTCAGTTGGGTTGCCTCTCCAGGTGCGATCAGAGCTGATTGCACACGGCTCTATCGAGCTGATCAGTCGCCGTTACAGGCCCGCCCCGAAGCGACGGGGAACGAACCTCCGGCAGGAACACTAAAAGACAGCGCCGTGGCCGAGTTTCGAACTGCTTTGTAACTTCGTGTTAGAAATCGATGCCGTGCCTGCTGAGGAACACGGCTCGACTTCAGGGATAGGACACCTCGACCACGGTGTGAATCCCGCCGCGGACCATGAAATCCCCCTCGACCGTCATGCGTCGCGGCGAGGTCACCGCCACCAGATCGTCCAGAATCCGGTTGGTGACCGCCTCGTGGAAGGCCCCCTCCTCCCTGAAGGACCAAAGGTAGAGCTTCAGGCTCTTCAGCTCCACGCACAGTTCGTTGGGTACGTATCGGATTCGTATGGTGCCGAAGTCCGGCTGACCCGTCTTCGGGCAGACGCAGGTGAACTCGGGACACTCGAAGCGAATCTCGTAGTCACGGCTCGGATTGGGATTGGGAAAGGAGTCGAGATCCCGGCTGGGGGCGGTGCTCATGGAGGCGGGTGAGGCGATGGAACAGGGACGAGGAACCGTAGAGAGTAACGTCCGAAGCGCTCAGAGGCGCCCCCCGCTACGCTCGATCACAGCCCCCCCGATCCGCCGCTCGACCCCCCAGGCCAGGCTGCCCGGCGAGCTGCGCAGGAACTGGCTGATCTCCTCCGCGTCCGGAGCCAGCAGGGCGCCCTCACCATCGACCTCGCAGAGAATCTCGAAGAAGGCGAGGGACTCCAGGTCGAGCAGGGTCAGGAACCACTCCTCCGTCAGCTCGGTGTTCTCCAGACCTGCTGAGTCCGGGATCCCCAGGTGCCAGTCCTCGTCATCGACCTCGGGCTCGAGACGTCCGCTTACCTCCGGGGGACGGCTCCAGACCTCCGCCCCGGGCGACTCGGCCAGGTCTCCCATCAGCAACAGGCTGTCCACCCTCGGCCCCAGCAGCCAGGTCAGGGAGGAGCCGGAATCAAAGGCTGCCTGATGCGCCTGATCCTTCGTTCGAAACCAGAAGCCTGTGAGCAGGCCGCCCTGCACGAGCCCACCCCGCGCACGCCAGTAGATCTGCGCCTCCGGCAGCAGCGCGTCGGGTAACTCCGAGAGTCGATCGCTCTCGGGGTCTGTTCTCCCACGAACCGTGATCAACTCGATGGCCCCTGAATCCGCCACGAAGGGCTGATCGAGATCCGGTCCGACCCAGTGCCCCGCCGTCGCCAGGGCACGACCATCGCCGGCACCGCCCGCGGGGTTGCGCCACTCCAGGACGGTGCCTGCCTCGGCATCAGGCTCGAGGTGAACAGACCCCCAGACCGAGGGGCCCTTCGGGTTGACGCGTCGATTCTGGAACAGGATCACAAGGCCCTGGCTTCGCAGGTCGTCGAACTCCTTGAGGCGCGCGAAGTTGAGCAGTGCCTCCTCGCTCACCCGCGTGAAGTCGAGGCGCTCGGCTCGCAATGGCAGCCCGGTGATGGCCTCGTCGAAGACCCAACCAAGCTCCAGCGGAGTCGCCTGGTAGAGGTCCACCAGACCCGGCGGATCGATCACCAGGTAGTGCGGCACATCTCCTTCACTGGCGATCACCTCGCTGAGCTCGCTGTGAAATTCGTGGGCATCCTTGGCAGCGGCGCGCCACCCTCTGGCGTTCGAGCGAGCCAGAGCGCACAGCAAGCAGACCACCACCAGGGGCAGGCCCTGTCGCCGGCTCCCCGAGACCGCCGTCGAGGCCACGCCGAGCCCAACCGCCATGATGAGCACCGCAGGGAACAGACCAGCCGAGGCGCTGAAGTCATTGGGGCCCACGTACAGGGTCGCCCGCATGGCCTCAGTGATGAGCACCAGGGCCAACCAGATACACAGCAAGGTGATCCAGAAGCGTGGTGCCGAGAGCCCAGCGTGGAGAGCGGGTTGAATGACCGCCACCAGCAAGAGAGCTGCAAAGATGAAGCCGAAGGCACCGGCGTTGGCCCCGTTCACCGGGAGGATCAAGACGCCCAGCTTGGTCAGTCCACCGAGCAGGACCCCGACCGCACCCGAGAAGCTCGTCATGGCCGTCAGCGAGTCGCGCAGCTCCATGGGCCACGGATCGATGCCCAGGCCGATGCGAACCAGGACGTCGACTCCTGCAAAGGCACCGAACACGACCACGGTGGTCAGCGCCGTCCGGATTCGCGAGTGACCCGGTCTGTAGCGACGTGAGGAGGTGAACTCGATCAGGCCCAGCCAGATGGGGATCAGGTATCCCAGCTCCGACGCCTGGGTTGCCAGCAAGGTTGCCAGGGCAGCGAGAATGAGGAAGCCATGGTCACGATCCTGGCGACCACGTAGAAAGGCTGCCCCCGCCAGCAGTCCAAGTGCAGCGGCGATCAGATCTCCACGTGCCGCTGGAGAGGCGACGGCCGAGACGGACAGCGGGTGAACCAGCAGAACGAACAGCGCTGCGCTGGCCGCAGCACTCGCCTGGTCGGAGTCTGTCCAGGGAGTGAGCAGACGACGTAAGAGACGCGACAGCAGGTAGGCGACGATCACCAACCAGAGCAGATTCTCGAGGCGCATCCCCGAGGCAGCGAAGGGCGTCCAGACGCCACCGCTCGTCCAGATCCAGCTCGACAGTCCCAGGGACCAGGCAGCCAGCGGACGCCCGGCAGTTCCAGCACGGTTGAACAGACTCTCCACTCCACCGTCAGCCACTCCGCCCAGGTCGGAATAGACTCCCCGGGAAGCATCCACCAGGGTCTCGAAGTCCGCACCGACCGGGCCCACCCCGAAGAGCGACGCGTGTGCGACGAGCACCAGGATTCCGAGCAGGGCCCACCAGCTCCCCCCGCGTCCCGCTTCGATCAGTTTTCTTAGCTGCATCCTCTGGAACCCACTCTGTCGGCCCCCACAAAAAGTAGGAGTGCGGGAGAGCAAAAGCCACCACCGCTCCAGGAGACAGAGCTCCGTGGCTTTCGGGGCCGTGACCAACTACCTTCTGTCCGTGACTTCTCCCGTCTCCTCAGGCCGCTGGCCCCTGCTGCCCGGAGCCCTGCTCTTCGCCCTCCTGGCCTGGCAGCTCAACTTCCTGTGCGATGACGCCTACATCTCGTTCAGGTACAGCAGGAACCTCGCTGAGGGGCACGGGCTGCGCTACAACCTGCTGGGTGAGGTCCCCGTTGAGGGCTACTCCAACCTGCTCTGGGTGCTCTGGCTGACGCCCTTCGAGTGGCTGGGGGTCGCCCCGGGCAGCGCTGCCCGCTGGAGTTCGACCCTCTGCGGACTGCTCCTGGTCCTTTGGGTCCCCGCTCATGCCCGTCGCCGTCTCCAGCTCGGCGTGCTCGGCACGGTCGCGGTCGGGCTCTTCCTGGGTAGCCTGCCGGCCTTTGCCCTGTGGGCCACCGGAGGCCTCGCCACCATGGCCACGGCCCTGCTGGTCTTTGGCGTCTACGAGCGCCTGCTCGGCGATCCAGAACAGCCCCACGCTGGCCAGGCCGCCCTGCTGGCCGGACTCACCGCCCTGGTACGTGCAGACGGCGCCCTGTGGGTCGGCATGATCCTGGTCGCAGGAGCCCTCCTGTGGCTCGTCGAGGCTCGCCCACGCGGACTGCTGCGCGCCCTCCTCACGGTTGCCATCACCCTCGTCGGAGTGGTCGCCCTTCACGTCGCCTGGCGTTATTCCTACTACGGCCACGTGCTCCCCAACACAGCTAGAGTCAAGGTCGGGCTGTCGAGCTTCCGCCTCGAGCGTGGTTGGAACTACCTGCTGACCTGGTGGCTTGCCATGCCTGCGACGGCCATCGTGATGCTGATGGCGCTGCGTTGCTCGTCCCGAAGGACTGCAAGAATTGCGCTACCCGCCTGGGTCATTGTCAGCGCCAGCCTTGCCTATGCGGTCTGGGTCGGTGGAGACTTCATGCCCTTCGGCCGCTTCATGTTCTCGTGCACTCCCTTCCTCGCGCTGCTCCTGGCCCTCGTGTGGCAAGAGTCCTGGACGGCACGCGCCTGGTTCGCTCGAGCAGGCCTGCTCGGCGTCGGTCTTTGCATCAGCTTGAATGTGGCCGGCTGCTTCGACCTCAACCTGATCCCGGAGTCGGTCCGGCAGCGCTTTCACTTCCGCCTGAACAGTCCCTGGCAGAGCGAGCTCGCCATGCGCGCCTCCATGCAGGCCCGCACCGACGAGTGGACTCTTCAGGGACGGGGGCTGAAGCTGTTCACCAGGCCCAACGAGTCGATCATCCTCGCAGCCATCGGAGCCATGGGCTACTACTCCAGGCTCGAGGTCTTCGACCGCTTCGGCCTCGTCAGCCCCGAGGTCATCGAACAGGCAAAGCCCAAGCAGTCGGCCTCGCCGGGTCATGACATCGAGGTGGCGACGACCTTCTTCTACGATCAGCAGCCTTCGATTGGCGGTTGCTTCCTGAGCCCGATTGACGCGCCCCGCATGTTCAACATGCCCAAGGGCTGGTTCAGCCACCCGATCTCCAAGATGATCGAGATCGAGCGCAACCCCCTCCCGAAGGGGCAGGGATTCCCTCCGGAGATGGAACTGCGCATCCTACGCTTCACCAGCTGGCCTGAATGAGTCCCTCCAGAGAGCTTCCATGGACGACCTTGGAGTTCTCAAGTACTCTGGAGTGGCGAGAACGGCGGCCAGGTCGCTTTCCAGAACCCTGATGAAGAGCGCCTACCAAGAGTCCCGAGCAGCCGCCTCCCAGCGATGGGGAGCCTGGTTCACAGCCGTGGCACTCCTGCTGTTCAGCTTGCGACCGATCCTGGCCAGCACGGCCACCGCCTGCGGGGCAACCCCGGACCAGGACTGCTGCTGCCTGGAGGAGCTGGCCCCGACGTCCGAGGGTGGTTGCTGCACCCAGGACTCCTCCAGGCTACAGGAGGAGCAGGAGTCGGCGAGCTCGGGCGAGGACCAACCCTGCGACTGTCGCACGAGTCCGGCTGACCCTACGCCCCGCACACCGCTGGTCTCCCCCACGGATCAAGGGGCTGCCAGGTCCGGCTACGCTGACTGGATTGCCAGGGGTCTGCAGCCCGCAGTCCTCGCCCTTGCTTCAACAGCACAGCCCACGGAGTTCAGCTTGCCACCGCCCGGTTGGTCTCGCGGTGGTGACGTCACTCGAATCTCGAGCCTGAGCACAGCAGCGTGTTTCGCGCTGTGGAATGAGGGTTGCGTTCCTCGCGCCCTGGCTCAGCTGGGGATCGCTCGCGCCTGAAGGAGGCCCAGGGGTACGAGCGGCTCGCGAGCCGGCTCCCCCTCAACGCCAACCTGTGCTTGTCTGGGCAACCTCGTGCCCTGGCAACACCATCCTTCGCTTCGGGCGCATCGCGCGCCCCGGCCCCCTTCAGGCCCAAAGATCAAGAGGACTCTTCAATGAGACTTCGCCCGTACCTTCTCCACCTCAGCGCGACCTGTGTCGCGACACTTCAAGGGTGTGGCACGACTCCTGATACCAGTCATGTCATGGCTCCTGTCGAGTGGCGCTCGCAGGAGCTCCAGGAGCAGCAAGCCAGTGCCGCCGAGCTGGAGCTATTGCAGCAACCGGCCCTTCAGGACCTCTTGCGGTACGCACGCTCGAACAGTCCATCCCTGGCCGCCTCTCACGAGGAGTGGAGGGCCGCCCTCGAGCAGGTTGCGCAGGTTGGCGAGAGCCCCCCTCCGAGGCTGCAGCTGGGCCAGTACGTCGAGGAGATCGAGACACGCACGGGGCCCATTCAGGGCCGAGTCGGCTTGCAGGTTCCGCTTGGCCGCTGGGGTGAGTCAGCGGCCGCCGAGGACGTCGCCAGTCAGCGCGCTGCCGTCCTGCTCTGTGAGTATGAGCGGGAGCGAATCGAGGTGGACGCTTCCGTTCGCGAGGCCTGGTACGAGCTGGCCTGGCTGGCCCTCGCCCTGGAGATCAGCCGGGCTCATCACGGATTGCTGCTTCACTGGGAGAACGTGGCGCTCTCGCGCATGGAATCGGGGGCGGGCCCCTACTCGGATCTGGTGCGTGCCCAGATCGAGCTTGGCAAGCTCGAGGATCAGATCGCCACCTTGGCTGACCGCCGCGGCCCCACACAGCAGAAACTCGAGGCAGTGCTGGGGGGCCAGTGGACCTTCGAGATCGAGGAGGAACCAGGCCCCCTGCCAGGAGGTCGCGAGCTCCCCGAGTCACAACTCCTGGAGAACCTGGCCGTGACCAGCTCGGAGCTCATCGCCCTGGAAGCACGGATCGAAGCTGCTGAAAGAGAAGTCGACAGGAGCCGCACACGATCCAACCCCGAGTTCGTCGTGGGTGCCGAGTACGTGTTCATTGGTGGAGCCAGGCAAGCGGGCACACCCGGGTCCGGTGAGGATGCCCTGGCCCTGACTGTTGGGCTGGACCTGCCCTTCTGGCGCAATTCGAATCAGGCAGCCGAGCGCGAGGCTCGTGCCGCCGTGCGTGCCGCGCGTCATCACCACCAGGATCGGTTGAACCAGCTGTCTGCCGAGCTGCAGATGAGCCTCTACACCTATCGTGACGCCAATCGACGCGTCCGCCTGTTTCGTGAGAGCCTGATCCCCAAGGGCCAGGAGGCCCTGCTCTCACTGGAGAGCGCCTACCAGGCAGGAGAACGCAGCTTCCTCGACCTCGTCGACGCCCAGCAAGTGCTACTCGATTTCAAGCTCGAGGCCTCGCGGGCAGAGATCGACCGAGCCCAGGCGCTGGTCCAGGTCGAACGCCTCAGCGGTCGCCCATTGCACGAGGAAATCTGACCATGAGACTACAACTCCACCTGCTCTCGCTCGTGATCCTGGGGCTCGTCGGCACGAGCACCCAGTCTTGCGGTTCCCACTCGGAACCAGCTCCGGAAGGCTCCAGCAGCTCTCCAACCGAGATCTCCTGGACCTGCTCGATGCATCCACAGGTGCGCCAGCCGGAGGCTGGCAAGTGTCCGATCTGCTTCATGGATCTGATCAAGGCGCAGGCCACTGGGGACGAGGAGCAGTCCTCCCTACCGCGCCTGGAGCTGAGCCCCGTTGCGCGCGCCCTGGCCCAGATCGAGACGGCGCTCGTGGAGCGGCGAAGCGTTGCTCACGAGATCGAAATGGTCGGCAAGGTCACGGTTGACGAGACCCGACTGTCCTACATCACCACCCGGGTCCCTGGACGGCTCGACCGACTCTTCGTCGATTACACGGGGGTCAGCGTTCGTGCTGGCGACCACCTCGTCCAGATCTACTCTCCAACGCTCTTCGCTGCCCAGCAGGAGTTCCTGCAGGCACGTCTGAATGTCAGGCGGCAGGGTCAGAGCACCTCGGAGACGCTGCGCGCCACCGCAGCTCGGACGGCCGCTGCGGCACGCTCCAAGCTGCGGCTGCTCGGCTTCTCCGAGGAGCAACTCGCCGAACTGGTAGAGCACGGCACTCCCCAGGAGCACACAACTCTCTACGCTCCCGCCGGTGGTGTGGTGATTCACAAGGATGCTCTCGAGGGCATGTACGTCAAGGAAGGCACGCCGATCTACACCATCGCGGACCTCTCCAAGGTCTGGGTCCAGCTCGAGGCTTACGAGAGCGACCTCCCCTGGCTCCGCTACGGCCAGGATGTGGAGTTCAGGCTGCAAGCCTATCCCGGCGAGACCTTTCACGGACGGGTAGCCTTCATCGATCCGGTGCTCGACGATCGTACGCGAACGGTCAAGGTGCGACTGAATGTCGATAACCCCGACCAGCGCCTCAAGCCAGGAATGTTCGTCTCTGCGACGGCAGAGGCGCGACTGACCTCCGGCGGTGCAGTGGTCGACCACAGCCTGGCAGGCAAGTGGATGTGCCCGATGCACCCCGAGGTCACCGCCGACCAGGCCGAGCTCTGCGTGGAGTGTGAGATGGATCTGGTTCCCGCCACCGACCTGGGATTTGCCGTCGGCGGCGAGGAAGAGCTCTCCCTGGTCATTCCGCAGAGTGCTCCGCTGATCACCGGCAAGAGGGCCGTGGTCTACGTGGAGGTCAAGGACACGGCAGCACCCACCTACGAGGGGCGCGTGATCGCCCTCGGCCCAAGGGCCGGGGACTGGTATGTCGTGCTCGAGGGAGTCGAGGAAGGCGAGAGGGTCGTCGTGAATGGTGCCTTCAAGCTGGACAGCGAGCTTCAGATTCGTGCGCAGCCGAGCATGATGAGCCTCGAGGAGCTGCGGCCGGAGAGGACCATCCCCGACCTTGATGTACCTGCCCCGTTCAGGGCCGAATTCGATGAGCTCGTCGATGCCTATCTCCTGCTGCAGTCAGTTCTGGCCGCCGATGAGGACGGTGGTGTGGAGAGCGCCCGCCTGGCCAGCGCCCACGCGAGTCTGGACCTCACCCTTCTCAGCGGCCTGACTGCTCGTAGGTGGGAGGACCTCGCTCACCAGCTGGATGAGGCCCTCGCCACGCTCTCCTCCTGCACCGATGTTGCAAGCCGACGAGCGGCCCTTGCTCCGCTCTCATCATCCCTCCTGGTTCTCGTCGAGGCCATCGGTACACGACAGCGGGATGGCGACCTCGGGCTCTTTCACTGCCCGATGGCCCTCGACTTCGAGGGTGCCGAGTGGCTGCAGCTGGGTGAGGAGGTCCTCAATCCCTACTTCGGCGCCGAGATGCTGCACTGCGGAGAGCGGCAACGAGTCCTGAGCGAGGGCAGCAGCCGATGAGCCCCCTGATCCGCTTCTTCCTGGGCAATCGCCTCCTGGCGCTGGTCGTCCTGCTCCTGATCGTCGGGGCCGGGCTCCACCGCTCCCCCTTCGATTGGAACCCCGGCGGAATTCCTCGCGACCCGGTGCCCGTGGATGCCATCCCCGACCTTGGTGAGAACCAGCAGATCGTGTTCACCGAGTGGGCAGGACGCTCGCCACAGGATCTGGAGGACCAGGTCACCTATCCCCTGACCGTGGCCCTGCTCGGGCTCCCCGGGGTTCGGACCATCCGATCCTCCTCCGCTTTTGGCATCTCGAGCATCTACGTCATCTTCGAGGATGACGTGGAGTTCTACTGGTCACGGTCACGGATCCTCGAGAAGCTCGCCAGCTTGCCACGAGATCTGCTGCCCGAGAACGTTCAGCCCATCCTGGGCCCCGACGCCACGGGCCTCGGACAGATCTTCTGGTACACCCTCGAGGGCCGCGATGACTCGGATCAACCAGCGGGAGGCTGGGGCCAGGAGGAGCTGCGCTCGATCCAGGACTGGCAGGTGCGCTTCGCCCTGATGTCCGTCGACGGAGTCGCCGAGGTTGCCTCTGTCGGCGGCTACGTTCGTGAGTACCAGGTCGACGTCGACCCCGATGCCATGCGCGCCCTCAACGTGACCCTCGAGGAGGTTTACGGCGCGGTGCGCGACTCCAACCTGGAGGTGGGCGCGAAGCTGCTGGAGATCAACCGCGTGGAGTACTTCGTGAGAGGCCTGGGGTGGATCGAGGACACCCGAGATCTTGAGGAGTCAGTCATCCGATCCACCGACGGAGTCCCCATTCGGATCGGTGATGTGGCCCACGTGACCTCCGGCCCGGCCCTGCGACGCGGAGCCCTCGACCGCGGAGGTGCTGACGCGGTGGGTGGAGTGGTGGTCATGCGCTATGGCGAGAATCCACTCCAGGTGATCAAACGTCTCAAGGACAAGATCGCCGAGATCTCACCAGGACTTCCGCTCAAGGAGCTCGACGATGGCCGCAACTCTCGGGTCACGATTCAGCCCTTCTACGATCGCTCTGGCCTGATCCGCGAGACGCTCGGGACGCTCGAGAGCACGCTCTTCGAGGAGATGCTGATCACCATCCTGGTGGTCCTCTTTCTCGTCATGAACCTGCGCGCCTCCCTCTTGATCTCCGCTCTCCTGCCGGTGGCCGTCCTCCTGACCTTCGTGTTCATGAAGTGGTTTGGAGTGGATGCCAACATCGTGGCCCTCTCTGGCATCGCCATCGCCATCGGCACCATCGTCGACATGGGAATCGTTCTGACCGAGAACATCCTGGAGCGCATGAAACAAGCCGGACCGCAGGAGTCCAGTCGAGAGGTGGTCCTGGCTGCCTCCAGTGAAGTCGGGCCCGCCATCCTGACCGCGGTGGCCACCACGATCATTGGGTTCCTACCGGTCTTCAGCATGATCGGCGCCGAGGGCAAGCTGTTCCAGCCCCTGGCCCTGACCAAGACCCTGGCGCTGGTCAGCGCCGTGCTCGTCACCCTCGTACTCGTCCCGCCCTTCGCTCTCGCGCTGCTGGGAAGACGCCGCAGCAAGACCTTGCCCGGCGCATCCCGTGGCCATCGCCTGGGCTGGCAGCGGTGGTTTCAGTACCTCGTGATGGCGCTGGTGACGGTGCTGCTCTCGGATCACTGGCGCCCTCTCGGTCCCGGAGCAAGCCGCCTCGCAAACCTGGTGTTCGTCGCCGGAGGAGTGTTCTCACTGCTCTTCGTGTTCCAGCTCTTCGAGCGCTGCTACGACCGGATCCTCCGCTGGTGCCTGAAGCACAAGCTCCTGTTTCTCAGCCTGCCGGGTCTGCTATGCGTGCTCGGTCTGACGATCTGGCTGGGCTTCCCACGGGTCTTCGGGTTCATTCCCCGTGCACTGACCGAGATTGGAGTCGAGCCGGAGACGATCGAGACCTCGACCCTCTGGATCAACGCCAGTGACCAGTTCTCCGGGCTCGAGAAGCAGTTCATGCCGGACCTGGACGAGGGCTCGTTTCTCTTCATGCCCACGACCATGCCCCACGCTTCCATGGGAGAGGCGAGAGACGTGCTCGCCAGCCTCGACCGGGCCATCGAGAGCCTTCCGGAGGTGGAGCTGGCGGTCGGCAAGATCGGAAGAGCCGAGTCGGCTCTCGACCCCGCTCCGCTGTCCATGGTCGAGACGGTGGTGAACTACCTCCCAGAGTACCGCTGTGATCCCACCGGTGAGCAGCTGAACTATCGCTTCGACGACACGAGGGATGAGTTCGTCCGCACCGCCAGCGGCGAGCTGATCGAAGATGAGGATGGCCGCCCGTTCCGTAACTGGCGCCCTGAGATCCAGAGTCCGGACGACATCTGGGATGAGATCGTGCGGGTCACGCGCCTGCCAGGAACCCTGAGCGCGCCGAAGCTGCAGCCCATCGCCGCGCGCATCGTGATGCTCCAGAGTGGCATGCGTGCTCCCATGGGAGTCAAGATCACAGGCCCCGATCTCGAGACCATCGAGGAGGTCGGGCTCCAGATCGAGAGCCTGCTGAAAGAGGTGCCGTCCGTCCGTGCAGAGATGACCTTCGCCGATCGCGTGGTTGGCAAGCCCTACATCGAGATCGACGTGAACCGTGAGGAGGCGGCTCGCTATGGAGTGACGATCGCCGATGTCCAGAGTGTGATCGAGATTGCCCTGGGCGGAAAACGCGTGACCACGACCGTGGAAGGCAGGGAGCGTTATCCGGTCCGGGTTCGCTACCAGCGTGAGCGCCGCGACACGATCGAGAGCATGCACAAGGTGCTGGTGCCCACCCCTGGCGGAGCTCAGATCCCGCTCACACAGCTGGCGGAGGTGCGCTACACCCGCGGTCCTCAGGTCATCAAGACAGAGGACTCCTTCCTCACCTCCTATGTCCTCTTCGACCGTCTTCCGGAGTTCGGAGAGGTCGATGTGGTCGAGGACTGCAAGGCGCACCTCGAGGCCGCGCTCGCCAGCGGAGACCTGCTCCTGCCGGACGGAGTCTCCTACGCCTTTGCCGGCACCTACGAGAACCAGGTTCGCGCAGCCGAGACCCTGGCCGTCGTGCTACCCCTGGCGCTGCTGCTGATCTTCGGCATCCTCTTCCTGCAGTTCCGCGCGGTCTCCACCACCCTGATGGTCTTCAGCGGAGTGTTCGTGGCCTGGTCTGGAGGCTTCCTCCTGATCTGGCTCTACGGCCAGCCCTGGTTCCTGGACTTCGATGTCCTGGGGACCAACATCAGATCACTACTTCAGGTTCAGGATCTCCGGCTGTCGGTGGCCGTCTGGGTCGGCTTCCTGGCACTCTTTGGAATCGCCACCGACGATGGTGTGGTCATCGCCACCTACCTCAAGCAATCCGTTGAGAACCGATCCTTCGGCGATGTCCAGGAGCTGCGAGCAGCTGTGAGACGGGCTGGGGGTCGCAGGTGCAGGCCCTGCCTGATGACCACGGCCACCACGATCCTTGCCCTGCTGCCAGTACTCACCTCAACCGGCCGCGGGGCGGATGTCATGATCCCCATGGCCATCCCCGCGGTGGGCGGAATGGCCGTCGCGCTGGTGACCATGTTCGTCGTCCCCGTTCTCTATTGCGGCGTCCAGGAACTCCGCTGGAGACGTGCGAGGAGCTGAGCAACCGAAGAGCACTGGAACCACGCGCGGCCCGTTGCCCGCTGCGTTAGGCTGAGTTCCCCAGCGCCCCGACCCAGACCGTCCTCCTACCATGTGGCTACTCTCTGCACTCAGCCTACTTCCGGCCCCAAGCTTCCAACAGGCTGCCGTTGACCCCTCGCCGCCCAACATCGTCCTGATGATGGCCGACGACCTCGGCTGGGGCGATGTGGGCTTCAATGGCGGGGAGATCATTCAAACCCCGCAGCTCGATGCCATGGCCGCGGGTGGCCTGGTCTTCGATCGCTTCTACGCCGCTGCTCCCGTCTGCAGCCCAACCCGTGGTAGTGCACTCACCGGCCGTCACCCCTACCGCTACGGGGTCTTCAATGCCAACTCCGGTCACCTCCTCCCCCGGGAGCTGACCCTGGCCGAGGCTCTCCGGACCCTCGGCTATGCCACCGGACACTTCGGTAAATGGCACCTGGGAACCCTCACGACGACGGAGAGCGACGCCAACCGGGGCGGTCCCAAGCACGCAGCTCACTACTCACCCCCCTGGGAGAACGGCTTCGATGTCTGCTTCTCCACGGAATCCAAGGTGCCGACCTTCGATCCCATGCTGCGCCCCGCCGAATCCTCACAGAAAAAACAGAACCAGTGGTGGCCACCGGTTGAGGATCCAGAGAGCGCGACGGCCTACGGCACGGCCTACTGGTCCAATGGCGAGCGAGTCACCGGAGACCTGCGCGGAGACGACTCCCGGCTGATCATGGATCGCGCCCTCCCGTTCATTCGCGCTGCAGTGAATCGCAAGCAACCGTTCTTCAGCGTGATCTGGTTTCACGCCCCCCACCTCCCGGTGGTCGCGGACGAGGAACACACCAGGCCCTACGCCGAACACCCTCCCTACGCCCAGCACTACTACGGGTGCATCACCGCCCTCGACGAGCAGATCGGGAGGCTGCGCAGGGATCTTCGTGAGCTGGGAGTGGAGGAGAATACGCTGATCTTCTTCTGCTCCGACAATGGCCCGGAAGGAGACGCCTCAGCACCAGGATCCACCGGAGGTCTGCGGGGACGCAAGCGCAGCTTGCACGAGGGAGGCATTCGGGTTCCGGCGCTGGCGGAGTGGCCCGCAAGGATCGAGGCCGGACGACGGACCAGCCTCCCCTCAGTCACCAGTGACTACCTGCCGACCATCCTGGCCGCCGTCGGTCTCGAGGTGGCGCCGGGCACTCCCCTCGACGGCATCAACTTGATGCCCTTGCTTGCAGGCCAGCTCGAGCGGCGCGAAGAGGCGATCGCCTTCGAGTCGGGGCGCCAGCTGGCCCTGGTGCGCGGGCGATACAAGCTGGTGGGCAGGCTCGTTCGGGCAGGGAATGAAGGAGAGCTCGAGCCCCTCGACCCGGAGCGCTTCCAGCTCTTCGACCTGCGCGAGGATCGTGCGGAGGAGCACGACCTGGCCGAGGCTGAGGAGGATCTTCTCGCCGAGCTGACCCTGGAGCTCGATGTCTGGCGACGATCCTGCCGTGCAAGCCTCAGGGATGGGGACCAGGACACAGAACCAGTCGAGGCCACCAGGTGACCCGCCCCTCCTGCCCAGGCTGAACCAGTGCCCAGAGGTCACCGCAGAGCCCCTCTCACTCGACTGCTTGCCCACCAGCAATCCCTGGTACAGACGGATGGGCAGCTGGGCCGCTCTCGAGCCCAGGAGGGGCTGCCTGGCAACGAACAGCCCCTCACGGTTGGCCCCGAAGGCCTCTTCACCGAGCGGCAGAGGATACCGGGCGCATCCCAGGCGACCCTGCGCCTGACAGGCGCTGCCGGCACGCGGCGCTTCAGCGGGAGTGCGCCCACGAGTGCGTGCGTCACCCTGGCGGTCCCGCTACCCTCTGCGGGTCCCCCCACCCACGAGCTTCATGCACCAGCGCTCCACGCTCCCACTCTCCCTGCTCTCCTTCCTGCTGCCGCTGGGAGGATGCAAGATCCTCTCCGGGCTTCCCGCCAAGCCCCAGAAGAACACGGTCGTGGTGATAGGAACCGTTCACGAGGATCACCTCGACAGCGAGAGCTACGCCCTGGAGGACGTCGAGGAGCTCCTGCGACGAATCGATCCTCAGCTGGTGCTCTGCGAGATTCCACCCGACCGCTTCGAGGCGGCCTGGGAGAGCTTCATCCGGGAAGGAGAGGTCAGCGAGCCCCTGGTGGTGAAGTACCCCGAGTTCAGTGAGGTGCTCTTTCCAATGGCCCTGGAGGGCCGCTTTCAGGTGGTTCCCTGCTCGGCCTGGACGGCCAGCATGGACGAGCTTCGGAGGCTCTCACTCGACCAGTGGAGCCACACTCGCATCGACGACACCCGCGTGGTGACAGATGCCCGCGAGAAGGGTGAGCAGACCCTGGAGAAGGAAGGACTCCTCGATGCTCCTCTCGCCATGCACACCGAGCGCTTCGATGTGATCGTCGCCGAGGCCATGCAACCCTACGAGAGGCTCTTCAGCCGTGACCTGGGAGAGGGCGGCTGGACCCAGATCAATCAGGCTCACTACGCCCTGATCTCGGAGGCCCTGGATGAGATCAAGGGCAACGGCTGGCGTGTGGTGGTGATGTTCGGCTCCTGGCACAAGTACCGGCTCCGGGAGCTGCTGGCAGAACGCGATGACATCGAGCTCTTGCGCCTGACGGAAGTCGTCGAGTGAGTCGGCGGGGCCCAGACGGCCCCTACCTGCTCGAATCTTCCCTGAAGGGAAGCTTTGCACCAACCAACCCATCATGGTATCCAGATAGCACGATGGAACTTCCGGACTCGACTCGCCTGCTGAAGGCCCTGGGTGACGAGAATCGCCTCAGGATCCTCAACCTGCTCTCCCGCGAGGAGCTGCACGTCTCCGACCTGATGGAGATCCTCAACCTGGGCCAGAGCCGGGTCTCGACTCACCTGAACCTGCTCAAGGAGGTCGGAGTGGTCGCCGATCGGCGGGCAGGCCGTCGTAGCTACTACTCGACACGCCCAGGAATCCCGCTGCTCGACGAGGTCCTTGCCAGCAGTGCCGAGGCGCCCGAGCTGCTGGCTGACCTGGCCGGCCTCGGAGCGCTCAAGGAGCGTCGCAAGCAGGAGTCACGCTCCTACTTCGATCGTGTCGCCAAGGGCTTCGGAGACGACAACCTCCCTGGCCGAACCTGGGAGGGACTGTGCCGCTCGCTGTTGAAGCTACTCCCACGTGGCCGCTACGCGGACCTGGGTATTGGGGACGGTCTGCTGACCATGATGCTGGCCGAAGTCGCCGAGGAGGTCACCGCGGTCGACCTCTCCGCGGAGATGCTCTCCCACCTCACCCAACGCGCCGCCAAGAAGGGCCTGACGAACATCGTCACCGCGCTGGGTGACATCGACGCCCTTCCACTGCCCGACGGCACATTCGACTTCGCAGTCTTGAGCCAGGCCTTGCATCACTCGGAGCGGCCCGAGTGTGCTCTGGCGGAGGCTGCGCGGATCCTCAAGCCCGGGGGGCGACTGCTCGTGATCGATCTGCTCGCCCACAACGAGGACTGGGTACGCGAGAAGCTTCAGGACCGACAGCAGGGCTTCACCGAGGCCCACCTGCTCGAGCTGCTTGCCACCAGTGGTCTCGAGGAGGTCTGCGTCCAGCGGGTCGCTCGCGACCCCCAGCCCCCCCACTTCATGACGCTCGTCGCCACCGGACAGCTCCCGCTGAACTCCACCAAGAACGCTGCTCTCTCCTCCGAATCTCGATGCCTCAACCTGTAGATCCCAAGGCGCCCGCAGCTCACGCGGGGGCCAAGACCCTTGGTAAGGGGCACAGCCTTCGCCAGCGACTCGAGGGTCTGCTCGAACGGCGCATCCTGATCCTCGACGGTGCCATGGGCACCATGATTCAGGCACGCGACCTGACCGAAGATGACTTCCGTGGCCAGCGCCTGCAGGAGCACCCCAGTCCGCTCAAGGGAGACAACGAGCTGCTCTCGTTGACCCGGCCAGACGTCATCTCCCAGATCCACCACGACTTCCTCGAGGCCGGTGCCGACATCATCGAGACAAACACCTTTGGCGCCACCTCCGTCGCGCAGGCCGACTACGGCACGTCAGCTCTGGTGCGAGAACTCAACCTGGAGTCCGCCCGCCTCGCCCGGGCAGCGGCCGACGAGTGGACGGCCAAGACGCCCCACAAGCCGCGCTTCGTGGCCGGAGCCCTGGGCCCGACCTCGAAGACACTCTCGCTCTCCCCGGACGTCAACGACCCGGCCTATCGAGCCATTGACTTCGACTCACTCTCGGGTGCCTACGAGGAGCAGGTCCACGGCTTGATGGCGGGCGGAGTCGACATCCTGCTGGTGGAGACGATCTTCGACACTCTCAACTCAAAGGCAGCGCTGGTTGCCATCGACAAGGTCTTCGAAGAGGTCGGTGATTTCCTGCCTGTGATGATCTCCGTGGCCATCACGGACGCCAGTGGCCGCACCCTCTCGGGGCAGACCGTTGATGCCTTCGCACGATCGGTCTCTCACGTCAAGCCCATCGCCATTGGCGTCAACTGCTCACTGGGCGCCAAGGAGATGCGTCCTTACGTCGCAGAACTCGCCGCTACCAGCGTGGCCCACATCTCCTGCTACCCCAACGCCGGGCTGCCGAACGCCTTCGGTGAGTACGACGAGGCACCCAAGACCACCGGTGGACTGCTCAAGGAATTCGCGACCAGCGGACTGATCAACCTCGTAGGTGGTTGCTGCGGCACGACCCCCGAGCACATCCGCGAGATCTGCCAGGCCGTCGAAGGTGTTGCCCCGCGAACTCTGCCACAGGCTGAGTCCGGCATCACTCACTTCTCCGGGCTGGAGACCTTGCCGGTGTACGCAGATACCAACTTCCTGATGGTCGGCGAACGCACCAATGTCGCTGGCTCTGCAAGATTCCGGCGCCTGATCCGCGATGAGAAGTACGAGGAAGCCATCGATGTCGCCCTGGATCAGGTTCGCGGCGGTGCGAACATCCTCGACGTCAACATGGATGACGGCATGCTCGATTCAGAGCAGTGCATGACCACCTTCCTGAACCTGGTTGCATCGGAGCCCGAGGTGGCGCGCATCCCGATCATGATTGACTCCTCCAAGTGGACAGTACTCGAGGCGGGGCTCAAGTGCGTCCAGGGGAAGGGCATCGTGAACTCGATCTCGCTGAAGGAAGGCGAGGAGGACTTCCTGGAGAAGGCTCGCACCATCAAGCGCTTCGGCGCAGGCGCGGTGGTGATGGCTTTCGACGAGATCGGTCAGGCCGACACCAAGGAGAGAAAGGTCGAGATCTGTGAGCGGGCCTACAAGCTGCTTGTCGAGAGCATCGGGTTTGCACCAGAGGACATCATCTTCGACCCCAATATCCTCGCGATTGGAACGGGCATCGAGGAGCACGACCAATATGGCATCGCCTTCATCGAGGCCACCAGCGAGATCAAGAAGCGCTGCCCGGGGTCCAAGGTCTCCGGGGGCGTCTCCAACCTCTCCTTCTCATTCCGTGGGAACAATCGCGTCCGCGAGGCAATTCACTCGGCCTTCCTCTACCACGCCATCAAGGCCGGCATGGACATGGGGATCGTCAATGCCGGGCAGCTCGAGGTGTATGAAGACATCCCCCAGGGCCTGCTGCAGCACGTGGAAGACCTGATCCTCAACCGCCGGAAAGATGCCACCGAGCGAATGGTCGGCTACGCCGAGAATGTCAGCGATCAGGGAAAGGAGAGGGTCGTCGATCTCTCCTGGCGAAACGCTCCAGTGGCCAAGCGACTGGAACATGGCCTGGTTCACGGCATCACTGACTACATCGAGTCTGATACCGAGGAGGCCATGAAGGCCCTTGGCAGGCCGCTGCTGGTGATCGAGGGGCCCTTGATGGACGGCATGAAGGTCGTCGGTGACCTGTTCGGCGACGGTAAGATGTTCCTGCCCCAGGTTGTCAAGAGCGCCCGGGCCATGAAGAAGGCTGTTGCCTGGCTCGACCCCTACATGCTCGAGACGAAGTCCGATGAGCGAAGAACGCAGGGCAAGATCGTCATGGCCACAGTCAAGGGCGACGTGCACGACATTGGCAAGAACATCGTTGGCGTCGTGCTGGGATGCAACAACTATGAGGTCATCGATCTCGGCGTCATGGTCCCGACTGAGAAGATTCTCAAGGTCGCGGTCGAAGAGCAGGCCGACATGATCGGCGTCTCGGGCCTGATCACTCCATCGCTCGAGGAGATGGTGAATATTGCCAGCGAGATGGAGCGACAGGGGATTGACCTACCTCTCCTGATCGGGGGCGCCACCACGAGCAAGGCCCACACCGCGGTCAAGATCTCTCCCCAGTTCAGCGGCAGCGTGGTGCACGTTCATGACGCCTCGCGTTCAGTGGGCACGGTATCTGCTCTGCTCGACCCCAAGCAGCGCCCGCTCTTCGATGCCCGCAACCAAGACGAACAGGAGAAGCAGCGACAGCGATTCGAGGCCAAGCGCAAGCCACTCAAGCCTCTTGCTGAGGCGCGCGCCAACCCGGTCACAGTTGAATTTTCTGCAGAGGACGTGGACGCCCCTGAGTTCACCGGCACGAGAGTCATCACCGACGATCCGCTGCAGCGGATCGCCAACTACATCGACTGGACTTATCTGTTCACGACCTGGGAGCTCAAGGGAACCTTCCCCGAGATCCTCGACGACCCGGTCTATGGCGAGGTGGCCACCGACCTCTACAAGAATGCCCGTGAGATGCTGGCCGAGATGATCAGCAAGAAGCTGATCGAGCCCCGCTGCGTCTACGGCTTCTGGCCCGCCGCCTCAGAAGGCGACGATGTCATCCTCTACGCTGATGAGTCCCGTGAGGAGGTCGCTGCGCGCTTCCCGCTCCTCCGTCAGCAGCACGCTTTCGACGACGGAACTCCCAACCGCTGCCTCTCTGACTTCGTGGCCCCCGTGGGTTCGGGTGTGAAGGACTATCTGGGAGCCTTTGCCGTCACCGCGGGTCACGGTGTGGATGAGGCCGTGGCCAGGTATGAAGCAGATGGTGACGACTACAACGCCATCCTGTTCAAGGCCCTGGCCGATCGTCTCGCAGAGGCCTACGCCAGCGCCAATCATCAGCGCGCCCGCCGTCAATGGGGCTTTGCTGACATCGACATCGACAAGGAGCACCTGAACGCCGAGAAACACCGCGGTATTCGCCCGGCCTTTGGCTATCCCGCCTGCCCAGACCACACGCCCAAGCGTGAACTCTTCGCCATGCTGGGCGCCACGGATATCGGCCTGGAGCTCACCGAGAGCTGCGCCATGCTGCCTGCAGCCAGTGTCTGTGGTCTCTACTTTGCCAACCCCAGGGCGCACTACTTCAATCTCGGCCGTATTGATCAGGACCAGGTGGAGGACTACGCGAGGCGTCGCGGGCTGACGGTCGAGCAGGCCGAGAAGCTTCTGGCGGCGAATCGGTAGCACTCGCTAAGGTGGCGAGATGCTCGTCTCCCTCGGCCTTCTGATCTCCATCTGTGTGGGAGGTACTGGACAGGACTCCCCTCCCCTGCAGGCCATCACCCTGGATGGCGAGTTTCCCTGGGTGGCACCGGTCAGCCTCCAGGACTGGGAGCACAGACGGGCCCTGGTACGAAGGAGGGTTCTCGTCTCGGCAGGTCTGTGGCCAGCGCCTGTCGAACTCAGCCTGGATCCGCCCGTGATTCATGGAGCCATCGCGCGCGATGGCTACCGGGTCGAGAAGGTCTACTTCGAGAGTCTCCCTGGTTTTCGAGTGACGGGAAATCTCTATTCTCCAGACCAGACAGGAGAGTTTCCTGGCGTACTCAGCCCCCATGGACACTGGACGGATGGACGCTTCAGCACCATCTCGGACGCCGACTCGATCGCACAGCTGGAGCGTGGAGAGGAGCTCTACCTCGCCAATGCCCGCTATCACCTGCAGGCACGTTGCGCGACCCTGGCGCGTGCCGGACATGTGGTCTTCCACTACGACATGGTGGGGTACGCTGACTCTGGTCAGCTCGGGCACGCCGAGGGCTTTGGCGATCTGGAAGCGGAGCTCTGGGGCCTGAGCGCCTTCGGCCTGCAGACTCTCAATTCAATTCGTGCATTGGACTTCCTCTCCAGCCTCGACCAGGTAGACCCGGAGCGCATCGCTGTGACTGGTGGCAGCGGAGGAGGCACTCAGACCTTCATCCTGGGCGCCATTGATGAGCGCCCCCAGGTCCTGTTCCCGGCGGTCATGGTGTCCACCTCCATGCAGGGTGGTTGTATCTGCGAGAACGCCTCCCACCTGCGCATCGACACCGGCAATGTGGAGTTCGCCGCCCTGGTTGCTCCTCGCCCCCTGGGGCTCACCGGCGCCAACGACTGGACCCGCGAGATCCTGACCAGCGGTGGCCCCCAGCTGCGAGAGCTCTATGAGCTTCACGACGCGAGCCATCGATTGGGCATCTGGTGCTATCCCGAGCAACCACACAACTACAACTCCATCGCTCGAGCCCATCTCTACGGCTTCCTCGCTCAGCACCTCGGTAGTGAGTTCGATGCACAAGAGCCGCCGCTGATCCCCATTGAGCCAGAGCGGCTCAGGGTCTACGACGCGCAGCACCCGCCACCCACGGATGGTCCATCGGAGGTCCGCGGGGAGCTCATGCAGCTCGCTCACGACGAGGTCAGCCGCCTCGGCATCCTGGCAGGAAGTGACCCCCGGGAATTTCACAGGGTTGTAGGTGGAGCTCTTGCGACCCTCGTCGCGCCCAGGTCCCACAGCTCACCTCCTCGCTACCCCTCTGGACTCGACACTCCCGCGGGAGTACCTGGCACAGTCGTCGTCCGGGGCAATCAACAGGAGCCAGCTCTACTCGAGATCGTCTCGACCGAGGAGGCCAGGGAAGGGTCGCTCGCGACTGACACGCCCCTCTTGATTGAGGCCCCGCTCGGCGCGGACTCCACCCTTGGCGAGAGCTGGCGCGCGCTGGGAGGCAGGCAGCTTCGT
This sequence comes from Planctomycetota bacterium, assembly GCA_014237855.1. Classification (GTDB taxonomy): domain Bacteria; phylum Planctomycetota; class UBA1135; order UBA1135; genus JABACD01. The sequence goes on along the minus strand of JABACD010000022.1, from coordinate 60,480 downwards.
CTGGAGATCCTGTGCCGGTCAGCTGCCGAGGAACGCTCCTGCCTACCCGTCGATGACGAGCGCCACGAGAGCCATGTCAGCTACACCTTCGGCTACAATCGCACACTGCTGGCCGAACGGGTCTCCGAGGTGCTGGCGGCCGTCGACCAGGCTCCCGCCCTCCTCGGGGCGGCTCCCGGGCAAGGAATCTGTCTTCGTGCGGACGCCGACTCCGCTCCTTGGATCTTGCTGGCCGCGGCCCTGGCTGGAGATCGAGTGAGCCACGTGGCCGTCGAGTACGGGTGGGACTTCGATCAGGTCGCTTCGACCGACGATCCCAACTTCCTCCCGGGCGCCATGCGCTGGGGGGGCATGGAGTTCTACGCCGCGCTCGTTGCGCCGCGGCCCCTGCTGCTCGTTGGATGCGACGAGGTGCCCCCGGTCATCCGTGGCGCCTATGCAGCCCATGGCGCGGAAGAGGCCGTCAGCGCAGGCCTCCGCATCGGCGAACCAGAGCTTCTGCACTGGCTGGCAACCCACTGAGCCTGGGGCACCGCTCTGCGCGGCTGAGCCCCCCCGCCAGCTGAAAAGAGCAGGGCCAGGGCCCTCCTCATTGAGTAGCGAGGGGAGTGAACTCGCCTAGAGAGACCGACCTCTGATCGAGGTCTTCGGCTCCCAGACCCGCACCTCGGTCTTGCCATCGGGGCCAACGCAATTGACCTCGATACGCTCATCGAGCGTCACCGAATCGAGCGCCTCGCGCACGTCCTCTGGAGTGCGAATCGTTCGGCCAGCAATCGAGGTCACCAGGTCATCGGGCTCGATGCCGAGCACGTCCGCAAGGGTCCCGGGAATCACCTCGATCACCTGCAGGCCCACGTCTGCGGGGATTCCTGCGTACTGGATCTGACGCGTCTCGGGCAGCAGCATGCGAACCCCGAGCATGTCGAGCGAGGGTCGGAGGGGTCGCAAGCCCTGGTTCGGGTTCAGCTGCCGCCCCTGTCCAGAGAACGGCTGATAGTCCGCCCTACCCCTGGGCGCGGGCCACTGGAAGCGCTGAGCGCCGCCAATCCTGTCTGCCAGCTCGGGGTGCGCCTCGAGCAGTTCTTCCATGGTCTCGGCCTCGTAGGTCTTGGTCTCCAGCTGTCCGTCGACGTGCTCCTGGACCTCGAGCTTCACACCGTCGGGACCACTCCCGAGGCTGAAGGTAGACGACTCGAAGCGAGTGTTGGGCTGCAGGCCGGGTCCACCGAGGTCGGGGTTGAGCCTGGAACCCAGGCCCCAGTCAAGGTCGTCCATGGTGAGAGGATTGCCGACCTTGAACTGCTGCAACAAGTCCTCTTGAATCCTGGACAGGTCCGGGAAGCCCGGTTGGAGCCAGGGATTGCCCTTCGAGAGCAAGCCCTTGCGTGGCTTGAGCTGCAGCTCACGGAGCATCAACTGGGCTGTCCAAGAGAGTCCAGGATTGCTGGTGTCAGCGGCCCAGCCGGAAACCTCTTCGTACACGGCCGAGTCCGATTGCGCGCGCTCCATGACCGCTTCATAAGCAGCCATACGCTGATTGAGATCCCCCTGCTCGAGAGCTGTAGCCCAGCGGGCTGCCTCGAAATCACGGCCTGTTTGCTGGCCTGTCAGGGGAGAGAGGGTCGGGGCCAGGGGCTGCTGGAGAGCTGTCGCTGTGCCGAAGAGAGTCAGCGCTGCAAGTGCGGTGAGTGTTGTCGTTGTGTTCATGAAACCAGGGACGTTTCGAGCCTTGACTGCCGTTCAAAGGTGCGCTTACGAGCGCATGAATGGGGTACGAGCTGCCTCGGAAGGTGTTGGCGCCGCTGCCACAGTCACTATTCCTGGAATCAGGTCCGAGAATTTCACGCTCGGCGCCCGGGCTGCAGGACGGCCTCAGTCCTGGTCGGGCTCGCTGAGCACCCAGTCTCGGAACCGCACGGTGGTCGGGCCTCCAGCCTTCAGCTTCAGGGAGAGTCTGCCTGTGAGAGCCCCCTCCGGGTCAGCTAGCTCGGCAGCGGACTCCCCATTGATCCAGATTCTGATTCCCTCCTCGGTCGCCTCGACCTCGTAGAAGTTCCAGTTTCCCGGACTCACGGCATGTCCCACCGACACGTCAGCGAGGACTCCCCGACCGTGCACCTCGTGGAGCGCCCCCCAGTGCTCTGGCCCGATCCCAGCCTGGTAGCCGGCAACGTCACCATCCGCTGTGACCCGACTCCAGAACTGCAGACCACTGCCGCCTCGATCATCCTCCAGCATGACCCGAAAGCTCAGGCGGAACTCCTTCAGCTCGACATCGTGAACCAGGACAGAGTCCTGCTCCAGGCCCTGGGTGCGTCCGACGATGGCACCCTCCTCTACGGACCAGATCGTGTCATCCCCAGACCAGCCCGTCAGATCGACTCCATTGGAGAGGCTCTTCACCGCGGACGCAGCCAGCGGCAGCGGCACCTGATCGGGAGATGCCATGTAGGCGGCAAGATCACGGCGGTCACGCTCGCTCATCAGCTCACCTTGGCCCTCTGGCATGGCGGAGATGTCAGAGAGCACGCGCTCCTCGATGTCCTCCCTGGCCACGACGAATTCGTCTGTCTCGGTGGCCAGGGTGATCGAGCTCTCGCTTTCCTGGACCAGGACACCGGTCACGACCAACCCGTCGAAGGTCCGAACGATCGTTACCTGATAGTCACGGCCAATGACCGCGTTCGGATCAAGCACATTCGTCCACAGGTACTCTGCATCCGCACGGTTCGACCCGGTCAGGTCGGGTCCAAGACTCCCGCCTTCATCAAAGAGCACGTGACACTTCGCACAAGTAGCCTCGAACACCTCACGCCCATGCGACAGGCGAACCTGAGCCGGCTCCCCACCGGAGAATCTGGCGGTCCAGTCGGCGATGCGCTCGACTCGCTCTTCTGCCGACTCACGAAAGACCCCCCAGACCCTGGCAACCGTGGCGTCGACCTCCGGGGACTGCAGGGCTCCGAGCTTGCGCAGCACAAATGGTGAGAGCTCCTCGCGCGGAACAAGGCCCTCCTCGACTGCTGTCAGCAGCGCGAGCGCATGAGACTCGCGCCCACTGAGGGTGGCCAGCACGTCATCACGCTCGCCTGCGGGAAGGTCAGAGTAGATTGCCAGCAGCGCAGGTGGAGTCGCCTCGTCGGACGAGGCAGACAGACCCCGGATGGCGGCAGCGCGCAGGCTGGCCTCACCGAGCACTGCCCGCAGCGCAGAGCTGGCCTGGGTGGAACTGCTTGTCGCCACCGATTCCAGGGCACGTAGGCGACGGGCCTCGTCCTCGTCACTGTCGAGCAGCAGAAGGATCAGCTCGGGCAGCGCCGCCTGATCGTCGAAGGCCATGGCTATCCACAGGGCCAGGTCCCTGACGTGCTCGTCTTCCTCCGCTACGAGCTCGCTGTAGAGCTCGGCCCAGCCCGTCGGTGCCGCGAGGTTCCTCGCATCGCGCAAGGCCTCATCGAGCTCCTCGAGCATCAGGTCTCGCCAGTGGCGCTCCTGGGTCTCGAGCATGGCCCGAACCAGCAACCCGCGTGAGCGATCCTCCGCAGCAGCCCGCCGCACGACGAAACGACGCAGTTGATCGATGTCAGCCCCCACGTCCGGCCTCGCTGCGACACCCTCGGTCAGCTCGATCACGCGCCCAGGATCAAGCTCCATGTGACCATCCAGGGCGTACCAGAGCACGTTGAGGATGTTTGAATCCTCAGCGTCCTGATCCCGGGCGAGCAAGGCCTCCGCAAGCGCATGGTCTGGAACGATGCGCTGCAGGGCAGAGGCCAGGTAGAGCGTCACAACCGGGGAACTCGTCTCTCCTGCCAGCTCGACAAGCCTTGCGCGGATTGCATCGGAGGGACTGCCCTCCTCACAGGCCAGCTGAATGGCCCAGGCGACGATGTACTGCTCCTGATCGTCGAGGAGCTCCAACAAGACTGACTCTGTCAGGAGGCCACAGACATGAGTCGACCAGAGGGCTCGCAGCCGAGTCTCCAGCGCGACATCATCACGGAGGAGGTCGAGGAGTTCGGCTCCAACATCGGGATCCTCGCGCGACTGAAGCTCCAAGCGCGCTCGGCGAGCGCTGAACTCATCACCGCTAGCCTGCAGCGCAACCAGCTCGCCAGAGCTCAGTGCACCGATGTCCTGCCTGGAGGGAGCCACCCCACCGTAGCGCAGGCGATACATCCGTCCATTGCTGCGCGTCCAGGCATCCACGTCGTTCGAGTGGCAGGCTTGCTCGTCCGACCAGTCGATGAAGTAGACCGCTCCATCAGGTCCATACTTCATGTTGATACCACGGAACCAGCTGTCGTTGGCCAGCAGCAGGTCCGCCTCGTGACGGCCGACGAATCCCGAACCTCGGCGCTCAAGTGAATCGGCGTTGATCCGATTACCGTGCACGTTGTTCATGAAGATGCGCCCCCGATACTCCTCGGGAAAGCTATCTCCCAGGTAGATCATCGCACCACAGTGAGCGTGCCCTCCACCGACCGATCCAGAGAAGTGGGTTCCTTCCCAGGGGGTGTCTCCCTGCCAGTGCAGATGATCTGCAATGGTGTCGATCTCGTGGTAGGCATGCGAGTCGAAGTGTGAGCCTGCCTGGCGAATGTAGCGAGCTCCTTGAACCACATGGAACAGGTGGGGAATGACACATGCGGTGATGAAGGCCTGGCCCATCTCGTCGAAGTCCAAGCCCCAGGGGTTGCTCGTTCCAAAGGCAAAGACCTCGAACTCATGACGCTCTGGGTGGTAGCGCCACACCCCGCAGTTGATGGGGGTACGCTCCTCGTCCGGGGTACCGGGCACTCCCACGCGTGAGTGGGTGAAGACACCGTGGCAGCCATACAGCCATCCATCAGGTCCAAAGGTAAGGGCATTGAGGGTCTCGTGGGTGTCCTGCCACTCCCAGCCGTCCAGGCGGATCTCCGGCTCGCCGTCAGGCACGAGGTCATCATCCCTGTCGGGAATGAACATCAGGTACGGCGCCGCTCCAACCCACACGCCTCCCAGACCGACCTCCAGACCGCTGATCAGGTTCAACCCCTCCGTGAACACCGTGCGGGTCTCGAAGCTGCCGTCATGATCCAGATCCTCGAAGACCAGGATCCGGTCCCGGGCCTCCTCATCGGGGACTCGGCGGGGATAGCTGTAGGCCTCCGCAACCCACAGCCGGCCCTGACCATCGATGGCCAGAGCGATGGGTTGATGCAGGTCGGGTTCAGCGGCAATCAGGTCGACGTGAAATCCCTCTGGCACTGTCATGGCTCTCGCCGCCTCTTCGGGAGCAAGTCCGCTGAATTCCGTCTGGTCCGCCTGGATCATCCTCCGAGCGGGATCCACCACGGGCTCCGCCTCGTGGAAGAGGAAGTCATCGAAGTTCACGTGACCCCAGCCCCCCAGCTCCTCGTCGATCACCCGCAGGTGGATCCGCTCACCCTGGTGCTCTCGTAGATCGACCACTGCCACTCGCAGCGGCTCGTAGTTCGGGCCGGGCGAGCTGAAGAGCACCCGCTGTTGGGAGCTGACAACCTCGACGCGCGTGGCACTCGAACTTCCACCCGCAACCAGAAAAGAGGCCCAGGGGTGGCTCACCTCGAAGTCAGCTGACAGCAGCTCACCGACACGCCCATCGCCATGGATCTCGTAGCCGCCAATCCAGAACTCCCCCACGTGATCGCTGCTCTCGAGGCCCCGGCGAGCCGTGCTGTCGCCTCGCACCGGCTGGCCTTCAAAGGCATCTCCCACGGCAGTCCAATCCGTCAGATCCCCGCTCTCGAAACCCAGGTTCAGCTCGCGCCCCTCCGAGTCCTTCGGCCGCACGCCCTCACGCTCGTTCACGCCTGGGGTCGCTGGCGTGGGCACATACAGCGGAGGCACCTCGATCGAGGCTCCTGCATCGCCCTGCAGGTGCAGGAAGGTGCCCTGCTTGTTCCCCACGATCACGTCCGGTCGCCCGTTGCCATCAATGTCACCAACCACGACCTGCGTGCCGACTCCAGAGTCATCGTCGATGAGGTGGGGCACGAAGCGCGCACCATCCTCCGTACGTTCGAGTCGAAACCAGTACAGCACAGAGGGACCAGAGGGCTTGGGGTCGCCGTCGGGGCCGTGCGACCAGTGTCGCTTGCCCGTGACCAGGTCCTGCAAGCCATCACCATCCATGTCAGCGATATCGAGCGCATGGAGGGATGAGAATCGCACGCCCCAGGGATTCGCCTCACGCTCTCGATCCATGATCGAGTGCTCAATGAAGAGCGGCTCACCATCCTCACTGACCCCGCGCTGCTCGAACCAGGAGAGTCCCCAGCCATGGGCGAACAGGCTGGTCAGCACATCGGCATCGTCATCTCCGTCGATGTCGTAGACATACATCTGGGCGCCGCCGCCACGAACGCTGAAGCTGTGAGGATGGTTCGTCCAGAGTGGCGCTCCTTCCAGGGACTCCGGCTGCTCCCACCATCCATCGGCCTCGACCAGGTCAACCCGGCCATCGCCATTCACGTCCCCCACGCCCAGACCGTGGGTGAAGCGTCCCTTGCCGAGCTTTGGAGAGATCGCTCGGAAGGTCCATGATTCCTGCGGCGAGTCCCAGTCTGCACTCGCATATCCGAAGCTACCTCCGTGATTGCACACGAGTTCCGGGCGTCCATCCTGATCAATGTCTGCCAGCGTGGGAGACTCGTTGTCCACTCCTCTGAAGGCCACGTGCATGGGCCAGGGCTCTTCGATGACTCCGGGGTTCTGGTACCAGACGGCAGCCTTGCCCGGAAACCCGACCTTGAACACGTCATTGCGGCCGTCCCCGTCGACGTCCAACACCCAGACAAAGAAGTCGTCCGAGTACCCCAGTGGATCCGACTCGACCGGCTCGTGAATCAGGTGCCGCTGCTCGAATTCCGGGCCGGCATACCAGAAGGGCCCCGAGACCACGTCCTGAGCTCCATCGCCGTCGATGTCCCCGAAGCTGGCACCCTCCCCGTAGAAGGTGTCCGAGAGCTGCAAGCGCTGAAAGTCACTCGTCGAGGCGCCCCCGATGGCGAGGGCCCCTGTAGCAAGGACAAGGGAGATGGTTCTGGCAGCTAGTTTGAACAATGAACAAGGAGGGTGTGGAAGGAACGTTCCGGACCTCGATGATTCTATCGGTACAACATGGTGAGGGAAGACGTGATCCCGCGGCCCCCCTGGGCTCTGCCCTCCTCAGGCCTTATGCTCGGCATCCGCCAGCCCCCTGAGCCTCGACCGAACACCATGCCCCACCCCATCGTCAAGACCGTCGCCTCTTCGGGCTGCAACTCCTACCTCCTCGGCTGCCCCACGACCAGGCGCTGCCTGCTCGTCGACCCCAAGGTCGGCCAGGAGTCAGTCTATGCCGGCCTGATCGATTCCTACGGATTTGAACTGCTGGCGACACTCGACACGCACACCCACGCCGACCATCTCTCGGCCTCCTCTCGCTATCTCGGCGAGGGGGTCGAGCTCTGGATGTCCGGGGACACCGAGTGCCAGCGCTCCAAGCGTGCGCTCGCAGGCGGGGATCATGTCCAGGTAGGTGAACTCGAGTTCGAGGTTCTCGAGGTTCCCGGACACACACCCGACTCGATTGCGATCTTTGGTCACGGGCTGGTACTCACGGGCGACAGTCTCTTCATCGGGGGTCTGGCACGCGCCGACTTCCGCGGCAGCGACCCTGCGCTCCTGTTCGATTCGGTCACGGAGAGATTGATGGCGCTTCCAGATCAGACCCTGGTCTTTCCCGGTCACAACTACGATGACCTGCTCTTCAGCACGATCGGAAGGGAGCGTCAGCTCAATGAATCACTGAAGCATGAGAGCGGCAGTCAGTACGCGAAGGCTCTTGGCGCCACAGAGGGCCAGGGCAACACCCCCGCGGTGGACGCTGCCCTGGCCTGCAATCTGGAGCGTGACCCTGATCTCCCCGAGTCACCTCCGAACGTCGCAGCCTGCTGCGCGTCTCCAACTGGCGGGCCCGCAGCCGACTCGATCGCCGAGGTGTCACCCGAAGAGGCCATCGAGGTACTGGAAGAGCTCGTCGCGAGCTCTTCCTGGGTCGACGTGCGCGAACCCTGGGAGTTCCAGCAGGGCCACATCCCCCTGACCAGGAGCATCCCACTCTCCGAGCTGGGCTTTGCCCTCGAGGACCTTCGAGCCACGCAACCACTCACCATCAGCTGCCGCTCGGGCGTTCGCTCCATGACAGCTGCTCGCACTCTCGAGCGACTGGGAGTCGCCCATGGTCCCAAGAATCTCAGCGGCGGCATCTTGCGCTGGCAAGAGCTCGACTACCCGGTCGAGGGCGAGCACGTCTCCTGAGAGGTCTCCCTGCAATCAGGCCTTGCAGACGGAGTCCATCAGCAAGAGGTCCTTCGAACAGGATTGGAGTTCGACCCCGATCCCTGAAGGAAGGGCGATGGAGTCACCGGCCTGAAGCTCGTGGATCTGCTACTCGAGCCCCAGGCTCAAGCAGCCCTCGCGCAGGTACCAGACACGAGAGGCGTCCTCCTGCCGGAGGATGCCCGGGACAGAACCACCGACGGGACGAACGGCACCTGGCTGGGCAAGCCCACCAGTAGCAGGCCCCGATCTTCGCGTGCTCACAAGGAACTGACGCAGACCAAGCGTGGGCGGATGACTTCTCCGGCTCCAGATCTTGAATCGCCAGTAGACTGGTAGGCTGGTCCGTCCCCAGGCCCCAGGAGCTCGACTTGATCCTCACGACTCTAGCCCTACTACTAGCACCCTCTCTCCCACGTCCGCTGGCTGCACCGCTCCAGGACGAAGCGAGCAAGCCTCTCGAGGGCCACTCCGGCCACGGCGAGATCTTCAATGAGGGTCCGCGCCAGGCGGCCTACTTGATGGAGAACAACGGCAGCGTTCACTTCCCGGTGACCACCTCCGTCGATTCCAACCAGGCCATGTTCGATCAGGGCGTTGGACAGCTCCACGGCTTCTGGTACTTCGAGGCCGAGCGCTCCTTCCGTCAGGTTGCCGCCCTGGACCCCGCGTGCGCCATGGCCTACTGGGGCATGAGCCTCGCCAACCTCGAGAACGAGGAGCGGGCAGCAGGCTTCGCACGCGAGGCCTGGCTGCGTCGCGAGGATGTCAGCGCACGAGAGCAGGACTACATCGATGCCTTCGCCCGCTTCTACGGCGTTGATCAGCCTCTCGAGGAGGAGCTCGAGGACGAGGCCGATGCAGAAGAGAGTGAGGAGGACGAGAATGAGGAGTCAGAAGAGAAGCCGGCCTTCGAACCCAAGCCCAAGAAGGACAAGGAGCGCTACAGGGAGCTGCTCAGGGATCTCGACGGGATCATCTTCCGCAACCCAGAGGACATCGAGGCCAAGGCCCTGCTGGTCAACCAGATCTGGCTGGCCAATCGACATGGCCTGACCCTGGGAAGCCGCCAGGCCAACCAGGCTCTTCTCGAGCAGGTCTTTGCCGCCCAGCCCCAGCACCCAGCTCATCACTACCGCATTCATCTCTGGGATCAGGAGGAGAACGCCGAGTATGCGGTCGACTCCGCCGTGCGTAGTGGGCCGACGTGGCCCACCGTGGCACACATGTGGCACATGGGCGGCCACATCTTCGACCGCTTGCATCGCTACTCGGACGCGGCCTGGCAGCAGGAGGCCTCTGCTCGTGTGGACCACGCGCACATGATGCGTGATCGCGTGCTACCCGATCAGATCCACAACTTCGCCCACAACAACGAGTGGCTGATCCGCAGTCAGAACAAGGTTGGTCGGGTTCGAGACTCGATCAGTCTCGCCAAGAACATGATCGAGCTTCCCCGGCACCCACTCTGGAACATGCCGGACGAGTCACGGAGCAGCTCGTGGTGGGGCCGCAAGCGACTCTTCGAGACCCTCGAACTCTTCGAGCTCTGGGAGGAGCTGATCGCCCTCAGCACGACCATGTACCTGGAGCCCTCTGAGGATCGAGCCGACCAGGCCTTCCGCCACTACCTGCTCGGCAAGGCCCACCTCTTCCTCGAGCGCCCCAAGGAGGCGCAAGAGCAGCTTGACCTGCTCCAAGAGGTCCTGGCTGCAGAACGAGCGGCACGTGTCGAGAGCCTGGAAGAGGCTGAGCGCGAGGCACTGGAACGAGACGAGAAGGACGAGGACGTGATCGAGGAGATGACCGCAGCTCTTCAGAAGCACAAGGCCCAGCTCAAGGAGATCCGGCGCCTGGTTCTGAGCCTCGAGGTCCTCTCGCGGGTGCTCTCCCCCGAGGTCACCATCGAGGACCTGGAGGAGCTGGCCGAAGCCGGCAACCACGAGCTCCTCCTCTCGCGTCTCTACCTGCAGCTTGGCGATCCGGAGAAGGCCCTGGAAATCGCCGAAGAAGCCAAGAAGGAGGGACGAGCTTACGGACTCGCCAACCACGCTCACGTTCTCTATCAGGCCGAGAAGATCGACGAGGCCCTGGCCGCCTTCAGCGAGCTCCGAAAGCTCTCCGCGCGATTCGATCTCGATGCCCCGGTCTTCCAGAGGCTTGGACCCCTGGTCGAACTAGCAGAGCTCCCGGACGACTGGCGGATCGAGTTTGCCTATCCCGAGGACATAGGTGAGCGCATTGACCTGGACAGCCTCGGGCCAGCCCGCTGGTCGCCAACCGATGCGCCCGACTGGAGCTGTCCAGACTCGGCTGGAGAGCAACTTGGCCTGGCCGATTGCGCGGGCAAGCCAACCTTGCTGATTCTCTTCCTGGGCTTCGGCTGCGTGCACTGCGTGGAGCAGCTGAATGCCTTCGAGCCCGCCACCGGGCAGTTCGAGGATGCCGGCATCGACATCGTCACGATCGGTAATCAGTCCGTCGAGGAGCTGGCGCTGGCCGGAGTCGAGGACTATCCCTTCCCGATCCTCTCCGATCCCGAGCACGAGGTCTTTCGCGCCTATCGGTGCTACGACGACTTCGAGGACATGCCACTCCACGGGACCTTCCTGATCGATGGCGAGGGCCGCGTCCGCTGGCAGGATGTCAGCTACACCCCCTTCACCGACACGGAGTTCTTGCTGGCCGAAGCCAAGAGACTGCTGGGCCTCCCGAGCTCGCCAGAGATCGCCGAGTCGGGACGTTCCACTCCGAGCGGGTCCACGGGGGGGCGCTAGACCTCCCCGCGGAGCGAGCCCCTAGCGCGGATCGCCTGCAAAGCGTGCAAACCAGTCGATGGTCTCCGCGTGCACCTGCAAGACTGACTCCCGGGCTCGATAGCCATGGCTCTCGGCGGGCAGCATCACCAGCCTTGCCGTTCCGCCATTGCCCTTGATCGCCTGGAAGAGACGCTGGGACTGGATGGGAAAGGTGCCGGAGTTGTTGTCGATCTCGCCGTGAATCAACAGCAGCGGCTCGTTGATCTTGTCAGCGTGCATGAACGGTGAGACGGCGAAGTAGATCTCTGGTGCTTCCCAGAAGGTCCGCCGTTCCGACTGAAAACCAAATGGTGTAAGCGAACGGTTGTAGGCACCGCTTCGAGCAACACCCGCCACGAAGAGGTCACAGTGCGCAAGCAGGTTGGCCGTCATGAAGGCGCCGTAGCTGTGCCCACCGACCACCACTCGCTCGCGATCAGCAACGCCCCGCTCCACGGCGAAGTCAATGGCAGCCTGAGCTGCGCCGACGATCTGCTCCACGAAGGTGTCGTTCATGGTCTTCGGATCGCCAACGATCGGCATGGTCGCGCCATCCAGAACCGCGTAGCCCTGGGTCAGCAGCATCAGGTGTGAGAGTCCCGCGACTCTCGTGAAGCGCGAGGGGCTGACAGAGACCTGGCCAGCCACCTTGGGGTCGGAGTACTCCCGAGGATAGGCCCAAACCAGCAGGGGTAGACGCGTGCCCTCCTGGTAGTCAGCCGGGAGGTAGAGAGTTGCCGAGAGCGGAACCCCATCGGCACGCTCGTAGGTGACAACCTCCTTGTGCACGCCCCTCAACTGAGGGGTGGGATCGCCGAAGGCCGTGAGGGCTACTGAGCCTGCAGCACCGACCCGGCGAAGGTGCACGTTGGAGGGCGACTCCGGCGTCTCGTGACGGGTGAGAAAGACGAGCGGTTCACCCGCAACAGGCTCCATGACCTCCGTGGCACGCTCGTAGGCGCCGGGCTTGCAGCGCCAGAGCCGCTCGGTCTCGAGACTCCTGACATTCAAGCGATCGAGGAACGGAAGTACTCCCTCCGCGGAGGCACCAGCTCCCATGAGATACATCCAGTCACCGTCGAGCCGCACGAGCTCCTTGCCATGTTCGTCGGCTCGCATGACCGGATCCCCTGGATCTCCATAGCGATCACGCACGCTACGGTCATCGAGAGTGCGTGGCACGCTGTCCTCGCCGGAGAGGTCATGCAGCAGGCTGCGGGTCCAGCGTCGCTTGCGGTCATACTCGGAGCTGATGAGGAGCGAATCGTCTTCAAGGAAGACCAGGCCACGAGCCCGGCTCTCGATCCGCAACCACTCCTGTGGCTCTCCATCGAAAGGGGCTTCGAGAATCATCCAGCGATCTCGATGCTCGACCTCTCGTTCGGGGTCACCACCGTCCAAGGCCTCTGTCCAGTAGAGCGTACCAGCCCTGGTCGGATGCCAGGCGATCGAGCGCGGCCCAAGCGGCACCCCTCCCAGTGGCACGTTCTCGGCAGGGGGCAGATCGACCACACGCTCTAGCAGTTCGCCCTTGAGATTCCAGACAGAGCTGCGCTGGCCGAAGTTGTAGTACGGCATCAGGTAGGAGTAAGGACGACTGACCTCGGTGACCAGCAACAACTCACCACTCGCGTCCAGGCTGACGCCTCGGAAGATGGCCGGCTTGCCGACCTTCGTGACCTCACCATCGAGATCGATCAGGGCGATCTGGCTGGTGGCGAAGTGATCGAAGAGCGCCTCGTCGTGAGCGTTAGCGAGCAGGTCCTGGTAGGTACGCAGGGGAGATGTGTCCCCGGCAGACTCCTGAACGTTCGGGCCTGCAGGCGCCGCTGGTTCCTCTGGCTCGGCTCCCTGACCTTCGGGCACCAGCTGACACAGCAGGCTGCGACCATCGGGCATCCAGCTTGGCCCCCCCATCAGCAGGTTGAGTCGGCTGGTCAGGAGGCGTGGCTCCTGGGGATCTGCCACCGAGGCCACATGGAGTGAGCTGCCCTGCTCGTCCGCGAGGATGAAGTGAAAGTGGCTCGAATCGTGAGACCAGCCGACCCTGTCCAGGCGCGCGCCATCAGGCAGCGGAATACGGACAGCCTCGCCACCATCGAGAGCTCTCAGGGAGAGCCCTGTGTTGTAGCTCGTCCGATAGCGCGCTCGCGCTACCGGGTCGATACGCATCCCTGCCAGCCGCAGCATGCGGCGTGAGACCTCCGCAATGTCCGGCAAGGTTGGACGATCGACGAGGATCATCCAGGCCTGGTCAGGGCTCGTGATTATCGATGGAGCCGAGGGAGCGTCGATGATCTCGACCACCTCCTGCGGCGGGAGCCGATACCCCTCCTGGGCTGTTAGAGGCGCAGCAAGGCAGCAGAGTCCAAGGACCAGGCGTAGGCGTGTCAGTTGCATCATGACTTGTGGGTCGCGGAGGTATCGAGTTGGCCTAGAGGCTAGCGCTTCTGAAGAGCTCCTCCCAGGCCGTCAGGCTGGAACGCGCGTTTTCTCGCCAGGTGTAACGTCTCCTGAACGCAGCCAGGAGCTCCGGAGCGGGCCGGTGATCCAGGGCGGCCTCGATCGAGCTCGCAAGCTCCGTGGCGCTCTGCCCCTCGAAGAAGCAGGCCGCCTCACCAAGCGCCTCACGGAAGGCCGGTACCGCGCTGACGAGCACCGGGACTCCGAGCAGCAGGGACTCCATCGGAGTCACCGCCGTACCTGGATCATCACAGAGGTGGACGAGCAGCGACGAGCCGGCCACCAGCTCGGGCAGCTCGACCTCCGCTGGTGATCGCCACTCGACCCTCGCGGCGATGGCCGAGCCCTCGATGCGAGCTCTCAGCTCCTGGCCACCGACCCTGGTAGAGCCCGCAAGGAAGAGTCTCAGGTCCAGCCCCCCACGAACCAGGAGCTCACAAGCCTCGAGGATCAAGGCGTGCCGACGATCGGCAAAGGCCGCGCCCAGCACGAGGACCCTCGGGGGCGAGTGCTTCTCCAGCGAATCGACACCACCGCCGAGGTCTCGTAGCCAGTGATCTGCGCCGACCGGCAAGAGGCTCACCCGCGCCGGGATTCGATCCGCGTGAGAGAGCAGCCGCCGCCGATACTCCTCGCAGAAGACGAACAGCCCGTCGAACTGTGCAAGACGCTCGAGGAAGAGCTCCTCTTCAGCCGGGCCAGGCCACTGGGAAACGGCATGGGTCTCCAGGGCTCGTGACACGGGCGGACCGTTCAGGCGCACGTGGTGAAAGAGATCAACCCCGCCGAGCCAGCGGTCCGCTCCCCAGCCAAGGCGAGCTGCGAGACCGAGCATGCGAGCCGGCAGCGGCACTCTCCTTCGCAGCACTCCCTCGTTCAAGCCAAGGGACTGCTCTGACATGACCTGAGCACCTCGACCGAAATCGAGCAAGCGTAGCTGATGTTCTGACTGCAGCTCCACCAGTGCCCGGGTGAGCTCGCGAGCGTAGCGCCCCACTCCAGGCGCATGGGTGGCAGCCGGGAAGTAATCGATTCCAAGGCGCAGCCTGCTCGAGTCCAGAGCGCCGCTCACTACACCCGTCCGTTGCACAGATGAAGTTCCCGGGTGTGTGACTGCATGGCCAGCTCGCTGGCGTGAGTCACCATCAGGACCGTGCCACCGGCCGAGTGATAGTCCCCCAGGAGCCCCAGCACCTGGGCTGCGTTCTCAGGATCGAGGCTACCGGTGGGCTCGTCGGCAAGGATCACGCGGGGCTCACGGACCAGTGCTCGAGCCACAGCCACCCGCTGTCGTTCCCCCGCACTCAGCTGACCGGGTCGATGCATCCGGCGCTCATTCAGGCCCAGGCTCCCCAGCACCTCATCAGCTCGCTGGAGCGCCTCGCGGCGGGGCGTACGCCCCAGAGCGAGCGCCACATTGGCACGAGCACTCAGGTAGGGCAACAGGTGCATCTCCTGAAACACGAAGCCGATTGGTCCGGCGCGCAACCTGCGGCGACGGGCTTCGGTGAGCTCGAACAACTCCTCACCCTCGAATCGTAGACTTCCCTCGGTCGGCCTGCGCAGACCCCCGAGGAGCTGCAGGAGCGTGCTCTTACCGCTGCCGCTGGGACCACGCAGGAGCACGAACTCGCCGTGCTCGAGGGAGAGCTCCAGCCCATCGAGAACACGTAGCGCTCCCAGACCACCGGGAGCGTCAAAGCTCTGGCACAGCCCCTCTACCTGGAACAGGGGATCAGTCAATGCTCAGCACCTCCGCGGGATCCGCACGCAGTGCCCAGGCCACGGGAACCAGTGCTGCGAGGGAAGCACAGAGCGGCGCCAGGAGCAGACCAAGACTCCACAGGATTGCGGTGTCACCGGTTGTCGCAGCACCGACGCTGTAGATACGAGCTATCAGCTGTGCGCTTGCGGCGACTCCCACCCAGGTTCCCAGGGCGGCGCCGATCAATCCCAGGATAGCGGTGCGCCCCACGACGAAGAGTGCCATCCCAACCGCCGAGCTCCCAAGTGTCCGCAGTAGCCCTAGCTCCGCCCGACGCTCGCGGGCGTTCAACCAGGCCAGGAGTGCCACCAGCAGGCCGGCAAGCAGGAGTGCAACCGGCGTCGCTGCCGACAGGAGCTGTTCGGCTGCAAGACGCTGGACCCGACGTGCATCTGCCAGGGCGGCACGGCGCAAGACCCGGGTCCCCGGCAAGAGCCCCTCGAGTTGAGCTCTCAAGAGCGCCAGAGGATCGCTGACCGTGGCATCGCAGTGGCACTCCAGTGCCTGGATCTCGTTGATGCGCCCCTCGAGGCCCAGCAACCGTTGAACGGTCATCAGGTTGCCGTAGACCGTGACGTCCTCCTCACTACCCGCCCGGGTCAAGGCGCGCTTGACCCGCAGATCCTCTCCGAGAATGCGCAGGCTGTCACCACGCTCGAGCCCCATGAGAGCCGCGACCTCTCCGCCCACGACCACCTCGCCCTCCTCCAGCCGCATGCCAAACACGGCCTTCTTGTTCTGGCCTCCCTTGAAGACCTCCTCTCCAATACCTGTGAGCAGCACCTCGAGACCACTCGCTTGGCCGGTAGCCTGCACCGCGACTCGCCTGCGTAGCATGGGCACCAGCCTGTTGGCGACCTCCTGATCCTCGAGACGCTCCACGTATTCGGCCGGCAGGGTGTATTCGGAGTGACCCCGCGCGTAGTAGTTCGAGAGATCAGTCTCGACCGGCAGCACCAGCACGTTCAAGCCGATGTCACGCTGTACGATCCGCGTCTGCATCTCTGCTGCGCGCCCCAGGAGCACGAACACATCCACGGCTGCCACCGCCAGTCCCACCGAGGCGATGGTGAGCAAGGCCGACATCCATCGATGTCGCAGCTCTGCCAGGAGCGTCGAGACCAGGGTCATCCTCTGCGCCCCCTCAAGAGCAAGGCACCCAACACCGCGAGCAGCAGCAGCAGGAGCCCGCCGAGGGCTGCTCCGGCGATCACCAGGAAGGAGACTCTCCTCTCTACACTCTTCTGAAACTCCTGTGGCTCACTCCTCTCAGCCTCCTGGACCGTGGAGATCTCATCAGCAAACCCCCAGTCTCCCTCGCCGGCACCCACGACGCGGGGACTGCCCCGCTCGTGATCACGAGGCGTGCCATCAGCGTTGGGCACTCCACCACGCGCAGGCACCAGGGCATCCGCCACGAGATCGGTCTCGTGGTAGCCAAAGAGCAGGGACTCGATGCGGTCAAGAGGGCGCTCCGCCTCACTCCTGGGCCCCCTCGAGAGAATCCGGAGAACCTCCCCCATCACCATCGGACTGTCGGGATCGAAGCCAAGCTCAGCAACGGCTGAGGCACGCTGCTGGTCATCCCAGCGTAGCGGAAGGCGTGGCTCCTCGGTCCAGGCTCTGGAGGTATCGCACTCGCAGGACTCGCCGATCAGAACCAGCTGCTCGAGCAGCTCTCGTAGCTCGATGTTCTCTCCCCGCAGCACCGGCCCGGCGAGCTTGCCACGTCCGTACACCAGCGCCATTGCCACCTCATCGTCCGCCAGGTCGTCGAGGGCGAGTGCCCAGAGAAGCACCTGCTCCCCGGGCCGTTCGCTGGCCTCAACCTTCACGATTCGCAGTGGCCAGGGAATCGGCCGCGGGAGTTGATCGACCACGAGTTCGAAGCGCTCTGCCGCCTCCTCGACCAGGGCATGCACGGCACGATTCTCCTCTGCCGACGTGCCCTCGATCACCAGGGCGAAGGCAAAGCTATCGAGCGCTCCCCTTGAGAGCTCGGTCAGGTGTCGCCCGGAGAGCACACGACCCACGACGTCCGACAATCCCAGATCCTCGGCCTCCGTATCGAGGCCACCGAGCAGCAGCTCCTCGCCTCCTTCGCGTGTCAGACCCCAGCGCGGTGGACCCTCATCGATCACATGCTCGAAGCGCAGGTTGCTGTCCCTCTCGAGATCGAGCCCCGAGAGAACCTCCGACCTCGACTGCACCAGCTCCAGCGATGCGTGCAGCCTCAGGCCATAGTCCGCCCCTTGCAGATCGACGAAGCCGATGTCCCGAACGGTGTAGCGGCATAAGCCGGCACTGGCCCCTCCGAGAGCCAGCAGCAGCACCGAGAACAGATGCTTCTCGCCGAACCACATCTGCCTATCGAACCACCTTGGGCGCGAAGCCCATCGAGGCCTGAATCCAGCTGCCGCACGAGCAGCCGCCACCTCCCTCGGGACTGAGCAGCATCCCCGCCGCAGGGATGGTGCTGATCCAGCAGTCCGGACGCAGTCTTGCCCAGCGAGTTGCCTCCCCGCTGGCCCGATCCCAAACCGTCATGTCCCCCGCCCGCAGGAAGATGGCGTTGCTGGAGCATGCGTAGCTTCCGCACTGGTGACCGACGGGAAAAACCCGGCTGACTTCGGCACCGTCGGCCAGCTCGAAGACCATCGGACGCACGATCAGATTGCCGCCCACGATCGCCGGCCGCGAGAGGTGCTTACCGTGGTGATCTGCTTCCCAGGCGAACTTCTTCCGCCAGCGACTCTTGCCGTCAGCCAGGTCGAAGGCGTACACGGCATACTCGCCGACGAGAGCACCCGAAGTGGGGTCGGGGTGGTGGCCCGAGGTCATCAGCACCACCGTGCCCTCGCCCAGTGCCAGGTAGATGGCCACGTTTCCCGGCAGGGGCCTGGCCTCGCGCTCCCACAGGAGATCGCCCGTGCGAGCATCGAGGGCTACAAGCCAGAGATCCTTCCAGAGCTCTGAACCGACCCTGGCGGAATCGAGCGCCATCGCCGCGGGGTTGCGGCACTCGGTGAACACCACGCGCCCCTCGCTGATGGCGATGGTGGGCTCCACGATCCGACCTACCGAGCGACTCCACAGCAAGTCAGGACGCCCGTTCGGGCCATCGTCCTTCGTGAGGGCGAAGAGGGCCTCGCTGCAGACCTTCTTGGCCTTCTCGCCACTCTTCGCGTCGAACCAGTTCTCTCCACCCCACCAGTCTGTGAACTGCCCACCGGCACGCACCGCGGACCCGAAGAAGAGATCACCATCCTGCGCAACGTAGCCCCACTCCCAAGCTCCGGGAGGGAGGCGCTCCTCGAGCAGTCTCGGTAGGTGCACATCGATCGTGTCACGCTCCTCACCGGTGTCCGCCTCCAGGCGATGCAATCGACCTCCCATGGCGAGGTAGAGCGTGTCGCGATCCGCACACCAGTTGCTAGAGGACCTGGGAATGTTGAAGCGCTGGAGACCGGGAAGCCCCACATCCCAGAGCAGGGTGCCGTTGTGACCATCCACCGCGAGCACCCGATTCAACCCCTGGAGGAACAACCTGCCGGCAGTCGAGAGCGGTGCCGGCTTGCGATTCTGGCGGTCCGTCTGATAGCGCGGCCCCGGGCGACCGATCCAGCTGAGCTCGAGCGCGGAAGTATCACTCGCTCCGGCCAGCTGCTCTCCACCGAAGGCCGAGTTGTCTGGCCGTCCGTACATGTGGGTCCAGGCCCCCGCTCCCGGCAAGGCCTCTCGGGTTGCCATGAACCAGGGATCCCGGGGAGCCTCCAGCGCTTGCCAGCCCGCAAAGCCCTCGAGCGCTGCCGGCACTTGAGCCTGGCTCGAGAAGATCGTGCCCCCGTCAGGACGGACGAGGTCGAGAGCTCCGCGAGCCATCAGGTCCGCAGCCTCCTCACGAGCATCGGGGTTGACGATCATCAGATTGGCGAAGTTCGGCGGTAGAGCCAGCTGGCCCACCGGCGGTACTTCCACCACCGAGATCCGGGCACCGTAGGGCCCCAGCCGCGCAAGTTGCTCGCGATACTCGCCGATCTCCTCATCGCTGGTGAGAACGATCAGGCCTTCCATCTGTCGAGCACAGGCCGCCAGCCGGCGCAGCTCTGCCTCTGTACCGCCACAGCCCAACACGACGACCAGGCCTCGCTCCACTGGACTCTGCTCGAGCCAGCCCTCGAGCAGCACGTCGGTCAGCGGGTCGTCGGGCAGGCTCTGCCAGTCACCAGCCTCGCGCTGAGCGAAGAAGTCGAAGTGTGTATCGCACTCGAAGGTCCGACTCCGCCGGGCTCCACCATCGGTGGAGACCACGCAGTCGTGGACGGTTCGATCGCGGAGATTGGCGAGCCATGCCGAATGAGAACGACCAGCGCTCTCGACCTCGACCTCGTAGGTCTCCAGACCCTGCGGCGTGACCTCGAGTCGGCAGGGCTGCTCCTCATCCGTCTCCCAGGTGACCAGGGCCCTTCCCGGGCTGACGAAGCGAAGGCTGGGCGCCCTGGAGAACTGAAGCTCCTCGACGAGCTCTGGCTCCGAGGTCTCCGTCTCCGAGGGCTCGATCAGCCGCGGCAAGAGCTCGGCTCGCGCCTTCCAGCTGGAGAGGACCTGCTCTGGAGAGAGCACGTCCTCGTGCACGGAGAGCTCCGCCAGCAGACCCTTGATCCGAAAGTACTCGTCAGCATCGCGGTAGGCCCCTATGTGGTAGTAAGCCTCCGCAGGGTAGGCGATTGCCCCGCTCTCGACGTCGGTACTCGCCGCCTCGAACCCATCGACGAACAGACGCATGACCTCGCCGTCGTAGGTTCCCACGACCTGATGCCAGGAGCCGGGCTGGAACTCATCTGGCGTGAGCAGCCAGGTCAGCCTCCCAGTTCCGTCCTCGGTCGCCAGGGCGAACCCGAAGCGGCGGTCTCGAAAGCCAAGCATCCAGCCGCGCTCGTAGCTGCCGTTGTCCTGCGCCATCGAGATCAGCCCGCCCCAGGTCTGAGCCTGATCGACTCGAGCCCAGGCCTCGACGCTGATCGCTTCCACCGGGTGCGCGACCTCTGCGAAGTCGCTAGCCACCTCGAGGTCCCCGCCAAGGCCGTCCAGCACGAGGGCGTGCAGGCCACCAGCCTGGGCCAATCTGGCGCGGCCACGCGGACGCAGGTCCCGGCCGCTGCCAGCATTCACGAAGGCAGGAGCGGTGCGGGGATCATCCACAGCAAGGGTCGTCTCTCGCAATTGATCGGACTGAAAGACCCAGCGATCGAGCAACGCCCCGGGAAGGGTGGGCGCCATCACCGGCGGCGGTGGGCCGAGCTCCATCGGCTCGTCGATCTCGACGACCTCCAGCGGTCGCTCGCTCGAGCTCATGCCAGCCTCGAAGCCGTGGACACTGCCTCGATCCGTCGACACGAACAGACGCCCCCCGGCCACCGCCAGCCCCCAGGCCCGACCCTCCACGAGACCACGCCAGCTGAGCTCACCGGTCAGGGCAGAGCGAGCCTCGACCTTGCCGTCTCCCCCACAGAACAACGTGCTCCCCGCCAGGATCACCTCGAAGGGAGTGTCCACAGGCCGGTGCCAGAGCAGGGTCTGCGTGCGCAGGTCCAGCGCCGACAGGCTTCGATCGCTCAACATGTAGGCCGTCTTCCCACCCACGACGATGGCATTGCCTCGAGAGAATGAGGCCAGCTTCTCGCGGGAGTCCGCCATGGATGCGGTGATCCAGCCATCCTTGTTCCCAGGCCCGTGCAAGACCTGATCGTCCCCCGTCAGCAAGCAGAAGCTTCCACCACCTCCCTCGAGCATCCCCTGCGGCTCTCCGCTCTGGCGCTCGAAGACCAGCGGAGCGATACGGCCCTGCGGAAGGATCAAGCTCTGTTCGGAGAGCAGCATCGCGCCCTCCAGGGTCCATCCCGTGCCAAGATCTCGCACGTAGTGAGATCCAGCGGGCTCGGAGCTCTGCACGACTCCCTCGAGCGCATCCACTGCGCACAGGTAGGAGGAGCGCCAGGGAAGAAGGGAGGCACCGAAGTAGGCCACTCCGTCCATCACGTGAACTCCAGTACGAACCGGCCAGCCGGAGATCAGTCGCCCATGGCTCAGGATTCTCCTGGCTCCACTGACGGCCTCGAACTTCCAGACCAGCTCGCCGCTCTCCTTCTTCAGGCAGTAGGCCGCCCCGTCATCGGAGCCGAAGTACAGCAGCTCACCGACCACAGTGGGTGCCACGCGCACGGGCCCTCCGCTACGAAAGAGCCAGCGCTCTTCTCCCGTCGCGGCATCGAGGCAGTGCACCGCGTCGTCGCTGGAGGAACCAAAATAGACCCGCCCACCCTCGGAGCTGACGTGGAACACGGGGTCGTAGTTCCGCATCGACTTCAGACCAGCGAGACGGGCAAAGGCATCCCAGCGCGCAGGTCCCGGCCAGGCCGGACTGGGAGGCTGCTTGCCCGTCCAGATCCAGGATTGCTCCAGCTGCGTGGCGTCGAGCTCCTCACCACTGTGACCGCGCCGTCCCAGGTCACCCCGCTGGCTGGACCACTCCAGTGACTGCTCCTTCTGGGCGAATGCACCCGTCCCAAGGGCTGTCACGACCAGACAGAGGACGAGAGGGAGCGAGAGGGAGCGACCAGCAATGCATTTCATGAGCTAGATTCTAACCTCGCAGGTGCCGAATCCATGCCATGTGGCTCTATCCTCCTCGCCATGAACCTGCGCTCCGGTAGCCTCCACACGCCCCTCTTGTTCGTCCTGGGCTGTGCGGGTCTTCTCCTGGTATGTGGCACGCTGCTGTGGTCCTCAGGGAGGAGCAGCCCATCACAGGGGCGTGGCGGCTCCTTGCGCGTGCACTGTGCGGCTGGCATGCGTGCTCCGGTGCTCGAGCTGGCTCAGGACTACGAGGAGCTCACAGGGACCCAGGTCGAGCTGAACTTCGGCGGTTCGGGAACCCTGCTCGCCTCCATCCGTGCCGGGGCTGGTGGCGACCTCTATCTCGCTGGCGACGTGAGCTTTGTCGAACTCGCGCAGGAATCGGGTGATGTGCTGGAGAGCCTCGAGCTCGCCAGCATGAAGCCCGTGATCGGAGTCGCTCGTGGCAATCCACTGAGACTCGAGACCCTCAAGGATCTGGCCCGACCCGACCTCAGGGTCGGGCTCGGTCACCCCGAAGCCTCGGCCATCGGTCGCGTTGCACGCGAGGTGCTCGAGCAGTCGGGCTCATGGAGTGAGGTACGCAAGAACCTGAAAGTCGAGAAGCCCACCGTCAATGAGCTGGCAGCTGACCTGGCCCTGGGAGCCCTCGACGCAGCCATCGTGTGGGACACCAGTCTGGCCGGCTACGAAGAGCTCGAAGCTCTGCGACTGAATGTACTTCAAGAACTACCTCAGCGGATCACAGTCGGTGTTCTGGCCACCAGCCAGCAAGCTCCTCGAGCACTCGGCTTTGCACGCTTCCTGGCCTCCTCAGATCGTGCCGCCCCGGTCTTTCGAGAACATGGCTTCACTGCATCGGAGGGAGATCCCTTCGTCGAGAGACCGCGGCTGGTCCTGATGAGCGGCGCAATGCTGCGCCCGGCCGTCGAGGAGACCCTCCAGGAATTCGAACTGCGCGAGGGCGTCGAGTTCGAGAGGGTCTACAACGGCTGTGGCATTCTCGTGGCACAGATGCACGCCGGTACCCTGCCGGATGCCTACTTCTCCTGCGATGGCAGCTTCCTGGAAGCCGTGCAGCCGGAGTTCGAGGTCGGGATCGAGCTGGCTTCCAACCCCATGGTCATCCTGGTCCAGCGGGGAAACCCCGAGCGACTCGAGGCGCTGGCCGATCTCGCTCGCCCCGGTCTGCGCATCGGGCTGGGCCACCCGGAGAAGTCAGCCCTGGGGGCCCTCACCAGGAAGCTGCTGGTGAGCGAGGGCGTCCACCAACCACTCCAGGCCAGCGGCAACCTCAAGGTCGAGTCCTCCACGGGCGACCTCCTGGTCAACCAGCTTCGCGCTGGCTCGCTGGATGCGACGATCGTCTACGCCTCGAATGCCGCCCTGGCTGCGGAACATCTACAGAGTATCCCGCTCTCCCAGCCTGGTGCTCTGGCCATTCAACCCTTCGCCATTCAACGTGACTCAAGTCATCGTCAGTTGCTCGCGCGACTCTTCGCTGCCCTCGGCAAGGACGAGAGTCGGGCTCGATTCGAGGAGCTCGGCTTCATCTGGCTCGGGGGGCAAAAGCCGTGAGTACCGCTCGTCCGCGTGCGAGGCGTGGAGCCACCATCCACCTCGGGCACCTTGGCGGCGCCGATCGACTCTTCGGAGCCAGCCTCTGGGCGGTCGTCCTGCTCTACGTCGGACTGGTGCTGGCCATGTTGGTCGCTGATGCGACCTACACATCTCCTGCGGCCATCCTGGAAGCTCTCCAACGATCAGAGATTCGTGATGCGCTTGAGCTCTCCCTGCTCTCCTCGACCATCACTGCCATCCTCTCGGTGGCCTTCGCCGTTCCCATCGGCTACCTGCTATCGCGACAGGAGTTTCGC
This sequence comes from Planctomycetota bacterium, assembly GCA_014237855.1. GTDB lineage: Bacteria > Planctomycetota > UBA1135 > UBA1135 > JABACD01. Next base: position 36,592 of record JABACD010000022.1, on the reverse strand, counting down.
GGCAAGACGCTCGTGGACAGCGTCCTGGACATTCCCATCCTGCTCCCCCCGATGGTGATCGGTATCTCCCTGCTGATCCTCTTCCAGACCCCCGCTGGCCGAGCAGTCGAGAAGGTCGTCCCCTTCACCTTCGAGGTGCCCGGTGTGATCCTTGCACAGTTCGCTGTCGCCTGCGCCTTTGCCGTACGAACCATGCGAGTCACCTTCGAGGCCATCGATCCGCGCCGCGAGGCCGTGGCGCTGACCCTGGGTTGTTCTCGAGCGCGAGCCTTCTGGTGGGTTGCGCTGCCCGAGGCTGGCCGTGGAGCGCTGGCCGCTGGGCTGCTCGCCTGGGCGCGCGCGCTGGGAGAGTTCGGGCCGGTGCTCGTCTTCGCCGGAGCCACCAGGGGCAAGACCGAGGTCTTACCTTCGACGATTTTCCTGGAGCTGTCGATCGGGGATCTTCGTGCAGCCGTAGCAGTCTCACTGATCCTCGTGGGCGCCGCTGTGGCCGTTCTGGTCCTGGCCCGCCTGCTCGGACCGAGAAGGGTCACGGCATGATCGTCATCGACGACCTGACGGTTACCAGCGGAGCTTTCCGGCTGGAAGGGGTGAGCCTGGAGGTTCCTCCGGGAAGCTACACCGCCCTCATGGGGAGGACCGGATGCGGCAAGACAAGCCTGCTGGAGACCATCGCCGGCCTGCTACCCGCAACTGCAGGGCGGGTCATCATCGGCGACAGGGATGTCACCCGGCTGCGGCCCGCAGACCGCGGCCTGGGTTACGTCCCTCAGGACGGAGCTCTCTTCCCAACCATGACCGTTGCTGAACACCTCTCCTTCGCCCTGCGAGTGCGCAGGAAACCCCGCACAGAAGTCAGCGCCCGCGTTGCGGATCTCGCCCGCCAGCTTGACCTCGTCAGACTTCTCGACCGTCGCCCTCGCGGACTCTCCGGTGGTGAACGCCAGCGAGTGGCCCTCGGGAGAGCCCTGGCGGCACGGCCCGAGGTTCTACTGCTGGACGAACCTCTCTCCGCTCTCGATGATGAGAGCCGCGAGGAGCTAAGTGCAGTCCTGGCAGGGATCCACCGGGAGACAGGCGTCACGCTGCTGCACGTGACGCACAATCGCGAGGACGCCTCGCGTCTGGCACAACGTATCCTGCGCATCGAAGATGGACGCCTTGAGCTCCAGCCTCCCCAACCCTGAACATGCAAGTCACGATCGAATTGATGGCCCAGCTGCGCACCGCCCTCGGTCAGCCTGCTCGGACACTGGAGCTGGACGAAGGCGCGACCCTGAGGCAGGCCCTACAGGAGCTGATCGCCGCTCACGACAGCGAGGAGGTCAATGGACTCCTGGCAGCCGATGGCGGTCTCTCTCCGACGATCATCGCCTCCTTGCACGGCCGTATCCTCGATCCAAGTGAGGATCCGGTGCTCTCCCACGGCGACACCCTGAGCCTCTTCAGCCCCATCGCCGGAGGCTGATGATGCAGAGCGAACGCAGGTCACTGACGGACCACGAGCGTGCCGTCTACGAGTGGCAGATGTGGGTCCCCGACTTCGGCGAAGAGGGCCAGGAACGCCTCAAGGCATCCAGCGTCCTGATCAGCAGGGTTGGTGGGCTGGGCTCGGTCGTGGCCTATGAACTGGCTGCCGCCGGGATCGGCAAGCTCGTGCTCGCCCACGCGGGTGACATCAAGCCCAGCGACCTCAACCGCCAGCTCCTGATGACTCACGAGGGCTTGGGGACTCCACGAATCGAGTCCATCGGGCGACGCTTGCTGGAGCTCAATCCGCGCCTTGAGCTCGAGCTGATCCCTGAGAACCTCGGGGAGGCCAACGCAAGGTCTCTGGTGGAGCATGCCGACCTGGTCGTCGACTGCGCTCCGCTGTTCGAGGAGCGCTTTGCCCTCAACCATGAGATCGTTCGACAGGCCAAGCCCATGGTGGAGTGCGCCATGTACGAACTGCAGTGTCAGATCACGACCATCCTCCCAGGCGAGACCCCCTGCCTGGCCTGCATCTACCCCGAGATGCCAGCAGCCTGGAAGCGTGAGTTCCCCGTCTTCGGTGCCGTCTCAGGCAGCGTCGGCTGCATGGCAGCCATGGAGGCCATCAAGGTCCTGTCGGGGTTTGGAGACCCCCTCGCCGGTCGACTCCTGACCTACGACCTTCGCGACCTGAGCTTCCGGAAGCTCGAGGTGCGACGGCGCGAGGATTGCAGGGTCTGCAGCCAAGCATGACGGTAGCACCTCCATCATCGCAGCCAACTGCTCTGGCTGCGCTCTGCTAGTTCGTGAACAGGACCGACAGACCGTCACTCAGGTTGAAGCCTGCCGGGCCGCCAGTGACGTCCCGGAACCAGAAGGTGAAGTTCCACTCGGTGCCCGCCACCAGAGGCGGTGAGGTGGGCGGAAGGTTTTGATTGTCGAAGTCAAAGCTCGCACTTCCGACCGCATCCGTGAGCAGGACGTTCAGTCGAGAGAAGGGAGAGGACAGACAGAGCGTGCCGTCTCCAAGCGGTATCGAGCCCTGGTTCGGCGAGTAGGCGAACAGCCCGAAGACACTCGCCGGAGCGGAGCTGACCGTCAGGTCCAGGTCGTTCGCCAGGAGACTCGTCGTTCCCGCGTACCAGATCGAAGCCGGAGCGCCGCTGGAGTTCGCTTGGGCCGTGCAGTAGTTCTCGGGAAGCTCGCAGGAGTCCAGCTCTCCGTTCCCATTGACATCCGGGGCACCGTTCGAGATCTCCTCGCCGTCATAGATCGAGTTGGCATCACAATCAGGATAGCGACGGGCCTTGAAGACCCAGCTCAGGCCACCAGTTGGATTGATGAACTCCCAGAGGATGCTGCCCCCGCTATCGACCTCGAACATGCGCCCTGAGGTGGCCTCGGTGATCATGGTGTTACCGCTTGGGAGGCGCTGCACCCCGCTCATGATGTTCGAGTAGAAGTTGCCTGGATCCGAGTAGGTCCAGGTCAGCGCGCTGGGGCCATATGCCTGTCCTGGCGCGAGGCTGTAGTTGCCCTGGGCATCCACCGGCGTCACCCACTCGTCAGCCGATGACCAGTTTCCACTCGGGCGATTGGAGCCGTTGTTGAAGATGATCAGATTGCCCGCACCAGGGAGGCCGGGCTCGATCCACTGGATGTCGTGATTGAAGTACAGCTTGCGATCAGCAGCGGTGCCGCGCCCATAGACCTGGGGATTCCCCCAGCGATAGAGGATGTCTCCTCCCTTGCCGGAGTTCCCACCGGAGTGACCTGCCGCCTCGGCCGTGGTGGTGCTGTGGTCGATGACCCAGATCTCGCTCATGAATGATACGGAGATGGCGATTTGGTCCAGCACGGGGTTGTAATCGATCCCATTGACATGCATCCAGTCCCCATCGCCGCCGTAGTTGACGTCCATCAGCTCCGGGTGGTCGGAGATGACGCCAAAATTTGCCTTCGTTGGATCGAAGTCCTGAACGAGGTGGTCATAGGCATGCCACTCCCAGACGATCACGGCATCCTTGTTTCCGACCGGCGCCAGTTCGAAGATTCCGTCCGGCCTGAAGCTGCTGGCAATCGTCGACGGATCGCGCCCCGCTGCGATCGCTGCTGTTGCACCGATCTCCTCCCAGGCAATCACCAGGAGGTTTCCATTCGGCAGCAGCTCGACGTCATGGTGAGGAGTGCGCGTGGCGGTGAAGAAGGGGTACTGCCACTCGACGACTCCGTCGTAGGAGAGTCGCTCGAACCCGCCTCCAGACCCGGCCCCGTTGCTGACCAGGGTACGCGTTCGAATGAGATCACCGTCAGGCGCCAGGTAGTAGCTCAGCCCAGCGCTCACGGTCCCAGGCCAGGAGTTGACGACCGAGCCCATATCATCAACCAGGAAGGTCGTCGTGGAGCTGACCGACTGATAGAGAGTCAGACCGTCCTGGGCTGCAAGCGGAAGAGCGAGAAGGGCTGTAACACTGGTGATTAGCTGAAGGCGCATTTGATGGGGGGTCGCCGACGTGTGGAGTTCAGCTCCTCTGGTAGAGAGCTGGAGCTATCTGATTGGACGATAGAAATTGCTGTTAGGGTTCGCTCGAGTCCGAGAATTCGTACTCCAACCCCCTGGCTGACCACATAGCAACCTTCCATTGCCATTGCATATGCGCAACCCAGAGGTCACTTTCTCGACGGTCGCCCATCTCGATGCGGAAATTGCATCCGACGATGACGGGTAACGAATGTCATCTCAGGTATGCAGGCAGACCCTCAGTCACCACTTGGACCCCACACAAGCCCTTCAAATGAACTCCACTCCCTTCCTGCTCACTGGACCCCTCCTGGATTGGCCCGTCCACGGCCGCAACCTGCGTGGCGAGACTCTTGGCGAGAACCTCGAACCGCAGAGAACCCTGGTGGTGTTCCTGCGACACTTCGGCTGAAGCTTCTGCCGGCGGGACGTGGAGGTACTCCAGGAGCGAGCCGAGGAGCCGGGGTTTCCCGAGGTTCTTCTGGTCCACCTGGGCTCCGCTGATGAAGCGGATGCTTTCTTCTCGAAACGCTGGCCGGAGGCGCGGGCCGTCTCCGATCCCAACCAGGACCTCTACAGGTTCTTCGGCCTCAGAAATGGCTCTCTATCCCAGCTGTTCGCCCCGCGGGTGCTGTATGCCGGCTGGCAGGCATTAAGAAGAGGTCACGGAGTGGGAAAACCCGTCGGGAATCCCATGCGCATGTCAGGCTGGTTTCTGGTCCAAGATCAGGAGGTCACCTGGTCTCACAGACACGAGCACGCCGGAGTTGCCCCCCGCTGGGGCGAGCTAGAGGCCATTCTGAATGACTAGTCGGGGAATTCAGGACTTTCTTGCATAGCAAGAGGCAATTCTGTCGAAGACCCCTGTGATCAAGGGCACAGCCGAAGTTTCTTGGAGAAGTCGGTCACCTGCCCAAGCAGCCACACTAAACACCTGCAGAGCACAAGGGCTCCACACGGCACAAAAGCCTGGATGTCCCGACCCCTCACCGGGGTGCGAGTCGTCGAACATATTCAAACCAAATTTACTCGAATCTCGATTCGACTGGCACCCTGTGATCCAACCCGCCCCGCCGCCAAGAGCGCGGGGCGGGTTTTCTTGTGCCTGTTGCTCTCGTTGGAATCCCTGCTGATTCCGGATTCAAGCCCTCGAAACCCAGCCCGAATCGAATCCAGATCAGCACTCCGACAGTAAGCGAAGAACAGCGGGACGAAACCAAAGTCAAGGTTCAGCCAGCCCAGGACAATTACGATAAGGCCTGGAGATTTTCTCGCCTGATCCCTGGCTGGTGGTCAAATGTTGGACCTTTCAGATACAACTCTCGCTGGGCTACTTTCTCGCAGCGGAGTGACCCTATTCGAGTGGCGCGTCACAAACTCCATGCCCCTGACGGCCGTCGGTGAGGGCCTGGTGAAACTCCTCGGGAGGCAGCCCCTCGAGCTGCTGGAGAGCGGGAGCTCACTGAGGGATCTGATTCACCCCGACGACCAATCCCACTTCGAGTCGGAGCTCTGGCTCGGCATCGGTAATGACTCAACTCAAGTCGAGCATTCCGCCATGCGCCTGAGGAACTCGGAGAATGGCTGGACCTGGGTCTCGACCGTGACAGCCCTGGTGCGGGACGAGGAGGGAGAGATCGAGAGGTGCGTCAGTTCCGTGACGGACATCTCGGAGAGTCACAATGCACTGGCATGCTTGCGAGAGAGCCGTGACCGGCTCGAGCTCGTGATCGAGGGAACCAATCTCGGTATCTGGGACTGGAATCCACAGGATGACAGTGTTGTCTTCAACGCAACCTGGGCACAGCTACTGGGCTACGAGCTGGAAGAGATCGAGCCTTCGTTGGAAGCCTGGAAGAGCCGAGTACACCCCGATGACCTCGAGTCCTGCTACGAGAATCTCGGCAAGCACATTCGTGGAGAGGTTGAGTTCTATCAGGACGTTCATCGTATGCGTCACAAGCATGGCCATTGGGTGCACATCCTGGACAGGGGCAAGATCGTTGAACGAGACGAGAATGGCAATCCAATACGCTTCACAGGAACACATACGGACATCACACCTCAGCGAACTGCTGAGATGGAGGCCACGAGGGCCAACCGTGCCAAGTCAGCTTTCCTGGCACGGATGTCACACGAGATCCGCACCCCGTTGAATGGTGTACTCGGGGTGCTCGACATACTTCAGGACACCAGAGTCGATGAAGAGCAGGACAATTATCTCCAGCTGATCCGAGGCTGTGGAGAGCATCTGCTGGAGACCATCAATGACGTCCTCGACCTCTCCAAGATCGAAGCTGGTGAGATGAGGACCGAGCAGTGCAGCTTCGATGTCTACCAGGTCCTCGAGCGGGTCATTGAGCTCCACAAGCAGATCCTCGGCGAAGGAGACGTTGCAATCCATCTGGAGATCAATGAGCAGGTCCCGCAGCTGATCAAGGCCGACATGCACAAGCTGCGCCAGATCATCGGCAACCTGATGTCAAACGCTGTCAAGTTCACCCGGGAGGGCAAGATTGAGATTCGCGCTGACTTTGATCGAGGCAGCTCCAACACCGGTAGCCTGACGATTGAGCTCGAGGATACCGGCATGGGAATCGAGGACACCAGCAAGATCTGGGACTCCTTTCAGCAGAGCGATGAGTCGATCACCAGGACCCATGGTGGCACTGGATTGGGACTGACCATCTGCCGCGAACTCACTGCCATGCTGGAAGGCCAGATCTCCGTCACCAGCCAGCTCGGGAGGGGCACATGCTTCAGGCTTCAGCTCCCCGTCGAGGTTGTCCAGCAGGAAGATCAAGCACGGTCCAACGAGGAGTTCCTCGTGAGCGTCCCGGAGAAAGCGACTCCCCTTCGAGCTCTGATCGCTGAGGACAACCCCGTGAATCTACTGGTCGCTCGAAGAGCGCTCGAGAAGCTCGGTCTCTCCGTGACCATGGTCACGAATGGTCAGCTGGCACTGGAGGCCTGCAAGAGTGAACCCTTCGATGTCGTCTTTCTCGATATTCACATGCCCATCATGGATGGAGTGGATGCTGCGGTGGCCATCCGCGCAGCATCATCCTCTTGGGCCTGCCCCTATCTCGTCGCTCTCAGCGCAGATGTCTTCATGGAGAACCAGGAGAGATGCAAGCTGGCCGGAATTCAGGGCTTCATCTACAAGCCCTTTGACCCACTCTCTCTGAAGAATCTGCTGGATGAGGTGAGGCGAACCCAGGTACAGGAGCAGCCTCAGGCCAGACCATGAGCAAGGCAGAGCCCCGGGTGATGATATCCTGATGGGTGCGCTTCCCGGCTCACCATGAATCGCGCAGCGCCTCCCCTTTCCCACGAGGTTCCATGCTGCAAAGGTCACTCCTGGCTCTCTTCGCCCTCACCACACTGGCGGGTCTCGCAGGTGCAGAGCGCCCGAATATCCTCTTCTGCATCGCGGACGATTGGGGCTGGCCACATGCGAGTGCCTACGGAGACCCGGTGGTCGAGACGCCGGCCTTCGACCGAATCGCTCGAGAAGGGGTGCTCTTCGAGCACGCCTACGTCTCCAGTCCATCCTGCACGCCCAGTCGAAACGCCATCCTCACTGGCCAGTACCACTGGCGCCTGGGGCCCGGTGCCAACCTCTGGAGCTGGCTCGATGTCAGCCACCCCGTCTACCCGCTGCTCCTCGAGGAAGCTGGCTACCATGTCGGCTCATGGAGGAAGAGCTGGGGTCCCGGCAAGCTGGAGCTGGGTGGATACACCGACAAGCATCCTGCTGGGCAACCCTACCCCGGAGGACTACAGTCCTTTCTCGACGCACGTCCTGATGAGGCTCCCTTCTGCTTCTGGCTTGGCTCGCATGATCCTCATCGCGGCTACAAGCTGGCCTCGGGAAGAGCGAGCGGCATGGACATCGACCGGGTCAAGGTGCCCGGCTTCTATCCGGATGTGCAGCAGATTCGATCCGACATCGCGGACTACTACTTCGAGGTCCAGCGATTCGACCGGGATGTCGCAGCAGCTCTCCAGCTACTCGAGGACAGGGGCGAGCTCGAGAAGACACTGGTCGTCATCACTGGAGATCACGGGATGCCCTTCCCTCGTTGTAAGAGCAACATCTATGAGATGGGGGTTCGAGTCCCGCTTGCGATTCGCTGGGGAAGCGAGCTGAAGGGTCGACCCCAGGAGATTCTCGGAGGCAAGTTCTCCGGCTTCGTCTCTCTGACCGACCTGGCCCCAACCTTCCTCGCGGCAGCAGGACTGTCCACCCCGCCGGTGATGACCGGACAGGCACTTCTACCAGAGCTTGTGGATTCCTCCGGTGAGAGCAGCCGCGAGCATGTGGTCTACGGCATGGAGCGACACACCGCCGGGCGGCCAGGCCACGTGGGCTATCCCTGCCGGGGAGTACGGACTCCAAGCTGGTCCTACATCCGAAACTACGCCCCGGATCGCTGGCCTGCCGGTGACCCCCCCCAGTATGCCGACTGTGATCCACACACAGGCGCTGGCAAGGCAGTCACCAAGACCTGGATCCTCGAGAATCGCGAGGGTGACGGAGAGCAGTTCTATCAGCTCTGCTTTGGCAAGCGACCTGCCGAGGAACTCTACGACATGCAAGCCGACCCCGATCAGCTGAACAACCTCGCCACGAACCCTGAGTTCGCCGAACAGAAGATCAAGCTGGCCAGGCTACTTGATGAGGACCTCGCATCCTCGGGCGACCCTCGGGCCACCGGGGGTGGCGATGAATTTGACAGGTACCCTTACTTCGGCGGAGGGGTCTGGAGAGACACCAAGGAGTGAAGCCAGGATTCAGCTCCTCGTAGCTGATCCACCTCGACAGGCGGCGCCCCCAGGATCAGGCTCTCTTCAAGAGCACTGGCGGGCAGAGGGCCCAAGGGAAACAACCTCTCTGAGCGAGTCAATCCGCCGAATCATCGATCTCCGAGAGATCCCCCACGTACCCCAGACCCTGCAAGCGCTTCTGGATGTTCTGCATCTGGGTCGACTTGAATGAAGACGGACGCGGATCCTGGACCCGGCGCCACTCGTCCAGGGACTTCAACAACCTCTCGGCCACTCGCCGGGTCTCGGGGGACATGTCGAGCAGGAGATTGTTGTGTTCTCCGGGGTCGGCTTTCAGGTCGTAGAGTTCGCGGTACTGCAAGTAGGGAGCCTCGATCAGCTTCCAGCGCCCCTGGCGAATGCACTTGGCCTTGAGTTGATTCTCCCAGATGAATCCACCCGGCAGCCTCTTGCTGGGTTGGGTGGCCTCAGAAAACAGGGCACGCCTGGTTGGCACCGGCTTGGAATCAAAGGCCGCGGCAAGGCTGACCCCTGCGACCTCTTCAGGTAGCGGTATCTCAAGCAACTCCAGCAGCATCGGGAAGACATCCACTCCCGAGACGGGCGTTGAGACTCGTTCACCCTTGCCCCTGCCGTCGGGGAGGCTGACGATGAAGGGAACATGGACATTCGTCTGGTAGACCCAGGCACCGTGATGCCAGAAGTCGCCATGCTCCCAGAAGGTCTCCCCGTGATCTCCCGTGATGATGATCACCGTGTCCTCCAGAATGCCACGACTGGCGAGTCCATCGAGTAGACGTCCAACCTGCGCATCCAGGTAGGCGAGCTCTCCGCTGTAGAGCGCCTTGAGATCCTCGTCACCCGGCAACTTCTCGGCCAGTGAGTAGCGCGCCAGATCCTGGCTCAGCCCGAGATCGTAGACGGCTCGCTTCTTCCCATTGACGAGCTCCTGATGCATCGTGATCTGCCGTCCCAGGGTGCCAAAGTCCGAGGTCTGAAGCCCCCCCGGTATGGCGTACTCACTGCTGTAAGGCTCGGGCGGATCGTAGGGAGAGTGTGAGTCGAAGTAGTGGGCAAAGAGAAAGAGACGGTCTCCTCCATCGTACTGATCAAGATGGTCAAGCACTGCATCGGTCACCGCCTCACCCCGACGCTGGTTGAGCTCTGTGCGTGCGGCCCCGACCTCCGTACCAAAGTCCTGGTCCCACCAGTTGAAGCCCTGATCGAAGCCAAAGACCTCATCAAGTGCAAAGGATGCGATGAAGCCGGCAGTGTGAAAGTCGTTATCCCTGAGGACCTCAGCCAGCATCACGTTCTCGGGATTGACCGTGAACCCATTTCGCGCCACTCCGTGCCGCCGAGGGTAGAGGCCCGTCATGATCGAGGTGTGAGAGGCCAGTGTGCTCGGTGCCGCTGCCATCGTCTGCTCGAAGACGATGCCCCCTCGAGCAACCTCGTCGATGCGCGGTGTTTGGGCGCTTCGTCCACCGTAGCAACCAAGCTGATCAGCCCTGGTCGTATCCAGCGAGATCAACAGAACGTGCTTGTAGACGGGCCCCTCTTCCGAGGAGCCACAAGAGCCCAGGGCGATCAAAAGAGCCGCAAGAAACGGCCGGAGGGAGCTGGGAGTTCGGGGCATGCGGAGATAGCGCAACGGGGAAGGCAATTGAGATCCTTGGAGAGCCCCAGAGGATATCGAGAGCACCCTCGCAGAGCACGCGACTCAGCTCATCCATTCGAATGCTTCCGCACAGGCCGCGCCATGACCTGTCAATCGAGGGCGAGTCCCCCAGCCGCGGGCAGCCAGACCCCTCCGATCAGGGGAAGAAGTTGATACTGAGCCCGTCGCTGAGATTGAACCCTGCCCCACCCGTTCCAAACGGATCGCGGAACCAGTACTGGAAGTTCCAGGTGCTACCAGGCTGAATTTCCCCCGGACCTGAGCTCAAGGGCGATTGAGTGAAGTCCAATGCTCGTTGCACTGCTCCTGAGGTGTCTGATGACAGCGGCGGCGGCAAGCGAAAGAGCATCCCGCCAACACAGCGGAAGCCGTCGCCAAACGGCACCTGGACCTGGTTGGCACCATAGAAGAACAACCCAACGGTTTGGATCGCGCTACTCGCAGCCGAAAGGGTCATGTCGTTCGCGAGGATGCTCGCCTGCCCGGAGACGCTGATCGTCGCAGGGGACCCGCTTGAGTTGGCCACGGAGGTGCAGAAGTTCGTCCCCAGATCAGAGCTGCAGACCTCGTACAGGTCAGGTCGCCAGTAGGTCAGCGTGCAGCGCATTCGGTTGACCTGCTCTGGCGTGAATTCCCAGAGACAGACGTCATCCGTGTAGTCCATGTAATTGTGATAGGGATCCGAACTGCCGCAGGATGTCTCGGATGATGCACAGCCGTAGTTGGGATTCGCCTGCGGGTTCGTGTCACAGATCAGATCACCTGTCGAGTCGCAAGCAGCCGCCGAGCCGCAGCCACCACAGAAGGTGTGATAGAGCCCCATGTAGTGACCGACCTCGTGGGTTGCCGTCCGTCCCATGTTGCCGGGCCAGCCGCTGGTCGCCTGGCGCCCTACAGCTTCCCACCAGAGCACCACGCGATCATCAGCCTGGCCCGCAATGCCCTGAGAGGGAAAGTCGGAGACATATCCGTAGCAGCACGGAACTTCATTGGTGTAGATGTTGAGGTAACGATTCGTATCCCAGGCGAGCGAGTTCCAGTAGCTACCAGAGTCCTGAAACCAGTTGTTGTTATTCGAGTAGGTGATGCCGGTTGTGGGGTTCCCGCTCGGATCGGTCGTTGCCAGATGGAAGCGAATGCGAGAGTCGGTTCCCGGCGCTCCCGGGGACCCCGGAATGGCCTGGAAGTCCTCGTTCAGGATGTCAATTTGATCCTGGATCGTTCCGGCGCTCAGAAAGCCTGCGCCGGAGTTGCTCTGGATCACGTGGAAGACCACCTGGACGTCGTAGTAGCAGGAGGGCTCGTACTGCGGCTGTGGCGAGTTCGTCCAGTACCCACAATCCGAAGGAACCACACCCGCGCCGGTCGGAGTCGGCTCGGGAGTTCCACAGCGTTCGCGCTGAGCTTCCGCGGACGCGGTACATAAGATGAAAACAAGGATTGCGAAGGAGAATCTGGCCATGGTCGTTCAGCTCTTGCAGGGGGAATGCTCAAGGGGGGGGACGAATTTCAGCTTGCCATGTATCCCTGAAATGGAGGAAAAAATGCCCATGAGATTTCCTCATGCGTGAATTCATCAATTACTGAGTGGTGGAGCGCATGAAGCATGCGGTGCAAAGATCGCTCACCTGAAAAAGAGAGCTGGAATCATGCCGCCCCACCGTTTCACAATGTGAACAACAAACTCCAGGAACGAGGTCGATCCATTCACCACGCGAGCACCAGCTAACCAGCCCACGAGCAGGTGACTCTTGTGCCTACTCGGTCGATGTCTGAGACCTCGTGGCAAGAGAACGAATCACTCACTCACCGTCAGCAGCCACCGGGGAGTTCGACAGGTCCGCCAAAACTCACTGCAGATTCACCATGTCCAGTCAACCGATGATTCACAGGGCTCTGCTCCTGATCCTGCTCCCCACGACCTGCCTTGCTCAACATGAGCTGCTCCTGCAAGCCGGTGGTGAGCTCACCATCCTGGCTGCTGACGGCAAGCTCGAGTGGCAGATGCCATGGAGCTCGAGCAGCCAGCTCCACGCCCTGCCCAATGGAAACATCATGCTGCTGCGCGGAGGGCACGAGCTGGTCGAGATCGAAAAGAGCACGCGCCGCGTGGTCTGGACCTTCGACTCGAGCGGGCTCTCCCCATCCGCTGAGGAGAGCCAAGCCATGCTGTGCTTCGAGCCTCTGGAGAACGGAAACATCTTGATCTCGACCGAGCCCGGAGATCGCCTGGTCGAGATTGATCGTCTGGGCTCGATCCTACGTGAGGTGAGCCTTCCAGCCCCATCGACGGCAGCACCCAGGATCGGCCTGCTGGAAAACGGCAACCTGCTCCTGCCTGAACAGAGCGAGGGACTCCTCCGCGAACTCGACGGGCAGACCGGCGAGGTTGTCTGGGAGTACCGCCTCCCCCACGAGGAACGAACCGAGAGGCCCTCCAGCCTGGCCGCGGCAAGGCTCTCGAGTGGCAACACCCTGATCGCCAGCGAGGGAGAGGTGCTCCTGAGGGAGATCACTCCGCAGGGAGAGCTGGTCTGGACTCTCGAGCAGACCGAGCTCCCTCAATTGAAGCTCTCCAACATCGTGGCTCTCCAGGTCTTGCCGGGTGGAAGCTGCGCCATCGAACAACGCCTTGCGCCCGCAGGCAAGACTCACATCGTCGAGGTAGATCGCGAGTCTCGTACCGTCAGCTGGGAGCTGGAGAGCCTCGAGCGCCCTCCCTCCGTCGCAATCCTGCTGGACATCGAGCCAGATGCTGAGCTGCGACGGCGCGCTCGAAGGATCCACCGCGACACCCTCACACTTGATACCCACAAGGACATCTCCGTCACCCTCGCTGATCCAAATTATCCGGAAGATCCAGCTGAAGCTGCGCGAGCTCGCCTGAGTCAGGACCCGACATTGTGGGGAACCAACCAGGTGGACTTCCCCAAGATGCGTGCTGGTGGCCTCGACGCAGCCTTCTACATCGTCTACGTGGGCCAGGGAGCTCTTGACGAGGAGGGCTATGCCATGGCCCGCAAGATCGCCCTCTCCAAGTTCGAGACAATCGAGCGGATGGCGCGCCGCTATCCAGGAGACATCGAGATCGCGCGATCGCCGGACGATGTCGAGCGTATTCACGCCGCCGGCAAGCTGGTGGCCTGCATCGGTATCGAGAACGGATACGCCATGGGAACAGACCTGACTGCAATCGAGGAGTTCCACGAGCGCGGAGCGCGCTACATGAGCCTGACTCACAATCGTCACAGTCAGCTTGGCGACTCAAACACGCCAGAAGGCGAGCCGATCCATGGTGGGCTCTCCGAGCTGGGACGGCAGGCAATTGAAGAGATGAATCGGGTGGGCATCATGGTCGACATTTCCCACGCCGGAGAGGAGACAACCATGCAGGCCATCGCGCACTCGCGCGCACCGGTGATCGCATCGCACTCGAGCGTTGACGGTGTGCTGGAGCACGGCCGCAATCTCAGTGATAGAGAGCTCCTGGCACTCAAGGAGAACGGAGGTGTGCTCCAGACTGTGGCCTTCGCAACCTACGTCAGGAGCAACGATGCTCGAGCCGCCTTCATCCAGAGGACGCGCAGGGAGCTCGGGCTCGATACAGACACCGCCCGCCCTGGAGGAACGCCTGAGATGCGCCAGGAATTACGCAAGCGCGTGCGGGCCTTCGATGCCAGCGCCAAGCGTGCCAACGTCGCCGACTTCGTGGATCACATCGATTATGCCGTTGAGCTGATCGGTATTGACCACGTGGCCATCAGCTCGGACTTCGACGGCGGCGGAGGAGTCGAGGGATGGGACGACGCCAGTGAGACATTCAACCTGACCCTCGAGCTCCTTCGACGGGGGTACACGGAGGAGGAGATCGCGAAGCTCTGGTCAGGCAACACCCTGCGGGTCTGGCGAGCCGTCGAGGCAATCGCTGAGCAGTCCAGGAGCCAGGATGAGTAGTGTCATCGCGGTGCTGCTCCTGCTCCTCCTCGGTCTGCCCGCCACAGAGTCCCTCAATTCAGCATCAGCTCGCCCCGCCCGCCCGAACTTCCTGTTCATCATCACCGATGACCAGTCCCCCCTGGACCTGCGTGTCTACGAGCCTCGCTCGGAGCTCGACACCCCGGTGATAGACAGGCTCGCTTCCAGCGGAATGACCATTGACGGTGCCTACCACATGGGCTCCTGGTCCGGAGCCGTCTGCACACCCTCTCGGCACATGGTCATGAGTGGTCGCACCGTCTGGCACCTCCCGAGCACGGGCATTCGCAAGGCCCCTGCCAATCCACTCTGCCCGGAAGACCTGCACGAGCAGACTCTTGCTGCAGTCTTCAACCGTGCTGGCTATGACACGATGCGAACCTGCAAGCGCGGCAACAGCTATCAAGCCGCAAACGAGCAGTTCACGACCAGGCATGATCAGGTCAAGCGTGGAGCCGGCACCGAGGACGGTAGTGCCTGGCATGCAGAGCGAGTCCTCGACTTCCTCGCCAAGCGAGAGAGCGAGAGCGACCAGGACCCCTTCTTCATCTACCTCGGTTTCTCTCACCCCCACGACCCCAGGTGGTCAGCGGAGGAGCTGGCGAGCAAGTACGGGGCGCACAACACCGAAGTCCCCGCGAAGCCGAACCCAAAGGCGCCCTCGCTCCCCGAGAACTACCTCCCCCGCCACCCCTTTCACCATGGTCACCCCGGCCTGCGGGACGAGGTCAGTGTTCAGGGAGTGCTCAAGCGTCGGGACGAGGCCACGATTCGAAACGAGCTCGGTAGGCAGTTCGCCTGCGGCGAGAACATCGACACGCAGATTGGCAGGGTGCTGAAGGAGCTCGAGGAGCTCGGTGAGCTGGGGAACACCTATGTCGTCTACACCTCTGATCACGGGATGGCCATCGGGCGCCACGGGTTGCAGGGCAAGCAGAACCTCTACGAACACACCTGGCGCGTCCCCCTGATCGTCAGCGGGCCGGGAATCGAGCCGGGCTCACGAGCCCGGGGCAACGTCTACCTGCTCGACTGTCTCGGTACCCTGTGTGAGCTGGCTGGCATTACGGTTCCGAAGACCTTCGAGGGCAGGAGCTTTCGAAGCGTACTCGAGGGTGAGGTACCCTGGACACGTGAGGTGCTCTTCGGTGTCTATAGCGGTGGAACCAAACCTGGCATGCGAGCAGTCAGGAAGGGTGACTGGAAGTTGATCAAGTACGACGGACTCGACGGTTACCTTCGCGAGACCCAGCTCTTCAATCTCGCAAGCAATCCTGAGGAGCTCTTGCCCGAGCATCACGCTGCCGAGGTCATCGCGCTGACAGGCCACCAGCCAGAAGCCCACCAGACCAACCTGGCAGGAGATCCACGACACGCCGAGAAGCTCGCTGAGATGGAGGCTCTGCTGCTCTCCGAGATGAGGCGTCTCGATGATCCCTACCGCCTTTGGAATCAGCCCACGGACTGATGCGTCACTCCCCGACCCAGCGAACCGAGGTGTAGTAGGCTCCCTGGACGGTCCCGTCCGGTCGAGTCAGGGTGGTGTGGAGCCTTGTGGGCCCCAGCGGTAGTCGCATCCGGAATGAAGCAGAACGGTCGGACTCCTCGACCTGGAGCTGAGCTTCTTGCCCTGCGATCTCCAGCCGTGCCTCGACCATGCCCATCTCTCGCTCTAGGTGTGAGGGCCAGCGGTACAGGGTGACCTCGTACTCCCCAGCTCGTGCCACATCCACCGCCCAGGGGCCCTGACCCACATGGCCGTTACGAACATGGTTCTGGTGCCAGGGAGTTCCGCGATCCTTCGTGTGCCAGTCATGCGACATCAGCTCGACAGGATCCTCGGCTCCCCCCAGGCCGATGTGGACCGTCTCACCATGAACCTCCTCCAGCGAACGCCACCAGGACTCGTAGTCATTGCGGAGAGTGCTGACAACCGCGAGATTGGCTGCCGAGACATCTGTCTCCTGACCTGGATCTGCCTGCATGTCATAGAGCTCCTTGCCATTGACCAGGCGCCAGCGCTCCGTCATGACAGCTGACTTGCGCCACTTGACTGGATGCTCGACTCGCTGAGAGTGCACGATCAGGCTACGGTCATTTCGCTCGACGGCTCCAGTGCGTAGTTCAGCAGCCAGCGAGCTGCCATCCACCGGTAGCACGCCATCGCGCTCGAGAAGGCAGAGCTCCTCGAGGGTCGGGAGCAGATCGACGTGAGCACTGAGGATCGAGAGGTCACGGCCGCCTCCGATGCCCCCATTCGGCCATGAGATGAAGCAGGGAACCCGATGTCCCCCGTCGTACTCGGATCCCTTCTGCCCGCGCATGCCTGCGTTGTAGCCCCGCCAGCTGCCCTCTTCCTTCTGGCGTGCCACACTGCCCGCCGCCGAGCCGTTGTCGGTCATGAAGATGAAGATCGTGTCCTCGGCAAGGCCTCTGTCCTCCAGCAGGTCTCGCAGACGCCCCAGGTTCTCGTCGATGTTGGTGATCATTCCATAGAACCTTGCCATGGTCTCGGGAACGCCGGCATCTCGATAGGGTTGAGAGTACCTGTCTGCAACGAGGAATGGACCATGGGGGGCGTTGGTCGAGAGGTAGAGAAAGAAGGGCCGCTGATCCGCCCGCTCGATGAACTGGGTCGCCTCTTCGAACCAGACATCGGTGCAGTACCCCTCGAACTCCTGCCATGTCCCATCAACCTCATAGGTGTCGTCGAAGTAGTCATTCCCCCAGTAGTCGGGGCCCTGGCCGACGCCGCCACCGTGGTGCCAGACGACCTCCTCGAAGCCCTGATCCTGGGGACGCAGCGGCCAGTTGTCTCCCAGGTGCCACTTGCCAAACATGCCCGTTCGGTAGCCGGCTGCGCTGAAGAGCTCCGCAAGGGTCTCCTCCTCCTCTGCCATCAACGAACGCCCCATGATCGTGTGCCAGACACCTGTCCTGGAGGAGTAACGGCCGCTCATCAGAGCGCTGCGAGTCGGTGAGCAGGTTGGATCCACATGAAAGTCCGTCAGGCGCACGGACTCAGCCCACAGTCGGTCCATGCTCGGCGTCTTGATCATCTGGTTCCCGTGGGCCCCCAGATCTCCATAGCCCTGGTCGTCAGTGATGACCAGGATCACGTTGGGACGTTTGGACTCCCCGCTGGAGTTGGGCCCCGGGGGCGTTCCCGCGCAGGCCCAGGCGAGTACGGCGAAATGCCCCATGACGATCGGCATGCACTTGTGGCTCATGGAAGTATCCTAGCGGTGCGGAACCCCGACACCTACCGGAGCCTCTCCACGGGCTAGTGATTGACGGGCAACTGTGGCAGGGTGTCGGGACTGCGCGGCGAGGATCGCCTTCGCAAGCGCCTCGCCCCGCATGGACAAGAGCCCTCCCGACCCCACCGAGAACCACGTCCTGGTCGAGACTTTTTCAATGCGGGAGACCGCTGAGAGACTCGAGTTGCTGCTTGCTGAGGGCGACTGGCTCATCAAGCCCACAGAGCATGGATATCGCCTTGAGAGCGAGGACGACACCCTGATCTTCCAAGCTCCACTGCTCCAGCCAGTCCGTGGCACCGAGTCGACGAGCTCATTCCTCACCCGTCTTCACGGAGCAGAGCCACTTCAGCTGCTGGTCCTTGTCCAGGCCGGAGCCTCTGCCATGGGACTCTGGTCGGGCTCCGAACTTGTGGCTCACAAGGCACTGAAGAAGTACGTCGTTCGCGGACGTGGTCGGGCCCAGCCAACACATCTCAAGACCAAGGGCAAGTCGAGATATGGCTCGCGACTCCGGCTTCGCAATGCCTCTGCCCAGCTCTCACAGACCAACGAGAAGCTGAGCGAGTGGCATGGAGAGCACGGCCCTGCCGACGATGTATTCATGTCCTGCCCCAAGACCACCTGGCCTGCCCTCTTCGCATCTACCCCGCCACCCCCGTTCACCCGTGAGCAGGTCATCCGAATTCCCCTGGATGTTCGCGTACCGGACTTTGGCGAGCTGCGAAATGTGCATCGCAAGATGTCTCGTGGTCGCCTGCTGCGTGTGGCACAGCCTCCAGAGAGCTCCTGATCGTCCGAGGAGTCATCGTCCCGAACCTGTGCGCGGTCATCGGAGGCTTCGAGTCCCGCATTCATTCGCTACTGTATCCCCATGAACACCACCCGCCGAGAGCTCCTCGTCGCCGGTGCTGCTGGTACCACCCTGGCCTGCACCGGTCTCTCATCTCGTCCCACCTACCAGGGTGGCCGCAGCCCCTGGCCACTCTGTCTCGATACGGCGACCCTTCGTCCACAACCGCTCCTGACCAAGATCGAGGTCGCCTCACGAGCCGGCTTCGACGCCATCGAGCCATGGGATGGAGAACTACGTGACTACGAGCGCGATGGCGGCAACCTCGAGGACCTCGGCAAGCGCATCCAGGACGCAGGCCTGTTCGTACCCAGCGTCATCGGCCTGTGGAACGCAATTCCTGCTGGCCAGGAGGCCTGGGATCAGCAGCTACCCCACACCCGTGAACGACTCCGCATGGTCTCGGCAATTGGCTCCCAGCAGGTCCAGGTGATCCCTGGACCCGCCAGACCTGTCCAGGAGTTCGATCCACTCTGGGCCGCCGAGCGCTACCACGACCTGCTTGAGATCGGCATCAACGAGTACAACGTGGTCCCAGGCCTGGTCTTCGTTGAATTCCTCGAGGGCTGCAGGCGACTCTCCCAGGCCATGGACATCGTCATTCAGGCACAGCATCCCAAGGCTCGACTGATTCCCGATGTCTTCCACATGCACATCGGGGGTTCAGGCTTCGAGGGCCTGCGGCATATCGATGGGGACTCGATCGCCATCTTCCAGTTCAACGATGCACCGGCCACACCGAGCTTCGAGCAGCTCGAGGACTCTCACCGTGTGTTTCCAGGCGATGGCATCCTGCCCCTTGAGAAGTGCCTGCGGGACCTGCGCTCGATCGGATTCGAGCGCTGCATTTCCCTCGAGCTCTACAACCCTTCCTACTGGGAGCGCGACCCACTGGAGGTTGCACGAGAGGGTCGTGAGAAGACCCTGGTCGTGATCGAGCGAGCCCTGAAGGGCTGATAGCCTCCGAGCATCACCAGCGGAGTAGCGTCGCTCCCCAGGTCAGGCCTCCGCCAAAGGCGACCAGGATCACCAGCATTCCCGGTTGGAGCCGACCCTCTCTGGCAGCCTCGTCGAGCGCCAGGGGAATCGAGGCATTGGACGTGTTCCCGTAACGATCGACGTTGGCCATCACGCGATCCGCATCCAGGCCCAGTCCACGTCTGGCAGCCTCCAGGATCCTGAGGTTGGCCTGGTGAGGAACGATCAGGTCGATGTCGTCGAGAGACAATCCATTCCTGGTCGTCACCTCCTCAACCAGCTCGCAGATCTTGGCCACGGCGAACCTGAAGACCTTGCGTCCATCCATGCGAAGGAAGTGCTCGCGTCTCTCGATGGTCTCGTGGCTGGCGGGTTGACGCGAGCCGCCTGCGTTAACCCGAATCATCTCCGCACCAGTTCCGTCCATGCCCACGATGTGATCCATGACCACACCCGGGCCATCGCCCGCTCCAATCACGAGTGCTCCGGCACCGTCACCAAAGAGCACACAGGACTCTCGATCCTCGTAGTCCGTGATCGTTGAGAGCGCATCAGCTCCGATGATCAGAGCATTGGCGAATCCACCTCCAGCAATCAACTGGTGGCCGGTCATGAGTGCGTTGACGAATCCTGTGCAGGCCGCGTTCATGTCGAAGCCCGCCGCACGAGGCGCGCCTAGTTCCCGTTGGATGTGACAGACTGTCGCGGGCGTGATCTGATCGGGGGTCGCCGTGGCGAGTAGAATCAGCTCCAGCTCCCCAGCCGAGAGCCCAGCCTGCGCGAGGGCGCGCTTGCCGGCCTCGATCCCCAGGTCCGAGGTGGCCTGCTCCTCGGAGATGATGTGGCGCTCGCGAATCCCTGTTCGCGTCACGATCCACTCGTCGCTCGTATCCACCATGCGCTCCAGGTCCTCGTTGTTGAGGACCCTCTCCGGCGTGTAGGACCCCACTCCCAGGACGGCCACGACAGGGGATCGATAGGGCTTTCCGTCGAGGCTGGCTTCTGATGCCGGATCCTCGCCAGGTTTCTTGGCTGGAGTCTCTTTCAAGGAATCGCGAGTTGGAATTCGAAACCCGATTGAGTCATCGGGTCGCTTCCCAGCCTACTCAATCGAGGCCAAGGGTGAGTATCAGGATCGAATTAGTGTGTTGCGGATGAACGGCGCTCACCGCCAAGGCCCGCAGCTTGGCCGGACCCTCTCTCAGTCAGCTTCAGTTCTTTCGACTCACTGCAGAGGCGGTGACAATCGGAAGGCTGCCATCTCCTCCGCATTCCGAACCAGCAATATGTCGTTCACCAGCACCGGATGATTCCAGGTCTTGGTCTCTATGGCCTGAATCCTTCCCAGCTCATTGAAGTCATCGGGCACCGCCTCGACCAGCACCACTTCCCCCTGCTCGGTGAGGATCAGCAGGAGTTGTTGCTCGGAGAGCAAGATCAACTGGCCGTGGCCGTATCGTCCGCCCTTCCACTCACGCCTTCCCCTGGTCAGCTCCACGCAGGTCAGGATTCCGCTATCCAGACCATAAGCGTGACTCCCCTGAACCACGAAGTCATTGAAGCTGGGCTTGAGTCGAGTCGAACTCCAGAGCTCCTCGACCGACCAGTCCTCCGAAGACCGCGCCACGCGAAGAGACCTCAGCTCACCTCGGCTCCCCACACTCACCAGGAGCTGGCCGTCCTCTGTCAGCTCGGGTTGCACCACGGCCTGGCCGGACCAGCCGTAGTTCCAGAGTGGCGCCCCACTCATCGGCAACACGCTGGTGAGCCCATCCCCGCTGACCAGCAAGACCTGATCGACTCCATCAAGGCTGACGGCCTTCGGCGAGCTGTAGCCGCCGCCACCGCCGGACCCCGTCCAGCGCAGCTCACCGCTATCACGATCGTAGGCAGCGAGGGTCCCAGCCACCGCCACGATCACGAGTTCACCAGCGACCAGCGGAGATCCAGAGAACCCCCACTCCGGTGTCTGCGTTTGCGTGTCGGTCGCGGCATTGCGAGACCAGACCAGGGATCCGTCGGAGGCATCGAGAACATTCAAGATCCCGGTGGCGCCCAGGGAGTAGAGGCGCTCCCTGTCGTAGGTTGGAGTCCCTCGTGGCCCGGCTCCTCCATTTGATTCCCAGAAGCGCGTCTTGTCTCGATGGTCCCAGATAGGCCGTCCCGTTGTGATCTCATAGCAAGAGGTCAGCTCCTCATCACCTCGCTGCTCCTGGGTGTAGAGCAAGGAGCCGTGCACTGCGAACGATGACCAGCCCGGACCGATCGGTCGACGCCAGATTTCAACGGGTGGTGCGAGGCTCCAATCCCTCGCAATCCGCGCACCTTCAACGCGGCTGTTTCGCCCACTTCCACGAAAGCCCGGCCAGCTGAACGACTCCTCATCCTCGAGGGCCACCAGCTCGGGAACGGAATCTGGAAAATCGCCTCCCTCTTCGAGGCCAGCGAGCAGGCGCTCCTCGGCTGTCAGGGACCAGCGCCAGGCGAAATCGTGTACCATATAGCCCGAAAAGCCGCCTGTGCGGACGAGCCCCCAGGCCCCGCAGGACAGCAGGAGAACGGCCACCATGGACACCCGCCGTGCCCCATCGGGGAGCTTGCGCGCCAGGCAGGCCCAGGTGACGAAGGCCAGGCTCATCACGGGAGCGGCGTAGGCGACCAGCATCAATCCCTGCATCCCGGTCGCCACGGAATCGTGCAAGACCAGAGGTGTTGCTAGCAGCGCAACGACCGTCGCCACCAGAGCGAGCCAGCGATCCCCAAGCTGCGCACCACTGAAGAAGCCCCACCACACCATGATCGCGAGGCCGCCGACGAGTCCGAGTATCAGCCCCACGAGGTTGGCCTCACTCATCATGGCGGGAAGCCCAAAGCGCCCCGCCCACTGCAGGGCCACGATCACCAAGGCGGGCCACAGCCGCGGACCGGTCTCACCATCAGAGCTCTTTTGAATTGCGCTGCTCGCTTCCATCTCTGCCATGCCCCTGCCTCCCACGTCCATCACCATCGACCATCGAAGCTCGGAGAATACGCCCTCGCCCCCCTGATCGTCGTCCAGTCAGTCATCAAAATTATCCAGGCCCACAAGCTGAACTCCCAGCTGGGAATCAGAAGTACGCTCCCAGCAAGCTGCCGACCAGCGGAGTGCAGGAGCAGCTCTCGCGCATCGGAGGTCCGGGGGAGGCGACCGATCCCTACCAGTCTCTCATGGCAGCCAAGAGCTGGTGCGTCGGAACCTGCCCAGAGGTGCTGCCTCGCTCACCGAGGTCACTGCCGACCGAGGGTCCATCGACTCCTGACGATCTCACCGTCCTCAGCCACCGCCTGGACCGCAGCTGGTCGGGCCTGCCCCCCCCCGGAGCTCCAGGCACTCACCAGGCACCCGTCAGAAGATCCTCGAGGAACTTGGACCGCCTTGGCTTATCCGACCAGGACCGCGGAGACCCGCGGGACCACCACGCACAGGACCCTCCGTGTTGAGCTCCCTCGGGTGCCCCCCGCTGCACACCGAGTGCTGGCACCACCTGGAACTCTCCGACCTCAAGTGGAGGAAGGCAACCCGAGGGAGAGCCTGGCTCCGAGAAGCCTGACCGCGACAGGCTCCCTGTTCACCATCCGGGTCGGCCACGGGAGCGCGCATGTCCCTGCGGTGACAGGCCCGCCGTCGCTCCATCCAAGGTCCCTGCTCGACGCGACTGGATCCTCACAGGCCGCCCTCGCACTCCACCGCGCATCTGCCGAGACAGCTGACAGTGAAGATGTTTGAGCAATCGAACAGGAGAGTGGCTGCTTGCCAGCACTCGCAGCTGTACCTCCGCCTCGCGCTTGCAGGAGCACAGCAAGCTCTCTCCATTCAATTCATCCATGAACCAATGCCAGCACGTACTCCTGCTGAACAATCTCCAGGGAACCAGGAGGTGACGCTCCCACATGGGCTCCAGGTGACACGGATTCGCTGAATGCCAACCAGCGCTTGCTCCCTCGAAGAGAGCTGCCAGGGGCCGTGCATGGAGGCTCAAACGAGGGCTCGACCACCGGATATTCGATACCATTTGGCTGGAAATCAATGCGGGGGGATCGAGCCTAACAAGGCAGCGGAGAGCTGACGGTCGACCGTTTTCTCCCGCCAGGCGTGGGGTCAACGGCACGGATCATGAGGCTGGATCGGCACGCAAGCGAGCTCATCCGCGTGCAGGTTTCATGGGGCCACGGCCGTGGGATCAGTTGCATGCTGACACCAGGAGAACCGCCACCTGTTGTTCCATGCAGGGCCGTGGTCTCAGGCCTGGTG
The DNA here is from genome assembly GCA_014237855.1 of Planctomycetota bacterium. Lineage (GTDB taxonomy): Bacteria > Planctomycetota > UBA1135 > UBA1135 > JABACD01. Next base: position 12,769 of record JABACD010000022.1, on the reverse strand, counting down.
GACGCGCCGAGACACGGGAGCTCAGATCGGTCGTGCTATTCATTCGCCTGGCAGCAGGTCAGCAGCTCGAGCTTGAGACCGCGCCCGGCGCAAGGACTGGAGCTGTGTGTTCCACGCGGATCCTTGAGTTGGTCTCAGCGTTACCAGTTGGTCCAGGTGATCTCTTGGTCAGCTACCTCGCGGCCGGTGACCTTCAAGAGCATGGGTGGAGTTCGCCGGATGCCTGACCGGACAGCAGCAGACCGAGCCCAGGTGGAGCCCCCTTCGACGTCAACCGGAGGCTGCTCATGCCACCCGGCCCACCAGGACGACACTGGCCGGACTTCTCAACGGCTGGCTTGAGACCATGCTGCCCAGCACGGGCACCTTCAAGGACGAGGCTCCAGCCTGTCGTTCACCCACATGACACCAGACCAGGACCGGTGACCGACCGAGCCCCCTCACAACATGAATCCAGGGCCACGAACTTCGGACGCCACCAGCTCGTGCGGGGCTGCTTCATGGATCGCCCCGAACGAGCTCCGACTCTTCCTGTGCTCGATTCCGATCAGTCACTGGGGATCGCTCACCCAGCGGCTCTCACCCTCCACGCCACAAGCTGCGAGAGCCGTCCTTCTCTCACATGCCCGATGCCCGATGCCCTGTGCTCGAAGAAGCATCCCGGAGATTCCCGTGCCCAGGTCTCAACATGCAGGCTCACGCTAAGGAGTCCTGAGGCATCGACCGCGTCTCACCCAGGAGAGATCCCCCAGGAGTGAGCCCTGGTCCCTTCCACCTCGACCGGAGGGGAGCCTCCCGGCTGCAGCACAACCATGAGCTCATTCAATCCAGTCCCTTGATCGTCGTGCAGTCGCCCCCTGCTCCCCTCGCTGCTGCGGACGCCCGGACATGTGACCTCATCGCGAGCGCTGGCCCTGGGCCACCTCGAGGAGGACCTCATCGATTGGGAGACCCCAGGCCTATCCTCTCACTTCATGCCTGTTCCTCATCTCCTCTCTCCTGACCCCCTCAGGCCTTCGACCAACCTGGACGCCATCATCGCAGTCGGTTGAGTCGAGCTTCCAGCGCCCCGCCGCCACGCTGCGTGCAGTGCGGTGGACTCACGGGCAACGACCTGCAGTCCGGATGACACGCATTCCGAAATCCCCGGCGGCTGACGCGGGTGGTTCCCCGCGCGCTTCATCCTGCTGCCGGCCTCCCGCGGGAAGCGAGCTCATTCCACCGGTCCATGGAGGAACAGCCCCGTCAGGTGGGCCCACATGGGACCTCCGGGGGGGGTCAGCGGCCCCATTTTCCCATACCGTTTCGATCAAGAACCGCTCTTGGCCCCTGGCCCTAACAAACCATCGCGGAGGCTCTGGATCACCACGAGGTGACCTCGGTCTCCTCCGCGTGGCTCTCGGCAACTGCACCTGCTGGGGACCAGGAACGCGGAGGGTTCTGGAGTGTGCAGGCTTGCTGCTGGCTGTCCAACCTCGCGCAGATCACTGACAGCATGAGAGGCCGTCGAGTTCAACGGGGAACCAGCTGCACTCCTTGGCTGCAGTCAGCACCTGCAAGAAGATCTGGCGGTGCTCGTGATTCAACCGCCTTCCATTCCACCCAACCAGCACAGTGGAGCTCTTCACCCGCTCGAGCCAGGGGGACATCGCTGCTGGCTCGCACTCGCCCCTGCCACTGCTTTGATCAAGAGAAGTCCAAGACCCTTCGAGCTCCCAGCACCTCCATCGACCTCGACAGCGAGCCGCGGCCCCCCCGCACGCTGGACACTCTCTCGAGAGGGACTCTCCTGAGGACCAGCTTCCTTGCACGCTCTTCAAGCAGCAGGGCCTCCGCACACTCAACCGCTCCGCACTTGTTCGCAGGCAGTGTCAGCGCTCCGAGGGCCCGACACCCGTCGCGCTCGCCATTGTCCCGACAGCCTTTCGGCGTCTGGTGGACGTCCGCTCCTCGCTCCTCGCTCCTCGTCCTCAGGGCTTCGGACGCGAGGACTGCGTACTGCACGACTCGACTCTGGCACACGCCTCGGTCGTCATTCCCGCCAGGGGTCAAGCGGCGATCATCACGCGTCTCCAGGTCGTCAGGATTTTCCGGTAGCCCACCAGAGCTTCGAGTGGAGATCGTCGACCCGTGCAAGAAGCTGGCAGGCAGCCGAGGCCGAGCCGCTCGACCCTGCAGCGCGACTCGCCAGTGCAGCTCGCGTGAGCACAAGGGCTCCAGGCCTGGCACGACGCCCTCGACGCGCGGGCCGACAGCTACTGCTGCGCTGCGCTCCATGCTCTCATCAGCCACGCTGCGCGGGTGCCACCGAGGCGGTTCGCCCAGGCACCCTGGACTCTCGATCAAGGCAAGCGTCTCTCCACTCTCGCTTTGCTCGCGGCACGTGGGAAGTGCCCGGGCCCTTCTCTTACGGCCAAGATCCGCCAGCGCCCTCCAAAGCCCTCGACAAGGCTTCAAGCAATCACAGCTGCAGCCGCTGCTGCGTGACAGCCGACAACCAGGCCTGAACAAGGCCTCCATGCAAGGCACCAGGCCGCACAAGGCGCACAAGGATCGGCGCTGACCAGCAAGCGACTTCATGGTCACACTGGCTGATCACGATTGAGGCACCTCTGCCTCCTCCCCGCGTCATGTATCTTCGCGCTGAGCGGACTCCGTGAGGAGAGCGATGACTTACTGCTTCCGTCTTCTCCATCCGCTCCGTCGAACCCTTGCTGGCAGCAGCTCGCGGGCAGACGACCGGGCGACTGGTCGCGCTCCTCTCCACGTGCCCTGCCCGCTCCCTGACCGGGCCCCCTCGATTGCCCTCTACCGCTGGGCCGAATCGGGGCCTCGAGGGGCCGGTCAGACCCCAAAAGGTCATACCGTTTCTCCCAAGAACCCCATTGGCGTCCGAGGCCTAACAAACGGCTCCGAGGTCGGAGGACAGCACCTCCCCGCCAGCCCAGAGGCGCCGCGCTCACACCTGCACGGCCTGGCCGCGAGGGACATCGTGACACCGGATCCCCCGGGGAGCAGCTGACTCGCGGATCACCAGGGCTGATTGCACCAGCGAGTGGTAGGGCAGGCTTGCAGTCGACCGCGGAACCGCTGCAACTGGCGACTGAGAGGAGCAAGGCGCAACTTCAATGACTGCGTACAGCGTGGAGGTCTCGAAGCAACCTGAACGACTTCCGCACGGCCTGCTCCACTCAGCGGTTGCACAGCAACTCCACACGAGCTCGATCTGCTGCGGGCCTCGCGATACTCGCAAGCGTAAAGAGAGCTCACTGGTAAGGGGAGCTGACCGTGGCGGGAAGCATGGCAGGCTCCTCTTCAGAAGGCGCCTCTTCAGAAGGCGCCTCGAGCAAGCCGCGTGCAGCCACACGCAAGTCGACCGCCGGAGAGCTCGCCCGGGTGCCCCCTGATTGATTACTTCCCTGAGAGTCAGGCACCTGGATCCTGAAGCCAACCGCCAGTCGGGGATCGCCCTGGCCCAACCAGGGCCATGCTGAGTGAGTGGGATGATCCGAGAGCCCTTGGTGAACTCGGGAGCTGACCAACCGATCCAGGCCCTGAGCGGTGGCCCACTCACGGGTCCTCTTCATGACCCGGCACCTTGAAGGAAGCTTGATGGCTCGTCGCCCAAGGAGCTCGAGCAGCTCCAGGTCGGATCAAGATCCACGGTCGGTTTCATTCCCAGCAAGCATCCGGCCCCACCATCACACGCCAGCCGCCGGACCAGGGAACCAGAGGTAGCTCCGCGAGGCATCGATCCTCGCCACGGACTCCTGTCCAAGCTGGAGCACGCCCCGCAGAGAACCAACCAATGCACCCGAGGCAGGTCAGGTCCGAAGAGGGAGGCGCTGAGGACCAGGCGACTCTCTCCCCATCGACGGAGCGCAGGCAACCTCGAGTGACCGGAGCGGCCTGATTCCCCCCTTCCTCCCGGGCTGAAGTCGGTCACCTGATATCTCAGCAGCATCGCCAGGTCCTTCAGCAATTAGGAACCAGGCATCCGTCGACGGCCCTGTTGTTTGGCAGACAGGTAGCCAGGGGGACGATCTGATAGATCCACCCCCGGACAGGCAGCCGATTCGGAGGCTGCTCCGGCCTTGGGCTTGCTCTCTTGGTTCCACTCTTCACGGTGACGGCACTGCACGGTCACCCCTGCAGGCAGACCGCGAGCTGGAGTGAATCGAAGGACCGCTCTCCTGGGCGTGGCATCGGCCTCCGAGAGATTGCACGGGCTGATGCGATTCCTCTTGAGCATTCGCGGCAACCCACGACCTCCCTCCGCCGCACACGAGCCGCTTCGCCACGCAGGAGCTTCCGCAGCCGAGCTGCCGCTCTCCACAGGCACGGCCGCTCCAGGAGGCCGCCCTCTCCCGTGGCCCAGCTCCGGCCCTACGAGGGGCGTCCGGTGTCCCGCTTCGCCCGCTTGCACCCCCAGAACTCGATACCGTCTCGGTCAAGAACGGCACTTCGCCCGGAAACCTAACAAGAGGCCCTGGTGTGTGGAGAGCACCGGCTTTCGCTCCCCGCAGCGCTCTCCGAGAGTGGTCGTCAGGCTCATGGCCAAGCAGCTGCTTCGAGGGAAATGCAGGGTGTCCAGCAGGTCCGGCGCAGTGAGGGGCGCCTGCGAACAACTGTGCAGCTCGAGGTTGCTCGCGAACCCGAGCAGCAATGAAACGCACCGCACGGAAGGGAAGCTGGAACGAGCTCTCTCCCTTCTGTCGGCACGGGAGAACAATGCTGCTGACCGGAAAGAAGAGCAAGGAGACGCAGGCAGTCACGAGATCCCGCACCCGATCCCCGACCGGCTCGCTGCTCAACGCTCTCCGCATGCTCCTTCACGCCGCCACGCCCCCGGGGATTCGACTGCAGCCGGCTGGGCCAGGAGCACACCCCGGCCCACTGCAATGCAGCAGTGACGCCGGGCCCTCACCGCTTCCATCCAGATTCTCAGGCCAAGGGGCCCGGCCACCCTGCACTCCTGAGCAGTGCTGGCAATCGAGAGCCCGACAGGTGAGTGCGTGATGATCAGTCCTCGGCGTGAGATGAATGACACTCCCGCAGCCCTTCCCCTGCCGCCCCCGCCTGCCGTCCGCGCCTGCCGCAGCCATTCAGGCCTGCACGTATCGATCACTCCCACCATCTTCCTGCCTGACCTGCTCTTCCCTGGCCCATCGAACCATTCGCCCGGTCCAACCGCCCGGCGGCTCGGCCAGCAACCAGACCTCATGGAGGTCTGAAAAAAAATCCAGCTCGGTGAGACTGCGAGCACTCGCTCGTGCTGACACCTCCGCCCCATCATCGACAGGGCTCCGCCCGGATGAATGTACGGCTGGCTGAGCACCAGGCGCACCTCCAAGGAGTCCCCCACTCTTGGGCCCAAGATGAAGGCTCCATTGCAAACCCTCCGCCTCCTGCTCACGGCCCAGGATCCGTGGCTGCCTACCCACGAGCAAGAAGAGAGCTCCCTGAGTTTCCTGGAGTGAATCCCCCAGCACACCCTTCGACAGGAGAGCGGCTGCCCCGACCGGCCCTCATGCAAGCGGCCTGCGGCAGTCACAACCTGGCGAGTCAGTCAGGTGACAGGGCCACCGAAGCGGACCCTCCAAAGCCCGAGCGCCGGGTCGAGGTCCCTGGGGCAGCTACCGTTCCCGGTGCGAGGGATGAACGGAAGAAACAAGAGCACCTGGAACAAGGTGAGCGCTTGCTAGCCCACCACGAGGGACTGCCAAGCAGGGCCACGACCAATCGACCTCAATCGAATCGTCAGCTCGGTCTGCTCCCTGGTGATACACCCATACCATTCCCTCCCTGTGCGAGCAGTGCGTCGGTTCAATCGCGATGGGCACCGGGAAACGAAGCTTGCGTTCTTCTCTGGCTGCAGCCAGGCAAGGCTCGAGCCGCAGGTTGCGCTCGAGTCCTCGAGCGCAACCATGGCACTCCACCTGGCCTGAGGGCCAGCGGCCTCGCTCCGGACAGCGAAGGGCACCTGACGGGGCTCGGATCGACCGGAAATCGAATACCGTTTCGCTCAGAATGCCGATTGGGTCTCCAGCCCTAACAGGACTCGCCAGGGCCTGGAACGGGTCCGCCAGACCCTCGCCGAGTGCCGTGGTCCTGGCCCGAGACCAGGCAGGTTCCATCCCTGGTGAACATCGCCTGCGCTGAACTGAACGGTCAGCTATCCCTTCAACCCGACCCCTGCCAGCTCGATGATCAGCGCGCACCTCGATCCTGGCGCACGGCCATCTATGCGAAGCAGAGCAGACAAGGAACGCGGAAGGGCGGTATCCGAAAGCGCCTGGCAATCACTGCACGCACGAACATTCACTGCGTTCCGTCGCCAGCCAGCGCTGCCTGGAACAGGAATGCTGGCGACGCGCTCCCTTCAAGCCCATCAGGGTTGGCCACCGAACCGGCTGCTAGATACATGGAAGCCCGCACCCCCTTGGCTCGCTGCTGGCTCAACATCCACAGCTCGCTCGACTTCCAAGTGCAAGCCTCGCCCGCCTTCATCTCCGGCTCCTCACCCGCGGCACTCCCGGAGGGTCGCCCGGAGAAGCTCCTCGCAACTCTCCCTCTTGCTCCCCAGGTAGCCTGGAGTGGGCCAGCCTCCCTGATGAGAACGCTCGCACACCATCGAGCATCGCCTCAGCCAACGCACGGCCCGCACTTCGGGGGATCACCCCGCTGAGAACCACTCATGAGGAGAGCCCATCAGACACCGGGCGCACCTGCCCCGCTCGCACCCTGGCGCCCAACGCTGGCCATGCCATGACGGCCATCGGGTTCGGACAGGTCCTCTCAAGATCAGCGCTCCGCCAGCTCGGACTCCGAGCAGCTCCCGCTCCGGCTCCGGCTCCCCCCCTGCTCCAAGCCCCCGTCGTCGGCAACTGCCTCCGGTTCAGAGTGATGAAGAGCCGGGCCTCCTCGAGATGGCCCGCGTGGAGGAGGACCCTCATCGATCAAGAGCACGGTCAGTATCGTGAGTGATCGAGAACTCCCCAGCACTTCCAGCAGGCCTTCCTCGAGGCTGACGCCCACGAGCCTTCCATGGAAGAAACCCCACAGGTGAACGGTCAGCCTCGAGCGCGTGCTCCTCAAGGGCCTCCCCAGTCACGGGCTGATGAGTACATGGCTTGCATCTGAGCTGTCTTCCCACAGCACCCTGCGCTGCAAGACCAGAGGAATGGCGGTCACCCCTCGAGCGGGCGCGGCCACCGCTGGTCTACCCTCAGCTGCAGTCAGCTCTGTTGGATCACCTGCGCTCGTGCTTCCTTGCTGACGGACAACCTGATTCGGGGCCGGCACCAGCAGCACGCAAGCGCGCAGGCTTGTCCCGACAGCTTCGATCGAATGGATGTCGCTAGCATTCGTTCAACCGCGAGGAGAAATCCGATCCCAGGGGAACCATGTCAAGCTCGCAGCGCTTGCAGCAGAGTAGCCAGGGTCCAGCTCCGTCCGCGAACACCGGTGCCCCGCTCGCCCCAAGTCCACAGGACAGCAACTCAGCCCCCCACATCCGGCGGCCTCGGTCGCCGGCTCGGAGGCCCAGCCAGGCCCCCGCAAGACGGTCGGGGAGGGCAAAACCCGATACCGTTTCTCTCAGGAAGCGCCTTTGCCCTCGAGGCCTAACAAACCACCTCCGGCCAGGCTGAGCCACCCAGGGGAGCACCCGGCCAGCTCGAGAACCTCCTCGTTGGTGAGCGCCAGAGTTCCACCTGTTGAGCTGCCAGCACCATCGTGACGGCGCTTGCGCAAGAACTCGCACACCTCCTGCGCACCGAGGCTCCCGGACACCAGCTTGGCAGCAGTCAATCCAGCCGGGGAAGAAGACTGTCAGGACAACCAGTGAGGGGAAGCCCAGCAAAGAGCAAGCCAGAGGATGCTCGCCCTCAGCTCGTGAGGATTGAGCATCCAACTGCCTGGAGCCCTAGCCCAACCGTGCAGTGTTCTGCTCGCCTGCCTTTCCCATGGAGGAGGTTCGGAGAGTGATGTAGGCGCTCGTGCCTCCAGCAGCGACTCGTGCTGTGAGCAGGTGGCCCCTGCTCTTCTCTTGCGTCCTACCGCTTCCTGCTGCTCAGAGAGAAGGCTGTCGTGAGAGTCACGACGTCCTCGATAAACCCCGGCTCCCTCTCGATAGTGACAGCCATCGATCCTCCCCCTTGATCCAGCCAGGCTTCGGGCCACCTGATTCATAGCAGGGGACCCGGTGAGAGAACCATGTCCGTGAGTGTGTGCCACCGCAGGGCTTCCTGTGTACCGGCTGCTCACTCACCGATCCAGAGCCCAGGAACATCAACTCCATGAGCCAGCCCAGGAAGGCCTGCCCGATTCCACCAGCTCGGCCGACGCTTCCTCCCAGGTCGAAGCGGCTCACAGGAATTTCCTGGGCCGCAGTCTTGAGGTGACCGACCCGCTCGACCCCAACCTCCTTGTCGATGACCGATGGAAACACGATGGCTGCGGCCTGATCAACCGAGCAGGTCCTCAGCGAAGTCGACCACGGAGCCCCCCTGCGCCTGATTGGTGGATCGTCAGCACGGTCACCCAGGGCACACACCTTGTGACCAGGCGACTCTCCATGAAGAACGGCAGCTCTCCAAGCAGGCCACGCCCTGTCCCGTGAGGCTCGCGCCGCTGGCCGTCATGCCATGGCTCAGCATGGGTTGGCCACATCAACCTGGTCAGCACCCAGGCCACCATCCTGCTCAAGTGCGATGCGCTCCAGCCACCTGTGTGACGTCCTGCAGCGGAGAGCAGCTCTTCACAGCTCATCCCTCGCCCGAAGAGACAGCCCCGCTCTCGAAGATAGCTCGCCTCAGTCAGGTCCGCAGGTCTGGAAGTGCTTGCACGCGATCGCCCTTCGCTGACAGCTGTGTCGGCTGATACTCGACGATCTGCGCACTGCCTTGCAGAGCAAGCCGTGAAGAGAGCTCGTAGCTCTTCCCCTCTTCTTCAAGATCGCTGCGTTCACACCAGCAACAGGCAGAGACCCAACGCGGAGACATCACGAGCCGAGTGGCTAGCACGCAGCTCGCCCTGAGACCTCCTCCACCCCAGCCCACGTGCCCCACTCGATCCAGGGTAGCGCCCGCCGCGCCCTGCTCCAGGGTTCGTCCAAGCCCCACTGCCGGTCAGGGCCAGGCCCTCTGGAGCGCTCCAGCGGAGCCAAACTCAATACCGTTTGACCCAGGAACCGCTTTTGCCTCCCGGGCCTAACAAACCACCCCCGACCTGGGCCTGGCCTGGCCGGAGCACCTCAAGAGCTCCAGCAACAAGGCCAACAACAAGCAGGAAGCGCAGCCCATCTGGTGATGGTTGAGCAGCACAGGCACCTGCTGGTGGGCAGTCCCTCAGGCTTCCAGCCGTGGAGGGCCTGAACATGGTTCGCTCACCAGTTCCTTGCTAGGAAAGCTCGCGCGAGCATGGCTGGCAGTCACCGCACGCTCGGCCAAGATTGGAACAACCTCTGACATTGCGAGCATGGTGCAAGCTGCAAGGCACTCAACACAACACCTTGACGCACCACGAGGCGATCCTGTGCCCTGTGGGATCTACAGTACGACCGCCACTGCATTCACTGAAGTATTCACAGCCAAGCTGTAGTGAGCGATGAACTCCTCGACAAGCACGCCTGCTCGCCTCGTGGACTCAACGCCCGGCACGACTGCCACCAGCAGCTCCTCGCCTGCGGAGCAGCTGCACCCCTTCCTGTATGTGATCCGCGGTCCCTCGCACGAATCAACTGCAGCTCTCGCCTGGAGGTACCAGTCGAGATCTCCAGGACTCATCCTGCGTACTGACCTGGAGCTCAAGCTGCAATCGCTCTTCGCCACCGAGCGCTCAGTGATTCAAGGCAGACGATCATTCCCGGCAAGGGAACTCGCGTGGGTCGCTCAGGGCCCTCCCGGATCATCTCGAGACCAAAGAGCTCCACCTCCGACCATCGAGGCACACGCTGATGAGAGAACTTGCACAGCCAACTCCACCCGGGAGAGTGGGTCGTGTCAGCTGACCGTGGTCGTCCGCATGGCCATCCATGCATCAAGCAGTCAAGAGAACCCTGCCAGCCAGCTGGCCCTGTCCGCCCATGACAGCGTAGCGAGCAGGGCTGGCCACGACAGGACCTACCCGCAAGCGTGATGGTGGATCTCCTTGCGTGATGACGCGTCCACTCGCCTGGTCAGAAGACGCCTGACCTCAACTGCATCAACGGCTGCGCAAGGCTCCAGCCCACTGGTCTGTGATGCACAGCCTGATCGAGAGCGCAGCTGGGACAGACAGGCATCCGTGACCTTCAAAGCTTTATGCTCGCCTGAACCTGCCCCCGACCCTCTCACTGCTCCGGAGCGGGCCGTCGGTTCCCATCTGCGTTTCGAGGCAGCCACTCACCAGGTCATGGGCTGTAGGACTCGGAAGTCAAACACCCGGTGGAGCCTGAGCCATGCATGGCCGCCCTGGTACGAGCCCGTGGACCAAGACAGTCAGCTGCAAACCCGAGGCGAGCTAGCTGACCGCTTGACTGGCAGCCGCACTGTCGCTGGCAAGAGCGCAACAACAGCAAGCTCCTTTGGTCTTGCAAGGCATCCAATCAGCGAGCCGCTACCAGAGCTGACCCGGGCGTCGGCATCTTCATTCTCTGTTCAGGGGTCGAGCAGAGCTGCTTCCTCGCTCCCACCCCAGACCCGTGCCAGCCCTTGCGACAGCCACAACCGTGCTCCCAACAGCTCTCCAGAGGAGCAAAACCCGATACCGTTTCTCCCAGGAAGCCCATTCGACCTCCAGGCCTAACAAAGCGCCCCCGGCCAGGGTGAGCCTGCCTGGGCACCTTCCGACTGCACGCTTCGCCCGCCTCGATGGTGGTCCCTTCACGCTGAGACTAGCGGGGCCTTCCTGCCTGCAGTAACGACCGCTGCACACCTACGCAAGCAAGCAGGCGCTGCCTGTAGCTGTTCGCGAGTACATGACCGGTTCTGCTTGCAGGCGTTCGCGCAAGCAAGGCAACGACGCCTCCACGCACCTCGCTTCACTGCAATCCTCTTCACAGGAGAACACAGCGCCTCATGACAGGCGACATCGAGGTCGTCCGGCTGCCTCCCACCTGCATCAGCTTCCCTCAAGAGCAGCACCCCAGCTGGCTCACCATCGACACCCATTGATCGTCACTGTACAGCAGCAGTCCCCGCAAGCACCTCCCCCGGAGGCCTTGCGATTGCAAGCTCGCAGCAATCATCAACACCCAGGGTGGTCAGCACCATTCCTTCCTCTCGCGCTCGGGCAGCTGCGCGTCTTGCAGGCCAGCCTTCCCAATGACCAGGCGTCCTGCCTGCCAAATCGCGGCCAAGGAGACCTGGCAAGCATCACAAGAACAGGAGCGACCTCACCTGCTGCCTGCAAGGTGTATCGTGAGCGGAGAGCAACGGCTGCACACCTGGCCTTCACCAAGGGGGGCCGAACTCCGCCTGGCAACTCTCCCTGCCTTCTCTGCACGGCGAGTGGACCCTTCCCAGTTCATCACCCTGTGGTGCTCGGGCCTTCTGACCGGACCAACTTCATCCAGGTAAAGATGAACTGCTAGCTACTAGTCGGCCGGAGCGACAGCACATCGATCGCCTGGCAAGCGCCCGTCGTCTGGAAGATCGATGCCTCAATGCTCATACGAGAGAGCATCGGGCCTTGGTAGATGACTCCACAAGGCACAGCCTCCCACCTCTTCCAACCTGCCAAGCGGAAGTAACCGGGGAGAAGCCTCCATCCCAGCGGCCCTTCTCCACAGCCCACGCCTGTAGGCGAGAGACCATGCACGTCCTTGCATTGCCAGGGAGCAACGGCGCAGTTCATCAAGCCTGCGATGAACCCACAACCGCCCCTACCTCCTGGGAGCACCCTGCAAGCATTCACGCACACAGAAGTGAGCGTCCGCCACTGGCCAGCGAGGGAAGGAGCCCCGCGCAAGGCAAAGGAGAGCGGCCACGAAAGAGACGCAACCAGCCACCCCATGAACAACTCAATGAGCGCCGAAGCATGCAAGGCAAGCCACTGCGAAGCAACAGAACGAACTTCGAGCAGCGAACAAGACTGAGACGAAGCATGCCTGCATCCCCATGAAGCTGAACTCGAAGGACGGACGCAGCCGGTCAGCGTCACACGTGTGACCTCTTCGCTTCCCGTACAGACAAGTACCCTCAACAGAGCCGCCCACCCCTGCCCTTCCACACACACCTCCGCAAAGGCCGCGCTCACACCAACCCGACCCAGGGGTCTCGCCAGCCCCTTCGGCGGGCACAGGCGAGCCCCCAGGAGCTCTCCAGGGAAGCAAAACCCGATACCGTTTCTCTCAGGAAGCGCATTCGACCTCCAGGCCTAACAAAGCGCCCCCGGACCGGGCGAGGCTCCCGGCGAGCTCTCGAACTACGCGCGTAGCTGGCCGCCGCGAAGAAGGCTTCGCGCACCAGCTCGAGGGTCTTCTTGCTGGTAGCAACGACCAACGCACTGCTTCGCCAGCATCAATGCGCTGCGCGACGCTACGCGCAGTAACACACACGCTCTCGTTGCAAGCACATGCGCAACGAAGCTACATGCAAAGCAACGACACCTACATGCGCAGGACTTGCTGCAACACTCCTCGCAAGCAAACACAGACACTTCCTGGCGAGCCACGTTGAAGCAACGTCGCTGGTCACAGCTTGCAGGAGGCTCACTCGATAGCAGCACACTCTTCCGCTTCACATCAACCCTCTTGATGTCTGTGTTGCACAGCCAGTCGTTGAAC
>JABACD010000021.1 GCA_014237855.1 Planctomycetota bacterium | reverse complement strand
ACTCTGTTCTGCACCTGCATTGCCCCGGCTGTGGGCTCTCGCGATCCATCATGGCCCTATCCCAGGGAAACCTGGCTGCTGGTCTGGAGTTGCACTTATTCGGCCCTCTGGCCGGTCTGACAGTTGTTCTCCTGCTCCTCTCCTGCTTGCTTCCAGCCGAGCCCCGCAGGCGCCTTGTCAGCTCGGTGAGGAGTGTGGAGGTCACCACTGGGCTGAGCCAGGTGTGCCTTCTCCTGTTCATGCTCTACTGGCTCATCCGTCTGATTGTTGGACATGGAGTGGTCAGGGCCTTAGTTTGACCACTTCGTCGCCCGAAGGTCCTGATAGTTAGGAGGAGAGTCCTGTGCAAATCATCGCCATTGCTGCTTCGCTGGGTTCGCTAATCTGCTGGATCATGACGCTGGTTCAGATGTTTCAGAAGGATTCGGTTCTCAAGGGCATCCTGGGAATCATCTGCGGACTCTGGGCTTTTGTCTGGGGCTGGATGAAGGCGGAGGAAACTGGTCAGAAGAACGTGATGATCATCTGGTCGGTCTGCATCCTCATCGGAATCGTCGCGAACCTGATGGGGGGTGCCGCGTACGGAGTGTGACACTGCTACGGCAGGTCACCATCCGGGCTTTGCTTGCTGCTTCGCGATCTCGTGCGTCGAAGCCGGCGCTCGAGATTCGTGGAGCCGGGCACCTACGTCCTGGATTGTGCTCGGTGAATCATCAGGTAACCGAGCGCCCCTGAGGACAGCGAGGCCACCAGGATGGCGACCTTGGACCAGGACCTCGTCAGCTCTTCGGAGAAGGCCAGGTCACTGATGAAGATCGACATGGTGAACCCCACGCCGGCCAGGGAACCCACGCCGGCCAGGTGAGTCCATGTGAAACCCTCGGGTAGGCTGGCCTTACCACTCTTCACAGCCAACCAGCTGAAGAGCAAGACGCCCACGGGCTTACCAAGCACCAGCCCCGCGAAGATGCCCAGGGTGATCGGATTCAGCGCGCTGGACAGGACTTCACTCTCGAGAGCCACCCCTGCATTGAAGAAGGCGAACAGGGGGAGGATCAAGAACACCTGCAGGGGATGCAGCAGATGCTCCATGGCGATGCCCGCTGGCCGCATGTCCTCGACGGTCAGGTAGAGGTGGTCGAGGGCTTCCAGCTGACCCTTGTCGGCGACCATCGAGCTGCGCGAGATATCTGCGGCCTCCAGCTCGTCGATGCGCGCTCGCGAGAGCGAGAAGAAGTCCCGCGGTGACAGCCTGGCGGTCACCGGGACCAGCATGGCGGCGACCACGCCGCCGATGGTGGCGTGGATTCCCGAGGCGTACAGTCCGGCCCAGCCACCGATGGCGAGCAGGCCAAAGACGGCCATGCTGCGGACGCCGAGGCGCGACGCCACCAGCATCAGGAACAGGAAGCCTCCCGCGATTCCCAGCCCGGTCCAGGAGATGCTCTCGGTGTAGAAGAACGCGATCACCATGATCGCTCCCAGGTCATCCGCAATCGCCAGAGCAGTCAGAAAGACCTTGAGACTCAAGGGGATTCGATCCCCGAAGAGCGCCAGGATTCCCAGGGCGAAGGCGATGTCGGTGGCCATCGGGATGCCCCAACCGTTGAGCCCCTCGGAGCTGCTATCCCCGCCACCGACAAGGTAGACGGCCACGAAGAAGAGCGCCGGCACCAGCATTCCGCCGATCGCTGCGCTGACAGGTAGGGCCGCCTTGTCGAAGGAGGAGAGCTCTCCGATGACAAGCTCGCGCTTGACCTCCAAGCCGATCACGAAGAAGAACACGGCCATCAGGCCATCGTTGATCCAGTGTTGCAGGGAGAGCTTGAAGACGGCGTCGCCCCAGGAGATGCCGATGTAGGTGTTGGCCAGCTCGAAGTAACTTGCGCTCCAGGGTGAGTTGGCCCAGACCAGGGCCGCCACCGCGCTGAGGATCAGGAGTACGCTTCCGGTGACTTCGGAGTGGAAGAACTCCAGAAACATCGAGTGCTTCTTGGAGTCAGAACTGGTGGGGAGGGGGGAGCTGGACATGGCTGCTTGGGGCGAGAGGAACTCGCTCCAGTTCTATTGCATCAAGGGCCTCTGACCCAGGTTCCCAGCTCAAAATGATGTCAGGCCACGGATGATTTCAGCGCCGCATCATCCGGAGACCGGGGCTGATTCGATTCCCTCGATTTCGAAGGACGCAACCCGGGACTGCTGGTGGAGAGAGCTGGTCGTGGAGACATCCCAACCAGCTGGGACCTCCAGCGCCCATCGTGGGCTCTTGGTGGGAGCATCCCAATACCTGAAGAAGGTAGATGACCAGAGGCAGTCCAGTAACGGGCAATGATCCGAGGGCCCTGGGGATGTACTTGTTGGTCTTTTTCATGTGCGTGAGGGAGTGAGGGCGAGTTGGATCATCAGATCTGGACGAACCCTCTCAGGAAGCGTGCCTGAGAGTCATGAATTCAACTTCTCCGCGCCTGGGAGCTCCTTCCGAGTACTGCCCTCTACCATGTAGCTGTTGTTCCGAATTGGCACCTGGGCCCGGATTGGAACGATCTTTTTCTCGATTAGCTGGCGCACACCGGCGCATGGATCCAATGGAAGGGCGATGGGCAATCGAGCCGACAAGCTGTTCACGAGGTTCCGCACCAGCGGAGACCCGGATGACCTGACGGAGGTCTTCGATCTCTGTGCCTACGACCTGCTCAAGGTCGCGATGCATCTCTGCCCGACTGATGGGGAGGCTGAGGACCTCGTCCAGGAGACCTTTCTCGTCGCCATCAATAGCGCCGACCGCTATCGCCCTGGCGAGTCGGTGCGTGCATGGTTGCTTGGCATCCTTCGCAACCTGGCTCGCGACCTACGCAAGCGTACGGGGAGGAGGCCGGATGCGGATCGTCTGGCCACGGCTTCCAGTACGAGTCCGGGTGATACCCTCATGCAGGAGGAGTTCATCAACGCTTACGAGGTGGCGCTTCGAGAGATCCCGCTGCCGTATCGGGAGGTCCTGGACTTGCGCTTGCGTGGCGAGTTGCAAGCCAAGGAGATCGCGCACCGGCTCAAGCGCTCTCCTGGAACCGTACGAACTCAGATTTATCGTGCGATGGAGATGCTACGTGCTGCGCTTCCTGGCAGCGCAGCCATCGCACTGACCCCTCATCTGTCGACCCGGGGCATGGATTCGATCCGTGCCAAGGTCGTCGGGCAGGCAAGCGTGCTGACCCAGGCAGCACTGATTCCAGCAGGACTGATTGCTTTGAAGAAACTCGGGATTACCGCTGCGGCCATCTTCCTGGCGACCTCCGCCTGGTACGTGACACAACAGATGGATCCGATGATGGCCGAGCCACTGAAGGTGGAGACTGACCTCACCCCGAGCACGAGCCATGGGGAGCAGCTCATGGGGAGTCTGGCGCAGGAGCCACTGCGCAGGTCAATGGAGGAAGAGCCCGAGCAGCAGGTTGCCCCCATGCCGTCCGTGGAGTCACAGGGCCCCATTCTCGTCGATCCCTATGAGCTCACTGTCCTTGTCCTCGACACCATGCATGAGCCCTTGATGGGGACCGAGGTCTTCGTCTACGACGCGCAGCTCGTGTCCAGCGAGGTCCCACAATCAGAGGGCTTGCGAGGAGCCGGATCCTCGAAGCCCGAGCCGGACGAGCAGGATTCCCAGCGTGCCTACTCTGGCCGTGCACGGGGGGCCAAGCCCTTCTGGAGCGGTTGGACGGACGGCTCCGGGCGCTGCACATTACGGCTCGACCGGGAGTACTGCATGGTCACCGTCGAGCACGAGCTCTACGGCCCATCATCGGACCATGGAGTTGCACGTAGGCTCGACGGGCAGGTGCTGCGCGTGGTCCTGGAGCCATGCACCAGGGTCACCGGCGCAGTTCGAGATGGTGAGGGCCGCCTTGTGCCGGGGGCCTGGGTCGGCGCTGGGAATGTCGGTGGACGAGTGGGCCGGGGGCTGGGGAGATCTCACTCCACCAGAGCCGATGATGCGGGGCGCTATGAGTTCAAGCTGCCAGCCGGACATACCTATGCGCTGATGGCATCCCATGACGATCTCCACAGCCGGGCGATCAGGGTTGAGGCTCTGGATGAGGGCGGTGAGCGAGAGGTGGACCTCGTGCTACCTGGTGGCTTTCGTGTACTTGGCATGGTGCTCACACCCGATGGGGGGGCGGCCCCCGAGGGAGGTGTGCGAATCCTCTCGGCGCTCGACAACAGACCTCGACGCAGGGTCGAGCTCGAGGCAGAGCGGTTTGGCAAGGGTCGCTTTGAGGCCATGCTGTCCGCCCCTGGAGAGTTTCTGGTCGTAGCTCATGCGCCTGGATGGGGGAACTCCAAGCCTCATCGTGTGGCGCTCGATCCCGACCATCCGATGGATGACATCACGCTTCGGCTGGAGCCGCTGGTCACCCTGGAGGGGCGGGTACTCGATCCCGGGGGTGAGCCGTGCCCCGGGCTGGACCTGCAGGTCAACAGGCAGAGGATCAACTCGACGGGCTGGGCGTCTGACGAGGAGGCCCTGCATGTTCGCACGGATGCAGTCGGCGGCTTTGTTGTCGAGGGTGTCCAGTCGAGCTCACGGTATACGTTCACGTTCGCACCGAATCCCGACCAGCCCGATCTCCTGCAGCGCGTCCGTGGAATCGAGGGGGGACGCAGGGATGTGGAGCTTCGCCTGGACCCCGATCTGGTCAAGGCTACCTCCGTCAGTGGCCGCGTTCTGGATGGTGCTGGCGGGGCTCCGGTGCTCTCCTTCGAGGTCTCGCTGATGAAGGTCATGCCGGACGGACACAGTAGCCGGAATCCGCAGAGCTTCACGTCGGAGGACGGACACTTCGAGATCTCGGGCCTGGTGCGCGGACAGGTCTACCTTCTCAGGATCGATACAGAGGGGCGGCAGGCAGTTGTGTGCCCAGAGTGGACGGCGGACGGCCCGCACAGCGTGGAGATTGTCCTCCCTGAGCCAGCCAGTCTCGAGTGCGTGGTCTGGACGCGAGATGGTGTTCCTGCTCCGGAGGTCACGCTGAGCCTGATGCCGCAAGGAGAGAAGCGTCGACTTCTCGGCGGTGTCCGTGCGACCACCGACAAGCTTGGCGTGGCGACCCTCGGCGTCGGGCCTGGGGACTACAAGCTCCATGCGCTGGTTCCCTCGGCCATGAAGCCCGAGGCCATCGAGGTCGAGCTGTACGCGGGAGGCCGGCAGCGGGTCGATGTTCACTTGAGGTGAGAGCCGGCTGAGGGGGGCACACAGCTCTCAGGCCCCCCTGGGGGGCTCGACGAAGGTAGTGGCCATCGGACCAGGGCTTCGAGTAGGATTGGTCCGAAGTTCCCAAGTGACTTGTGCGTAAGGGCTTGGGTGGTGCGTTGCGGATCTTCCGCGGCCAGAACCCAACACCTTGCGCCGCGTGTCATCCCAAGGGTGAACGCCATGGATGTCCCCTCCCAAACCCACGCCATCGAGGACCTGCTGGCTCACTCGAGCTGGCTCAGTGCCCTGGCCCTGCAGCTGATTCGTGACGTCTCAGAAGCCGAGGAGTTCGTCCAGGAGACCTGGTTGAAGGCCCTGGCCAAGCCCCCTCGCAGGAGCGTGCCGATTCGGCCCTGGCTCACCCGGGTGCTGCGCAACACGGTCCACGAGAAGTGGCGGGGCAGCGGACGCAGACGTGATCGAGAGGAGAGAGCGGCACGCTCGGAGGCGCTGCCCTCGACGACCGAGATGATCGAGAACGTGGAGAGCCAGACACTGCTGGCCAGGCTCGTTCTCGAGCTGGGAGAGCCCTACAAGAGCACAGTCATGCTGCGCTACTACGAGGGCCTCTCAGCTGCAGAGATCGCGCGTCGCATGGACATCCCGGCAGGGACCGTTCGCTGGAGACTCAGCGAAGGTCTCAACCAGTTGAAGGACGCACTGGATCGCCGTCACGGAGGTGATCGGCTCGCGTGGTGCTCGCTCCTGGCCCCGCTGGTGGGCGCAGATCGAGTCGTCACGTCGTCAGCAACTGGCCTGGCAACCCTCACTCTTGGAACCCTGACCATGAAGTCCCTTCTAGTTATCTGCGTTGCAGTATTTGGCGCCGTATTCCTCAAGCTTGGCTGGGAGCAATCCATGGAGCGCCCTGAAGCAGGCCTCTCCACGCCCCTGAAGCAGGATGTGGGCTCTGCGAGTGATGTCGCTCCGGGGGTCGATCCGGTCACGCAATCGAGCGCTGCACGAGAGTCCCTCGGTGCTGCGGGTGTGCGTGCTGGGGAGGCCTCGAGCCTTGCCAGTGGCGCTCCTGTTCTCGAGGACATTCGAATCCTCGGACGGACGGTCGACGAGCGTGGCCAAGCCGTTCAGGGTGCTCTCTTGTCCAAGCTGACCTTGAATTGGGAGGCAGAGCAGAGCACGGACTCGGACGGACGCTTCGACTTCCAGGTGAAGCGGCCGCCGTACTTCGGGGGTGCTTCCCTGTGGATCACGGCTCCGGGCCTGGCTCGGACGAAGGTCCGGCTCGAGCTGAAGGCCGATACGGCCGTCCTTGACCTGGGAGACATCGTCCTCGGCCCGGGAAGCACCCTGAGAGGGCGAGTGCAGGATGAACAAGGCGCTGCCCTGGAGGGCGTCGAGGTCCTTGCGATGGAGGTCTCGGAGCGAGACTCGAGGTCACCCTTCACCAAGATGTGGGTCCACCACGCCACGGCTCACACTCTCACTGACGAGCATGGCGAGTTCGTGCTCACCGGTGTCCCGCTGGGATTCGTGGATGTGTGGGCCCAGAAGCAGACCCTCCTCAGCGACAGCGTTCGCGGGGTGCGGCTGCTGGCAGACGGTCAGGACTCGGAGGTCGAGCTCACACTACGTGAGATTCCTGATGATGCGGTGATCACAGGCATCGTGCTGGACATGGACGGTGAGCCGGTACCGCATGCTCAGCTGAACATCTCGCGGGTCTCCGAGCGCGGCGTCTGGAGCAGCAGCACTTCTGCTGACCGGGACGGGCTCTTTCGGCTGGAGCAGAAGATCGATGGCCCGGTGACGATCGAGGCCATGGGCCGGCGCATCCGGGGGAGAGAGGGCTTCGAGCACCATCGCGACGTGCTGGAGATGGTTGAGCCAGGATCTCGCGACCTCGTCTTGAAGCTCAGTGAGCCGCGCTGGATCGAGATCATTGCTCGAGATGAGCGAGGGCGGGTCGTTCGCGTGGACTCCATCAAGGTCTTCCGCCAGGCTCGCTCGGGCGGCGGACGGACCAGCCGCTCTGCTTTCTTGAGGGTCGAAGACGGTGCAGACAGCACCTCGATGACCTGCCCCCTGGGGACCTTTGGTCTGGCCATCGACAAGGTCGGCTACAGGACCGTCGAGCTCGACTTCCTGGTGTCCGAGCACATTGACGAAGGGGTCGAGGTGCAGCTCGAGAAGCTGGCTGTTCTTACCGGGACCGTCAGCGGGGCGGATGGGCCCGTCGAGGGTGCCGCCGTCCAGCTCTTTAGGGTCGTGGGGCAGAAGGAAGAGTACGTCTACGAGCGCTTTCCAGTCGTCTGGTGCGACATCGATCGCCATGGGACCCTGACTGACGGTGAAGGAGGTTTTGTTCTACCTGTTCATCGCGAGGAGCTGGACCAGGGCGATACGTACGTGCTCCGCGCCAGCGCACAAGGGCGCTCTAGCTCTCTCTCCGGGGCGTTCATTCTCGACGGCCTCTCGCTGCCAGATGAGTTCGAGTTCGAGCTGACCGCAGGGGGCTCGATCGAGGGCCGCGTGATGCTTCCAGATGGAGCCACACCAGCCGGAACATTTGTGGGCGCA
The DNA here is from genome assembly GCA_014237855.1 of Planctomycetota bacterium. GTDB lineage: Bacteria > Planctomycetota > UBA1135 > UBA1135 > JABACD01. The sequence goes on along the minus strand of JABACD010000021.1, from coordinate 98,306 downwards.
TCGTGTGGAGATGAGACCTTCCTGGTCCAGACTGTCGGCTCCGATGGTGCCTTCCGCTTCGATCATCTGAGGCCTGGAAACTGGTTCGTGCAGCGCATGGATGACGAGTACGGCTTCGGTGAGGGCTTTGAGGGTGGATCGAACCACGCAGCCGTGCGCGAGCCGATCCCCTGGTCCTGCCGCGTGGCTGAGGGCGAGGTGACGATCTCTGACATCGACCTGCGCTACCCCACGACGGCACGCCTGACGGGCCAGCTCCTGATCGATGGAGAGGCTCCAGGCCCCTGGAAGGTCACGCTCAAGTCCCTGGTGCATCGCTCCCGCCTGGTGAGCGCGCAGGTCCCGGGTGCGACTGCACTGGAACTCGACGGGAGCTTCGAGCTGGAGGGTGTGCCCCCTGGCGAGTACGTCCTCTCGATCGTGGACGGTAGCTGGGACAGGAGCTCCATGACTCAGACGGTCAGCCTCATTCCAGGTGACCAGTCCGTTCAGATCGAGTTGTTCAGCGCCCCACTCTCCGGGCGGATCGACCGCGAGTTGATTCGTGAGCGCCTGGTCCACGTGCACGAGACTGCCAGTGGCGTGACCATGGTGACCCCGATCTCTCCCGACACGGAGGGAGCCTTCGAGACGCGCGTCCCAGTGGGAGCTGGCAGGATCCTCACCGGGAAGACCTTCCAGCTGGACAAGGCCACGCTGCTGCTCGAGCTCGACACTCCCTTGCAGGGTGCTGCGGAGATCGATCTGAAGTGAGGGTTGGGGGGGAGGGCAGGCGACGCTGCCGGGATCTGTGACAGGGCGGCCATCGTTTGAGACAATGGCAAGCACCATGAAGCTCCCCCCTCGGCCCTCTCTCCCACTTGCGCTGTTGATGATGGTGGGCCTGCCGACACCGCTGCTGTCCCGGCCGGTCCAGGCCAACTACGAGGAGAGCGAGGTACCGAGCTACGAGCTGCCCGATCCCCTCGTCTGCCTGGATGGCACGCGGGTGGAGGATGCCCAGGTCTGGCGCGAGAAGCGCCGCCCCGAGATCCTGGAGCTCTTCCGGGACCAGGTCTACGGCCGCAGCCCGCGACCACCGCGGGAGCTCGAGTTCGAGGTGCTTGAGGAGGGCCCCTCCGAGCTGGAAGGAAAGCCGCTGAGACGTCAGGTGCGGGTCCAGCTTGCAGCGGGGGTGAGCTGTGATCTCTTGATGTACCTGCCGCAGGAGAGGACCGGCGCGCTGCCAGCTTTCCTGGCGCTCAACTTCTATGGGAACACCTCGGTCCACCCCGACCCGAGGATCGTGCCCTCATCTACCTGGATGGATGAGAGCGAGGAGTTCGGCATCGTGGACAACCGTGCGACGGAGGCGACGCGGGGCGTGCGTGCCTACCGCTGGGAGATCGAGACGATCGTGAGTCGGGGCTACGCCTTCTGCACCGTGCACTACGGCGACATCGATCCTGACCACGATGATGGCTTCGAGAATGGGGTTCATGCCGCCTTTCCGGCGGAGGCGGGTGAGCGTCCGGCCGATGCCTGGGGCTCCATCTCTGCCTGGGCCTTCGGGCTGAGCCGGGTCCTGGACTACCTCGTGCAGGACGATGAGGTCGATGCCACGCGAGTCGCGCTCATGGGCCACTCGCGCCTGGGCAAGACGGCCCTCTGGGCCGGCGCTCAAGACGAGCGCTTCGCCCTTGTCATCTCGAACAACTCAGGGTGCGCGGGGGCGGCCCTCTCCCGCAGGGAATTTGGCGAGACGGTGGCGCGGATCAATGAGGTCTTTCCTCACTGGTTCTGCCGGAACTTTCACGCCTACGGTGCGGATGTCAGCCGATTGCCGGTGGACCAGCACATGCTGATCTCCTTGATGGCGCCGCGCCCGGTGTACGTGGCCAGCGCAAGCGAGGACCTCTGGGCCGATCCGCGAGGGGAGTTCTTGAGCGCAAGGCATGCCCAGCCGATCTACGAGCTGCTCGGCCTCAGCGGACTCCCCGGTGACGAACCTCCACCGGAGGATGAGTCGTGGCAGGGCAGCCTGGGTTATCACAGGCGTGGGGGAGAGCACGATGTGACGGCCCTCGACTGGGAGCACTTCCTCGACTTCGCGGATCGACACCTCTCATCCGGCAAGGGGCTGTGATGGCTTTCGCTCCCGTCACGGTGGAATCCCGTGATGGGAAGAGGTAGAGGATAGAGCTTGGACCCTGAGAGCCCGGCCCCTGTTCACCCGCTCGCTGTGACGCCCTCCCCGGGTAGGTGGCGCGCTCTGCTTGTTGCCACCTGGCTTCTGACCGCAGCCCTGTGGTCTCCCTGGGGGCTCGACTGGCTTCTCGGGGAGGGCCAGATCGAGGAGCCGAGCTGGCGAACCTGGGCGGGAGGGGCTGCGGTCGTGATGATGGGTGGTGCGGTGCTGGCCCTTCTTGCGCCGCTCTCGAAGACGGTGATGAGAGCACACACGGCCCTGATCATGACTCTCCTGGTCGGGCCGATCCTCGGCGAGGGGCTCCTGCGCCTCTGTCTGGCCGCGGACCTGGGAGACCTCCGACAGCCCAAGCTGTTCGCCGATCCATACACGGAGGATGACCACTGGAAGCTCAAGCGACGCTGGGGCGAGACCATTCGCACGCCACCGGATCCGCTCATGGGCTGGAGCACACCGAAGCTGGTCAGGAACCCTCTCGGTGTACTCCGGCCATTCGGATACGAACCCCAGACCGAGAACGTCGTGCTGTGCTTTGGCGATTCCTTCATGGCTGGCCGGACGCCCCATCCAGGCAAGATCCCCGACCTCCTGGAGGAGCGGCTCGGTGGGCCGACTGTCTACAACTATGGAGTCGGTGGGTTTGGCGTCGGCCAGATGTACTTGCGGTTTCGGGAGGCGTACCCGGCCTTCGTGGACCCGGTGATCGTGGTGGGGCTGCTGACCCGGGACCTGGACCGCACGGTCCTCTCGGTGCGTGGCGCCCCCAAGCCGAGCTTCGAGGTCGAGGGCGGCGAGTTGCTCATCACGCCTCCCACCCTGGTTACCACAGGGGAATCCTGGGACGCGCTCAACCCGCCCTCCATACGCAGCTATCTCCTGGCCATGGTGGTCCGGCGCCTGAGAAGGCTGGCGGCGGATGGTCGCAGCGACGAGCTGATGTATGGCCGTGAGAAGAAGTGTCTGGTGAACTCCGCCGTGCTCGAGGCACTGGTTGCAGAGGCGAGGGCCCACGATCTCCAGCTCGTGTTCGTCAGCTTTCCGCCAGCGCAGAACTTCGGCAAGCCCAGCTGGCGGGATGAATTCCTCCAGGCCAAGTTCAAGGAGCTGCGGGTCCCCTTCGTCCAGGGTCGCAAGGCACTACGGGCTGACATGAAGGCGAAGGGTCTCGAGGTCGGGGACTACTACCTGCCGGACAATCACCCGAACGAGGCGGGCAATCGTGTCTTCGCGGACGCGATCGCGGCGCGCCTCGAGAAGCTGTGGGCCTCGAAGGGGCGCTGAGAGAGGGGCGACGTCAGAAGGGAAGGGGAGTCCTTTCCCAGCAAGCTCAGAGGCGTCGAGCTACCAGCGAGATCAAGCCCGCATCGGGATCGGTCAGTCCTCGGGCCATCCAGCCGCTTCGAAGGAGGGTACGGCCGAGGGCACCGGGCTTTGGTGTCATGTTGAACATGCCACCATCGGTGGCGGCGGGAGGGATGCTGCGCAACCAGACGAAGCCTTCTGATTCGAGCACGCGTAGGACGTGCGGCATGGGCAGGATGTGCTCGAGCGGGTGGCGGTACTGGTCCTCGATCCAGATACGCTTCTTCTCCTCGTCCAGATCGCGCTTGCGCAGGATGGGGTCCAGGGCGCGAATCGGTTCCTTGCGAACCCTGGTCAGGCCCCTGCGTGCGCGGTGCACCATGCGTCCCCAGGTCTCGTAGAAGCCAAGGACCAGGACTCCCCCGGGAGCGACACGGCGGGCGACCTGACGGGTGGCCTCGTCGGGGTCGGGCGTGTGGTGCACGACTCCACGACTGATCACGACCTGATAGGTCTGCTCCTCGACAGGCAACTTGAAGAGGTCACCCCGTACGAGTTGCAGATTGTCAATTCCTGCGCGCTGCCGGAACTGGTCCGCATGTTCGAGCGAGACCCGACAGCCGTCGACGCCTATGACCGTACGGTCCTGAGCAGCACAGGCCAGGAAGGCGCTGAGCTGGGCCGTTCCACAGCCGCACTCGAGCACGTGCGCGTCCGTGGGGATGGCCTCATCTAGCGAGGTGAGGAAGTGGGCACGGCGCGAGCGATCGAGCAATGTGCCGCGGGTGTCCCCAGCTGCGTAGCCCGGAAAGGGGTTCACCGAATAGAAGTCCTCGACCTCGCCAGCCTTCTTACCACGGTCGTCGGTGCCGATCGTGTCGACCAAGCCGCCGCAAGTCTCGAATGTAAGTCCGCAGCTCGAGCAAGCCTCTTGGCCGGCGACCGAGATCAGGCAGCGGGGACAGAAAGGGGGAGGCACAGCCATGGAGTCAATTGGTCCGTCCAAGATTGTGAATCGTGGTATCCTTTATCATTCGCGTGGTGTGACCCTGGCAGGTTGTTACGGATTGGTTCGCAAGACGGTAGGGGCTCACGGCACCACGGAAGACCTCGGGAGAGTTCATCATCATGTTACGTCGTGTCTACACTTCCATGAAGCTCGGGACGAGCACTGCCTCTGAGCTCATCCGTGGCTTGTGGCGAGGTCCTTACTGGTGGTTGGTACCGGTGCTGCTACTGCTCCTCCCGGCTGCCATTCTGTTTGTCTTCTTGCAGGCGGTGCCGTTCGTGGCGCCCTTTGTCTACACGGTGTTCTAGCCGGACACTGCACCGACTCGCCCTGGCGCGCCTCAGCCACGCTGGTACATGCGGTCCTCGACGATCAGGCAGTTCAGAGAGCTGCGCTTGAAGGCGTCGAAGGCATCGTTCTCGATCCTCACAATGGGGGAGCCGCGCAGCCCGAAGGTCGCGTGCAGGAGTAGGGGTGCCCCCGTTTCCTCACCCACGGCTGTCAGCAGGCGGTGGAATTCAGGATCACTCTCCGCATGAACGAGCTGTGGCCAGGCGCTGCCATCGGGGCGTATAGCGGAGGGCGCGTGTGCTCCCAGGGCGTCCCGGGCAGGAACGTGGACCTGGCCCATGCGCAGCAGACCCTCGGCACCCGTGGGCAGGTCGAAGAACTCGTCAGCGCGCTCCGCTGGGGTTGCGAGGCGGATGGGCATGATCGGCTCTGCATGCTGCACGGTCTCGAGTAGCTTCATGCGTGCGTCCTCTGGGCGGGGATCGGCGAGCAGGCTGCGGTGGCCCATGCTGTGCCCCCCGAACTCGAGCTTGCCGCGTACCCAGGCAACGCGGCCACCTGCCAGCAATTGCCTGAGCAGCACAGCCTGGGGGTCCTCGAGAGCTTCTGCGCCCTCTTCGGGATGCCGTTCAATCGGCATGCCCAGGTAGGAATCCATGAGATTGTACCGGACCTCTTCTCCGCCCAGGGCGTGGTGTACGAAGAGCGCGGCTCCAAGTGCAGCGCCGGCCTTGTCCGGGCAAGGCGGAACGTACATCGATTCAAAGGGGCCCTCGGCGAGGATGCGCGCATTCAAGCTGCGGTTCTCGGCGAGGCGGCCGCCGAAGCAGAGGTTTCCCGAGGGCACCCGCCGTCTTAGTTCGTCGCAGAGTTCGAGGGTGCGCTTTTCGATGATGGCCTGGAGGCTGGCAGCCACGTCAGCATCCCGGGAGTCTTCTGCGGTATAGCGGAGCGGGCTCGTGCCAATGCGTGCGGGGCCCAGGGCCTTCACGAGCTCCTCGGAGAACAGGTGCTGATGGTCAAAGCTGTAGCGGAACATCTCCTGCTTGACAGCAAATGAACCACTGTCGCTGGCGGTCACCAGCTCCTCGAAGAACTCGAGGTGCTTGGGAGTGCCGTAGGCCGCCAGAGACTCGAGCAGGTGATCCTGGGCGCCGGGTTCGAGACCCAGGTACTGCGCCACTGCGGAGACCACCAGGCCCAAGGAGTGGGGAAAGCGTACCTCGGACAGGGGCTCCAGAGAGGTGCCAGAGCCCTTGGCCAGGATCGACGTAGCCCACTCTCCTGCATCATCAATGGTGAGAACTGCAGACTCCTTGAAGGGCGAACAGTAGTAGGCGTTCGCCGCGTGGGACATCTGGTGCTCGGTGAAGTAGATCCTCGATGGATCGGCGAACTCCAGCTCGTCACAGATACGGTTCTTCATCCACAGCCGATCGCCCAGCCAAGTGAACATGTTGCGCGAGAAGGAGCGCGCACTCTTGGGGTAGGCACCTAGTTGTGTGGCCAGCACGCGCTCGAACTTCCGCAGGGGCTTCTCGTAGAAGACAATGCCGTCGAGGTCTCGCACCTGCAGGTTCGCTTGGGCGAGGCAGGAACGTGCTGCGCGGATTGGGAAGGACTCGTCCTGGAGCCGCTTGGTGAATCTGTCTTCCTGTACGGCTGCTATGGGCCTACCGTCCACCAGTAGGGCGGCAGCTGCGTCCCGGTGAAAGGCCGAGAGACCGAGGAGCTTCATGATCGGGTTCTAGTACTGACTGGTGATCGTCTGGGTGGCTGGCCGTTCTGGATCTGTGGCCTGCCAGCCCTGGACTGGCTTGCGCTTCCTGGCGATGAGTCCCATGGGAAGCAGGAGCGTCCAATAGAAGAGCCACATCAAGGCCTTTCCGAATCCGGCTCCCGAGCGTACGCCGAGGCGCTTCCAGGCTCCCAGAAAGGTAGAGCGGCGGGCTTCCTTGAGGGCAGCATTGACCTCGCGTTCGCGACCCTCAGCGCGCCAGCGGTCGAGGATCTTCCCGGTATAGGAGATGTGGTACTTCTCGTCTGAGGCGAGGCGCTTGAAGAGCGCCAGGGTCTTGGGGTCATCCTGGACGCAGGCCTCGTGTAGCTCGAAGGTGTCGAGCGCGCGCTGTTCGACCACGTGTACCATGGCGACGTAGGCCACCTCGCCCAAGGAGTCGAACAGACCCCCATCGTAGAACCCGTGTCCATCGACCTCAACGTCACCACGGGCACGCAACAAGCTTGAGCCCTTGTCGGAGAAGTCTTCCCGGATTGCGCCACTGGCTTGTGACTCGGCGCGTAGCTCAGCGGCTCTGAGACGGAATAGCTCACCGTGCTCCATCTCCTCCTTGGCATGACGAAGGATGTGGTGGAGGAGTTCAGGGTCGGTGACACGTCGGCTGGCTGCCAGGAGATCGCGCCCGCCATCGTCCTCGGTGGACCCGAAGCTCTCAAGGGTACGGACCTTTCGAACAGGGTCGGACCACATGGCTCGATAGCGAGGCATTCTGAAATGATCGAGCAGGTTCAAGGGGATCTCCTTTGGTTCACGGTCTCTCTGGCCTCCAGCTGATCGGACTTCAAGGACTGAGCGAGCGCGGCTGCTGTTACAGGCTCGTGAGGACCCTCATTCAGGAAGAGAGACGAGGATAGAGCAAGGATACTTCAATCGCTTGGGGGCACAGGGTTGATCGTTCATAACAGCGAGTGATTCGGAGCTGAAGGAGCCACCTGGGATCACGGAATGAAGCTCACCTCGACCCCGTTTGAGAGAGTGAACCCTGATCCTCCGCCAGCAGGATCCCTGAACCAGTGCTGGAAGTTCCAGGTGGATCCAGGGGTGATCGGGTTCGGACCGGAGCCAGCGGGGAAGGTGGTGAAGTCAACCTGTCGAGTCGCGACGCCTGACGGGTCGGAGAGAATCGGAGGGTTGAGGCGTACCACTCCACCCACGCAGAGCCTTCCGTTGCCGAGGGGGATGTTGATCTGATTGGGGCCGTAGAAGAAGAGCCCAACCTTGCTGGGGATCGCGCCCGTGCTGATCAAGGTGAAGTCATTACCCGAAATGGATTGCATGCCTGCGGCGCGAATTTCGGCACCCGGACCAGCGGAGTTGGGTGTGATGTCGCAGTAGTTAGTACCCAGGCAATCGTCCAGAGAGAAGAGATAGGCACTTCCGCCATTGGGGGCAGCCACACCGTTGAACCTGGACCCGATCAGGGCCGTGGTGCCCTCCACTTGGACCCCGGTCTCGTGGCCCAGCTGGTCTCCGGCTGCGGTGTCGATGCCCAGGATCTTTCCTGTCTGAAAGTAGCCTGAAGGAGTGCGCGTGAAGACGTACACGGCTCCAGAGTCGGTCCCGTTCTGGTCCGCAGCGCGGGCGCCGACAAGGGCGTAGGAGCCGTCGAGAGCGACGCTTATCCCAAAGCGGTCTCCGTCCATACCGTCATCGGCGGTCAGTTTCTGAACTTCGGTCCAGGTTCCACCAGGCGTACGGAAGTAGATGTACGCAGCTCCGGTCATGACTCCGTTGTTGTCAGCCTGGGAAGCGCCGACGATCAAGACGTTGTTCGAGAGATCGACACAACGACCGAAGAGCATGTCTGCGTGGGTATCCGAGGGGACGAGTGCAGCGGCCTCGGGCCATGAGTCATCGAGTACATCTCCGGGCGTCCCGTTGTCGTCTCGCTCATAGATATAGGCCGAGCCAGAGTCAGCGCCGATCCCGTCATGCAGATGGGATCCGATTGCGATGTAGTCACCTTCTACATCTGAACTCCGGCCATATCGATCTCCACTGGCAGCGTCACTGGCGATCAGCCAGTCTTGTTCGATCCATGTTCCGCCAGATCGCTGGTACACGTAAGCAGATCCAGTCTCGAACCCCTGGTGCTCGTCCCGCATCGTTCCCACAACGGCTATGTCGCCGTGTAGGGCTACCGAGTGTCCGAAGTGCCAGTTGTGCTGGATCGTGCTTCCAAGGAGCTTCTGCTCTTCTACCCAGTTCGTCCCATCGTAGGCGAAAATGTAGGCTGCTCCTCCACCGTCCTTGAGGTGGGCGCCAACCAGGATCCTGTCACCCGAGATTCCGACGTCGTGCCCGAACTGGTCACGGAAAGCGGTATCGCTTCCAACTAGCTGGACCTGCTCTGTCCAGGTTCCGCCCGTCTTGTGGAAGACGTAGACGGATCCCGAATTACAGTTGGGGTTGGTTGGGCAGGCGTTGTCAGTTGCTACTGCGCCAATGACAAGACGATCAATTTCAAGGTCCAGAGACCAGGCGAAGACATCGAGCTCCGCTGAGTTGCTGGCGCTGATCTGTTGTTCATGACATTGCGCCCAGGCCTCGGGAGCAGTAGAGATTGCAATCAGGAGTCCGGTGGCAACGAGATGATGGCGTGTCATGGGGGTCTCTCCAGGGGAATGGCACCAGGGCTTGGAGCCGGTCAGCAATTATTCACATGCGAGCTACTTGATTAGCCTAGACGGCACTGGTCAGTTCGCTAGAGACAATGCCTTCGCCACCCTGAATTTCCTCAGGGGTGGGTGCCAATCAGCTACTTGATGCCGCTGATCCACTTCGTGTTACAGGAATCTCCTGAATCCTTTCCGCAGCTTATCGATACCAGGTCGGCTCTGGGGGCATCAAGGTGTTGCTGGCTCTTCCTGGCGCCCTGCCGTTGTGGCCCCCGAGACCGTGGTGATTGGCTGGTAGCGAGGGGGTGGGCGCCTGGGTGGGGTGAGAGCGAGTGTGGTGTGGATCGAAACGCCTATACTTCACGTCTTGCATCCGACCTTGCTCATGGGATTCTTCACCACCGGCCTTTTTGCTGTTCTCTGCCTCACCCCTTGTTCTCAAGAAAAGGGAGGGGTGCCGGAGACGAAGCAGCCCTCCACAGAGAACTGGGTCAGTGAGCTCTTCGGGGACCACAAGCAGACGCGGTTGGTCGACCTGATCCTGCCGGGGACTCATGACTCAGGGTCCTATGACATCACGGGATCTTCCGCTCCTGCGCCAGGGGCTCCCGCGGCCTACGCCAAGGTGGGGTCGATCGCAGCCAAGTGGGCAAAGACGCAGGATCAGACCCTGGAGCAACAGCTACGGGGGGGGATTCGCTACCTCGACCTCCGGGTAGCGCTCTTCGAGGAACGACTCGTCCTGGTGCATGGGCTCGTTTCCTGCGATCTCGATGGTGCACTTGCTGGAGTACGCAGCTTCGCCAGGGACAATCCGCGTGAGCCTGTCTTGCTCGATCTGCAGGCCATGCCGGCAGTCGTCGCTCACGTCCGGCTCCATGAGCTCCTGCAGGATGTGCTGGGAGACCACCTCTTCACCGGAAAAGGGCCGCCATCGAGGTGGACACTCGAGAAGCTCTGGTCCGAAGATCGCGCAGTCATCTGCATCGTGGGGCATTCCGGCTTCGCTGACCGTGCACCCGAATATCGCAGCCGCAGGCATCTCGATAGCGTCTGGACCAACTCCCGGGATGTTGTTGCTCTGCGCAAGGGCCTGGACTCAAGGCTGCGCGCCAGGGATCGTGACGGATTGCAGTGTGCCTACCTCACCTTCACGCCCGGGACCGGGACGATCATCTCGAGCGGGATTCTCGGGAACACCGGGCTGCGCTCCATGAGCAAGCCGCTCTTCAAGCTACCTGGCGAGTGGATCCCACAGTGGCTCGATGAGGGCCTGCGCCCCAACGTCGTCTCCGTTGACTTCTACGAGCGCACGGACATCGTGGAGGCTGTGATGAAAGCGAATCAGCGGCTTCTCGAGCGCTAGGGTGAGCAGGCCACGCTTCGATGGGGCGACCTGGGTCCGTGGCAGGACCTCGCTCGATCCAAGGCTCGTACCCGAAGGATCTAAAGCTGTTCCAAGGGGTCGGCTGGATGGTCAGAGATGCTGTCAGTTCAGTCTCACCCAGGGATTGTCTGGGTGATGATGACCTGGCGGAGAGAGGGGGTGAGGCTGGATTCAGACCTGTCTGATGGCTTGTCCAGCCTGCATCTGGCCGCCTGTAGGCATTGCAACCTCCTTGAGCTGCGAGTAGCTGATCATCATTTCGACCCATCGCAAGGAGGGGCGGCTCTGTGTGGCTCGGATCAGAACGAGATCCGGTTGCGAGTCAGGAAAACGGGCATAGGTCGGGTTACATGGGTCAAATTGGCCATATTGGATTGGCGGCCATTGATTATCAGCTGATAATTGAAAATGGCAGTAACGCTGAGCGCCTTGGTTCGCTCTAGAGGCTGCGCCCCTTCCCCCATCCCCGGTTTGCCCCCCCCAGGCGCCAGGGAACCCCTGACCCAAAACATATTCGGATGGCAATTCTCCCCTCCCTGTCTCTGCTGCTCCTGTGCTCCCCCGCAGCGCTCAGCTCCTCGACGACAGACACACTTCCCCTGAGCCTGGAGTGGAAAGGCTTCGAGAATCAATTCTATTGGGATGGCGCCACGGCACCCGCGGAGCCGTACTTCGAGCTCCGGGTTACTGGAGAGTCGGGGGTCTTCGCTGGGACCTGGGTTGAGCTGTCGGGCCGAGTCTGGTTCGGAGAGGACTTCTTCGACGGTTGGTGGGGCAATGACCGGGCCTTTGAGAGTTTTCGTCGACCCCCCGATCCCTGGGATCTGAGAGATGAAGGCTATGACGTGTACGGGGATGATCCGGCGGACGCCGATGTGGACATGCCCCCTTGCGTCCTCAGCAAGCATCAGTACCAGTACCTGCTCCAGAAGAACCGTGCCAATGGACCATGGTCCTCCGCAGCGGAAAGGAAGAAGGTTCGAAAGCGTAGCGAACCGATGCTCAATGCAGGTTCGCCAGCTCTTCTGACCACACGGAACTGGACCCTGGAATACGAGCATTGGAATCAGAAGAGCAAGAAGTACTGGGAGGCGATTCAGGGCAAGTCCGAGGTCCCCACTGGCATCAGCAAGGACGCACTGATCAAGCAGCTGATTCTTGATCAATCACCTGAACTCACCACGAGTTTCTTCACGACTGAGCTCTGGGAGGAGGCGCTCGCTGCAGGTGTCAACTGCCAGCTGCAGGGGATCACCATGGTTGGTAATGAGAACAATCCCGAGGCCTATGCCGGGGACGACGGCAATCCTGGCGGGTTCCTGGGGGACTGGACCTACAAGGGCGCCACATCAGCCCTTCCCTACATGGTCAGCAGCTACGAGGCTCCTCCTGGATTGACTTACCCTACCGTGATGTTCCCTGCACCTCCGCTCACGCCCCGCTACACCAATGCTGGATCATCGGCGATGATCGAGATGAGCGGGCTTCGTAAGGACACAACGGCCGAGCTATCGGTCAATGGGGGAGCGATGACGATGACCGTCTCACTCTCGGCGGGCCTGACCGTGGAAGATGCCGTCTTCAGCATGCCCCTTGCGCTCTTGCCGGGCGATTCGGTCAAGGTTGTGGAGTTCAACGGACCCGGTGGCAGCTACGCGATTCCCCCGCTGCACCAGACCCTATTCATCATCAACTGAGCCGGTCTTCTCCTCGTGCCAGAGAGCCTCTTCGCTCTCCGGTCCAAAGAGTGTCCCGAGCATTTTCTGAGCCCCCTTGTGTGCCTCACGGTACTTGGGGGTCTCAGGAATGGTCGAGAAGAACGGTTCGGAGTTCCTGAGGAGCATCCAATCGGAGGTCTCGAGAACCAGGTCGAGGAAGGCGTCACCCAGGGCAGCCCGAACCTCCTCGCGTTCATAGGTGTTCTTCTCCTCAAGGCTGCGGGTGATATCGAGCATTGATGAGCTCAGGCGCCCCAGGAAGTAGTCATCCATGTCCTCATCGAGGAGGTTCATCTCGATGAGGTTCAAGAGACGCGTGCTGTAGTCGTACAGCAGCCGGACGTCGTTTGGCAGGAGGGTGTGTGCTTTCTCCAGGAACTGCAGGCCGCGTTCTGCTGGTATCATGTAGAGCGTCAGGAGCCCGAGTCTCCAGGCCACGATTCCTCGAGCCTGTCGGTACTCCAGTGTTTCCCACAGCTCCAGCCCCCAGTCGATGAGTGGCCCGAGTTCATCCGGTGTTGGCGGAATTCTTGGGGTGTGCTGCAGGACTCGATCAGCTGCCAGCTGGAACATCGTTGCTTCGGCCTGATCCCTGAGCGTGGGATCGGGGACGGCCTCAATCAGTCGCTCGAGCATCTCGAATGCCTCGTCGTCTCGGCCGCCGTTCGCGATGTCCTGAGACACCAAGAGATCCAGGAGGCAGGGTGAAGGGAAGTCCTGGCGGTACTCAGCCAGCCGTGACTCGTACTCCTCGAACTCAGTCAGCTTGTGGAGTATCTCGAGCTCATTGAATGCACAGATGATTCCCCGCTCGTCTCTGGGGATGGCCTCGAGGGTTGCTCGTGCCTTTTCGAAGCGACCGGTCTGTACCTGAATGCGAAGGAGCAGGCGCCTTGCCTCGACTGTCTTGCCGAGAGAACCGAGGTGGTTCTCGATCAACTCGCTGGCCCGTGCGAACTCGCCTTCACCAACCAGGGCAGCTGCCTTTGCGTAGCTTGCTCGGGGACTCTCGGGATTCAGCCTGAGAGCGAGGCGGACCTGTTCATTCACCGAGTCGAAGGGCTGATCCAGCAAGAACAGCACCATTGCGGCGGTGACATGTTCGTCCGAGTTACCCTCAGGGAGGTCTTCGACAGTTTGCTCTCCCATCAGGAGACTCAGCGCGTGTACGGCGAGGGGGGCCGCGCCATCCTCTCGCATGATGGCGAGCTGCTCCTTTGCGCTGGATTCTCTACCCAAGGTCCAGTCGGCGGCCGCCGCAATCGGTCTGGCCCGCTCCGGAATGAGCTCAAACGCCCTGGAGTCCTCGAGGTCACTTCGCATGATGGCGAGGTGCTCCTTTGCGCTGGATTCTCTACCCAAGGTCCAGTCGGCGGCCGCCGCAAGCGGTCTGGCCCGCCCCGGAATGAGCTCAAACGCCCTGGAGTCCTCGAGGTCACTCAGCGAATTCTCGAGTCCGGACCAGTCGAGCAGGAGTGGTCGTTGAAGGAGACTGGTGAATACTCGATCTGCTGCGATTTCGGCCTTCACGCGATCAGCAACCAAGGACAGGGCCTCATGCTGTGGGTGGTCGATCAGGAGGTTGCCCATGACCTGGCGAGCACTCTGAACATCACCCTGATCGAGGGCCGAGCTGACGACTTGCACACCTGCATCCAGTGCCTTTCGCTCGCCGCGTCTCGCGATCTGCTGGCTGACAAACAGGGCAAGCACGATCGCCGAGCCGATCACGGCCATGGTCGTTACCTTTGGATATCTCCGGGCATGTCGGGCAAGGCGATGAATTCTCGTCGTGGGTTGGGAGAGTATCGGCTCGTCTTGCAGGTAGCGCTGCAGGTCAGCTGCAAGCTCCAGGGCACTCTGAATCCGCTGATTCGGGTCCTTTTCCAGCGCCTTCAAGACGATGGTCTCGAAGTCCTTGTGGCGACGGCCAAGTCGCAAGGGGGGAGGGTCCTTGAGGAGGATGCGACTTGCCGTTGCGACGACTTGTTTCTCCAGGAAGGGGGGGCGGCCCATGGCGAGCTCGTAGAGAGTTGCTCCAAGGGCATACACATCGCAGCGCGGGTCCAGTAGGGCTGCATTCTGGGAGAATAGCTCCGGGGCCATGTATGGCAATGTTCCCGGAACAGAGCCCTGACTGGTCAGCGTTGGATCCACGGTTGAGCGCGCTAGCCCGAAGTCCACGAGGTAAGGCCTCTGCGCATCCAATAATATGTTGGATGGCTTGACGTCTCGATGAACGACGCCAGCTCGATGTGCAGCATCCAGGGCATTGGCAACTCCAATCCCGATCCTTGCGGCCTCCATGGGGTCGAGAGGTAAGCCTGCCTCATTCAGTGGCGGTCCCTCGAGAAAGCGCATGGCAATGAAGCAGTGATCATCCTCCTCGCCGATGGCATAGACCGGGACGATGTTCGGATGATTCAGACGCCCGGTTATGGAGGCCTCTCGCTGCAGGCGCTCGAAGGCCTGGGGATTTCCTAGCTGCTTACGATCGACAACCTTGAGCGCAACTTGCCGGCCCATCCGCTCCTGCTCGGCCAAGAAGACAGTGCCCATGCCGCCGCTGGCAATGCGGTGTAGGATTCGAAACTCGCCAACTTGAGTGTCGCTGTACTGCTCGGAGGCATGAACCTCGGTGACGACTTGCTGGGACTCAGAGCCCTGAAACTGAAGGAAGGCGGGCTCCTTCCTGAGGAGCCTCGTTACTCGCTCGGCGAGCTGTGCGTCCCCATTACAGAGCTCCTCAACGTTAGCAGGGCGTCCCTCTTGTTCGCAAAGGTACCAGGCTTCGAGAACTCGTTCGATGCGGCTCTGTGGGCCAGGGGGCGTACTCATGATCACGCTTCATCAAGGCTTGCGAGGAGGGCGGCTCTAGCGCGGGCAAGCAGTACTCGAGTGGCCCCTTCACTTCGACCCAGAGTCGAGGCAGCCGACTTGTGGCTGAAGTCAGGGCGCATGAACAGCTGTAGAACTCGTTGATAGTCCTCGGGCAGCTCGCGGATTGCCATCGCGATCTGTGTGACGTCTTCTGACTGAACGAGCTGGGTTGCGGGAGAGGGCTGGCCAGAGGCGAAGCTGGTGCTGGTGTCCAAGGGTTGCTCTTGGTCCTTGTCTCGTCGCACCGCATGGAAGTAGCGAACCAGGTCCCGGATGTTGTTGTCGAGGACCCTGAGACTCCACTGCTCGACTTCCTTCCCAGCACCTGCTGGCAGCTGATTGGATGCGCGGAGGATATCGATGAAGGTTGACTGCAAGACGTCTGAGACTCGAATCTTGGCTTGCAGATTCCCTAGTTTCTTGGCTGCTGCTTGTCTCAGCCGCGGCTCGATAGCACCGCAAACCTGCTGGAGGGCTTCCTTGTCACCCTTCCGCGCACGGTCAATCAGGTCAGCGTTATCGATGATCAGATCATCTGCCGAGTCGTCTTTGTTGGTCTCGATTTTTACCTCCTGACTGCTATTCAGAGTAGCATAGCTTGTACGGGTGGTCTTGTGTGAGCCTCCAGCTGAAGGATGTGTCCAGGGAGCTGTCAGGAAATCCACTCTGATGAAAAGGGACGGGCACCTGATGGGCCAACCACGGCTGGCCTGACTCATTACCCTCTCGGTGAATCAGGGTTACAGCAATCATAGGCAGGAGCAAATTCATATTCTCAACGACACCTACCTTGGCCAAGGGGGTTGAATCAGGGCTGCTCAATTCCATCGAGACTGAACATGATCCCGCAGACCCTCCTGCTGACATCAGCCCTGATAGCCCTGGTTCCGGATGACTACGATGGCCTGCGTGGCGCAATCGTGGTGGTGGGAGATGTTGATGGTGACAAGAAGCCCGATCTTGTCTTGGCCCATCGTTCGCGCCCCGCTGGGATGACGGATAGTCCGGCCCCAGGTCTGGCGCCGGACCCGATACTATGGGTGCTGGGGGGGGCTGATGGGAGAGTCCTGCATGTGCTCGAAGGTGGAAAGGGCTTTGGGAAGTCGCTGGCACCGGTGGGTGATCTTGATGGTGACGGTGCTATCGAACTTGCAGTGGGTGACAGTTCGGGCGGTGTGAGCTTGGTCTCGCCCAAGAAGGGTCGCGTCCTCGTAGAGCTGGACATCCCCGAGTCTCTCGAGGGGGCTGCCCGTGCTCTTGCTGGTGGCGTTCAGCTCACCGGCGATTCCACTTTCGATCTGGTGATCGGGTTGTCTGGGGGGGCTGTGATTGTCGACGGTAGTTCCTGGCTTCCTGTGGAGACGCTGGTTCCCCTGGCCGGTTGCCAGATGCTTCGCCAGTTGGCTGAGGGCTGGAAGCTCCCCACGCTGAGCAAGACCGATACCCCGGGCTTTGCTTCGAAGACCAAAGCCAGGGGGAAGGTCTACTCCTTCGCGGGCATGAATGTCGCAGTTCTCGACGATCTGGACGGCGATGGCCTTGGGGAGGTCTCCTTGTCGCTTCCCCGTGAGCACGCTTGCGAAGCGGCTGAGGAGGGGCCTAGCTACGGAGCTGCGCAATCCGATGCGCGTACCCGTGTGCTGTTCAGTGCAGGCAAGCGCAAACCGCTCTCTCTTCCCACCGCAGCCTGGTGTCTTGCTTCAGGTGAGGACCTGGACAAGGATGGTATTCCTGACATCGTTACCACCACTGTGAACACTCACACACGGAGCTGGAGCGGTGCGACCGGCGCTATGCTCTGGGAGGTCTCCTATCTTGGTGGGTATTTGAATGGGGAGGGGACGAGCCTTGCCTTCACGAGCGATCACGACAAGGACGGGATCGCAGATCTCGTCGTTGGAGCCAATGAGACCTTCTTGGACGCGGATGCCGGTTGGGCCACGATCCTCTCTGGTGCGACCGGTAAGCAGTTGAAGCGCTATGACGTTCGATCGAAGACCAGCTCAGGTCAGACCTCTGGCTATCACGGAGGGGCAGACGTTGCTCCAGTCGGTGATCTTGATGGTGACGGGCTGGAAGAACTGGCCGTGTGGATACCCATGCAACAGTCTTTGCGCCTCCTGAAGGGCTCGGACTTCACGGTTTTCTGGGAGATCGACGTGGCAGCCCTGCGTCGGCCGAAGTAGGTCGGCTTCAGCTCATTGAGATCTCAGGAGAGATCGGGCCACGCGGTCTTTTTTCGTGCCTGTATATCGTGACTCAGCACTTGTTAGAGGGCTCTGCCTTCCGATCCAGACCGCATCGCTCTATCGAAAGCTGATTGGTTGATGAGCAAGGGGGGGCTCAGGCCTGTGGTTTCACTGGAACCGACAGGCTTCTCTGACTCTGTGACTCCGTTTGGGGATGTCTTGAGAGTTGGCCCTGAGCAAGGCTCACGGCACTTGTTTGGCTTGAAGCTCTGGTGTCAGTCACGATCAGGGTTGAATTACAGACTGGTGATGTGCCTGTTTAGGTGGGTGTGATCAGGTTTAGGACTTCTACCTCTGGTAGGCTGAAGGCCAAGCGATGATATTTGCCTGCTCTATTTCGATTCTCCTCTATGCGCCTGCAGCGTTCGCGGCAATCTCAATTGGTCTCTACCGGCATGATCGGCTCCTCTTCCTGTTCGGCGCCTGGTTAGGACTATTGGGGGCCTTGAGTGTCGCTCTGCTACTCGAAGCACCTGCATCCACAGCTTGGTTGCTCTCATTGTCAGGACTGGCTGGTGTTGGAGCCCTTGTCCTTGTATTGCGGCTGGATAAAAGGGCCAGGATGACAGAGGCAAAGGCCTTGGCCCTCGAGGAGGAGGCACGCGCCATGAGTCATAGCGGCTCGTCTCAGCTGGCAGCCTCGCGCTCACGGTTCAGACACCTTGTCGAGGTGACACCTCTGGGCATCTTCGAGGCAGATACAAGCGGGAAAGTTGTCTTCGTGAGTACTCGCTGGCAGGAGCTGACCGGGCTGAATGCTCGTGCCGCAAAGGGAGATGGGTGGTTGTCTTCAGTCCTCGAGGAAGATCGCGAGCGCATCGCCAGGGCATGGGGGCTAGCCTTGGCGGCTGGTCGGAGTTTTGAGATGGAGTGGCCCGTGGCCGGGGAAGGGGAGATCTCATGGGTCTACTGCCAGGCAACGCCCCGGACCAACCCCCTCGATGGGACACGGACGTATATCGGAACGCTCACTGATGTCTCAGACAGGAAGCGTGCTGAGGAAGAGCGCCGCCGCTCAGACGAATCTCTCGCACAAAAGCTCAAGCTGGAAAGCCTGGGAGTGATGGCTGGAGGGGTTGCGCATGACTTCAACAACCTGCTCGTGGGAGTGCTTGGAAATGCTGAGCTCCTCAAGGGAGGAGCCTCAGAGAAGGGCGATCATAAGGATCTCATCTGTCGCATCGAAGAAGCGGCCCGGCGTGCCGCAGATCTTGCACACCAGATGCTGGTCTTCGCCGGGCAGGGTGTCGTAGAGAGCATTCCGTTGGACATCTCTGTGGTGGTTCATGGGAGCCTCCGATTATTCGACGCGGACTCGCGTAAGAGACTGAATAGTCAGCTCGGTGAGGGAATGCCCAGCATTCGTGTAGACCGCACCCGGCTGCAGCAAATCGTGACAAACCTGGTACGCAATGCACTGGAAGCCTCCATCTCTGGTGAGGGGGCTGTAGAAGTGCGGACAGAGCTACGTCAGGTCTCTGCTGAAGAGCTCGAGAGGGCTCAGATTGTGGGAGATATTGAGCCAGGAGAGGTAGCGATACTCGAGGTCGTGGATAGCGGCTGTGGGATCGAGGCCGGTGACCTCCCGCGGATCTTTGACCCGTTCTACTCGACGAAGTTCACTGGCCGCGGCCTTGGCCTGGGGGTTGTCACTGGTGCAGTGCAAGCTAACGGTGCCACCATGGCTGTCGAGTCCTCACCAGGTTCAGGTACACGGGTTCGTATCTACTTCAAGCTGGATGGCGCCAGCCCGGTATCTGCGCCCGAGAGCGATGTAACTCTCAACGGAAGCGCTGATGGCTACCTACTTGTCGTGGACGATGAGCCAATTGTTCGAACCACGATCCAGGCGATTCTGGAGCGGTCGGGCTACTCGGTGTTCTCTGCAGAGGGAGGATTGCAAGGAGTGGAGATCCTGCGGAGAGAGGGAGAGCGCCTGGACGCCGTCTTGCTGGATATGACCATGCCGGGAATGAATGGTCGTGAGACATTGCGGGCCATGCGAGCAATCAACGAGAAGATCCCTGTGCTGCTCTTGAGCGGTCACTCGGAGGAGGAAGTCAGGCGAGCGTTTGCAGACGAGGATCTGGCAGGATTTGTTCTCAAGCCCTTTACCGGTGCAAGCTTGTTAGGGGTCCTCGAGCGTGCATTGCGTTGAGTGAGGAGTGCGAGGCGCGGTTCAGCGTACCGTTCGTGCAACTCGGAATCCGAGCCCCCGGCTGATCATCTCTGCTCTTCCTCTTCTCCGGCCAGCGCAGCTCACGTTCAGGGGGGCCGACTCGTACCATCCGCCTCGAATGGCGCGGAGAGGTTTGTCTGCGAAGCGAGAACTGTTGTTCTGATGGCTCGGGACGAAGAACGGTCCGAGGACGCGGTAGTACCGTAGCTCGTCATGGCACCACTCCTGGACATTGCCGTGCATATCAAACAGGCCGAGATCATTAGGCAGCCGCCGTCCAACCTCTTCGGTGCCCGAGCTATGGGTCTCGAATTGATTGGCGCCAAGGGAGTTTGCGAATTCTGGAAGTAGAGTGATGTCGTTTCCAAAGGAGTACAAGGAGTCAGCTCCCGCACGGCATGCATACTCCCACTCTGCCTCGGTCGGCAATCGGTAGCCGGTACGCTCGAGGATGCCTTGCTCGAGGATCATTCCAGGGCCGATCTCATCCAGCGGTGGGTAGCACATTTGTGATTCAGGTACGCCTTCTACCTCGCTGAGCCAGCGGCAATACGCGATGGCGGTGAACCAAGAGACACCTTCAGCAGGCTTGGAGTCATCGCTGGGAAGGACACCCTTGCTCCACTCCGGATAAGCCTCTGCGAATCGACTCATTTGAAGTTGTGTTACTTCAGTTGTGCTTATCTCGTAGTCGTTCGGGATGTAGTAGAGGCGTCTGGTCTCTGATGATACGCGGCCGGGGATCCAGCCTTGGGATCCCATGAGGAAGGTGACCGCTCCTTTCAGGCGCACCATGACCTGGTTCTCCAGGGTTCGCGACCAGCCGGCATCGGGGGGGGCAGTCTCTTGCTGCTCCCCGTGAATCGAATCTCTTCCATGAGTGGTCAGGATCCACTTGCAGAGGGAGTACAGACCCGGATCGGTGGCGCTGCGACCCAGGGCGGCGGCAGTTGCCAGGAATTGCTCGAGTTGATCGCGCTTGAAGTTTTCCTCTGGCATTCGCCCTAGAGCGCAGAGCAAGGCGAAGCGGACGCTGGTGGGGTGCTCGTCGATCTCAAGCTGTTCAAGAAGGTCCTGGGGACTGACTGAGAGCCGCGCAAGATCGAAGATCAGAGCAAATCGAAGGCTGGGATCACCTTCTGATCCCAGTAGTGGAATGACATGCTCGAACTCGTCCAGGCTGGCGAGTGTTGCAGCCGCTCGAGCCCGATGGCGTGCCTTGGTCACTCTCTCAGTCACGCTTGGAGTGCGACGTTGCCAAACGGTTGCTACCCTCACAGCCGCTGCTTCGGCTCCCCAGACCACTGAGGTCGCAATCGGAACGAAGCCCTGGTATGGAAGGTCTTGGACCGCCTGAACGTGGTCATCAAGTGTCGCCTCCCACACAAGGTGGCTTTCGAACTCAGGGTCTGAACGCCAGATTCCAGAGCAGACCTGGTTCTGGGAATTCATCCTGGTTGCGTCCACCTCGACCTGAGAGAGGCCGGCGTCGATGTAGGAACTCAGCTCGTTTGGCCGTAGTCCGAGAGGGATCTCGTACTCACCCGCCTCCGTGCCCAGGTGCCAGATCGAGGCTGCGAGCAGGACGTCAGAGCGGTCATGATTGATCTGAAGGGAGACCGGGTGCAGGCCGCGACTGATGAGCTTATCCGCGGTGTCCACGAGGCTTCCTGCTGTTTGCTTGGTGAGAAGCCGCCACTCGCGAACCCGTGAGGTCGCTGGGGCCAGTAGCATGACGTTGTGGTCTTCTGTCTCGAGGCCCTTGCCGGTGACGAAGCTAGCGTAGTCGAAAGGGATGAGCTCTTGCGTGCCTAGGATGGAGGTGCTCTGACTGGATTGACCCATCACGTCCCACTCAATGCTCCAATCTTGAGCGTCGCGCGTGAAGATGGCTGCAACCATGATCTCACCATCTCGCTGGAAGGGACGAACCTTGGTGGGTCGGTAGCCATCGGCCCTCAGCCTTTCGCAGCTATCCTCAAAGTCTGAGAGTGGCATATCCAGGCACTGAGCCCACTCGCCGGCCAAGCGCCCGTGTGCGGCCACAAAGACCTCGTGGAGATACTCATCACCCGGGCCGCTCGATAGGACTGCGGGAGGCGGCGGATCCTCATTGAGGGCCTTGCGCATACGCTCGGCGACAAGCTCCTTCTCCTGGCTCAGCGATGTGATGAGGTCCTGGTGCTGAAATTCGTCAACCAGAGGCAGGAGATCAGCGAGGAGGACAGGGTCGTGTGATCCACCTGCTGCGAGTAGGGATGTTGCAGCACGTCGACGAGAGGCGTCGCTGGAGAGTGAAAGTTGGTGGAGCTCTTCAGTCAGCGGTTGAGGGAAGGGGCGCAAGGGGTCGGCAAAAGCAGGTAGCAGGAAAGGATCCGTGTCGACCAGCTTGAGCGCGAGGGGGCCAGCGCGCGCGATCCACGCGGGATGTTCCGGTGCACACGCTGCGAGGCCAATAGCAGCGAGCAGGCTCTCATCGTCCTCCACGTCCTCTTCGATAATTCGAGCGAGGAGCTCCTGGGTCTCAATGCGCTTTTGTGGAGAGGATTTGGAGAGGGCTGCAGCGAGAGACACGAGAGTGAGGTTGAATTCTTCTGGCTGGTCCCCAAGCCGTACCAATTGCTGAACCGTCTCGCCGAGCAGTGATGGGCGCCTGTCAAGAGTCGCGAGCCGCACTCTCGAGCGCAACAGCTCAGGCATCTCGGGGTCCTTCTCAATCTCCTCGATGCGCTCGAGAAGTATGGGATCATCGAAATCGAGGCCCTCTACGAGGGCGCCAAAAGCATCGGGATTAGCAGTCTCGAGAGCCTGCAGACGAGATTCTATTCTGTCGTGTTTTGCAATCTGTTCAGCATCCAGAGCATGGATCGTGGTCCGCCACTGATCGACCATGACGAGGGCCGAGCCTCCAATCACCAGCATCAACAGTGCAACGAGGGCAGACGTGACCGGGTATCGGACCACCCGCCGCACGAGTCGCTCGAAGTAGCTGACGGGCCGTGCCAGAATCGGTTCTCCCGCGAGGAAACGGGCCAGGTCCTTCGAGAGGTCCTCTGCGCTCTGATAGCGCTTGTGTGCCGCCTTCTGCAGGCAGCGAGAGCAAATCGTCTCCAGGTCTCTCGGTATGGATGGATTGAGGGTCCGGAGGGGGATTGGCTCCCGATCCTGCACCAGCTGGAGGGTGGCGATCGCGGAGGGAGCGATGAACGGGGGTCTACCAGCGAGCAATGCATAGAGGGTTGCGCCCAGGCCGTAGACGTCGGTTGCTGGACCAACCCCCACGACTTCTCCCGCTGCCTGCTCGGGAGACATGTAGCTTGGCGTACCGATCGATTCGCCAGTCCCGGTTACCTGTGAGTCTTCTGATTCGACCTTTGCCAGGCCGAAGTCTGTCATCCATGGGTGTCCCTCATGATCGATCAGGATGTTTGCAGGCTTGATGTCCCGATGCAGGATTTCCTTGGAGTGTGCATGCTGGATTGCATCAGCAACCTCTAGCATGAGGGGTGCAGCCTCCTGAGGTGGAAGTGGACCCTCCTCCAAGCGTGCGGACATCGGTTGGCTCTCGATGTAGGCCAAGCACAGGTAGTGCTGCCCTTCGAATGATCCGAGCTCGTACAGAGGGACGATTGACGGATGGTTGAGGCTAGCTGATGCCCGTGCCTCGGTCTGAAAGCGCAGGGCCTGTTCCTCGTTGGCGAGCCAGCTGGCGAGCACTAGCTTGATTGCAACCACTCGATCAAGCGAGAGTTGACGGGCCTTGAAGACAACCCCCATCGCTCCCCGTCCGATTTCTTCCAGGAGTTCAAAGTCGCCGAAACGACAGGGTAGCTCCC
Organism: Planctomycetota bacterium; assembly: GCA_014237855.1. Lineage (GTDB taxonomy): Bacteria > Planctomycetota > UBA1135 > UBA1135 > JABACD01. The sequence goes on along the minus strand of JABACD010000021.1, from coordinate 74,848 downwards.
GGGGGATACCGAGCGAGGTCGTCTCGGTTGCCTTGTTCAAATCGTTGCCCAAGCACTCAATTATAGGATTGCCAGGGCCTGGCCTGTCTCCCTCTTGAGGAGAGATCGTGCCAGATGAGGGTTTCTTGCCGGGAAGCAGGTGTGCCTGATGGGAGTCACCCCATGCCTCTCGCCTGGCGTTCGGTGTATTGGAGGCTGTTTGCAAGAACTCGTCGGTTTCGCTCCGATCAGAATCAATCGAAGGGACTCGGAGGCCAGGCTCAAGCATGAGCTCGCCAGCGCTGCTTGATGGCCCTGGTTGGCTTCAAGATGGGCCTCGAGTACGGGGTCGAAGCTGGTCATTCCTCCCTCTGTTGCTTATCCGAGTGGCCATGAACTCCCTGGCCAAGGCCTTTGGAGTGTCCTGCTGGTGGGGGGGGCCCAGGGAGTCAGGCTCACTAATGGGAGTGTTGCTACTGGTTCCAGGGATGGGCGACGACGAGCCCCAGGGGCCCAGCTCTTCAGCTCTTTAGGGGCTCGGAGATGCCTGGAGGGCTGTATTCGTTCATGACTGATGACGGATCGCGCAGGAAGCTATTGCGCTACTTATCTCCTCGCGCGTTCCTAGACTCGGGAGAATTCATCGATTCGGCTTGAGCCTCAAGGTCAATGCGGAATTAAGTCGGAGGGATGGACACGTCCGAGCAATGACTGCCGATCTCACCTGAGAGGGAATCGAACCACGGGTCAACCCACTTGGGTTGGCCCGCTGGTACTCAACCCTTGCGTCGACGAAGAATCGGTCCGTAGTGACCGAAGCCCTTGAACCACTTCCATCAATGGAGGCTCTCATGGCAGGTCTTTCGGAATCAATGAGCACAGTAAACACCTGGGTTGCTGACCTTGTCAGGCTGCTTGTAGGTGTAGGTGTCTTCTTGATCGTGGCCCACGTTATCTACCCCGGATCAGCCGGTACCAGTTGGGGGGACATGGATGTCCTCGGCAACTTGGCAAAGTTCGTGGAGACATTCACGACCAGCATCACCGGGCTGATAACCCTGATCATCTTGCTCGCCTTCGCGAGGAAATAGATCGGAATGGTGGTCTTCGGAGACGGGCTCACCTTGCAGCAAGTAAGGTGAACTCGTCCTCGTGTTCTCTGGATAGCTACTGGTTGGATACCCCGTTCTCTTACCTCCGAGCAGGTCAATGCGATGAAGGATCAGATTCAGTTCCTCACGGGAATCGTCAGGACATTGACGGACTTCCTGGTCTCCGTGGCCATTGTCGTCCTGATGGTCGACATCCTCTTTCCGGACGCCGGTTTGCCGATCGTCGAGAACATCGCAGTACTGGTCGAAGGAATCTCAAGTGAAGGCCTTGCTGGCCTCGTAGCCTTGCTGCTGTTCTTCATGTTCTACCGCCAGAACCAGTCACCGGCGGCGGGGCCCAGTTCCCCGCCTTCACAAGGCGGGGCGGAGAACTACTAGAGTAGTACCTGTAGCGAACTCTGGACTCATCCATGAAGTGGCCCAGGTGAGGCCAAGGGTGTTGTCCGGGTATCAGGGCCCTCGGTTGAGGGCGGCTCTTCGAAGCGGAGCGGGCCTGCGGAAGAGCCTGTTCCGGAGGGGGTGAGGTGAATCCACCACTTATTGGTGTACCGTTCGTGAATGAAGGCTTCTGCCGTGAGTAGGGGGGATGCACCCAGAAGGCTGGGAGCGGGAGGAGCGGCCCCCTCACTCCAATGCGCCCACGGTGGGGTGTTGTCGCGCCTCAGGCTTGAATTGCTGTGAGTCATCACGTGGCGCTGGTTACAAGCTAATGATCACCTTCTTATGCGCAGTTGCCATCCTCCTTGGGATTGCCTTGCTTGCTTACCTCGCCTCCAGGCGAGCGAGCTTCAAGGTACTGGAAGGACTCTCGAGTGCAGGTCGTCGGACTTATCGGGTCTTGGCCTGTGTGTCCATGGTGGTGAGTGCTGCGCTGGTCTACGCACTCCGCCGGGTCTACCAGGTCTCCGTTGAGCCTGGTGAGTTCTACATCACCACTTCCTGGAGTGGGTACCTAGGGACGTACTTCATGCTCTGGCTGATATTGAGCGGCCTTCTTTGCATGGTGGCCACGAACCTGATCATGGGGGGCTATGTCAATGCCAAACCCAAGGCCAAGCGTGGTTACACGATGCAGCAGGAAGCCTCGCTGGCGGCCTCGCGCTGGGCATCTGAAGTCGCAGCGGGGAACCCACTTGTTCCCCTCGTCGGCTTTGCGACCATCGGCCTGGTTTGCCTGATCGGTATCGGCATCATGCAAGGCCGGTACGTGCGCTCCACCGGGGATGGCCTCGCTCATATGGGGGCCTTCGACCTCTACGAGGATGTGTTGAAGTGGGAGGACGTCGATAGGCTTTCCTTGGTGCGGTCCGATGATCCAGACAAGGGCCCCTACACCCGCTGGATTCTCGTCTGGACCGATACAGAGGGTGCCCAGCTGATGAAGCTGGAGAACAGGAACATCTGGAGCTTGATGCCGAACACGATCAACGCGACGGTGGCTCACCATCGCGCGCGCGGGATCGAGGTTGAGGATCCGCGGCCAGAGGCTGAGAGGGTGCAGGCCCTGCGTTGGAAGTAGGGCACCGGGAGCGTCTCATCCAGCTCCAAGCTCAGAGTAGGCTATCGTGGTACTTGTCGTAGGCCTCCAGTGAGCGCAGCAGGTGCCCCGGATCACCGGTGATCCCAAAAGTGTGGAGGATCACCGGGCCGTTGTAGCCGGAGTTCTTCAACGTCTGGAGGAAGGGGGCCAGGCTGTACCGACCTCGATCGAGAGGCTTGATGGCATCGCTCCAGGGCAACCCGCCTGCGGGTGGTGGCCCGGCGTAAGCGTTCGCGTCGGCGCCGGCGACTGTCACGAGCGTGGTCGTGCTCGCGTGGGCAGCGACCACAGAGCCCATGTTGTATTGATTTCCGCCCCTGATCTCGTGGCAGGTGTGTAGCGAGTTGCTGAGGTTGGGGTGCGCGACCTGTACGATGAGGGCTGCCGCCTCCGATGCACTCTCGATGTCCGTGTTCCAGTGGGGATAGAGTACGGTCCGGACACCGAAGAGCTGGGACGCTTGAGCCATTCGCAGGATGAGGTCCTGCACCTCGAACATCGAGGGCGCGTTCTTCACGATCACCCAGAGAGGTGCCCCTGCGGATGCCAGGATTGGCAGGGCCTCCCTCCACACGTGGGAGTGGTTCGGATTCTTGAAGTCGTAGTTCACGTAGGCGAGGAGCCTGAAGTCGCTGAGCGTTGCGACATGACTGGCGTAGCTCGATAGCTTGCTCAGGTCTCCCGGCTGGCTACAGCGTGTGACGACCCCACCAAAACCAAGGGAGCGCAGGTAGTCAGCGTTGGTCACCGGGCTGCTACCCAGCTCGAAGTCATAGACCATGAGCGAGGTCTCGGCCTGCACAGGCGTTGGCTTGCCCAAGAGGCAGGCAAGCAAGAAAGTCGCTCCGAGTGACCTCTTCAGAGGTCCCCTCATGGATGCGGCGAAAAGCTGGGTAAGTGAGGTGAGCACGGTGCGTTGGCGGGGCCTGGGAGCCGCTGAGAGCATAGCACCCCTGATCAAACAGGGTTTGACGGACGAGAGGCTTCCAAGTACTCAAGCGATTGTCTCCTGCATACCAGCCGAGACTCTTGACCTGCTCTGGGCGGGGATGAATGGTCTTGATATGAAACGCCAAGTGATTGCTGCTTGCATGGCCCTGCCCCTCGCCATCGGTTCTCTCGGAGCCGCACAGACCTCCGAGACTCTCTTGCTCTGGCCAGAGGGTGCACCTGGTGCTCTCGGGACTGCCGACAAGGACAGGCCCAGCATGACCGTTTACCACGCACCCCCTGCTGAAGACGTACGCCCTGCGATCATCATCTGTCCCGGTGGTGGCTACGGGCATCTCGCGTTGGATCACGAGGGACACGAGATCGCCAGGTGGGCCAACAGCCTGGGAATCACAGGAATCGTCCTCGAATATCGCCATCGTGGAAAGGGGTATGGCCACCCCGCACCGCTTCAGGATGCGCAGCGCGCTATCCGCTCTACCCGAGCGCGTGCAAAGGAGTGGGGCATCGACCCGGGTCGGGTCGGCATCCTTGGCTTCTCTGCTGGCGGGCACCTGGCATCGAGCGCCTCGGTGCACTTCGATGGGGGGCAGTCAGATGCCGTCGATCCGGTGGAGCGCCAGCCATGTCGGCCGGACTTCTCCGTGCTCTGCTATCCGGTCATTGCCTTCGGTCAGCCGTTCACCCACATGGGCTCGCAGATCAACCTGCTCGGTAAGGAGGCAGAGTCCGCGCTCGTTCTAGAGCTGTCGAGCGAGCGTCAGGTGACCAAGAACACGCCGCCAGCATTCTTGTTCCACACCACCGCCGACAAGGCAGTCCCAGTCCAGAACAGCCTGGTCTACTACCTGGCACTTGTCGAACAGCAGGTGCCCTGTGAGCTGCACGTCTTCGAGGAGGGCAGGCACGGGATCGGTCTCGCCAAAGGGCACGCTGCCGCACAGTGGCCCGAACTCTGCCAGCGCTGGTTGCTTGCCCGAGGCGTGCTGGCTGTGAAGCAAGAGTAGATCCCGGCTGCTCCAGAGGCCGCTTGGGGCGATACCAGAGGCGCCTGCCGAGGTACACACCAGCACGGAATTCGAGCGAGATCTTGGCTGAGGTATTGAACTACTCACGGTCAGGTCTCCATGCTGATCCGTGTTCGTGTGCACCTGTCCGAATGGGGACTCGCAGATGCCGGTCCGGCCCCCGAAGCTGGAGCTGGCGTATGGCTCTCGGGCCTTGCATGGCGACGCGGACAGAGGCCCAACCATGAGAAACACCTTGGACATCATAGACGCCACGGCCGAGCACGGCCCGGCCATGGAGGCGCTGTTGCCCTTACTGGCAAGCTTCTCCATTCCCGACCGACGTGAGCCGCAACACCTCTGGCATGGTGATCGAGATATCCTTCGCCAGTGGCTGGCTGGCGAGCGGCCCCAGAGCTTCATCAAGGTCGCGCTGACCGATGACAAGGACGTTGCCGGCCTCGCCCTTGTCACGATGCGTGAAGAGATGCTGAGCCATGCACCGAGCGCGCATCTGGAAGTGCTTGTGGTGGACCCAGTACATCAGCGAACAGGTCTCGGAGCCAGGCTAACGGCCGCAGCCGAGTCGCAGGCAAGGGCGCAGGGGGCCACCTCCATGTCCTTGCATGTCTTCGCCAGCAATTCTCGAGCCCGGGGTCTCTACGCCAAGCTCGGATTTGACGAGGAGCTCATCCGCTGCGTCAAGGATCTCTGAGTCCGTCACGGGGCTGTCATGAGCAGTTGAGCTTTGGTTGCCAGGGCGTCTCAATCGAGGCGGAGCTTCAGGATAGCGGCAATTGAAACCTCCAGGACTCCCCTTCCTGGCCTGACCCAAGGAGACTGAGCTGGCGGTCTCAAGAGGGTGTAGCTCAGTCCTTGACCGTGGGAGTGTGTTCGATGCCTGGCAGGCCGAACATGCGATTGGGCCCCGCGTTGCGATGGCAGGCCACACAGCTGGGAATCTGGCCATAGGCGGACACGTCTCCGTTGGCCCTGACCGTCGCATAGACCCAGCCTTCGTCGGTGCCGGGTGTTGCGCGAGCGGTTCTGAGCATGAGGAAGAGGCCGGCCGGGTCTCCCGGCATCCAGCTCTCTCCATCACGGGCGGCGGGTGTGAACTCCACGAGGTCGTGCCTGCTACTACGCTCCGCGTTCTCATCGGCGAGGGTGGGGACAAAGGCCTCCTTGACCAGGATCTGCTGCCAATCTTGAGACAGCTCCGGGAGCTCAGCTTCACGCTGGGCGAGATCAGTAGCTGTCTCAAAACTTGCCGGCATGAGTGCTCCCCCCTCGGTCTCGCTCGAGTAGTCCACCCCTGCATAACTCGTCGCGTCAGAGGCGTGCACCAGGTAGAGCTTCTCGGCGTGTGCTCCCGGGGCTGCACTCTCACTGAAGCGGGGTTCAATGGGAGGGATACTGCAGAGAGCAGGGCCGAAGCGCAGCTGGAAGTCCACGGGGCCACCCCAGTCTGAATAGGATGCCGCGATCGCTTGCGCGTCTTCCTTGATCATGACCCCCGTGGATTCCGCATTCGGAGCGCTCCCGACTCCGGTGCAGGCTGCAGCCAGGGACAGGGCAAGAAGGGTAGGGTAGAGTTTGGAGATTCTCATCTTGCTCGATACGACCAGAGTTCAGCATGTGAAGTGAATACAGTGCAAATTCTGCTCCATGGGGGGGGCAAGGGAGGCCCACCAGTCTCAGGAGGCCAGAGACGAGCAGTTAGGGCTCTTCTCAGATGCGCCCCTCCTTACAGGATTGTAGATAAATGTCGTCTCCCAGGTCGTGGCCGTCGTGCCGGGCGGAGCATGGGCGAGCGTCGGATCTTCAAGGACTGCGCAACCCTGATGATGTCCAGGAAGTGCACTGATTACTTCCTGGAGGGCGTACTGCGCGGATCGGACTGTGACGAATCAACGAATGAAGAGGACGTTCCCTGGAGCCTGGACGACTTTACGCGAATTTTGAGGTGGTTCCGACAGGTCAAACTCCACGGGTGGTCCAAGTCGAATAGCATGAAGCCATATGGTTTCCCCCGGGAAGAATGTCTGCTTGAGCCGTCACTCTTCAATTCCACTCTGCTAGAGCCGTGACCCTTCAATTCCACAGTATGACCCTCGGAGTCCTTTCAAGGTACTGGCGCCAGGTTTGCCTCTCGGCGTTCGTAGTCACGTGTTCGCCTCTGGCTGTCCCCGCAGTTGGAGCCTCACCCAGTGCTCGACCTCACCAGGGCCCAACGACGCAGCACTCAGTCACCCGTCAGTGGAACGAGGCTCTACTGCAGTCGATCCGCAGTGACTATGCCCGGCCAACGGTCCACGCACGAAACCTCTACCACGTGTCCCTCGCCATGTGGGACGCCTGGGCGACCTACGACCCGGTAGCCCAGCCGGTCCTGTTCCAGGAAGATCACCCGAGCACGTCCCCAAACGTCTATCGCTGGCGAAGTGAAGCGATCAGTCACGCGAGCTATGGGATCCTCAAGCAGCGCTTCAGGAACTCGCCGGGTGCTGCGGTCATGCTCCCGCGGTACGACAGCCTGATGGATGCGTTGGGCTATGATCGGACGAACACCTCAATTGCGGGGAACACTCCCGCGGAGGTCGGCAACCGGATTGCACGCGCCGTACTGGACTTCGGGGATACGGACAATTCGAACGAGGCCAACGACTACGCGAATCAGTTCTACACTCCGGTCAATCCGCCCCTCCTCCCGGAGCTTCCTGGAAATCCGACCCTGGTTGATCCGGACCGCTGGCAGGAGCTGAGCCTCGAGTTCTTCGTCGATCAAGCCGGCAATCCTGTTCCATTCGGGTACCCGGAGTTTCTCTCACCCGAGTGGGGAGTGGTCTCGAACTGGTCACTGTCCAATTACGACTGCACGATTCGCGAGCGTGACGGGTTCACCTACTCGTTGTTCAAGGACCCGGGCGCCCCGCCGAAGATCAGCGATTCCTCTGGAGGGTACAAGAGCGGATTCGAGATGGTCTCGGTCTGGTCAGCTCACCTGGACCCCTCGGATGGGGTCATGATGGATGCGTCACCGGCCTCGATTGGTAATGCACCTCTGGCCACTCCTGCACAGCTTCCAAGCTTCTACGACTACTACAACGGAGGTGACTGGGGCTCGGGTTACGGAGCCAATCCCGTGACCGGCCAACCCTATCCTGCTCAGCTGGTGCCGCGTGGCGACTACGCTCGTGTCCTTGCTGAATTCTGGGCTGATGGGCCGGACTCTGAGACTCCGCCTGGACACTGGTTCGTGATTCTCAACGATGTCTCCGATCACCCGTCATTCGAGAAGCGCATCGGTGGTGTGGGCCCGATCCTTGGGGACCTCGAGTGGTATGCCAAGTCCTACCTCGCGATGGCCGGGGCCATGCACGACTCCGCCATTTCGGCCTGGGGTGTCAAGGGGTGGTACGACTACTTGCGGCCGATCAGCGCCTTGCGCTACATGGCGGATCTGGGGCAATGCACTGATCAGCAGCTGCCCAGCTATGATCCCCAGGGAATCAACCTGCAGCCGGGATACATCGAACTCGTCACCACCGCGACGACCGCACCGGGGCAGAGGCATGAGCACCTGGCCGGCTCCGAGGACAAGATCGCTGTGCTCGCATGGCGTGGTCCTAACTACATCACCAATCCAGAGGTTGATGTAGCAGGGGTGGGGTGGATCCTGGCCGAGAACTGGTGGCCGTATCAGCGTCCTACCTTCGTGACGCCACCGTTTGCAGGCTACGTCTCAGGTCACAGCACCTACAGTCGCGCAGCGGCGGTTGTGATGCATCAGCTGACCGGCTCTCCCTACTTTCCCGAGGGGCTAGGGGAATACCTCTGTAAGAAGAACGAGTTCCTCGTGTTCGAGGAGGGTCCCAGTACTGATGTGCGCCTGCAGTGGGCTTCCTATTACGACGCCTCCGATCAGTGCTCGCTCTCGCGCATCTGGGGCGGGATTCACCCACCTGCAGACGATCTCCCCGGGCGCCAGATGGGCCAGGAGATCGGGGACGAGGCCTACTCACTCGCTGAACAGTACTGGACTGGCAGTGCTTGTGATGCGAACGGCAAGATCGAGATCTACGGCATTGGTTGCCAGGGCGAGGGCGGATTCAGACCGATGCTCTCCGTTGACGGCTGCCCGAGCCCCGGCAGTCCACTCCAGGTGAGAATCAAGAATGCTTCAACCTCTGGTAGCGGGTACCTGCTGATCGCCAGAGGTCAGGCTAACTCGGAGCAGATCGGGAACTGCACCCTGCTCGTGCCGCACGGTGCGAGGGTCTTACCCATCAGCCTCACGGTGACTCCCGGCGAGCCGGGTTCGGGTGAACTCCAATGGACCCTTCCCCCGAGCGCATCCAGAGCGCCAGGCACCCAGCTACTCTTCCAGGCGCTGATCTTTGACGCCGCCCATCCCCTGGGCTTCACGCTGTCCAATGGCGTCAGCGTGACGTTCGAGTAGCACCTGCAGCTACCGAGTCGCGGCCCTCGAGGACCTCATGTGAGTCCTTCGAGCACCAGGGCATGTGGCGGAGCTGGGCGCGCAGGACTAGGCCTGCTGAGCCAGAGAGCGCTTTCCGGCGCTGAAACCCGACGGTGTGTGGTCGAGGTCGATCACCGCACGGATTGCGGCCAGCGGAATGCCAGGCGCGTAGAGGTGAGGAAAGATCGTTCCGCCGCGCTGCTCGACGACCTCCCACTTCAAGGCCTCACCGAGTAAACGTGGATCGATCTCCAGAGCCATGGGGTTCTCCGCGGGCTTGAAGTAGAGATCAGCGGTCTCCAGGAATGTCTCGGCCGTGGAGAGGTGGACAAAGCCATCGCTCTGGTCGGACTCGGACGTCGGTACCTGTCCTTCTCGACGAGTGGTCTGCCAGTCGATCTGAGCCACGATGCGGTAGAGAAACTCCGTCATGGGGATGAGCTTATTCAATTGCCTGAGAGACTAGGAATTGGGATTCCAGTTCTCGCCGGGGCGCGGTGGAATAGGGACGCGCTGGGGTGCAGTAGCAAGTAGCCTCCACACGGCGTCAAGATTCAAATTCGACGGAGACTCGAATCAGCCCACTCATCAGATGCAACGTTCCCTCCTGGTAGTCCTCACCTCCGTGGTCCTATCCGTCGCGGTCAGCCTGTTGGCTCTGGTTGCCTTCGAAGGTGCCACCGAGCAGGCCGAGGCCTCGGCGCCGCCACTCTCGAGGTCGACTGAGTCCCAGATTCCGGTCACAGCCGAGCAGTTGCAGGCCTTGCAGGTCTCCTTGGACGAGCTGTCACTGGAGGTCTCGCGTCTTCGAGAGCTGCGGAGCAGCGATCGGCGCAGCCTGCCAATGGCGGCGGCCAGCGAGGGTTCCAAGGGAGAGGAGGCCCAGGCGATTGCCATGGGAGCACTTCAGAGTGGGAGTGCCGCATTCAAGGCTCAGGTGGCCGAGGCACTGACCGAGATCGAGGAGGAACGCGAGGCTGTGGAGTTCGAAGAGGAACTTGACGAACGCCGTGAAGAGGCCGTCAAGGCCAATGAGGAGTACGACCAACTCGACACGGATCTGGTAACGAAGACCCAGGAGCTCACGGACAAGCTCTTGTTGGGTTCAAGCCAGTCCAAGGACATGCGAAGGTTGCTCGCCACTCAGAACGAGCGTAACCGAGAGATGACCCGGCTCTGGTCGGAGGGCAATACCTCGGAAGACGAACTGGGTGAGATCTTCATGAGCAATCGTGCCGCTCACCGGGCCGAGATCCAGAACCTCCTGCACTCGGATCAGCTGGAGACCTACCGTAGTTACCTGCGCGATGGTGGTCTCGGCGGACGCTTCTCCTTCTTCGTCGCTCCCTGGGATGAATGGGTGCAGGACCAGGAGAAGTAGGCGAGTTGAGACTCCTGAGTCTGGACGCCTGGCTGGGAAAGGATTGCAGGGGATAGGCAGCAGATCCCCCTGGGAGCTTGTCTTGCTCGGCGGCTCCCTGCATTCCTCAACTTTGATGAGACCGGAGATGCATGCGCTCGTCACACGGGTAGTCTTCAGTGGGGCGGAGATATAACGCACTTGAATGGCAATGTTCCACCCTGTTAGGGGCTGAAGGGCCGGATCGAGTCGCAATTAGGCTGAACAAGACGAGTCGCACAATCGTCCTATTCAGGATTTAGTAGACCAGTCGGTGGCTCTCTCGCCACACGGTCTGCGCTACTAGAACTCGAATTCGCATTCTGATTTCACATTCTCTCTTATTCAAAATGAGAATAGATCCTTTCAGGTTTCATCTCCTTGCCGCCTCCCTCTGCTTCGCGGGGAGCCTCTCGGCCGATACCTTCACGACAGTGACCCCAGGTAATTGGAGCAGCGCAGCGACCTGGGCTGGTGGCAATGCGCCTCCGACGGATCTCGATGGCCATGACGTCGTGATCAACCACGATGTCACTGTTGTCAATAACGACATCAAGTTGATTGCGGCGACCCTGATCGCATCGAACTGCAGCTTTACCTTGCAGAACGGCAACTTCACTGTGGAGGGGGGAACCGCGGACTTCCTTGGCTGCTATGTGGCCACCGCCCATGGCTTCAGCATCCAGATCACGACTTCCAACGCGAGTCTCTCCATGGTTGGCTGTGATGTGGAGGTGGGACAGAACTTCCAGCTCTCCGAGGGCGTCCGTTACCTGGAGGATGTCTGTCTGGTGGTCGACGAGAACTATCAGAACGCGAAGGGAATGGACACCCTGATTGATGTCTGCGCACTGATCGGTGCTGATAACAGTGGCAACTTCCAGAACGACTCCGATTCCTCGATGCACATCGAAGACTCCGAGTTCCATCTGCCCAATGGAGACTTTCAAAACGCGAGCTCCGCGACCCTGACGGGGAACATCAACGCAATCTGGTGCGAGAACGGAAACCTCCAGAACGATGGCAGCTGGTCAGCGCAGGTCGCTGCCTACTGCATCTCCGGGCAGGTCACCGTCTCGAGTAGTTTTCTCCCCAGTACGCAGGACTGCGATAGCATGCCTGCCATTTTTGCGCCCTGTGATTGCAGCGGTACTGGCGTGGATGACTGCGACAGCGATGGCATCCCGGACGACCAAGAGACCGACTGCGACAGCAACGGGGTCCCGGATGATTGTGAGCCCAGCCTGGACTGCGACAGCAATGGAATCCCGGATCGCTGCGACCTGCTCAATGGGGCGGTGGATCTAGATGGAAATGGAGTCCCGGATCGTTGTGAGCCGGGCACGCGCATCTACTGCCTTGGGCAGGACTCGGATGGCGGTACCATGCCCTGTCCCTGTGGAAACGAGGTGGTTCCTGGGGCAACAGAGGGCTGCGCGAACTCCACGGGCGTTGGTGCCTCGCTGACCACTACGGGGTCGACGAGCATCGCAGCAGCGGACCTGGCGCTTCACGTGACCCAGGCTCCGGACGGCGTGCCCGGTTACTTCTTTGCGGGGAGTGCTCCGGTCGCCAACGGAAATGGTGTCCCCTTCTACAACGGCCTGCGCTGCGTGGGCGGGCAGATTTTCCGACTTGGCAAGGTGCCTTCCGTGATCGGCGGAAACGCGACCTTCCCCGACCCCAGCGGTGGGATTCCGATCCATGCGATCGTGGGTGCCATGCCCGGCGACGTCAGCTACCTGCAGTTCTGGTATCGCGATCTCGGCGGCCCTTGCGGTGGAGCAGCCAACATGTCAAACGCGGTGTCCGTGACCTGGGCTCCCTAGGTGCTCGGATTCAGAATTATCTGTAACTCAGGGCCATGAAGCAGGCAGGTTGCCTGCTTCATGGCTAATCTAGTCGATCCGTATCATTCTCAAGATGTCTTACTCCATGGATCGCGCACGCAGCCAGGGCTCAGTCTCCCTCCTCTTGTTGGTCTTTCTCGGATCTTGTGTCGAGCAGGGCGAGCCTGCGACCGCTGTGGCGGACGTGGCTGTGCGCTCTGTGGATCTTCGAGATGGGTCTTACGGAATCGTCCGTCATGGAGAGCTCTCCTTCAGTGACAGCGAGGTCTCCTGGATCATCCATGCCAACAATCCCCTGCACTTCAGCTGGACCCTCCAGGGGAGCAAGGGCAGCATCGGCGGTGAATCGACGATGCCACTCTCCGAGGGGGTGTGTGTATATCACCTGCGCTTCTCTCAGGAGGAGGTCGATGGCACCTCGCTCCTCGACGGTGTAGGCCTGATTGGAGGCCAGGAGGCTAGCGATGCGATCCTCTCAGCGGTTCCAGGCTTCGAGGGGCATCGCGCGTTCCGGTTCGGCCTGGGCATGGGGGTCTTGAATGTAGGGGCTGATTCGGAGCAGCTCACCACCCTGACTCCTGAGACCCAGACCTCGACAGCACTCCCTTTCTCTTCTTCGGGGTGGGTGCCCGGCTCCATGAGCGAGGATGAAGGCAGCGGGAGGCTAAGGATCGCTTCCGCGAGCGGGCAAGCGAGCCTCGAGCAGCACATGCTCGGAGAGCCCCTCATCCTCGGGTACTGCGTGGAGCTGACAGGTGAGAACGGCTCCCTCTCGGCTAGCCAGAGCGGGGACGAACTCATGATTCGAGTTGGGGCAGGCTCCGAAGCTGTCCGAGAGGTCCCCATCGGAGAGTACGAGGGCAGTGCATGGGCCCTCCAGCTGACGCTCACGGAGTTGGAGTAGGACTTCGAGGCTGGCCCTGATGCCTGGTCCCACGATGGGCGCGCCCTCGTCCAATCGAGGTTGATCCGGTATGGTTTGATGTATGTCCGTCATACCGACCCTCGACGGCCGGCGGCTGTACCGGACCTATCCGCCCACCGCGAATGAAGCCTTCGACGTGATCGTCGTGGGGTCTGGGATGGGAGGCATGAGCTGTGCAGCAGCCTTGAGCCGCCTGGGGCGGCGAGTTCTGGTTCTCGAACAGCATTACCTGCCCGGCGGGTACACCCACATGTTTGGTCGCAAGGGCTTCCAGTGGGACGTGGGGGTGCACGCACTGGGCGAGCTCCACGAGGGTGGGCAGGTGGCCAAGATGCTGGCCTGGCTGGCCGAGGAGGAGGTGCCCATGGTCTCACTTGGTGATCCCTATGATCGATTCCGTTTCCCGGACGGACTGGAGATCGATTTTCCGCCCAGTCAAGAGGCACTGATCGAGACCCTGCACGCACGCTTCCCCGACCAAGGGGCCGCGCTGGATCGTTACTTCGCCCTATCGCGCGGCATCGCTCGCATGGCGACCGTGCACTTCGGACTGCGTAGCATGCCCCGCTGGCTCGAGCGCGCAGGGACCGGCCTGCTCGGCCTCGTCTCACGGGACTGGTTCAGCGCCACGGTAGAGGATCTCCTGGACGAGGCTGGAGTCGAGGGTGACCTGCGGAGCGTGCTCACGGCGCAGTGGGGCTATCACGGCTCGTTGCCAGGTGAAGCGAGTGCGGTCATCCAATGCCTGATCAACGCACACTTCGCACGGGGCGCCTGGTACCCGGTGGGGGGGGCCAAGTCCCTGGCCACTGCGCTGCTTGGAACCGTCGTGCGCCATGGTGGAGAGGTTCTCTGCCGCGCGGACGTCTCGCAGATCCTCGTCGAGGGAGGGCGCGCGAGGGGGGTGGTCATGGCGGACGGCACCGAACTGCGCGCCGGAGCGGTGATCTGCGCAGCCGGGGCTCACACAGCGGTGAAGCGACTGGTGCCGGAGTCCCTGCGCGATTCGGACTGGGGCCGTGCCATCCTGGAAGTGTCCCCCTCACCCTCCTATCTCTGCCTCAACCTTGGATTCGAGGGCGACATCTCTGCGGGGGGGGCATCCAGTGCAAACCTGTGGCTGTTCAACACCTGGAAACGGGAGCAAGAAGCCTGGGATCCACGGACCGAGAGCGAGCCGCACATCCTCTACGTGTCCTTCCCTTCCCTGAAGGACTCGCTTCATGAGCCAGGCGAGAGCTTGCGCCACACCGGCGAGGCGGTGACCTTCGTCCCCTGGGATCTCTTTGAACCCTGGGCTGGTAGCACCCATGGTGATCGTGATGCAGGCTACCTGGCCTTGAAGAAGAACATCACCGACAAGCTCCTGACTCAGCTTCGCTGTGCGATTCCAGAGGTCATGCAACACCTGGTTCTCAGCGAACTCTCAACTCCGCTGACCGCCGAGCACTTTGTCCGCGCCACGCGTGGTGCCATCTATGGGCTGGATGCCTCCACAAGCAGGTTTTCCTGCCCCGCTCTACGCTCGCGGACTCCACTGCCCGATTTCTACATGACTGGTGTGGACGTGATGACCACAGGGGTTGCCGGCGCACTCATCAGCGGTCTACTGACTGCGGCAGTCCTCGACAAGCGCGCTTACCTACCGTGTCTCTGAGATTCAAGTGAAGGAAACCCAGCCCGCAACCGGAGTTGCCCGGTGGCTCTCATCCGTACGTCGGACACCGGGCTGGTTCATTGCCTTGATGATCCTGGTCTACCTCCTCATGGCCACGTACTTCGCGTTGGTCTTTGCCCTCGGCGATTACCTGAGGTCGTTCTGCCGAACGACCGGCAACCTCCTCAGCCCGACGTTGTTCAACTACGTGCCGTTCTTTGTTGTGCTCGGCGCCCTGTGGTGGAAGGTGGGCCGGATCGGGCCGGATGACCTGGGTCTCGATCGATCCAAGCTGCCGATGGCGATTCGATGGGTGCTGTGCTTTTGGGTCGCAGCTCAGCTGGGCTATGCCGGCATCCACATGGGCGATGTCACGATCAACCCGGTCTGGGACTGGGGGGTCGGGGCGACCACGATCATGGGGGAACTGCTCGCGCAGTTATTGGGCAATGCCCTGTGCGAGGAGCTCTTCTGGCGGGGGTTCGTGATGACTCAGCTGGCCGCACTCCTGTATCATCGGGGCTGGAGGCCCAGCAGGGCGCTCATGGTGGCTGTTCTGCTCTCGTCTGTCTTGTTTGCTCTCTCTCACATTCCCCGGGACATGAGTCTGGGCCTGTCCCCCTCGAACATCCTCGGCCTCCAGGTCGCTCGTTTGGGTGGAGGCCTGATTCTTGCAGGGATCTACGCCCTCAGCAGAAACCTCTTGCTCGTCATTGGCTTTCACGCCGTGATGAATGTCCCCGCATCAATCTTCGCAGGCTACTCTACGCCCGCGGGGCAGAGCTTCCTGGTAATTGGCCCGCTGGTGCTCTTGGTTGTTCTTGAGCTCCGCAGAGGCAGATCATCAGCATGAACAGAGACCAGCCCTTCCTGGAGGCAGAGTGGCGACACCTCGCCTTGCTGAACTACGAGATCGATCCACTCGTGCTCGCGCCACTTGTTCCGGCTGGGACAGTTCTCGATACCTGGGAGGGCCGATGCCTGGTGAGCGTTGTAGGGTTCATGTTCCTGAACTCGCGCATCAAGGGGGTACCGATCCCGTTTCACAGCTCCTTCGAAGAGGTCAACTTGCGCTTCTACGTGAAGAGGGAGGTCAAGGGTGAGGTGCGGCGCGCCGTTACCTTTATCCGAGAGTTCGTTCCGAAGTCCGCGGTCTCGGCCGTGGCCCGCCTCGTCTACAACGAGAATTATGAAACGGTTCCCATGGAGCACCGCTTCGTGGGCCCTGACGATCAGACAGCTGAGGCCGGCTCCCTCCGCTACTCCTGGGGGCACCCACCGATGAGGAGTGTCATGGAAATAGGGTGGGATGCGCCCCTCTCGGAGATGTCTGCAGGTAGTGAAGAGGAATTCATTGCCGAGCACTACTGGGGCTACTCAGTGCAGCGTGATGGCGGGACCGTCGAGTACGAGGTCAAGCACCCACAGTGGATGGTGGCGCGAGCTCATGAGGCACGCCTTACATGCAATGTCGCCGACGTCTACGGAGCCGAATTCGTGGATGCCCTGGCTACAGAGCCCTCATCGGCCTTCTACGCGAGTGGTTCTCTCGTGAGTGTGTTTCCAGGAGTGAAGGTCGAGGCATGACCGGGTTCGGAGAAGAGACGAGAGGCTGGATCCTCTACGACGGCTCGTGTGGTTTTTGCAGCAAGTGGGTCCCGTTCTGGGCCTCGACCCTCGCACGTCAGGGTCTCGGCTTCGCTCCGCTTCAAGCGGACTGGGTGAAGGAGCGTGTCGACTTGGCCGAGGAAGAGCTCCTTCAGGACTTACGACTCTTGCTCGCAACCGGCGAGCTGACCACGGGCCCAGATGTGTATCGTCACGTGATGCGCCACGCGTGGCCTCTCTGGCCTTTCTACGTGCTTTCAGAGGTCCCGGGCCTCTCCCATATCTTTGACTGGTCCTACCGTACCTTTGCCAACCACCGTTATGCGGTCTCGCGCGCCTGTCGTCTTCCGGCGGAGATCAGCGAGACCAGCGAGGACTGATCACTTGTGTGGAGGGCGCAAGCCTTGACCCCAGGTGTCAGGGGTCTGACGGAGGCAAAGGCCTGGGCGATTGACTCAGCTCGGGGAAACTCGAGAATCACGACTCACCCCGGCGGAGCGTGTAGCGACCCCACCCCAGTTGAATTGGCAAGTCATGCTACCGTCACATCTGATCTGCTAGTCTTGCATGACATTGAACGACCCCCTCTCGACTCCCGACGACGACAAGCTGCTCAACCGCTGGCAGGAGAGTGGTGACCGTGATGCTCTCGATCAGCTATTGCGTACGCAGATCGTGGTCTTGAAGGAGAGCCTACGCAGGAAGAGTCTCGACCGAGCCAGTATGGGAGCCTCGGATTTCGTGTCCGAAGCTGTCTTTCGCTATCTACGCCAGTCTCCTTCGCCGCACTTCGACGAGACCGGGGGTCTGCGAGCCTATCTCTTTCGGGCAGCACGAAATCTCCTGATCGACCACCTGCGGGCGCACCGTGGCGACACCGTGAGACTCGATGTCAGCGACTCTCCTGTTCGGCGCGATCTGCTGGCTCTCTCAGCGAGTGCCGACGTACTCGCCGAGGCAGAACAGCTAGATGCGCTTGAGGTGGGGCTGAATCTCCTCGGTGATGAGGATCGTCGCTTGATCGAGCTGAGCTACTTCGAAGGCAAGAGCGCTCCTGAGGTCGCTGAGGAATTGGAGGTCGCTCCGGAGGCAGTTCGTATGCGCCTGGTTCGTGCGCGCCGTCGCCTGGGCAAGCTCCTCGCGGAGTGGCAGTCCCTGGTCGACTAGGTGGCCTGAGTATTTCTTCAAGGAAGACGGTTGCACCCCCGGTGGCCCTCCGTCTCTGGCGGTGAACCGGGGTGAAGAGTCCATCCCGCGGCTTTTTCTCCCACCCTCCGACAGCTATGAAGAATTGCAGCGACCCGACCCACGCCCTCAACACCTCCCTCGACCGTTGCCTGGAGGCCCTCGAGACAGGAGGCCCGCTCGAAGCACGCTGGTGTGAGGTATTCCAGGCCCTCGACCAGGCTCGCTCCGAGCTGTCCACCGAGCATTGGTGCGAGGTTGCGAGATCTGTTCGCGAGCACGCACTCTTCAAGCATGCTCAGGAGGAGCCGGTCACCCATCGAGCCTTCTCCAAACCGCGTGGCTATGCCGGTGACGCAGTCACCATGGATCTCCTCTATCGATCGGCTCCAGAAGCTACGGAGATTGGTGCTGCTCCCCCGGAACGCCTCGGTCGTCTCCTCTTGGACCAGGCCCCTGCTATCGGTGTTCGTGAGCGACGCTCCTCGATGGCCAGGACACTCGAACGCCTGGGACGACGAAACGTGGGAAGTGAGGTCCTCTCCGTCGCCTGCGGACACATGCGTGAGGCTGGCAAGACACCACCCTCGGGTGCAGGAATCGCTCGCCTGGTCGGGCTCGACCAGGATGGCCGCAGTCTCTCCGAGGTGCGCCGGTCTCTCCGGGGACGGCCGGTCGAGACTGTCGAGCGCTCCGTGCGCACTCTGCTCCGAGGTGAAGCAGGCCTGGGCCGCTTCGACCTCATCTATAGCATGGGCCTCTATGACTACCTCGAAGAGCGGACGGCCCAGCGCCTGACGCGCGTCCTGTTCGACCAGCTGCGTCCCGGGGGGCGCCTGATGATTGCCAACTTCCTTCCAATTCCGATGCGAGGTTACATGGAAGCCTTCATGGACTGGTGGCTCGTGTACCGTACGCCCACTGACCTCGCACGACTGACCATGGACCTGGAAGATCGCGAGGTCGGGGCCTCTGCCGTGATGACGGACTCGACCGACGCCATCGCCTGGTTGGACGTGAGGCGTGCGGCCTGACTCTGACTATTCGTCCACAGCACCGCCCTCGTAGCGTCTGCGCCAGGTCTCCGCGAGCTCGGCCCACTTGGGGTCGGGCTCTTTCTCGTTCCAGGTCGAGTAGACGATTGAGAGCCCTTGCTCTGCCTCCTTGACCCGAGGATGCTCACCGTCGAAGAAGGTCTTGAGGAGTGTATGGGCCTCCTCCAGGTCCTGCACGCTCCCCGCGAAGTCCCCACCCATGAATCGTGTTCGGCCGAGTTCGGAGAGCGTTCCGCCGAGGATCCAGTGCCCGGGGGGCAGTTTTCGGCGCCCTTTTTCGAGCGCGTCCGCGAGCAACTCCTCAGCATCCGCATTTCGACCCAGGTCGCGCAACAGGGCGCCGTAGTTGACCTGACGGAGAATATTGCTCTGGTGATCGTCGGGACGGGTACGTTTGCCGGTCTCGAGGACCTCGAGTGAGAGCGGCTCCGCATCCTTCAGCCGCCCCAGCCTGTGGTAGAGCACGGCCAGGTTCGAGAGCTGGGTGGTCGTCGTCGGCGAGTCGTCACCGAAGACCTCACGACTGCCCTCGAGGGCCTCGAGCCACCCTTCCTCTGCGCGATCCAGCTCTCCGAGGCTGTAGTGCGTAGCTGCCAGGGACCCGAGCGCAATGATTGTTCGGCCGTGCGGCTGTGGAACGACTCGCCGCAATCCATCAACTGCCTCCTCCAACAAGGGCAGTGCCTCTCTCGGCCGGCCAGCCACATCGAGCGCATCGCCGAGGTCCTTGAGGCAGGTGAGAGTCTCAAGGTGGAGTGGGCCGCGTACCTTCTGGTTCACCTTGAGAGCATCCTCTAGCACTGGAATTGCACGGGCCAGATCGCCTTGGTAGGTCAGAGCCGTACCGAGGTTGGAGAGTGCGGCGAGGGTCTGACCGTGGGTGGGGCCCAGATTGACTCGCAGTCGTGCAAGGAGGTCGTCGTACAAGGCAACGGCCTCGTCCAGCCGGTCAAGTGCCGAGAGAGTGTTCCCCACGGTGTTGAGCATACCGAGGACCTGGCTACTGTTCTTACCCAAGACGGCTTCACCGGATTCCACAGCCTCCAGGGCAAGCTCGTTTGCGAGCTGGAAGTCTTCACGAGTCAGCGCAAGTTCGGCCCGGGAGCACAGAATCTCGAAGTTGCAGGCGGGGATGTTGGTGGCCACGAGCACCTGTTCCGCGCTATTGAGATACTCGTCCGCATCATCGAACAAATTCAGCTCGATCGAAACCCCAGCGGCCGAGATCAAGAGGTAGCAGCGCACTCTGGCCTCGACGGTTTCGTCCAGGGCGAGAGGGATAACACGCGTGATCCGCTCCTGAGCTTCCTCGTATCGGGAGAGGCCCGCGAGCGCTTCAATGACGAGCCGCTCGGCTGTGATTTGCTCTGGATCCTTGCCAGAGCGGGTCTCTGACCAGAGCTCCAGGGCCCGATCCGCCTCGATGAGTGCCGATTCGTCCAGACTTAGATCGAGGTAGCGGCGTGCGAGGGCCAGCCGGAGTTCGCCTTCAACATCGGGCTCAGCGGGGAACTGTTCGCTGATGGCCAGGCTTGTTCTCGCCAGAACCTCTGTCCCGATCAGCTCGCGGGCCATGGCTGTCGGGTAGAGGAAGGAGCGCAGCTCGTCTAACTGGTCGAGTAGCTCCTGGCTCCGCTCTTCTTCCAGTCCCCGGCTCTCGAGGTTCACCTCGAGTGATCGGCGCAAGAGGCTCATCATCTCCCGTCCCATTGCCTCGGCATCAATGGCATCCACCTGGCTCTCGTGGAATGCGGCGAGGTCTTCGAGGCGGACCGAGCTCACCTGAAGCTCCTTGTTGGTTCGTCGGAGCCCAAGGTAGAGGTTGCCGGTAACCACCAGGGCAATCAGGAGCACGGAGGCAAGGGCGGCACGGAACGGCTCACGCCGTACCCAGCGCGCTATCGCGATATGCTTGGGAAGGGCGCGTGCGGATACAGGGCGGTGGTCCAAGAATCGTCGCAGGTCCTCGGCGAACTCCGCAGCCGTTGCATAACGGCGTGCCGGGTCGCGATCCATGGCCTTGAGGGTTATCCGCGCGAGATCCGTGGGGAGGGCTGCGTTGTACCGCTCGGGATCGGGCGGAGCCTTGTGCGTGATCTTGGAGAACACCTCCAGGGCGTTCTTTCCCTCAAAGGGACGGCGCAGCGTCAGCATTTCGAAGAGCGTCACTCCGAGGGAGTAGACATCCGAGCGGCGGTCGACGGGCACGCGACCACTCATGGCCTGCTCGGGGGAGACGTAGTAGGGGCTGCCCTTGAACTCACCTGTTCTCGTGACCTCGGGCGCACCATCAACAAGGCTCAGACCGAAGTCTGTGAGTAGCGGCCTGCCGTCACGTCCCAGCAGGATGTTTCCGGGTTTCACGTCCCGGTGGAGTACACCTGACTCGTGGGCAAAGTGGAGTGCATCGGCCACGTCGGCTGTCAGCTCGGCAGCGAGACGCACCCAGGCCCTTGATCCGGCGGGTAGCCACTCGCTAGAGCTCTCAACCCCCGGATCCAGCGCAGCAGCGAGGTCATCGGCGGACAGCCTTGATGGATCACGGCCTCGGAGATCATTGAGAACTCGATCGAGGGAGACGCCGTTGACCAGCTCCATGGCGAAGTAGTGGGTACCATCTTCGTCCCCAACTGCATGTACTGGGACGATGCCGGGGTGGGTGAGTCCCGCGACGGTCGTTGCCTCCCGCTTGAAGTTACGGACTGCGGAGTCGGATAGGGCGAGTCCGGGCGAGAGTAGCTTCAGGGCCACGGTCCTACGAAGAGACCCCTGACGTGCCTCGTAGACCTGCCCCATCCCGCCCTCGCCGATCTTGCGCACCAGCTTGAAGTCACCTAGAGACCTGGGCTTGTCCGTTGAGGAGCCCCTGAGACGGTAGAGCAGCCCGTCGGCCAGCTCCAGCTCCTTGAGCAGCTCCTCGAACTCGGCGGTGAGTTCGGGGTGTGCCTCGATCAGTCTGGAGTGATCCGCATCACTGGATCCCTGAGAGTGCTCTAGCCACTCGTCAAGGAGCTCTTCCGCTCGAGATCGGCGATCATCTTGTTCATTCATGCCTTTAGCCGATTTCAATCATAAGGGCTTACGCCTGAATCTTGGTTGAGTACTTGGCATTCAAGAAGGGCGGGCTCCCATATTGTTCACTTCGGGTGATGAGGTGGAGTTCGTGTTCACGCTGCTGGTGCGCGAGCACTCGCTGATGATGAATGTGCTGTTCTCAAATGGCTGGTCCGTAGCTGATGCCTCTGTCTGCCTCGAGATCCACCCCGAGCTATCTCGTCCTGATGGGGTGATCTGGCGCTGGTGCAGCGCTTGGAGCCGGGTAAGAGTCGCGTCCTCCTGGGTTGAGCAGATGATAAGGTCCTGGCGCTCACGCAATCTCGCTCGAGCGCTTGACCAGGTACCTTGTGGTTGGTCCGCTCGAGCTTTCATGGACAGATAAACTTGGATATGGAAACCCCTCCCGGCACAATCCGGTATCGAAGCAGAGATCGTTCCTACGTATTGCGGGCCTCTGCACCGGAGGACGCTGCGCAGGTCCTGCAGTGCATCGAAGAGAGCCAGGTGGAATTCAGGTACTTCTTTTCCTGGGCGCATCTACCGCAAGATCTCGATCAACAGACAGCCCGCCTTGCGAGCAACGGAGCGGACTTCGCCCAGGGGGGAGATCTTGTCTACCACCTCTTCGAAGAGTCGAGTCCACGACTCCTGGGCTCATTCGGACTTCATCGGCGCAGCCTGAATCCAAGAGCTCTGGAGCTTGGATACTGGGTTCGAAGCAGCTGCGCTGGGCAGGGGTTAGCGACCTCGGCCAGCAAGTGTCTGGTGGTGCTGTGCTTCGAGTACCTCGGCTGCAACCGGATTCAGTGCGGCTTCAATGAGGCCAATCTCGGCAGCGCGAGAGTGAATGAGAAGCTTGGCTTCCAGCACGAGGCGAGAGTTCGCTTTGGAGAGCCCCAGCCGACGCCTGAGCTCACGGCTGCGGGTTACGGGGTCGAACCCTTCATGATCCAGACCGCACTATTCCCCGACGACCGATCGAAGCTCTCCTGGTACCCCGAGGTCAAGAACAGCCTGACGGTCGAATACTGACCAGGTAACCGTCAGCAGGAGCGGAGGTGGTGAATGAGAGCATGGCCCCGCCTTGTGGGGGCGTTGCATGGACTGACGGGCGGCCCAGGCTTTGTTGATGTGAGGCCATGGACCGGAGCCTCTGGTGCTCACATGAGCTCGATCTCGTGGGGGCAGTAGAGTAGCTCTGCGTCCACAAGTTCGAAGAGTGTCGCCAGTGTCTCGCCCTGCGGGACACCGTCCTCGACCATTGCCGTCAGTAGAGTCTTGCCCTTGAAGGGCTCGTTCTGGCTGGAAAGGATCGCCGCGGCTTTCCGCAAGTTTCCCAATGGCAGGTGGCGGAGCTCACTCCCTCGCAAGCTGTAAGACAGGCCTTCGAAGCGGGATTGCCTCCACAGGTTGCGCGCGGTGCTCTCGAACTGCACCTCGGGATTCACGGCAAAGGTCTGATCGCCCCAGTCCTTGAGGGGGGGGAGCCTGCGCGCCGAGTTTCCCGGCTTGGTGATCAGGACCTCGATATTCTTGGGACGGACGATCTGCTCGATCATGGTGTAACGCTCGCGTTCGGGCAGCGCTTCGATCGTGTCGCGCATCGTACCGGGCGGCATATGCCCTTCGAGAGACCAATCCTCGGGACAGAGCCAGCGGTGGAAGCGCAGGCCGGCAGCGTCGATCAAGTCAAACAAGGCCGGCACATCATAATCTGTCTCATTCGGGTGCAAGTAGCGATCAACGAACTCCGGGTCTGGGCAGACCGAGGCCTGGTACCAGGGGCAGTTCGGATCGTCTGCAACCGCCAGCTCTTCCACCAGCAGGCGAGAAGAGGCGAGTTGTTCTGAGA
Organism: Planctomycetota bacterium; assembly: GCA_014237855.1. Classification (GTDB taxonomy): domain Bacteria; phylum Planctomycetota; class UBA1135; order UBA1135; genus JABACD01. Next base: position 51,188 of record JABACD010000021.1, on the reverse strand, counting down.
GGGGAGCATCCTTGTCCACCCACTGTGCGAGCGCTCGCATCACGCGCTTGATGCCGCGTCTGCCTATGGTGCCGTACACCATCAGAACCAGGCTGCCATGAGGCGCGAGAACCTGGCAGAGGCGGGAGAGGCCAGCGACGGGATCGGAGAGATGGTGGATCACGCCGGAGCTATAGATCAGGTCGAAGCCACCGTCTGGCGTCGTGAGTCCATCGAGGCTCATCAGGTCGACCTCTGCCAGCTGCACATTTTGAAGCCCTCGCTGTTGTGCGGCTGCCCGACAGTCCTCGAGGGATGCGCGGCAGATATCCGCACCGACCACGTGTGCTTCGGGGTGCAGGGTGGCTGTGGTCAAGAGGCTGACTCCTCTTCCGCAGCCTGCGTCAAGAATCGACAGGCTCTTACCAGGCGGTCGAGACTGCTGGGAGAAGCTGGTGATCAAACGAGCATCGAAGCCCGTGCGCAGCATCGGCAGGCAATGTGAGGGGTAGGGGTACTCCTCGTAGAAGGCGCGTACCTCTGCGGTGGTCGGATCGAGGTCGGGTCTTTGGGAGGCGATCTGCATGGCTAAGCTCGTGTTTCTGGCCGCTATCTGGGAGGGTGTCAGCTTCGCTTTCGGCCCTCCCGCTCCAGACCTTGAATCGACGGAGTCTTGCTTCCCATTGGCGGACCAACCCGCCCCTCACGTGCGCCAGATGGCGATATCGGTGGATGCCATGCTGTAGCAGGGTCTCCCCGGGAGCAGGGAGGCCATGCGAGTATCCGAAGGTACCCCTGCAGAGCTGGCGCCATCGAGCCTTGCTGAGAAGAGCCCATGACCTTCTCGTCTGGGCCGTGAATACCACCTGGTGTGGCCCTCGCTAGCTCATGAGCTTCAGGGGATTCTGATCTCTGATACCCATGAAGAACTCATGGTCCCAAGTGTCCAGAAGTCGAACTCAATCGCGGTGACAGCAAGAGTCACGCCGCCCGGTGTTGGAGGAGCAGTCACGGTGTGATCAATCATGCTTCCAGGAACGGAGCTATCGCTGTAGCTAATTCCCAGGACTTGCCACTGATCTTGGACTTGCGATGACCAGGCAATGTCCGGATCGTAATTCAGGGAGCCAAAGAAGCAAACGAACCTGGAGGATCCGCTGGGCTCTCCGCCTCCGGAGTACTGCAGGTGGAGAACGTTCGAAATGTAGCCCGCGGAATCGGTGAGTGAACTTCGTGTGACGCTCAAGCCTGCGTGGGAATCGAGGAAGGGGACGTCTGCCACGGTTCTCGGCGTTCCGAAGTAGAAAGAGTTTTGACTTTCCTTGGGATCTAGAATGCAGATGGCATCGATGTTCGTGGTGTCATCTCCACCCAGATTGACAACGACGGAGCCTTCGATCTGCCCTTCCATCGGAGCGGACACACCCCCGAAGTGAAGCAGTAGCTGTGACCGGCTGGTCTCGACCTGAGTTGAAAAGACAACCGTGCCTCGGGAGTGGTCAACTGATAGACCGTCAATGTCTTCTTCGTTTGGGGAGGCGTTCAGGCCGTTCCTCAGGGTATCCCAGCTCTTATAGACGGACGGTTCAGTCCAACCGGTGCCGCTCCACAGAATCTCGTAGATGTCCGCAGGGCTGACAGTGCCCGAGTTAGAGAGGAAACCAGAGTTCGACTGGTTAAGAGCCGTTGCACTGGACGGAGTCACCGAGAAGAAGAACCTCTCGGTCTGGGGGAGCGGGAACAGCGGATCCGCGAGATTCGCAGGAGCGGGTGCGTGATGCCGGACTCCCAGGGAGAAGTCCATGGCATCCACATCGTGGGAACTATTCGAGGGTAACCCCATGGATTCACGCGTTTGCTCCACCAGTGTCTCGCCGGCCAGTCTGGGCGATATGACGCCTGTCGATGAGAAGACGCTTTCTTGGAGGTAGTGCGAGAACAAGTCGGAGCCTGAGGAACGGCCATTCAACTTGGCTCGAGCGATCAACCCCGTTCCCGGAGTTCCATTTTCCACAGAGACGATAATGCCCATCCAGCGGCCAACGCTTTGAATGCTAGGAACACCAGAGCCATTGATGGTTGGCGCGGGAATCACGTCCATGCCCTTGGACATGGCATCTATTTCTACATCCTCATGATGGAGAGGGAACATCGCCTCGAGAGAGTAGTCGGGTCCCGAGGCAAGGCTAGAAGGGGTCCAGGTAGGAGGCGGGGAATTTTGTGTCCCAGGTGCCTTGATCCTGATGCCTGGGTCTCCGCCACGAAAGGACAGTGCAGAGGCGAGGCTTGAAGCGGGTCCTTGTCTCTGGCCGATCGCAAGGGAATTGGGTACGAGCGTAAGAGCAAGGATGATCAAGAGTGCTGGCTGAAGTCTCATCGGTATAGAAGATCGGGGGGCTTGGGGGAGCCCATCGTATGGGCTCGAAAGTGTGCTGGGTTTGCTGGCTAGCCGTCTCGTGCGCGATCTATCGACTGGCCTCCGAGAAGCCGCCAGAGACGAAGGCCTCGCGCAAGCTCGCAACCAGCTGACGCATCAGTTCTGTCTGGTGCTCGTCGAGGTCTTGAGGAATCAGCCTGTCGAGGAGCTCGAGGCGTCGGGAGTTCGTGGGCTGCTTCTCCAGGGAAGCGATCAGTGCTGTGAATACAGGGTCGGGGTCTTCCTCTGCGATCCCCGCGCTGATGCGAGAGTAGAAGGAGTCGACGTGACTACCGAGATCGCGAGCACTTTCAAAGTGATCTGTCGCTCTGAGTGCTGCATCCAGAGCCTCCTCTGTTGCGCCACGCGAGAGGTGTGTCAAGGCGATCACCGTCTCGATTGACCCCTGAAGCTCCAGATAAAGGGCAGGTTGGTCATCGAAGGGGGCCCCTTCGAGCGCAGACTGAGCTTCTGTCGGATTTCCAATGTCCATCAAGAAGCGGATGTACATCTCGTGCCCACGTGCCGTCTTAGGGCGACACTTGATGATCTGTTGGTAGTGCTCACGAGCTACCTCTCGGCGATCCATCATCCACGCGGCCCGTGCAGCGTTCATCTGCAGCCCGTAGCTCTTGGGCGCAAGCTCGAGACCCTCTTCGAAGGCTCGGTAAGCAGCTCGATAATCTTGCTTGAGAAGCAAGGCGATACCAATCAGATTGGCGGTCACAGCCGTCCGGGAGCCGATCCGCTCTTCGAGCCACATGCCACGCTCCAGTTGCTCTGAGCGGTCCTCCATGATCAGGGTGAGCAGCTCCTGAGCTGGTACGAATTCCGACAGTCGTGGATCCGAGAGCTGGTTTCTGGCCTGAGGTATATCTCTCGAACGAAGTGCGTGGATGCCCGCCAAGTAGCTGTCAAACTTTCCCTCGGGCTCAGGCAGCTCGGACGTGTCAATGACCGTGCCTACCCCTTCATTTGCGAGGGCCCTGTAGCGCTCCGCAATGGCCATTGAGTAGGGCGAACCAAGGGTCTTACCGATGAACTCCATGTCCACGGCAGCCTCCTCGAGCCGGCCGTGGTCGACCTCGAACATCGCACGAATGAGCCTCGCGGGAAGTAGCTCGTCGCTGAAGGCCACGGCATCGTCAAGCATCTGCGCAACCTTGGCCCTTCCTTCTTCAACTGTCAGCTGACGGGTCTCAACCCCTGAGATTCCCAGGTTGGGAGGAAGCTGCCCCCAGACTTCTTGATAGTCGGCTGCGCGCTTCTCCTGCCACAGAGAGCGGGCCTGCAGGGACACCGCGAGGAATAGCGTAACACCTGCGACGGCCAGGCCCGTGCGCCAGGCAGTGGAATGAGAAACGCGTCGCCACATACGAGTGACAGCGGTCAAGGGCCTGGCCTGTACAGGCCGATAGTCCAGGAACGCACGGAGATCACTCTCCAGGTCGGCCATGGTCTCGTAGCGGTCCGTGGGACGGCGAGCCATTCCACGATCCAGGATGGCCAGAAGGTCCGCAGGAAGATCAACGCCGAGCCGCTTGGCAGGGACAGGGTCGGTGCAACTCAAGGCCGCCAAGACCTGCGTTGGAGTTCCAGAGTAGGGAGGACGCAGGGTCAGTAACTGGTACAAGGTTGCAGTCAGGCCGTAGATGTCGAGAGCCTGGCTGGGCTGAGTCTTCCCATCGATGGACTCAGGGGCCATGAACGCTGGCGTGCCCACCAGTTCCCCCTCACATGAGAGCGTGTCCTGGCTTGTCTGAGAGGCGATCCCAAAGTCAATCAGGACGGCCTCAGCGCTGCGCTTGATCAGGATGTTGGAAGGCTTGATGTCCCGGTGGAGAATCCCTTCTCGGTGAGCCAGATCAACGCCGTTCGCCAGATCTGCGACCCAACGAACGATAGCGCGTATGTAGCTCGGCTCACCAATGGAGTCGATTCCAAGAACCCTCGCGATCAACTGTGTGTCTTTTCCGCCACCGTCTATTGCTGGTGACTTGATCTCGACGAGTAACTGACTGAGAGAGATCCCATCGACGTACTCCATCACCAGGAAGGGATCGTCTTCTGCTGTTCGCCCCCGGTCATAGATGTTCACAACAGCGCCATGGCGGATGGCAGCCAGGACTTCTGCTTCTCTGGCGAAACGAGTCTCACCATCGTACTCGTCTCCCATCGCCATTCGCATGATCTTGACCGCCACCACCCGGTTCAGTTCAAGATCGTAAGCCTTGTAGACCACCCCCATTGCTCCTGACCCAAGACGCGAGTCAAGGCGGTATCGTTTGGTCAGAACTGCCCCAGCCAACCTGTCGTGACCGGCACTCAATCGCTGGAGGTCTGGCAGCTGTCCGCTGAGATCAAGAGAATCCTTGAGAGGCTCGAGGAGGTCCGGTCGCTTCCGGCAGATCTCCTCCAAGGGGGGCTCTATCCCCTGATCACGCAGCTCCAAGGCCACTGCGATCAAGGCCGGTAAGTCTTCGTCTTCAAAAATATTGAGTGACAAGGCTCAGTCCACCTTATGTCTGCCGAGTTGGATGAGGACCTTCGACTGAGCGGCGTAGAACGCCCGACGAGCAGCCCACTTGGACGAGTAGCCCAGACGCTCTGCGAGAACAGCAAACTGCGTTCCCTGCTCTATTCGTGCTCTTAGCACGAGACCGTCACGCTCGGGTAAGGTCTCGATGATGGAGCGCATGTGTGCTGCCAGATCTGCGTCAGCGATGTCCGCCACAGGTCCAGTTCGGACCGGATCGGGCTCAAGAGCTAACTCGCAATCAGATGAACGCCGGCCATCACGCTGAGCTGCTTCATGAAATCGAATGGCGTCGATCAGGCGATTGCGAATGATCATGGCCAGGTACCCGCAGAAGGCTGACTCGGTATTGCCCTCGAACCGATCCAGGTTGCCCAGCAAGCTACGGAAGACCTCCTGCACCACGTCTCCTGTGCTGAATCGTGCTGTCAGCCAGGGTCTGGAGATGCGGAGGTCCCTTGATAGGTCCCGGTGAACCGCTTCTTGAACCTCCGGGTAATACCGCTCGACAAGACAATCGATGGCTGGCGACTCGCCTCGGCGTGCCGCTGCCAGGATTGACTCGAAGTCGGTCGCGGGTAGTTTTTCGTGAGATATGTGCGCCATTTTCTTGCTGGTGATTAAGCCCTCACCCACTACCGGCGTGAGCTGGCGGCCCAGGTGCGCTGAATCCTCATCATTTCTTGAGTACCACCTGATACAGACTCCCCCGAGAGAGCCTGTCAGGGCTGTCCTTCAGGCGCCCGGGAGGGGCCCCCTGGGGCTGGGAGGAGCCCTCCTCATCCTTGGGGCACTTATTCGGGGTCTGATTCAGCCAGGCGCGCCCTCCAGCTAGCGATGGCTGCCCCAGGGCGCGGAAGCCGCTCCTCGAGCCCCCTCTCTGATCAGAAGCAGGTCCAGACAGAGGAGACAGAAGAGCGGCCAGGGGGGCCTGCCATCCTGGGTGGAGGTGTCCGCGCACCAAGACTCTCGACCTCAATCAGGGCTGTGTTTCGGCCTCAGTCGGTCTTGTGCATGAACTGGTCATGGCGATGGCGGGAGCCCCTTCGTCCTCAACGCTTCTTCCTGGACTTCCAATACCTGGAAGGTTCTTGCGCCAACGGAGCCAGCGGAGAACTCGGGTTGATCCGCTCCTCGGTTGCTCAGAGGCAGTGCTTGCTTCTCGTCTGCCACTCTACATCTGGGGGGGGGTAGCGATGCAAGGGTGGGCACTCAGGCATGGATCAGGTGCAGAGCAAGGCCATGGATCGCCCGGGGTGCAATCTTGTGGAAGGTGAGGTGGTGCTCTACTTGGGGAGACGGCAAGGCGCTACTCCTGGATCGTGAGTGCGGCGGGCCAGGAACTTCCTTCAGGCCTTCGGGCGGGACTTGGGATCAGGCCTGTGCTCAGGTCAACGTAGACCAAGGGCCATGCGAGGCCGGTGGTGGCCACATTTGGGTAATGTGAGCTTTCCTCACCCGACTTAGCGCTATAGCTCTCGAAGAGCAAGCAGCATACTTGCGGTCTGATTCAGCATGATCCTCTGGATTGTCATATGATTTGATTCTCAAGTGACGGGAACTTTGCTGGCTCCTGACCTGATTGATCACCTGATGATCGAGCTGAATTCATCGTGATCTAGCCGGGCTTCCTAGCAAGTCCTCCGCAGTCGAAGTGTTGTTCGGTGCAACAACTCATTGCAACCATCACCCCACCCTCGACTTGGTATCACAAACTTCATGAAAAAAGAGTTCGAGCAGGGTGGCGGACTTTCCCTGTTGGGTTGTAAGCGATCTTGCTCAGCGTGACTTCGAGGTACCCGCCGCTTGTGGAAGTTGCAGAAGTCCACCTCTCTCACCCGAATTGAACCGTCTGAAACCAATAGTCGATCTGGCGTAACCCAGATGGCTCGCGGCATCAACGAACTCAATACTTGCCATCCCAATTCTCTCGCTGAGTGTGGGGCAGGGCTACCCATGATCGGTGGTGCCCGCGCACTCTCCTTGCGATGGACTGTCTCCAAGAAGGAACCTCTGATCGAGATGCGTCATTCCCAGCGCTCAGTGCCTTGAGCCTGGCAAGATGACGGACCGACTCATTGGCCTGATAGCAGGCGAGGTCCGAGCTCATCGATAACGAGCTCCTCCTCATGTCAGGGAGTGGAGGATCCGTCTCCACCGCAAATGTCGATACCCATTAGCAAGTCATCTCTTGTGACAGTCATGCCTCAGATCAGAGGTGAGTGAAGGCTCCCATTGAACGACTACGACCACCAAGAACAACTGATGAAGCAACTCACTTCAGCGATTTTCCTCCTGGCGCTTACCCTTGTACTTTCTTGCCTGCAGGCGTGCGGTTCCAAGACTCAAGATGTTGAGGGTGTGACGAAAGACTCCTCTTCAGGTCTTGAACTGAAGTTTGGAGTCTACACCACCGACAGGCCAACAGATGTTGTCCGGCAGTTCCGGCCACTTCTCAATGCACTTGAGCTTGAGCTGAAGGATGAGTTGAAGAGGCCTGTCAGCATCAGCATGGTTGTCGCAGACAGCTATGAGAAAGGCATTGAAGATCTCGTAGAGGGAGAGGTCGACTTCAGTCGATTTGGTCCGGCATCGTTTGTCCTTTCAACCGAGCAGGATTCCGAGATCTCCTTGCTTGCCCAGGAGGCCAATGAGGGTGAGGTCTTCTTCTACGGCATCATCTGTGCACAGCAGGGTGGAGATGTCAGAGAGGTGGCTGATCTGAAGGGGCACTCTTTTGCTTTTGGCAGCGAGCAGTCCACGATCGGCCGCTATCTCTCACAGCTTCATCTGGCCGAGAGTGGCATCAAGGCCAGCGACCTGGCCAGTTTCGAATACCTCGGAAGGCACGACACCGTGGGCACGGCCGTGGCGCAAGGGCGCTTTGCGGGCGGGGCGCTGAAGGAGAGCACCTTCCAGAAGCTCGTGAACAAGGGAGAGCCACTGATAGAAATCGCTCGGTTCAAGAACATCACCAAGCCCTGGGCTGGGAGGAGTGGACTCGCCCCTGAGATCTCAAGTGCCCTGACCGGTGTGCTCCTCGAGCTTGATGACCCCGTGGCGCTTGAGGCAATTGGCAAGAGCGGTTTTGTCGCGGGAGATATTTCTCGGTACGGTGTGACTCGAGAAGCAATTCTCAGCAATGACCAGTTCTTTGAGGGCGGCCAGTAGAGCAGCAGCCCGATGAGTGAGGGAATGGGTAGATTGAGTCGAGATAGGGTCCGGAGGGGTCTTGGTAGACTCATACAGGTTCGCTCATGGCCCCTGGGGCATCAGGTCGCTGGTGTGTTGGCCCTGGTCACTCTTGGTGTCGCAGTCGTTACCAGCCAAGTGGTCATGGAGCTTGAGTCTCGCTGGCTCAAGAGTCGCTTCCAGGAGGTCGTGCACGGCACATCAAGGGTTCTCTCCAGCAGTGTGCTCAACCCTGTGATCGTTCAGGACCGCCCTGTACTCCAGGAGATTGTCGAGGAGCTGCTCCTCGACCAGCCGAACATAATCTCGGCGGAGATCGTCAACAATGAGGGCTTCGTGCTTGCGAGTGCTGTTTCTATAGGGCCCCACGCAGCAGCTCCCAGGATTGAAGTGATTGAGGATGTGCAGGAGCTCTCCTTGATGGGGGAGTACTTCGGCTTCTTGAGAATCCGCTGGAACATTGATCCGGAGATGGCACTCATCAACCAGATGGCGTACCGCATCTCCTTGATCACTTCCGGTTCTGTCGTCCTGGCTGGGCTTCTACTACTCTTTGTAATCCACCGGATCGCAATTCAGCCTGTGAATCGGATCAGTCGCCGGATGCAGTCTCTGCGCCCTGGATCTGAGCTGGCAGCCATGCCCATAAAGGCTGCGCCTGAGGTTACGAGGCTCAACGACGCTATCGATGAACTTGCTGCGGGCTACAAGTCACAGAAGGAGCTCGAGATGCGGCTCCAGCAGTCGGAAAAGATGGAGGCAATTGGCCGACTAGCAGGGGGAGTAGCCCACAACATCAATAACGCTCTGATGGTCGTGCTCGGGCATACTGAGCTGCTTTGGATGAGAATGCAGAGCTGGAAAGGCCCCGACATTTCTGCGGAACTGGAAGCGATCCAGCATGCAGGTGAGCAGTCAGCCTCGCTGACGAAAGAGCTCCTCGTCTTTGGTCGACAGGCCTCTAAGCGAGTCGAGGTCATCAGTCCAACAGCTCTGATTGCGAAGATGAACGACCTGGTCAGCCCACTGATCGACGACGGAGTCGAGCTAGAGTTTGATGAGGTCGGTTCATCGGGCTTGATCGGTATCGATGTCGTGCAGTTCGAGTCAATACTCGTGAACCTGATCGTCAATGCTCAGGATGCCATGCCGGATGGGGGCAAGATCAGGATAAGCAGCAAGAGCGTACTGAAGCAACCCGAGCACCAAGACATGGTGGGTTCCAAGCTCTATACCCAGATAGACATCCAGGACAGCGGCATTGGAATGGACAAGCAGACCCAGGCCCAGATCTTCGAGCCATTCTTCACAACCAAGACCCAGGGCCAAGGGACTGGCCTTGGGCTGGCCTCTGTCTATGGCATCATGCAAGGCAGCGGCGGCTGGGTTGAGTCTCATAGCGTTCTTGGGGAAGGGACACGCTTCTCACTCTTCTTCCCGGAGGTCGATGGCACGTTGCCCGAAGACGAACTACCCAAGCCCTTGAGTATTGATCTTCATGGAACGGAGACCGTGCTTGTGGTCGAGGATGAGTCGGGTGTCCTTGATCTGACGGGCGACGTCCTTCGGCAGCATGGGTATAGAGTGCTCTCGGCATCCAATGGAGTCGAAGCCGAGCTCATCGCAGGGGACCCAGAACAGCACATAGACCTGGTCCTGACCGACGCCATCATGCCCGAAATGAATGGTGTCCTCTTGCGGGAGATCGTGAGACGTACCAGGCCTGGGCTCCCGGTGGTCCTGATGACCGGGTATGGGGGCCGAGAGCTCGAGGGCCAGCTCGATGTCGATAGTGAGCTTCGTGTCCTCCGCAAGCCATTCTCCCCCTTTGAACTGCTGAAGGTGATCCGCGAGCAATGCGGCTAGGCTCAAGCTGCGCTGTGGCGGCTGCCCATGCGCATCCAGGCACTTCTGCTGACGGTTATCGATCTGTAGTGGCCGGCTCAAGACAGGTCGCCTCTACCTTCGCGTGGTGAAGAGCTGGTTGCGCGATCAAGCTACCCTTCATTTCTGGCTTGAGTGTGTTTCAAGAAGTGAGTGGCGCAGCTATCGTGTCAGGCGCTGCCCACGCGCCGCGGTCAGGCGCCATACTCGAGAGAATCATGAAGATCGCCCTGGCTGACTGCTCGGTTGAACATGAGGGGGTCCTGACCGAGCAACCACTTTGGCAGGCTCTGCAAGAGCGAGGCGTTGCCTTTGAGCGCCCAAGTTGGGAGGCGAGAGGAGTCGATTGGGGGTCCTTCGATGTCGTTGTCGTGCGCACGACCTGGACGTATCACCAGGCCCGCGAGGAGTTTCTGAGGTGGGTTGATGACGTTGCAGCAGTCACCAATCTTCAGAACTCGAGGGATGTCCTCATCTGGAACAGCGAGAAGTCGTATCTGAGGGAGCTCGAGGCGGCTGGGGTCCCTGTGGCTCCTACGGTATGGTTCGATCGGGGGACGAGCGTAGACCTTGTCGGAGTCATGCAGGAGCGAGGCTGGACGTCCAGCCTCATCAAGCCTGTAGTTGGCGCCGTGGCAAGTGACACTTTTCGGCTGAAAGAGCTGGGGGAAGCGGTGATCACAGGGGAGCAGTTCCTGAACGAACGGCTGTGTGATCAGTCGATGATGCTGCAACCCTACCTCTCTCGGGTAGAGACCCAGGGCGAGACTTCAGTGATGCTCATTCGCGGTGAGCCGACACACTCAGTCCGCAAGCTGGCGCTCGAGGGTGACTATCGCGTCCAAGATGAGCATGGTGGTACTGACCACCCCGTACTGCTGGACCCGTTGCTGGTTGAGCTCTCCAAGCGTGCTCTTGCAGTGGCTCCCGGGGATCAGGCCCCGCTCTATGCTCGCGTCGACTTCCTTTTTGATGATGAGAACCGGGCAGTGGTCAATGAGCTGGAGCTCGTTGAGCCGATGCTCTTCTTCCAGCATCACCCCGAGGCGGCTGGTGTCATGGCCGATGCGATCCTTGCCTCCACCAGTAGCTGACCAGGGACTGCTCCCAGGTTGGCTTTCAGGCTCGAACTCTGAATCTCGCAGGCCACCAACGAGGCCTGTTCAAAGCAGATCGCCAGGAGCGGTACCCTCCATCTCATTCCTCGCGGCTTGCGTCAGCGGCCTCTAGCTCGGGATATGTCTTGGGATACGCAACCGTGAAGGGCTTGTACCCCTCTGGCCGCTCCAGTGGCCAGGGACGCACCCCAGCTCGCTCTGCCCAGGCCCTGTAGGCGACAGTCATCTCAGCAACCCGGCTGGGATTCTCCAGTGCGAGGTCGTTGGTCTCACTGCGGTCTTGCGAGAGATCGAAGAGCTCCCAGGGCCTGCCGTGTCTGGCAACCAGCTTCCAGGGACCATCACGAACCGCACGATTTCCCTCGTGCTCGAAGAAGATAGGGCTCGGCCTTGAGAGCTGTTCACCTCGGAGGAGTGGCAGCAGTGAGACTCCCTCGAGTCCTCCAATCACCTCTCCAGAGTATCGATCGGGATAGCTTGCGCCGGCGAGTTCATAGAGCGTCGGTCCAATGTCGACCAGGTGGCAAGGTGTCCGCTTGATGGCGCCCTTCTGCTTGATGCCGGCAGGCCAATGCGCGATGAATGGTGACGAGATTCCGCCTTCGTGGACCCAGTGCTTGTACATGCGAAAGGGAGTGTTCGAGGCATTGGCCCAGCCCTTGCCGTAGGTCAGGTAGTATCCATCGCGACTGCCTACCATCTCATCGGGGCTCCCACCCATGAGGCCACCCTCTGCACAGCCTCCATTGTCGGCAATGAACAGGATCAGGGTGTCGTCCAGGACTCCCAGCTCCTTGAGCGTGGACACGAGACGCCCGACGTTCTGGTCGAGGCGGTCGACCATTGCGGCGTAGATTGCCATCCTGTGGGCGAGGGTTGTTCTGCGCTCTTCTGGAGTTTCCTGCCAGGGCACCACGTCGAGTGGAGAGAGTTCGCAGTCCGGATGGAGGATGCCCAGCTCCTTCATACGCTCGTGTCTGCCTGCGCGCACTGCCTCCCAGCCGTTGTCATACTTGCCCTGGTAACGATCAATGTCCTCGTCTGGAGCATGCAGGGGCCAGTGAGGAGCCGTGAATGCGAGATAGAGCACGAATGGATCACTGCCACTCTCCCTGAATTCTTGCAAGTAAGAGATGGCGGCATCGGTGAAGGAGTCCGAGGAGTAGAAGTCCTCTCCCGGAGCGACGGGGCGCCTGCCCTCCATGAGCAGCTTGTCGGGTAGGGGGTCAAAGTGGTTGCTCGCACCGCGGACGATCCCGTAGTAGCGTTCGAACCCTCGATCGAGCGGCCACATCCCAGGGAAGGTACCGACATGCCACTTGCCGGCCATCAGTGCTCGGTAGCCTGCGCTCGAGAGTACCTCCGCGAATGTGACCGAGGTGCGATTCAAGTCTCCGATATAACTGGGATAGCCGTAGTCCTGCCCCCGGCCACTTCCCTCGTTCGTCATCCAGCCGATCCCCGCCTGGTGGGCATAGCGACCGGTGAGCAAGGCCGCTCGGGTCGGGCAACAGCGACCAGTGTTGTAGAACTGCGTCAGCCGTAGACCGTTCTCGGCCAGTTCGTCGAGGTTGGGAGTCGAGATCTCACCTCCGAAGCAGCCGATATCGCTGAAACCCATGTCATCAGCCATGATCACGACCAGGTTGGGCCGCGAGGCTTGTTGGCCGGGGGCCTCTCCCGTGGGGCGATGGACGAGAGCAGAGCAGAGAATGGCGATGGTCAAGATCATCCTTAGAGGCTAGCAAGCAGACCGTGGAACCGTGCAAGAGTGCTTCAAACCCCCAAGGAGGGCGCTCGAGGCCGTCGAGCGCGGTACCACCTGAGTCTGCTGCCCCCGACACTTCATCCTCGGGTTGTGTCAGCCCCTGGGGATCAAGCGCGGAGATGGGGGGCCATCCAGATGCCCCCCAGTTGTTAGCTCCCGCTCATTACTTTCTGAGGGCTTTTCGAGAGCGAGCATCTCGACTCGCTGATCACGGGAACTAGGATGAAGCGATGAGACGAATTGTCCTGATCGCACTGTCGCTGGCGCTTCCATTCTTGTCGAGTGCTTGCAGTGACTCCACCGGAGGCGCGGCTCCGATCACCGGATCCTCGGGAGAGAGCACCGGTTCCAGCTCGAATGAGGTACGCGTCGAGGATATTGATCCAGCTGCGCTTCTCGAGTCACGTCCTTTCGATTCTACGGCCCTGGGAGCGCTACACGGTGTCATCCAGGTCAGGGGCAAGGTACCCAAGCGATTCCCAATTGGTGCACGCAAGGTCAAGGATTGCTGTGCGTTCGAGAGTGTGGACCACATGAGTGACATCATTCTCGTTCGGGATGGAAAGCTCGAGAACGCCTACGTGACCGTGATCGCGGGCTACGAACGCGATGAGATTCCGCCCGCGAGCTCGGACCCGGTGTTCATGGACCAGAAGGGTTGTATCTACACTCCGCACGTGACGGGTATGCAGGTCGGACAGAAGCTCCTCGTAGGGACCAGCGACCCCACAATTCACAATGTGAACGTGTCTGCTCCGAGGAACCAGAGCAGGAACAATGCGATGGTGCAGGGCCAGGCCCCCCTCGAGTATGAGTTCCAGCGCCCCGATACCGTGCACCTGCGCTGCGACATCCACCCGTGGATGTCCGCCTGGGTTCATGTGTCCGCACATCCCTGGTTCGCGGTCTCCGACGGGGGAGGGGAGTTCTCGATCCCAGACCTGCCTCCAGGGCAGTACGTGATCGAGGTTCAGCACGAGGAGTTCGGGATCTTGCAGGGCAGCGTTACCATCGAGCCAAATCAGTCGACCGGCGTGACTTTCGAGTTTGACGTCGATTGACGGACCGCTTCAGGGGGGGGCTCGGCAAAAAGAAGATGCCTAGGTCTTTTGACTTGGCCCTCCTCCTAGCGGATAGTGTTGCGTCACTGGGGCTCCGTTGACGGGCCGCTCTGCCTGGCTGATCCCCTCGAATTCATCCCCACCTAGTAACGATCGAACAGACTCCATGGAAATCTTCGAACTCGCTGACCGTTGGCTTCACTTCGGCGCGGGCGTCCTCTGGATTGGCCTGCTCTATTTCTTCAACTGGGTCAACTCGGCCTTCGCTCCGACCATGGACGCCGAGACGAAGAAAAAGGTCATCCCTGAGCTGATCCCACGAGCTCTCTACTGGTTCCGTTGGGGCGCAGCATTCACCTGGATCACCGGTGTCCTGCTCCTGTTCCTGGTCTACTACCACGGCTACGACGGAGCGAACCTCTTCGATGGGCAGCACCCCGCACCCGTCTTTGGAGACTGGGGTCCCGCCTTCATCGGGATCATCGTGGGCTTCCTGGTCTATGACTTGCTGTTCAAGGCCCTTGCCAAGCAGCACTCCGTGGGCGTCGTGATCTGGGGCTTGATTGCAGTGGCCTTTGCCTGGTTCTTGAGCGAACGTCAGGGTTTCTCTGACAGGGCGACTTACATCCACGTGGCAGCTCTCTTCGGTACCGCCATGGCCGCCAACGTGTGGATGCGAATCTGGCCAGCGCAGAAGCGCATCATCACGGCCATCAAGAACGGTGATGCTCCGGACCCCGCTGATGCTGCGATGGCTGGAACTCGCTCGAAGCACAACACCTACATGTCGATCTCCCTGCTGCTCTTCATGGTCGGCGTGGGACAACCGGCGATGTTCACCTATCCGGTTCTGCCGACGGTGGGTGTCGTGTTGGTGCTCAGTTTCGCGGTCTGCTACTGGCTCTACGCGAAGGCCAAGACCGTCCCCGGATTCTAAGACTACGAGGCAGGTCCGTTGGCGATTGGCCAGCGGACCTGTCTTTCTATTTGGACCGGACGACAGTTTACGAGCTGGAGTTGATTGAGCCGTGGAGGGCCCTACTCCACAAGGGGTTGAGCACAATCAGACGCCCCAACCCCGGTGTCTCGGCTACAACAACCCAGGCCCTCAGGGGCTGGCGTGGCTATCGGTCACCTCAAGACTGTCTGTTGAGTCCCCGTTTCCTTGGGCACCAGGCGGGTTTCGCGGTACAAGACCCCCATGCGACTCACTGTCATCTCGGAAGCGGTTGTGCGCGAAGTCATCTCGCTGGACCTTGCGTTCGCCGCGGTATCAGGCGCGCTCACTTCGGTGGCCACCGGAGACTCGGACATCATGCCCGTGGTCCTCGCCGGGGGTCCTTCACCTGGCTCGGGCTTTGCCGTCAAGACGGCGACCGATCTTCCGGCGGGACTCCTTGGACTCAAGGTAGGTAGCTACTTTCCGGACAACCAGAAGCATGGCATTCCAAACCATGGGTCGACCACTCTGCTTCTCGACGCGGAAACCGGACTTCCTCGGGCCTTGGTCAGTGCCGGCTACCTCAACGGGCTTCGTACCGCCGCCGCCAATGCCATCGCGGTCGACCGGTTGGCTCGCCCCGACTCCGCCATTCTAGGCGTGATTGGAGCTGGCCATCAGGCTGCGTTTGAGGTGCGTGCTGTGGCCGCGCGTCGCCGGCTTGGAACTGTCAAGGTCTGGAGTCGTCATCGCGCCAGTGCAGAGGGATTGTGTCAGCAACTGGAGGATCTTGAGTGCGTTGTGAGCGCGGTGAGCACTGCTGAGGAAGCGGTCCAGGGGAGCGATATCCTCACGACGGTCACTCCGTCACGTGCTCCAATCGTCGAGGCTGGCTGGGTGGCTCCAGGCACTCATGTCTCGGCGATGGGCGCTGACGCGGGGGGGAAGCAAGAGCTCGACCCCCGGCTCATGGAGATCGCGGCTGCCTTTGCTGATCTACCAGAGCAGTCGATACGCATTGGCGAGTTTCAGCACGCGGTGGGAGCTGGCTTCCTGGAGGTAGGTCAGATCACCTCGCTCGGCAGCGTACTGCTCGACCAGCATCCCGGCCGAACGAGCCCCGACCAGATCACTGTCTTCGATAGCTCAGGTGTCGCGCCTCAGGACCTTCACATCGCGGCGGCTGTCTTGAGGGAAGCGGACGCCCGTGGGCTGGTGACTGAAATCGACTTCTGAGCCCCTGCGCAATAGCCGATGGTTTGGTCCGAGAATCAGGGTGGTCCACTTCAGCCAGGCACTCCGGACGCCACCTCTCGAGGCTACGTTGCAGCGATCAGGCGAAATCGCGCATACTCCTGGTCAGGCTACTTGCCCGTCCGCTGAGCGGACGGAATCTATCAACCGTAACCTCAGAAGATCTGATGACATCGACAGCTCAATTGGCTCGTCTGGTAGCGACCTCTGCAGTCCTTAGCCTCGCTGGCTGTGCCGGCACAGAGGAGTCGCGAACCGTGGGAGCGCTTGACGAAACCGTTGAAACCAGTGGCGAATGCCCGGTGATGGTCGGGACGCACAGGCACGTGCTCGCCAGCGCCATGTCAAACCAGGACTGGTGGCCGAAGCAACTCGACCTGGAGGTGCTCCACCGGAACTCGTCCATGAGCAATCCAATGGGCGAGGACTTTGACTACGCGAAGGAATTCCAGATGCTGGATCTGGAAGCCCTGAAGGCAGATATCGTCGCTCTGATGACGGAGTCCGAGGACTGGTGGCCAGCTGACTATGGCCACTACGGGCCGTTGTTCATTCGCTTGGCCTGGCACAGTGCCGGCACCTACCGTGTTGCCGACGGTCGCGGCGGAGCCTCCTCAGGGGTTATTCGTTTTGCTCCCCTCAACAGCTGGCCCGACAACACCAACCTCGACAAGGCCCGCCGACTGCTCTGGCCCATCAAGCAGAAGTATGGTCGCAGTATTTCCTGGGCCGACCTGATGGTTCTCACGGGTAACTGCGCTCTCGAGTCGATGGGTTTCGAGACCTTCGGCTTTGCCGGTGGACGCGAAGATGTCTGGGAGCCGGAGTCGGATGTCTACTGGGGGCCAGAGAGCGAATGGCTGGCGGATGAGCGCTACACCGGTGACCGCGAGCTGGAGAGCCCCCTGGCAGCCGTTCAAATGGGACTGATCTACGTCAACCCACAGGGGCCAAACGGTGAACCTGACCCGATCGCCGCGGCTCGGGACATCCGAGAGACCTTTGGCCGCATGGCCATGAATGACGAGGAGACTGTCGCGCTCATCGCCGGTGGGCACACCTTTGGAAAGGCCCATGGTGCGGCCAGTCCCGATGGCAACGTTGGCCCTCCACCTGAGGGGGCCAGCCTCGAGGAACAAGGGTTCGGCTGGAAGAACACCTTTGGAACGGGCAATGCCGGCGACACCATCACCAGTGGTCTGGAGGGTGCTTGGACCTCGGTTCCGACACGCTGGTCCAACGGGTATTTCTCCAACCTCTTCGGGTACGACTGGAAGCTCGTGAAGAGCCCTGCCGGTGGCTGGCAGTGGACCCCCACAGACGAGGATGCACAGGGGACTGTGCCGGATGCCTTCGATCCGTCGAAGTCTCACGCGCCGATGATGTTCACAACGGACCTCGCACTGAAGGTGGATCCAATCTATGGACCGATCTCGAGGCGATTCCATGAGAACCCTGAAGAGTTCGCGGATGCCTTCTCCAGAGCTTGGTACAAGCTGACGCACCGTGACATGGGGCCTGTTGCTTGCCTACTCGGCTCGGAAGTTCCCGAGGCGCAACTGTGGCAAGATCCAGTTCCCAATCTTGACCATGAGTTGATCGGAGAGGATGACATCGCAGCTCTCAAGAAGAAGGTTCTCGAGTCGGGGCTCTCAGTCTCTGAGCTGGTTTCCACCGCATGGGCCTCGGCCTCGACGTTCCGCGGAACCGACAGGCGAGGAGGCGCGAACGGTGCACGCATCCGTCTTGCACCGCAGAAGGACTGGGAGTGCAACAACCCGGAGGAGCTGGCGAAGGTCTTGCAGACCCTGGAAGGGCTCCAGACCGAGTTCAACGACGCTCAGGCTGGAGCCAAGCGCGTCTCACTCGCCGATTTGATCGTTCTGGGCGGGTGTGCAGCAGTCGAAGCCGCTTCTGAGGCAGCGGGACACGAGGTGCGGGTTCCCTTTGTACCGGGACGTACCGATGCCTCTCAGGCGCAGACGGATGTGGCGTCTTTCGCGGTGCTCGAGCCGACTGCAGACGGATTCCGCAACTTCATGGGGGCCCCGCATCATCGCTCGCCCGAGGAGCTAATGGTCGACCGAGCCAATCTGCTCACTCTCAGTGCTCCGGAGATGACCGTCCTCCTCGGTGGCATGCGAGTCCTCTGTGCTAGCTCTTCTGGCTCTCAGCCAGGTGCATTCACAGAGCGTCCGGGAACCCTGACCACGGACTTCTTCGTGAACCTCCTGGACATGAGCACGCAGTGGCAGCGTTCCGCCGATGGCGAGTACTTGATTGAAGGGCGAGATAGTGAAACCGGCGAGGTCAAGTGGACTGCTACATCGGTCGACCTCGTGTTTGGATCGAACTCCCAGCTTCGAGCGATCGCTGAGGTCTATGCCTGCGATGACTCTAAAGGTCAGTTCATCGATGACTTCGTCGCGGCCTGGCACAAGGTCATGAGCCTCGACCGCTTCGACCTCGATACCCCCCGTCTTGCACTTGATCAGTGAGCTGACACTGGCCCGGAGCCTGACTCCTGGCTCTTGACTTGCGACCTGGGCCACATGAGGTGGCTGATGACAGGCGACCGCTTGACTCACTGAGTCGAGCGGTCTCTAGCTTGTTCACGTCGGAGCGGCGGAGTTCACTAGCGGATTGGTCAGAGGTGCCCTCCCAGGTGCCTGACCTGTGCATGGCCGCCGGGGAGCGGCTGCGCTGCTCTTGCCCTCCGACCCATGTCACGAACTGCAGGGAGCTTGGCACGTTCACCCGAGACCGTCTTGCCCCACAAGGAGTCTGGGGCCAAGTTTCGTAGCTGTTGAAGCGCGTGGAGATTCGGGACGGGAAGAGTCAGGAGGGTTGGTGACGGCCGACTAATTGCCCTATTCTCGTGGTGTCATGACCGACCTTCTCGCAGCACGTACGCTGATGGCCGTCTCGCTCGGTTTCCACATCCTGTTTGGAGTTGCAGGCATCGGGATGCCGCTCTTCATGGCACTTGCAGAGTGGCGCCACCAGAGAACCGGGGACCCTATCTGGACGGAACTGGCCCGGCGCTGGGCGCGTGGAGCGGCAATCCTGTTTGCTGTTGGGGCTGTCTCGGGCACGGTCCTCTCGTTCGAGCTCTCACTTCTTTGGCCTGCTTGGGTGGAGCTCTCAGGAGCGGCCATCGGGCTTCCCTTCACCCTCGAGGGTTTTGCCTTCTTTCTCGAGGCCATCTTTCTGGGGATCTACCTCTACGGTGGTGATCGAATAGGCCCTCGCACACGCCTGGCTTCTGCGGCGGTGGTCGCGGCAAGTGGACTGGCAAGCGGCGTCTTCGTCACTGCCGTGAATGCCTTCATGCAGAGTCCGGGTGCGGCAGTGCTTGGCGGTCTCTCTCCGGCCGAGGCCGCCGCCTCGAACCCGATGGTTGCCTTCTCCAGTCCCGTCTTCATCAGCAAGGCCGTGCACGTTGCCCTGTCGGCCTACGTGTCTGTTGCCTTCGTGAGCGCTGGAATTCATGCCTTTGGGTTGTTGCGTACGCCCAGTTCGGCCTTTCACCGCAAGGCGCTCGGACTGGCGCTCGCTATCGCCGTACCCCTCACGCCCCTGCAGATTCTCTCGGGAGACAGGTCAGCCCGCGTGCTTGCTGAGGATCAACCGGCCAAGCTCGCAGCGCTTGAGGCACACTTCGTCACGGGGCCTGCAGACATGCACCTGGGTGGAATTCCGGATCCGGCCACCGGCGAGGTACGCTTTGCCCTGCTGCTGCCCGGTGGACTGTCGTTCTTGCTTCACGGAGATCGTGACGCGGTTGTGCCGGGAGTCGATTCTGTTCCTGTTGATGACCGTCCCCCGGTCGTGCTGCCCTATCTGGCCTTCCAGATAATGGTCGCTGCGGGGACCATACTTCTCGCCATCTCTGTCTGGATTGCGCTGGCGTGGATTCGATCACGTACCTTGCCAAGCTCCAGGTGGTTGTTACGTGCTCTTGTTCTTGCTGCGCCGCTCGGCCTCATTGCCATGGAGGCCGGCTGGATAGGGTCTGAGGTCGCACGCCAACCGTGGATCGTACGTGGTGCACAGCGCGTCGAGGACGCAGTCACGGCGCAGCAGGGCTTGATCCTGCCATTGATCGGCTTCACCGCGCTCTACGTGGTCTTGGGCATCGTGACCCTGCGCTTGTTACGTCGACACGTCTTTGCCACCCTCAATTGGTTGGAGGGCGCTCCGTGATCGTACACCTGGCCTTGCTTGCGGTCGGCCTGGCTGTTGGAGCCTACTGTCTGACGGGTGGGGCAGACTATGGCGCGGGCCTGTGGGAGTTGCTCGCACGTGGGCCTGGGGCGAAGTCAGAGCGCCGAGCTCTGGCCAATGCCATTGCGCCGATCTGGGAGGTTCACCATGTCTGGGTCTTGTTCGCGGTCATCCTCCTGCTCACTTGCTTTCCTGGAGGTGCAGCCGCCATCGCCGACAGGGCCCATCTTCCGCTGGGGCTGGCACTCTTTGGAATTGTCATTCGCGGTAGCGCCTTTGCCTTCCGCGCATATGGGAAGGGTACCGAGGCGTTCAATGCGCGCTGGGGACTGGCATATGGAGTCTCGAGTGTGGTAACGCCAGTCTTTCTGGGAGCTGCAGTCGGTACGATCTCGAGTGAGACCTCTGGAGACTGGTCGGCAGCATTTCCACTTGCAGTCGGGTTTCTCGCGCTGAGCTTGTTTGCCTATCTCGCTGCGGTCTACATGACCTGCATCTGCGAAGAGGGCTTGCTCTCGCTCTTCCGACGCCGCGCTTGTATCGCGAGTGGCGTGGCCGCACTGCTTGCAGTTCTAACCTGGTGGCTCGCGAGGGGCGCTGCGCCGGTTGCCTATCACGGACTGCTGGATGACTCCTGGAGTCGTGCACTCGTGACCGCAACGGTCGTGGCCGCTGCGGGAGCGTTCGGTGCTCTCCTCCTCGGCCGCTTCAGGGTCGCGCGCGCACTGGCCGCTCTCCAGGTCCTGGGGATCCTGGGTGCATGGGCACTGGCTCTGAATGGGCGCCTGGTTGCGCCCGATGTGTTCTACAGCGAGGTGGCTGCGCCGGAGCCCGTCATCCGGGCCGCGCTTCTCGCCAGCGTGATTGGACTGACCATCCTGATCCCATCATTGTGGTTGCTGGTAAGAGTCACTTCCGATCGAAGTAGACGGGAGATTGGAGACTGAGCATGCCCTGTAGTGAGCCGGTTGTACCAATCTTGAATTTGGGAAGACTGGATCTGTTGAATGCCAGCTCTCTCTTCCACAGACTGAAAACCGCCATCAACGACCACCTGGATCAAATTTCGAACCGCGTCAGCTGGCGTTGTCCCTCACTCCTTTCAGACAGTGCATTGAGAAGACCATGAGCCTGATTTTTCTTTGCTACCTTGTGGCGTTCGGGCTGATCTACCTGGGTAAGAAGAAGCCGGCCTTCGTGGTTTTTGCGCTGAGCATGACCTTGAGCCTGATGATGTTCTGGTATCACACGACCTCCAGCCTGAACCTGAACTTCTGATGATGAACAAGCCTGGGCTCTACATCGCGAACAGCGTGTGCATGCTGATCATCTGCAGCGTCTTGATCGGCGCTTTCTACTTTCAGTTCGGACTCGGCGAGAATCCCTGTCCGCTCTGCCTGGTTCAGCGGATGGGCATGCTCGGCGTCATCCTCGGGCTGGGCTTCAACACCTACTTCGGTATCAGGAGCGAGCATGTTGCGCTGGTTATCATCTCAGCCCTGATCGGCGCGACCTTCTCGATTCGTCAGGTTCTCCTACACATCTGCCCTGTGGCAGGAGAGCCGACTGGCTACGGCTCCCCAGTCTTGGGGATGTACCTGTACTCGTGGGCTGTCGTGATCTTCGCCTCGACCATACTTGGCGCCGCTCTCTTCCTGATTCTCATGAAGGATGAACCGGCGGGTACGACCAGAAAACCAGCTCTGTTCGAGAAGTCCGTGTTCTTACTCGCCGGAGGGCTCTGCTTGGCCAATGTTCTGGCTGCCTTCATGGAGTGCCAGTTTGGGCCTTGTTGCGAGAATGGACCCTGCCCTTGATCTCGAGGAGTTGCCTGGTCCCAAGGCCTGTTGGAGTGACTGAGGTGTGTGGGGCTGGCCGGAAGAGGCGGGCTCATGCTGCACGGGGTATCAGCGCATGAGCCCGCCCTGCCAGTAGGTTGCCATGTCCCTACTGAACTCGCATTGCGCGCCACCAGTTGGGGAGTGCCTTCACCACATCCTCGGACTCCAGGAGTGAACTGGTGAGTTCGAGGCAGGCAGCGCCTCTGGGTGACTCGATCAGGTAGACAGAGGTGCCATAGCTCATCTTCTGCCGCACGGTCAGGCCGCGTGAATCGAACCACTGACTGGCGGCCAGGTCTCCGATCTCGGGCTTCAGGTAGACGAGAACTCCGCCGGGAAGCCCCATGAGTGCCCCCTCCTTGCTCGCACTCGCTCGGTAGGCCTGTGAAAAGTGGGAGGCCGTTCCGCGCTCCTTCATCTGTGTGAGCAGCTCGCTCGCCTTGAAGCCCTCGTCCAGTGTCCAGCGACGGATCTTGCCCTCGCCGGCCCCTGTGGGCTCGATCGCACTGCCGCGGGCGGAGAGCCAGGCGTCGGCGTTGGGCTCTGGATCGAATTCGATCAGCGCACTCTCGTCGAGCCAGACTCGCCGTTCTCTCCCGCCGTCCATCCAGGTCAGCTGGGTTTCGAGCTGGTGCTCCGGGCGCTGGCGCTTCTTCGCTTCCAGAGAACTGGAATTGGCTGTGACTTCAAAGCTGGTGACCGTTGAGAGGGCCAGGCCCTGGGAAGCCCCGGGGCTGGAGGGCTCGACGGTGGGGAGGTCCAAGGAACAAGCCGCGAGTAGAAAGGTGGCGACGATGGTGGAGATGGATTGGGTTTTCATGGTGGTGGCTACCTGATCGAGTGTGCGTTGGTCTATTGAGAGTGAAGAAGGGGAATCTAGTGACCGAGGAAGATGAGGCTCCATGACTGGAAGGTTCCCGTGTCCTGAGAGAGGGCGTCGATGACCCGCAGGCTCCAGACACCGTCGGCACGCTCGTCCATGTGGCGGGCCGTACCGAAGACCCACTGGTTGTAGGTGCTACTCTGTGGAGCCTGCAGTTCATGCGGTTCAGCGAGCACGCTCAGTGTGTTCCCATCGGGACTGGTCAACTCGATCTGGAGATCACCGATGTAGGTGTGGTCGGCAGCCGAAAAGACCACGGCCACATGTTCGATGTTCTCGATGCCGCTGCCGCTGACGGTGATGAAGTCCTCGACGCCCTGGGGGTCGGCATCCGGGATCGCCAGGCCAGGCTGGCTGGTGGGACCCTGGAAATTCAGCATGGGGGGCAATGCGTTGGTCTGGTTTGCCAGGTTCAGGGCTGCAGTGGCATCTACACAGCCGTAGCCATAGACGTGGTGGACGGGGAACCCCGAGCCGTTCGTACTCCAGCCAGCGTCGAAGGGGTCGTTCTTGCGGGCGCTCAAGGCGAGGATCCGCCTTACCTCTCGCCAGCCAAGGCCGGGATTGACCTCGAGAAGCAGAGCGACAACACCGCTGGCCAGGGGCGTGGCCGAGGAGGTACCGTTGAAGGTGTTCGTGAAGCTGATGTCGGCATAGTCCTGGGCGCTGTTCCCGGTGTTGTAGCCCTCGGTCCCCGTGCGGTCGGTCGTTGTGATTCCCGGAGTGCTCTCGTCTCCCTGGGTGTGGGCACAGACAAGGATGTTCGCGCCTGGCGTTGAGTAGAAGGCTGCTCTGTCGTTGTGATCTATGGCGCCAACGGTGATGACTCCGGGATGAATCGTGTATTCGCTGTAGTTGGTATTTGCTCCCGTATGTCCTGAGTTACCCGCAGCGAACAAGTAGACAGTGCCAAGCCCGTTTCGACCGTTCTCGAGGCCAGACCCAATCGAGTCGAACCAAGACGAGGGTGCTGGCGTGGGGTCATTACCGTTTACAGGCCCCCAGCTGTTATTCGAGATCCAGATCGATGCCGCGTCTCTGGACATGGCATCTGCCTCTGTAGCGGCCGTGGGGTTAGCGAGATAGTTGAAGCCGACCAACTCGGCCCTGGGAGCGGCGCCGCTGACTCCAAATCCATTCCCTCCAACTGCGGCGGAAACGCCGCCCACGCTGGTTCCGTGACTACCTCCGGTGGGGTCGTTGTCGTTCTCTGCATAGTCGATGCTCTTGCCGGGAACGACGTTGGCGATAAGGTCAGGGTGTCCGATTTCCAGGCCGTCATCGACGATGGAGATACGCACGCCATTACCCTTGATTCCAGCGGACCAGACTGGAGCTACGTTGGCGTCAGCACCGACAAGGCCCCCTGTCTGTCCGTCGTTAATCAGGTGCCACTGCTCTGCGAGCAGCGGATCAGGCGGGGAGGCTCCTGCCTGAGGAGTAGCATTGACCTCGATCGAGGGTGCACTCTCCCCGACGAAGTTGCTAGAGGTCAGGACGTAGTTGTACGTCGTGCCATTGACCAGGCCTGTGTGTTGGAAGGGTGACTGAACTCCAGCCAGACGGGTTGCCGTGGCGGGGTCCACGGGGGAGGTGGTGCCAAAGTAGAGGTTGTATGTAAGCCCACTGCTCATGCTCCAGCTAATGAACAGCTCCTGATCACCGACAGTAACTCCCGGAGGACTCGGAACTGCGGGTGAGTTAGAGCCTTGCTGGTTGTCGCCGCCCCCCGAGCTGCAGGAGAAGAGTGAGAGTGCACCAATGAAGAGAGCCAGCTGACATCTGGTGGTCCTGGGAGACTTCATCTCCTGACCGAGGCCACGCTGTCGAGGGTGGCTTCTCGACATGAAGGAGATCAGGCCGCAGGGAAGGGAGGAGGGGAGTGTCTTGGTGGGCTTCATGATTGGTGCTCCTTGCAGTGGGGTGAGCCGTGGTGGCCTTCTTGTTCCTCTGGAGGAGCGCTCTCGAGCCCGCAAATGCACTTCCTCGCCTTACGGAGAGGGGTCGGGTTGCCTGTGGTCTGCTGTCGTCCTCATGGGGTTACTCGCAACTGCTGCGAGGACTCCATCAGGATTCCTCGAGACAGCAGTCATGGGCCTACCCAAGCCGCTTGCCAGGAACATGTTGTGTCGCTCCCTGGTGACTGCTTCCAGAGCCAGGCTGATCGGCCCAAGACCAGCCTCAAGGGCCCTGGCGGTGCGACCCACGAGTTTCAACTCCTCTGATCTGGCTTCAGAGGGCCTCTAGCTGGCCCTCAGGAACGAAGCCTGGGAGTCGCCGCCCCGCCATCAGGAGGTCCCTTGTTCGGTCTGCGAGGGTGCCCCACGACCTGACGGTGTTCCCGTAGGTCCTGGCCCTCGCGATGGACGAAGGACCGACCGAGTGCCCTGTGCAGGGCTTCGAGCTCGAACCCACAGGAATCAACTCCGGCGGCTCGTCGAGGAGCAGAAGCCTCTTCTGGTCATCTCGACTCGCAGTTCCCCTGTCCTCTACAGCATGAATGCTGCAAGGGCCACGCTCTCTATGATCACCTGCCTGAATGGAGTCTCGGTCGAGCCTTACCAGTCAGTCCAGGCTCATGGCCCCGTGCTCGAATCTCCGTGTACCTGGATAGAAGCCTCGCTAAAGACCAAGGACTTGAGCTGCGTCTCCGTTTGCTGAACAGAGGTCAGATTCCCATGCCAAGGGCCAGGGCGTTGGAGAGATTGAAGTACGTGTTACACGGACCTGCGGCATCCCTGTAGATCACCTGGAAGTTGTAGATCGATCCCGGTGAGTTATTGAGTATGCCGGTGATGAACTCGGCGTCAAAGTCGAGAGCTCCTTGCGGACCCGTGACCTGCGGCGGGTAGGGGAGTCGAAGGGTCGACCCGGGGTTTCCATTCCCCCCCATACAGAGGAGGCCGTCTCCGAATACAGTTCCTGGCCCGGGTTCTCCCATCCACAGCATGGCCATCTTGCCAGGCGGTAGCTGGTCGGCGAAGAGGCGCGGATTGGGATGTGAAGTAGCCAGGCTTCCTTCGGCCCAGAGCCTCGCCCCCAAGCTCGTCGAGTTGTAGCAACCGGCATCGGGGTCTTCATTGCCACAGGGACATCCAGATCCCTCGCAGTAGGTGCCTACTTCGGGCAGATCCGAGAGATTCCAAAGCATGGCGCGGCCCAATCCCACCGTCCAACCAGAGGTGAGTGGGGAGCCGATAAGGAGTTGACCATCAGATAGCATGGTGGACATTCCGACTCCCTCATAAGGGGTGTAGTCAGGGGACGTCACCGCTCCGAGTTCGATCCAGGAGCGCCCAGTTCGGCTGAACAGAACCACTTCACCTCGTGGGAAGGGGCCGTCACCAGCAAAGGGTGCGCCGACAGCGATCATGTCCTCCTCGAGCGAGACCGAGAAACCAAAGCGGTGATGGGAACTGTCTGGGCCAGGAAGGAGCTCGACCAGTTCGGTCCAGGATCCATATTCCATCCCAAAGACGGTGACCATGCCTGAGAATACGGCAGAGCTATTCGCGCTGGGGCTGCCAACGACCAGGGTGTTGGCGTCCATGTCGAGGGCCCGCCCAAAGATCTGGTGCGGCATCGGCGTGCTCGACTGGATCTTTGTGAGCTGGTTCCAGCCACTGCCAGTGTTTTGGAAGAGGAACACCGCACCATCTCCATTGACGATGTTCGAGCTCCAAGGAGCAGAGACCGCAATCAGGTCGCCATGCATTGCAACAGAGAATCCGAATTGGTCGCCAGCTAGCTGGCTACTCACTTGCAGGGTGGTCTTCTCGACCCAGGATCCGTTGACCTTTTCGAAGACAAAAGCGCTGCCCGCATCCAGTCCCGCAATGCTGTGACCAGATGCACCAACCACGAGCCGGTCTCCTTCGAGAGCAAGCGACTGACCAAACCGACTCTGAGCGCCGGAGGTCGTTCCCACGAGTTTCTGCGTTTGGACCCAGTTATCGGCAATGAGCTGAAAGATGTAGACAGCTCCAGTGACAATGCCAGCTTCGCTGGCCAAAGGAGCACCCACGACAATGGTGTCTCCCTCGAGTTGCATCGCAGATCCGAAACGTGACTCTGTTGTTGCATCAAGGGCATTCAGACGAGCTGAGAGGGTCCAGCTATTCGCGATCAAGTCGAATATGTAGACGCTCCCAACATCAACCATGGATGGCCCTTCATCGCGATTGACCGACGCAATCAGGACGCGATTTCCCTCCATGACCACAGTGCTACCGAAGCGATCATGAGCAAGACCATCAGGGAGGGAGAATTCTGCGGTGAGGTCCTGTGCGTTGCCAACGCTGACAATCGTTGAGCAGAGAATGAACGTCGATACCCAGCGCAGAGCGCGTTCTGCAGATGATGCTTCCATGCTTCCGGATATCGGTTTGCATGGGGTGCCTTGAATTAGTCAAAGACGGTGCGAATTTTCTAATCCCAGTATCGAATTAGAAGAGTCCACCAAGGTTGAGAGGCTCACTTCGGAATTGGGAGATCGGCCTTTTTGCGGAGGCGTTCGAATTTCTTATCCGTTATTGATTCTCTGATTCAGCTTGAGGGCGGGAATCCAGTTGAACGTCCATTTTGATGATTGAACTACCTCAATACTGGGCTTGGGGTATTCGGCCTATTACTCTTCCATGGGCAAGCGTGAATGACTCCTCGAAATATTCGAGCACCTTGGTCGAGATTGTCTGACCTTGCACATCGTTGGTTCTCCAGACCAAGCAGTCGACGATTCGCAAGTGCATGAGGGGAGTGCTCCTGAGCTCTCGCGCGAGGCCGCGTTCGTCAAGAGGTTGCAGGTGCGGTGGCGTACATCAGTCTCTCCGAGATCCAGACTGCGAGGCGTGGCAAGCTGGCTCGATCCAGCACCTGGCAGGGCCCGGGAAATACCATTCCAAGAGGGAGGTGTGGTCTGGACCATGGGCTGGCCTGGAGCGCGGCGTGTCCCTCCAGAGATAGGAAGTTGCATTGTGGAAACTCCCCGGACTCCGCGACCTCTCAGGAGGCGTGCCCCACGGGGCGGCAAGGTTTCCCCGCGTCTCCAGCACGGAGGTCTCTCAGGGTGGACTGCGCCCTGACGCCGGAGCTTCGATCCCCCCTGCGCAGTCAGGCTCTTCTGCACCCCGGAGAGCAGCACCATTGAGACGCCCCGGATCGTGTGCTTCAAGAATCTGCTGCAAGGTTCAAAGCGGCGCGGCAGTGCGAATGGGGCCACCCACCCGTTTGCTGGGTCGACCTGCTGGAGCCCTAGACTCTTACCTCTCGCTGATTGCGGCAAGTGCTAGCGACGATCCCTGGCAGTGCTTACTCTCAGGGGCAGGGATCCCGGATGGCGAAGGTCTCCGCTGTCCCAGAATCCGGCACCCACGCCAATTTGAAACCATGGAGACTGCTCTAGCAATCCTGACCGGCCTGCTTCTTGGAGGCCTGGTCGGCTTCGTACTGGGACGCAAGAGGGCGCCCTCAGCTGAACCCGACGCAGAGGTCAGGGCTCGATTGGAGGAGAGGTTGGGCGCGCAGGAGGCTCACCTGGCCTTAGTTGAGAAGGCCAAGGCCGAGGCACTCGAGGCGGTTCAACAGGAGCGTGAGAGAGACCGCGTCAAGTGGGAATCCGACCGTGAGCGTAATGAGGAACAGCTCGAGACCCTTCGCAAGACCGAGTCGGAAAAAGAGGTCCTCAAGGCAAAGCTGGGCGAGAGAGAGGCTAGCCTCGAGAAGCAGAAGAAGGCCTTCGATGAGCAGAGGGTCGCCATGAGAACGGAGTTCAAGAGCCTCTCCGAGAAGATCTTCACCGAGAAGGAGCAGTCTCTGGAGGCGAGAAACAAGAAGAGTGTCACCAGCCTGTTGCAGCCCCTCAAGGAGCAGATAGTTGGCTTTCAGAAGCGTGTCAACGATGTGCACAAGGAGCAGGTGGAGGGCAATGCCGGCCTGAAGCTACAGCTGGAGGCGCTAGGCAAGATGAATGCGGCCTTGCAGGACGAGGCGGGCAACCTGGCCAAGGCGCTACGCGGAGAAAAGAAAACCCTTGGCAACTGGGGCGAGGTTCAAGTCGAGAAGCTGCTGGAATTCGCCGGGCTTCAGAGGGACAGGGAGTACGGGCGCGAGGACAACTTCAAGGACGACGAAGGGGACAACTTCAGGCCCGACTTCGTCCTCTATCTCCCCGAGGGGCGCCACATCATCATCGACTCAAAGGTCTCTCTGGGGGACTACATTGAGAGTGTCAACGCCGAGGACCCGGTCGAGGCCGAGGCTGCACTCCATCGCCATGTGGCCTGTGTCCGGACTCACATCGAGAGTCTGGCAGCCAAGGACTACACGAAGCTCAACGGGATTCACTCGCCTGAATTTGTCTTCATGTTCATGCCGATTGAGACTGCCTATCTCGCCGCATTCGATAGTGATCCACGTCTGTTCCAGGATGCCTACGAGAGGAGCATCGCAGTCGTTACTCCCAACACCCTCCTGCCAATCCTCCACACGGTGGCCAGCCTCTGGAAAATCGAGAAGCAAAACAGGAGTACGAAGCAGCTGGCTGAGGTCGCTGGCAAGGTGCACTCGAAGCTGGCGGTCTTTGCCGAGAAATTCGAGAGAGTTGAACAGCAGTTCGAGACGGCAATGAAGTCCTATCGTGGGGCCCGGAACACACTGGTGGCTGGGAAAGGGAACCTCGTACGTCTTGTAGAGGGCTTCCGAGACCTTGGAGTCAAGACGACCAAGAGACTTCCACAGGATCTGGTCGAGGAGGCCAGTACTGGCTTGGATCTTCTCGAAGGAAGCACCGTCGTTACAGATGCCGATGTGAGTGAACCGCGTGGTGAGGAGCCGATAGATACGCTCGCGTCGCCAGTGCTCGAGCCCAGGAACACCCGGTCACCAGCGGGTGAGAGCTTGGCTGAGGTAGAGGAGTAGGTACATCTACCGAGGCCTAGCGGATTGATGGAGAAGCCTCAGAGTCATGTGAGGTGGTGGAGAGCGTGCTTGCCCCACCTATCTCATGACCAAGGACCTG
The DNA here is from genome assembly GCA_014237855.1 of Planctomycetota bacterium. Taxonomy (GTDB): domain Bacteria; phylum Planctomycetota; class UBA1135; order UBA1135; genus JABACD01. The sequence goes on along the minus strand of JABACD010000021.1, from coordinate 21,074 downwards.
ATAATTCCAGATGTGAGCTAGACTTGGGTGTTCCAGCTAACCCGGAGAGGACTTCACGATGAATGCTGTAGTTGCGCGACTGTTCTCGACTCTTGCCCTGACGATTCTCGTTGAGGGTGCGGGTATCGCCCAGTTTCAGCAGTTCTCGCCGCTCCCCATACCTACTGAGCGGAATCCGGATGGAGAGTGGGGGGCTCCTCGGACAACTCTGACCATCTCGGCTCCACCACTGGGCCAGGGCGTCTATCTGATCGACATCCAGGCTTCGTACCCAGGCGTTGATTGGAGCACTCTTGATCGTCTCTATCTCGAAGGTGGTGAGTACAAGTTCCTGCGCATCGGAAATCTTCCCATGCGCTCACCCGAGCGGCCTCTGGTCATCACCAATATCAATGGCCAGGTTCGCGTGGGGGGGCAGGGGCACTACTACTTGTTCGGGCTGAGTGGGGGATCCAACTGGATCGTTACGGGAAAGTACGACCCGATCTCGTTGACTGGAGATAGTGCGTTTCCGGGCCACCGTGGGAACAATTATTCCAACACCCGGGGGACTTACGGAATCCTCGTCGACGACGACTTCCGCCTGTTCGGGACTGGAAATTCAGGGATCGGTGTCGGAAGTCAGGTGCCCGTTGGAATCGTGAATCCTCCAACTAGCGATTTCGAACTGTCATTCATCGAGATTCGTGAGGTCGGGTTCGCTGGCATGACCTTGAAGACCGACGACGATGGGACGATACCGATGAACAACGTGTTCATCCACGACAACTACATTCACGATATCGGAAGCGAGGGCATGTACATCGGGAGTACTCAGACCCCCCCTCAGCACTCTTTCAACAATCTGCGAATTGAGAACAATCGTGTTCTTCGTACCGGTACGGAGGCCCTGCAAGTCGGCCAGCTTGGTGATGGCTGCAAGATTCGCAACAACGTTTTCGCGTTGTCAGCTATTGATTGGAAGAACGCCTTTCAGGCTTTTCAGGACAGCTGCAACCAAATTGGAGTGCGCTACGGCAGTAGTGCAATTCACCACAATGTCTTCATCGGTTCAGCCAACTCGATGATCAGCTTTTTTGGCCAAGATGTGGCCGGGGACGTTCACACTGCTGGCGATGGCATCACCATTCGTGACAATTTCTACAGCTCGTTTCGTTTCCTTGGTGCCTTCATGGGAGGGAGCGCCGACGGAGTCAGTACCTATCGGATCAAGCGGAATGTGTTTCGAGGGTTCGATTTTCAACGAGATGAGATCTACTCGGGGGCGGTTCATCCAGGCCATTTGATCCGGGTGAATAGTGCGCAGACCAATTCGATCTTGCTGGTTGACAACGTTTTCGACGAACCGACCCTTGAGCTGGTCAATGGGCTGGGCGGGGCTCTAAACGGACGCGTTGGGAATATCACGGCCTCTGGCAACAGTCGAGGAGTCGTTGCTCCCGTGACCTTCAACGACTTCATGGGCCTACCCGCAGAGGTCGACTACCTCTTGATCGAGCGCTGGAGTGCGGCTTCCGGGCTCGCGGGTGGAGCTCCCACGGTCTATCACCAGGGAGACTACGTCATGCACTTTGGAAACCTCTACTTGTGCATCCAGGCCGGGAGCCACTCGGGGCAGGAGCCTACGACGAGTCCGGGTACGTGGCAGCTCCTGCCACTACCGGAGGACGACGTTCGGCTGGCTTCGGGCTCGGCCCATGCCGGATTGGGCCTGCTCGATACATTGCCTTGAGGAGAGCGGCGACCGTCCCCGGTAAACAGGGCTCAGACCTGCGCTGGCGTTCAGCAACACCTGCCAGGGCCGCTCAGCGTACTCCTGGCTTCCTCGCACGACGGATTTCTTGTTTCAAACAGTCAGGCCCCGATCAAGGTTGCTTGGACGGAGGGCATCACGGCCCCAGGGGCTCGGCGCGCCAGCTGAGGGCTCAAGAATGGGCGTATCCGGTGGGCTTGAGTTCGATCTTGATGTCGGCTAAACCTGCCGAACAGCCGCGAGGTTCGTGGCCCATTTCCCCCCAATCCCCCAGGAATCGATGAACACCCGTACCCCCTTACTCACGTCTCTAGCTCTTCTACTAGCGCTTGGTCCCAATCTGCATGCTCATGGCACAGTCGTGAGCCCGGCCAGTCGTGTCTACCGCGTGTATCAGAGCAATCCGGAAAACCCCAGCTTTCAGCTGGCCGCCAACGCTGTCGCGATCGACGGAACGGATTCTTATTACTCCTGGAATGAGCTCTCACGCAACATACCCGAGGCGGTACAGGCCGGACTGCCCGTGGGCTTCGACTACTCGCCCTGGTGTCCAGATGGCCAGCTCGCAAGCGGTGGTCGCGTGGATTCGACCTCGACGGAGTACCCCCGGACCTACGCCGGGTTGGACCAGGTGAGCGGGGATTGGCCCACCACGGTCGTCACCGGGGGCCAGACACTTCAGGTCGACTTCCTTGCGACGGCTCCCCACAATCCGAGTGTCTGGGATGTCTGGATGACGACCCCTGACTGGGATCCGAACACACCCTTGAACTGGGCGCAGATGGAGCACCTGGGAAGGCCGCAGCCAGTGGAGAAATCAGGTCACTACCTGTTCGACCTGACGCTCCCCACCGACCGCAGTGGGCACCATGTCCTCTGGATTGCCTGGCAGCGAGATGATCCGGTGGGCGAGGTGTTCTTCTCGACGTCGGATGTACTGGTGGAGCCTCCCGCCGGTCCGGGTACGAACTTCTGCGTGGGGGCGCCCAACTCCGCAAATCCGGGGGGCGCACAGATCTCGGCAAGCGGCAGTTCGAGCGTGTCTGCCAATGATCTCGTGCTGAGGGCAACCCAGCTACCTGCAGGCAAGCCCGGGATCTTCTTCTACGGTTCGAACCAGGTCCAGGTGCCATTTGGTGATGGCTTTCGCTGTGTCTCGACAGATCTGACCCGTCTCACAGCACCAATCATCTCGGACGCCAGCGGTACTCTCAACCTCGGAGTGGACTACTCCGGGCCCGGTGGAGGTGGTCTTACTCCTGGCGCTACTCGGCATCTTCAGGCCTGGTATCGGGATGTGGCAGGGGGGCCCGCAGGGTTCAACCTGTCGGACGGACTCTCAGTCATGTTCACGCCGTAGATGAGGTGGAGAGCGGTTGTGCTCTGTATCCCAATCTGCTAGTGGGCGAGCCACCTCAGCTGCTCGCTGTACGGACCCTGCCCTTGGTGGTGGGGTCTCTCCTTTCGGCCAGTGCGCTGTGCCTGAGGGGCGTGCGTAGCCCTTTCTTCAGGCTTCTGCTTGCGGCCAGACATCAGTGCACCCGATACTCGTGCAATGCCTCGTACCAAGCTCTCATGCCTCAGCGCCACGGCTGTGGTGGGCTTGATGGCTAGCTGCATCGCGCCTCGACCGTCCTCGATTGAACTCCGGGAAGAAGCGGCGATCGTGCTGAAGACGGTCAATCTGGCACATGAGACCCCGCTCTACGCAGCATTTGCTCATCACGCCTGGTTCGACATTCGTCCGGACGGAGTGGAGCGTTGGGTGCGCCTTGAAGTAGATCACAAGCTTGTGGCGAGAGAGATCTCGGCGTCGAGGGCCCTGGAAGACACTCGTTGGGGCATGCCCGTTCGCGTCCTTGCCTCCTGGCATGGTGAGGAGGCTCTGAGTGAAATCTCGCCGCTCTTCGACGCAGCAAGGAGTCAGATAGATCCTACCGATACCGAGTCACGCTCGGCTCTGTCCGACCCAATCGAGGACTCGGAGGACGAGCAGGGGCTTGGATGGCAGGCCCATGATTGGTGTCTGAAGTACGAAGCCTGGCCTGGCCCGAACTCGAACACCTTCATCTCCACGTTGCTCGAAGAGGTACCTGGGCTTCGCTCAGAGCTCGATCACAATAGCGTGGGCAAGGACTGGACCGATGGGGTCAGGGTCGGGGGCACAGATGGTGGCCTTGGTGTTGAGATTGATACAACCTACATCGGGATGGCGGCAGGCCTCCGCCAGGGCCTGGAGCTCCATCTTGCCGGGCTCACCACAGGTGTCACCTTCTGGCCGCCGGCACTGAAGATCCCCTTCCTTCCGCGGATTGGAGTTCATCCAGGATGGGTTTACTCGCGCTGGTAGCTGATAGATAGCCGCAAGGCACCAGCCCAGACTCTCCTCCAGGGGAAGTCGGTGCTCCGTCGAGTACGCCTTGCTTGAGTGACAAACAAGAAGGGCGACCACCAGCTGGTGATCGCCCACAAGGTTGTCTCAATTCCGGCCTAAGGGACCGGATGGAGGATCAGGCGTAGAGGACTTATTCGAGAGTGTAGTTCTCGAGTCGTGAGGCACCGAACTGGTTATCAATGAACAGAGGCTGAGAGCAGGACGTATGGAAGTGGACTTCCTGCAGGAGATGATTGCCAGCCGTACTGTAGATATCGATGTGTGTCTCTGCTTTCAGTTTCGACTCACCTGCAGCAGTGGCATCGATCGTGAACAGTTCACCAAGAGTGACAATCTGATCCAGGTACTCTCTCGAACCACCATCGGTGGCAACTATTCGCACCTGATTCGTCAGCGTGCCGTGGTCATTGCAGAAGACCTTGCTCGGATCTTGGGAATGACTAGTCGCATTGCAGCTGTCGCCCGTGTACTCCATCACGATTGCCTGGAGGTGGACATGACCAACGCAGACCTCTGCTCCAGAGTCGCACAAGAGCCCACCGTAGCGGCTATGGCCTTCCAAGACCTCGAAGTCTCCGAAGACCGCTCCTGGGCCAATGGGCTGGGAGCAGCTTGTGTGCACGTCGGCGTTCTGTACTCCATTCACATAGATCTTCACCGAGGTGCCCATGGTGCCATCATCACTCAGGCCAGTGAAAGTGAACTGTCCTCCGGGTTGTACACTTCCGTTGAAGCTATCTTCCGAACCCTGTGCGACACGAATGTCAGCTGCTTGGCTACCGAGGTATGTGAGGGTCAAACTGGTGATCTTCCCGTCACATCCACCGCATCCGCCAGAGTCACAGAGTGGCCCGCCATTCTTACTCTTTCCACCTAGGATCGTGTAGGAGCCGAGCACTTGGCCAGTGAAGATCGGCTTGGAGCAACTGGTGTGCAGCTTGAGAGCAAGTACATTGTTCTCGTAGATCTTCACCTCCGTACCAAGGCTCCCATTGTCGGTGCCGAAGAAGCTGAACGACTCTCCAGGGGCGACTTGGCCCGAGAATCGCACTTCTCCATTCTTCTGTATCGCATCGATGAAGACCGTACTGGGGCCATCGTAGCGCATTGTCAGCTCACTGACCTTGCCATCGCACTCGCCACAGGGAGCATAGCCGAAGTCGATAGTCAGATCTTCGACAGGGCCAGGGGGATCAGCAACCAGTACGACTTCGGCCGGACTGCAGTTGCTGTCTATGGCGTCATTCGATCCGGATTCACAGCTGACTGGTGAGAGGCCGTTCGGAACCGTTCCATCATCAACGGTGACGAAGTACGTACCGGGGCACAACTCCTCGAAGATGTACATGCCATTCGAGTCAGTCGTGGTTGTCGCCAGTGTGCCTCCCAAGCCATCGCTCAATGTGAGCTGAACACCTGCGATTCCCGGTTCGTTCGAATCCTGAACGTTGTTGTCGTTCAGGTCTTCCCACACATAGTCCCCTATGCGTCCTTGGCAGCAGTTGTCGCTGTCGCAGTCATCGGGGATGCCGTCGTTGTCGCAGTCGGGCTCGCAATCATCAGGCGTGCCGTCGTTGTCACAGTCTGGCTCGCAGTCGTCGGGCGTACCGTCGTTGTCACAGTCTGGCTCGCATTCGTCTGGCGTGCCGTCGTTGTCACAGTCGGGCTCGCAGTCGTCGGGCGTACCATCGTTGTCGCAGTCTGACTCGCAATCGTCAGGCGTGCCGTCGTTGTCACAATCCGGCTCACAGCCGTCTGGAGTCCCGTCGTTGTCACAGTCGAGCTCGCAATCGTCGGGGGTACCGTCGTCGTCGCAGTCGAGTTCGCAATCGTCGGGGGTTCCGTCGCTGTCGCAGTCGGGCTCGCAGTCGTCGGGGATCCCGTCAGTGTCGCAGTCAGGCTCGCAGCTATCAGGCGTGCCGTCGTTGTCGCAGTCGGGCTCGCAATCATCGGGGGTTCCGTCGTTGTCGCAATCGATCTCGCAACCGTCCGGGAGGCCGTCGTCATCGCAGTCGGGCTCACAGTCGTCAGGAGTTCCGTCATTGTCGCAATCGGGCTCACAGTCGTCAGGAGTTCCGTCATTGTCGCAGTCGGGCTCGCAATCGTCGGGGGTTCCGTCGTTGTCACAGTCGGGCTCGCAGTCGTCGGGGGTTCCGTCGCCATCGCAATCGACCTCGCAATCGTCGGGTGTGCCGTCATTGTCGCAATCGGGCTCGCACTCGTCCGGTGTGCCGTCGTCGTCGCAGTCGATCTCGCAATCGTCGGGTGTGCCGTCGTCATTGCAGTCGGGCTCGCAGTCGTTGGGCACGCCGTCATTGTCGCAGTCGGGCTCGCAGTCGTCGGGAATGCCGTCATTGTCGCAGTCCGGCTCACACTCGTCAGGGGTCCCGTCGTTATCGCAGTCGCCCGTGGTGTCACAATCGTCGGGGACTCCATCGTTATTGCAGTCGGGCTCGCAATCATCGGGCGTGCCGTCGTTGTCGCAGTCTGGCTCGCAGTCGTCAGGAGTTCCGTCGTTGTCACAGTCGAGCTCGCAATCGTCGGGGGTCCCGTCATTGTCGCAGTCGGGCTCGCAATCATCGGGCGTGCCGTCGTTGTCACAGTCATTCTCGCAGCTGTCAGGGATTCCGTCGTTGTCGCAGTCACCGGGGTCCTCGCAGTCGTCAGGAATCCCGTCGTTGTCACAATCGGGCTCGCAATCGTCGGGGGTCCCATCGCTGTCGCAGTCCGGCTCGCAATCGTCAGGGGTCCCGTCGTTGTCGCAGTCTGGCTCACAATCGTCAGGGAACCCGTCGTTATCGCAGTCGGGCTCACAATCGTCGGGGGTCCCGTCGTTGTCACAGTCATCCTCACAGCTGTCGGGGATTCCGTCGTTATCGCAGTCACCTGGGCCATCGCAGTCGTCAGGAATCCCGTCGTTGTCGCAATCGGGCTCGCACACATCGGGAGTCCCGTCCTGATCACAATCGCTTAGATCTTCACAGTCGTCCGGAATTCCATTGGAGTTACAGTCAGGAAGCAACTCGCAGTCGTCGGGCGTTCCGTTTGCATTGCAGTCACTCTCGCACTCATCGGGAATGCCATCGCTGTCGCAGTCCGGCTCGCACTCGTCAGGAATGCCATTCTGGTTACAGTCGTTGCTGGTTCCGTTGGAAATGTCCAGGCTGTCCAGCACGCCGTTCTCATTGCAATCCTTCCAGCAGTGGAAGATGATGTTGTCATAACCGCCAGAGCCCTTGACGTTGATGACCATCCTTGTGATGGGGCCAGCGCTGAGGGGCTGGAATATAACGCCGTTGTTCCCTGTCTGTTGCAGCTGGATACTCGCGATGAGTGCATTTGACTCATCATAGAAGTCAACGACCGAAGGATCCTCGCTGAATTCGATGTCGATCATGCGCATGCCATCGACAAAGACCGGGCCAATGGCGCTGAAATCGAAGGTCAGCGACCCTCCTTCCTGGATGTAGGCATCATCCGGGTCATCCACCAAACCGTCGTTGTTGAAGTCATCCAGGTCCTCGGCAATGATCAGAATCTCGCGGAGTCGAGTCGAATTCTCGTGGGGCATTCCGATCTGACCATCATCACCAATCCCCGGTCCCCCAAATGTCTCGTTCGGTGATCCCAGGTCGAAGTCTCCTCCGGTGGGATTGTCCGAGTCGAATATGAGTGCAGTGTTGTTGTTGCCTCCGATGTCTGGATTGATTCCGTAGACCTGAATGGGGCCGCGCCCACCATCACTGACAACTTGTGAGAGAATGGTCCCTGCGGGCAGTCCCCTGAAGCTGATGGAATCATTGCAGCCAGAGCGATCACGGGGGATGATGCTGCCCTGTCTTCCAGCGCCCGCACTGCTAGAGAGCGATTGCGGGAGGGCGAAGGCGCAGAGAGTGGCTGAAGCCAGTATTGTTCCGAGCAGATGTTGAATTGATCTCATTCGTCTGACTTCTCTCATTCCTTTGCTTCTCGGTTCTGGTCTTGTGTAGAACACATGTCCGACCCGAATCGGGGCCCCCAATAAAAGAGGAGGTAATTAGGAAGTTAACCGAATGTTACAATTCAGGGTTGGGCCTCTTTGAGTCTCTTGAGGAGGGTTTCTTGTGGCCATGGCCGAGATCTAAGCCACCAGTAGGAAGTTGCAATATGATCGGATCCCGGAGACTGGGGCCAGTCAGGGGTACTGGATGACTCCTGGGAAGCTCCAGCTCCACGTCCTTTTCGCCGGGAATGCGAACTCCTGGTCTTACTTTGGCTTGTGCTTTTCTTCTCCTTGAGAGGAGTGAGGGTCGGCCGACCAGGGGGACCAGAAGGCGGGGTCTCGTGATTCCAGAGCATGCGGGGCAAGGCACAGCGAGCCCCTGCGCGGCTGCAATTACCGTGTACTTCAAATGGGGGCGACTCTCCTAGACTGTGCTGATGAAACTGCACTTGCTTATCAGCTCGTGGGGCTTGCTCTTGATCTCGGCTGCCTGTTCCAGTGTGCCGGCAGCAACTCGTTCTGCGATCCCGCCACTGATCGCGACGATCACACCAATCAGCTGTGAGGCCGAGTTGAGTGAGCTTCAGGCTCAGGGTGGGCGTTCTGCGGGTGACGAGGTACAGACCGAAGCAACCCTACGGTACCTGGAGGACCGTATGGCAGCACTTGGTTACGAGACCTATCGCGAAGATGCAGGGATGTACGGCGCTGTTGCCCAGGCCAACTTGATTGCTGAGATTCGCGGCGAAACCGAACCCGAGGTCGTCTGCGAGATTGGAGCGCACTATGACACGGTCGTGTGGTCGCCGGGAGCAGATGACAACGGTAGCGGGGTGACAGGAGTTCTCCAGGTTGCCTCTGCACTGCGTGGACATCGCCCCGAACGAACGATTCGATTCTGTTTCTTCGCTGCAGAGGAGGTTGGCTTGAGGGGAAGCTCCGCGCATGTTGCACGGATCCTGGAGCGCGAAGAAGAGCGAGTGGATGGATTGCTAGATCTCGAGATGATCGGGTTCTACAGCGAAGAGCCAGACAGTCAGGGGGCTCCGATTCGAATCCCGTTGATCGCTTCACTTCCCTATACGGGGGACTTCATCCTGGTCGCTGGGAACTTCAGTTCAGGTGACCTGGGAAATATCTACGAGGGTTGTATTGATCGCTATGTGCCCGGGTTGAAGTACTACAGCGCAAACCGCATCGCTGGATTTTTTGGAGATGCTGCACGTAGCGATCACTCGCCTTACTGGGAAGCCGATCTCAGGGGCATCATGATCACGGACACCGCCGAATTCCGTAATCAAAACTATCACGAAGCGACCGATACCATCGAGACGGTCAACTTCGTGTTCCTTTCGCGTGTTGCTCAGGCGGCGGCTGCGACCATGGTCGAGTGGGCAGGGCGGGTTCCGGACGATGATTAGCCTCTCGGCTGCTTGGCGCTCGCTGAACGGATAGATAGTGCCCGCTCGGCGAGTTGGCCAGGGAACTGATCTGCCACCCAGCGCGTCAGAGGATCGGCTTACCAGGGACAACTCCCTTGGAACCATCGGGCTTCTCGATCTCGATCCACCACTGGCACTCAAAGGGCATGGGATCGGGAGCCATGGCGTGGACGTTGTAGTTTCCATGGCTCTCGTCATAGCTCCCTCTTGAGACTACTGAGGCCAGGCGATTGGGCGTTCCAATCCATGCTCGAACTGTGGCGGTGCCATTATGTTCTGACAGTTTCACCAGCAGATGCCCTTCCTTGCCTGGGGCCAATGCACCTCCTCCCTGGGCCAACTCAATGGTGATGCCATTCACGGAAGCTGAACCAATCGATACCTCGTCGTGGGTATGGCCGTGGTCGTCCGTGCTGGTTTCGGAGGGCTGGGGGAGGTCTGCACTGATGAAGCGCTCATCTCCGCATGAGGCGAGCAGCAAGATGGACGTCCAAAGGGCAAATTGGGGAGGTCGTTTCATGAGTTTGTTGTTCGAGCGTGTATCGCGGCGTACCCGGCGGGGACCAGGATCAGGTTCAGGAAGGTCGAGGTCAAGAGTCCTCCTAGTATGACGACCGAGAGCGGGGCGAGTATCTCGTTCCCGGGCTCTTCTCCTTCAAGCACGATCGGGAGTAACGCCAGGGCTGCGGTAAGGGCAGTCATGAGGATGGGGATGAGCCGCTCGAGGGAGCCCTGGATGATCGCCTCATCGATGCAATGGCCTTCTTCTTCGATCAGGTGTCGGTAGTGATTGACCAGCAGGATCCCGTTTCGGACCGCGATCCCGAATAGAGTGATGAAGCCCACCAGGCTCGCTATCGAGAGCACGGGAGCCCGGTAGACCCCGAAGCCGAAGAGACCTTTGAGGTTTTCCAGTAGGTCTGGCGACTCAGCCATGAAGACAGCAATCACCCCACCAATCAGCGCCAGCGGTAGATTGACCATCACGAGCATTGAGACTCGTAGGGAGCCCACTGCCAGTTCGATCAAGACGAGCATGATCAGCAGCACCAGACCACCAAAGAGAAGGATGGACCTACTGGCAGACTGCTGTGCCTCGAATTGCCCACCGTACTTCACCATGTACCCGTAGCGCTCGACGATTGGGCCCACCAGTGAACGTACTTCTTCGACAAGATGCCCCAGGTTGGCTCCACTTGCCACGTTCAGAGAAACGACGGCCTTGCGCTGGGCGTTCTCTCGCGCAATCAGATTCGAGGCCAACTCGGTTCCGACGTCTGCGACTTCAGAGAGTCGTACCAGTGCGCCGCCCTCTCCGCGAAGGACGATCAGTCGAAGATCCTCCACGCTGTCTCGTTCCTCCTGCCGGAGGCGCACGGTCAGGCCATAGCGCTTGTTACCGTCATTGACCTCAGAAACCTTGATGCCGTAGATGGCGCCGCGCACCTGCTGGGCCGCCGAAGACGGGGTGAGTCCGTAAGCCGCCAGGTCGGTTGGCCGGTACTCGATTGGGAGTGAGTGGATCATCACTTCCCGGTTGGCCTTCACATCTCTTGCGCCGGGGAGGTCACTGAGTTCTTCTTCAATCTGAGAAGCAATTGCGCGCAACGTGGAGAGATCATCTCCATAGACACTGATTGCAATCGCTGCCGGTGTGCCTGAGAGGATGTGGCTGAGCCGGTGCTCGATGGGTTGGCCAACATTCGTGGTGATTCCGGGTGTGTTCTCGAGCACCTGGGTGATACGAACTCGTACCTCTTCCTTCGTGTAGCCAGGGGTGATGGTGATGTCCATCTCGGAGTTGCTGACAGGTTCTACATGCTCGTCGCGTTCGGCACGACCTGTTCGCCGTGTGACACTCTTGACCCCTTCGACCCTGAGCAGTTGAGCCTCGATCCCTGAGGCCATGCGATCACTGGCTACGAGTGAGGTGCCTGGCGGAGCGAAGACGCCGACGGTGAAGGTACCTTCATTGAATTCAGGTAGGAATGCCGTGCCGAAGGTCGAGCCGAGCCAGAGAGTCAGACCGGTGACGATTGTCGCACTGACGATCACCAGTCGACGACTACGCACCGCGAAGAGCAGGGCCGGTTCGTAGATACTCTTCAGCCAGCGCACGAGGAAGCCCTCACGCCTCTGTAGCGCTGACAGTTCGGCGCTCAGCATGAGACGGCAAAGTGCCGGGGTGACCGTGAGAGCGACCAGCAGCGATGCCAGCAGCGATGCGACAAATGCAATGCCAAGAGGGCGAAAGAAGCGACCCTCGATACCCTCGAGGAACATCAGTGGCAGGAAGACCAGACCGATGATTGCCGTGGCAAACACCATCGCGGGTCGGATCTCATTGCTGGCATCGAGGATCACCCGTGCATGGCTACTGCGCTCAGAGACCGGCTTGCTGGCATTCTCCTTGAGCCGCCGGAAGACGTTCTCCACATCGATGATGGCGTCATCGACCAGGCTGCCCACCGCGATTGCCAGACCCCCGAGGGTCATCACGTTGATCGTCTCGCCCATCCAGTCGAGCGCCAGGAGCCCCGCCGCCAGGGAGAGTGGTAGTGCGGTCAGGGTCACCAGAGTCGTGCGCAGGTTAAGGAGGAACAGGGCCAGGATCAGTGAGACGATGATGGCCGCGTCCCTCAGCGCCTTGACCACATTGTTGACTGCCAACCCGATGAAGTCAGCCTGCCGAAAGATCTCTCGATTGATCTCGATCCCAGAGGGGATTGAGGGCTCGAGTGAGTCGAGCAATTCGTCCACAGCGCTGGTGATCACCAGGGTGTTGGTTCCGGGAGACTTCTGAACTGTCACGATGACCGCGGGGAGCCCGCCATCGGCACCGGTCCCTCGCTGAGGCGCCGGCCCGAGTCGGACCTCGGCCACTTCGCCGATGGTGACCGGGGCGCCCTCATGGATCTTGATCATCGTCCCGGCAATATCATTGACGGAGCGGACTCGTCCGCTCTGGCGAATAGGCAGCTCCAGGCTCTCGACATCGGGGAGGTAGCCGGCACTCAAGGTGCTGTTGGAGGCCTGGGCTGCCCTGGCGACGTCCTCGACGGTCAGCTCGAAGATCCGCAATTGCTCAGGGCTGACCAGCACCTGGTACTCGGGAAGTTCTCCGCCGATGATCGAGAGCTGGGCAACGCCCGGAATCGATAGCAGCTTGGTGCGCAGATCGAACTCGGCATATGCGCGAAGGTCAAGCGGCGTCCGGGAGCCGTCCGGCGACGACAGGGCCAGCAGCATGATCTCCCCTGTAATCGATGTGATTGGGGTCATCTCTGCGTGTGCACCAAGAGGCAGATCATCTCGCACGGAATCGAGTCGCTCAGAAACCAGCTGACGAGCCCAGTAGATGTCCTTCCCCCAGTCGAACTCCACATAGGCAATCGAGAGGCCAATGGCGCTCGAGGTCCGGATTCGACGGACACCTGGGATGCCGTTGACCGCAGCCTCGATTGGAAGGCTGATGAATTGCTCCACCTCGTCGGCGGCGAGTCCTGGCGCCTCGGTCATCACAACGACCGTGGGCGCGTTCAGCTCGGGGAAGACATCCACCGGTGTACTCGGCAGGCGGTATGCCGCCAGGGCGAGCAGCACGCCGCCGAGGATCAAGACCAGCGCAGCGTGGTCGATAGAGAGTCGAATCAGATGCCTGAGCATGTCCCTTGCTTCCTAGTGGTCGTCGTGAGTTGTTCCATCAGCATGGACGTGACTGCCCTGGGAAGGGTCGTAGTCGACTGTGGCCAGCTTCAGCTCGTAGACTCCGGAGAGCACCACCTCGTCTCCCTCCCTGACACCGCTGTGCAGCACCACCCAGCGGCCATCGCTGATACCCATGTCCGCCTCCATCCGGATGACCACATTGGGGTCGGCTGGGTCGCGACGAAAGAAGACATGAACCAGGCCATCTTGGAGGATGGCAGAACGTGGGATTGCCAGATCGCCAGTTGTGCTCGAACCGACAACGACCTCAAGAAAGCCAGAGACTCCCGGCCGGATCCAGTCAGCGGTTTGGTTGGGTACTGCCAGCAGGGTAAGAGTGCGCTCATGTGGATGAGCTTCAAGCCCGATCTGCATCGTGGCCTCCACTCCCTCCTGGATCGGGTAGCCCGGAGTGAGCGGGGGGACGATACGTGACCCGATCGCACTGAACAGTTTCGGCAGATCCCCTTGAAGGGCAAGTGCGCGAAATCTCACCTGCTGTGGGTCAACGGTCGAGAGCACCGTGGCGGGGGACTCCACAAAGGCGCCATCGGTGACGTCGAGGCTCTCGACGATGCCGGCGCTAGCAGCTCGAACTTCGATCCACTCGATGGTCTGATAGGTTAGAACATCCTTCCCCTCTACGAGTGTCTTGCGTACTAGCTGCTCTTCGGGAATTGCGGTCGCAAGGGAGGCGCGGTGCAGGGCGTGCTCACGAGTACGCTTGGCATTCTCCAGATGAGTCCGTGACAGATCCATTTCGGCCGCGAGGCGTGGCAAGCTGGCCTCTAGCTCGACAGCCTCGAACTCGAGGTCTGCTCTCTTGAACTCAGCCTCTGCGAGTGCCGATAGCCGGCTCTGGACCAGATCGAGCTTGTGCTGGGCCTCGGTCAATTTTGCCTGTCCCACGGCAATTTCTGCCGAGGCGGTCTCGATGGCCTGCTCGCCTACGAGAATCTCGTGCATCAGCTCCGCCCACTCGGGCGACTGGAAGCGGTAGAGCGACTGTCCTTCATCCACGGCTTCGTATTGATCGACGAGCAGCTCAACACGCCCGGAAAGTGCCATGTGGTATTCATGGCGTGCCCGGGGCAGCAGTTCGAAGGCGCCGGGAACTCGGATGGTCTGGGCAACGCGACGCTGTTCGACCGGAGCAAAGGATATGCCCAGGTTCCTGCGCACGCTCGGAGGGAGCTCGACTCGGTTAGACGTACCACCATTGGAGGCCTTGGTGCTCTCCGAATTCTGCTGCTGGACAGGAGGCGAACAGGCCAGGATTGAGAGGCAGATGGCAAAACAGTAGAAGTGGATCGGGACTGTCATTGTGTCTCTCATGGCGTGGTTTTCGAGGGGGCGGTGGTGGGGGGCCCAATCAGAGACACGAGCTCGGTGCGTGCAATGGCTTCTGCCCAGTGAGCGTTGATCAGGTCGAACTTGGTCTGGTGGGCCCGAGTCAAGCTCTCCAGGAGGACGGACGTGGTGCCCTCGCCCAGTCGCATGAGTCGTAGAGCGTCGTCGAGTTGCCGATCGACGAGCGGTACGAGCACTGCTTTGATGTCAGCGCGTTGTTCGGCCAGGGATCTTGCTCGAGCACTTGTGGCTGCCCACTGGCCTGCGAGGCGCTCATACTCCGTCTCATAGGTGGCTCGAGCCAGCTCGCGGGAGGCGCGCGCCTCGGCGATGGCCTGTCGATTGCGATCGAAGATCGGGAGCAGGATCGCTCCGGCGAGGCCGATGCTCGTCTGCCCTTGGTCGAATTCGAGCAGCGGCCCTAGAGTCAGGTCCGGGTACTGCTCGCTGATCTCCAGTCGCAGCGACTGCTCGGCGACGTTGTACTCCTCTCTCAGCTGCTGCAGTGCCGGGTTACGGCTCGTGAGTTCGTCCAGAGCTTGCTCACTCTCCATCTCGACCTCAACGGAGTCCATGGAGGGCTGTAGCTCGACCGCTGAATCGGGCGCCAGCCCGAGCCAGGCGAGGAGTTCAAGCTTGGCAGCATCGGCCTCGCCACGCTGGCGACGCAACTCATTGCGCCTCTGGGCCTGTTCGATGCCAAAGAGGCTTGCCTCGGTGCGGTCGATCTCGCCGCTGGCGGCAAGATCCGATGTCGTTTGCACGAGGTCGTCCATGGTCTTGATGAACCGCTCGTTCTCCTCCGCCAGGAGCAGAGCTGCGGACCAGGTTGTCCACGCCGTGCGTACTCCGCACCAAACTCGCCATTCTTCCTCGATGGTTGCTCGCTGGGCACTGCGCAATTGGGCATCAGAGAGGTCACGCTCGACCTGGAGGCGATCGGAGAGAGGGATGTTGAAGTTCAGGCCAGGGGAGATGTCCCAGGGCTTTGCGACTCCATTGGTGGCCCGCAAGGCACTGGCGGCAAGCTGAGGGTCTGCCCACAGCCCCGCGTACTCCGAACTCGCTGCCGCTCGACCTGCACGCAAGCGAGCCAGGCGCAGGTCTGGATTGAAGACCAGGGCCACGAGCTGACCCTCTGTCAGGCTGAGGCCATCCCCAGGGTTGAAGTCGGCGACCGTCTCGCCGGGCACTTGATCAAGGCGAGCGACGAACTCCGTCATGCTGGCACTCTCGAGAGAGCGCTCGTGCCAGGCTTCACGCTGCGCCGCCAGATCCAGAGGTCGTGCCTCATAGCTCTGACACCCTGTCAGCAGTAACACGATGAGCCCCAGGGCCGTCACCTCGTGTGACCCGGGTTCATTCAAACAGTCTCTATTCCTCACGATTGGGAGTCTCCCTACAACGACCGAAGAGCGACCCAGCACTGCTGTGTCGGGCCCAAGGCCGCGACGTCAGGCGACGCGGCATTCAGCGATCAGGCGTGGAGAGGTGGTGCTCGTGGAGAGACGAGTCTCCTTGAGTCCGAGGCATACGAGCTCTGCCCAGGCTCCAGGAGTGCTCCTATCAGCGGGAGATCGTTATCAGAGAGTGCTCGAGAAGATGACTCGAGTCCGATCAGAACTGAGAACTGGCCCGGAAGCCCTGCAGGTTCAAAGTAGTGATCGAGATGATCATCTACCGGACGGGGTCGATGCCTGTGGCTCCCCTCAGCGAGCTCGATTCCCGAATGGTCATGGCTCTCGTGAGAGTGTCCAAACGCATGCTGGTGGAGAGCAATCCGATGGAGTTCCGGTTCTGAGCTCCCGTCCCCACAGGCGTGGATGTGAGATGCCAGGTGAAGTGGTGCAGAGATCTGCTGAATCAGCAGGCACACACAAGCAATCAAGCCCAGGAGGGCTGGATTCTTTGAGTGGTCTGTTCTGCTCTGGCCTTTCACTTGGAATGGAGACTGGAGAGTCGATTGGGGGGGTCGACTCTGGTACTCACTGATCTTAAGGCCACTTGAGAGAAGTCTGCAAGATCAAGACCATGATCGTGCAGGCATGGGAGGGGCCACGACGGCCACTGAGTGATGATTCACAGATCCGAGTTCCTTGTTCCGGTAGTGATGGGCGATTTTGGCTGCAAGATGGCTTTCCAGGTCTGGAATCGCGCCTAGACTGAAAGTGTTGAAGAACCTCGTCCTCAACTCTCTCATCGAGACGGCCGTGAGCTACCTCCCCGCACGCACTTCCAGCCTGGAATAGTGGTGACTTCATGAGCACTGCCAATGATGTGAAGGCGCGGAAAGGATATCGGCGGGCGAAGCTCGTGTTGTACTTCCCCAAGCAGGCGAATCCGGCCACGGGGATGGAGGCAGGTCGTGATCTGCTACCTCTCTCCTTGCTGACGATTGCTGGACTGCCAGACCGAGATGGCTATGAGGTCGTCCTGATCGATGGCAACCTCTACCCGGAGGAGGAGGCCCAGGCGCGGGTCATTGAGGCCTGCAAGGGGGCGCTGCTCTACGGTACGACGGGGATCCTCGGTTACCAGGTCACGGATGCCTTTCGCTGCTCGACGGCAGTCAAGGCAGCGCATCCGGATCTCCCCATGATCATTGGCGGTTGGTTTGCCAGCTGCGCACCCCAAATACAGTTGGAGAGTGGACTGTATGATGCGGTTGCGATCGGACAGGGTGAGCTGACCTTTGTCGACGTGATCTCCGCGCTTGAGGCGGGTGAGCCTCTCGACAGCGTGCCGGGACTGGCGGTGCTCCGTGAGGGTGAAGTGACCTTCACATCCAAGCGCAATGTCGTTGGCTGGAGTCAGCTGACGAACTGTCCCTGGCATCTGATCGATATCGAACCTTACAGGTCGTTTCAGCTCGCCATGCCTCGCAAGAGAGTGAAGGAGCGAATGCCTGCTCCTCCTGGTTACGAGGGTAAGCCCTTCTTCGGAATCAGCTACTTCGGAAGTTACGGCTGCCCCGAGCACTGCGACTTCTGTTGTTCTCCTGGTCTCACGGACCTGCGCTGGAAGGCAGTCCCGGGCCAGCGCATGCTCGAAGATCTCTGTGAGCTTCAGGCCCGCTGGGGGTTTCAGACGGTTCGCTTCTACGATGCAAACTGGGGGGTTGCGGAGAAGCGCGTCCGCGACTTCTGCGGCGGCCTGATCGACAGTGACGTCAGGTTCAACTGGTACCCATTGATGCAGGCCCACTCGATCTGCTCCTTTGCCGAGGAGACCCTCGATATGATGGCCGATTCGGGGCTCTACGTGATCAATATCGGTGCGGAGACGGGTGATGAAGAGCGCATGAGGGTCATCGGCAAGCACAAGGAGCTCGACGAGAACCTTCGTGCAGCGATCGAGCTGGACAGGCGCAACATCCCGGCCTGGATGACGCACATCATCGGCTTTCCCGGTGAGAGCGCCGAGTCAATGCTTCGGACCATCAACTCGTGTCGTCACATCGCCTCGGTCTGCACAACTGCCCGTCCAACAGTCTGGCCCTTCCGGCCGATTCCCGGCAGTGAGCTCTACGCCAAGGCTCTCGGGCTTGGTTACATCCCCCCGAAGAACATCGAGGCTTGGGGGTTGATGGAGGACTACCACCTGAACGAGACCTGGGTGGGAAACATTCCACCTGAGGTAGAGCGTGCTCGAAAACTCTTTGAACACTTCTCCACCCTGAAGTTCGGGCTCGCACGAGAGCACTTCGGATGGTGGGAACGGCGTGCAACTCGCCGGATGAAGACGGGCGACTTTCGGGGTGGCCAGCTCGAGGCCAAGGCCTTCGACCTCTTTCACCGATTCACTGAGCGCTTCAGGCCCGTCCGACAAGGACCCCGAGCCGCAAGCGGTACCGAGTCACGGACGGCCGCCGAAGCCTGATTCCTGCGAACCATGGTGAGAGGATCGAATCTCCCAACCGCCAGGAGGATGTAGCATCTCCGCTCAATGCTCTCTTGCCAGCGCTGTGATCAGTGGGGCCAGGATCAATGGCCGAGAACGGAGCTAGTGGGGATAGTAGGGCCACTCTGAGCTGGTTACTACTCTCCTTGGCCGCACTTGGTCGAGCGTCACTCGGTGCTCCGGCTAGCCCTGAGTTGCTCTGCGGCAGCACGCCCCATGTGCGGTGGTGGTGGACCCTTCGAAGTCTCGGTAAGAGGCTTGGAAGCCATGATCACGTCATGGAGAAGAGGACCGAGAGGCTTGCCTGAATGGTCTCGGCGAGTCATTGGAGTGAGCGCTAGTCGCTGATGCCGTTATCAAAGTGATAGCCGAACGCCTCGATCTCATCGCTCCAGTTCTCGCTGACGAACTCCGCATCACTGGCGCTATAGAACTCTCGATAGTTCCTGTGCGTGGACTCATTTGTGACAGGCAGTTCCGCGTCGAGCTTGAGTCGGCCAGTCAGCTCACTCCAATCTCTGCTGAGCTGCTCAAAGCGCAGGATCATGTCAGTTCCCAGCTCCCCACTTCCCAGGAGAATCCGGCGATTCTGCGAGTAAGCGAGAGGCTTTCGCTGCTGGGTCGCGTGGGCGAACCGCAGGAACTCACTGAAGCTCATTCTCTTGACTCTGCGCTTGGTGAACTCGTGACCTCGGCGTTGCTGTTTGAAGTGATAGCTAGAAACCAGCTTGTCCCAAGGATTGCGGATGACAGCAAACTTGTAGAGCTTGCGAAATGTCGCTGAGGGAATTTGCCTCTCGGCCTCCTCCATCGATGTGTGGTTCCGGAAGTGATGCCAGTGCCAGTTGAAGTCCAAGCGAAGCTTTGTGAGAAGCTTCATCGGGTACTCTTGTTGACTCCTGATGCAATAGGGAGCAAGTGCTCTACTGATACTGGTCCCTGCATTCTTCGGGATATGGACGAACAGGAAGTTGTGTTTCTCGGATATCAGCAATTGACTGGAAAACTAGGTGCGACTCCTGTGGTGATCACTTCTTGTTCTCGTGCGTCACGGCCATGATCATGGTGCAGTTGCCTGAGAGCCACTTGGAGGATCCTGCGAGCGACCAGCCTCTGATGGAGGCATCTTGATTGGACTTGGTCTGTCGGAGGAGTCTCTTGGGAGTGAAGGTCCGGTGGGCTGAAGAGGCCCCGGCTACTGGTAGGGAACGACTGTTGTTGCGGCAACACGAATGCCTCATCTCGCGTACAGAATAGCAGCTGGGCGGAGTGCCTGAAATGCTCAGGGTGCATCTCAAGGCCGTCATCGATCCTGTGCTCACGAACCGATGACCTTCGGTGCAATGCCCCCGTGAACTTCAAAGGCAGGTGTCGCCGAGCCCGTGACTACACTCGCGTACATGAGGTGAGCTGAGCTCAAGGCGATACGAATGGATGACCAGGCCTGAGCGTCACAGTCCGTGGCGAGCTGGAACATGGTTGAGACTGTGAACGGGTCTGGGGCGATTGTCTGGGGCAGCCGGCCGGAGGGCCCGCAGGTCTGAGATTGGAATCCTTACAGGGGCTCTGAAGAATGCGGGGGGGGGTAACCTGGCTTGTGGCGGCTCATTCTTGGGCACGTTTCTCGCTCTCGGGATTGATTTCAGGAATTCTCCAACGGGTACCACTGGCCGTGAGACTGGACATGGCAAGGAAGAGAGTCCTGTCGGGATTAGGGTCCATGATGGAGATTGCCTGGTCCTTGCGGTCGAGAGCGTACGGATGTGATAAAGCTCTCCCTACCTTCCCTCCCCAGCCCCCCAGAGACACTTCAGAGGTCACTTTCATGAACCAGCGAAAAATCAGTCCGATCATTGGTGCGCTAGCGCTCCTCTCACCCTTTGGCTTTGCTACGGCAGCAAGCCAGGCCTCGACGCAGGTCCCGACTGATGTCTATCTCTCGGGCCGCGTACTCACTGGCGAGTTCCATATCAAGCGGCACGAGACGCTGATCATCGAGCAAGACACAGAGATCATCTCCTCAGGCGATATCACGATTGATGGTCTTGTGCTGGTCCTTCCGCGAGAAGCGAGTAGTCAGACCCCCGATGCGCCTGACCTCAAGCTTGAAGCGAGAGGAAACCTCTTCATCAATGCAGACATCTGGCCGGGCGACGGGGCTGACATGTCGAGGACAAACCTACCGGGTGGTGAGGGCGGTGATCTCGTTCTCTCTGCCCGCGAGATTGTTCTGAGCGTCACCGAGCTTCGATCCGGTAATGGGGGTAACGGAGGGACCGCGTCCAATGGTGGAAACGCAGGCAACCTCTTGATTCAAGGCGGGGTGACGACCACCTATGCGACTACCGGCGTCTTCGTTGGAGGAGATGGAGGTGAAGGCGGAGAAGGTACCTGGGACAACGGCGGTGACGGTGTCGGTGCTGATGGTGGTGAGGGTGGAACAGGGACTAACGGCGATCTTAATATACAAGGTGGTGATGGTGAAAGACCCGGAGGTGGACAATTCGATGCTCGTGGTGGTGGAAGTATGTTCGGTTTTGGAGG
>JABACD010000020.1:25021-111112 GCA_014237855.1 Planctomycetota bacterium | reverse complement strand
GGTGGCGCGGCTGGTCCCGGCACCGGCATCGGCACCGAGCTCGACCAGTTCGAGTTCAACGGCGGCGGCCTGACCGGCTGCTTCTGGTTCGGTGGATACAACAGCTCGGCTGGTTCGAACCCGCTCGGCGCGTTCTTCCACAAGCTTGACGGCGGCGAAGGCACCGGCTGCCGCGGCGGCTGTTGTAACCAGCCAACTCTCTTCTGCTTCGGCGACACCGGCAACTGCCCCGGTGGTGCTGTTGGTAACGCTGGCGCTGGCTGCCCCCACGGTGCAGGCCCCAATGGCGCTGGTGGTGCTGTCCTTACCCCGACTGGCGACGCCAACTTCGGTAACGACACCTACGGCTTCTCGGTCACCGCTGGTCCCTCCAGCCTCGGCATCCTGATTCAGGGCGCCAACCCGATCGGTTTCCCGAACGGTAACAATGGTGTTCCGGATTCGGCTGGTCTCTTCTGTGTCGCCCCGCAGCTGCGTGGCTTCATCGAGTTCACCAACCTCGGCGCTGGTAGCGACGAAGCTCAGATCGACGACTTCCAGGGTCAGCCCTTCGGCGCGACTGCTCAGCCCGCTGGCAGCTCGACCTTCAACCAGTTCTGGTTCCGCGACACCGGCAACCCGAACGCCAACCCCGGCGGCGGCGCCGAGTTCAACTTCTCGAACGCAGTCCAGACCGACTGGATCTAGAAGTTGCTGAACGAATCTTGCTGAGCTAACCGCTCAGCAGGAAACGAACAGAGCGGCGTCGCCTTGTGCGGCGCCGCTCTTCTGTTGTCCGTGGGATGATCACCGCGTGAGGACCGGGGGGTCACCCCTGATGTCGATGCGTAGTCCGAAAGAGGGCATGGGGGAGGCGCCCAGGGGACTACCGACCAGGAGCCTTCTTGCGCCGCTTCTTCGAGGCCTTGCGCTTGGACCTCTTCTTCTGGGACTCGGGCTCTGGCTCTTGTCCGGCGGCTACCCAGCCCTCAGGAGGTGTGCTGCCCTTCAGTTCGTACAGGAAGCGGCTGGGGTGGACCTTGACCCTGGTGCCGTACTTCTGGCGCTCGAGTGTGTGGCTGACTGTGAGCCCCTGCCGTGCACGGGTGATGCCAACGTACATCAGTCGTCGCTCTTCTTCGATCGAGTCCTGAGCAACGGACTTGGCATGAGGCAGGATGCCCTCTTCCAGTCCGACGAGGAAGACCCTTGGAAACTCGAGTCCCTTGGCCGCGTGCAGGGTCATGAGCGTCACCGCATTGCGCTTGCCAGCTTCGTCCTTGGACCTGTCATCATTGGAGGTCAGGGTCAGTTCATTGAGAAAGGTTGCCAGCCCCGGTTTTTTTCGCCGTGCCACGTGGCGCTCGGCGAGGGTCAGGATTTCCTGAACGGCCTGCCAGCGCTTCTCCTGGTCCTGGGGGTTGGGGTAGCAACGATTGACCTCGTCACGATAGGCAAAGGTGTCCAGGACCTCCTCGATGAAGGGCACGAGCCTGTCCTTGGGCTTTTCCTTGCCGAGCAAGGCCAGGCGTTCTTGCAGGCGCTGGACTGACTCGACGGCCGTGCGGTTGACCTTCTCGATCTCGTTCGCCCGTTGGAAGGCCTCGGGGACGGTGATGCCCTTCTCGGTGGCGAACTGCAGCACCCGGTCAAGAGTGGTCTTACCGACACCTCGCGGCGGGCAGTTGACGATTCGCAGCAGAGAGACCTCGTCCTTGGGGTTGTGGATTACCTTGAGGTAGGCAAGTACATCGCGGATCTCCTTGCGGTCGAAGAAGCTCATGCCCCCGACGAGCACGTAGGGAACGCCGCGCGCTCTCAGCTCAGTCTCGAAGGCGCGGGGCTGAATGGCAGTTCGGAAGAGGATGGCGAAGTCACTGAGTCGGTTACGACCATCGTCCACCCGCATGCGTAGCTCTCTTACGACGTACTCCGCCTCCGCAGTCTCGTCCTGATGAATGGCGAGTTGTACCAGTTCACCTGTTCCGGCGTGGGCCCGCAGGCTCTTTTCGTGGCGGGTGGGATTGTTCTGGATGACCCGGTTGGCCGCATCTAGGATCTCCTGGGTCGAGCGATAGTTCGTCTCGAGCCGTACGACAACGGCCTCGGGAAAGTGCTTCTCGAAGCTGAGGATCTTGGTGATGTCCGCTCCCCGCCAGGAGTAGATCGACTGGTCGTCATCGCCAACGACACAGAGGTTGCGGTGCTCCAGAGAGAGGATGCGAACAACCTCGTACTGGGGCTCATTGGTGTCCTGATACTCGTCGACGAGAATGTAGCGGTACTGACGCTGGAGCCCTCCGCGGATGTACTCGTTCTCCTTCAGGAGGCGAACCGTGTTCACCAGGAGGTCATCGAAGTCCATCTTGCGGGATCGCCCCATGAACTCCTCGTAGCGGGCGTAGCCACGGGCAACCAGGCGGTCCAGGTCGTCTCCAGGACGTTCGGCGAACTGCTCGGGCGTGACCAGCTGATTCTTGAGCAGGGAGATGCGACCCTGCAGGGTGCCAGGCTTGATAGAGGCCTCGGCAATGTGCAGCTCTCGAAGGACGCTCTTGCAGGCTGCCAGCTGGTCTGCAGCATCAGCGATGCTGATTCCGCCCGGATAGCCGATGTGTTCGGAGTTCTGGCGTAGCACTCGCAGACAGAACGAGTGGAAGGTGCCCACGGTCAGTCTCTCGGCTCGCTGTTCGCCGACCAGTTCCGCCACTCGTTCACGCATCTCGGCGGCAGCCTTGTTGGTGAAGGTCATCGCCAGGATAGCCTCCGGAGGTACCCCCACATCCAACAGGTGGGCGATTCGCACGGTGATCACACGGGTCTTGCCGCTGCCTGCGCCGGCCAAGACGAGCAGGGGACCCTCGATACTCTCGACGGCCAGGCGTTGCTCTGGATTGAGCTTGTCGAGAATGTGTCTCAAGGTGAAGGTGCGCTTGGTGCGGGGCGGAACTCTACCAGCGCAGAGCTAGCTCTAGTAGACAATCAGTGGCTGCTCTGCTCTAAGTCCGGGAGTGGTCTGACCTTCAACCGAGTCAGTTCACCTCAGCCAATCAGGACCGAGAGCACATCCTGGGGCAGGGCTTGCTGCTCGAGTCGAGACCGGAGCCTTTGCCAGCGCTTGGCCACGGCTTCCTGGCCAATGCCGAGCCGCTCGCCGACCTCTGCATGGCTCAGGCCTTCGAGGCCATGGTGGATCAGAAGCTCCCGATCCGAGCGTTCCAACTCCTTTACCCAGTCACGGAAGCGACCGAGTTCTTCCTGTTTGGAGAGACGGCGGCTGATCCCGGTCACCTCCTCGGGAACCTGGTTGAGGATCAAGAGTCTTGTGGTCGTTCCAGGATTCTGTGCGCGGAAGGCCGGGGAGCTGACCTTGCGCAGGGATTCGAGGAGGACGTTCTTGGCAACACGAAAGATCCAGTAGCGAAATGACACGACGTCGGGATCGAACTTGTCAAAGACCTTCAGGGCTCGACACCAGACCTCCTGGACGAGGTCTCCAGGCTCGAGCCAGGCACGCACCCCGGGCCGGATACGAATGTCGGCCCATGTGTACAGGGCTGGCGCTATGCGTTCATACAGTACGCCAAAGGGTTCAGCGTCCCCTTCCTTGGCCGCTCGTGCCAGTCGAGCCGTGTCCAGCTCACGTAGCTTTTCTGGGTCCTGGGGGCGAGGTAGCTCGTCTCTCTCTTCGTCGCGATTCTTCAAGGGATAAGATTCTATAGAATCGGAGGGTGGACACCGACGACAAGGAGCAAGGAGGACTCGAGGAGGGCCCGGAGGTCTTTGACTTCCTGGATGCGCTCTACGAGGACCTGGAGGCGGGGGAGGAGCATGACCTCAACCACTACCTTCAGCGCTTTCCGGGCCGTGAAGAGGCAATCTCACGGGAGTTCGAGGCTCAGCGGGTCCTGCAGCAGAACGGTCAGGATGCCGAGCAGGGGGCCTTTGAGGAGTCCCTGGTGGGGCCCTACGAGCTGGTCGCAGAGCTTGGACGCGGGGGCCAGGGGGTCGTCTACATCGCCAATGACACCCGGATCGAGAGGCGCGTCGCCCTCAAGGTCTTGCCCCCAGCGGCGCTCCTGCTCTCCAAGGATCGTCGCCACAGGCTGCGACGAGAGGCAGAGGTCATCTCTCGCCTGGCTCACCCCGGCATCTGCGGTATCTTCGATGCCGAGATCGGAGAGGAGCTGGCCTACATCGCCATGCCTCTGGTCGAGGGCAGAACGCTCTCCAGCATCATCTCGGCTGGCCGGAGCGAGTCGTCGGGCGGGCAAGGGCCCCCTGCGGCAGTCCAGGTAGCACCGCGGACCGAGAGTGAGCTCTTCGCCTTACTCGAGTTCTTCGAGGAGGCAGCCCGGGCCCTGCACAGTGCCCACGAGGTAGGGGTCGTCCATCGAGACATCAAGCCGGGCAACTTGATGGTGACGCCAGAGGGGAAGCCTGTCTGGCTGGACTTCGGTCAGGCTCGAGACGTGGAGTCATCGATCATCAACCTGACCCTGTCGGGAGAGATCTTCGGCACGCCTGCCTACATGTCCCCCGAACAGGTCATGGGCGGAACGGTTGCGCTTCAGACTGATATCTGGGCTCTTGGAGTGAGCTTGTTCGAGGCACTGACTCTGAATCGTCCGTTCCAGGGAGCCAACGCTCACTCGCTCTTGCTCTCGATTCAGAGTGAGGATCCTCTCTCCGCACAAGAGCTGAATCCGATCGTTGGAGACGAGGTGAATGTCGTCATCGAGACGGCGCTCGAGCGCGACCTCACGCGGCGCTATACCAGTGCACTCGAGTTTGCGGAGGAGCTTGCGCGCCTGCGCAACCGTGAGCCAATCCTGGCTCGTCCCGCAGGCAGCCTGCTACGCCTTCGTCGCTGGATTCAGAGGCACCCAGTCTTGTTCCTCGGGATCGTGGGCATGATCGTGGGGCTCATCGTGACCTCCGGATTGCTCTGGTCGAGAGAGCAGGCACTCGAGCACGCCTTGGGCCGGCACCTGGCCGAGCGTTCAGAGGCCTTGCTGGGAGAAGATCCTGCGGCCGCGCTGGTGTTGGGGATCGAGGCCGTCGAGCACGCCTCGAACTACCTCACAAGAGGAGCGCTCTTTGCGGCACTCGACCGGTGTCAGTTGCGAACCGTCTACGAGGGGGAGTCCGGCTCCCTGAACCCGAATAACAGGGTCGTTCAAGTCAGTGTTGTTCCAGGGGACAGGCAGGTGGTGGCTGCCCGCTCAGATGGAACCGTCTGCCTCTACGACCTGCTGGGGGGGCAAGGCCTCGAGACCTGGAGCGCTCACAAGCCAAATGGAGAGGGGGCGGGGGCCGCGCTCGTGGTGACCTGCTCCTCGGATGGGCGCTGGGTCGCGAGCGGAGGCGCGGACGGATGCGTGTATCTACGCGATCTCACCAGGGTCTCTCCCGATCAACGAATCGAGGTCTCGCAGGAAGCGGTCACTCAGCTCCGGTTCGGTCAGGAGGACCGGACGATTGCTGCGAGCACTGCTGGGGGGGCTGTCCGACTGCTGGAGGTCGCTACGGGAGACGTGATTGCCGTGCTCAAGGAGGGGGGTGAGAGCCTCTCTGGGGTGATGTTCGACAGCGCTGGTGGTGTTCTTGTCGAGAGTCCAACTGGCTCGGGGGCGCTGGATAGTCTGCGGATCTGGGATGGACTCACTGGCGCCTTGAGATCTGAGCACGTGGGGAGTGGAGCGATCAGGTGGGCCTCGGTAGCTGGTGGGCGGCTCGTCTGGATCGAGGAAGAACAAGACCGAGTTCAGACAAAGGCGATGGGTGGGACAATGGAGGCTCCAGACCATGACTTCAAGGTGAGAGGCGAGTTCGAGTATGCGATACTCGCGGATTCAGGTCAGGAGCTCCTGGTGTTCTCCTCGCTCGATGGTGAGCAGCAGGTCGAGCTGCTGGATCTCGAGGGCGGGATGCGGAGCGACTTCCCGGCGCCGGTGTCAGACCCGGTCTTGCTCGGAGCGTTTTCTCCTGGTGGGGGCCATGTCGCCGTCCTTCGCCAGGACGGAGTCATTCGAGTGTGGGACGTGGCCAACCGGTGGGTGCTCTCTGAGAGCCGTGGCTACATCCTCCCCAAGCAGCTGGAGTGGACCCGCAGCGAACAATTCATCCTGGCCGCACGGAACAGCTCACCCAGGGCCCAGCTCTACTACGCGACCCAGAAGCCGGACGTCTACCGGGTCTACTGCGGGAAGGAGCCTGTGATCGAGGTGGCCTACTCATCGGATGGAGAGTTCTTTCTGACTCGTGATCGTGCGGGAGGAGTTCGGGTGTGGTGCGCCTCAGAGGGGCGTGCTCCTGGGGTCGGACAGCTTCAATGGGAGATTCCTGGTGCCTGGCGCGGAGCAGAGTTCAGCCCTGCTGGAACCAGCCTACTGGTGTGGGGGGATGCGGGCGCCAAGGTCTGGTCCGCTGGTGAGGGAGGTGAGCTGCAGGCTACTCCGGATCTCATGCGGGGGAGCTATTCGACGGAGTCTGGCGCTGTGGCGAAGGCGAACCGGTCGTCGATTGCATACGCTAGCCATCACCCGAATGGAGATCGGCAGATCTTCCTGACCCTGGACGATGACGGCAGTGCAAGGTTGCTTGGCGAGGTGACCGGGGGCCGGGGGGGCGTCGAGCTGAGCCCGGTGAGGGATGTGACGATGGCCAGGTTTTCCCCCGCGGGTGACCGAGTGATCACGATTCACGCTGATCATCACCTGCGCTGCTGGGATCTGGATGGCGTTGAGCTCTGGGCGTCCAAGCAGGTGGACGCTGACGATAATCCAGTCGAGGTTCATGTGCTGGCATTCGAGCCCGGCGGCGAGTCACTTGCCGTTGGTCGATCTGATATGAACGTCAGGTTTCTCCGTATGGCAACGAGGGACACGACGGTCACCTCACGGAAGTTCTTCCCGATAAGTTCGATCGACTGGTCATCAGATGGCCGGCACTTTCTGGTCACTGGGCCCTTGGGGCGCGGGGCGGTGAAGATCATCGATCTGAGTCCTCCCAATCCGGCACACAGCGTGATGCGGGCAGAGGCTTATCACTCTGATGTCATCACAAGCAGCTGCTTCAGCCCGGATGGAACGCTTGCTCTGACGACCTCACAGGATGGAACGATCATGATTCGTGATGTGACCGGTCGGGAGGAGTCTCGAGCCACCAAGCTGGTCGCTCAGATCAGAGGGAACGGGAGCGCCATCCTCTGTGCTGGTTTCAGCCGCGGTGACAGACCCCTCGAGGTGGTCGCGGGCTTCGAGGATGGGACGGCAGCAGTCTGGCCGGTGAACCCACTGGAGGCAGCAAAGAGGCGTAAGCCCAGGGAGCTGGCCGACTGGGAAATGGCTCGAGAGATACGCCTGGCGAGGCCGCTGAGATATCGCTGAGCAGGGGGCCAGTCGAAGCGCTGACCCAGGCCAGATGACTCCTGGTGCGGAATTATCCAAGAAGAGTGTCCATGTCAGAGCAGCCAGCTCAGTTGATGGAAACCCCCTCAGAGAATCCTTCTAGCCAGGAATTACGATGCTCTTCCTTCAACTCCTCATTCTCCTTGCCCTTGGTCTGGGCACTTCTTCTATCACCCCCGTGCCCACTGGAGCCGAGAGCGTTCACCGCACCACGCGCTCGGAAGCCCTCTGCGGGCTTGATTGCAATCAGAACGGGGTTGAGGACGCCGTGGATATCTCCTTTGGCTCCTCCAGTGACTCCAACAGCAATGGGATCCCCGATGAATGCGAGGAATAGGCCTCATCGTTGGTCGTATTCGCTTCCTGGCTAGCCGGTGCTGGAATTCTGAACTACTCTTGATAGAGCAGAGTGACCTTGCTGGAACTTCTATCCGGCCCCACTCGTCAAAGGACGGCAAATACATGAAGAGACTTATCACACTATCCCTGCTTTTCAGCTCCCTCTTGGCTGGCAAGGGAGTCGCTCAGGACAATATCTTCACCTTTGGCGTTACCTGGCGTTCGAGAGCACTCAGCCAGTTGCCAGACAATCAGTCCGCCGTCAACATCAACGAGGGCGATGTACTGACCTTTGGTCAGGGTGCTCCAGCGACATTGACCAATCTGCCGAACCCGGCACGGACTCTGAGCGGGGCATCACTCGGGCTGACGCAGTATCAGAGCTGCCAGGACCATCAGCCCAACTCTCCCTGCGGGATCGAGATCGACGCATTTACCCAGGGAAAGGACACCTTGCTTCAGAACAACCTGTTTGGCCCGGCCACAGGTCTCGGAGATCTTGAGGATCTCTGGTTCTCCACCGACGAATATGCAGTCGGTCAGGTCTCCCTCACGGTACCGCCGAATGTCCTGAGCGAGGGGGCTGCAGCTGGCGACATCTCCGCAGATGTGTGGGTGGTAACGGGGTTAGGGCCTGGGCCGATCGGCCCCTCTCCGGCAGCGCTGGGAGTTCACGTGGGCGTCTTCGATGGAAATAGTCTGCCGAGCCAGACGTCGAGCATGCTTGCTTATCCGGGGATAGGCCTCACCGAGCCGAACACTCCTGGTGCGAACCCTCCCGATGGAGACAACCTTGAC
This sequence comes from Planctomycetota bacterium, assembly GCA_014237855.1. Classification (GTDB taxonomy): domain Bacteria; phylum Planctomycetota; class UBA1135; order UBA1135; genus JABACD01. The sequence goes on along the minus strand of JABACD010000020.1, from coordinate 102,584 downwards.
TCGCTCAACATCGAAGCGAGCGCTGGCTTTCCTCCCGAAGGCTACTTCATCTCCGTCGACTCGACCTTTGCCGACCCGCTGACTAACATCCAGAACTCGGGCACCTCGGTCCTTCAGGTGCCGCCCGTGTCTGGGGCCGATGTGCTGCTGGTGATTGCGCCGGGTGCTAACCCGTTCCCATGGGCTCCCGCGTCGGCTCTCGGCCTGGATCTCGCCGGGGTCAACACGGATGACATCGATGCGTTGGTCATCGCCAGGAACCACATTCCCGGCTTCCAGGCCTCCCAGGTTGAGTATGACTGGACTGATGGGAGTACGGATATGGTGCTCTTCTCCGTGCGCCGTGGATCCGCAGTGATCGGGGCCCCGGACTCGATCTTCGGAATGCCGATTGAACCTGGTGACGTCCTGACTACACCCCGGTCATCAGCAAGCGGGGGGGTCTCACCCTTCCCGGGCATCATGTACTCGGCTGAGAGTATCGGTCTCGCCACCAGTCGGACGAACAACGTCGCGTTCGGAGATGACCTGAACGCTCTCGACTTCGCCAGCCGCAACTGTCTCGACTGCAACAACAATGGCGTCGAGGATGCGATCGACATCTCGGTTGGTACCTCTACGGACACAGATGGCAATGGGATACCGGACGAGTGCGAGAGGATCAGCAAGTACTGCTTCTGTGATGCAGCCATTGCACCGTGCGCCAACCAGAACTCATCCGCTGGCTGTGGAAATGGGGATTCATCTGGAGCGCTGCTCGACTTCACGGGTACGAACCGCGTCTCCCTCGACAACCTCGTGCTGGTTGCGACTGGCGTACCATTCAACAAGAACGGCTTGTTCTACATGGGGGGCGGCCAGACCAGCGTGGCCCTTGGCAATGGGGTGCGCTGTGTCGCCGGACGTGGAACGGGAACGTTCAGGTTCTCACCGACGAACTCTGGCTCGAGTGGGGTTCTGACACTCTCGGGGGTGATCTCGAGTTCTTGTGGTTCATGGCCAGGGACGGCCTGCATCTCCCCAGGCGATACCTGGAACTTCCAGGCCTGGTACCGGGACGGATCGGGGCCCTGCAGTCAGCCCTTCAACTTCAGCAACGGGATCTCGGTCGAGTTCGTTCCCTAGAGAACTGCGAGGAGTGAGTACGCGGTGCTAACCTCTGGGGTATGTCACTCCTGAGGCTAGCACTGCTCTTCTTGCTCGTTGGGACTTCCGACGCATCCAGAACCCTCGAAGGCCAGGGGCCGGTTCATCCCAACATTGTCCTTATCCTTGCCGATGACCTGGGGTGGGGCGACCCTGGTTGCTACGAGAGGGGCTCGGTTGTCCCGACGCCGAACATGGACCGTGTCGCTAGCCAGGGTCTGCGCTTCACGGACATGCACTCGCCCTCCTCGGTCTGCACTCCGACGCGCTATGGCGTATTGACGGGCCGTTACTGCTGGCGCACATCTCTGAAGTCCGGGGTCTATGGTGGTTCCTCGACGAACCTCATCGACCCGGTGCGATTGACGCTGCCCGATGTACTTCGTCAGGCTGGCTATCGCACTGCAGGCGTTGGCAAGTGGCACCTGGGCCTGGGAGAAGGCAAGCGGACAGACTGGAGCCAACCTCTGCGTCCCGGACCGATCGACCATGGCTTCGATTCATTCTTCGGCATTCCGGCTTCTCTGGACATGGCTCCCTATGTCTGGGTCATAGATGATCGGCTGCGTCTGCCCGCGGACACCACGGTTGAGAGAAGTGGTCATCGTAGACAGGAAGGGGGAGGCTTCTGGCGCGCTGGAGCTGCTTCAGCTGACTTTCGACACATCGAGGTCCTGCCACGCTGTGCGTCTCGTGCAGAGGAACTGATCGAACGGTGGGGACGGGAAGAACCTGAGAGCCCCTTCTTCTTGTACCTCGCTCTGAGTGCACCGCATACGCCCTGGCTACCAACCGAGTCCTTTCAGGGGCGCACGGAGGCGGGGTACTACGGAGACTTTGTTGCGCAGGTCGACCACGTCATCGGGCGTGTGCTTGAGGCGCTCGAGCGCAGCGAGCAGGCGCAGGAGACGATCGTGATCGTCACGAGTGACAATGGCTCACACTGGCCGGTGGGAGACATCAAGAAGTTCGGGCACGATGCCAATGGTGGCTGGAGAGGCCAGAAGGCGGACATCTTTGAGGGCGGCCACCGGGTCCCCTTCTTGGTCAGTGGTCCGGGGATTCCAGCTGGGGAGGTCCGCGAGGACCTTGCCTGCCTGACGGACCTCCTCGCCACTGCGGCTGCGATCACGGGGACAGAGCCCTCTGCTGACTCGGGTGAGGACAGCTTCGATCTCTCCCCATTGCTCTTCGAGTCGGATGGCGAGTTCGAGCGATCCGATTGCGTGCACCACTCTCTGGACGGCATGTTCGCAGTACGCAAGGGACCCTGGAAGCTGATCGAGGGGCGCGGGTCCGGCGGCTTCACGGCCCCCAAGCGTGAGAAGGTTGCGCAGGGTGAGGCCAGCGGACAGCTCTACCATCTGGTGGATGACCCCTCAGAGAAGAAGAACCTCTGGCTCGACGAGCCCGATGTCGTCGCTGAGCTCCAGGCACTGCTCGACCAGCGCAGGGCCAGTGGTCGTTCGGGCCCTCAGTGACTGGCCGGCTCGCCGCGACCGGCGAATAGCAGCCAGCACAGGAAGATCAGCCCGGTGACGACTGCCACGGCCAGGCGTACAGCGGTGGGCGCGTGCGGGCTGATGAATCCCTCGATCAGGCCAGCCACGAAGAGCATCGGGAAGACCGGTGCGAGGATCTGCAGGGAGCGCCGGGACTCCAGCGTCATGGCGTGCCGCCGGCTCCAGGGGCCCGGTGCCACCCAGGCTCGTACGAGGATCAGGCCCGCCAGACCGGAGATCACGATCGCCTGCAGTTCCAGGGTTCCATGACACCACAGGATCGAGGAGATAGCGGTCCCCTGGTCCCAGTGTGCTGCCACGGCGGTGTAAGTGCCGACCATCAATGCGTTGCTGGCGAGCACGTAGAAGAACAGGGGGGCGATCAGTCCTGAGGCGAAGAAGAGCACGGAGACCCCCATGTTGTGGGCCATGATCCAGCCTGCAAATTTTGGTGACTCACCGAGCCCGAAGGTGAAGTTGCCCTTGAAGGGTTGGCCCTCTTCTGTGGCCTGAAGCTGTGCAATCTCAGTGGCCACGCTGCCTGGGTCCAGCAGGGTGAAAGCCAGTTCGAGCCTCATGGTCACTGCGGCGTAGGCAATGACCACCAGGCTGTAGAAGAAGCCCAACATGAACAGGAAGAGCCGCCACTCTGCTCGCAGTGCCCGTGGCGAGTCGATCATGAAGAGCCGGTAGGCTCGCTGCAACCAGCTCGAGGGGCGGCTCTCCACACCGCGGTAGAGCACGGCGTGAGAGCGCCGGATGAGGTCTCGAGTCTCGGAGAGAGTGCCAGCATCGGTTCCCTGAGTCTCCAGCCTTGCGTGCAGCGAGGATGCGAATCGGTACAGCCGGGGAAGCTCACGCAGCTCGCTGTTCTCGAGGTTCGTCAATCGACGATCACGGACGCGCTTCAGCAGCTTACTCAGTCGCACCAGGTGCTGGAGGTCTTCCTTGCTTGTGGCCACCTGGAGATTCTGCCAGATCCTAGCTGATTGAGTCTCAACCAATATGCATGATGGGGCGATGCCCAGCATTGATGTCCAGACAGCGGAAGGCATCCGTCTGCGAACCGAACTCGCAGGAGTGGGATCGCGAATGGCGGCGGCCTTGCTGGACCTGACCCTGATTGTCGCGGGCTATCTCTCGATGCTGATGATCCTGCTGGGGATCAAGATGGCGATACAGGGATTCAATTCGAGCGTGATGGAGGGGGTCTCTGATCTTGTCTTGGGAGTCCTGTCTGGGGGCTTCCTGCTGGTCCTTCCGGGATACTTCATCATCTTTCACATCATCTGGAATGGTCAGACGCCGGGGAAACGCCTGGTGGGGATTCGGGTGGTTGACTCGCATGGCTCCGGAGCGAGCACCATGGCGTATGTCCTGCGAGGACTCATCTGGCCGCTCGATGCTTTTCTCTCTATTCCCATTCCGATCGGTCTGCTTCTGATCTCACTGACATCACGCTGCCGCAGGCTGGGCGACATGGCCGCCGGTACCCTTGTCCTGGCCGTGCCGAGTAAGGATGGACAGGCAGAGCCCTGGCCCGATCAGGAATGGAGTGCGCTCGAGAGTCCAGTACTCGACCTCTCGGTTGGGATGGCCGCCAAGCTGGGGGAGCAGGACCTGGTGCTCATGCGTGACGCGATCTGTCGCAAGGGCATCCCTCGCAATAGACGTGATCAGCTCTACAAGGAGATCGTGGGCTACTACTCCGAAGTACTTGGTTTCGTGCCCGACAGTAACCCGCGGCTCAGCTTGAAGGAGCTGTACCTGTTCAGTCGGGCGTCGCGCAGTCACTAGAGCACCAGGGCCACTCCTGGTGCTCCCGATCAGGTGTCCTCGGAGCGCCAGTCCCTGCGCAATCGGCCCCTGAAGTTCTCGAGCTCTGCAATGTCCGCGTCGCTGAAGCCGCCACGTGATCCGTCGGAGGCAGGGCTCGTCTCGCTGCGTGCGGGTGCCGTGTCCGGTGAGAACTCGGAGGGTGGGCGGAAGCCGCCGGAGGGTTCGAAGCCGAAAGGAGTGTCAGTCCCCTTGGCATAGTTCTCGCGTGCCCGGCGTGCCGCCTCAGCGAAGTTTCCGAAGGGGAAGCCCGTGCCGAGTTTCCGAGCTCGGATGGCGAAGAGCTCGCGCTGTCCCATGGAGATGATGTACAGCGCCAGGATCGGAATCATGAAGCGTCCCGTGAAGAGACCGAGAATCGCACCAGCGATGGCCAGCACCTTGCCAACTCTCACGGCCTTCTCCGTGGCCTCCAACCAGTCGCCCTTCCGGGCAAAGTAGGCTCGCAGGACCCGGCCGCCGTCCATGGGGAAGGCGGGGAACAGGTTGAAGATGCCCAGCATGAGGTTCATCAGGATGAAGATCTGGGCCAGGGCCCCGATGCCAGGTACGAGCAAGAGCGGGGCGGCCAGAAGGGCCAGAGCCAGGTTCACCGCCGGCCCTGCGACGGCGATCAATCCCTCGATCTTGCTGTCCTCGGGTATCTCCTCCATCCAGGCCACTCCGCCCAGGGGCCACAGGGTGATCTGCGAGACCTTGATGTCGAAGTGGCGCGCGACAAGACTGTGGCCGAGCTCGTGGAGCAAGACGAGGCTGAAGAGGACCACGATGTAGAGCACGATGATGCCCATCAGCGCAGGGTTAGCCCCACCTGCGATGATGGTGAAGCCAAGGGCCAGCACGGGCACAAACCGGTGCAACCCGATCTTGATTCCGAAGAGTTGTCCTAGGGGGATGGTGTTTCTCAATGGTGCTTCGCGCGTTTCCTCGTGTCCGGCAGCTGGGCCGGGCCAATCACGGGAGGCCTCGTGGCAAGGTTTGGTGTTGGTCAGGCCTCCACGCGTCTAATATGAGACAGACTACCTGCGAGTGACATGGAGATGTTCTTGGAAGAAAAGGGGGCTGAATTTCGTCCCCGGGTGCTCGAGGTCCTCTTGGGCCCCTCGGAGGCGGGTGTGGCCGTTGTTGAGGGACGTCTGGCACCCTGGACCAGCACGGACCCTGTCCTGGACTCGATCGGAGCCATGGGAGGCTCGGCCCTTGCCCTGTCGATCAGCCTCGAGGACGTGCGGGCAGGCAGGCAAGCACCGGCCCTCCTATGCACCGTGGGCTCGGCCGCAAGGCGCGGCTTGCCCACCGCTTCTCGAGCAACACTGGCAGGAATAGCGCCCCTCTCGAACACCTACGTGGACAGCCAGGTCGGTGGAGGATTCGCCCTGCGGCTGGTCGCTATCGCCGACGGATTGGTTGTTCGGGGGCAGCTGCCGTACGTTCCCGGGCGCGTGCTGCTGATCGATGCAGCAGGCGGTGTGAGCCTCGGGGAGTACCCCGAGCTGGCAGACCTCGAGCTGTCGGAGCGCGGAGCCTTCCTCCGCGCTGCCCACCCTCTCGCCCGGGGGCTGTGTGTGGGAGTCGCTGCGGAGCGCGGCGTGTGCTTCGCAAGCGTGGCGACGCTGGCGGATCCTCCCAGCTTCACAGGCCGAGGAGGGCTTGGTGCGCGACTTGGCCAGGCGGGCCTCAGCGCCGTGATCGTGGAGGGCGAGGAGCCTGCAGAGCCGCTGACCGCCCCCCAGCTGGTGAATGCTCTGGCGGCCTCTCCACACCTCCGCGCACGTGGTACTGGCGGTACCTTCGAGCTCTTCGAGGCCTTCGCGGCTCGCGGTGATCTGCCAGCGGAGTTTGGAGAGCGGTCCACCTATGGAGAGCGCTTGAGTCAGAGGCAGTCCTGTCCCGGCTGTCCGACCGCCTGTCGGCATGTGCTGAAGGTTGGCGAGGGGCGAGTTGCTGGAAGATTCAGCGGGAGCTTTCCCCTGGGGCGTCAGCTTGGGTTGGAGTCTGCGGGGGATGAACTGGAGCTCCTGGCAGCTTGCAACGCCGTCGGGGTCGATGCGGGCGAGGCCGGTGCTGTCCTCGTGGTGTTGGCCGAGGCGCGCAGGAGGGGCAGCTCCCAGGGAGCCCTGCTGCTCGGAGACCTCGAGGCTCTACGTGCTGAGATCCTGGGGCTCGACGGCCAGGGGGCGGGTCGGGGAGCTCTGGCGCTGGCGCAGGAGCTCGACCTGGATGATGTGCCCCGCACCATTCGCGGCAGCGCGGCGCGCCCGGTCAGTGATCTGGCGGCTCTCCTGGGGCAGTGTGTCAGCACTCGTGGGAATGATCCCATGAGGGCCTTTCCATTCCTCTCCGAGAGCGGTGGCGATCCTGCTCGTCTGGCGCGCCTGGTCGCTCCTCTGGAGCTTCCAGCCACCAGCTTCGATCCCACCGATCCTGCGGGTAAGGGGCGACTGGTCTGGTGGCATGAGAACCTGGCCAACGCCGTGGATGTCAGCGGCTTCTGCGCGTTTTCCTTTGCCGGTCTGGTGGGAGACGGATTCGCCGACCTGGATGACATGAGTCGCTGGCTGGCGATTCCCGGCCTGCGGGCAGGGGGTGAGAGTCTCCTGGCGGTGGGGGCCAGCCTGGCCCTGCTGCAGCGAGAGCTGGCCCAGCGCCTGGGAGAGACTCCGGGGGCTGACCTGCCCAGCTGGGCGCGCGAGACTCTCGAGCGCCCAGGCCTCTGGGATGAGTATCGCCTGCTGCGAGGGCTCGAGGCCGATGGTCGGGTGAGCAGGGGGGCGCGAGAGAAACTCGGTGACCTCGACCTGGCTCGACATGGTCAGGATCGGCTGCCCTCGGTCGGGCCGAGCCCTGTGGTGCCGGAAGAGCCGAGGGAGCGCTGCTCAGGCCGAGTGACGGTTCATGCTGGCGGGTTGCTGGCCGAGCACCTCGGGGATGCAGCCAGCTACGAGGGCGAGCTACCACTCAGTCTCGGGGGCGTCCTCCGGGGGCTGGCTGGCCAGCATCCAGGGGCACACACCTGGCTCTGGCGGGGGGGCGAGACTGCCGTCAGCGTCTACCGCGATGGTCAGCGTCTGGCTCTCTCCGACCTGGTGTCGAACGGGGATCGTCTGGATCTCGTCGTCGCCATCAGTGGCGGGTAGGCTGTGCTCCATCGATGAGCCGATCAGAGGCTCGCGCTGCACCCGTGAAGAACATCCTCATCATCAAGACTGGCGCCCTCGGCGACGTCCTGCGGACCAGCTCAATCCTGGCTGGGCTCCGCAGTGAGTACCCGGTCGGACGTATCGAGTGGGTCACCGCACCGGCCGCAGCGGACCTCGTCCGTTCACAGGCGGAGGTGGATGGCCTTCATCTCCTGGAACCTGGCGATGATGGAGCACTCGAGGCACTGGGCGACGAGCTCGAGCGCACGTCCTGGGATTGGGTGATCTCGCTCGATGACGAGCGGCCCCTCTGTGCCCTGGCCACACGGCTCGGCAGGGCTCGGCTCTCCGGAGCCTGTCTTGACCAAGAGGGGCAACGGGCCTACACCGCTGACGTTGGACCCTGGTTTGACATGGGGCTGCTCTCGGTGCATGGCAAGCAAGAGGCCGACCGCCTGAAGATCGAGAACCGTTGCTCGCATCCGAAGATCTACGCGGAGATGCTGGGGATTCCCATGGGGAGGACCGAGCTGCCCCTGGAAGAAGCCTTGCTGGCTCGCGCTGCCGCCCGAGTTGGCCGACAGAAGAATGGTCTTCTCATCGGCCTTAACACCGGGGCTGGAGGTCGCTGGACCTCCAAGCAGCTTCCAGTGGAGCGTGTGGTTGCCCTGGTCTCTGCACTTCGAGACTCGTTGGGAGAGATGACAGGATTCGTGATTCTGGGCGGTCGGGATGAAGCGTCACGCAACAGGGCAATCATCGATGGACTCAGCCTTCAAGCTCCTCCCATTGCTGTGATCGACCCCGGCGTCGAGAACTCGCTCCTGGAATTCGCGGCTATCATCAACTCGCTGGACTTGCTGATTACCAGTGACAGCCTGGCACTTCACCTGGGGGTGGCTCGCAGGGTCCCCATCGTTGCCTTCTTTGCTCCGACCTCGGCCGCGGAGATCGAGCTCTATGGACTGGGCGAGAAGGTCTGCAGTACCTCCACCGATTACTGCTCCTACAGCCCAGCTGCAGACAACAGCAGCATCACAGCTGAGCGACTGGCAGAGGCCGCTGCTCGGGTGCTGTCGATGAGGCAGACCACCTGACCCGCCCTGAACTGACACCAACGAATCGATGTTATCGAACAAGGCAATCTGGAAAATCGGCAAGGTCCTCGAGGGCATTGGTCTGGTGGTGGTGCTCTCCGGGGTGCTCTTGAGCATCGATCTCGGCCTCAAGGAAGAGGGCTTGAAGTCCATGGGGGTGGAGTTCCAGGGCCTTGCTATCGGGGGCTGCCTCTTTGTTGCCGGGTACTTGCTCGAACGATGGGGGGGGCGGGCCTAAGACCACCTCCTGCGGTCAGGGAGGCCTCCTCTCCCGACAAAAGACCGACTTGTCTGCATTTCGCCGGGTAAGACCCACTCCCTGAGCCAATTAATTGACCCCTAAAGCGGGCGAGGTGCGGTACTCTCCCATTAGCCGAGGCCTCGATTGGTGGGTGTTATGCGTCCACTAGACAGATCGATGGCGGGTCGTAGTCCCCCAAACCTCAAGTTGAGAAAGCTGAAAATGGCATCGAATCCCTCTCTCCCGAAGTGGACCACAGGCGTCTTTGGACTGTTGGCATTGAGCGGTACGGCTCAAGCCCAGTTCAGCAACAACACCGCTGACATCCCCGGTGGGTCGGCCAACAACTCGAACACCGAGAACGTCGACTTCGGTGACGTCGATCTCGACGGTGACTGGGACGCGGTCTTCGCTGATGGTGGTGATACCCAGCAAGATCAGAACCGCATCTGGATCAACCGCGGTCCGGGTGGAAACCTCGGCAAGTTCCTGGACGAGACCAGCTCGCGCTTCCCTTCGATCAACGATCAGAGTCGCGATATCGAATTCGTCGACTTCGATAATGACTCCGACCTCGACATCTACATCTCGAACACCGCAGCCATTGTAGCCCAGGGAAACCTGTGGTGGCGGAACACGGGAACGGGATCGGGCAACTACGTGGACGAGACCTCGAGTCGCTGGGTCGGTCTGGCGGGGGCAAACTCATCGATCGCTGCCTCTCAGATTCTTGGCAGCGGAACCTTCATCGATTTCTCCTGCGACTGTGACTTTGGAGACCTCGACAACGACGGCGACATGGATCTCTTCCACTCCAGCTACGGTGGAGTTTTCGGTGGCCAGGTCCCCTCGCGGATCTTCCTCAACGATGGCAATGGCTTCTTCGAGGAGTTCAACCCCTCGGGTTTCCAGCTCAGCGGCCAGACAATTCAATCGAACAACCCCGGCATCTGGTGCGAGGGCACTCAGCAGTCGGACACCACCAATACCAACGGTAACCGCTGTGACATTGCTTCCAGTGCGCTCGATATCGACCTGGGTGATATTGATGGGGACTTTGACCTGGATGTCCTCCATGGAGCCCGCCAGGAGCAGCCCCGGATGTTCCAAAACCGCCTGGAAGAGAGCGGCTCGCTGGGTTTCCGCGACGTGTCCAACTCCGCCTTCCCCAGTGGCTGGGCCAGCGGCGACGGGCACTACGAGCAGGAGATGGGCGATCTCGACGGCGACGGCGACCTCGACATCTACGGCCTGAACTGGCTCGCAGGCTTCGGCTTCAACGACTGCACCATGCGTAACACCGGCAACGGAACGTACAACAGCCTCACGACCCTGTCGGGCTCGAGTGCAGATGACAACGAGGGAGACTTCCTCGACTACGACAACGACGGAGACCTTGACCTGTTCGTGGCCAACTTCTCCGGTCAGGACAAGCTGTACCGCAACAACAACAACGGCGGTTCCGGGTTCAGCTTCACACAGGTCAGCTTCCCCAGCTCCAGCAACACGGCGCTGGATGCAGACGCCTGCGATGTAGACGGCGACGGTGACTACGACATCTTCGTGGCCAACGACTTCGGTGCGGCCAACCGGTACTTCGAGAACACAACGGGTACCGCGGACAGCCACGGTCCCTACATCCCCAGCGTGGAGCAGGCTCCCGATCGTACCGCTGGTGCAGCGCCGACCGTGGTTCGTGCACAGGTCTACGACAACGCTCCCTACTACATCACCTGGTACAACCCGACGAGCCTGACCTACACGGTCGACGGCTCAGGTGGTGCAACGGTCCCGGCGATGAGCTCGGGTGGCCAGATCTTCCGTGCGGAGATCCCCGGTAACGTGGTTGGTACGATTGCTTACTTCTTCAGCTCAGCTGACGAGTACGGCAACAGTGGCACCTCCTCGACCCTGCAGTACACCGCGACCGGCAGTGGCCTCAACAGTGGAAGCCCCTTCTGTGACGGTTCGGGGACGGGCGCCATTTGCCCCTGCCTGCAAGTGGGTCTTGCGGACCAGGGCTGCCCCAACACCAACCCCAACGGCAATGGTGCCAAGCTGGTTGGTTCAGGTAACGCTCAGTTCTCGAGCGACTCCTTCGGCCTGGAAATTACAGACGGTGCCTTCTCCAAGCCGGGCATCATCATCAAGGGTGCCAGTGCGCTCTCCTATCCCAACGGCAACCCGAACGTTGCCAACTCGTCAGGCATCTTCTGCGTCGGCCCCCAGCTGCGTGGAAACGTGTTCTTCACGGACAGCAATGGCGCTGCCACGGTGACCACCTTCAAGGGTAGTGCCTTTGGCGCAAATGCCGAGCCGGCCGGTAGCACCACCTACTACCAGTACTGGTTCCGGGATCCGGGCAACACCTGCCAGAACCTTCCTGGCGACTCCGCCGCCTTCAACTTCTCCAACGGAGTTGAGGTCGACTGGCTCAACTAGAGCGCAAGGGAGAGCTCCTCGCAGATCAAGATAATCGGCGCGGAGACAGGATTTCGAGCGGCGTTGCCAGCAAGGCGGCGCCGCTCGTTCGCATATGGGGCGAACAATCGGGGTACAATCGGAGCCAATTACGAGTGAGCCATTGAACGCCCTTCGCTACCTGCCTTTCATTCGCCGCGGATTCTCCCGCGGCGGCCCACCCCTGCACCTGACCCTGTTCGTTACAGGCGTCTGCAACCTGCGCTGTAGGCATTGCTTTCACTGGCAGGAGGTGGCTGCTGCCAAGAAGGGGCCGAGCCTGGAAGAGGTGCGCTCACTGGCGGACTCCGCCGCACGCATGGGACCGCTCCTGTGGGTCAGCTTTGGAGGGGGAGAGCCCTTCCTGAGGGAGGACCTCCCTGACCTGGCAGCAGCATTTGGGCGCCATGGCCTGCGGCATCTGGCGATCCCGACCAATGGCCTGGTAGAGCGCACTCAGCACGAACTCGTCGACTCGATCCTGGAGGCCTGTCCAAGGACCTACCTCTCGATCTCAGTCTCGATAGATGGTCCCCCACAGATCCACGACTCCATCCGCGATCTCGAGGGCTCCCACAGCAGGGCCCTGGCCACGCTAGGTGCCTACCGAGAGCAGGCACGAGATCACCCACGACTGGGGGTGGGGTTGATCGTGACACTGACCCGAGAGAACCAGGACAGCCTGGCCGAGCACGTGGAGGAGCTGGTTCGTGAGCATCGCCCCGATAATGTGACCATCAACCTGGCTCGTGGCACGGCGCTGGACGAGTCCCTGCTCGAGGTCGATCTCGATCACTACCGGGAGCTGGTCGCGACCAAGGAGCGCTTGATGAAGGAGGGAGTTCTGGACTACTTCGACTTCCCCCTGGCGCGGCTGGCGTGGGCACGCGATCGAGAGATGTATCGCTATGTCGAGTCGGTGGCGCGGCGGGACGACGTCTACCTGCCCTGCACCGCGGGCACCCTCTCGGCCGTGATCTTCGAGGATGGCCAGGTGCACCCCTGCGAGATCCTGGGCAAGTCCCTTGGAAGCCTCGCGGAGGTGGACTGGGACCTGGAGCGGCTGTGGAGCACGAGCAAGGCAGAGGCCTTGCGTACCACCATCGACGAGACCAACTGTCGCTGCACGTGGGAATGTGCCCAGGCCGATAACGTGCTGTTCCAGCCGCGCAAGTGGGGCTCGTTGCTGGCGGAGAGCTTCTCCAAATGAGTTCGAGGCCGGGATTGCGGGTGGGGGTCTTGCTACCTTGCCGAAACGAGGCAAGGGTAATCGAGCGCCGCCTCTCCAACCTGGCTCGACTCGACTGGCCCGAGTGTGAGGGCGATCACCGACTCCTGGTGGTGGATGACCACTCGACGGATGGCACTGCAAGTCTGGCGAGGGGAGCAATAGAGGCCGGCTTCGCCCCTGGCGTCCGTGCCGAGGTGACCTCGAATGAGACGAGACCTGGAAAGAACGGGGCCATCGAAGAGGGACTTGGCTTCATCGGCGGCGAGGTGGACCTGATCGTGCTCACCGATGCTGATGTGCTCGTGGAGCGAGGTGCTCTACGTGCACTTGTGGAAGCCTTCTCTGCGGATGCCCGCCTGGGCATGGTCTGCGGGAGCCAGCGCTTCGTGGCGAGTCTCGACCCTGGAGGCAGCGCTGAAGGTAGCTGCATGGATGACTGTTCCGGGGTCTGGGACCGATGGACCGCCAGGGTAAGGGGGCTGGAGTCACGCTTTGGAAGGCTCTTCAGCGTTCATGGCCAGTGGTTGGCCTGGCGTGCCGAGCTCGGTCTGGTGCCCCGTAGGGGAGTTGCAGCGGATGACATCGACCTGATGATGCAGGTGCGTGGCGGACCTTGCCCGCGGGTGCGCCTGGTGCCCGGGGCACGCTTTTTCGAGTGCAAGCCAGCACCCGGAGCCGCTGCTGAGGCCCAGGGCTTGCGTCGGGCGCGCGCCTGGTTCCAGGCCATTGATGTGGGGGCACGACCCCAGGGCCTGGATACTGTCGGCAGGCTGCAATGGTGGCTCTACGCCCACTTGCCGGCGCTGAGTCCCGCCATCTGCCTGCTCCTTGCGCTGATCCTGGTGGTGGTGATCGGTCAGTCCTTTGGTGTGCCCTTCGCAGCGGCTACCTTGGTACTCATGACCCTCGTATCTCTGACGCCGTTTGGCCGCGAGTGGCGTCGGACCTTTGGCTTGATCCTGCGGGCCCGCCGACTGGAGCGGACCGAGGCCATGCCCGAGTCCTGGGAGATGCGGCGGGACCCCTGAGACCTCCTAGATCGAAGGAATTGGACCGAGCTTGAGCACCACGGAGCCACAAGAAGAGCCAGCACCCGCGGGGATCAAAGCGCCTTCGAGAAGGCAGTGGATGATGCTGGGCCTGCTCTGCCTGGCGGCGCTCGGTCTGCGCCTGCTGACCCTCAGTCAGTATGAATCGAACCACCCGCTTGTGGAGGCTCCCTCGATCGATGAGCGCTCCTACGACGAGTGGGCCGTCGAGATTGCGGCGGGAGATTGGCTGGGGGATGAGGTCTTCTTCCAGGAACCCCTGTACCCGTATTTTCTCGGGAGCATCTACTCTCTCGCCGGTCACGATCGACGAATCGTACGCCTGGTGCAGTGCCTGTTGAGCGGCCTGACCCTGGTCCTCATCTGGCTGAGCACCCGCCGACTCTTCGGAGACACGGCAGCCTGGGTGGCGGGTGCTGGCTTTGCCATGTATCCGCCGGCACTCCTGATGCCTTGCCTGTTGCTCAAGCCAAACCTCTTCATGCCGCTGTTGGCTGGCCTGGTTCTGGTGCTGACTGGGGAGTGTCGTAGCTGGCGAGCCTGGTTACTCGCAGGGGTCCTGGCGGGTCTTGGGGCGCTCTTACGCGGTAACTTGCTGATCCTGCTGCCACTGCTTGCACTGCTTCCCCTGATGCGAGTCAGATCAGGAGAGCTGGGGCTGCCCAGGGCCATTCGCTCCAGCGCTCTATTCGGTGCAGGCACAGCTCTGGTGCTCCTTCCGGTGATGCTGCGCAACTGGCAGGTGGGTGAGGTCCTTGCCCTGACCACGAGTGGGGCCGGCACAAACGTCTTTGGTGGAAACAACGAGGAGAATCCCTACGGAGTCGCCACCGAGTTCCCCTGGGTCCGTGGTATTCCTCGTTACGAGGCGGATGACTGGCGGCGCGAGGCAGAGCGGCGCCTCGATCGTGAGCTCGATCCCGGCGAGAGTTCGAGCTACTGGCTCGGCCAGGCCCTGGAGTCCATGCAGGCCAACCCCCGGTTGCACCTTTCGATCTTCTGGAACAAGCTGCGTCTCGCCCTGGGGAACTACGAGGTTCCTGACAATCACCACCTGATCTGGGACAGCCAGTACATCGCGTTGTTACGGCTGCGCTGGCCTGGCTTTTCCGTCCTGGGTGGGTTTGGCCTTGCGGGTCTCCTGCTGGCGTTGTTCCGCCGGCAGCTTGGTGGAAGACGGCTGGAGCTTGCATTGATGTTCCTTGCCTACCTGGGAACGATCGTCCTGACGGTGGTGAGCATGCGGGCACGCCTACCCCTCGTCGTCCTGCTTCTGCCGTTCACCGGATTTTGGATCTCCGAGCTCGTGCGCGAGTATCGATTGCCCAGGGAGTCGCGCAGCCTGGGCTGGCTCGCCATGCTCGTCGGGCTTGGCATGAGCAGCATGGCGATCGTCTCGACGCCAGTCTTCGATGCAAGGACTGTCGAGGGTGACCTTGCGGATCGAGACTACAACCTGGCTGTCTCCTGGCTGGAGCGTGATATCGAGCTCGAGCGGGCCGCGGGGCTGGCTGAGGAACTGGTGGGGCGTCACCCCCGGACCTCACGGTTCCAGACCTTGCTGGCGACCACCGAGTGGCACCGTGGGCGGGTACTCCTCGATCAAGGTGCTACCGACCTGGGCCAGGGGCTGATCCGGGATGCTCTGGAACGGCTCCGTCCGCTCGCGGACTCCGACACGATCAGTCCTCGAGAGCGCTCACGTGCTCTGCGGCTGGCAGGCTACATTCAGGCCGACATTGGAAACTGGGTCCCGGCAGAGCGATTCTTCCGCCGTTCGAGAGAGTTTGCCTCCGAGGATCTCGAGCTCAAGGTCAGCCATGCCCAGGCGCTTCTGGAGGCCTCGCAGGAGAGTGACAGCGCCTCCCGAGAGCAGGCTCGTGTGCTCCTCGAACAGGTGGTCGAGAGCAACCCCGCGAGCATTGAAGCTGCAGGGGCCAGCAAGCTCCTGAGCGAGTGGTGGTAACGAGCGTGATCGGGACTGCAGTGATCGCGTCAGTGCGACCTCTTCAGGGGTACATTCCCGGAAGGGGACTGAGCAGCATGTCCTGCGTCCAGGAATTGACCTGGCTGATGACCTGGACCTGACTTGGCCGTCTCTGCTGCAGCTCGACTCTCAGCTCATCGATGACATCCTTGAGGGGAACATGAATCTTGCCTGCGAGTTCAAAGAGCAAGAAGGTTCCTCCTCCGAACTCGATCACTCCAGAGAGTTCACCGACACTCAGGCCCCTCAGCTCCTCCTGGACACTCTCGGGCAAGGTGTAGAGTAGAATTCGTTCCGCTGGACGTCCGCCGCGATCACGAGACTC
The DNA here is from genome assembly GCA_014237855.1 of Planctomycetota bacterium. Lineage (GTDB taxonomy): Bacteria > Planctomycetota > UBA1135 > UBA1135 > JABACD01. The sequence continues at coordinate 86,570 of JABACD010000020.1, read as the reverse complement.
TGCATCCTCGGAATAGAGTCGGGCCAGGGCGCCAAAGTCCTCACCATTTTCCGCACGCTCGCGTAGACCCGACAGGAACTCCTGGATTTGAAGGCTCTGGGCGGCGAGATACTCGCGCAGCTCCTCGTCAGTCTGCAGGGCTCCCTCTTCAGGATCTGGGATCTGGCGGAGGATGAGCCTCAGGTCGAAACTACTGCCACCCTCGCCGTAGCGATCTTCCCACTCGCGCTCGAGATCCTGGAGGGTCACGACGCGCTCTTGGACGATCAAGCGCTCAGCGAGCATGATGTTCTCGGTGCGAATGCGAGAAAGTTGCATGGCCTCGTCGAGGGTCACCTCGTTGGCTGCCAGGTCGGCCAGGTAGGCCTCCCGATCACCATCGAAGAACATGGCTATCTGGCGGTCGAGGTCCTCGCGGACCCTCTGCTCGACTTCGATGGATGTCACGCTGATGCCTGCCTCGCTGGCCCGTCGCTTGACATCCATGTGCTGGGCGAAGGTACGCATCAGGGGCCGTCCACGGCGCGCGACCAACCAGGAGGTGTACTCCAGCCGCGTGATGGGCTCGCCGTCGATGATCATGACCGGGCGATCACGTCGGGGTGACTCGATGCTGACTATCCGATTGAGCTCTGGCAAGACCTCTATACGGGCATCAGTGATCAGGGAGTGCCAGTATTCCTGGGACTCCTTCTGGTCGGGGCGAGCTAGCTGGAGCTCCTCGGTCAAGCTCGCTGAGACCTCGGAAAATGGCGTGACCTCCTCGCTGTCGAGGCGCAGCAGGCAGATGCCACCACTGTTGTAGAAGGGTTCCAGGTACTCACCAACCTTCAAGGCCGCCAGTTCGAGGCGCGAGACACCTGGCCAGCGAGTGAAGGAGAAGGGCTCCTTGAGGCTGCCACCTCGATCTCGAGTGGTCTCGTCGTCCGAGTGTTCTCTTATGAGCTCTCCGAAGTCAGCCCCCGCCCTGAGCTGTGAGAGATGGAGTCGGGCCTCTTCGAAGGCGGCTTCCTTGGCCGCTTCATTCATGCGAATGTTCTCCTCCCTGGAGGTTCCCGGGGGCTGGGGGGGAGCCTCGATCTTGAGGTTGAGCAGGGACATGTTCATGGTCCTGCCATCAGGCCCGTGGCGAGCCTCCCAGAGCTCCCTGGCATCTGCCTCAGTGACCAGGCGATGGCGGGGAACCAGAGCATTGGTCCAGAGCGCCTTCCTGAGGCTTCGCAGCTGCTCTGCATGGTAGATCTCTGGTGTCAGTCCGAGCCTCAAGAGCTCGTCGACCCACTTCTCCCGCTCGCCTTCGAAGGCGCCTTCGATACGCCTGGAAATGTTGGTATTGATCTGCTCGTCGAGCTGCTCGCTGATGCCGAGGATGCCTTGACGCTGGGCCTCGGCCTCCAGTAGGCGTTCGATGACGAACTCATCCACATTGCTGGGGCCCTGAATCAGAATGAGCCAGCTTGCAAACTCGTCCCAGCTGACGGGGGCCCCGTTGATGGCGATTGGCGGTGCCGGCTCGTCGTGGTCTGCGGGGTCCTGGGGACTGGCCGAGGCGAGTCCGAGTAGAAGAAGCGGGAGGATGAACTTGAAGGGATGGATAGCGCTCATGCTGGGCGTCATCTTAGCCTGTTGGCTTGTTCCCTGTCTCCAAGCTGCTGGCTGGCTCCAGGCGCGTCGTCCCCGGGCCACTGCTCGTCTCCCTTTCCCAGATCAAGATCATCGGCTCTCGGGGTCATCATGTGTTCCTTGCCGGGCGAGCATCTGGTTGAGCAGAGGAGAGGTCCGGAGCGCTGCCGGTGTAAGGCGGACCTGATCGAAGCCCTTCCAGCGAGGTTTCTCCTGCGGCAAGAGCCCATCAGCGGGCGGATTCTTTGACAGCTGGGACCGGATCTTTGTTGTAGATTCCCCCCCCGATGAAGTGGCTGCAGCTGATCCTCGTAATCTGGTTCCCTGGTCTGGGAGCATGCGGCGACTCCGGTCCGATGGAGGCTGGGGCGGCGAGTGCAGGGGGCCAGCACCGAGAGGACGAACCCGACCTGGGTGAGCTGGCGCAGATCCTGGCGCAGGAGCCCGATGATCGTCGCCGGCTGCAGGTCAGCGCGAGATCGCAGGCAGGAGAGCCAGCGGCCTCCGTCGAAGGGCCGGTCTCCCTGGTTGTCTTCGTCAGCTTCCAGTGGCTCGAGCTGCGCAGGGGCGGTGTGCCCGACCGGGGCTGGCCCGTCTCGACGTCCTCCTACGGCACTGGTAGTCAGGCGGGCAGCCACCGCACTCCCCTGGGGGAGCACCGCATCTGTGAGACCTTCGGCGAGGGCGCACGTCCGGGGGCGATCTTCGAGTCCCGCCGGGACACGGGGCGCCTGGCGCGGATCACCACGGACGAGACGGACAGCGAGGAGGACCACGTGACGACCCGCGTCATGTGGCTTGAGGGTCTCGAGGAAGGCCTCAACCGCGGCCCGGGGATCGATAGCAAGCAGCGCTACATCTACATCCATGGGACCCCGGAGGAAGGCCTGATCGGCACACCTGCCTCCCATGGCTGCATCCGCATGACGAACGCGGACGTGATCGAGCTCTTTGACCTGATCGAGCTGGGGACTCCTGTCCGAATCGTCGAGTAGGTGATCAGTCAGAGGGATAGGCCAGTGTTCTCTCAGACCAGGGGAGCGCGCAGCTCGAGCCCAGCGCTTGCATGGTTCAGGGCTCGAGCACCTCGTCGGCCTCGGTGAACTGCAGGTCGTAGAGACGGGCATATAGACCCCCCAGAAGTAGGAGCTCCTCGTGGGTGCCGGACTCTCGAATTTCTCCACGGTGAAGCACCAGGATGTGGTTGGCTCGCTCGATGGTGGAGAGGCGGTGGGCGATGACCAGGGCGCTCCGGCCAGCAAGGAGATTTCGCGTGGCTGCCTCGATGCGAGCTTCGGTGGCGGAGTCAACTGAGGAGGTGGCCTCATCGAGGATCACCAGCTTGGGATCGCCGGCCAGGGCGCGGGCGATGGTGAGTAGCTGGCGCTCGCCGGTAGAGAGCTGGGACGCGCGCTCGTGCAGCACCTCCTCCAGACCGTTCGGCAGCCTCTCGATCACGTCTCTGGCGTGGCTCATGTCCAGGGCTCGCTGAAGGCTCTGTTCGGTGACCGCTTCACGCCCCATGACGAGGTTCTCTCGAACGCTGCCCTCGAAGAGAAACTCGTCCTGGAGGACCAATCCACAGGCGGAGCGTAGCTCCCGAGGGTCCAGGCCGCGCAGGTCGTGCCCGTCGAAGATAAGCCTGCCCGCATCGGGATCACGGAACCGTTGCAACAGGTTGACGATGGTCGACTTGCCCGCACCGGTCGGGCCGACGATGGCCACCGTGTGACCCCTGGGGATCTTGAAGCAAACGTCATCGAGTACCGGGGTGTTCTCGATGTAGGCGAAGGAGACGTGCTCGAAACTCACCAGATGCTCGATGGGCGTCTCGCTTACGGCGGCAGCGAACTCGGATTGCTTCGAGATGCTCGGTCTGGTGTCGAAGATCGCAAACACGCGCTCGGCGGAGGCGAAGGCTGCCTGGAGCACGTTGTAGCGTTCCCCCAGCTCCCGGATCGGATTGACCAGCATCGCCAGATAGATCCAGAACTGATAGAAGGCTCCGAACTCCAGTTCGCCTGTGATCAGCTGCCCACCTCCGACCTTGAGGGCTGTGCCCTGGATGGCGAAGACCGTGAGGCTGATGGCGGGGAAGAAGAGCGAGAACAGCAGGAGAGTCTTGAGATTGGCCTGTAGGTAGGGTTGAAGCAGTGAGTTGAATCGACGAGACACCCGCTGTTCGCGATGAAAGACCTGCACCACCCGAACTCCAGATAGCACCTCTTGGAGGTAGCCGTTCAGCCTGGCAAGGTGGGCTCGGACCTCACGGAAACCACGTCTTGCGCCGCCTCGAAAGAGCATGCTGACGATGATCAGAACCGGGGTGAGGGAGGCCACCACGAGAGCCAGGTCCAGGTTGATCCAGAACAGGATCGCGACCAGGGCCAGGATCTTGAACAGGTCGAAGAAGAGCACCAGCAGGCCGGAGGTAAAGAGCTCACTCAAGTTCTCGACGTCCGTGGTGACACGGGTGACCAGAGATCCCGTGGGACGTTCATCCACGAAGGAGAGGTCAAGGCTCTGGATGTGTGCGAAGAGCTTCGAGCGCAGGTCGTGGATCACCAGCTGGCCGGTGCGTGCCAGCTGGGCGACCTCGAAGTAGCTGAGGAAGCCGTGAGCGACCACCAGCAGTCCGTAGACCGCTGCCAGGACGTAGAGGTGCTCTAGCGCACCCTTGCGGTCGGTGCCTCCCTCGGTGATCTCCCTGACCGGACCGTCGAGGGCAAGGCGCCAGATGTAGGGGCCCGCGAGGGCGACCGCAAAGAGTGCCACCAGGATCGCCGCGCTGAGCAGGAAGTGCAGCCGATGGGGCCGCGCCCAGCCCATCAAGCGCCAGAGCAGCTTGCTGTCCCAGGCCTTGGTCCGGATCAGCTCATCGTCGAGGGTGTCCTGATCGCTCACAGCTCCTCCAGCTCGGCTCGAGTCTGCTGCTGGGCCCAGGTACGTGCATACCAGCCGTCCCCTTCGAGCAGCTCCTCGTGGGTACCCAGGGCCTCGGTGCGGCCCTCGGCGTCGAGGACCAGGATCTGATCCGTCTCACGCACGGAGCTCAGGCGGTGTGTGGCGATCAAGACCGTGCAGCTCCCGGCTGCTCCTCGTAGGTGTTCGATGAGGCGCGTCTCGGTCTCGGTGTCCACCGCGCTCAGGGCATCATCGAGGATCAGAACCTGGGGCTCGCGCGCCAGGGCGCGGGCGATGCAGGTGCGCTGGCGCTGGCCTCCCGAAAGGGTCACGCCTCGCTCTCCAATCAGCTCCCGCGCGCCATCGGGGAACTGTGCCAGCTCATCGGTCATGCAGACGATCTCCGCCAGATCGACAAGGCGTGCATCGTCGATCGGCTCGTCCGAGCCGAAGGCAACATTCTCGGCCCAGGTGTCCGAGAAGAGGAAGGAGTCCTGGGGGACGTAGCCAAGCGGACTCCTGAGATCCTCGAGGGCCAGGCGCTTGATCGGCACCGAGTCGAGGTCGATCTCTCCCTCTGCATCGTAGAGTCGTCCGAAGAGATTCAGGAGCGTCGACTTGCCACACCCCGTGGGTCCGACCACCCCAAAGCGACTCCCTGCGGGGATGAAGACATCAAGGCCTTCGAGTGCCGGCCGCTCTGCGCCCGGGTAGGTGAAGGAGACATCACGCAGGCGGAACTCACCTCGTGTCTCTGGCAGCGCGATGGGGTCCTGCCCGTCACTGATCTCGGGCTCGGTGGCGAGGATCTCCTCCACCCGCTGAGCACTGGCAGTGGCCCGCGGGTACATCCCGGCCAGCCAGCCCAGGGCAATGATGGGCCAGAACAGCTTCAGGGTCAGATCGATGAAGACAAGCGTGTCCCCGTACCCAAGCGTGCCATCGATCATTGCACGGCCTCCGAGCAGGAGGATGACCACGAAGGTCACCTGGCTCGAGGTGCCCGCAAGGGTGTGGGCCAGTCCTCGCTGGTGAGCCAGGCGAATCTGGCGGTCGCGATTGATGCGCGACGCCTCTTCAAAGCGGTCGGCCTGATGCTCCTCACGGGCAAAGCCCTTGACCACGCGAACCCCAGCGAAGTTCTCCTGAGCACGGTGGGAGATATCGGCCAGGCCTTCCTGGACGTCCTTGCTGGCCGCGTGCAGTCGAGGTGTGAGCAGTCGAAAGCCACCGCCCATGACCGCGAGGGGGAGGGCCATGGTGAGCGCCAGGGTTGCATCGAGTCGAATCAAGAGCACCAGGGTGACCGGCAGCATCACCAGGCTCCCGAAGGCGAACATCATCCCAGGGCCCAGGAACATGCGCAGGTTCTCGACGTCCGAGGTCAACCGACTGACGACGTCTCCAGAGCGGCTCCTGTTGTGGAAGGAGAAGGGGAGGCTCGTGAGCTTGTCGAAGAGCTCGCGCTTGAGGTCGATCTCGACGATGCGTGAGGTTGAGACGATCCACCAGCGCTGAGCGAAGCTGAGGACGGCCTGGGAGATGGCGTAGATCGCCACCAGCGTCACAGCCCGAGTGAGGACCCCATCGGCAGCCCCATCCTGCAGCTCATTCAAGGCAGCGCCGATGGTCAGCGTGACGAGGATGTCCGCCAGGCGATTGAGAGGGATCGCGATGAAACCACCCAGCAGCTTCCAGGGGTGGCGCAGGAAGCGTCGGAAGAAGCTGACTAGTAGTTTCAAGGACCTGGAATCCTCAACGAAGGATGGATTCGCGCTTCAGGGCCAGGATCAGCGAATCGACCTCGAAGGCCAGAGCCTCGGGCCCGATCCCCTGGGCAAGGCGCAGGCTTGGAAAGATCTCCGAGGCGTAGCCGGTCTCGAGTCCCGGTGCCCACAGTCGGTTCCTGTACCAGGTGCGACCAGGCAGCCCCGCCGGCGCCTGTAGCCGCTGGTAGAAGGGGTCGCGGACCACCTTCGATGCGCTGGCCGCGACCTCTTCGAAGGCCATTGCCAGCCTGGCGCTGTGCTCCTCTCCCAGCCAGCTCGCGCTCGAGCGTGTGACCTGCGCCATGCGTCGGGCTGCCTGGGCCTCGTCGAAGCTCTCGTGCCCGCGCTCGGCAAACTCGAGCAGCAGCCCCGCGATGAGCTCGCCAGCCAGCTCGTGTCCTTCCCAGGTCGGATCGATGTTTCGATCCACCTGGGCAAAGTCATCAAAGCTTGTGTGGTACTGACCCCCACTGGAGCCCTGGAGGGCGATGTCGATGATGGGCAGGCCGAGGTGATGCAGGAAGACGGTGTAGTCGGAGCCCGACCCGGGGAGCCGTAATCGAGGCTCGCTCTCGCCAGAGGCCTCGACCCAGGCGTCCCACAGGTTCCCCGTGCCGTCGACCTGGGTGATGCGCTCCAGGGCTGCACGCATGGCGGGGACCAGTCCCGGCGTCCCGGCTGCGCCCCGAAAGAGAGTGCCGCTCACCGCTGCGTCCGCGTTGATGTAGACCAGGCAGTCCCTGCGAAGCTCGTCGGCATGAGCTTCGGCCCACTCGGTGCTGCCGATCAGTCCGGTCTCCTCAGCGTCCCAGAAGGCCAGGGAGATGGTGTTCCTCGGTCGCCACCCGAGCCTGGCGCGCTCACCCAGGCGCTGGGCGCAGCGCAGCAAGGCAACAGTACCTCCACCCGCATCGTGTGCGCCGCGAACCCAGGCGTCGCGATGGTTTCCAGCGATCACCAATCCGCTGTCCGGACCGGGCAGGTAACCGATCACGTTCTCGATGGTGCGCCACTCGCGGGGCTGGTCGATTCCGAGCTGTACGTGAGCCGGGCCTGGGCCGATTGCCTGGCGACTCACCTCTCCGCCAGCGTTCTTGAGCTCGACGAGCTCCAGGTTGGCGATCAGCTCAAGCGCCTCCCGAGCAGGAATGGGCATGCAGAGGATCCCAGGTAGCGCTGCATCGCACTCCTCTGGGCTGAGGCGGCGCCCTGGCTCGTCAGGTGCGCCGGAGGGCCAGCCGGGGGTGGATGGATCACCGGGAGCTCTTGCCATCGGCGCGATGGAACCGCGCTGCACGGCCCAGTCAGGTTTCCAGGGCCCGTGGGGCCAGACCTCGCCCCTGGCAGCGCCGTCCTCGCTGGGGTCGTTGAAGAGCAGGACTGCGCTGCAGCCGAACTCCTCGGCCAGCTGTGCCTTGACTCCGCGATAGCTACGACCGTAGCGACAGAGCGCGATGGTGCCCTCGACTTCAACTCCGGCTTCGAGAAGCCTCTCGAAGTCTGCACGCAGGCCGTAGCCAGCATCGATAACCGGTGCGAACTCGAGGCCGCTGGCAGACCAGGCATTGAAGGGGGGGACCTCGCCCGGAGGGCGCGCGTCAGGATCGAAGCGCTCGGTTCGCTGGAAGAGCAAGGTCGAGTCGCTGTCGAGCGCGTAGCCCTGAATCTCCAGGCGTCGGGGCAGCGAGAGCAAGACCTCGCGTACGTCGACCTCGACTTCCCAGCCCGCACGGCGAAGTTCGCGCGCCACAAAGGAAGCTCCCCACCGCGAACCGCTGGTGCCCGCGAGGCGGGCCTGACTCGTGAATTCCCTGAGCAGGCGGCGTGACTCCGGCTCTCTGGAGGGGGTGGATTCGACCTGAGCACTGGCGGGCTCGGAGATCACCAGGGAGGACAGTAGGCCGATCATGAGGCCGAGACAGGTGAAACGCATGAGAGGATCCTACTCCGATCCAGCGCAGGGAACCTCCCCCAATGGAGGTAGGGAGATGTGCACTAAATCGCATGGGGGATGACTTTTCCAAAAAAGCACCCGGGCAGGGACTTGACGATTCACATGTCTGTGAGCACCATCCGCACATCGAACGCGAGAGCGTTCCTAGCGAAACCATGCGATACTCCCAGGAAGGCAAGGCCAAATCGAAGCGAGTGAAGAAACCGGGCCCCGGCTCCGGCACGCGCTGAATTTGGACCTTCGTTCGCATCGAGACGACAAAGAACCAAACGGCCGCCGGAGCTCTTAGAGCCCCGGCGGCCGTTCTTTTGTACCTGTTCAGACCACAAGGGCCTCGAGAGCTCGAGGCCTCCCCAAGACCACCAGAATCAAGAGGATTCAGACCCATGTCCAATACCACCGAGACCACAACTGCTTGCCCCGAGTGCGATGCCCAGATCAAGCGCGAAGAGGGCGTGATGGCCAACGAGATCCTTCCCTGTGAGGAGTGCGGTGCAGAACTCGAGGTCACCAGCCTCGAGCCCTTCAGCCTTGCCCTTGCTCCCGAGGTTGAAGAGGACTGGGGCGAGTAGTCTTCAGTCGACCAAGAACAAGAACCAACACGGAGCCAGAGCCATGCAAATCGGAGTCCTACACGCCCGCATTCGACTGGAAGAGAAGATGATCTTCACCGAACTCGAGAAGCGCGGCGTTGATGTCAAGCGCTTTCATATCGAGGCGGTGCCCCTGTCGTTGGATGCCGATGGCGCCCGTGAAGACATCACTCAGGTCGATGCGATGCTCGAGCGCTGTATCAGTCACTCGCGGGCACTGGCGGCCATACGTGTGATCGAGAACTGGGGTGTTCCTTGCGTGAACAGCTGGCAGGTAGCCGAGGTCTGTGGTGACAAGATGGCCACCAATCTCGCTCTCTCGAATGCGGGGGTAGCGCAACCCAGGGCAAGGGTTGCGTTCACCCCGGAGTCCGCCCTCGAGGCGATCGAAGAGCTCGGCTACCCCGCCATCCTCAAGCCTGCTGTTGGCTCCTGGGGGCGCCTGCTGGCCCGCGTCAACGACCGCGAGGCGGCTGAGGCAATCCTGGAGCACAAGGCCACGCTGGGTACCTACCATCACTCGATCTTCTACATCCAAGAGCACATCGAGAAGCCCGGCCGCGACCTGCGAGCGTTCGTAGCTGGCGGAGAGGTCCTTTGTGCCATCGCGCGTCACTCCGAGCACTGGATCACGAATACCGCTCAGGGTGGACAGGTGACAAACTATCCTGTCACTGACGAGCTACGCGAGATTGCCGTGAATGCGGCTCAGGCCGTTGGGGGTGGAATCCTGGCCGTCGACCTGCTCGAGTCATCACGTGGCTTGCTCGTCTGTGAGGTGAACTACACCATGGAGTTCAAGAACTCCGTGGAGCCGACGGGTGTTGATCTGCCGGCGAAGGTGGTGGACTTCCTGCTGGAGGTGGCCGAGGGACGTGAGCTGGTTCCGGCCCAGCGAGCTGCAGCGGTCGATGCTGCTCAGCAACCCACCGGAGGAGCCTCGTGATTCGGGCCAGCATCATCGGTGGGTCGGGGTATGCGGGGGGAGAGCTGCTGCGACTGCTGCTTGCACACCCGGAGGTCGAGGTTGTCCAGTGCACCTCTGAGCGCTCGAAGGGCAGGTTCGTGCACTCGGTTCACCCGAACCTGCGTGGGCGCACGACCCTCAAGTTCAGCAGCCCGTCTGAGATCAGCCCGGTAGACGTGCTCTTCCTGGCCCTGCCCCACGGGGAGGCCTCGAAGCGCATCGAGGAGTTTGCCGGTTGTGCAGAGCGCATCGTCGACCTCTCCGCCGACTTCCGACTGAACGACTCCGCGAGCTACTCTCGCTGGTACGGCAGCGAGCATCCTGCCCCTGAGTGGCTCGACCGCTTCGTCTATGGGCTGCCGGAGTTCTCCCGGGAAGCCCTGCAGGGAGCGCAATACGCCAGTGGAGTCGGCTGCAATGCAACCGCGGTCAACCTCTCCCTGATGCCGCTGGCACAGCACGGCTTGATCGAGTCGGCGGTGGTCGAGGTCAAGGTGGGGTCCTCCGAGGGAGGGGCCAAGGCCGGTGCTGCTTCCCACCACCCCGAGCGGGTCGGCTGCGTGCGCTCCTTCGCGCCGACCGGTCATCGCCACCAGGCGGAGATGGAGATGGTGCTCGGTGCACCAACGCTGCACTTTTCTGCCACGGCGGTGGAGATGGTGCGTGGAGTGCTCTGCACGGCCCATGTGTTCCTGAACCAGGACATGGACGAGAAGTCGATCTGGGGGCTCTATCGCGAGTGCTACAACTCCGAGCCCTTCGTGCGGATCGTCAAGGAGCGCCAGGGCCTGTACCGCTTTCCCGAGCCCAAGATCCTGGCGGGCAGCAACTACGCGGACGTCGGCTTCCAGAAGGACCCAGCCACCAACCGGGTCGTGGTCATTGGCGCAATCGACAACCTTGTGAAGGGAGCGTCCGGCTCAGCTGTGCAGAGCATGAACCTGATGTGCGGATTCGATGAGCACATGGGGCTCGATTTTCCAGGTCTTCACCCCGTCTGATCCAGAGCGATCACCGAGAGCAGTAATCATGCAACCCATAATCATCAAGGTAGGCGGAAGCGAGGGAATCGACCTCGATGCCCTCTGCGCGGACGTCGCGTCCCTCGTCCACGACGGCGTGCCGTTGGTCCTCGTTCACGGTGGGTCCGCCGAGACCAACCGCGTCGCAACGGCTCTTGGGCATCCGCCTCAGTTCGTGACCTCACCCTCTGGATTCACGAGCCGCCTGACTGATCGCAAGGCGATCGAGATCTTCGAGATGGTCTACTGCGGTTCTGTGAACAAGGGCATTGTCGAGCGCTTGCAGGGCCTGGGTATCAATGCGGTGGGGCTCTCAGGACTGGATGGCCGTATCTGGGAGGGCAAGCGCAAGAAGGGACTTCGCGCGGTCGAGAACGGCAAGACTCGCATCATTCGCGATACCTGGACGGGTACGGTCGAGCGGGTCAACGTCGAGCTCCTGCAGTCCTTGATGTCGGCGGGCTACCTGCCCGTGCTCACTCCTCCGGGGTGCAGCGTTGATGGAGAGGCGATCAATGTCGATGGCGATCGCGCAGCAGCGCGCACCGCGGCCGCACTCGGTGCGGAGACCCTGATGTTGCTGTCGAATGTGCCGGGCCTGCTGAAGGATTTCCCTGACGAGGACAGCCTGATCGAAGAGGTTCCTCCGGCGGAGTTCGAGGCGGCCATGGAGTTCGCCCAGGGACGCATGCGAATCAAGATGCTGGGGGCCAAGGAGGCCCTCGACGGTGGCGTTTCGCGGGTCATCTTGGGCGACGCGAGACACGCGAGCCCGGTCAGAGAGGCACTGGATGGGGCTGGAACCGTGCTCCTGGGAGGCTGACAATGAGCACGAGCAAGAACACCAACGAGAGCCTGCGTGAGCGTGAACTGGCTCACACAAGTGGCGTGTATCCAACGAAGGACGTGGCCATGGTGCGTGGCAAGGGGGCCCACCTGTGGGATGCAGACGGCAAGCAGTACATCGACTGCGCGGCCGGTCATGGTGTGGCCAACCTCGGCCACGCCCACCCGCGGGTGGTGCAGGCCGTCTCGAACCAGGTGGGGACACTGACCACGCTGGCAGGGTCCTTCCCCAACGACCAGCGAGCGGAGTTTCAGGAGCGCTTGACCGCCTTCTTGCCGGAGGGTTTTGACCGGGTCTTCCTCTGTAACTCGGGTGCCGAGTCGATTGAAGGGGCGCTCAAGTTTGCCCGGCTGACGACGGGGCGCCCGGGAATCGTTGCCGCCCAGCGGGGATTTCATGGACGAACGATGGGGGCGCTGGCCTGCACCTGGGACAAGAAGTATCGCGAGCCCTTTGAGCCCTTGATCGGAGCCGTTCAGCACGCTCCCTATGGGAAGCTGGACGGATTCGCAGAGCTAGTTGGAGATGACACCGCTTGCGTGATCGTCGAGGTGGTGCAGGGAGAGGGGGGAGTGCGTCTGGCCACGCCGGAGTTTCTTCGTGGTCTTCGGGCGCTCTGCGACGAGCGTGGCGCCCTTCTGATCCTGGACGAGGTGCAGTCTGGCTTCGGCAGGACAGGCCGGCGGTTTGCCTTCGAGCACTACGGAATCGTTCCCGACATTCTGACCATGGGCAAGGCGATCGGGGGCGGGCTGGCGATGGGAGCCATCGGCCTGGGTCCAGGAGTCTGCGAGCTGAAGGTCGGACACCACGGCTCCACCTTTGGCGGCAATCCCCTGGCGTGCGCCGCTGGCAACGCGACCTTGAGGACACTGGTCGAGGACCGTTTGGTGGAGCGCGCCGAGGAGCTCGGGCAGTGGTTCAGGACTGCCCTTGGAGAGATCGATTCGGCCCAGGTTCGCGAGGTGCGTGGTCTGGGGCTGATGGTGGCCCTCGATCTTCGCTGTCGCGTTGCACCGGTCCTGGCTGCGCTTCAGGAGCGTGGAATCATTGCGCTACCGGCGGGGCCCACGGTGCTGCGCTTCCTTCCACCTCTGATCATCGAGAAGGAAGACCTCGAGCATGTGGTGAAGGCGGTCGGTGAGGTGCTGGCGGAGCTCACCGTCGAGGGTGCGGCGCGATGAACACCAACATCGAACTCCTGCACTCCCTGGTGGCAACGCCGAGCGTCTCTCGCGAGGAGAGCGCCGCTGCGGAGCTGCTTGTCGGCCATATGAACAGTCACGGCTTCGATGCGCATGTCGACGAGGTTGGAAACGCCGTGGGAATTCGAGCGGGGGGGCCTCCGGCTGATGGTGGGCCGCAGCGCTCGATCGTCCTGCTTGGTCACATTGATACCGTCCCAGGGGAGGTTCCGGTGCGCATCGAATCGGGTGTGCTCTACGGAAGAGGGTCGGTGGATGCCAAGGGCTCGATCGCAACCTTCACACGAGCGGTCGCTCAGGTAGATCCCACCCCAGGAGTGGACCTGATCGTGGTCGGCTGCGTGGAGGAGGAGGTCGAGACATCGCGCGGGGCACGCCATGCCAGAGAGTGCTTCGCGCCCGAGGCTTGCATCATCGGTGAGCCCAGTGGATGGGATGCGGTGACCATCGGCTACAAGGGCTGTCTGCGCTTCACAGCGGATTTCGTCGCACCTGGCGGCCACTCGGCCGGCCCACTGCCAGCCGTGGCCGAGGCGGCTGCGGCGCTGTGGCAAGCCTTCAAGTCCTGGTGTGATCAGTACAACGAGGACAGGCCACGACTCTTTGATCAGGTCCTGCCGAGCCTCCAGGAGTTCGTGACCTCGACGGATGGACTGTACGATCGAGTTCACGTCCGCTTCGGCTTCCGATTACCGCCTGAGTTCGATACAGCTGTGCTCGAGGAGATCGTCGCGACTCACGCTCCGGAGGTCTCCCACGAGTTCTATGGACATGAGTCGGCCTGGGGATCCAAGGGCACCACGCCTCTGGCACGAGCTCTTCGCCGCTCGATCCTCAAGCACGATGGCCGTGGTGTACTCAAGAAGAAGACAGGGACCTCGGACATGAACGTGGTCGGGCCCCGCTGGGGTTGCCCGATCGTGGCCTACGGACCGGGAGACAGCACCCTGGACCACACTCCTGACGAGCATCTGCCGCTCGACGAGTATGAGCGGGCCATCGAGGTGCTGCGAGGGGCGCTGATCGAAGGAGGCTGGGCGCGTTAGAGAGGCGGGGCGGGCTGCCCGTCTCTCAACATCGGACGTGTGCGGCACTTCGGCGGAGGCTATGCTCCACCCCATGGACGAGCCCTTCCCCTTCGACGCTGTCCTCTTCGACCTCGATGGGACCCTGCTTGCCACGGATCGATTTTGGATTCCCGCGGCGCGAGTCGGGGCACGGAGAGCCTTCGAGGAGCTGGGGCTCGACCGTGAGATTCCCACGGCGGAGCAGTGGATGTCACTCGTGGGGCTCCCGCTAGCCGAGGGTTTCGACCAGCTGTTCGAGGACCTGGGCCCCACTCAGCGCAAGCTGGTCATGGACCGCTGCATCGAGGAGGAGCACTTTGCTCTCGAGTCGGGAAGCGCCGCTCTCCTGCCCGGCGTTACCCAGGTTCTCACGGAGTTGATGCAGGCTGGCGTTCCGATGGGAATCGCCAGCAACTGCTCACAAGGCTATCTGGACTCGGCGATGAACAAGGTGGAGCTACATGCTTTCATCGCACAGGGGCGTTGCCTTGATTCGCCAGGCGTGCGTACGAAGGCGGACATGATCGAGGACCTCTTGCTGACCTTTGGGACCCGCAGCGCAGTGATGGTGGGGGATCGTGCTGGGGATCGCGATGCGGCCCATGCGAATGGGTTGCCTCATGTACATCTACGCAATGGCTTCGCTCCGCGAGGTGAAGAGGTCTCTTGCGAGGCCCTGATCGATGACTTCGGTGAGCTGCTACCACGCTTGCGTGGGCGCTCGCGTTGGATCGAAGAGACGCTGAGAGAGCTGGGCCTCGAAGGTGCGGCCGGGGGAGCCAAGAGCCTCGGCATCACGGGCCGCTCGGGTGCGGGCAAGTCCTTGTTCGGGCGTGACGTGGTAAGGCACCTGCGGGCCACTGGGCGCGATGCGGTCCTGGTTAGGCTCGACGACTTCCTGCGCCCCGATCGACCGGCCCGTACGGGTCACGGGTGCGAACCGGTGGACTCACCCCTGGAGCTCCCCGATCGCGTCTGGAAACTTCAGCAGCTGATCGATGAGGTCCTCGAACCCCATTGCCAGGGCCTTGATGTGGGCCTGGACCTGGACCTCGAGGACGGTGAGTCCAGCCGGATCGAGGTGCCTCGTGGGGCGCTCTTGGTCCTCGAGGGGCTCTACTTGCTGCACCCACGCCTCCGCGCTCTTCTGGAGAGGGTTGTCTACCTGGATGTGCCCGAAGGTCTGCTCCTGAGGCGGGTAGCGGCGCGCTGTCTGCCGCTCGGGGACAGTGCGGAGCTGGAGAGGACCCGGGGCCGCTACCTTCCTGCTCAGAAGGGATTCGATCTCTCGTGCCCGCCGCGGACGCATGCGGACCTCGTCCTGGACGCCAGGAACCCCCTGGGGCCTGATTCTTGAGTCCGATTGAGGCTGGAATGCTTGTCTCTGGTTACCCCAGTGGGCTAGACTCCGCGGTTCAGGATCAGGCGCCAAGGTGCGCCAATAGCCCAGATCCTCCACCTGCGCGCATGGAACACCAGACACTCCCTCAACGTCTCCAGAAGTCCGTCTGCGGATCTTTCCACAAGACCGCGCTGCTCCAAAAGCGCGTTCGTGAACTGATCCGTGGCGCGGCCCCGATGATCGAGACACGCGAGAAGAATCCGATCAAGATCGCCTTCCTTGAGATGGAGCGAGGCCTGATCGAATTGATTCCCGACGAGGACTCGCCGGCCTCTCTCTAGTTCGCCCCAGCCGAGAACTCCCAGGAGCTAAGAAGGCCCATGGGTGAACGAAGTTCTCGCCCGGATGCCCTGCTCGCTCGACGAGGTGGGGCGGTCGAGTTCCTGCGCGTGCCGGCCTTCTTGATGAAGGCAGTGACGGTGACCCGTAACCGGCTGTACGACCACGGCTGGCTGCCGACTCATCGACTGCAGATGCCGGTGGTGAGCGTGGGAAACCTGAGCGTCGGTGGGACGGGCAAGACGCCCATGGTCGTGCTGCTTGCCAGGGCACTGGAGTCCCGCGGCTTTCGACCGGGTGTGCTCTCCCGCGGCTACCGCGCGCAAGAGCAGAACGGGGGCCAGGGTGGTCTGAACGACGAGGGCAAGCTCTTCGAGTTGCTCCTTCCTGGGATGGCCCAGGTCCAGCGTCCAGACCGCGTGAGTGGTGCACTCGAGCTGGAGAAGCAGGGGGCCGATGCAATTCTGCTGGATGATGGCTTTCAGCATCGACGGCTGGCGCGAGACGTGGACCTGGTCCTGATCGATGCAACCCGTCCCTGGGGCCTGCCGGCAGAGAAGGAGGGCGAGGCTCCCGTCTGTGATGTCCTGCCTCGTGGACTCTTGCGGGAGGGTCTTGACTCGCTGGCGCGCGCCTCGGCCATCGTGATCACCCGCTCCGATGCCGTCTCGGGGAGCGAGCTTGCCGCACTCGAGAGCCAACTCCAGGCCGTGGTCCCCGGTGTTGCTCGGCTGCTGGCGGAGCATCGTCCGGTGGCCTTGCTCGAGGGGGCCAAGCGGACCAGCCCCCTGGAGCTGCGTGGAAGAGCAGTCAGGCTCGTCTCCGGGATTGGCAATCCGGAGGCCTTTGAGCGTACGGCGCGTTCCCTGGGCGCAACCATCAGCGATGTGCACGCGTTTGCCGATCACCATTCCTTCGAGCTCGACGAGTTACGTGAACTGGCGCAAGCCGGGGAGCTGCTGGTCACGGCCAAGGACGCGGTCAAGCTCCGAGAGCTAGGCGTGCCCCATCTCGTGCTCGAGGTCGAGCTCGTCTTGACCCGTGGAGAGCAGGTCCTGAATGCTCTGCTCGACTCGTTACCTCGGTCCCAGCGTGCATTCGAGACCGACGCCTTGCACAGTGGACTTCATGGTTGAATCCACGCCCCTCGACCGAGCCCAGGTCCGTTTCGACGAGGCGAAGAACCTCGGGAAGCGCAGAGGCCCGGCAGCCCTGGCAGAGTACGTGCTCACACGTCTGCTCTTGGGGACCGTGAGTCGTCTACCGCACTTCATGCAGAATGCCGCAGGGGACATCGTGGCACGCCTCGCGGTTCGTTTCGACAGGCGGCACCGGGATGCTGCCCGACGGTTCATGTCCCAGGCCCTGGGGCAGGAGAGCACCTACAACGACAGAAGGCTCTTGGGGGCTTACAAGTACCTCTTCCGGATCTCGATCGACTCCTGTGCCTTCGACCGCAAGGTTCCTCAGGAGAGCCTGCTGGAGCACTACGAGATCACGGCGGTGGATGGAGTGATGGAGGCCCTGGCGGGCACAGGTGGGGGAATCATGGTGACCCCGCATGTGGGGGACTGGGAGGCCGGGGCGGCGGTCATGCCTCACATTGGAATGGTGCCCGCCTACGTGCTGGCTCGCCCACCCAAGAACGGCTATCTCTCCCGTTACCTCTTGCGAGTCCGTGAGCGCAAGAATCTGACCGTGATCCCGCGCAGGGGTGGCATGCGACAGATTGCCTCGATCCTGGAGGGCGGCGGTTGGATCGGAATGCTGCTGGATCAGAGGCCACGAGGAAAGCACGTGGTTGCCCCCTTCTTTGGCAGGCTGGCACGTTGCGAGCGCAGTGCGGCGGTGCTGATGAAGCGGCTGGGCGTGCCAATCGTCTTTGGTTCCTGCTACCTCACCGACCGGCCCTTCCAGTACCGGCTTGAGTTCACCCGCTTGGTGGAGCCCAGCGACCTGGCGAAGTTCTCGATCGACGAGATCGTGGCACTTTTGAATCGGGAACAGGAAAAGCTGATCCTGAAGCACCCGGAGCAGTACTTCTGGTTGCATGACAGGTATCGTGACGCCCCCGTGGAGTCCCCGGACCAGCCTCTGGATCAGGCTCCTGGCCCCGTGGAGGAAGAAGAGGTCCCTGGCGCGGATGTTGGGCCACAGAAAGCTTCCCCTGGGATGCCCCGTAGGTGATCCTGCCCCTCGAAATAGCCTCATGTGCCCCCTCGATCCCCAGAACGATCCCTTCCCCGAGATGGCGAAGGTGCGCACCTACCCGGTGAGCTCCCGCAGGAGCCTGGTCACCCTCCGCGACTTCTGCGAGGTGCCCGAGCCCCTCGAGGGCTTCTCGACCTTCTTCGAGTCGCTGCCTGACATCTACGCGGGGACCCACCTGAAGGATCTGGTGGAGCGAATCGTCGCTGCGAAGGTGGCGGGCAAGCCGGTTGCGGTCGCGCTCGGCGCCCACGTGCTCAAGGTCGGCCTGGCGCCACTTCTGATCGACTGGATGAGGCGTGGAATCATCGATCACATCGCCATGAACGGGGCCGGCGCAATTCATGACTTCGAGATCGCCACCGCCGGCTGCACCTCGGAGGACGTGGCGGAGCAGCTGCCCCGCGGCGAATTCGGGTTCGCTGAGGAGACCGGCGCAGGACTCGCCAGTGCCGCCGAGCGCGGCTGCAATCCCAAGGAGGGTGAGCGCGCGGGCTTCGGTTCGGGCCTGGGAGCCCTGCTGCTGGAAATGGATGCGCCCTACAATCACCTATCGGTGAGCGCGGAAGCCGCTCGTCTTGGAATTGGTTGCAGCGTGCATGTGTCCCTCGGTGCGGACATCGTTCACATGCACCCTGCTTGCGACGGGGCTCACATCGGCGAATCAAGCATCATCGACTTCCGCGAAGTCTGCCGCTTCGTTTACGGAATGAATGGTGGCGTCTGGATCAACGTGGGATGCGCGGTCGTCCTGCCCGAGACCTTTCTCAAGGCAGTCAGCGTGGCCATCAATCTGGGGGCCGATCTCTCGGAGATGACGACCGCAAACCTGGACATGCTGAGGCAGTACCGTGCCCAGACGAATGTGGTCGATCGGCCTCCGGGCAAGGGCATCACCATTCTTGGTCAGCATGAGATCTTGCTGCCGCTCCTGAGAATGGCGGTGCTCACCAAGCTCGAGAGCAAGGGCTGGAGTGCCGCTGAGAGCGCAGAGAACCCTGGCAGCCAGCACTAAGCACACAAGACGAATGAACCGCGAACAGCTCGAACAGACCCTCGAGGACCTCAAGACGCCCCGCGTTGTGATCGTTGGCGACCTGATGCTCGATCGCTATGTCGTTGGGGAGGTCTCGCGTATCTCTCCTGAGGCACCGATTCCGGTGCTGGCGGCGGCGCGTGCTGAGGAGAAGCTGGGGGGCGCTGGAAACGTGGCCTTCAACCTGCTCAGCATGGAGGTCGAGGTCGAACTGGTTGGCGTGATCGGCGACGATGGCTGGGGGCGGCGCCTGCGAGAGCTGATGGAGGACTCGGGAGTGTCCACATCGGGCCTGGTGGTGGATGGAGAGCGTCCCACGAGTCTCAAGACGCGCATGGTCAGCGGCGTGCAGCAGATGCTGCGGGTGGACTGGGAGGATGCGGCGCCGGTCTCCGGTGAGGCCAGCGAGGAGGTCCTCGGAAAGGCCAGAGCGCTGCTCGCGGGTGCGGGTGCCCTGGTGCTCTCGGATTATGGGAAGGGAGTGCTCACCGATGAGGTGTTGCGAGCCGTCATCGATGAGGCCTGCGCCGCAGGGATCCCCGTGCTGGTGGACCCCAAGGGCAATGACTTCAGTCGCTACCGCGGGGCCACGCTGATCACGCCCAACCGCAAGGAAGCGGAAGAGGCGCTGGGGCGCAAGCTGACTGACTTGCAGCAGGTCTCGAAGGGGGCCAGCGAGCTGATCTCTGGGGCTCAGCTGGATGCAGCTGTGATCACGCTGGGTGCAGAGGGGATCTACTTTCAAACGAGGGACGGACGCGAAGGACGCGAGACGACCAAGGCTAGAGCCGTCTTCGATGTGACAGGAGCTGGTGACACGGTCATCTCTCACCTGGCGCTGTTCCTGGCGGGGGGCTGTGAGATCGATGTGGCTGTGGCCCTTGCCAATCAGGCGGCCGGAGTCGTGGTCGCGCGCCTGGGGACCAATGGTGTGACCCGGCGCGAGCTGCTGGCCAAGCTACGAGAGAGTGCGCCCGAGGTCGGTAAGGTCTTGTGTGAAGGTGATCTGGAAGACCTGCTGGCTGCATGGCGCAGCGAGGGCAAGCGCATCGTCTTCACCAACGGCTGCTTTGACATCGTCCACACTGGGCACGTCAATTATCTGCGCTTTGCACGCTCACAGGGCGATGTGCTGATTGTCGGGGTCAATAGCGATGCAAGCGTCAGCCGGCTCAAGGGACCGGAGAGACCGGTCAACATGGTGAGCGATCGCATGGAGGTCTTGGCTGCCATGGAGATGGTCGATGCCGTGATTGACTTCGCAGAGGACACACCCGCTGAGATCATCGAGCGCATCACTCCCGATGTGCTGGTCAAGGGCGAGGACTGGGCCGAGAAGGGTGTGGTCGGTCGTGAGTGGGTTGAGAAGCACGGCGGGCAGGTCGTTCTCGCTCCTCTGGTTGCCGGGCGCTCCACCACGAGCATTCTAGAGCGGGCCAAGGGTGGGGTACGCCAGACCGATTGACTCGAGATCAACCAGCATGCGCGTCCTCTTCGTCTATCCGAACCTCAACACCCAAATGGGGTTCAATCATGGCCTGGCTTCGATTTCAGCTGTGTTGAAAGATGCGGGGCACGAGACCAGCCTGGTGAACCTGAACGAGAAGCTCCCTCCAGTGCCCTCTCACCAGGACCTGGCTGAGCGGATCCGTGAGTGGCAGCCGGGGATGGTGGCCTTCTCCTGCATCACCCAGCAGTACCCAACGGCTCGCGAGCTGGCAGCGTTCCTGCGCGAATGCGTCGAGACTCAGGGGCTGGAGCTGCCCCCTCTGGTGGTTGGCGGAATCCACCCGACCCTGGTGCCCGCCGAGGTCATGTCCGACGGCGTCTGGGACTATGTGGGGATGGGGGAGTGTGAGCACGCACTGCTCGAGCTGGTGGAGTCCCTGGAGCAGGGCGAGCGGCGGGATGACATCAAGAACTTCCTGTGCTGGGAGGGCGCGACTCGACCCAGATCGGGACTCGTCGCTCCCGTTGACTCAAGGCACTGGGTTCATAACCCCGTGGGCGAGTTCCCCGAGCTGACCAAGCTGCCTGAACCCGACTACGAGCTGTTCGAGACGGATCGGATCACCGCCAGCAAGGGGGGATGGTTCAGCCTGATGTCCAGCCGCGGGTGTCCCTATCGCTGCAGCTATTGCTTGAACCACAAGATCATCGATCTGTACCGCGAGGACCTTGGCCGGGGCGTGGGCAAGCTCAACGCCTTCCGGTTCCGGCCTGCAGAGCTGATGATGAAGGAGATTCACTCGGTCCTGGAGCGCTACGATGGTATCGATACCTTCATCTTCGATGACGATCTCTTCACCCAGAATGTCGAGCACGCACTCGAGATGTGCGCTGCCTACGAGGCTTCAGGGCTGAAGGTTCCTTTTGTCGTCAATGCACACGTCAAGCGGCTTGATCCGCGGGTTGCCAGGGCCCTGGCCAGCGCTGGAGCCAAGATCCTCAAGATGGGGATTGAGTGTGGTTCGCAGCGCGTGCGTTCAAAGGTGCTCAAGCGCCACATGACGAAGTCGGACATCATTGAGACGGTCGAGTCATCGGAAGAGCATGGCCTGCACACCTCAGCCTTCGTGATGATTGGCCTGCCGACGGAGACTCGTGATGAGCGCCTGGAGACCGTGGATATCCTGGCGGAGTCGCGAGTTGGCCGCTTTCGGTGCTCTTACTTCTTCCCCTTTCCAGGCACGGACTCCTGGCAGATGTCAATCGATGCTGGCCAGGTTGATGTGGAGCAGCTGGCGAGGCAGACCACCTTTACCGAGGAGAGCGCCCTGGACTTCGGGGAGGAGGAGAACCTCTTCATTGCAAAGCTTGGCCGCTGCCTGCCCTGGTTCGTGAATGCTCGAATGGACGACTTCGCGCCCGCTCCTGTCTCGGCTCGCTATCGGCCGCTCGTCGAGCGACTGCTGGCGATGGACGCTGAACAGTGGAGGGCCTTCGAGCCGACCGTGAATGCGGTGGATCGCGAACTCAGTGCGGAGGCAATCGCAGCCGGTGAGCTGCACTACGCCATCCGCTACAACGACTTCATGGGCGTCCGTTCGGATTTCTTCCTGGCCGAGGAGCAGGGGCGCGAGTGGTTCACTGCCGCAGCTCGGCCAACCGAGCATGAGGTCGAGCGCGCCGCGGAGGAGGTCATGGGGTGAACAAGCTGACGGTTCCGGACTTCTCTGCGCTGGGCGTTGCGGTTCTTGGAGATCTGGTGGCGGACCACTACGTGCACGCTGAACCTGGGCGGCTCTCCCGTGAGGCGCCCGTGATGGTCCTTCGCCACCGCTTCGAGTCCCTGGGTGCAGGAGGGGCAGCAAATGTGGCCCGCAACCTGCATGCGCTGGGGAGTCGGGTCAGCGTCTTCGGGGGTGTGGGCAAGGACATGTCAGGCCGCGAGTTGCGGCGGACGCTGGAAGAAGATGGCATCGACTGCACCGGCATCGCATGTCTTCCGGATTGGGTCACACCGACCAAGACCCGGATCCTGGCCGCAGAGGCTCGCCGCTTTCCACAACAGGTCCTGAGGATCGACAAGGAGCCCGACACGGCCTTCGACGACGAGCGTGCAGGGGAGATTGCCAGCGGGCTCTCCGGACGTGCTGCGGAGTTTGATGCTCTGGTGCTGTCCGACTACCAGTACGGACTGATCGGGCCGCCCCTGGCGTCATTGGCTCAGCAGTTCACGTTGCAGGACAAGGTCGTCGTTCTCGACCCACGCCGGCATCTGGAGAGCTTTGCGGGGATCACGGCAATCACCCCCAACGTGGGCGAACTGGCCCACTTCACCGGTTGGGATGTCGGGCGCCTTGATGACGTGGTCGAGCTGCGGCGGGCAGTCTCTCGACTCGAGGAGCTGGTGCCCACTCGCTGGTCCCTCGTTACCCGAGGCAACCTGGGCATGGCCTTGTTTGGCGAGGGTCTACCGGAAGAGGGAGTGGCGGTCGAGGCCTCGGGTCATGGAGAGGTCACAGATGTCAGCGGTGCTGGAGACTCAGCTGCAAGCGTCTTTGCCCTGGCCCTGGCCGCAGGGCTCGAGCCCATCGAGGCCATGCGCCTGGCCAACACCGCCTCAGGGGTGGTCGTGATGGAGAACGGCACGGCCGTCTGCACTCACCCCCAGCTCGAGGAGGCGCTGGCCTCCAGTCCACCCTCGACCCGCCTGGGCAAGTCCGGATTCTGATGGCCTTCGAGTGCCCGGATTCCTTGAGTGAGCGGGGGGGCCTGGTTGCTGAACTGGCCGAACTGCGCGGTGGTGGGCAGCGGGTCGTTCTGGCCAACGGCTGCTTCGATCTCCTGCACGTCGGGCATCTACGTTACTTGCAGGATGCAGCCACACGCGGAGACTTCCTGGTCGTTGCCATCAACAGCGATGAGTCGGTACGCCGCCTGAAGGGTGAGGGTCGTCCCTTGATGCCACAAGAGGAGCGGGCAGAGCTGCTCTGCGGTCTGCGCTGTGTTGATCGCGTGTTCGCCTTCGATGAATCGACTCTCGAGGTCAGCCTCAGGACTCTTCGCCCTGATGTGCACGCAAAGGGACCGGACTACACACCAGAGACGGTTCCAGAGGGGCCCGTGGATCGTGAGCTGGGCATAGAGATCGCGATTTGTGGCGACCCGAAGGAGCATTCGACGACCGAACTTCTCGAGCGCCTTTCCCTCGATTCGGAGTGAGATTGCCCTGTTTGAGCGGATATTCATGACTCCGAGGTTGAGTGCCCGGTTCAAAGGCGTACATCTGGGGGGGTATGAGTTCTAGCGCCAGAGCCCTCCTCGAGGCGGAGCCAGTCGAGCCAGTTGCAAGTGTGCCCGATTCCAACCAGAGTTCTGGATCCGACGTCGCAGAGGGACCACGGACAACGGGCATTGGGATTGTTCTCGTGGGCTTCGTCATCGCTACCTGGGGAGCGATGTGCGGCATTGGTGGCGGCCTGTTTGCGGTGCCCTGCCTGCACTACATCTACAAGCTGCCGCTCAAACAGGCGGTGGTGACCTCTCTCTCACTCGTGGCGGCGACCACCATCTCGGCGACAGCAGCAGAGGCGTTTCGGTCAGATAGCCGGATCGAATGGTGGGTCGTGTTGTGCCTGGTAGCAGGGAGCATGGTGGGGGCTCAGCTCGGGTTTCGCGTGGCCCAGAAGGTCGAAGCTCGAGCATTGAAGTTAGCCTTCTGTCTCCTGTTGTTCTTCGTGGGCTTTCGCATCCTGGGGCTCGTGCCGCAGACCTTTGCAGCGGGTGGAGAGCTTGATCCTGGTCCGCAACTGGTGGCTTCCGACTACCTGATCGCGACCATGATTGGTCTTGGTGGCGGCTTCGTCGCGCCCCTGCTGGGCATTGGTGGTGGGCTCGTGGCAGTTCCCGCCCTGTTGTTCGCGCTCCCCAGCCTTGGGCACCTGGGTGCGCGAGCCTGCTCGATGGCGATGGGGACGGCCACCTCCACACGCTCCATGTTGCTGTACTACAAGGCTGGCCAGCTCGATCTGCGACGCTCTGCGGGCTTTGCCACCGGAGCAGCAATCGGAGCCTTCGTTGGAGTGCAGATCGTCCACATCCCCGGGGTGGCCGAGGTGGCGAAGAAGATGCTGGCCGCTACCTTGCTGCTGGTGGCATTGCGCTTTGCCTGGGATCTTCGAAAGAAGGTGGTGGGGAAGGCCTGAGAGTGGCCGAGCGGTCGGGGGCCGTTCTAGCTTCCGAGCCCGGGCTTCCAGCTGGGACGGCTGTCACGCTGCAGCTCGAGGTTCATCAGTGAGGCCCGGATCAACTCGATGGGGATCGAGTTCTCCAGCAGGATCGCATCGTGAAATTCCTTGCGGTTCATGAGCTCGCCGACGACCTCGTGGTAGAGGGCACGCAGCTGCAGGCCACCAATCATGTAGCCACACTGGTAGAGAGGCGAATAGGCTCCGCCGATGTAGCGACGAACCTCGCTCGTTGCACTGTCCTCTTCATGCCCCACTCGTTCGACCAGGAACTGGATCATCTCGTCGGGAGTCATCTTGCCCAGGTGAAAGCGCAGGGAGACGATGATCCGGGCTGCGCGATGCTTCCTCCAGAAGAGCATGCCGATGCGGTCTTCCGGTGACCGTGCCCAGCCCTCGTCCCACTCCACCATCTCCCAGTAGAGAGCCCAGCCTTCGATCAGGAAGGGGGTGCGGAAGATCCGTCTGTGAGTCGCATACCGCTGGGCCATGAAGCCCTGGAGGTGGTGCCCTGGAATCAGCTCGTGGGGCGTGACCGCGCGGGTGAAGTGGACGTTGTTTCCGCGCATGCTCATGCGCTTGCTCTCAAGGTCCATGTCCGCGGTGGGGAAGGCCACGAGCATCTTCTGGCCCCCATAGGCGGCGAAGGGCAGCGTGCGCTGACCCGACTTGCTGAGCATCTGCACCCGCCAGGTCTCCTCGCAAAGGGGCGGGATCGTGACCAGGTCACGTTCCTTGAGGAACTCGATCACCTCCCGTGCTTGAGAGGCCACGAGCTCATCCTGCTCCCCGGGCGCCACGTGAAGTTTCTTGACCTCCTCGAGGGCTGCGCGCCAGTCGCTGCCGTGTCCGAGCTCGTTGGAGGCCACCAGTAGCTGTTCATCACACCAGGCCAGCTCGTGCTCGCCAATCGCAATCAGCTCTTCTGGACTGTAGGCAAGCCACTCGTGCTGGAGATCCAGGAGCAGGCCAGCGCGGCCGATGGGGTCGCCTATCAGCGGATCGTCGTCCTCGCCCTTCAGGCCAGCAATGTCCTCGCGTAGGTGATTGCTGAGCTCCTTCAGTGCTTCGCGGGCTGCCTCGAAGGGCTCCTTGTTCCACCAGGTGAAGCCAGGGTCATACTGGGCGTAGTGGTCGTACCAGGTGCGGAGATGATCACTCGCCTGGCTCACCTGGCGGGCGACCCGCCTGGCTTCGACGGCCTCTACCTCCAGCAACGGCTCCCCGTCGGCTTCTGCCTCAGCCTCCTCGCTCACGAGGCGTACACCCTCCTGGACGCTCTTCGCCTGCCTGGCGATGCCAGTCAGGACCTCGGCACAGGCGGCTGCGTCCAAGGGGTCCAGGCTCCAGCGCGCCTCCTCGAGGGCGAAGATCGCGGGGTTGAAGGGCATCAGCTCGGCAGTCGTTGCGAGCCTCTCGCGCTCGATCTCCCGACGCTCCCCCTGATACTCGATCTCCGTTCGCAGGAGCAGGTAATCGATTCTCCCGGCGACGCTCAGCGCCTCGAAGTCCGTGGCCGCCAGCCTCTCCAGCCACTGTTCGTCGAATCGATCGAGGCGCTCTCGTCTCAGCAATGAGCCCTCCATGTCGTAGAACGAGCGCAGGGCTTCCCGGTCGGTGCGGTAGCGCTCGACGGTGGGGGCAAAGCTCTCTCCTGCTTCGCTGGTCACGGAGAGGACTGCCTGAGGGGTTGCGTGGCTGGCTGTGCTCGAGATGAACAGGCCGAGGATGCAGAGCAGGGGGAATCGCAAGGGAACGAGAGTCATGGTCGGCTGCTGGACGGGTGGCTGAGTGGAGCGGGTAGTCTATCGGGGTGATCAGTCTCCACGACAGGAAGGCCCTGGCGGAACACTGTGCCGTCCATCGCTTCGACCCCGCCAGCGGAGCTCGGATCGCTCGTGCGGTCCTCCGTCATGGAAGGAGCCTCGAGGAAGCGCTGGACGCGTCGCGGCAGCCGGTTCCGGTTGAGTGGGCCCGTGGCCTCGCCGGTGGGGCCCTGAAGCTCCTGGAGCGCCACGAGAGCGGGGCCGATGGTGCCACGAAGCTGGTGCTCGAGACCCCCGGGGGCGACCGCCTGGAGGGCGTGCTGCTGCGTATTGCCAGTGGGCGAAACTCCCTGTGCCTCTCGATCCAGAGTCGCTGCCCGGTGGCCTGCCGCTTCTGCGCCTCGGGCTTCCTCGGCAAGGGGCCGGCTCTGGGCCTGGATGAGGTCCTGGATCAGGTCGTGCTGGCACGCCGGATCCTGCGCGAGGAGGGTCGCGAGCTGCGCAACCTGGTGTTCATGGGCATGGGAGAGCCCTTGCTGGAGGAGGGGCTCCTGCATGAGGCCGTCGCGAGGCTCACCGACCCAGGAACCTTTGCCTTCCCGGCCCGACGGATCGTCGTGTCGACCGTTGGGCTACCAGCCGCGATGATACGACTCCAGCAGCGCTTTCCGGGCCTTCACCAGGCATTGAGCCTGCACTCGGCTCGCCAGGAGGTTCGTGAGTCCCTGATCCCGATGGCCCGGCGGCACTCGTTGGAAGAGCTGCGGAGCGCGGTCCAGTCCGTGGCCGAGATCAGCGGAGGACGGGTGCTGGTGGAGTACCTGCTGCTCGAGGGGGTGACGGATCAGGAGCCTGATGAGCTGGCCCTGGCGGCCTGGTTGAAGGGGCTCCCGGTGCTCTTGAACCTGCTTCCCTACAACCGGCCGCAGCTCCTCGGTCCGGGGAGTTCCGTCGATCCGGCTCTACGCCCGACGCCTCGACCGCAGCGCGAAGCCCTCGCCCGCCGCTTTCGTGGGCGAGGTATTCCCACGACCCTGAGGCACTCCCTGGGCCATGACATCGCCGCAGCCTGTGGTCAGCTGGCTGCTTCGGGACAGCGACTCGACGCTCCGACTTGAGATTCTGGCCGCGGGGCGGAGAATAAGCGCCTCCCCGGTCGCCGCTGGTGACCCTCCAACCAAAGAGCCAGAGCCCCAACGCCGTGATGGAACCGACCGAAGAGAAATCCGCGCCCCGAGACTTCGTTCGATCACGAGTCGCGGAGGATGTGGAGCAGGGCAAGAACGATGGCGTGGTTGTGACCCGCTTTCCTCCCGAGCCCAGCGGTTACCTGCATATCGGACACGCAAAGGCAATCAGCGTGAACTTCCAGATCGCCGAGGAGTTCGGGGGCCGGTGCAACCTGCGCTTCGACGACACGAATCCGGCGAAGGAGGAGGAGGAGTACGTGGAGTCGATCCAGGAGGACATCCGCTGGCTTGGCTATGACTGGGGCGACAATCTCTTCTACGCTTCGGACTACTTCGAGCAGCTGTATCAGTACGCCTTGCAGCTGATCGAGCAGGGGGACGCCTACGTCGATGATCAGAACGCAGAGGAGATGGCCAAGGGGCGTGGGACGGCCACGACACCCGGAACCAACAGCCCCTTCCGAGACCGCCCTGCTGCCGAGAACCGAGATCTCTTCGAGCGCATGCGCGCCGGTGAATTCGAGGATGGCTCGCGGGTCCTGCGTGCCCGGATCGACATGGCCTCGCCCAACTTGAATCTGCGAGATCCAGCCCTCTACCGGGTTCGAAAGGTGCCTCACGACCGGACCGGTGAAGAGTGGCCGATCTACCCGATGTATGACTGGGCCCACGGACAGTCGGACTCGATCGAGGGCGTGACCCACTCTCTGTGCAGCCTGGAGTTCGAGAATCATCGGCCGCTCTATGACTGGTGCCTGGACAGGCTGGGAGTCTTTCACCCCCGACAGATCGAGTTCGCGAGACTGAACCTGTCCTTCGGAATTCTCTCGAAGCGCTACATGATCCAGCTCGTGGAGGAGGGGCTGGTCGATGGCTGGGATGACCCGCGCATGCTGACCATCGCAGGGCTCCGACGGCGGGGCTACACGCCCGGCTCCATTCGTGACTTTCTCCGGGGGATCGGCGTGGCGAAGTTCAACAGCACCATCGAGATGGTCCTGCTGGAGAACGCTCTTCGTGCTGAACTCAACAAGACTGCCCCCCGGGTGATGGGCGTCCTCGACCCGCTCAAGGTGGTCATCACGAACTATCCGGAGGGCGAGACCGAGGAGCTCGAGGCGGTCAACAATCCCGAGGACGAGTCAGCCGGGACTCGTCTGCTGCCGTTCAGTCGTGAGATCTACATCGAACGCGATGACTTTCGAGCTGAACCGCCGAAGAAGTTCTGGCGCCTGGCCCCTGGGAATGAGGTCCGCTTGCGCTACGCCTACTACATCACCTGCACGGACTTCCTGACCGATCCGGAGACTGGAGAGGTGACCGAGGTCCACGCAACCTACGATCCCCAGACCCGCGGTGGAGACTCTCCCGACGGCCGAAAGATCAAGGCGACCATGCACTGGGTCTCCTCGGCGCATGCCTTCAAGGGAGAGGTTCGGCTCTATGACCACCTCTTCAAGCACCCCAACCCAATGGAGTTCCGCAAGGGTGGGAGCTTCAAGAACCACCTGAATCCCGAGTCGAAGACCGTGCTATCGGACGCGATGCTCGAGCCCTCTCTCGCCAGTGCTTCGGTGGGGGACACCTTCCAGTTCGAACGTCTGGGCTACTTCTGCGTCGATCGTGTCGACTCGAAGCCCGGTGCACCGATCTTCAACCGCTCGGTCGCCTTGCGTGACTCCTGGGCAAAGATCCAGAAGCAGTCCAAGTAGGTCCCGATCAGGAGCCGCGTTACCTAGAGCAGCCTGCTGCCGAGGGGCACCTCTCCGTCTGGAGTGCAGAGCAAGACCTGACCTTGCACGTCGTGAAAGCCCGTGACCAGGCATTCACTCATCAAGGGGCCGATCTGCTTGGGGGGGAAGTTGACCACTGCGACGACCAGACGCCCGACCAGCTCGTCGGGCGTGTAGCGCTCGGTGATCTGTGCGCTCGACTTTCGGACACCCAGCTCGGGCCCGAGGTCGACCTCCAGCACGTAGGCCGGCTTGCGAGCCTCGGGGAACTCGCGAGCCGAGAGCACTCGTCCGACCCTGAGTTCGACCCTGGTGAAGTCCTCCCAGCTGATCGGCTCGGTGACCACTCGAGCCTCAGGCGTAGATTCCCCGGAGGGCGTCCGCCGCAGCAATTCGCTGGACGGCGAGCATGCTGGCCGCCATGCGCAGGCGGACTCCACGCTCGTCGGTCATCTTCACCGAGGAGTTCCAGGCCTCGGTCATGAAGCGCCTCAGGCGCTTGTTGATCACCGGGTGGATCCAGGTGTAGCCCATCCTGTTCTGCACCCACTCGAAGTAGCTCATCACCACGCTTCCCCCGTTGGCCAGGATGTCGGGGACGATCGGGATGCCCTGGTTGTTGTGCAACAACCAGTCAGCCTTGGCGGAGATCGGTCCGTGAGCGCCCTCCACCAGGAGCTGGCAGTTGATGGTGTGGGCATTCCTGGAGTTGATGGCATTGGCCACCGCGCAGGGGATCAGCACATCACACTCGGTTGCCAGCAGATCTGCATTCGAGCCGTGATCGCAGGGGCCGGTGTAGGCGGCCAGGGCACCGGAATCCTTGCGCCACTGCAGCACACTGGGGATATCGAGCCCATTCTTCGATAGCAGGGCTCCGGAAACGTCCGAGATCCCGACGATTCGATGTCCATCTGCAGCCAGGATATCGGCCAGGTTCCCGCCGACGGTGCCAGCTCCCTGAATGGCGATCCGAAGAGGTCCGCTGTTGAGCTTGTAGCGCTCGCAGGCAAGCCGAAGGATCACCCTCAGTCCCTGGGCGACCGCATCCTCGTGACCGAGGGTTCCGCCCATGGAGGTGGGCTTGCCGGTCACAGCAGCATTCTCGGTCACGCGCCGGTGCATCGAGACGGTGTCCATGATCCAGGCCATGACCTGCTCGCCAGCATGGATGTCCGTGGCGAAGACGTCGCGGTCCGGGCCGATGTCATCCGAGAGGCTCGCGGCATAGCGGCGCACGGCACGCTCCACCTCACCGGTGGAGTGAGTGAGAGAATCGATCCGGATCCCGCCGGCGGAGCCACCAAAGGGTACGTTGAGCACGGCGCACTTCCAGGTCATCCAGGCGGCGATGGCGCGCAGGTCGTCGACCCGCAGCTCCTTCTCGATTCGCAAGGGACCGAGGAAGGGGCCAAGCCCTGCATTGTGCTGGATACGATAGCCGTCGAAGACGGCGAGCGAGCCGTTGTCGAGGCGGACAGGAATCGAAACCGAGATCTCTCGGTCGGGTTTCCGCAGGACCGAGTAGCTATCGCGGTCAATCCCGATCTCCATGGCGGCTTCATCGAAGCTGGCCATCATGGAGGCAAAGGGTGTCTCGTCGTCGAGGAGCGGAGTGCTGGGGAGAAGCTCCTCGGCCTGGCCCTCTTCGGTGGGGTTGGGATTCATCGGTAAGGATTCCGGTGGATCAACCGAAGACGCCGCGCATCCGGTAGACATTCGCCACACGTTCGATCGCCAGGACGTAGGCCGCCGTGCGCATCGAGACATCGTACTTCTTGGCGGTATCGTTCACGTCGTTGAAGGCCTTGACGATCGCCTGCTCAAGGCGTGTGTTGACGATCTCCTCCGTCCAGAAGTAGCCCATGCGGTCCTGGACCCACTCGAAGTAGCTGACTGTCACGCCGCCGGCGTTGGCGAGGATGTCGGGTACGACCGTCACGCCACGCTCATCCAGGATTTCCTGGGCAGCCGCAGTTGTGGGGCCA
This sequence comes from Planctomycetota bacterium, assembly GCA_014237855.1. Taxonomy (GTDB): domain Bacteria; phylum Planctomycetota; class UBA1135; order UBA1135; genus JABACD01. The sequence goes on along the minus strand of JABACD010000020.1, from coordinate 55,324 downwards.
TTGGCGCCCTCGACGATCAATCGAGCCTTGATGCGATTGGCATTTCGAGAGGTTATCTGGTTCTCGGTGGCTGCGGGGACGAGCACATCACAGTCCATGAAGATCTGATCCGCGTTTGCCACGGACTCAGCCTCGGGATATCCCTCCAGCCGTCGGTGCTGTCGCAAGTGCTCGAGAACCTGCGGCACGTCGAGTCCGTTCTCGTTGACGATGGCCCCGTACATGTCGGAGAGCGAGATGATCTTGTAGCCCTCGCGATAGAGCAGCAAGGCACCTATTCCTCCCACATTGCCTGATCCCTGGACGATCACGCGCGTGTTCTCGGGGCGACGGCCCAGCCTCTTCATGGCCTCACGACAGACCAGCATCACGCCGCGTCCTGTGGCCTCTCTTCGTCCGCGACTTCCGCCGATTGAAATCGGCTTGCCGGTGACGACAGCGGTCGTCGTCCGGCGAACGTGCATCGAGTAGGTGTCCATGATCCACGCCATGGTCTGCTCGTCCGTATTCATGTCCGGCGCCGGTACGTCACGGTCTGGACCGAGTATGTCCATGATCGAGGCTGTATAGCGTCGCGTGATCTGTTCAAGTTCTCGTTTGGACAGTTCGCGCGGATCGCAGATGACTCCACCCTTGCCACCACCGAAGGGGATGTCCACCACGGAACACTTCCACGTCATCCAGGCGGAGAGGGCACGAACTTCATCGAGGTTGACGTCGGGAGCGAATCGAATTCCTCCCTTACAGGGACCACGAAGGAAGTTGTGCTGAACCCGGTATCCGGTGAAGACCTTTGTGCTTCCGTCATCCATGACGATCGGAAGCGACACGGTCAGCTCACGGTCCGGGCGCCGCAGGACTTCCTGCATGCCCTCGTCGAGGTTCAGGAGGCGCGCAGCATTGTCGAAGAGCTGCGCCATCGAAAGGAACGGATTGAATTCGTCCAATTCCTGAGACGCAGTGACCGCGGCAGGAGCTTTCGACATTGGGGGGAGGCTGGTGGTTCGGAGAGGTGTGAAGAAGGAGCGTCGTGGCGATCCCTGCGGACTGGCTCGACTGGATTCAGCAGCCGGGTGGCTCGAAGCAGTTGAGAACCAGGTTGCTAACTGCTCATTCGAGATTCCCGGAGCGCCGAGTGAAAGCCCCCAATCGGCTCTTTTTTTCCAGAGGCAGAAAGAGATTGCCTCGTGACCTGGCTCTCGGCCGGGCGGACCGGGGTCGAGTGGGCTCGAATTGCCCTCGTCAGCCGGTCGTCCAGGCAGCACAATCTTGGTCCTGGAGATCGACCTGATGTGCACCCAAAGACCAGTACGAGGCCCGGTTCGAGGCGATTCGCCAGACCTGGCCAGCCCTCGAGCTGTGGCTCTCCGCCCTGGGGCCACGATCGGCCCTGAGGAGCTCGAGTCCCTGGCCTCCCTGAGGCCCAGGGTCCTGCTGCGCCGTGGCCCAGGCAAGGAGACCTTTGCCTGGACCAGCGCCGTGGGCCTTGAGACCATCGTGAAGCGCTACCGAGGTGGGCCCGGCCTGGAGGGCTGGCGTGACCGGCTCATGGGCTTGCGGGCACGGGGGCCTGCTCGGCGGGAGTTTGAATTCCTGGAGGAGCTCCGGGCCCTGGGGCTCCCCGTACCCCGCGCCCTGGGCTGCCATGTCAGTGCGGAGGACCCGACCCTCTCCCTGGTGGTCATGGAGCGAATTGACCACCGGGAGGACCTGCGCCAGCTTCTGCTCCGGGATCCCTCCCAGGCCGGTCGATGGTTCGACTCCGTGATCGAAATCGTCACCGGGTTGCACGAGGCCGGCTGGTATCACCGAGACCTCTACCTGGATCACTTCCTCGTGGCAGAGAACCACGGAGCTGCCGGGCAGCGCCTGGTCCTCATCGATGTCCAGCGAGCAAGACGGGAACGCCAACCGCGAGGGCGCTGGTTCGTGAAGGACCTGGCGGCCCTGGCGCACTCCACTCCATCTGGGGTTGGTGGGCGCCTCCAGCTGCGCTTTCTCGCGCGCTGGCTGGACGCTCACGGAGCTCGAGGCCGCTCGGCACGTAGGCGCCTCCTGAGGGCTGTCCGGGCCAAGCAGCGCCGGATGGCTGCCCATGAGCCAAGGGGTGGCACGAGCTTCACTGCAGCCCTGGAGGAGGGCAGATGATTGTTGCCGAGGCCCGGCGGCATGGCCGCCTCGTGGTGCGGGTTCCCAACTGGGTGGGGGACATCGTCATGGCGACCCCGGTCCTGGAGGCAGCAGCCCGCTCGGCTGATTGGGATGACGTGCGCTTTCTCGTCCGCTCCCATCTGCTCCCGCTGCTGGCGGACGCGCCCTGGTCGGATCGCCTGGTCGGGCTCTCCAGCTCCCGGGATGAGGCCGCGCACTACCGGGTACTCGAGGCCGAGGCCGTGCTACTGCTCTCCAATTCCCTGGGCGCAGCCTGGCGTGCCTGGCGCTCAGGCACGCCGATCCGAGCCGGGAGTGCCCTCTCGGGACGCCGCTGGCTCCTGACCCACCACTTCGCTCCTCCGACCCGAGCAGGACGGCGGGTGCCCGTGCCAACAGCCCACCTCCACCGAGATGCGGCTGGGCTCGTGGGGCTTGACCTGCCCTCACTGCACCCGCGTCTGTGGGTGCGCGAGTCGCTTGAAGAGCAGGTCGCCGAGGAGCTGGTCGCTGCCGGCCTGGCGCCTGGGGAGGACCATGTCCTCTGCTGCCCTGGGGCTGCCTTTGGCGCGGCCAAGCTGTGGCCTCCCGATCGCTTCGCGGCCGTGCTCGACGCCCTCCACCAGCGTCACGGCTGGCGTGCGGTGATCGGTGGTGGGCCAGGGGAGGAGCCCTTGATGCGGGCGGTGAGAGAGGCCTGTCGCCACGAGGCCATCGAACTCTCCCAGAGCCCTCGGGATCTCGAGCGGCTGAAGGCCCAGGTGAAGGGTGCACGCCTCCTGGTGGTTGGTGACTCGGGGCCACGCTGGGTCGCAGCGGCCTTCGATATTCCCTGCGTGTCGATCATGGGCCCGAACTTTCCAGAGCTGACAGCCACGTCGCTCGAGCACTGTCGAGTGGTGCGCGTCGAGGGTCTGGAGTGTTCACCTTGCATCCAGCGCACCTGCCCCCTCGGACATCACCGCTGCATGACAGACCTGTCAGTGCAGCAGGTGCTCGGGGCCTGTGAAGAGGTGCTGGAGAGGAGCTGAGTGGCACGCCTCCACCGAGAAGATGCACTCCTCGTGCGGATGCCGAGCTGGCTGGGTGACTTCGTCATGGCGGAGCCGACCCTTGCAGGCCTCGATCTGGCGCGGTTGGACGGGCGGTTTCGACGGCTGACCGTCTGCGGGCCGGAGCGGTTCTTCGATCTCCTCCAGGATCGCTTTGAGGGAGTCGAACGGGTCGAGCCCACTGGCGATTGGAGTGGGCACGATGTGGCCCTCTTCCTCGATGGATCGGCCCGCAGCCTCTGGCGGGCCCTGCGAGCCGGTGTCGGGACCCGGGTCAGCTGGTCCTCGGGGGGGCGGGCATGGCTGGCCTCAGAATCCTACCTGCCGGCCCTCGAGGGCGGGGCGACCCCTGTTGGCCTCGGCACTCACGGTCGCGGCCTGCGACGGCTCCCTCGACCTTTTGGGTCCACCTGCGCCGAGCTCGCTGGTCTCCTCGGCGTTCCGGTGGTGGAGCGAGCGCCCCGGCTTGGAGCTGCGGTGGCTGCCCTGCGCTCGGTACGTTCGCGTCTGGCGGAGGTCGGGCTCGGGGCGAATCCCTACCTGTTCCTTGATGGCTCTGCACGCCTTGATTCCGCCAAGGCTGCGCCGGCGGAGCTCTGGGTCGAGGTCATTGAAGGCCTACGTGAGGCGGGTGCGCCTCCTGTCGTGATCGCCTCGGCGCCGGGCGAAGACGCCCTGGCCCGCGAGATTCAGCAGGCCCTGGGGGAGGGAGGCGGATTCTTCTTCAATGCCCCTCCGCCGACGCTCGGAGAGCTCCTTGCACTGATCCAGGGGAGCCGCCTCTTCCTCGGGACGGACAGCGGTCCCCGTCATCTGGCCGTGGCCAGCGCAACCCCGGCCGTCATACTCTGCGGCCCCACGGACCCCAGGCACACCGCGGATCACAACGAGGCCGTCGTGGTCATACGCCGCGAGATCGAGTGTGGGCCCTGTCATCGAGAGCGGTGCCCCCTGGGGGATGGGCCTGCGCGGGGAGCCTGCCTGGGTGAGCTCCGCCCGGGGGCCATCGTGCAGGCCGTGCTCGACCAGCTTCGGGCCACAAGGGCCGGATGATGGCTGGCTGGTGGGTGAGCGCAGGGGGAATCCTCGAGGGCCGTTGCGATCCAGGAGGGAATCCAGGCTAAGCTCCTCCTCGACGTACCGGCCCGGACCGCGAAACGAGATCATGCCCGAGACACGACGAGCCGTCCGCGAGGACTTTCCCGACGACGTTCCCGACTCCCCCGAACTCGTGACCTGCGAGCGGGAGGGGGATCTGGTCACGCTGACCATCAACCGGCCAGAGGTGATGAATTGCCTCTCCTTTCCCACGCTCAAGCGATTCCGTCTGCTGCTGGAGGAGCTCTCCACGGACCTCTCGATTCGCTGTGTTCTGATCCGGGGAGCGGGAGAGCGAGCCTTCTGCGCCGGAGCTGACCTGAAGGAGCGCAAGACCATGCCTGTCGAGCTCGTTCCCGTCTTCGTTCGGAACATCCGGGCGTTGATGGACGATGTCGAGCGCCTTCCGCAACCGACCCTTGCCGTGGTCAATGGATTCGCCTTCGGTGGAGGCATGGAGCTCTTGCTGGCCTGTGATCTGCGGGTCGCGACCGCTGACTCGAGGTTTGGCCTGACCGAGACCTCCCTGGCAATCATTCCTGGTGCCGGCGGTACCCAGCGCCTGCCACGATTGGTCGGCAAGGCCGTGGCCAAGGACCTGATCCTGACGGCACGACGCTTCGACGGTGCGGAGGGCCTCGAGCTGGGCATCATCAACCGCCTGGCAGGAGCCGGAGAGCTCGCGGCCTGTGCCCAGGAGCTGGCGCTGGCCATTGCCTCCAACGGACCCGTGGCCGTGCGTGCGGCCAAGCGAGCCATTGACGAAGGGGCGGAGCTACCGCAGGAGGAGGGCCTGGCCGTCGAGAGCGAGTGCTACTCGCTGACGCTCGAGACCCAGGACCGTTTGGAGGCTCTGGCGGCCTTTGCGGAGAAGCGCAAGCCCGACTTTCAGGGCAGCTGAGGGATTACGGTCGGGATGATCCGATCAGAGAGCGGTCGGGCTCAGGTGTCGCCCTCGTACCACTCTTCGGTCTCCTCGGCGATACGTTCGACCTGTCCTGCGTCGAAGAGCGGACCCCGTCCGATCCCAGGGCAGCAGCCCTTGACCGGACCCTCCCAGCGACTCTGGTCTTCCAGGTTGTCCTGCCAGAAGGGCCAGCTGGCGCACTGCTGCGGCCGGACGGGATAGATGCCGCAGGAGTTGCCGTTCTCGAGAAAGGGGCAGTCGGGGGAATCAATCCTGAGGATCGTGTGTCCCTCGTCCTCGGCGCAGTGCTTCTGCAGGAACTCGTCCTCACCCAGCTTCAGAAATCGGGCGATGGACACGACCTCGTGGGGGGTGAGGTAGATGTAAGCGTACTCCCCATGGGTCTTGCAGCAGTTTCCGCTACGCTGACACTCGAATCGCAAGCCTTTGTGGTACCAGGGTTTAGGGTTCGTTGTGAGCGGAATTGAACGTGTGCGGTAACCGAACTGTGTGCGAAAGCTAGCAGTGTGTTGTGGCGTGCGGTTGTGCACCAGGGCTTCATCTGTCAGCGTGGAGTCGAGCGGTCAATCCGGACTTCGAGCACACCCGCGGCCCCTGACGCTCTACCCTCTCATCCCGACGGGATCCGACAGACCATGAAGCTCACCATTGTCGAAGACGGTACCCGATCCCTGCTCGAGTTCGACAGAAACGTCATCACGATTGGGCGTGCCGTCGACAATGAGATCCGGCTCTCGCACACCCTGGTCTCCCGCCACCACTGCCGGGTCGAGCATGGTGCCGAGGGCTGCTGGTTGCTCGACCTGGGGTCCTCCAACGGAACCCTGGTCAATGGCGAACGGGTGATGCGGAGACTGCTGGTCGACGGGGATCAGATAGCGATCGGCAAGGTTCGTCTGATCGTGCACCTCGAAGAGGAGGCCTCGGAGCCTCATCCGGACGAGACCCAGCCGATCCCTGCGGTTGTCGAGGACGCCGAGCCTGATCTGACGCGGAACGGCTTCGGTACCAACACCGGTGACCTGCGCCGGGAGCGCGACAATCTCCGTGTGTTTGCGAAGATCACCGCCGAGCTGGCCCGCGAGACCGAGCTGATCCCGCTCCTGCGCCAGATCGTTGACTCAGCCGTGGCACTGGTGGGGGGCGAGCGGGGCTTCCTGCTGATGACGGAGAAGTCCACCAGCAATGAAACCGAACCGGTCGGCATCACGGATCTCTCGGTACGCGTCGCGCGCAGCTTCGACCGCTCTGACATCGTCATCCCACGTTCCCGTCTCTCCATGGGGATCGCGAGTCGAGTCCTCGAGCACGGCCGCCCGGTCCTGGCTGTAGACGCCGCCCACGACGATCGCTTCAGCGGCATGGCCAGCGTCGAGGACCTGCGCTTGCGCTCCGTGATGTGCCTGCCTGTACGAATCCAGGACCGTGTTCTGGGGGTGCTCTACGTTGACAATCGTCTCCAGCACAATGCCTTCTCAGAGTCCGATCTCGAGATGGTCGAGCTCTTTGCCTCGCAGGCAGCGGTGGCGATCCTCAACTCCCGTCGCGTGGCAGAGCTGCGAGAGCGCAATCAGCGACTCGAGGGCTCGCGGCAGCAGATCCAGGCACTCAATGATCAGCTCGGTCGCAAGGTGAGGGACAGGGATACGGAGCTGGCCGTCGTGCGGGCCGAGCTGGGGCGCGAGCGCGGGCGGTACGACTACACCGCCATCGTGGGGGCCAGCAATGGCCTGCGTGAGGTGTTCAAGCAGCTGGACAAGATCATCGAGACCGAGCTCCCGGTGATGATTCACGGAGAGAGCGGGACGGGCAAGGAGTTGATTGCCCGCGCGATTCACTTCAACGGTTCACGTCGAGAGCGCCCGTTCGTCAGCGAGAACTGCGCGGCGCTGCCCGATACGCTGCTCGAGTCCGAGCTCTTCGGTCACGCCAAGGGGGCCTTCACGGGAGCGCATCGTCAGAAGCAGGGGCTGTTCGAGCAGGCCGATGGTGGCACGCTGTTTCTCGACGAGATCGGGGACATGAGCCCGCAGATGCAGAAGAAGCTGCTGCGAGTTCTGCAGGAGGGCGAGTTCCGTCCGCTGGGAATGGACCGCAAGGTCAAGGTGAACGTGCGCCTGCTTGCCGCGAGCCATCGAGACCTGGAGGAGATGGTTCGCAAGTCAGAGTTCCGCGAGGACCTTTATTACAGGATCAACGTGCTCTCGGTGATCCTGCCGGCTCTACGCGAGCGTCGCGAGGACATCCCGCTCCTGGCAGAACACCTCCTGGCACGGGCTGCCCGCGAGGCCGGACGTCCTACTCCCTTGATTCCTCACGAGGTCATGTCAGCGCTGGTCTCTCACGACTGGCCGGGAAATGTACGCGAACTCGAGAACGAGATGAGGCGACTGGTCGTGCTCGCGCAGGAAGAGGTCACCGTGGAGCACCTCTCGGTTGCTGTCCGTGAGCGCCGCTCGGCCGGCTCCGCAGCCCAGGCCCAGGCGCTCGCGGAAAACCCCGGAGACATCCGGGCAGCCGTCGCAGATCTCGAGAAGAGGTCCATCGAGGGAGCCCTTGCCCAGGCAGGTGGCAACAAGAGCAAGGCAGCTGCTCTCCTGGGGATCAGTCGCTTTGCCCTTCAGCGCAAGCTCGACAAGTACGAGATCGGAAGCACGAAGTCGCGCTCATCAGGCGAGGAGGAGAACGGGGAAGAGTCGACCGCTGAGAGCGCAGAGGCCTGAACGTGGAGTCGAGGAGTAGATCTCATCTCTGGCTCGCGGCCCTGTTGCTGCTATTTCTTGGCCTTGGTGTGAGGGCGGACATCCTGCATCTCAAGGATGGACGCAGGGTAGAGGGACAGGTCGTCGAGGAGAGCAAGTCCACGATCAAGATTCGCACCCTCCTTGGCACCTTTGAGTTCAAGGCCTCCGAGGTGGAGCGCATCGAGCGTGGCAAGAGCAAGCTCGAGGAGTTCGAGGAGCGGATGGCCGCTGCCAGGTCTGCTGACCAGCTTCACGAGGTGGGGTTGTGGGCAGAGAAGAAGCGCATGCGCAAGCAGGCCAAGCAGGCGATGCGTAAGGTGATCGAGGTCGATCCCATGCACGCGGGGGCGAACACCTGGCTGGGCTTCGTCCTGTACGATGGAGAGTGGATGACCCCGGAGGCTCGGGACAAGCGGATAGCCGAGGCCCTGGAGGCCGAGCAGGCAGCGAAAGGCCTGGTCCGCTACGGCGATCGGTGGGTGACTCCTGAAGACAAGCAGCGCCTGGAGGCCGGGCTGATCCTGGTCGATGGCGAGTGGATGACCTTTGAAGAGTCCCAGCAGGCAAGGGGCCTGGAGGAGTTCGACGGAGAGTGGCTCGAGCGTAGCGAGGCGCTGGCCAGGCGGCACTGCTCGCGGGCCGAGGAGCTGGCGGGGTTGTCCTTCGAAGTCCTGGTGAACGAGCAAGTGCTGGTGGCCGGCACGACTTCATTGGCGCTGATCGAGGAAATCGGAGCAGGTCTGCTCGTTGGTCGGGAGTGGTTCGATCGCCAGATGAGGGCTGAGCCGGGGCTCTCCCTGCTCGCGAACAGGAGAGCGGAGTTCTATGTCTTTGACACGAGAGACGAGCCCTACAGCTCCACGGTGGGGTACTTCGCCGGCCTGACCGAGACCTTGCCCGAGGGGTGGGCCAAGAGCGCGGCCAAGACCTATGGCTTCTTCTGGACTGACCCGTACACCCTGTCCTCGGCACGACAGTGGCATCGTGGCCAGAACGAACTCATCGGGCACTGCTATCACCACTGGGGCCACATGTTGCTGGGGCGGCTGGGTTACGACGGGCGCTTGCTTCCTCCGTGGTATGAGGAGTCCTTTGCCTCCTTGGTCGAGTTCGAGATCCACGGGAAGAACGCGGTCTTCTGCCGCGCTCGCACGACAGGGTCGGCGGGAACGGTCTCGACGCGAACCAAGCGTCTCTTCGACCCCAAGATGGTGCACGATGGGAAGTGGCGAGAGGCCCTGAAGATCGGGATCCGCGAGGGGCAGGTGCTCTCGATCGACAAGCTCTACAAGCTGGACTTCAGCGACCTGCAGGTACTCGACATCGCGACTGGAATGGGACTGCTGGAGTGGATCGATTCCCATGGCCCAGAGGCTCTCGAGAAGTTTCATGCGATCTACAGGGGCCTTGCGCCGCCAGCCCCCGGGCGGCTGATCCTGCAGGCAGCAGATCGTCAAGAGGGGAATGACACGGCCTTCAGGGTCGCCACTGGAAAGAACTGGCGCGAGGCTGATCGTGCCTGGAAGGCCTGGTTCCTGGCGCGATGAGGCAGGAACGTGAACTTGGCCCTACCGCCGGGCCCCCGGAGATCTCGGGCTACAAGATCGAACAGGAAATCGGTCGTGGAAGCTCCGGGGTGGTCTATCGGGCGCGCCAGCTCTCAGTCGACCGACTGGTTGCCCTCAAGGTCATGCATGTCGACATGTCCATCAACGTGCGATCGGTCAAGCGTCTTCAGCGTGAGGCGCGAATCGCCGCGCACCTCTCGCACCCCAACCTCATCTCCGCGATCGACATGGGGCATGCAGAGGGCATGTGGTGGTTTGCGATGGAGCTGGTCGTGGGCCCCTCATTGGCAGAGCGGATCGAGAATGGGGGACGGTTGAGAGAGGAAGATGCCCTGCGAATGTTCTCGCAGCTGTGTGATGCGCTCCAGCACGCCAGCGAGAAGGGGGTCGTGCACAGAGACATCAAGCCAGCCAACATCCTGCTCCAGAACGGAGACTTTCCGCGCCTGGCGGACCTTGGCTTGGCGCGCATCGAGGATGACCCGATGCTGACCAGGACAGGAGCCACCCTGGGAACCCCGCACTACGTCAGCCCCGAGCAGGCTCGCGACCCGGCTCTTGCGGATGTGCGCAGTGACATCTGGTCTCTGGGGGCGACGCTCTACCATGCCGTTTGTGGTCAGCCGCCGTTCTTTGGGAGTTCCACAGCCGAGATCCTCTCCTCGGTGCTCTACGGAGCAATCCCCGACCCCTTGGAGCTACGTCCAGAGCTCTCGAAAGGGCTGGGGCTGGTGCTTCGCAAGTGCCTCTCCCGGGATCCCGCGAGGCGCTACTTCACACCGGCTGAGCTGGGCGAGGATCTGAGGCGCGTCGCAGCCCACAAGGCACCAGCAATCAAGCGCGCAAGCCTGGAGCCTCTTGACCCCACCCGTGGCGAGAACCGTAGCCTGATCATTGGAGGGCTCACGATCCTCCTGCTGTTCAGTGTGGTCGTGGTGCTTCTCTGGAAGCCCTGGAGCCCGGGAGAGGCAAGGGAACAGGTTGGGCGAAGGCCAGCAGAGGCTCAGAGCTGGCGACCCATCGAGAGCTTCGAGAGTCGCTTCGACTCCGGAAGAATGACCCTTGCCGGCGCCTTCTCGGAGCTGGAGGACCTTCGCAAGCGAGTGCCAGCAAGCCAGCGCACTTCACTGGAGGCGGCTGCTGACCGGGTCAACAAGAACCTCCAGAAGCAGCTCTCCGCCTTCTGGAACCAGGCTCAGAAGGAGGTCAACAGCCAGATCGACGCACGTGAATTCGCCAGCGCTCGAGTTCTCCTTGATCAGGGCCTGCCCGAAGAACTCGAGTCTCTTACGGGATTCGCTCCCTCGGAGCTGCCGGGGGCCATTGACCGGACGAGCTTCGAGCGTCGTATCCAGAGCCTGCGTCGTGTGCTAGATGACCGTCGCAGGTCTGCCCTGGCGGGGGCTGCTTCGACAGTCGAGAGCTTCGTCCATAGAAATCTACTCCCACAGGTAGAGCGCAAGCGTCAGGCTGGGGCCTGGAACGAGGCTCGCGCTCTCCTCGCTCTGAACCTTGACGAGCTCTACTCCCGTTCGGGGTGTGATCTGCGCGGTATCGACAGGGGTGAGCTGAGCGCTGCTCTCGAAGGACTTCAAGGCGTCCTTGCCCTCAAGGCCCAAGAGCTGGAAGAGAGCTGGAGGGAGCTCGATGGGGTTCTCCTGTTCGGTGAGGTTCGTCAGCTTGCAGAGCTGACGGCGGAACGAATTCGGACCGGCGCAGAGCTGCGTCCCGTGGAGTTCTACGAGGCCGAGCTTGATCGCCTGCTGGAGCGAAATGGGATCGACCGAGAGCTGCTCGCCAACGCTCCTACACGACGCTCTCTCGAGGAGTTTCAGCGTCGTCGAAGTGAACTACAAGAATTGAGCGACGAGGTGGCCCAGGCCGCCGGGCTCGAGCTGCTGCAGGAGGTGGAGGAGCAGGCCCTGCGCTTCTATGTGGCGCGGGATTACCAGGGCGCCGTTGATTACTGGCAGTCACTTCAGGACAACCCTGTGCTGGCCGTGGTCAAGAACACCCTGGCCGTCCGTATTGAGGGTGCTCAGGAGCTGCTGGCCTTGCAACGTAGGGCGGCAGCTGCCGTGGAGAGCCTTGAAGGAGAGGTCCTGTCAATCCGTCAGGGCAGCATCACCGCAACGGGAAAGGTCGAAGTACGTGGTGATCCTCTCGAGCGAGGCTTCCGACTGAGGGAGACCGGGGGGAGCCCACTGGTCTACCTCTTGCGCCCGGTGAGAGACGTCGAGGGCACCTTGCTGGATGTGGCCGCCATCGAACGCCTTGCGATGGGAGGCGAGGATCTGGAGGCTGATATCGGATTGCAGCTCCAGCGCGCTCTCTTCCGCTACCACGAGGGCGACTACGCCGGGGCGGCTGAGCTCATGAAGACGGAAGCGCTCCAGGGCGGTGCGCTGATCTACTATGACCTGGGGCTGCGAGTGGCACGACAGCTTGGAGAGAAACAGGAGATCGAGGCCATCCGGCGCAGCCGAGCAGAGGCCGAGGTAGATCGGCTGACGGGCTCTGATGCGGAGGCGATGGATCCGGAGCGGCGGTCGTCCGAGATTCGGCAGCTCCTGCGCGACTATCGCGATGTGCTTGGCGAGGAGACTGCGGCGAGCCTCGTCAAGACTCGCAGGGGCCTTGACTCGGAGGTCCTGCCCTCGACCCCTCAGGACTTCGTACGTGCCTATCGGCCTGACGAGGTCAGCTTTCCGGAGTTTGGCACCGTGGAGCTGACCTTCGACTTCAACAAGCCTGCAGTCGGGACCTGGAAGCCGGGAGACTGGTTCTTCACTGGGAAGGGCTGGAGCTGTACTCGTCGTTCCGACCTAGAGGAGCTGGACCGTCGGCCGTCTCCCTCGCTGGCGCTGGTAGATCCACTGCTTGTGGACACCGGTACCCTGGAAGTCCGCCTGCGGATTGCTCAACCGCAGGGCTCGCCGCCGGAACTCTTCGCCGTTTCCGTCCTCGGATTTCACGCGGTTTTTGTTGGTCCACTCGGTGCTCGGCCGCCGCACTTCCTGTGTGGGACGTCTTCCTTGCTGGAGGTAGCCCGTCGAGCTCGTGCTGGAGAGGGCGAGAGTTTCGGGGGAATCCAGGTGGGGCAGGAAGAGGTCATTGTCCTCCGACTCTCCCGGAACAGCGGGAAGCTCGTTGCATCGGTGAATGGGCAGCTCGTGGACTCCGGCTTCTACGCGCCACCCAACGGGGTGGGGCAAGGCTCGGAACTGCGCATCAGGTCCATCGAGCCAGTCGAGGTCCTGGAGGTGACGATTCGGGGCGATCGACGCTAGGCTCGGCGCCAGGCATGGATTCGCGGCATGCCGACGGGAGGAATCTCAGGGTAGAATCGTCCCTCCTCAGACCCTCCTTGCGATCGAACTCCATTCATGCGAACGGCTACCCTCCTGATCTTGCTCCTGTCTCTCGTCGGCGGGGTCTACTACATCCTCTCAAGGGATTCGGGGCCCGACATCGACGGCCTGGGTGGTCCGGTTGCCGAGCTCGGTTCTCGGGATGAGGACCGTGGCGAGCTCCGTGCCATCGGGCAGAGTGGAGATCGTTCTCACCGTAGCTCTGCGGAAGCCACCACCCTTGAGGAGGAGCCGGGGCCCACGGCAGTGCTCTCGGAGGAGCCCGTTGCGACGGAGTCCAACCAGCTCACCGGAATCGTCGTGGACGCTTCAGGAGAGCCCCTGGCCGGGTGTCTGGTGACCTTCCTGGAGAGGGGGACGGGTGTTCTCGCCGGGGATATCGGAGAGCGCCTTCGGCCTGGAAGTCGGCCAGCAATGACCACCGATGCCAGTGGGCGTTATCGTTTCAAGAATCTTCCACCGAGTGAGCAGCACGGCTTGATGGTGCATCATCCGGAGGTTGCCCTACGGGTCGTCGAGCGCGTGCTCGTGGGTGCCTTCGGGGTCTTCGAGGAGCCGCCCATCGTGCTTGGTAGTGGCAAGCGCTTGAGGGGCAGGGTGTCGAATCAACTGGACCAACCCATCATGGGCGCGGAGCTTCACCTCGATTCGCGCTGGAGTCGAGAGGACCAACGGCCTAGCGTGGATCGCCTTAGCACCACCACGGATGACGAGGGCAACTACGAGCTGGTGGGGATTCCTGATGGGAGGCGCTTCCTCACGGTGAAGGCCGAGGGTTATGGGACCCTCACACGGGTTCAGAGCTTGTTCTTCGGCGATAGCACCGGGGACGCTCATCAGGTGAACTTCAGGATGGGGCCGCAGGTGCGGCTCGGTGGTCGAATCGTGGACACACTTGAGAATCCTGTTCCGGGCGCCGTGATCGTGGCCATCGACAGGGGCTCATTTCGGGACATCAGCAATGGCCGAACGGAGTCTGATCCCGATGGGAACTTCGTCATCGAGAGTGTCCAGCAGGGCACTTATCAGCTGCTCTGCAGCGCTCCGGGCTTCGACTCCCTCGCAAGCAACGACATCACCACGCCCGTGACTGATCTCGAGATCGTGATGGAGCCTCTGGTGACCTTCAGCGGCGTGGTCGTGGACGCGGCGGATGGTAGCCCCTTGAATGACTTCACGGTTCGCCTGCGGGCACAGGGAGAGGATGGGTGGCCTTCTGCGCCCAGGGAGCCTCCGCAGGAGGTGTCGGGAACGACTGACGGAGCCTTCGCTCTCACCGTCGATCGGCCCAAGGGCCGCTTCCTGGTGGAGGCTCGAGCGATGGGCTATTCGCCCTCCTACTCGGCTCCCATCGACAACCCTGGCGGCCTTCCCATCGAGGGACTGCGCATCGAGATGGGGCGTGGTGGGACGATTCGTGGGCGCCTGGTCGACACGGAGGGCGCCCCCGTCATCGGTGGGCAGATTCGCTCCAAGGACAGCGATTGGAGTGACGATCCCCTCGTCACGATGATGGGGGAGTACTACGCCACGAATGCCACCGAGCTCCTTGTCCGCAGCGATGTGGAGGGCAACTTCGTCCTGTCGAACCTGAGACCGGCGAGCTATCAGGTACTCGTGCAGTCGGCGCGTCTTCACCGCCAGCGTCTGACCGATCTGGTCGTGGAAGAGCAGGGGGACATTGATCTGGGAGAGATCGTGATGTCCGAGGGAGGAACACTGCACGGATTGTTGCTGGATGCGGAGGGGGCAGTCATCGTTGGCGGCTCTATCACTCTCGAGGCTGAGAACTACGCAACCACCCTCCCTCCTCGCGCGGTCAAGAGTGGCGCGGATGGCAGCTGGCGGCTGATCAACATCGTCCCCGGCAGTTACTACCTGATGGGGGGCGCACCGGTGTCAGTCAGCGTGGGGCCGTTTGCCATGCCGGCCGGAGCCAACGTCTTCATGCGTGTGGAGGTCGAGGCAGGGGTGGAGAGTCGACATGATCTGCAGCTTGAGAACTGGGTGATACCCAAGCCCGAGCCGCCCAAACCGCCTACGGGGCAGTTGAACGGAAAGCTGATGAGTGCTTCCGGGCAGGGAATGGAGTTCGCCCAGTTGCAACTCACTCCCGTACTCTCAGCGACTGGGCCCTCGCACAGCTGCAAGACGCAGCGGGAGGGCAGCTTTGCCTTTCTCGGGGTGCTGCCAGGTGAGTACGAGCTCCACGCAGTCGGACACGAGGAGATTCGCTTGCGGGTGCTGATCGAGGCTGACCGCTGGACGAACCAGAACCTGGTGCTCCAGGACTAGGCCTTGCGCCTGAGCCGCCGCCTGAAGGCGAGCAGCGCTGCCAGATAGTCGCGGGTGTCGCTGAAGACTCGAACGGTGGAGGCCTTGTCCCTGCGCTGAATGAAGAGGCAGGGAATCTCCCTGATCTTCAGGCCAGCGAGATGGGCCAGCGTCATGACCTCCGTATCCCAGAACCAGCCAACGTGTTCACACCTGTCGAGGATGGGGAGGATTGCGTCGCGGCGGAAGAACTTGAAGCCGGTCTCCGTGTCTCTCAAGGGAATATTCAGCAGGGTCCTTGAGAGCAGCCGGTAGCCTCGACTGAGGACATGACGGAGGAGGGGGCCGGGGTGCATGCGGACCTTGTAGACCCGATAGGCCGTTGCGCAGTCCTGACCCTCGTCGATGGCCCGCAGCATCTCCAGGATGTAGCGTGCGTGGACCTCGAGGTCGATGTCGATGAAACCGACGATTCGTGCCTTGGCCATGCGAAAGCCCTCGGCCACGGTTCCGCCGCGACCCAGATTGGTCTCGTGGAAGACACTGCGCATGTTGGCCCCATCGGCAACGATCTTCTTGATCAGCTGCCGAGTGGAGTCAGTGCTGCAATCATCGATGAAGATCAGCTCCCAGCTGTACCGGCTGCTTGAGAGCACCCGGACGATCTCGCGGACCGACTCCTCCAGATGACCCTCTTCCTGGTAGCAAGCGATTACCAGGCTGAGGTCAAGGAGCTGGGGTGCGGGTGAGGGATCGGGGGAACTCAAGGGACTGGGGTCTTCTCGAAACTCTACCGGGTCGTGGGGTTCCGGGTCGTGCTCTTACTCGGCTTCGCTTCCGCCAATTGCTGTTGAGGCTCAACCGAGAGCCGCCCCGCTCCGGGAATCCGGAGCGGGGCGGCTGTGCGGTCTGGAGGGTGCCCAGGGGGTCCTACCCATCTCACGACACTCTACTGGGGCATCGTGAAGGGGAAGGTCAGGGTCGTCTCTCCATTGCCGTTGAGGCCGGTCTGAGGCCAGATACTCATGGTTCCGCTGCCGAAGGGCACATAGTTGACCTGCCCGCGGCGGTTGATGTGGACCAGGATGCCATTACTGGACTGCTCCGGGTTCCCGGGGAAGACCTCGGGGTTGTACATCACCACCTGGGCCGCGAAGGTCCGGGTCGGATTCTCGACCGGGCTAATCTGGCCATTTTGACCTGTAGCGCCGCCGGGGGCGGGGATGACGAAGGTGGGCATCGAGTTGAGCAGCACCGGGTAGAACAGGTCGACCTCGTTCAACTGGGTGCTGAGGGTGGTGTTCTCGGGAGTGAAGTCACCAGCCCCGGGGCGGTCGCCGATCACGAGATAGCACTCGCCACCTGCCGCGACGCCGTTCAGGGTCCAACCAGCGATCGAGCCGGTGTCGCCTCCACCCCAGTCGTAGATCTTGAGGCACCAGTCTCCCTGGGGGCCAGTGATCAGACTGAGGCGCGTGTTGTTGATGTTGTTCTCGCCGTTGGGCCAGCTGGTTCCGCCCGAGTCGAAGCGCTGGTTGTAGGTACCGGGGGCGATGTCGCCCGCACTACTCGAACTGGGGAGATTGCTCCCACCGTTCTCCACGAAGCGGTAGTCGCCAGCGAAGTCACCGGAGTTACCGAAGTTGCTGGTGTTGAGGTAGCCGGGGCGCAGGAAGACCAGGTGCTCGACGTTGTTGGGGTCCTTCAAGGTCATCTGAAGGTCACCTGACCACGTGTGGTTGAGGCCGTCTACCTCGATTGATGTGATCGAGGTGACATTGCCAGGGACAGTCACGGCTGAGCTGCCGGGGGCTGCAGGCATGGTGCTTGGATAGACCTGGCCACCGTCGGCATCGCCGATGGCAAAGCCGCTACCTGATACTGAGAACTGAGCACTGGCGGTCGTGGCAAGAGCGATCGAGGCGCTCAGGAGAGTGACTAGCTTGAGGGTTTGCATGATCGTAGAGACAGGGGAATAGGGAGAATTGAATCGCGGGACTCGAGAGGCAGGGGGGCATGGGGTGCCGGGCCTCTTCCTGTCCCTGGGGAAGAGCATCGAGGGAGCTGGCGCATGCCGTCCCAATCATTCGATGATTCAGCAAGGCCCGCGTATGCGCAATCCTGAAAGTGGCTGGGAATGAACCCCTCATGGACTTGGGGCTCCAGAGCCACTCGAAATCCCTGGTTCCTCGCCAGCAACCGGCACGTCCCCTGAAAGAGCGCTCGCTCCAAATGAAGACTGCCCCGCTTCGGTGATCCGAAGCGGGGCAGCTGTTCGATTTGGTGGGCGACCCAGGGGGCCGCCTACCTATCTCACGACACTACTGGGGCATCGTGAAGGGGAACGTCACAGTCGTCTCGCCGTTGCCGTTGACGCCGGTCTGAGCCCAGATGCTCATGGTGCCGTTGCCGAAGGGAACGTAGTTGACCTGACCGCGACGGTTGATGTTGACCAGGATGCCATTGCTGGACTGCTCCGGGTTGCTGGGGAAGACCTCAGGGTTGAACATCACGACCTGTGCCGCGAAGGTACGTGTCGGGTTCTCAACAGCGGTCATCTGACC
Source organism: Planctomycetota bacterium (assembly GCA_014237855.1). Taxonomy (GTDB): domain Bacteria; phylum Planctomycetota; class UBA1135; order UBA1135; genus JABACD01. The sequence continues at coordinate 37,574 of JABACD010000020.1, read as the reverse complement.
ATTTTGGCCTGTCGCGCCGCCGGGAGCGGGGATGACGAAGGTGGGCATCGAGTTGAGCAGCACCGGGTAGAACAGGTCGACCTCGTTCAGCTGGGTGCTGAGGGTGGTGTCTTCGGGAGTGAAGTCACCAGCGCCGGGACGGTCGCCGATCACGAGGTAGCACTCGCCGCCTGCGGAGGTGCCGTTGAGGGTCCAACCGGTGAATCCACCAGTGTCTCCTCCACCCCAGTCGTAGATCTTGACACACCAGTCGCCCTGGGGACCCGTGATGCTGCCAAGGGGGGTGTTGTTGATGCCGTTATCGCCACTGGACCATGTGGTTCCACCAGAGTCGAAGGTCTGGTTGTAGGTGCCGGGAGCGATGTCGCCAGCTGCGCTGGAGTTGGGAAGTGCGGCGCCGCCGGACTCGACGAAGGTGTAGTCGCCAGTGAAGTCGCCGGAGTTACCGAAGTTGCTCGTGTTGAGGAAGCCGGGACGCAGGAAGACCAGGTGCTCGACGCCGTTCGGGTCGGCAAGGGTCATCTGAAGGTCGCCAGACCAGGTGTGGTTGAGGCCTGCAACTTCGATCGAGGTGATCGAGGTGACGTTGGCCGGAACCGTAACGCAGGAAGTTCCCGGGTTGAGGGGCATCGTGGTCGGGTAGACCTGGCCGCCGTCGGCGTCGCCGATTGCTGCGCCGCCACCGGACACTGAGAATTGGGCGTTGGCAGAAGCCGTAAGAGCGAGAGAAGCGCTGAGAATGGAGATGAGCTTGAGGGTTCGCATATGGAAGCTTTTTCCTATGTGGATTGAAACTTGAGAAGCGAATGGACGAGAATGCTCACCAATCCTTTGGGGGACCTCCGTTGATCTACGGACCACAGATCCATGGGACCAAGCACTCTCTCCGCCATTGGTTTGATGATTCCCCAAGAACCGAGTCTGCGCAATGCAGAAAATTGCACGTGGTCTTCGGGGGGAGCTTCGAAGTACCTGTCCAGGGTAGGAAGCCAGATCGAGCTTGATCGCCAAAATCGCCTCTCCTGGGGTCAGGGGGGGGGGTGAAAAGCGAATTCGAAGAATTGGCGGCCATCCTGGGGGGGGTCAGGACATCAGCTAGAAAAAAGTTCTCATTTCAGCCCCATCGCTACGAGATCTTCCGTGGGCTGGAGTCGAGCCGGGGGCTGGTCGATTCCGGTCTCAGGCCTGATCAGGCCTGAGTCGCCTGGCGCTCCGTTTGGCCCTCTCGCACGGGCCAGTGCCAATGAGGTCCTCGACCGCTGAATAGGCCTCCAGCAGGTCCTCCAGAGGGGCCCCGCAGCGCAGGGCTCCCCGCGCGTGGCTGGCGAGCTGCCGCTCCTGTCCAAGTGCCGCCAGTGCACAGGAGGCCAGCAATTCGCGTACATCTGTCCGAAGGCCAGGCCTGGCGAGGACACGCCCGTAGGCATGCCCCAGAACCCAGTTATCGAACTCTGGATGTCCGCTGGTCAGGCCAGCTCGGACCCTCTCGGCATCCGACCCGTAGATTCGCTCGAAGAGCTCCGACCCTCGATGTGTTTCCGTGGCGCCAGGCTGGGGATACGGGCTCTCGAGCTCATCGCTGTCGAGGGCGCCCAGCCCCCCCTCCTCATCCAGGATGGCGAGGGCCTGGACCACGCGGGGGAAGCCTGCAAAGAGGTGGCACTGGAGGACGCACTCGCGCCAGGCTCGATCCGGCTCGGGAGCGACAGCCGCGTTCCGGAGCCGGCGAATTTCGGACCAGTTACCCGTCACGATCGCCGTCGAGAGTCGGAGCAGGGTGATCGTTCGGGGGCCGAGAGCCATTGTCTAGGACCTCCAGCGAGCGAGCGCAGCGCCCATCAGAATGGGCTCCCCGACCTGAGTCTCGGCCAGGGGCTCAAGGCCGCCGGGCGGAGAGATCAGGACGATCGTGGAGCCCATCTCGAAGCGTGCCAGTTCAGCACCTCGATCGAAGGGGTTGCCACTGCCAAGGGCTGACCTGGTCCCTGGTTGAACCCCCAGGACCCTGATTCTTCCTACATTGAGAGCGCCTACCAGCACGAGCAGGAGTGGGCCATGTTCGGTCTCGAGGCGCAGCACCACGCGCTCGTTGATGGACAGGACGCGGCGTTTCGAGAGGACCTTGGGTGCCACCGAGTAGCGTGCCCCGTCGACCCAGTGCGCCTGGACCAGCCGAGCAGTCTCCGGGCAATGGATTCGGTGATAGTCGCGCGGTGACAGGTACACGGTCCAGGCGTGGCCGCCCTCCAGCTCGAGGTCTTCTCCAACACCGGCGAGCAGTTCTCGCACCGGGTAGGAGTGGCCCTTTGCCTGGAGAATGGAGCCCTCGTCGATGGGGCAGATTGTCTGAAAGTGACCATCCACAGGTGAGGCGATCAGCTGCGGATCCTCGACAACAGTTCGCGCGTTCTCCACCAGTCGTCGGATGAAGAAGGCTCCGAGGCTGGGATAGATCTCCAGGGGTCCCCGCGACTCGGCCAGGTCAGCTCCGGCGAGCCGGGCATAGGTTCGGAAGACCCCCGATCTCAGGGGAGTGGGGAGTTTCAGGTCGGCTGCCCATCCCACCAGGTGGGACAGGGCCATGCGGAGGGGCGTCGCCATGGGCGAATAGGATGGTCGTGGGGGCCTGGATTGCAACCTTGAGGCGTGGGGGCCCCGTTCTTTTCTAAATGCGATATCCTTCCTGGCGCCCGTTGGAGGGGCAAAGTTGACCATGTTGGTTCCTATTCTGGCACTCATATCGATTCAAGCGTCCGGCGTATCAGCGGCTCCGATTGACCTGGTGGAAGTTCGCCTGGACGGACCGCGTGACCGGGAACTGTTACGCCGCTTCGCCACGGATGTGGACGACCACTTTCACGCTGATGATCGAGCGCGGATCTTCGCCGGGGATCGAGAACAAGAGCGACTCCTCGACCTGGGATTGAACCTCCAGGTGCTGAGGGAAGACCTTGTCACCTACTACGCTGAACGGGCCTCGAGTTACCTGTACTCGGGAGGCGGTTCGATGGCGGGGTATCGCACCTATGACGAGATCTACACCAGCTTGAACCAGCTGGCCGTCCAGTACCTCTCGATTGTCTCCCTTCCGTTCTCCATCGGCACGACAGTCGAGGGTCGTCCCATCTGGGCCATTCGTATCTCGTCCACGCCGACGATTCATGATGCCAGCAAGCCGGTCGTCTGGTTCGATGGTCTGCACCACGCTCGAGAGCCGATCTCCGGGGAGGCGGTGCTTCGCCTTGCCGAATACCTGGCCCAGAACTACTCAGGCAACGCCGAAGTACGAGAGCTGGTAGGGACTCGAAACCTGCTCTTCATCCCCTGCGTGAACCCGGACGGCTACGAGTTCAATCGCCTGCTGGCTCCCTCAGGGGGAGGGATGTGGCGCAAGAACATGCGCCAGAACCCGCAGGGCAGCTTGGGAGTGGATCTGAATCGGAATTACTCGTGGGAGTGGGGGGATGCCTGGCCGGGCTCATCGGGATGGGAGGGGGCCTCTGACTACCGGGGGTCTGCACCCTTCTCCGAACCGGAGAGTACGGCCCTGCGCGATCTGGCCCTCCTCGCGCCCCCGGACCTCTCGGTCAGCTGCCACAGCTACGGGAATCTCTGCCTCCTGCCATGGGGCTACGACACGATCCTCACCGGCAGCGATGCGGTCTTCCGGGAGTTCTCGGCAGGATTCGCCCAACCGCTGGGGTGGGGGTACGGAGCTGTCTGGGAGGTCCTGGGGGTCGCGAACGGATCCAGCCTCGACTACCTCTACGGCAGCCATCGAACCCTGGCTCTCGCGATCGAAATCGGTGATCAGCAGGACGGGTTCTGGCCGGTGGGGCCGCGTATCGGTGAGCTATGTGAGCAGCTCGTGCCCGGCTTTATCGAGTTGATCCAGCGCGCCGGACCGAGACCTGTGCTCGGTGAGGTGGAGTGGATGGAGGTCCGGGGAGACGGTGACCTGTCCAAGGAACCGGGGGAGACCTGGGCGCTCGAGGTCGGCTTGCGAAACGAGGGCCTGTGGCCGAGCGCAGGTCGGCTGAGCCTGCATCTTCCCGCTGGACTGGCGGAGCTCACCACGGTCCCGATCGAGTTCGAGCTGGATCTTCAAGAGGAGATCCGACCGATCTTTTCGATGCGCTTCACTGGGGAGGGTTCCATGACCGGTGTCCACTCCCTGCGCCTGGTACTCGATGCGGAGGGCGGTCAGGAGGAGCGTCGCCTTGGGCTCGCCCTGGGAGAGGAACGGGTCCTGGCATGGGACTCCTGCGAGCAGGATGGGCGGGGGTGGAAGATGACGGTCACGGGCAAGGGCGTCTGGGAGCGGACTGTGCCTCACCTCGTCGTGGATGCCGCCAGTGGCCAGACCAGCCAACCGGGCGATGATGCCACTCCAACCGGGGGAGGGCATTGCTGGGTCACGGGAGCGACTCCTGGTCTCGTCAGCTCCGACAACGACGTCGATGGGGTCACGACCCTCGTGACTCCTCGGTTTTCTTCACTGGGATTCGAGCACCTCGAGATGGAGTACCAGCGCTGGTCGACCAACCTACCCCTCTCGGGCCCCCTCCAGGACTCCTTCCGGGTTGAGGTCTCGGCGGACGACGGCCTTGGCTGGGTCGTGATGGAGGAGCTGGGGCATGCCAACAGCTGGCACAAGCGGCGCTTCGATCTGGAGAGTTTCGTGGAGCTGAGCGACGCGATGCGCTTGCGCTTCACGGTGCTCGACGACCCCGATGGCAGGGTGGTCGAGGGCTTGGTCGATGACCTCGTGCTGCGAACGGTTGCGGATCAGCCGACCCTGGGCAGCTGGGGGAGAACCCAGCCGGGCGACAGGCCCCGGCTCTTTCTCCACGACCCCGAACGGCCTGGCGGGAGCTTCAGCCTGCGGCGCTCTCTTCAGGCAGGTGCCGGGCTGCAGGACCAGGGAGTCGAGGGATTGGACTACCTGCGCGGTCCTGTGAAGGTGATTGCGAGCGGACTGCTCGATGCTGAAGGGCGTGCTGAGCTGATCGTTGACCTGCCTCCAACAACCCTGCAGCCGCTCGGCGGCCAGCTCCACTACCAGTTCCTGGTGGATCAGGGTGGTCTCGGAGCGGCTCATTCCAGCCTGCTGACCATCACCATCGATCGATAATTGAGCCCAGCTGCTGCTGCCCGGCACCGGCGCCTACTCGTCCTTGTCCTGCTTGATGTTGTAGTCCGCTGGGTCGAATCCCTGGCTCTCGATGATGGCATACTCGCTGAAGCCCTCGATGGCCTCAGCTGCCTGCGCTCCGAAGAGCGACTCCCAGCGTCCCCGACGCCAGTCCTTCAGGGCCGCTAGCTCCCCCCTCATCTTCAGGTTCGCGGCCTTGTTCAGTGCACGGGCATACTCCTCCCTGATGATCTCGATCTTCTTCCGCTCCATGAGATAGACCTGCAGGATCTTGAGGTGCGCATCTGTGCCCAGCCCCAGCTGGTCGGCTATCAGCACTGACCTCTTCTCCATCTGCGCCTTGATTTTCTCCTCGCGGACCTTGAGCATCAATTCGCGGTTCCGGCGAGTCACGGCCTCGTGATCTGATTCAAGGGCTGAGCCCTCGGCTGAGGCCTGACTGGGCGCCTTCTCACGGTTGGTCTCGGCTGTCTCGACTTGCTGCCTACCAGAGGGGCCGGTAAGCGAGTCCAGGCTCTCACGCTGGCTCGCATTTCCCTGGGCTGAGGGAGGCTCGAGCAGCTCGCTGGTCCCCACCTGACTAGGGTCAGAATCCCGGTTCGCCCGCATGATGATGAGCAGGGTCCCGCCAGCGATCAGCACGTAGGCGAGGAGTATCGGTCGGGGTTTCATGGGAAGATTCGTGGAGAAGCCTGAAGCCTTGCACAGTATCGACACTGAGGGTTGCCCACTACCGGCTATTCTGCGTCCAGCATGTCCGACCATCGCTCCCGACCCCAGCAGCCAATTTCCAGCCAGCAGCTTCCCGAGCCAGCCGTCGATCTGGACCAAGCTCTCTCGCGCATGACCTACGAGGTCGTCGCGGGCAAGTTTGCCCTGACCGGATTTCCCGAGGAGCCCTCTCCGGGTGATCTCGAGGCCCTGGCGGGGGGGCCTGGGCAGCTGATCCGCGAGGGTGGTGAGACCACCCTCCTGGTGCCGGAAGGCTCACTACCGGGGGTACTCCAGGCGCACCCCTCGGCCTCGGTGGAGTCAGGTCTGATCTGGATTCGGTTTCGGGCGCCCATGAGCTGGGAGGTGGTTGGCTTCCTCGCGCGGGTCACGTCAGCCCTGGCTGCGGCCGGAGTTCCGCTCGGAGCTGTCTGCGGCTTCAGTCGGGATCACCTCTTCATCCACGAGCGATTCCTGGAGAGCACCATTGCTGTTCTCGACGAGCACTTCAAACGCCACCCTGCCGACTGATCACCCATGGACTTTCACTTCAGCGAGGAGCACGAGATGCTCCGAGAGGCCGTCAGGGACTTCACCGATGGCGTGGTCCGTCCGCTCTCCGACCAGATTGATCGAGAGCACTCGATACCCAGGGAGCTCATCGATCAGATGGCCGAGCTGGGGCTCTTGGGCGTGGCTATTCCTGAGGAGTACGGTGGTGCCGGCATGGGGGAGACCGGACTGTGTGTGGTCATGGATGAGCTGACTCGCGGAGACTTCTCCGTGGCCGTGACCCTCGGTGCTCACGCGAGCATCGGCGCCATGAGCGTGGTGGTCGGCGGTACGGCGGAGCAGAAGCAGCGCTTCTTGCCTGACTTCGCCAGCGGCAAGAAGCTCGTGGCCTACGCGCTGACCGAGGCTGGTGCAGGCTCGGACCCGGGCGCCATGAAGACGACCGCGGTCAGGGACGGCGACGACTGGATCATCAATGGCGAGAAGGTCTGGATCACCGCGGGGGACATCGCTGACTTCTCCGTGGTCTATGCGGTGACCGATTCAGAGAAGGGGGCGAGCGGTGGCGTGACCTCCTTCCTGGTTCCGGCGGAGTCGTCCGGCTACGTGATCGGGCGTAACGAGGATAAGATGGGGCAGCGAGGATCGGGGACGGTCACGCTGGCCTTCGAGGACGTACGCATCTCGGACTCCCACCGACTGGGAGAGGTCGGACAGGGATTCCGAACAGCGATGGGCGTCTTGGACCGCGGTCGGTTGGCGCTCGGCGCGAATTGCCTGGGATGTGCTCGGGAGGCTCAGGCCATGTCCGTGGACTACGCCAAGCAGCGCGAGGCCTTCGGCAAGCCGATCTCCAGCTACCAGGCCATGCAGTGGATGCTGGCGGACTCTGCCACGGAGATCTACGCGATGGAGAGTCTCGTCTACCGCAGCGCCTGGCTGTGCGACACGGGGCAGGCCTTCGGGCGCGAGGCTGCCATGGTCAAGCTGTTTGCCTCCGAGGCCCTCTGCAGGGTGGTTGACCGGGCCGTTCAAATTCACGGTGGCATGGGCTATTCAGCGGAATACAAGGTCGAGCGCCTCTATCGCGACGCGCGTGTGACCCGTATCTACGAGGGCACCAACGAGATCCAGCGCCTGATCGTCGCACGGGACGTGCTCGAGCGCGGCTACTGAACCCAGGCGCGCAGGAGTGACGATTCTCCCGGGTTCCAATCCCTGGATCCGCTAGACTCTGGCCCCTCTTACCGATGCTCACTGGCCCAGCCCCCGCTCCCATGGCTCATCTCAGCAAGAATTCGAACCGTACCCCGGACCGTCGCAGCTTCCTGACCCAATCCGCAGCACTGGCCTCGGCTGGCCTTGGGCTCGCCAGTTGCAGTGCACTGGGAGGTGCGAAGGACGACCGGGTCGCAACAAGACATACCGGCAAGCGACTGCAGGTCGAGGATGGCCAGCCCCTGCGCATCGGTGTCATCGGCACCGGAGGCATGGGCACCGGGCACTGCAATGCGATCGTCGGACAGGTCAAGAATGGCGAGTTTGACGCCCAGATCGTCGCGGTCTGTGACGTGGCGCTCCCTCGAGGGCAGCGCGCTCAGAAGAAGCTGAGCGAGGATCAGGGGATCGAGGTCGACTTCTATCAGAACCACGAGGAGCTGCTCGCCCGGGACGACATTCACGCCGTACTGATCGCCTCTCCGGAGCACTGGCACGCCCAGATGGTCACCGACGCGATCATGGCTGGCAAGGACTGCTACATCGAGAAGCCGATGACCTTGCGCCTGGAGGATGCACTCTGGCTCAAGCAGCTGATGGAGGTCAACGACGACATGATCTGTCAGGTCGGGACCCAGTACATGATGTACCCCAAGTACTCCGAGGCCCGTCGGCTGATCGAGGAGGGAGCAATCGGCAAGCCGATCTTCTCCCAGACCAGCTACTGCAGGAACTCGAAGGACGGCGAGTGGCTCTACGGAATCGACCCGGAGATCGTTCCCGGACCCAACCTCGATTGGGAGCGTTGGTGCGGCCCGCTGGGCGTACATGAGTGGGACACCGAGGTCTACCACCGCTGGCGTCGCTACCGCACCTGGTCGACAGGCATCATCGGCGATCTGCTCGTGCACATGACCACGCCCATGATCTATGCGCTGGGTGGCTACTGGCCCGTGCGTGTCGCTGCTTCGGGCGGACACTACGTGGACAAGAGCATGGAGAATCACGACCAGGTGAACATCAATGTCGAGTTCGAGAACGAGCACGTGATGCACATCGTGGGCTCTACCTGCAGCGAGCAGGGGCTCGAGACCTTGATCCGCGGCCACGAGGCCAACCTCTACCTGGGTGGCAAGGACCTGGTCCTGCGCCCGGAGAGGATCTTCTCGGACGACATCGACGAGGAGACCATTCGCTGCGATGACATCTCCCCTCAGCACGCCCTGCGGGCCAATTGGATGAACTCGGTGCGTACTCGAGAGCCCAACCAGAGCCCTGTCGAATTCGCCTGCAAGGTGATGGTGATGGTCGACCTGGCGACTCGTTCGATGTGGGACGGAAAGGCCTGGGGCTTCGACCCCGAGACCATGACCGCGAGCCCGATCTAGTCGGAGTGGGACTCGCCCGCTTCGCCGCTGACGCGATGGCGACCCGCTTCGAGCTGGTGCTCGAAGCGGAAGGAGAGGCGCGTCAGAGAGGGATCGCGGAGGAGGTCTTCGAGGAGATCCGTCACTGCGAGGCGAGCTGGAGCGCCTTCGCCAGGGAGAGCGTCATCTCCCGTGTGAATCGGGAAGCTCATGGCTCGGTCGTCGTGGTTGATTCCGCAACCTTCGAGCTCCTCGAGGAGGCCCTCAGGGTGGCGGTGCAATCGGACGGTTGCTTCGATCCGACCCTCGGGGTGCTGATGGAGCGCCACGGCTTCCGTGGTGCGCAAGAGGAGGGCGCAGGTACCGGGTCCTGGGGGAGCTCTGCCGTGCAGCTCGATCCGCAGACACGTGGCGTCTCCCTGGGAGCGGAGGGCCTGCGGCTCGATCTCGGCGGTATCGCCAAGGGCCGCGCCCTGGACCTGGCTGCGGAGGTCTTGCGAGACCATGGAGTCGAGCGAGCGCTGTTGCACGGTGGGACGAGCTCGGTTCTCGGGCTGGGCGCGCCTGCAGGACTCCCGGGCTGGAGAGTGGCACTCTCCTCAGACGATGGCGCTCCCATCGCAGTCCTACGTGATCGGGCGCTCTCGGTCTCCGCTTCGACCGGCCGCGCGAGCGCAGCGGGGGGACACATCATCGATCCACACTCCGGCGCTCCCTGCCAGCTGTCGGCGATGGCCGCCGTCATCTCCACGAGTGCCTCCCTTGCCGATGCCTGGTCCACCGCCCTGTGTGTGGCGGGGGAGCGGGTACTGAGCCTGCCCTCCGATTGCCAGGCCTTGTGTCAAGGCCCGCTTCAGGGCGAACCCTGGCGACCCGGGGGGACCCTGACCGACCAGTTCATTCTTCCAACCCAACCAGCACAGGGACAGGCCCTGCCAGCATGACGCGATCTGACCGTAGAGACTTCCTGCAACATTCCCTGGGAGCCATGGCAACGGTTGCCCTGACCCCCAGCCTGGCGGAGCTCTCTCCGCTGCGGCGGACGGACACAACCCTGTCGGTGGGCATCGTGGGCACCGGCCGACAGGGGCGCGCGATCCTGCAGGAGCTGCAACAAATCGAGGGGGTCGAGATCGCAGCTGTCTGCGACGTGGACCCCGGGCGGCTCAAGCGGGCGACTCGCCGAGTGCGTGGGCTGACCGGCTACGCGACGGTGGAGGAACTCCTGGAGAAGGAGAGCGGCGTTCAGGCAATCGTCATCGCCACACCCACCCACCTTCATCGCGAGCCGGCGCTGGCTGCGCTGGAGGCCGGCAAGCATGTCTACTGCGAGGCACCGCTGGCAGCCAGTGTCGAGGACTCCGCCGCCCTCGCCGCAGCCGCGCGCAAGTCGGATCAGGTCTTCGCCGTCGGGCTGCTTGCGCGCTCGAATCCGATCTACAAGCTGGCCCGGTCCTTCTTTCGGTCAGGCTCCCTGCGTGACCTGGTCTCGCTTCGTGCACAGAACTTCCAGAAGACCTCCTGGCGCAATACATCTCCAGACCCTGAGCGTGAGAAGGCGCTCAACTGGAGGCTCGACCCCCGGATCAGCCTGGGCCTCCCCGGTGAGTTCGGCACCCACCAGTTCGATGCCTATCACTGGTTCCTTGGCAGGTACCCGACGGGCGTGCGCGGCTCGGGCAGCGTCCGGGTGCACAAGGATGGGCGTGAGGTCGCCGACACGGTGGCCTGTGACCTGGTCTTCGAGGATGGGCTGCACCTGGCCTGGCAGTCGACCTTGGGGAACTCCTACGATGGCCGCTACGAGGTCTACAGCGGCTCCATGGCCAGCTTCAAGCTGGCCTGGACGGCCGGCTGGATGTTCAAGGAGGCGGACGCGCCCACGCAGGGGTGGGAGGTCTACGCCAATCGCCAGACCTTCCACAACGATCAGGGCATCACGCTGATTGCCGACGCGACCAAGCTCGCTGCTCAGGGCAAGCTGGAACAAGGAGTGGGGCTTCCCTCTCCGCCGGTGCACTACGCCTTGGCCAACTTCGTCGAGGCCTGCACCGAGGGTGCCGAGGTCAACTGCAGCGCAGAAGAGGGCCATCGGGCCACGGTCGTGGGGATCTGCGCCAGCCGTGCGGTGACCAGTGGTGACGATGTCTTGATCGATCCGGAACTCTTCGACCTGCGCTGAACCGTGCTCGACTTTCGACTCTCACAGCTGAGCCTGGGTGTTCGCATTGGCTTGAGCGCTCTGGTGCTCGTGCTGCTCGGGGGCCTTCTCGCGTCCTCGGCGCATCTCGTGGAGCATCACGAGAATCGGGACGAGCGCGAGGGGATGAGTCTTGATGACGTGGTCGGGCACTACCATGGAATCCAGACCCAGGCACCCCTGAGGGTGGCTCTCGAACGCGGCCATCCGGAGACACTCGGAGATACCCAACGCCAGGTCCTGCTCGACTGGCTGGCCGGAGACCGCATCAGCGAGGACTACGACAGCCTCGATCTAGGAGACGATGCCCCAGTCGAGATCCTGGACTCCGCCTGTCTGAGCTGTCACTCCGCAAACGCGAGTGAGGGTGATGGCATCGGCTCGATACTCCCTCTGGAGTACTTCGACGAGGTCAAGAAACAGGCCTTCTCTCGAGAGGTCTCTCCGGTGAACGAGCAGATCCTGCTCGCATCGATGCACACCCATTCGCTTGGCATGGGCACCCTGTCGTTGCTGCTGGTCGCCCTGGCGATCTTCACCCGCTTCCCAGCTCGCCTGATCGGCCTGCTGAGCGCGGGCTGCGGCCTGGGTCTCATGGTCGATCTCGCTGGATGGTTCTTGAGTCGAGCCAACGCCGATCTGGTGTTCATGATCGTCGGGGGCGGGGCTGTCTGGATGATCAGCTGTGCCCTGCTCGGGCTGCTGGCGCTGGCCGAGCTCTGGCTTCCCGCGAGGCGTACCGGGTGAGGCTCGTCTAGCCAGCGCTGGCGATGTGCTTGAGAGCCTGAATCACCTGCACCTGTCTGCTGTAGATGTACTTGAGCAGGCGCTCTTCGAGGGCATCGATCACGCTTGGATCGAGGTGGTCGAACTGCAGGCCGTAGCGGACGTGGGCTCCAATCAGGCGCCGATATCGGACGATGCCTTCGAGGGAGAAGGGCTCGTCGTCGTCTGGTAGCTCGAAGCCGAGCTGCAATCGGGAGCTCCTGAAGAGCTTGCTCTCGGCCGAAGGCGTGACCTCGATCGAGAGGCCGGTTCTGGAGATGTCCTTGAGCTGGGCAGTCAGTGGCTCTCGACAGCCCTGCGTGCTTATGAGTACGGCAACCGGCTTATCCCTGGCTGGTTTGACCCGAAAAGCGTTGCGTCGGAAGACCATCGCCTTGAGATCCGGAATGTGCTCACAGTTGACCTCGATCTGATAGGAGATCGAGCCCTTCGAATCACGTCGATCGATGACCCGCCCATACATGTTGACGCAGGTCTTGCCGTACATGAACGACACCGCAAAACTGACCAGTGTGAAACAAATCATTGCCACGCCGGCAACCAGGATTACCTTGACCTGAACATCGCTGATTTCATAACCGTCGTCCGGATTCGGAACGTGAT
>JABACD010000020.1:0-25011 GCA_014237855.1 Planctomycetota bacterium | reverse complement strand
CGTGCGGTGAGTGATGGGGAGCGGTGGCGGACTCTCCCCATCGCAGCGCAGGGTCAGCGAGTTCTCACCGGCTTCCTGCAGCTTGGCTGTGATCTGAGCGCCCTTCTCGTCCTCGATCAGGACCACCAGCTCAGCGCTCTCGCCGTTGCCCGGATTGGCTTCAGGAATCATCGAGTCCTCCGGGAGATGACACGGACTTCGCCCGCCGAGCTAGAGGTGTCCAGGTCTTCGAGAAGGGGAGTGCGGTGAATGCAGTGCATCAAGACGATAAGCGTGGTCTGAGCCACCCTTAGTTCTCGACGCCGGATCGCTGTGGCCTGCGACCCAATGCTCGAATTCCCGGGAATCACCCGGGAGAGTGAGAGGTAGAGGCTCGCCGGTCTCCGATTGCTGCGATACGCTACGCGGCTCATGATCGCGCTCACGAACGTCTCCAAGCACTTCGGCAGGCAGTCCCTGCTGGTTGATGCCTCCTTCCAGCTCAACCCAGGGGAGAAGGTGGGCCTCCTGGGGCCGAATGGCTCGGGGAAGACGACCCTGTTCCGATTGGTCGTGGGTGAGGAGCAGCCCGATGTGGGGCAGGTCTCCGTCCCCAAGCAGTGCCAGATCGCGTACTTCAAGCAGGAAGCCGGCGAGATGAAGGGGCGCAGCGTGCTCGACGAGTCAATCCTTGGGAGCGGACCCCTGGGTGCCATGCACCTCGAACTGGCCGAGCTCGAGGCGGCCATGTCGGATCCTCTTCGCGCGGACGAGATGGACTCGATCCTCGAGCGTTTTGGCGAGGTTCAGGGGGACTACCAGCAACAGGGTGGCTACGAGCTGGAAGCGCGGGCGAGGGAGGTGCTCCATGGCCTGGGGCTTGCTGATGATCAGATCGCGGGGGATGTCGGGGCGCTCTCGGGTGGATGGCGCATGCGAGTCTCGATCGCCAAGGTCCTGATCGGGCAGCCGGACGTGTTGCTGCTCGACGAGCCCACCAACCACCTGGACCTGGAGTCGATACTCTGGTTGGAGGGCTACCTGCGGGCATCCAAGGCGGCGCTTCTGATGACCTGTCACGACCGTGACTTCATGAACCGGGTGGTCACGAGGCTGGTGGACATCGATGCTGGCGAGCTCGTCAGCTACACCGGGGACTACGACTACTACGACCGCGAGCGAGCGAGCAGGGCAGCGCACCAGGATGCTGCCTTCGTGCGTCAGCAGGCCATGCTCAAGAAGGAGGAGCGCTTCATTGAGCGCTTCGAGAAGCATGCTGCGAAGGCAGCCCAGGTTCAGTCACGAGTCAAGAAGCTGGACAAGATCGAGAAGCTGGAGCCCCCCAAGCGTAGGGTCCTGGTGCCCTTCAAGTTCAGGACCCCGCCGCGCTCGGGAAACGACGTCGCCACCTTGAAGGGGGCCAGCAAGAGCTACGGGGAGCGAGTCATCTATGACAGCTTGGACTTCGAGATCAAGAGTGGGGAGCGCTGGTGTGTGATGGGGGCCAATGGTGCCGGAAAGACGACGCTGCTCAAGCTCGTGGCCGGCGTGATCGAAGCTGATGCAGGCCAGGTCCGCCTGGGGGCCAGCCTCAAGCTCGGCTACTTCGCCCAGTCCTCGCTCGAATTGCTGGACTCAACACTCACGGTCTGGGGGCAGATCGACGCGGCTTTTCCGACCGCCACGATCTCCAGCAAGCGCAACCTGCTGGGTGCCTTCGACTTCAGAGGGGACGAGATCGACAAGCCCATTGCGGTGCTCTCGGGAGGAGAGCGCTCCCGCCTGGTGCTGGCCCAGATGCTCTACGATCCTCCCAACTTCCTCGTGCTTGACGAGCCCACCAACCACCTGGACCTGGCCACCAAGCAGATGCTGGTGGAGACCCTCTCCAGCTTCGAGGGAACGATGCTGTTCGTCTCCCATGACAGGACCTTCCTGCGGGGTCTCGCCAACAAGGTCCTGGACCTCACTGGTGGTGGTGAGGAGCGTTCCAGCGAGCCTCTGATCTTTCACGGCGACTACGGGTCCTGGGTGGAGCGGACTGGCCACGAGGCTCCGGGGGTCTGGCACTGAGAGCAGCCTCGGCCTCGGCCCCGCGGTTCTCATGTCCGGGGCAGGGTGCCAGCCCTGCCCCGGGAATTGGGGGCTGATCTCGGCTTCGAGGGCTTTCATGGAGCCTGCCGGGGCTCATTCGAGGCCTGCCCCGTTGACGGCGGGCAGGGCTCGCGAGTACAACCTTGGCCCATTTTTCCTGGGCAGAGTCCCTTCGCTCCCGGCCGATCGAGTTCGACCGCGGAGGCCTGGCTTCGTCCCTCCCAGGATGTCTTCACCTCTCACCTCACCGAGCACCCTCTCGAGTCCGATGTCCAAGGCTGGGACCGTCGTCATTCTCGCTGCTGGCCAGGGAACGCGCATGAAGAGTGCGCTTCCCAAGGTCCTGCATGAGATTTGCGGCAAGCCAATGATCGCCTGGGTGATCGATCAGGCGCTCTCGCTTGATCCCGAGCGGATTGTCGTGGTCGTGGGGCATGGTGCAGAGCAGGTCCGGCAGAGGGTCGAGGAGGGCCCCGGATCTGACCGCATCACCTGTGTGGTGCAAGAGCCTCAGAACGGAACGGGGCATGCCCTGCAAGTGGCAGCGCCGCTGGTTGCGGATGAGGATGGTGTGATCGTCGTCCTGTATGGCGATATGCCGGTACTCGGCCCGTGGAGCCTGCAGGGATTGCTGGCCGCGCGAGACTCTGCCGGCGAAACCGGCATGGCCATGCTGACGGCCTACCCGGAGAGTGCCCACGGCTTCGGCCGCATCGACAGAAACGATGACGGTAGCTTCAAGGCGATCGTCGAGCACAAGGATGCAAGCCCAGAACAGCTGGAGCTTGGCGAGATCAACCTCGGGGTGTACGTCTTTCCAGCGGGCCAGCTCCTGGCTGCGCTGCCGCGACTCTCCAGCGATAACGCGCAGGGAGAGTACTACCTGACCGATGTACCGCAGATGCTCGCTGAGAGTGGTGCGGAAGTTGCGACTGTCGTACTCGAGGACCTCGATGAGGCAATCGGCGTCAACAACATCGCTCAGCTGGCCGAGGCTCGCTGGGCCCTCCAGGTGCGTATCCTCGAGGAGCACATGGAGAATGGTGTCAGCATCGAGGACCCAGCCAGTGCGTACATCGATGCCGATGTCGTCATCGGACAGGGGACCCGGATCCTGCCCTGCACGGTCATCCGCGCCGGCGTTCGAATCGGGGATCGATGTGAGGTTGGCCCGTTCACGCACCTGCGTAAGGGCACCGTTCTGGAGGATCGATCCGAGGTCGGAAACTTCACGGAGAGCAAGAACTCACAGATCGGATCTGGAACCAAGGCCAAGCACCTGAGCTACCTCGGAGATGCCGTCCTCGGTGCCGGGGTCAACGTCGGTGCAGGTACGATCTTTGCCAACTACGATGGCATCCACAAGCACACGACGCACGTGGGCGACGGCGCCTTTATCGGCAGCGGCACCACGATCGTCGGCCCCAATGAGATCGGAGCCCGGGCGACGACCGGCGCAAACTCCGTGATCACGAGTACCAGCTCGGTAGGGGAGGATGAGGTCTGGGCAGGAGTCCCGGCGCGTCGCTTCGAGGGTTCAGCCAGCGTTGCCCAGCGCAAGATCAGCCACGAAGAGTCCAAGAGCTAGGCATTTAGAACTTCCCATCCGCAGCCACTCCAGCAAGACAAGGAATCAACAACGTGTCCTCATATAGCGACAAGATCACACTGATTTCCGGGCAGGCTCACCCCCAGCTGGCCAGGGACATCTCAGAAGAGCTCGACATTCCCCTCGCCGATGCGCACGTGGGCCGTTTCCCCGACGGCGAGGTGGACATCAAGGTCAATGTCGACCTGCGTGGTAGTGACTGCTTCATCTTGCAGCCGACATGCCCTCCGGTTAATGACAACTGGATCGAGTTGTTGCTGTTGATTGACACCCTGCGCCGCTCGAGCGCAGGGCGAATCACGGCCGTGATGCCCTACTATGGGTATGCTCGCAAGGATCGGAAGGACGAGGGGCGCGTGCCGATCAGTGCGCGGGTCCTGGCCAACACACTCACCATCGGCGGCTGTGATCGCCTGGTGACCGTTGACATGCACGCCGCCCAGATCCAGGGTTTCTACGACATCCCCGTTGATCACCTCTACGCCAAGCCTGTCCTGCTCGGTCGACTGAACGAGCTTGGCATCGACGACCCGGTGGTCGTCACCCCCGATGTCGGGGGGATCAAGATGGCTCGAGGCTATGCCAAGCCCATCGGGGCTGACCTTGCGATCGTCGACAAGCGGCGCATTTCGGGCTCCGAGATCGCCGTCGAGCACGTTATTGGCGAGGTCGAGGGGCGCAATGTGGTGATCGTTGATGACATGATCTCCACCGGCGGATCGATCACCGAGGCCGCCAACATCCTGCGCAAGAACGGGGCCAAGTCGATTGTCATCGTCGTGACGCACCCTGTCTTCTGCGGTCCAGCCATCGACAGACTCTCCAGTGCTCCGGTCGACCAGATCCTGGTCACCGATACGATCCCCCGTGGCGATGACTGGCCTGCGAGTATCGAGACCGTCTCGATAGCTCCGCTGCTCGCCCAGGCGATCAACAACATCCACCGCTCGACTTCGGTCAGCGTACTGTTCCAAGACTAACCGTTTCCTTCTTACTTCCGAGGCAATTCCCATGGCCCAGAGCGCAATCCTCAAGGCCCACAAGCGTGCCAAGCTCGGCAGCACGAGCTCCCGCAGCCTGCGCGCCGGTGGCAACATTCCCGCCAACATCCAGGGCGGCGGCGACCACATTGACATCTCCATCGAGGAGCGAGAGTTCCTTGCCTCACGGCGTGCTCACGTGCACCTCTACGACATCGATGTCGAGGGCACGCAGGAGACTGCGGTCGTGCAGGAGCTCCAGTGGGACACCTTTGGTGACAAGATCATCCATATCGAGTTCAAGAAGGTGGTCCGTGGTGTCGCGATCGACACCGACGTTGATCTGGCCTTCCTGGGCGTGCCCAAGAGCGGCGTCGTGAACCTCCTGGTGGACCACATCAGGATCACCTGCATCCCCTCGCTGATCCCGGACAACCTCGCCGTCAAGGTCGAGTCCTTTGAAGAGGGCAGCCACATCAAGGCTTCGGACCTGATCCTGCCCGAGGGCATCACCCTCGCCTGCGACCTCGAGATGGACATTGCGACCATCGTGAGCGCCGCCAGCCCGGTCACGGAGGAGCCCGAGGAGGACGCTGAAGGCGGAGAAGAGGATCCCCTGGCCCCGCCGCCCGCTCCCGAGGCCTGATTTCGTCCCTCCCGGCGACCCCTTGCTTCCGGGAGGATCGACCCTAGAATGTTCGGCCCTCAATCCCCCGACCACGCGATTGGTCAGGGGGGCGAGGCTGAACGGAACCTCAGAGGTGCCAATTGACCCGCATCGTCGTTGGGCTGGGTAACCCCGGCCCGGAGTACGAGTGGACCCGACACAACGTCGGCTTTCACGTGCTGGACCACCTGGCGCTTCACGAGGGCCTGCTCTTTCAAACCGCACGCCAGCTGGAGAAGACCATGGAGGTCGCTCCCCGGGACGGACTGTCCGTCGGAGGGGAGAGCCAGGAGTCAGCAGTCGGCAGTTATGGAGGCCCCCGCAAGTTCAAGTTTGCGCGGGACTTCGACTGCGATGCTCTTCTGGTGAAGCCCGAGACCTTCATGAACCTCTCCGGGGACGTTGTCGGTGCGCTTGCCCGCTGGGCCTGCGTACCACCCGAGGACATCCTGGTCGTCTATGACGACCTCGACCTGGATCCGGGACGTCTCCGCCTGCGGCCCCATGGTGGGGCAGGAGGTCAGAAGGGCATGCGGTCCATCATTGATTCCCTTGGCACCAATCATTTTCCGCGCCTGCGCGTGGGGATTGGAAGGCCGAGAACCGACGCGGCGCGTCACGTGCTCGAGAAGGTCTCTTCAGAAGAGAGAGCCGACTTCGAGATCTCCATCGCGGAAGCGAGCGAGGCTCTACTCGATTGGATCCAAAGTGGAGACATCGAGGGGTGCATGACGCGGTTCCACAGCCGCTGGAACCAAAGCGTGGACTGATCACTTCGTGTGGTCAGTGGCGCTCAACTGAACTCACAGACTAGAGGAGCTACGACTCTTGGAACGAATCTACGAAGGCATGTTTCTGATCGACAACGCCCTGGTCCGTGAGGACTGGAACAAGGCAAAGTCGGTTGTGACTGAAATCCTGGGCAAGCACGGCGGAACCGTGCTCTCCGCCCGTCGCTGGGACGAGCGCAGGCTTTGCTACCCGATCAAGGGCAAGAACCGCGCGACATTCCTCCTGACCTACTACAACATTCCCGCAGAGAACATTCCCTCGATGCGAAGGGACTTCGAGCTCAACGAGGGCGTCCTTCGAAGCCTGGAGCTCGTGGTAGATGAGATTCCTACTGAGGAGTCAGAGCTCGTCGAGAAGGAGGGAGCCGCTGACTTCAAGGTTCCCACTCCCCCCGATGATGATCACGTCGACTTCGTCGAGGAGCCGGACGACTTTGGTCGTGATCGGCGCGATGATCGCGATGACCGTGGTGGTAGCAGGCGCCGGGACGGGGCTGAGAGCCCCGAAGCGGGTGGTGAAGAGCTGGTAACTGAAGAAACGGTGAGCGCCACCGAGGAGAACTGAGATGGCTTTTGGACGTAGAGGACGCCGCGGTGGACGCGGTCTGGTCAAGCTGGGAAAGAAGTCGGATGTCGACCATCCCCTTAGTTACAAGGACGTTGATCACCTCAAGAAGTTCCTGACTCCTCAGGGGCAGCTGCAAGGTCGTCGTCGTACAGGCTTCTGTGCTCAGACGCAGAGGAAGCTGAAGACGGAAGTCAAGCGTGCCCGCCATATCGGCCTGCTGCCCTTCGTGGGCTGATCGATCGGAGATTTACCGAGATGAGAGAAACAGAAATCCTGCTCCGAGAGCACGTCAAGAACCTTGGACGCTGCGGTGACATCGTGAAGGTGGCCCCTGGCTATGCGAGGAATTACCTGATCCCGAACAAGATCGGGATCGAGGCGAACGAGGACAACAAGAAGGCCATGGAGCGCAGGCGCGTGCGTCTGGACGCTGAGGAGGCCGCTCTCTTGGCCGAGATCGACGCCAGGCTGACTGCCTTCGCGAAGTTGGAGCTGAAGAGTGTCCAGCGCTGCGACGACCATGGTCATCTCTACGGCTCAGTCAACGCCCTTGCCATCGTCGGCATGATGGGGGAAGCGGGCCACGAGATCAGCGAGAAGTCGGTTCGCCTGGAGCGTCCTATCAAGTCGGTAGGCTCTCACCAGGTCACGATTCACCTGCACGCTGAGCGTTCGGGTGAGGTCTCAGTGATCGTCGAGGGCGAGAATGGAATGACTGAGGTCGTCCAGCCGAAGAAAGCTGAGCCCAAGCCGGAAGCGGTTGAGGTCGAAGAGCAGGAGATCGAGGTCCCCGACGAGGCCAGTATTGACGCCTGAGAGCAACCCCGAAGCTCAAGCAATCGAGGGCGCTCCACCATCGTGGGGCGCCCTCGTTCCATCCATGGCTCTGTAGAGGGCCAGGGGGCAAGAGGTGACAGCCACGGGCTTTGTGCCGATTGCCAGACTCGAGGTGCCCCCGGCATTTCTTCGGCCGGTGGTGGTCGTTATCCTCTGACGCCCGCCACTGCGGAAATCAAAGCATGGAACAAGAGAGCGCGATTGGACGGATCCCCCCGCACAACGAGGAGGCCGAGAAGGCAGTCCTGGGGTCACTCTTGATCGATCCCAGGCGGATGCCTGATATCGTGGATCTGCTCCGTGAGGAGGACTTCTTCAATCCCCGCCACGGGATCATCTTCGAGGCGCTCGTGCACCTCAGTGATCGTGCCGAGCCGATCGACTTCATCAGTGTTGGTGAACGTCTGCTCGCGAAGGGGGCCCTGGAGAAGTGTGGTGGCCGAGCGTACCTGCTGGAGCTGACCAGCCTGGTCTCATCCTCCGCGCACCTCAAGCACCACGCCACCTTGGTCAACCAGACGGCGACTCTTCGCCGCCTGATCAAGGAGGGTACGGAGATCGTCCAAAAGGCTTACGAGACCAGGCCGGACGGTGAGAACGTTCGGAACCTGATCGATGAGAGCGAGCACTCGATCTTCCAGATCTCCGACGAGCGGAGCAGCAGCGACGCAGACCCGATCGCAGCTGTGCTCCAGGACACGATGAAGCGGATCGACTCCGCCTCCCACCGCGGTGGTCTGGTCGGGCTGACCAGTGGATTCTATGACCTCGACGATGTCACCTCCGGGTGGGGTGGAGGGCAGCTGATCATCCTCGCAGCCAGACCGGCGATGGGGAAGACGGCCTTCGTGTTGAACATGATGGACCACGCTTCAGCAAGCAATCCCGAGTGGATGACAGACGGCCCACCGGTGGTGCTCTTCTTCAGTCTCGAGATGGGCAAGCAGTCGGTCGTGAGCCGTATGCTCTGCACCCGTGCGAAGGTGGACGCACACAAGCTGAAGACAGGGCATATTCCGCCAGAGGATTACTCCGAGCTGGCCAACGCCGCAGATGAACTCTCACGCTTGAGGCTGTTCATCGACGACACCCCCGGGATGTCGGTCATGTCGATGCGCAGCCGGGCACGACGAATCAAGCAGCGTGAGAAGGGCCTGCACATGATCGTCGTCGATTACTTGCAGCTGATGACACACCCCAAGGCGGAGAGTCGACAGCTGGAGATCAGTGCTATCTCGCGGTCCTTGAAGGAGCTCTCGAGAGAGCTGGACTGCCCCGTGATTGCACTCTCTCAGCTCTCGCGTGCCGTGGAGTCCCGTGAGGACAAGCGTCCACAGCTGTCCGACCTGCGTGAATCGGGCTCGATCGAGCAGGATGCTGACATCGTGATGATGCTCTTCAGACCGGAGTACTACAGCCCGACCGAGGAGAACCGTGGGCTGGCTGAAGTGATCATCGGCAAGCAGCGAAACGGCCCCACGGGAACGGTCAAGCTTCAGTTCTTCGGTAGCATGCTGAGATTTGAGAATCGCGCTCCATCTGTTGCCGAGTCCATTGCTCCCTGAGAACACACAGGCGACAACCCCAGTGCGACTCGTAAGACCCAACGGGAGTTCCGGATGGAGGATGCTATGGCTCGTAGTCGGGCTGTTGCTCTGCGCTGCGTCTGCTCAAGGGACCCAGGAGCAGGATGTACCAGGCATCCCAACCCTGGTCGAGGACCCCTTCGAGGGGCGACTGGTGGAGTCGATCGAGGTCGAGGGTGCCAGGCGCTACTCCGAGGACCGCTTGCGCGCTGCCCTGGGCCTTGGCGCAGGTGACCGTTACTCGAGCGAGACCGTCGAGCAGGGAGTCGAGTATCTCTGGACCCTCTTTCAGGTCAGAGCTGACATCGTGGGCAAGATCGAGGAAGACGGCGCCCTGTCACTCCGCTTGATTGTCGTCGAGTTGCCAGCAGACCTCGAGCCGCGCTTCATTGGCTATGACGAGATCAAGCTCGAGAAGATTCTCGAGTGGACCGATCTCCAGGATCGTCGCGAGCTGTACTTCCACCAGGTGCCCAGGGTCGAGCGGCTGATTCTGGATGGTTATCGGAGGGAGGGTCACTTCCACGTGCAGGTGAGGTCGATCATCCGTGAGCCGTCCGAGGGCGACAGTTCGGACATGCCGGGGGACGTGATCTTCGAGATCATCGAGGGCCCCACTGTGCATGTGAGTGAGGTCGTCATCCGAGGGAACGTGAGCATGCCGGACACCGGCGCAGCGTTCTGGAAGAACGGACTCAAGCACCTGGCCTCGACGGAACTGGCAGGGCCTTCACTCTTCGACTGGAGCGGCAAGGAGTTTGTCGAGGACACCCTGCGCTCTGATCTGGTGGCGATGAGAAACGTCTACCGTGACCGTGGATTCCTCAACGCGGTGGTCGAGCTGGACTCGCTCAAGTTCAATCAGGATCGTAGCCGTGTTGAGGTCCACATCATCGTGGATGAGGGGAAGCCGTTTCGAGTAACCGAGGTCGCCATCGAGGCTCTGAATCTGAAGCCTCACCCTCGAGGGGAGCGCTTCATGCCGATCGAGGAGTCGGCAGAGCTGCTCTATCCGCTCGAGGACCTGATCGCTGAGCTGACGCTGGCACCTGGAGACATCTACGTGAAGACCACCGTGGATGCTGATCGCCTGTCGCTGCGTGATTATTATGGGGCAGATGGATACATAGACCACTCCACCCTTGGACCAGGCTATGCCTGGAAGTGGTTGGAGCCGGAACTGATCTTCGATATCGAGAAGGCCGAGGTGAAGGTCATCTACCGGATCTCCCAGGGCAGACAGCTCCGCATTCGCTCGGTCCTGATCTCGGGGGCCACGCACACCCGCGACCATGTCATTCGCAGGAACATCTCCGTGGATCCGGGGGATCTCGCGAACATGGAGGAGATCATCTCATCGCTCCGGCGGCTGAATCGCCTGGAGTACTTCTCGGATGAGCGTGATCCGTTGGGCCACCGCGACCCCTACTTCGTCTTCCGAACGATTCCTGGAGAGGAGGGCCTGGTTGACATCGACTTCATCGTGGAGGAGGGGCGGGTAGTCGACTTTGCAATCTCTGGTGGCATCGACTCGAACGACGGTCTGTTCGGGATCCTGTCCCTGTCCATGCGGAACTTCGACATCTTTGACCTGCCGAGCTCTTTCCTGAGCACGTTTGGAGAGATCTACCGGAAGGAGGCCTTCCATGGGGGAGGGCAGACGCTGAGCATCCAGATCTCCCCGGGCGCGCGTCGTGACCAATCTATGATTCGATTCGTTGAGCCGGACATCTTCGGACTGCAGCGGAATCGCTGGTCCTTTGCGGGCGAGTTCTCGATCTTCGACAGGATCTACGATTACGACGAAGAGAAGCGCACGACACGACGGGTAACCTTCGGGCGCCAGCTGGGCTACGACGGCTCCTTCAACATTGGGTTTGCCAGCCGGGACGTCAAGGTCAGGAACGTTGACCAGCAGGTTCTCCTGGATCCCCAGATGGGCTCGCTGACGCAGCAGATCGGGACATCCATTCTCAATGGTGTCACCTTCGGCGTCAGCTACAGGGACACCGATGCAGCCTTCAATCCCAAGACAGGGCGCATCATCTCCTGGAACAATGACGTCGCCTTCGAGGGGATCGGCAGCGACTGGGATATCTACAACTCCAACCTGAGTTGGGACGAGTACTTCAAGCTCGGGACGGAGCTCGATCCGGTCCCATCGTCGGTCCGGCTCTCAAGTGGCCTGGGGCTGGCGATGCCATTCTCACAAACGGATGTGACGCCCTACTCCGAGCGTCTGTTCCTGGGCGGGTTCAACAGCTTGCGAGGCTTCAGATATCGTGGCGTTGGCCCCAACAGTACCGACGGCAATGTCCTCGGTGGGGAATCGATGGCCCGGGCAAGCCTCGAGTATCGCTATCCCCTCGTCACTCAGACGCGTCCTGGTACCTACCAGGAGATCGAGATGTTCCGGGTCCACTTCTTCGTGGATGCAGGGGTGCTTGGAACGGACTACACCGAGCTCGATCTGGATGAGATGCGCTCAGCCGCTGGCCTCGGGTTTGCTCTGCTCTACCCAATCCCGATCTCGTTCAACTTCGGGTGGCCGCTAGAGGCCAAGCCCTACGATGAGCGCCAGGTGTTCTCTTTCAACATCGCGACCCGCTAGCAGTCACTAGGCCTGCAGGCTCAGGCTTGCCTCTGGACCCGGGTTGGGGCGCGCGGCCGGAAGGGTCCTCGAGGGTGGGGAAGGCCTACCTGAAGAGAGGCTGAGCGGCACCCGGTGACACCCGGCAAGGCATGCGCTAACCTGTGCGGCTCTTCGGCCCCTCGGGCCGACTCGCCCAGGGCGTGAACCTCGAACCGCAGACGACTCTCCAGGTGGCCAGGACCCTCTCAGAAATTGCCGCGCATTGCGGAGCCGACCTCGAAGGGGACGGCTCGCGACTGATCGTTGGTCCGGCGGACCTCGGCCGTGCGGGGTCACAGGAGATCTCCTTCCTGGCCAACCCACGCTACGTACCCCTGCTCGAGACAACCGGTGCAGCTGGGGTTCTCGTCGGCCCGGGGGTCGAGAGCACGCGGGAGGGACTCACGCTCCTGAGGGTGCAGGATCCCAATCGTGCCTTCACGGCAGTGGTCGATCTCTTTGCCCCAGCAGAGGCCACCCCCGAGCCGGGTGTGCATCCCAGTGCCTTCGTGCATTCCAGTGCAGAGCTTGGTGACGGTGTCTCCATCGGTCCGCTCTGCTCGGTGGGGCCGGACTCCATGCTCGCAGCGGGAGTTGTTCTTCATGCCGGAGTCCAGATAGCGGACCGCGTTCGTGTTGGGGCGGGCAGCGTCCTGCATCCCAATGTCGTGCTCTACTCACGCGTTGAGATGGGGGAGAGATGTCTGATCCATGGCGGAACCGTGATTGGTTCGGACGGCTTCGGATTCGAGCCCACAGCCGAAGGCTGGAGAAAGATCCCTCAGTGTGGGACGGTGATCCTCGGCGACGATGTCGAGATCGGGGCCAACTGTTCCATCGATCGTGCGCGCTTCGGAGCGACGAGGATCGGCAACCAGGTAAAGATCGACAACCTGGTGCAGGTAGCGCACAACTGTCACATTGGGGACGCTGCCTTGCTCGTCTCTCAGGTAGGGCTGGCGGGGTCCGCGGTTGTGGGGCAGCGAGCAGTACTTGCCGGTCAGGTCGGTGTCGGGGGACACCTGACGATTGGTGATGGTGCCCAGATAGGAGGCCAGGCCGGCGTCACCGGTCATGTGCCCGCTGGGGCCGAGTACACGGGGTGGCCTGCACGCCCGGTCAGGGCCGCGCTACGTGATGTGGCTCAGGCCAGGCGAATCCCTCAACTTCGTGAAGAACTGCGGGACCTGAAGAAACGACTCGAAGAGCTCGAAGAGCAGCTCAAGGAAGGTCAGCGATGACTCGTCAACAGCAGACTCTCAAGACGGCGGTCGAGTTCGAGGGTGTCGGCCTTCACAGCGGCGAGAGCGTCAAGGTGCGGGTCCTGCCTGCTCCCGCTGATAATGGGATCGAGTTTCTTCGCACCGATGTTGAGGACGCGCAGCCGATCCCGGCGAACATCAGCTACTACTCCGATGAAGAGCGGCGCTCGCGCTTGCAGCGCAACTCGGTCCACGTTGACACCGTGGAGCACTTCCTGGCTGCCTGTGGTGGGCTGGGACTGGACAACCTGTCCGTGGAGATCTCGGGGGCTGAGATGCCTGGCCTCGACGGAAGCTCTTCGGAGTTCGTGGAGCTATTCAAGCAGGCCGGATTGGTCGAACAGAGACCCGTCGCGAGGACCTTCAAGCTCGAACAGCCAGTCTACGTCCACCATGGAGATGCGACTCTCGTGGCCCTGCCGCACGACCATGACACGCTGAGCCTGCAATACATCGCCTCCTTCGACGAGCCTGGTATTGATGGTGGTAGCCGCCGCTACGAGATCAGCCCGGAGGTGTTCGAGGCAGAGATCGCGCCCGCTCGAACCTTCTGTCTGGCCTCCGAAGTGGAGGCACTCCAGGAAGCCGGGCTCGGCAAGGGGGCCACCCGCGAGAATACGGTGATCCTGGGCGACCCCCAGACCGAGATGCGGCTCCCCGACGAGCCCGTTCGGCACAAGCTGCTGGATGTCGTTGGTGACCTTCAGCTCTTGGGGGCCGGACTGCAGGCGCACGTGATTGCGACTCGCTCCGGTCACCGCATGAACGCCGAGCTCGTTCGGAAGCTGCTCGACATCATGCAGAAGGAAGAGACCGGTGGTGTGATCACCCGCGAATCGGGACTCGACGTGCGCGAGATCCTACGCATGCTGCCTCATCGATATCCCTTCTTGCTGATTGATCGTGTGATCGAGATCGATGGCTACCGCAAGGCGGTGGCTGTCAAGAATGTCACCATCAATGAGCCTTACTTCATGGGGCACTTCCCGGACCAGCCACTGATGCCAGGCGTTCTGCAGCTGGAATCGATGGCTCAGCTGGCAGGGGTCTTGCTCCTACGGAAACTGGAAAACACGGGAAAACTCGCCGTCCTATGGGCTATTGACAAGGTCAAATTGCGTGGCGGTGTCACCCCAGGTGATCAGCTGCGCATCGAGGTCGAGACCCTTCGCATGAAGGGCAAGATCGCACGCGTCAGTGGAATTGGAACAGTCGCGGGAAAGGTCGTCTGTGAGGCGACCCTGATGTTCACCATGGTAGATGCCTGAGAGAATCACTCTATGTCCACTCTGATTCATCCCACTGCAGTCGTTGACCCCCAGGCCCAGCTGGGGGTGGAGGTCCAGATCGGGCCCTACAACCTCATCGGTCCAAATGTTCGGATTGGTGATAGGACGAGGATCGGGCCGCAGGTAGTCATCGACGGTGTCACGACCATCGGCGCCGACAACAAGATCGTCGGCCAGGCCAGCATCGGCGCAGAGCCCCAGGACATTTCATACAAGGGTGAGCCAACCCAGGTGATGATCGGGGACGGGAACATGATTCGTGAGTTCGTGACGATCAACCGCGGGACCCTCAAGGGCGGGGCGCTGACCCGGGTCGGGAGCGACTGTCTCTTGATGGCCTGCAGTCACATCGCTCACGACTGTCTCATCGAGGACAAGGTCATCCTGGCGAACAACGTGATGCTGGCGGGGCACGTGCACATCGGGACCGGAGCCAACATCTCGGGAGCTGTCGGGGCTCACCACTTCGTGAGTGTTGGGGCCTACGCCTACGTGGGGGGGATGACCCGCATCGAGCGTGACCTGCCGCCCTTCATGATCGTCGAGGGGCGGCGGTCACGGGTTCGTAATGTCAACATCATCGGCCTGCAGCGGGCTGGATTCCCCGAGCAGGATGTCGAGCACCTGCGTGTGGCCTTCCGGCGAATCTTCCGTTCGAGCAATCCGCAGGTCCAGACGATCGCGGAGATGGTCAGTGAGCCTGATGTACCGGATATCGTGATGAAGCTGATTGAGAGCCTGCAGCGGAGTGAACAGGGCAAGAAGGGCCGCTTCCGGGAGGGACTTCGTGAGGAGTTCGCCCTCGAGGGCGCTGCGCGTCTGGCAGCCGAGGTAAGGCTATGAGCGCCCCCTTGAAGGTCGCGGTGGTCGGCGTCGGCCACCTGGGCAGGATCCATGCGAAGATCTACCACGAGGACCCCAATGCCGACCTCATCGCCGTCGTAGATGCCGACGGTGATCGGGCTGCAGAGGTCGCCGCCGAGTTCGACTGTCAGGCGCTCTCCGACGCCACCGAGCTGCCCGCAGAGGTCGAAGCGGTCAGCGTGGTCGTCCCGACGGTGCATCATGCAACAACCGCGGTCCCGCTGCTCGAGCGCGGCTTGCCGTGCCTGGTGGAGAAACCTCTGGCAGCGAATCTGGAAGACGCGGATGCGATTCTGGCCGCTGCTGAGAGGGGCGGAGCGCTGCTGAGCGTCGGCCACGTCGAGCGCTTTCAGCCGGGCGTGCGCAAGGTGCATGCCATGGCCATGGAGCCGCGCTTCATCGAGGTGCATCGGCTGGCACCCTTCTCCTTCCGAGCCATGGATGTGGGAGTGGTGCACGACCTCATGATCCATGATCTCGACCTGATCCTGCACTTCGTGGACTCGGAGATCGAGAGCATTGACTGCGCCGGGGGAGCGATCCTCACCGGCTGTGAGGATGTGGCCTCTGTCAGGCTGGTCTTTGCCAACGGTGCTCGTGCGAACCTCTCGGCAAGTCGAGCGAGTCTCGAGCCAATGCGCCGCTTCAGGATGTTCTCCAGTCAGGGCTACGTGAGCCTCGACTTCCAGAAGAATTACGGCATCCACATCGCAAAGGGTGAGGAGTGGGAGAGCGGTCGCGAGGCCCTGCGCACTGCCGATCCGGTGATGCTGGCGATGCAGAAGGACTGGATTGTCGAGAAGGTACTTTCCGTTACCGAGCTTCCGTTGGAGGGCGAGCAGCGCCCGCTGCAGGCCGAGCTGACTCACTTTCAGGAGTGCGTGCGTACCGGGGCCGCGCCGGAGGTCAGTGGCCTGGACGGTCGCCGGGCTCTGGAACTGGCAGAGCGCATCACCGCCGCGATTGAGGAACTGACCTGGTGAAACGGTGGAGCTCGCGGCCCTGGCGCCCGGCGCTCACGCAAGACAGACTCGATAGCTTGTGCCATGACGCATCACAGAACCACCGTGCTGGACGCCTGGAATGCTCTCCCTTGGCTGCTGGTGCTCTTGGGGGGTGCTTGCCTTGCTCCAGGGTCTGGTGAGGAGACCGTGAACGAGGAGGCCATGGCAAGGGTGACCCCGGAGACCACAATCGCGACTTATCCCCGTGCCCCGAAAGGTCAGGTGGTCAATGACTACCACGGAACCATGGTGGAGGACCCCTATCGCTGGCTCGAGGACCCCCAGAGCGAACAGACCCGCGCCTGGGTAGCAGCGCAGAACAAGCTCACTGGCCAGTGGGTTGATCAGTTTCCCGCTCGGGATGAGATTGCCAGGCGGCTGGAGGAGCTCTGGAACCACGAGAGATACGGTCTGCCGCAAGAGCATGGCGGTCGGTACTTCTTCTTCCACAACGATGGGCTCCAGGAGCAGTCACCGCTGTTCGTCGCGGAGTCACCGGATGGTGAGGGGCGCCTGCTCCTGGATCCCAACACCTTCTCCGATGACGGAACGGTCTCTCTGGCGGCTCATGTGCCGAGTCCTGACGGCAAGCTGCTGGCCTATGGAACCTCGGACGGTGGTTCGGACTGGATCGAGTGGCGCTTCATGGACGTGGCAACTTTGGAGCGATTACCGGATGTGATCACTCGCAACAAGTTCGGTGGACTCGATTGGGGAGCCGATGGCCGGAGCGTCGTCTACTCTCGGTTTGCCTTGCCCGAGAAGGGCGCCGAGCTACGGCAGGCCAATAGTGCCAACGAGGTCTGCCTGCACCGCCTCGGTACACCTGAGGAGCAGGATGTCGTGCTCCGCCCTGCGTCAACCAAGGGCTTCTTCAGCTGGCCAGTGATGACGGCCGCACGCACGGCAGTTGTCGTGCACGAGACGGACTCTCACAAGGACAAGAACAACATCGAGGTCATCGCGATCGCGGGACCCGACATCGGGCGCAAGGTTCCTCTGATCGATGGGTTCGACACGGAATCCAGCTATGTGGGAAACGATGGAGATCTGTTCTGGGTCCGGACGGACCTGGGGGCACCGAATGGCCGGCTGGTGGCCATCGAACTCTTCGAGCCGGAGAGGGAGAGCTGGATCGAGCTTGTTCCCGAGAGGGAGGTGGCCATGCAGGGCTGTTCCATGGTCGGGGGACACTTCTTGCTCGACTACCTTCGAAACGCCCAGAGCGAGGTGCAGGTCCATGACATCGATGGGGGCTTTGTCAGAACCCAGCAGCTACCCGGTACCGGCTCTGTCCATGGCCTGGACGGGGAACAGCATGACCCGCTGACCTGGTTCTCCTACATGGACTTCAGCACGCCAGCGGAGATCTGGGAGCTGGACGTATCCAGCGGAGCCATCCGGCTTCTACGGCCGCCCGTGGTCGCGACTGATCCGGCTGTCTTCGAGACCAATCAGGTCTTCTACAGCAGCAAGGATGGAACCCGGGTCTCGATGTTCATCGTGGCGCGCGCCGGGCTCGAGCTGTCGGGGGACCATCCCACACTGCTCCACGGTTATGGCGGCTTCAACGTCTCGATGACGCCCTCCTATCGGACGTCCCATGCTCTTTGGCTGGAGCGGGGAGGAGTGCTGGCTATTCCAAACCTTCGTGGTGGCGGCGAGTACGGGAGTGCCTGGCACCGGGCGGGGACCAAGCTGAGCAAGCAGAATGTCTTCGACGACTTCATCGCGGCCGCTGAGTGGCTGATCGAGAGCGGCTACACCTCGCCTGAGAGGTTGGCCATCTCCGGGGGCTCCAATGGCGGGCTCCTGGTGGGGGCCTGCATGACACAGCGCCCGGACCTGTTCAGGGCGGCTCTCCCGGCGGTTGGGGTGCTGGACATGTTGCGTTACCAGCTCTTCACCATTGGCTGGGCCTGGGCAGGGGACTACGGCACTTCCGAGGACCCCGAGGAGTTCGAGGCTCTGTATGCCTACTCTCCGCTCCACAACATCAGGGAGGGAGTGGACTACCCCGCCACCCTCGTCACGACAGCTGATCACGATGATCGGGTGGTCCCGGCACACTCCTACAAGTTCGCGGCGCGGCTCCAGGAAGCCCATGGGGGAGGCGACCCCATCCTGATCAGGGTCGAGACTCGAGCTGGGCATTCAGCCGGGAGGTCAACCAGCACGCAGATCGCCGAGGCTGCCGACGTCCTGGCCTTTCTTGACTACTTCCTCATGCGGGACTGAGGAGCCGACTGGCAAGGTCCTGGAGGACAAGTCATCATTCTGGTGGTACAACCTGCGCACGATGACGACCTCCGATGCCGAGAATGGGCGCTTTGCGCCGTTGCCCGAAGAAGCCTCCCGAAAGCCGGATCTGGCCGAGAGGGCCGTCCTCGACGGCTGGCGAGAGCGTGATGTCCTGGGAGAGCTCGGTCGTGAGCGGGCCGATGCTCCGTCGTTCGTCTTCTGGGAGGGCCCGCCGACGGCGAATGGTCGGCCTGGGATTCACCACGTCATAGCGCGAACGATCAAGGACACCGTCTGTCGTTATCAGACGATGCTGGGCAAGCGCATCGACCGCAAGGCGGGCTGGGATACGCACGGCCTGCCCGTTGAACTCGAGGTCGAGAAGAGCCTGGAGATCAGCGGCAAGCCCGAGATCGAGAGGTACGGGGTGGGGGCCTTCAACGAGAAGTGCCGGCAGAGCGTATGGACCTATCGCAAGGAGTGGGAGGAGCTGAGTGAACGTATCGGGTTCTGGCTCGACTACGAGAATCCCTACGTCACCTACGACGAGAAGTACGTGGAGTCCGTCTGGCATGTGCTGGCACGCTTCCACGAGCATGGCCTGGTCTATCAAGGGCAGCGGGTCGTGCCCTATTGTGGTCGCTGTGGCACGGGGCTCTCGAGCCATGAAGTGGGACAGCCCGGCGTCTATCAGGACATCCTCGATCCCAGCGTCACCATCCGCTTTCCCCTGAGTGAGCAATCAGGTGAAGAACAGGAGAGCCTCCTGGCGTGGACCACGACGCCCTGGACCTTGCCTTCAAACGTGGCCCTCGCGGTGCATCCCGAGGTCGACTATGTGCGTGTGCGTCTACCATTGCCGGTACCCAAGGGAGAGGAGCCCGGGTCCCGGGGGTATGAGGTTGTCTGGCTGGCGGAAGCCCGTCTGTCCTCGGTGGCGCAGGCAGAGCCCGAGGTCCTCGGAAAGTGCAAGGGGAAGGAACTGGCAGGGATCAGCTACGAGGCGCCCTTCTCGGAGTCCATTCCGGAGATCGATCCGGGAGCCTGGACCGTGGATCCTCAGCGGCGCTCGACCGTGGTACTCGCCGACTACGTGACGACAGAGGACGGGACGGGCATCGTGCACCAGGCGCCGACCTACGGCGCAGACGACTGGCTCACCGCTGCGGCCAATCAGCTGCCCGTCTTACGGGCTGTTGGGCCGGAGGGGCGCCTCCTGGTGGACGTGGGCGGAGCGAGTGAAGGGACCTTCTTCAAGGATGCCGATGATGCCTTGATGGAGGACCTCAAGTCTCGCGGCTTGATGTTCAAGAAGGCCCGCGAGAACCACAGCTACCCTCACTGCTGGCGGTGTGATACTGCCCTGTTCTACTTCGCGACACCGGCCTGGTACATCCGCACGACCAGCTACGCCGATCGAATGATCGAGTACAACCAGCGCTGCAACTGGGTTCCACCGGAGGTAGGGCAGAAGCGGTTTGGCGACTGGCTCGAGAACAACATCGACTGGAACATCTCACGGGACCGCTATTGGGGCACTCCCTTGCCATTCTGGGTCTGCGACGGCTGCGGTGCTGAGAAGGCCGTGGGGTCGCGGGCGGAGATGGAGAGGCTCGCCGGTGGGCTGCCGGAGGGCTTCGACAATCACAAGCCCCTGATCGATGAGCTGGTGTTTGACTGCACCTGCGGTGCGAAGATGCATCGCACCAAGGCCGTCGTCGATTGCTGGTTCGACTCCGGCTCGATGCCCTACGCGCAGAACCACTTCCCGTTCGGCGACGGGGGCGCGACGACCAGCAGGCAGTTCCCCGCGGACTTCATTGCCGAGGGGCTGGACCAGACTCGTGGGTGGTTCTATTCACTGCTCGCAATCGGCTGCTTCATGGCTGAGGTCGAGCCCGAGCTCGAATCGGGCGCGGTCTATCGCAATTGCGTTGTCAACGGTCTCGTGCTCGACAAGAACGGCGTGAAGATGAGCAAGCGTCTGGGGAACGTGATCAATCCCTGGGAGGCCATCGAGGAGCACGGAATCGATGCGATCCGCTGGTACATGCTCGCCAGTGGAGCTCCCTGGCTACCCAAGAAGTTCGACATGGGAGGGGTGCTCGAGGTGCGCAGGCGCTTCCTCGGTACGCTCCAGAACAGCTACAAGTTCTTCGCCGAGTACGCGCGAATCGATGGCTTCGATCCGGCCTCGCCGCAGCTCCCAGAGCCGTCGGCTCGCCCGGAGATCGATCGTTGGCTGCTCTCGCGGACCCAGAGCCTGGTCGCGGACGTTCGCTACTCGATGGA
Source organism: Planctomycetota bacterium (assembly GCA_014237855.1). Taxonomy (GTDB): domain Bacteria; phylum Planctomycetota; class UBA1135; order UBA1135; genus JABACD01. Next base: position 4,316 of record JABACD010000020.1, on the reverse strand, counting down.
CGCTTTCGACCTCTCCAGCGCCTGTCGCAAGATCGAGGGCTTCGTCGTCAATGAACTCTCGAACTGGTACATCAGGCGCAATCGTCGTCGCTTCTGGAAGGGCGAGACGGGTGCAGACAAGCTCGGTGCTTACGCATCCCTGCATTCGGCCCTTTGCACCGTGATCCGGTTGATGGCTCCGGCGGCCCCGTTCACCTCCGAGATGATCTGGCAGCGCCTGGTTGCCGATGGCAGCTCCGTGCACCTGCAGCTTCTCGGTCAGCGAGATGAGTCCCTGGTCGACCTCCAGCTGGAGGAGTCGATGAAGCTCGTGGAGCGTGTTGTGGAGATGGGGCGTGCGCTGCGAGAGCGCTCAGGAGTCAAGATCCGGCAGCCCCTGAGGGCCCTGCACCTGCGTGCCACCGACCAGGCCTCCCTGGATCTGCTGGCGACGGGCTTTGCATCGGAGCAGGTCCTCGACGAGCTCAACATCAAGTCCTGGGGAAGCCTGGGGACGGATGATGGAGAGCTCTGCGCTCTACGAGCCAAGGCGAACTTCAAGACCCTGGGGAAGCGGCTGGGCAAGCGCATGAAGCTGGCAGCGGCAGCGATCGCCGAGCTCTCCCCCGAGCAGGTTGCCGTCTGCCGAGCTGGTGGCAGGGTCAATCTCGACCTGGAGGGTGAGACGATCGACGTGGGCGGGGACGAGGTGCTCGTCACCGTGGAGACCCTTGCGGACTTCGATGTGGAGACCGATGGTCGGATCGTGGTGTTCCTGGACACGGAGCTGGACGATGGTCTGGTGGCCGAAGGTCTGGCGAGAGAGGTCGTCGGGCGCGTCAATGCGCTCCGCAAGGAGCGTGGATTCGCCGTTGAGCAGCGCATCTTGCTGGCGCTGTCGGGAGAGGGGCCGCTTCTGATGCGCGCCCTCGAGGATCACGGGGCATTGATCGCCGAGGAGACACTCTCTGGAGAGCTACAGCTTGGCGAGCAAGCCCTGGCGGACTCGCCCTGGGATGAGACCGAGATTGCCGAGGGAGGTCTCCTCAGGATCTCCCTCCAGGCCCTGTAGTCGCCTCCAGCCAGATGGGGCTAGCAGCGCTCGGGCCGGCGGTGCGAAAGTCCTGACGGGGGCTTCCGCAGCCCGGTGGGAGTGGTAGCCTGCTGTGGGAGCCTCGGGCGGCGCAGGCCACACGCCTATACCCCCGAGCCGAATGATCACACAAGGGCCCTTCCCCTTTCGTCACGGCAGGACCGTGCGGAGGCGGGCCCACCTGGAACCTGTTGGTTTCGGGGATGGCGCGAGCGGCATCGCTGGAGGCTCCCAGACTCTCTCCCTGCCCCTCGAGTGTCCGTGAGGGCAACCCGGATGCGGGTCGGCTCGGCCCGCTTCGGGGGCAGGAAAGGCTGAGATGGCGAGGATCTGCGCCGTTTCCCGTCCGGTTGCTTCGATCACCCGCAAGCCGGTGCTACGATCAGAACAGACGGGTCCGCAGGGCGCGATCCCATCAATAGTGACCGTTCTGAACAAGGAGCATGCTGTATGAGGACGCTGATCCTCGTCGTTCTCGGGGGCATCGCCCTCTTCTTCGCCTGGCCGCACTTCACCGGCGTGGACGCCGCCTTTGAGGAGGAGGAGGCCTCGGTGGAGGATCTGACGATTCCGCCGCCGATCGGTACCTTGCAGGCCCTCGCGGAGCTGGAAGAGGCCTCCACCACGGCCGAGGGTGTTGAGCCTGAGTCCGGGGCCCTGGTCGAGCAGGCCGACCCGACGCTGACGGAAGGGAACCCCGCTGGGGGTGTGCCTCTCGAGGTGGCAGGGGACGAGTTTGATGACCTCGATCTCAACGCGCTTGGTGATCCGCTCTTCGAGGGGAGCCTCCTCGTTCATGCCCCCGGAGACCTGCAGGGGTACCTGAAGGGCAAGGGCAAGGAGGTCTCCAAGAATCGCAAGAAGCTCCTGATTGCCTATCTGCTGATTGCACGTGGGCAGTACGGGCAGATTTCCAAGTACGCTGATGGACTCGAGGAGGCCGGAGACGTGACGCGGGACGAGCTGGAGCTCCTGGTGGGCTGCAGGGACGGTAGCGTTGAGCTGGCCCTCGAGGCGGTCAGCAAGCGGCACAAGAACCCGCTGGTGCTCGGTGCCTCGATGTCCTTCGTCGAGCGGGCTGCGCGAGAGGACTCCATGGCTGGCGACTGGGGGGGCGCGGCGTCCCTGCTCTCCAGCAACTTGCTGGCCGAGATCGACGCTCCCTGGGAGGCAGACGGGCCCTCCCTGGAGCGCTGGGCCTCTGCTCTGCACGACGCCCAGGCCAGCCACCGCTGGAGCCCTGAGGGGTCCTGGCGCTTCCTCGAGGTGATCGTGGAGCCGGGCGACACCCTCGTCGGCATTCGCAAGAAGGTGATCGAGATCCGGCCGAACATGAACCTGTGCACTGGACTCATTGAGCGATCCAACCAGCTTGGGCGCTATCTGCGTGAGAACCAGGTGCTACGAATCCCGCTGGACCCGGTGCGAACGATCATCGACCTGTCCGCCCGCTGGCTGTTCTATCTACACGGCAATGAGGTGGTTGCTGCCTGGCCGGTTGCCATTGGACGGGTAGGGCAGGAGACCACCCCCGGTAGCTACAGCGTGGGCAACAAGACCCCCGAACCTCCCTGGTTCCCCGCAGGCCGCAAGATGGTTCCCTACGGGGACCCTGAGAATCCCCTGGGGACGCGCTGGATCAGTCTCGAGGGAAGCAAGGGGCTCGGCATCCACGGGACCTGGGAGCCCGACACGATCGGAACGATGGCCAGCGATGGCTGCATTCGCCTGCGCAATGAGCTGGTCGAGCAGCTCTACGAGGTCATACCCCAGGGCTCGGAGGTGGTCATCAGGCCCTGATCAGACCTTGGTTGGCGGCCATGACTTCAGGGCCCCCCGTCAGTGCCAGGCAGGCACTGACGGGGGGCCCTGAAGTCATGAATGGGGAGGAGATGACTCCACTCCGGACAATCGCTGGCTGATGGGGGCGGCACGAGGCTTTTTTGGCTCAGCATGCCGAGGAGCGGGATTACTACAAGTCTCTTTGAGAGCAGGCCTTAGACCACGGCCAGGGGCGTTTGTGAGGAAATGTGATGCGGATCGTTGACGCGGGAGATCGATCGCCTATCATTCCGCCTCCCAAGCGCGAGGCACCCGCCACGCAGCAGGGTCAAAACGCAAGACAAACGGCCGGAAGCACGCCTTGGACAGCCTGCAGCAGTAATTGACTGCGGGCGGTCGTGGCATCGTCCGACCGTTGGTACGGCATCTGCCGCTACCGTAGATCTTTGAAAACAAGAGTGGCCCTCAAATTTTGAGTGCGAGCATGGATGTGGCTGACGAGCTTGACTCGCGACACATCCACAAGAATCCAAACAGTCAGATAAAACACTTCATGAAGGGTTTGATCCTGGCTCAGAACGAACGTTAGCGGTGTGGATTAGGCATGCAAGTCGTGCGCGAAAGCCTTCGGGCGAGTAAAGCGGCGAAAGGGTGAGTAACACGTAACCAACCTATCCCCATGACCGGGATAACTGTGGGAAACTGCAGGTAATACCGGATGGCCCCTAGGAGAGGCATCTCTCCGTGGGTAAATGGTGGCTTCGGCTGCCGCAAGGGGAGGGGGTTGCGGCCTATCAGCTTGTTGGTGGGGTAATGGCCTACCAAGGCAATGACGGGTAGCCGGTCTGAGAGGATGGTCGGTCACACTGGGACTGAGACACTGCCCAGACTCCTACGGGAGGCTGCAGTCGAGAATCTTCCGCAATGGGCGAAAGCCTGACGGAGCGACACCGCGTGTAGGATGAAGGCTCTAGGGTTGTAAACTACTGTCACGCTATAGGAATGCCTTGTTTTTTAAGAGATGCAGGGTTGACCAAAGCGAAAGGAAGCACCGGCTAACTCCGTGCCAGCAGCCGCGGTAAGACGGAGGGTGCAAACGTTGTTCGGAATCATTGGGCATAAAGGGCACGCAGGCGGCCCAGTAAGTCAGTTGTGAAAGCCCACGGCTCAACCGTGGAACTGCATCTGATACTGCTGGGCTAGAGAATGGTTGGGGTGAGTGGAACTCCTGGTGGAGCGGTGAAATGCGTAGATATCAGGAGGAACACCAGTGGCGAAGGCGCCTTCCTGGATGGATATTGACGCTGAGGCACGAAAGCGTGGGGAGCAAACAGGATTAGATACCCTGGTAGTCCACGCCGTAAACGATGAGCACTGGACGTCCGGAGGGTTCGACCCTTCTGGGTGTCTCAGCTAACGCATTAAGTGCTCCGCCTGGGGAGTACGGTCGCAAGACTAAAAC
>JABACD010000001.1 GCA_014237855.1 Planctomycetota bacterium | reverse complement strand
TCAACCTCTTGAATGCGGTCTCCGTTGTGAACATCCAGGTAGGCATCAACACAGGTGAAGTCATCGGGGTCAACCTCGCTGACACCCAGACGGCCACTCTCGGCGTCGATAGCGGTAGCCTGGACACACTGACTGCCGCCGCAGCCAACACTGCCCTTGGCCTTCTCGATGCCGCCATCGGTACGGTCAACATCGTTCGAGGAAACCTGGGATCTACCCAGAACCGCCTGCAAAGCGCGATTTCCTCGATTCTCAATAGCAAGGACAACCTTTCCGCGGCAGAGAGCCGCATCCGGGATGTGGACGTGGCCATGGAGACCGCGGACCTCACTCGAAATTCGATCTTGCAGCAAGCCGCGACGTCTGTCTTGCAACAGGCCAACACGCAGCCGCAGATCGCTCTATCTCTACTCCAAGGATAGATAGGAGTTCGGCCTCTAGCGCCGAATCGCTGAGGGGGAGGGTCGTCGCGAGGCGATCCTCCCAATTCCTCCGCCGCTAGAAACTTCAATCAGAACCTCGCTCATGCCTCGGTTGCCGTGCTTGCAACTTCTAAGGCGCTCTTTGATCAAACTGCAGAATAACCGCCCTAACGCGCTCGAGTAGGAGCTGCCGGGGCGGAAAAGACTATCCAGCTGGATCTGCTCCGGGTGGGTCGACTTGCACCCTCAATCGTGTCGTGCCAATACACGATTGCTAGTCGATTCGCCCGGGGCGATGGAAGGAGACGACCGGATGGGTATTTGGTGCTTTCTACTCTCTGAATTAATCCAAGGAAGAAGAACTTATGGGACTTCGAGTTAATACCAACATCGCGTCATTGACTGCTCAGAGGAATCTGGGTGGCGTGACCGGAAGACTGCAGGGCAACTATGCCCGGCTGTCTTCAGGGCTTCGCATTGCGTCAGCCTCCGATGATGCCGCAGGACTGGGAATTTCCGAACGCATGCGTTCGGAGATCGTCAGTATGGCCCAAGCGGGCCGTAACACTCAGGACGGCATCTCCCTGACACAGACCGCTGAAGGAGCTCTGAACGAAGTGAGCAACATCCTCAACAGGATGCGCGAGCTTGCAGTTCAGGCCTCTAACGGCACCACGAGTACTGATGACCGTGCAACGATCAACACGGAATTCACCGCACTGACCTCTGAGATCGAGCGTATCGCTGATGAGACCCAATTCAACGGGATCAACCTCCTCAATGCGGCCGCTACTACCAACATTCAGGTTGGTGTTGATTCAGGTCAGGTCATTGGCATTGCGCTTGGCGACATGCAGACGGCTGCGCTTGCAATCAATGATGACGACGTCACAACCACGGCGAATGCAAACACTGCTCTCGCCGCCCTGGATGCTGCGATCACGACTGTCAACACTCGCCGTGGTTCCCTCGGTGCGGACACTAACCGTCTCCAGAGCGCGTTTTCTTCTATTCAGAACGCTCACGAGAACCTCTCGGCTGCCGAAAGTCGTATCCGCGACGTTGACGTTGCCCAGGAGACCGCCGACCTGTCGCGTAACTCCATCATGCAACAAGCCGCGACTTCGATCTTGGCCCAGGCCAATGCTCAGCCGCAGCTCGCGTTGAGCCTCCTCGGTTAGGACTGAGGCGATCTGATAGCGTGACCAGGTCGCGCTCTCAAAATCGATAGCTTTACGAGAAGGGGCCTCACCTTGTGGGGGCTCCTTTTCCGCATTTGGGGGCCATCCTTTCCATTGACCTGGAAAGTAATTCCGCCTCGATCTGAATCCGAATCAGGCGGGATTCGGGGCTAACGCGCATGGCGAACTCGCCCGATAACTCGAGCAGGGACAGGAACTCGCAAGGAAAGGGAAGCGAACCCAATCGATCATGATCAGTTTTGGCGGACTAGCTAGCGGCCTCGATACAACCGCAATCATCAACGCTCTCGTTGATGTGGAACGCATTCCCATCAAGATCTTGGAGGCGAAGCAGTCGACGGAGAACGCGAAGCTCGATCTGGTGGCCAACTTCAAGGACCTGGTCCTCGGGCTGCAAACAGCGGCTGAAGGATTGCGAACCAACGACAAGTTCTTCGACTTCCTCGTGTCTCCCAGCCAGGAGGGAATCGCCTCCTTCACAGCAACAAGCAGTGCTGAGGCCGGCTCGCACACTCTCGAGGTGCTCTCCCTGGCCCAGGCTGATCGCTGGGCATTCGACGGTGTGCTCGACCCCGCTACAAACCTGGCCACGGCAGATGGTCAGCAGGTCGACTTCACTGTGAACGGTACCAATTACTCGATAGCGCTCACCCAGGCCGCCTCTAGCCTCAACGATGTCGCTGGAGAGATCAACTCGCTTGCCGGGGCCGATGTAACAGCCTCAGTGGTGAATGTGGGGACCAGCACAGCTCCTAGCTACCAGCTGGTTATCGCTTCGGATGGTACCGGAGAGGACAAGCGAATCACGAGCATCAGTAGCTCGATCGCCGGCCTTACTATCGACGGGACAGCTCCCGATGGTGCCGGTGTCGCCCAAAGCACGAACAACATAACCGTCGGCTCCAACGCATCCGCAATCATCGATGGATTGACCGTCGTCCGGGAGACCAACGACTTCAACGATGTGATCGCTGGCGTTGAGATTACTGCGCAGAGTGCGAGTGTCGGTAACGAGATCAGCTTCACAGTCACAGCCGACAAGGAGGCTGTGAAGGAGAAGATCCAGGGCTTCGTGGATGCATACAACGAGGTCATCAACTTCACCAACACCCAGAATACGTACAGCGAGGAGGGGGGCGCCGGAGGGGAGCTCTTCGGCGACTCAATTCTTCGTACGGTCAGGTCAGAGATCAATGCAGCCCTGTTCAACGTCGATACGGCGACGGTCATGGCCGACACCGAGGGTTACTCGACTCTCAGCCTGATCGGCATCAAGACCGGCAATGACGGGACACTCTCGATTGACAGTACGATCTTCGATGAGAAGTTTGGAGCAAACATCTCTGCTGTCGCCGACCTCTTTGTTGACCTTGACGGCTTCGACAACGGTGGGGCATCAGAGGGCACCGCTGAGTTCTACATCGATACGACTGCAGACACCGGCCTCGCCGACAAGCTCTATCGCAGCCTGGACCTGTTGTTTGGGAGCATTCCGAATGGTTCGGGTGGAAGCAGCGATGCTCTCTTCGATGCTCGCAGCGAGTCCTTGCAGGCGATCATCGATCAGCTTCAGGACACGATCGACACAAAGGAGCGGTACCTCGCGACCTACGAACAGCAGTTGATCATGCGATTCTCGGCTCTTGAGCAGCTCATGGGTGGGCTGAATGCCCAGGGCGAAGCCCTGACGAATGGCCTTGCGCAGCTAAACCCCAACAAGTAGCAGAGACCAAACGGCCTCCAGACTCAATCCCCATGGACATGAAGAACACACAAGCCGCAGCGACTTATCGGCTCGCTCAGTTTGAGAGCGCCTCGCCGGTCAAGATCGTGCAGATGCTGAATGCCGGAGCGATCCGTTTCCTGCGGACCGCCCTCACCTTCGAGCCCACAGAAGATGAGTTTCGAGTGCAGATTCGCCGGGCAGAGGACATTATTGTCGAGTTGCGGGCCAGCCTGAACCACGAACCAGACCCCAAGTTCAGCGGTGACCTGGAAGCGCTCTATGTCTTCATGACGAAAGAGCTCTCTCGCTCGGTCATGGAGAAGAACACCAAGGGCATCGAGACAACCATCGAGCTACTCACAAAACTCCTGAGTGGTTGGAAAGAAGCGAGTTCGATCATCGATGGCGGGGGGACCACCTCGAGTTCGAGCGGCATCAGTCATGTCAGCTGAAGTCGAGAGCCTCGAGGCGGAGATGAACGATCTCCTTGCTGCACTCGCCGATCCGGATTCGAAGACTGTCGACGCGCTCTGGGCTCGCTGTAGAGAGAAGGAGCAGCGGCTTCGCGAAGCTCTCCAGGCGAGGCTACCCGTGGACGAGCAAGAGCGAGCGGACCTGAGAGCAGGGCTGCAGCGACTGCTCAGACTGAACTTGGTTGCGCGGCAGGCGGTCCTGAGCTCTCAGGAGGCAGTGGCCGAAGAGCTGACGGATACCAAGCAGGGAACCCAAACTCTCAAGGCCTACGATGGGCGAGTCCAGGAGACTGGCGGTACTTGCGACTACGCTGGCTGATCCAGCGCCTGGGAAGGGGTCGCCAAGGGTCCAGGTCGAAGGGCCGGTAGGCTGACCTCACCTGTCAGCAAGATCGACCACTTGGCCTGCGAGAAGAGCGCACGAGCTGCGTCAGTTCGTCAGCTTGGTCGAGGATTGCCTCGAGGGCGCGCTCGGGGCTGTAGTCCAGCTCCCTGTCCAGGGCGACCTGTCCGGTCGTCACGACAAGGTTGAGGAAGTTGTTCACCGCGTGAATCAACTCGGGTGTCGCCTGGGGATGATCGGTGCAGAGGGCGGTCTTCATGGTGGTTTCTTTCGCGGCTTGGAAATCCGCGCTGGAATGTCTTTCGGGTCACCGGGCAATTCCCTGGAGGGGGTGTCGAGGATCCCCACAACCTGTTGAATAAATCGACATCGCCCAGAATGGGGTGAGGATGGCAAGGGCCCTTCCAGATACCAGGAAGCCCGATTTGCCACATGGCACGGCCGTTGCGTTGGGGGAGGGCGTCGAAGCCCAATCTTCAGCACTGCTCCGAATTCCATGGGTATCCATCTCAACAACCTGAATCTCGCCCTACTCACCGCCGCGGAAGAGACCGGAAGTCTCGGAGGCACGACTGGCCCGGACCTCACCAGGTACTTCGCCGTCTGTGCGGTGTTGATCGTCGCCACGGCGGCCCTCGCCTGGGGAATGCGGAAGATGATCACTGGAAACCTCAAGCAGCGAGCCAACAAGCGCTCCTTGCAGGTGATCGATGTCCTTGGACTTGGCGGAAAGCGGAAGCTGGCGGTGATTCGATGTTATGACCGAACCTTCGTCGTTGGGCTGGGCGAGCGTGAGATCACCCCCATTGCGGAGCTGGACCCGGTGATCGGCCAGGAGGCTGCACCACAGACGGCCAGCCCCCAGGACAGCGCAGCATTCGCCACAGCGCTCGAGCAGGTCAGCCAGGCCCTTCCGCCTGCACCTACAGCCATCCGGACCCTCCCCACCAAGGACGCTCCTGCCGGGCCTCGCAAGGTGATCAAGAAGCGTCGGAAGGTGAAGACCAAGCGCGTTCCCGCGAACCCAGCCCCTCGCGTGACCAAGGAAAGCTCAGAGCAGCGCCATCGCAAGGCCCAGTCCGTGGCGTCGGCCGCCCTGCAAATCGCGGAAGACAAGAAGCGGAACGGAACAGTCAAGCCCGCGAGGCCGGCGGCAGTCGCCCAATCGAACACGGTTACACCGAGCAGAACTCAGCCGACTTCTACACGAGCTCCGAGGGCCATCCCCAGTCCCACACAGCCTGCTTCACTCCAGCTTGAGGGAGTCATCGGATGACCCACTCTCGTTTTATTCGAACGAGCCTCTGGCTCCTTGCCTGCGCGGTGCTCTTCATGGCGCCGCTTCAGGCACAAGATATGGAGGGAGCCTTTGAGGGGGTCTTGCAGAGTGCGTCCAAGCTCGCCTCCGGTTCAACAGGCGGCGAGGCAGGGGTGGCCGGTGAAGAAGGGTCTACACGGCTCTCCTCCGCAGTCGAGATCGCGGTCCTGCTCACTGCGCTCTCTCTTCTGCCTGCGATCCTGATCTCAATCACGAGCTTCACCCGGATCGTGATCGTGCTGTCCTTTGTCCGCCGAGCGCTCTCGGTCAACGAGTTGCCCCCGAACCCGGTGATCATCGGATTGGCCCTGTTCCTGACCACCTTCGTGATGGCCCCTGTTGCGGAGAGAGTCTACGAGAAAGCCTGGGCCCCGTACGACCAAGGTGAGTTGGAGGCCAAGGAAGCCTCGGAGCTAGCCTGGGCTGAGCTGAGAACATTCCTCATCGCGAACACACGAGAGAGTGAACTGCAGCTCTTCGCAGAGATGAGTAGCTACGAGCCGCCGACAGACTTGCCGGAGGGTGTCGAGCCTGACCTTCCTCTCACTGTGGTCGTGCCGGCCTTTGTCCTCAGTGAGCTGAAGACTGCCTTCCAGATGGGCTTCTTGCTCTTCTTGCCCTTCCTGGTCATTGACCTGGTGGTGTCAAGCATCTTGCTCTCGATGGGCATGTTCATGTTGCCGCCGGTGATGATCTCAACGCCGTTCAAGGTCCTCGTCTTTGTCCTCGTCGATGGTTGGCACCTGATCTGTCAATCGGTCGTGACGTCCTTTACTGCCTTCTAGACCGATGCCCGAACTAGACCTTCAGCTGACTGACCTCGCACGTGAGCTCTTGATGACGGCCCTGATCCTGGCCGCCCCGGTCCTGATCATCGGCCTGCTTGTTGGTCTTGCCGTGAGCTTGTTCCAGGCATTGACCTCGGTCCAAGAGCAGACGATGAGCCTCATTCCGAAGATGTTCGCCGTGCTGTTGGTCACGCTCCTCCTGCTTGCTCCTGCGATGCAGGTAATGCGCGACTACACACTGAGAGTCTTCGAACAACTACACACCTTCGGGCTCAGCTGAACCGAAACACACGTGGCCTTCTCCATCCCCTTACTAGAGGCTTGTGGCCTCTACCTGGTTCGCACCAGTGCTCTCTTCCTGGCAGCTCCGCTGCTGGGTAGTGGTACGGGGTTCTCGAGCTACAAGATCGCGCTGATCATTGGAATCACCGTGGCGCTCTTCCTGAGCTCAGGTGAGCCGTTGCCGGAAAGCGTAGGGGCCATCGAGTACGGAATGATGTGCATGCACGAGGTGATGGTGGGGCTCTTCCTGGCCTTTGTGCTGCAATCCGTCCTGATGGTGGTCCGCGTGGCAGGCGAGCTCATCGGTACCGAGATGGCCTTCAACATGGCCAACATCGTTGATCCGAACACGGGTATCCAGACTCCCCTCATCACCCAGGTCTATGAGCTGATCTTCTTTCTTGGTCTGCTCTCGGTCAACGGCCATCACTGGCTCCTGCGTGCCTTGGGGAGCTCCTTCTCGCGTGCACCGATCGGAGGCGTGTCCATCGAGAAGGGCCTCTTGCCCATGACGATCGACCTATTTTCTCGGATGTTTGGCGCTGGAATCACCTTTGCTGCACCTGTCCTGGTGTTGCTGCTGATGGTCTCGGTCCTGATCGGCCTGCTAGCTCGAGTCGTCCCACAGATCAACGTCATGGAAGTTGGCTTCAACATCCGTGTTGCTGTTGGCCTGCTGGCGATCTTCTTGTTTTCGCCTTTCATCGCGCCTGCCATGGACACGCTCTTCGAGCAGCTCATGACAGGTCTCGACGACTGCCTCGACTCCCTGGAGGTCTGAAGTGGCTCAAGAATCAGATTCTGGCGAAAAGACAGAAGAAGCCACCCCAAGACGCAGGGAAGAGGCTCGGGCGAAGGGCCAGGTTGCCTTCTCGCAGGACATGGTTGCGGCCTTCACCTTGGCGGTCGCCTTCCTGCTCTTCCTGATGGTAAGTGGACCAGTCCTCGAGATCCTTGGAGGTGGGGTTCGCTCTTCACTACTCAAGGTCTCGAGCGTGGGCAATAGCGAGCTAGGTGTCCCGACTGCAACGAGCCTGCTACGCCAGTCAGGCAAGGACGGGATGGAGGCAATCTTCATCTTCGCGTTGCCCCTGCTGGTCCTGGCATTCCTGGTCGGCTACGGCCAGGTCGGCTTCCGCTTCTCGCCGAAGGCCGTCGAGATGACTCTCTCCAAGCTAAACCCAATCAAGGGGTTGGAGCGACTGTTCTCGATGCGCTCGGTTGTTCGAACCGGTCTTTCGACCCTGAAGCTCGCGATGATTGGCCTGGCAATTTTCATTGCGACTTACACCAGGCTGGGCCGGGTTGCAACTATCGATGGTGTGGACCTCGCGCCGGTGCTTGCGATTGCCAACAGCCTCTTCATCCGGGCGGTCATCGCGGCTCTGGTTTCAATCCTGGTGATCGCTCTGATCGATTTTTCCTTCCAACGTTGGCAGCACAGTAAGGACATGCGCATGTCCAAGCAGGAGGTCAAGGAAGAGAACAAGAACGTGGAGGGTGACCCCCACATCAAGGCTCGTATCCGCCAGGTTCAGCGGGAGATGGCCAGCCGCCGCATGATGGAAGATGTCCCCGACGCGACGGTGGTGGTTACCAACCCGACGCACTATGCCGTTGCTCTCAAGTATGAGCGCGACTCGATTCATGGCGCTGCGCCCCGCGTGGTTGCAAAGGGCGTGGACCATGTCGCGCAACAAATCAAGAAGGTCGCCCGGGATAGCGGTGTGGTCTGTTTTGAGAACGTCCCTCTGGCGCGATCACTCCACGCACGTTGCGAGATCGGCGATGTGATCCCAGAGGAGCTCTTCGAGGCCGTTGCAAGCGTCCTGGCCTACGTCTACCGCGTTCAGGGAGAGCACGTCTCCGCCTGAGGGGGCGATAGAAGATCTTCATGGAACCTACACTCCAATCAATCGGTAAGAGGTCAACTTTCGGCGAGCTCGTCGGTCGGTACTCCGACTGGGTGATGGGGGTCGGCGTTCTGGGCTTGATGGTCACCTTGATCGTCCCGCTCTCGCCTTTTGCGCTGGACGCGCTCTTGGCGACGAACATCACAACGTCACTGCTGCTTCTGATGGTCACGATGAATGCGGCCAACCCCACGGAAGTGACGACGTTCCCGACGATTCTGCTCTTTACGACCCTGTTCAGGCTTGGCCTGAATGTGGCGTCGACACGATTGATTTTGACTGGTGGACAAGCCGGCAACATCATCACAGCCTTCGGCGACTACGTGGCAGGTGACAACCTGACGGTCGGTCTGGTGGTCTTCCTGGTTCTGATCATCATCCAGTTCGTGGTAATCACGAAGGGCTCCGGGCGAATCAGCGAGGTGGCTGCTCGATTTGTGCTGGATGCGATGCCTGGCAAGCAGATGGCGATCGATGCTGATCTGAATGGAGGCCTGATCGACGCCACCGAAGCCAAGAAGCGTCGCAAGGACATCGCGACTGAAGCAGAGTTCTACGGTGCGATGGATGGAGCTTCGAAATTCGTTCGAGGTGACGCAATCGCTGGTTTGATCATCACGGGCCTCAACCTGGTCGGTGGCATTGCGATTGGAACCATGGGGGGCATGGGCTTTACCCAGGCTGGTGAGCGATACTCGATTCTGACGATTGGTGACGGACTGGTGAGCCAGATCCCCGCGCTCTTTGTGTCGACAGCATCTGCTGTCCTGGTTACGAAGAGCACCAGCCCGCACAGCTTGGGCCAAAACCTGATGGCGCAGATGGGTGGTCGCCCCAAGGCCACCATGATTGCGGCCGGTATGTTGTTCGTCTTGGGCCTCTTGCCGGGCATGCCCCGCTTGCCGTTCTTCATCCTGGCGACCGTGATGGTGTTGCTGTGGAATTCAACGAAGAACATCCAGAGCATCGATCAGCTACTCGAGCCAGAAGAGACAGACGAGGACCCCGAAGGGGCCGCGGCCGGTCAAGACTCGGAAGGCGCCTCGGAGGCAGAGCAAATCGATGAGCTACTCCAGGTGGATCGGATCTCCCTCGAGATTGGCTACCGCCTGATACCGCTCGTTCAAGACCAAGAGGGCGGCGGCATTCTCGACCACATCGCCCAGCTCAGGAGGCGGTTTGCCTTGAATGAGGGTGTGGTCTTACCGCCGGTCCGCATCAAGGACAATATCCGCCTCCAGCCCAACGCGTATCGCCTGTTGATCGGTGGTCAGGAAGTGGCCAAGGGGCAGGTGGAGCCGAGCTCTCATCTCGCCATGGATGGCGGAACCGCGAGCGGCCCGATTCAGGGTAAAGAGACCACGGATCCAGCCTTTGGGCTCCCGGCCTGGTGGATCGATGAGAGCCTGCGCGATGAAGCAGAGCTACTCGGTTACACGGTCATCGACCCGGCCAGCGTCTTGATTACCCACCTCTCCGAGACCATCCGGGAGGACCTGGGTGAGCTGATCACCCGGGATGATGCCAAGGAACTGGTCGAGTCGGCACGTAAGACCTCGCCGGCTGTCGTCGAAGAGCTGATCCCTGACAAGATGGGCTTTGGCGAGATCCAGTGTGTGCTCCGCAACCTGTTACGTGAGGGTGTGTCCATTCGCAACATGCCGGCGATTCTGGAGGTCGTTGCGGACAATGTAGGGCGCACAAAAGACGTTGACACGCTGACGGAGCTTGTTCGCCAGCGCTTGGGCCGTGCCTTGTGCGAGTCTCTCACAGACCACGAGGGGACGCTCCATGCGGTCACGCTCGATCCGGAGATTGAGAACCGCCTGGCTAGCGCCGTTGGCGGTGGTGGAACAGAGGTCGAGGCGGGATCAGTGAGCCCGGCCTACTTGCAGCGTCTCATGGAGAGTGTGGGCGAGTCAATTGCCCAGGCAACCCGAGGCGGTCACGAAGTCGTTCTGCTCGTTCGTTCGAGCGTGCGGCGATTCCTGAATGAACTTGTTCGTTCGTCCCTGCCGAAAGTTTCGGTGCTCTCCTACAACGAAGTGGTTCCCGCTCGTTCGGTGGAGACCGCAGCAGTCGTCAAACTTGAAGATTGACATGCAGATTCACAGAGTCCGAGGAAATGATTTGAAGGACGCCCTGCAGAGGGCGCGCCAATCGTATGGCGAAGGTGCCATGGTAATTAGCCACGAGAACTCGCCAGGCGGTGGGATCACCCTTGCTGTTGCTCAGGAAGGAGATCGTGGAGCTAATGCGCCCAAGTCATCGGTCATCGAAGGCGTGGTGACACCTGGCAAGGTAGAGCTCAAGAGCTTTCGCGCCGAGACGGGGCTCTCCCCCGGTTTCGAGGAAGTTCAAGCTCGTCTTCTACGCACTGGCTGCACAGAGGAGTGGAGTCGCCGGCTCTGCTTGCGGGCTGCCGAACAGAGTGATCCTGGTGGTCATCCGATGGATACCATTGGGGCGGCGATTGGATCCGAGGCACGAATTGCCAGGTTGCCCAAGGCACCGGGAGTCACCCGCGTCATTACCTTCGTTGGGAATACGGGCGTTGGGAAGACAACCGGACTGGTCAAGCTCGGTGCCCGGCTGGTGAAGAGCAAGCGTGTGGTCAGCCTTGCGACCCTCGACGCTTCCCGGGTGGGGGCGGTTGATCAATTGCGAGCCTATGGTCGCCTGCTCGGCTCGCCCTTGCGAATCCTCAAGTCGGAGGACCCGCTGTCTCCGGAGAGCCTGGGGGTTCCAGGCAAGGACATTGTCCTGCTGGACACGACTGGGCGAGCGCAGAGTGATCCTCACCGGTTGGTTGCCTTCCACGACACCTTGACCACGGGGAATCGAATGACGCGCCTCGATGCGTTCCTGGTTCTATCGGCAACATCCAGCCGTGCAGCCTTGCAGGAGGTCAGCGAAGCCTACGGTGATCTGCCGCTGGCTGGCTGTGTGATCACGAAACTGGACGAGACCCGCTGTCCATCGCCGGTCATTGAACACGTCACCGAGCTTGGACTGCCTGTCGCATTCCTGAGCAATGGGCAGGACATCGGTCGCAACTTCCATCGAGCCACGCCAGAGCTGCTTGCTGACATGCTGCTGTTGGGGAGGATCGAATGAGCCCGGCAAACCTAGGAGGGGCGGCCTTTGAGCTCCAGGCGACCACCGAGCCCTCTCTCGAGGGAGCTCCCTTGATGCTCTTCACGGGCGGTAAGGGCGGAGTTGGCAAGTCCACTCTCGCGGCGGATCTAGGTGTCTTGCTTGCGAGTCAAGGAAAGCGAGTGCTCCTGGTTGACTTCGATCTGGGTCTCGCGAACCTCGATATCCTCCTCCGGGTCTCAGCGACGAACACGATCGAGGACGCTCTAAAAGGCAAGTGCGACTATGTGGACTGCGTGGTTACAGGGCCTTGTGGGGTTCATGTTCTCCCGGCTGGCTCGGGAAATGCGGACATGGGGACACCGGATCGCGAGCGCCGGCTCATCTTGCTGGGGGCGGTTCGTGAGCTCTCCAAGGACTACGATGTGGTCCTGGGAGATTCAGCGGCGGGTATTGGGCACGACGTGCTGGCCTTTGCCGCGGCGGCAGATCATGTCTTTGTCGTGACCACCCCGAATCCTGCGGCTCTCACCGATGCCTACGGCTTCATCAAGGCCCTCGACACCTGGGCCTACGATTCCGATCGGGAGGTCCCAACTCCTGAGCTGGTGATCAACCGGGTCTCGGGCCTGGAAGAGGCTGAATCCACCGCCAAGCGCCTCCAGCGAGTCTGTGAGCGCTTTCTCTGCAGGCGCCCTCGCAGCGCTGGCTGGATTCCATTCGCCGCGCAGGTGAATCAATCGGGGCGAAGTGCAGCGGGGAGCCTCCAGGATGTCCCTAAGTCTTTATATCACAGTTGTTTGTGCCGTCTTGGGGATCGCGTCTCAAGGCTGCTCGAAGGTGCCCCTGGGCACTTTGCGCACTAAGGGTTCTGGTTGGCATGGTCGATATCGAAGACAGCGTTCTCCGCCCCGACTCGGTCTGGCGGGCTCTTGGTCGCAGCCTGGCGGCAGGAGCGGGCGCGCTTACGGCGCTGCTCTCTCTTCTCTCGGGCACGTCCCTGAGCACGGCCTGTGCCCGGGGTGCGGTAGCCCTCTTCGGAGCGCTGCTCTTGACACGCATCGGAGCCGCCGCGCTGGCGAGCATCGAGGCTGTCGAGGAGCGCACTCTCAGAGAGGACGAGGAGCAACTTGGAGATGCCGACTCGACTCCAGGCAGCAACTGATGACAAAGCAACGAGACAACCAGATGCGTTCCATTGCCCGGCGAGGCGGGGCCAGTCCAGAGGTAACTCATGACTGAGTCAGCAGAAAACTCATTCATTGACGCTGACGAGCGGGAGAGCCTGATTCTGGACCACATCCCCCTCCTTCGACACATCGTTGGGAGACTCTCTTTCGACAACCGCGGAAGCGTTGACAAGGACGACCTGTACGGATTCGGGATGCTGGGTTTGATCGCTGCTGCTGATGCCTGGGATGCAACTCGCGGCCTCAAGTTCTCGACCTTTGCCTATGCAAAGATCCGTGGTGCAATTCTAGACGAGCTAAGGCGACTGGACTTCCTGCCCCGTGGACGGCGGGAGCGAGTGCGCGATGTCGACAAGGTCGTGCGGACTCTGGAACACGCACAGGGATTTGCGCCTACCCCTGAGGAGATCGCCGATCACATGGGTATCTCCGCTGAAGAAGTGGATGAGGTATTGGCCCAAGCCCGCCAATCAGCCGAGCTCTCAATTGACGATGAGTCCACTGCTCGAGTTGCCGGGATGCTTGTTGATCCGAAGAGCCACTGCCCTGCGGGCAGCGCAGAGTGGGAGGAAACCCGTGAGCTACTGACGAGAGTAATCACGGAGCTTCCATCGCAAGAGCAAACAGTAATCACGCTGTACTACGGAGAAGAGCTTCTCTTCAAGGAAATCAGCGATGTGCTCGGAGTAACCGAGTCACGGGTAAGCCAAATTCATAGTCGTGCCATCTACAGATTGAATCGAAGTCTTAGCGAGGTGCTCGGCACGCCCTGAGGGGCAGGGGAATTCATGGACTCAAATGTCAATGGGGTTCGCAGCGGCGGCGTATTCGGCATTCAGCCGACTTCGAAGCGCAAGGACAGGGAGAAGGAGCAGCAGAAGCCCTTCAGCCTGGAGAAGTCGGACAACCCGGCCCCACCTGTGGGGAAAGAGACGACCTCAGAGATCCTGCCTTGCTCCGAACGCGAGGACAACGAGTCGGGCGGAACGCTCGATCTGACCGCCTGAATTCCCAACTCAAGCATGGCCCAACCCATCATCAAACGTGCGCGCGTCCAGCTAGAAGGCTCCCAGACCTCGGGTCAGGGGCCAGACGTTGCCATTGTCCGCGGAGCCGAGCCGGGCTCCGCGCACGGCCAGAAGGCAGTTCGTCTCCTCGAGGAGTCCGGACGTGTCCAAGGCATCGAGTTTACCTGTGCATGCGGTGAAGTCACCGCTGTCGAGCTGGTCTACCCCGGGGACAACCCGGCCGGTGCCTGACCAAGCGCACGACACCTAGTTCCCGTCTGCCAAGAATACGAATCGTCATGAACGCCTCGTCCCACCTCACCCTTCTCGGTCTCCTGTGCGCCACGACCCTCGGTGGCTGTGCACTCCCCACAGTCAAGGCCTTGCCTGCCGATGCGACCACGGTTGATGCCAACCCGACAAGCACAGCTCATTCGGAGCAGCTATCAACCTCTGCAGTCGCGTCTACTCAGCCCGCCTGGGCTGAGAATGGCAACAGGCAGCAGCCTCTGCTCTACGCTCGAGATGGTAGCGTCGTTTCCGAGCAACGCCCGGGAACGGTCTCCATCACGGAAGACCCCGGACAGGCTGCAGGTGCCGATACAGGCAGCCGCTGGACGCTCCTGGAGCAATACCAGGCCTCAATTCAGCGAAGCGAAGATCTGGAGTTCGAAATCCGGGGCCTGACCAAGGACCTGGAGGCTGCAGAGGCTCGTGAGCAACAGCTCGCCGCCGAGCTTGGGGCCCTCAATGCCCAGATGGCCAAGATGATTGAAAAGCTCGAACTCGTTCAAGATCAGAACATTGACCTGGCCTCACGCCTGACGACTGCTCAGATCCGGCGCCTCCAGTCGGAGAAGTTGTTGCTGGAGGCGAAGCTTGACTGGCGCCGAGTCGAGGAGACTCTCAATGCAGCAGAGCTGAAAGAGGAGGCAGGGACTGAAGCCGGTCAGACCCCCGCCGAACCGAAGATCGAATCTACCGCTGTGGGGAGCAAGTGACCATGAGGTGTCTGGTCCTGGCCAGCCTGCTTCTACTGGGAAGTTGCCGAGCCATACCCATGGGGGAGGTCGAGCACCTGGCAAGAGCCCAGGTTGCATCCGACTTCAACACCTACAAGCTCCACCGTGTGGGGCTCTTGCCAATCTGTGGACGTGATCTCGATCACGATCACGCGAAGATGGTTCAGGAAGCCTTCTACACAGAGCTCAGTCTGAAGACACCCTTCGAGGTCGTCCCCCTCGATGCTCGAGACCTTGAAGAGGTGCGGCAGGGTGAGTCATACATCCGAGGTCGCTACGACCCCAACATGGTGATAGATCTCGCTCGCCGCTTCCGGTTCGATGGGATGCTCATCGGCACCGTCATCGATCACGAGTTCTATACCCCACTGAGACTCTCGGTGCAGATGGAGCTCGTCTCCACCGAGACCGGGGCCGCAATCTGGTCCAGCTCCGTCCAACTCGATGCTTCTTCCAGCCGGGTACAGGAGGCCATTGAGGCTTTCTACCACGACAGCGCTGCGGTTGAGACTGCGGACGGCGATGGCTGGGAGATAGCCCTGCTCTCCCCTCGCCTGTTCGCGCAGTTCGCTGCATGGCAGGTGGCGAGGATGCTCTAGAGGAGCAGGGCCCACAGGGCCCTGTGGGCGAGGCCCAGAGGTAGACCTCCAACCTCTCGGTTCTTCCCCGGCGATCGTCTCACCGGCCATGGGGAGGGGCTCATGGTCTCTCTGGGGAGAGGTCCCAGGCGGCCTGCGTTGTGCTCGCAATCGACTTCATGAGCACGAGCTGTTATCGAACCGAGAGAGCACGAGCTCACCAAGGTGGATCAAACGAAGCAGCCCCCGCGAACTCTTGTTCGCGGGGGCTGCTTCGTTGCAGATCTTGGTTCGCTCTCTATGACGGATCAGGCATCGTCAAGGAGTCTCTCGGCTGCGGCGCGAGCTCGATCAACCGTGTTGAGCAGCCCATTCTCGTGCTCGAGCTTGATCATGCGGAGTCGCTCAGCGCGAACCTCACTCGTTTCACGGAGTCCGCGGGCGTCCTCGACGGTCCCCTCCATGCTGATCGGGTTGCTTCTGGTCTGAACCGAGTCGCGTGACTTGTTGCCGTCGACAGGGTGACTGGCTTGCTTGCGGGCGTTGGCGATGCGGTTTGCCTTGGCCGACTCTGTGTGCTGGTTGCGAGCGTTCTCGAGGCGCGCTTCACGCCGCTCTCTGGAGTCCTTGACTCGAGCGCTCTTGATGCGCTGCTCACGGCTATCGCGGGAGTCCTTGCTCCGAGCATCTCCAATTCGATCCTGGTTTGCCTGGGCGCGGGCTTGGCGAAGGCGTTCGCCAACATCCACGCCGGGGTCTTGCTGGGGCTTGGAGCGCTGGAAGGAGTCGCGAGCCTGGCGCACCTCCTTGGAGGAGCGCTGGGTCGCGGAATCAGCTTTCTTCTCGACCTCTGCCGACTTGGGGGCCTCGGCCCTCTTCTCGACAGGGTTCTGTTTGGGCTGATTGGGCCTTGAGCCTTCGTTTCCGTTGTTTTTGATCTGCATGGTGAATCGCCTCCTCAAAAGGGAGCCTGAAGTTCCAATGCAGTTATCGGCCTCTGGGCGGGACGCATTAGCTTCAAAGGCGCCCAATTTGCGGCTTCCTATGTATGGGGGTGCCAGGGCAGCGCACAGAGCCCTGTTTTGCAGCGAAGATGATATGTAAGTGCTTTATTTCCAGTGACTTGAGCGATCCTTGAAGAAAAACCCTCAAGGGGTGCCAAAGATGGTTCTCTCGAGTCGGAAGAGACGTACCCAGGACGGGTCACTCGGGACGCCCAACGGAGATCGCGCATTGAGTGCAATTCTTTGCTACACAAACGCTTACGGCCATGGGGCTTGCCGATGGCTCGAGCCGAGCGCATCATATCGTCGTCGATTCGCCAGCCCCACTCATCATGAGCCTCCGAAGTCCCACACTGGTGGTGATGGCCGCCTTGTTCGGCCTCTCCGCCAACTCCGTCAACACCTCAGCCGACCCCGTTCTCGAGGGTGTGCCCGGTTCGGGGGCCCGCTCGGCTCCGACCCCGCCCACTCAGGAGGGGGCGGTTCCGAACCGGGTCGACTATGAGATCCAGGCTAGCCTCGATGGAGAGTCCAAGGTCCTGACCGGCAAGGAGACAATCAGCTGGACCAACAACACGGGTGTTCCGACTTCTGAGTTGTACTTCCACGCCTACCTGAATGCCTTCTCAAACAACCGGACCAGCTTTGCACTGGAGTCGAAGCCAGCGCACAAGAAGGGCGAATGGGGTTGGCAGCAGGTGACGGGCCTGAGCGTCGACGACGTAGACGTCTTCGAGAGCTTTGTCTATGTGGATATTGATCCTGATCCGGTTCCGCTCTTTACCGAGGGTGAGGCCTATGTGGTCGAGGATGATCGCAGTGTCTTCAAGGTAACCCTGCCTGGCCCGGTGGAGAGTGGGGCGACCGTGCAGATAGATCTTGCTTGGACCTCTCAGCTGCCGCGCGTGCGACGGAGAACAGGTCACAAGAACGACTTTCTGATGATGGCTCAGTGGTTTCCAAAGCTGGGCGTGTTCGAAGGTGAGCGTGGCTGGAACTGCCATCAGTTTCACAACAACACGGAGTTCTATTCCGACTATGGAACCTACCGGGTGACTCTTGATCTACCCAAGGAGTACAGCGACAAGGTCGGTGGGTCTGGGGTTCAAGTAGTCAACCGCGAGAACAAGGGGGATCGAGTCGAGGTCGTCTTCGAGGCACCTTCGATGGAGGACCGAGAGCGCCCGGACATGTTCGGGAAGCTTCCAGTCATACATGACTTCGCCTGGACGGCTGACCCGAAGTACATTTCAAAGGAGTATCAATTCAGGTACGACGAGTGGGCTAGCAAGAGCGACTCACATGCCAGCGAAGTGGCCAAGATCAAGGGCATACTGGGGCCTGAGGCCCCCCTCGCTCTGCGTGATGTGGATGTCACCGTACTGATTCACCCCGAACGTCAGGAGCAGGCGGATCGCCACTACGAGGCAACCGCCAACGCACTCTTCTTCTACGGACTCTGGTTCGGCGAGTACCCCTACGAGCACATCACCGTCGTGGATCCTGTTTGGGGTGACAACCGGGCGGGTGGCATGGAGTACCCCACGCTCTTCACTGCTGGCACTGGGCTCTTTACAACTCCGGACATGTACCGGCCCGAGAGCGTGACGGTGCATGAAGCGGGCCACCAGTTCTGGTACGGGCTGGTTGGTAACAATGAGTTTGAAGCGGCCTGGCTCGATGAGGGCCTCAACTCCTTCGCTGACTCGGAGGTGCTGATCCGGGCCTACGGGCCCAGGCGATCGACCACGAGCTACTCACGCTACCCCTTTGATGGGGCGCTCCCGGCGAGCCTGCCTGATGGAGGCAAGGTTGGTGCGGGGATCAACGCGCGGCGCATACGCTGGAGTGCAAGTGCGCTGTCGAACATCCCGGTGCTTGGAAAGGTGGCGCGCGGGTCGATCACGCCACTGCGTAGCTCGGGCATGATCGACTGGTGGCGAGATCAGCCCTTGGTATCGCTGGTCTCGAGTTGGTCGGACCCGCGCTGGGGAGATCGCTCGAGCTATCTCCGAACTCCTGCGGTCGATCCGATCGATCGGCCAGCATGGACCTACGTTGATCGTTCGTCCTATCGATGCAATAGCTATCCGCGACCTGCGGTGGCTCTTCGCTCCTTGATCGGGGTAATCGGGTACGAGGACTTCCTTGTGGGCATGCGCAAGTACGCTGAGACCTGGCGTTATCGCCATCCATACCCCCAGGACTTCTTCGATACCTTCAGCGAGGCGATTGGCCAGGATCTAAACTGGTACTTCGACGACGCCTTTCGCAGTACGAAGACCATCGACTGGAGGGTCGATGTGCGCCAGGAGAGACCCGCGGCTGCCCAGGGGTGGTTCCAGGGCGAGGATGGAGTCTTTGTCGAGCGCGAGGATGGCAAGCAGGAACCGGCCAGTGAAGATCAAGGCTCTGAAGTCGCAACCGAGGAAGTGGCTGGCGAGGACTCCGGGCTCATCGTAGATGAGACGGAGGACGTCGAAACGACCTCTGGCGGCGATAGCGCCAAACCATGGTCAGTGACAATTACCCTGCGCCGTAAGGGAGAGCTGTGTTTGCCTTTGCCCTGGCGAGTGACCTACGAGGATGGCTCACACGAGGACTACATCTGGTCCCGTGAGGCCCAACTCGAGCAGTCTTGGATGAAGCTGCGGGCCGAGAACAAGCTCAAGATCAAATCAGTCGTGCTCGACCCTGAGCGCCTCTACTACTTCGACGAGGACATGTCAGACAATCAGTGGTATGCGAAGGGAGACAAGGTGGCTCCCTTGCGATGGACCGAGCGTGTCCTCAACCAGTACGGCCACCTGATGCACTGGTACGCCGGAATCGGAGGTTGATGTGGACGCTCCCCTGGAAACACGCAACCTGGAGCTAGAGTCCTCGGGCTCGATCTTCTCGAGGGCCCTCTTCTCAGCAATGGGGCGAGTCCCTATCTGGTTGGTGATTTGGTTCTCGATGTTCCTCTTGGCCTTGGTGGTCGCCCTGCCTTGGTACACCTGGATCGATGACACGGTGGGCAACCGCTATGAGGCGGGAATGGTAAGCCCGTTCCTGGACGCGATCTTCCGATTCGATCATCGCGAGGGTCTATCTGCGTTGAACGCCTCTACTGCCCAGAGCGGTTCGGTGCTGGCATTCTTGTCGATGCTCATCGGGGTCTTTGTAGCGGGCGGCTGGCTACAGGTCCTACTCGAGCGAACCCGCGGCCAGTCCTTGCGCCGCTTTCTCTTTGGTGGTGCTCGTTATTTTTGGCGCTTCCTTCGCGTGTTGGTGTTGACCCTCCTGGTGCTGCAGCTCTTTGGCTGGCTGATCTACGGAGCCCCATTCCAGGACTGGATTCTGGGCTCATGGCTGGGAGTTCCGAAGAGCGACTGGAGTCAGCTCGAGAGCCTCGATTCAGAAGGCACGATGTTTGCCATCCGGGCGACGCAGGACGGGCTATTTGCCCTGACGTTTGCGCTGACTGTTACCTGGGCTGACTACACCAGGACACGACTTGCCTTGCAGGATACCTACTCGGCGGTTTGGGGCGGCCTTCAGACCTTCTTCTTGCTACTGCGTCACCCGATGAAGACCCTGCGCCCATTGGTCGTCTTGCTCTTGATTGAAACACTTGTGATCTTCAGTCTTGGTGCGCTGATCACATGGCTCGAAGGAGGACTTGGTGCGACGGAAGGAGCGGAGCCTGGAGGAGTGGGGCGAGTGTGGCTGATCGCATTGGTCAGCCAGTTCGTCCTGATGTGGCGCTGCATCATTCGTGGTGCTCGGTATCACGCCACGGCGATCGTGAGCCAGGAAGTCGTGCGGCCCCTCTCTCGGCCAGACCCATGGCGTGAGTCCATCGGTGGCCCTGGCGGCCCGCGCTATCCACTGGAGGAAGGAGACGAATACGGGGTGGCCCTCTAGTACCTGCCTACTCGATGATCTCCCAGTCTCTCTCGAGGGCGACCTGTCGCAACTTCTGGTCAGGCCTTACTGCAACCGGGTGTTGAACCCTCTTGAGGAGGGGCAGGTCGTTGTGTGAGTCGCTGTAGAACCAGGAAGACTCAAGAGACTCCCAGTCCAGGTCCTTTCCAGCTAGCCAGGAGGTCACCTTGGTGACCTTGCCCTCGCGGAAACAGGGGGCGCCCTCGACCTTGCCTGTGTACGTGCAGCCTTCCTGCTCTGCAACAGTGAACAGGCCCTCAGAGATTCCGATCATCTCAGCAACGGGCTCAGCAAGAAAGTCGTGGGCTGCGGACACCACAAGCAGCTGATCTCCGCGTTCGCGATGCTCTGCGACACGCGAGCTCATGATCTCGCACTGGGTTGGAAAGATCTCGTCCGCCAGGAAGGTCTGGCGATGATGCACCAGTTCTTCCCTGGACAGCCGGATCAGGGGCTCTAGCTGAAACCGAGCGAAGGCATCGAAATCCAGAGTCCCGTCTTGATAGTCGAGGGCGAATTTCTCGATCCGGGACATGTCATAGATTCCCTCGCGAGTCAGGTAGTGACACCAGAGGGTCTCACAATCCTTCCTGATCAAGGTCTCGTCGATATCGAATAGGGCGAGATGCATGGGGGCGGCTGTGGAAGAGGGGCTTGCTGGGGCCTAGCCAGAGAGAGCGGCCGAGACCGCGCCTCTCGGCGGGGCCCGATATCCTACCGAGATGAGGCTGGTCCCCAGTCATGTCACGTACTGGTGTTTCGCGGGCTGTCCGAGGCGCGCGCTCATGGGCCATTTCACCAGGACAAGGCCTTTACGAGTTCGAGGCCGGAATCGGCGTGCGGATCGTGGACGTGGTTGTGAACACGCCAGATGGTTGCGAGAACATCTCGACCGGTGCTTCAGGGGAGCGAGCGGAGCTCGAGGCCCGGGTTGCCGAGCAGGGCACCCTGGAGGTCATGGAGAATGCTGGGCGGTGAAGGCTCACCCCCAGCGGCGAGCATCCTCCGGCGCCACAACTCGTCCGGAATTCGAAGCGCTTCCACCAGCACTACGGGCTAGAATCCCGAGCCCATGGCATCCCTCCACGACATACAGGACCGCGCGCAAGCCTTCGTTCGTCAGCTCGAGCAGCTGAAGGAGAGTCTTTGACTACTCCAGCCAGGTCGAGCGACTGAAGGAAATTGCTGAGGCTGAGACTCAGCCGGACTTCTGGTCCGACCAGGAGAAGGCTCAGAAGATGATGGGCGAGAAGAAGACGGCCAAGACTGTCATCGAACCTATCGACGTGGTTGAGAGCGCTCTGGAGGAGATAGAGCTCCTCGGGCAGCTTGCGGAGGAGGAGGGAGAAGAGCTGGTGCTCGAAGATGCTGAGAGGGCAATTCGCATCGTGGAGAAGGGCATCGAGGCTCTGGATTTCCGCGTGATGCTCGGCTCGCCCCAGGACAAGTGCAACGCATTCGTCGCAATCTCTGCAGGAGCGGGAGGCGTGGATGCCTGTGACTGGGCAGCGATCTTGATGCGTATGTATGTGCGATGGGGGGAGGCACATGGTTTCGAGGTGGTCGAGGTCGAGCGTACCGACGAGCCGGAGGCCGGTATCCGGTCGGCGATGATCAAGGTAAGCGGCCCCTTCGCTTTTGGTCACCTCAAGGCTGAGACCGGGGTGCATCGACTGATCCGGATCAGCCCCTTTGACAGTCAGGCCAGGCGACAAACCGCGTTTGCTTCCGCAGATGTGACTCCCGAGCTTGACGATGACATCGAGGTTGATCTGGACGAGAGCGAGATCAAGATCGATACCATGCGTGCTGGAGGCGCAGGTGGGCAGCACGTCAACAAGACGGAGTCTGCCGTTCGGATGACCCACATTCCTACAGGCATCGTGGTGCGCTGCCAGAACGAGCGTAGTCAGCACAAGAACCGGGCCATGGCCCTGCAGTTACTGAAGGCAAAGATCCTGCAGATGCGCGAAGCTGAGCGAGACGCAGAGCTGGCCAAGCTGTATGGAGCCAAGGGGGAGATCGCGTTTGGCAGCCAGATTCGGACCTACTGGATGCACCCGAACCAGATGGTGAAGGACCACCGGACCAAGATGGAAAAGGGCAACCTCCAGGCCGTCCTCGACGGCGATATCGATGACTTCATCGAGGAGTACCTTCGTTCCAAGGGTGGTAAGTCAGCCGTTTGAAGGCTGTGATCGGGAGCTAAATGCCGGGGCGGCGGCCTCTTACCGAAGAGCTCCTAGTAGCCGAGGGCCGAGAGTCGCCTCTGTAGGTCCTCATCGCGCTCTCCCGTGGGATCAAGCCCAGAGGCCAGCTGTCGGAGCGCTGGGATCCATGCTCTCCGTAGCTGTCCATGCTGAGAGAAGACGTTGTCGAGTTCGAGTGGGTCTGGATTGACCTGATACATCTCGAAGCGATCCTCGTCTGGGTCGAACACAAGCTTGTAGGAGTCGTCGCGCATGGCGACGAGTGTTCTTGGCGCCTCGGGCGGGTGTGTTTCTGCGATGAGAACCCTGTTTGTGGACCGAAAGAGGGATTCACCAGAGGACCCTCCCAGTCCCGGCAGGTCGAGAAATTCGAGGACAGTGGGTGTCAGATCGATGTGTCTTGCGAGGTCACTGCTGTGTTTCTTGAGCGCAGCCTCTCCATGGCCCTCTGGCAGCTTGATGATCAAGGGAACCTGGAGCAATTCATCGTAGAGGCTGACAACGTGTCCGGTTGTCCCGTGCTCGCCCAGAGCCTCTCCATGATCTGAGGTAAAGACTACAAGCGTGTCCTCCCAGAGATCGCGTCGGCGCAGCTCGTTGATGAGCTGACCTACTGCGGCGTCTGCCGCCTGAACCTCGCTCGCATAGCGAGCCCTGATCTGGCTGGTCTTCGGTGTGTCATTGAGCCAGGCACGGAAATTGATCACGCGAGGTTCTGAGGCCGAGTTCATCAGGTCGAGCGTCACCAGGCTGGTTGGCTCGAAGAAAGCACCCTCAGTGAGGTTCATGTCCAGGAGTTCAGTTCCATCCCTGGCCTCGAAGGAGCGAAGTTTGAATGGTGCTTCGGAGTGAATCTTGAGCTGGTGCTTGCCGGGAGAGAGTTCGACTTCAGCTCTCCACCAGTTACTTGTAGAGGTCGGAATCTCCTCCAGCTGGGCTCCGTCGAGTTTGAAGTGAGCCGTGCTCTGCGCGCGTTCACCCTCGAACCATGGCCCGTGCTCGTTGTAGGGCTCATGGGGGTCAGCGAGGTGTGCAAAGAGGAAGAAGGGTCGATCGGGATCCAGGGTGTCCAGTAGCTGCCCAATGCGCGAGCTGGTCTCTTCCGCCGGGGCGACCTCCATGGTACCGGTGTCAAAGGTCTCAAAGCCCCTGTCGAGCCCCAGGCGATCTCCTCTTGGCCAGAGTGTTGCGAGGCTCACGGCGGCGACTGACTGGTAGCCGTTCTGGGTGAGGGTCTCGGCCAGCAGAGGGACCTCGGCCGGAACCAGCTCTCCGTTGTTGTAGACGCCAGTCTCGTGCGGGTGACGACCGGAGAACATGGAGGCATGCGCCGGCAAGGTCATGGGCGCGTGAGAGAACGCGTTTGAGAACTCGACCCCCTCCGCTGCTAGCTCGGCGATAGCTGGGGTCTGGTCATTGCCAGGCCGGGTTGAGACTGCATCGGCTCTCAGGGTGTCGACCACGATGAAGACGACATTCGGACGCTTCTCATGGAGGATGCCCATGAAGGCGACGATGGAGAGTCCAGCTAGAGCACTCCCGATCGAGGGGAGGGTCTGTTCACGTAGAGACACGATCTTTGCTCGGGGTCCGGCAGGGGGATGTGCGACAGGCGCTGACCAGAAGGAACCACCTTCGTCGTCGGTTCGCCCCTGACCGGAGGGAAAGCCCGCATTTCCAGGACTGATCGGGAATCAGTCCGCGGCAGTGGGGCTACTCCCCCGTGTAGCCGATCTTCCCCAGGGTCTCCCGGAAACGCTTTAGCTCCTCGCTCTCGGGGCCTTGTCGTGCCTCGGGGGTGAAGGGGCGCCGGGAGAGGATCGCCAGCACATGGCGTTCAAGGGTCTCCATCACCTCCGGATGCTCGGCTGCGACGTCAATGAGCTCCCCGCTATCGGTAGAGAGATCGTAGAGCTCGTCGGCACCATCCGGCCTGTGGTAGTACTTCCACCGCGAGGTCGTCAGGCCAAATTTCAGACCATCGGTGTCCTCGCCCAGCTCCCAGTCTCGCTCGCGTACAGAGCGCTGAGAGAAGGCAAATCGACGCAGGTATTCGCCACTGAAGATGTCCTCGCCGGAAGCCTGGGTGAGCAGTTCCCGAGCTGAGTCTGTCCCCAGCCGAGCCATGATCGTGGGCAGGATATCCACGACCGAGACCACATCCTCGACCCGCAGCGGCTGCTGGATGACCTCACCTGGGAAATGAATGACCAGCGGCACGTGGACGTTCTCGCTCTGAATTCGACCGTGCTCGAGCCAATCGTGCTGGCCCAATGCTTGGCCATGATCCGAAGTAAAGACGAGGATCGAATCGTCGAATAAGCCCTGTTCTTCAAGGCAATCCATCAGTCGTCCAAGCGCAACATCGGTCGCATAGACATCGCTGTCATAGCGATTGAGCAAGTCGACCACCGCGTCGTGATCGATTGGGGGCAACTCGATGTCGCCACCTTCGCGTCCCCAATCGGGATGAAAGAGGCGAGCCAGCTCCTCATCGTCAAAGCGCTCGAGCAGGACCTCGGGGCGGATCTTGCGATCTTCGATCAGCTGTTCCTCGATGGACCCCTTCGGGAATTGCCCTCCGTAGGGCGCAGGGGGGATATTCGGCTCGTGGGGATCCCAGTAGTGCACCCATAGAAAGAAGGGCTCCTCGGGCCCCGCTTCGAGCCAGGCGACGGCCCTGTCAGTGGTCACGCTGCTGTGGCGCGAGGTGCTCGAGAGGGACTGCAGCTTGTCGAACTCGTGCTGGTCCCAGTGCTGAAAGCCCGCGTCGAGACCGGTCACCTTGCTCACGGTAGGGCCCGAGACGAAGGCTGCCGTGGTGTAGCCGTCCGATGCGAGGATCTCTGCGATGGCTCGCCTCGACTCCCCGGACTGGAAGCCGCCGGACATGGCTCCGTGATTGGCCACGTAGCCATGCTGGTGAGGATAGAGCCCTGTCATGATGGACAGGTGTGCCGGAAGAGTCGTTCCCATGGTGGAGAAGGCCGCTTCGAACAAGACCCCCTGATCGGCGAGTCGCTCCAGGTGGGGGGAAGTCTCGCGTGAGTGGCCGTAAGCCGAGAGATGGTCAGCTCGAAGGGTGTCCACCGTGACCATGACGATGTTTGGCTTGCCCCCCAGACGACCCGCTTGACCCTCGACCACCACATCTCTGTCTTCCGAGTCCCCGCAGCTAGTGCCGAGTGCCAGGGCGGTGAGGGAGCACAGGGTGATCGAGATGATTCGTGTCATGAGGGGAGGGGGTCGGCGCCGGCGAGTGGGCCCAACTATATCGGCCAAGTGCACAAGCCGCGGGAGTCTTCTGGAGACCTGAGCCCGGGCAAAGGCTAGACTGCCGAATTGGGAGGTTCCCCTCGGAACCTCGTGATCCCCACATGGGTCCATTGGGCCCCAGAATCCTTCGAGCCCGGGTGGGCTGGAGATGAGCATGGAATCAAAGATCAAGCGGGCCCTGGTCAGCGTCTCGAACAAGACCGGCATCGAAAATTTTGCTCGCGCCCTGACCCAGATGGGGATCGAGATTCTCTCGACAGGCGGAACTTACGCGGCCATTCAGAAGGCCGGTGTTGCGGTCAAGGAGGTCTCGGAGCACACAGGCTTTCCCGAGATGATGGACGGCCGGGTGAAGACGCTGCACCCGATGATCCACGGTGGCATCCTGGCTCTACGAGAAGAACCGAGCCATACGGGTGCAATGGAGACACATGGCATCGAGGGCATCGACCTCGTGGTCGTCAACCTCTACCCCTTCGAATCGACCGTCGCCAGAGCTGAGGTCACCCGGGCCGAAGCCATCGAGCAGATAGATATTGGTGGACCCTCGATGGTTCGGTCTGCGGCCAAGAACCATCGTCATGTCGGGATCGTCACCGACCCCGAGGACTATGGCCGGGTGCTGGACGAGATACAGAAGCACGAGGGGACACTCTCGAACGAGTTGCGGCGTGAGCTGGCCTGCAAGGCATTCGCTCTGACGGCGCGCTATGACGCCGCGATCAGCCGTTGGATGTTCGAGCAGGAAAGTGCCGAGGGTCTGGCGGATTCAACCTTCGCTCCGAGCTTCGCGACTGCAGGAATCAAGACTCTCGACCTGCGTTACGGTGAGAACCCCCACCAGCAAGCGGCGTTCTATCGAACAAGCGGTATCGACGAGCCCTCGGTAGCATCAGCAGATGTTCTCAATGGCAAGGCGCTGTCCTACAACAACCTTGTGGATCTGGATGCTGCCCATGCGCTGGCGAAGGAATTCGATGAGCCTTTCGTGGCCGTCACCAAGCACAACAATCCCTGTGGCGCAGCATCCGCGGAGGCCATCGAGGACGCACTGGAAGCGGCCTGGTCAGGGGACCCTCTCTCGGCCTTTGGTTCGGTCCTGGCGTTCACGCGGCCAGTGAACCTGGCCTGTGCAGACTTTCTCGTGTCGGGCAACCGCTTTGTGGAGGCCATCATTGCGCCATCCTTTGACGAGGATGCTTTTGACCTGCTGACTGGCAAGCCGAAGTGGGGCAAGAGCGTCCGGCTGCTCGCCTGTGGGGAGTATCACCCCTCAGCGCGTCAGGTTCGCGATATCGAGCTCAAGAAGCTCACCGGCGGCTTCCTGTTGCAGGAGCGAGATCTTCGCGTCTCCTCCGCAGCTGACCTGAAGTGCGTCACGAAGCTGGCGGCTACCGAGGATCAAGTCGAGTCGATGCTCTTCGCCGAGAAGATCTCGAAGCACGTGAAGTCCAATGCCATCGTCCTGGCAAAGGGCAAGCGAGTTCTTGGAGTGGGGGCAGGTCAGATGAGTCGGGTCGACGCTGTTCGAATGGCGATCCACAAGGCGGGCGACGAGATTCAGGGAGCTGTCCTGGCATCAGACGCTTTCTTCCCCTTTCCAGATGGGGTCGAGACGGCGATCGAGGCTGGCGTGGAGGCCATCCTCGAGCCCGGAGGCTCGGTGCGCGATGACGAGGTGATCGCCGCTTGCGACGAGCGTGGAGCGACGATGGTCTTCACGGGCGAGCGGCACTTTCGGCACTAGGTCGATCAGGCGAGTCTCCGTCGCCCATCGTTCCTGGTGCTCAGGACGGAGCCACCGGTTTGGAACGCAAGCTCCACACCGGGCCAAGGGATGGGGCGGCTCACTCCAGCGCCGGGGTCGCACTGTCCTCGATTCCGGCAGCCTCGCGCCTCTTGCGCAGGGCCAGGCCGACGGTTGCAAAGAGGATCAGACCGGCACCGAAGAAGGCACCGTAGGCCTCTGCAAGGTTGCTGCCGTGGCCCCCGAGTGATCCGGACCCCGTCCCCCCGATCAACAGGCCCGCCAGGACGATTCCGACCAGGGCCATTCGACGGCAGGGATCGCCCTGTGGCCGTTGCAACTGGGCAACCAGGAAGGCCAGCGGGAAGGCCAGCATGACGTAGTGATGCTTCCAGCTGCGCTCGGAGAGGAACAGCATGGCCAGAGCAAGCAAGGAGAACTCACCCAGCGTGACCAGCCCCCGTCGGCTCCGCCCGGGTGGCGCGCAGGACCAGGTCAGAAAGGCGAGGATGCAGACGCTGGCGGCGAGATGTACGGCTCTGAAGGACTGCCTTCCCAGGTCGATCACGTTGATGCTGATGTCGGCGCTGGTGCGGCCGTCTGAGGACGGGATCGCAACGCAGTCGGTCAGCCACCTGGAGAGAACGCCCAGCATCGACTGGTTGATGTGCTCGGTCTGCTGCAGGGTCAGGGGGTTCGAGGCCAGATAGGGAACGATCATCTGACCCCACCAGCTTCTGGTGAGGTCAAGGTTGTGCTCCCAGCCCACTGCCAGAGAGGGCGCCAGGACACCGCCCAACAGGCCGAGGGCCATGCCAAGGCCTGCAGCGGCGCTACGCTTGTAGATGAAGTACACGAGGCCCAGGGCCGGTGTCACCTTCAGCGCGGCCCCCAACCCCATCCAGAGTCCCGCGCGGAGCTCGTGTTTACATTGCCAGGACCAGGCGGCACTGGCGATGACCGCCCCGACCAAGAGGTTGAGATTGCCGTGGGTGATGTCCGAGAGCAGGGGCCGGAATGAGAGCGCAATGATCGCAACCTTGGCGACAGGCGCCAGGCTCCGCTCTCCAGCACCTACCAGGGCGAATGCTCGGCTCACGATCAACCAGGCCAGGCCGACCTTGAACAGGGCCCAGGCGAAGGCACCAGGAACGGGCCCCAGTTCGCGGAATGGGGACATCACGAGCAGGGTGACCGGGAGCGTTGGATAACCCTCCGCCCCGGCTGCGTAGAGGTCGGCTCCCGACCAGAAGGCGGCGAAGTCGGGTTCCCAGCGCAGGAAGGCGCCACGGCCCTGTCGAGCTCTGTGCAGCGCTTGAATCGCCGCCAAAATGGACAGGGAGAGGCCTAGCACCCAAGGCGCTCGTGGGTGATTCAGGAAAGCAACCGCCCTCCAATTACGAAACTCACTTCGAGGGCGTCGCACGGAACAGTAGGATTCTCGGCAGGTCAGGCAGTCGTCATGACTTCGCCCTCGGGAGTAAGGGCGTGAGTAGGAACCTGCCGCCATCCTATCGGCCTCCCGCGGACTTCCGACCACATTCCAACCCACAACCTAACCCACCGGATTTTGAGATGAACACCACGCAATCCAGAGCCGCACGAAGGTTCGAGTACGGAGCGCTGATGCTTGCTGGGGCGACCCTACTGGGATCGACGACCCTTGCCGCGCCGGGCGAGGCTG
This sequence comes from Planctomycetota bacterium, assembly GCA_014237855.1. Classification (GTDB taxonomy): domain Bacteria; phylum Planctomycetota; class UBA1135; order UBA1135; genus JABACD01. Next base: position 510,447 of record JABACD010000001.1, on the reverse strand, counting down.
AGCAGCCGGAAGAAGCGGCACCTGTCGCCACGAACCTGACCCTGCCGCAGAGTCTGGACAGCCTCAGAGAGGCCCTACTCAGCGGCACGTTCTGGGTGACCTTCCGCTATCGCTACGAGACGGTAGAGCAAGATGGCAACCCGAAGGATGCGCGTGCCTCCACCCTGCGAACCCGCCTGGGCTACAAGACTGGAAACTACCACGGCTTCACCGGGGTCTTGGAGTTCTCCGATGTCTCGAATGTCGGCCCAAATGGTGACGACTACGACAACGGGACGGGTAATTCGACACGACCGATCGTGGTCGATCCCACAGGGACTGTGGTCAATCAGGTCTACCTCAACTACGGTGCCGCTATTGGCGACATTCGGCTAGGTCGTCAGCGGATCAAGCTCGACAACTACCGCTTCATCGGGAATGTTGACTGGCGTCAGACAGAGCAGACCTTCGATTCCATCAGTTACAACAAGGAGCTGAACGGAGACGCAAGGGTCTTCTACGCGTACCTCGACAACGTCAACACCGTCGAGCAAACGAACGAGGACTCCAGCTCTCATCTCCTCAATGTCAGCGTTACCGCGGAGAACATCGGGACCTTGTCCGGCTACGGGTACTACCTCGACTTTGAGAACCAATCTGCGCTGAGCACCTTTACCTATGGCGCAAGGTTCGCCGGGGAGCGCGTCAATGGAGATTGGGGGGTTGTCTACGCTGCAGAGTTGGCGCAGCAGGTTGACATCGAAGACAACACAAACGATGTCGATGCGCTCTACTCACACGTCAACTTCGGCGGAAATGCAAAGGGCGGGCACATCAAGGTCGGCTTCGAGTCGCTCGAGGGTGGAAGCAATGCAGCCAGCGCGTTCCAGACGCCGCTTGGAACCCGACATGCCTTCAACGGCTGGGCTGATCTGTTTGCGTTTGGTACCCCTCAGCAAGGGCTCGAGGACACGTACCTGGATCTGGGCTATGGGAACAACGTCTTTGAAGCAGGGATCGTCTTGCACCAGTTCGAGACTGAGCGAGGGTCAGGCGCGGACTATGGCGATGAGCTCGACCTCTACGCCAAGTACAACATTGATGACGATTTCAGAATTGGCGTGAGCTACGCCGACTTCAATGCTGACGGAGACAACCCCGCTGGCTTCGAGGACACCCAGAAGTTCTGGGTCTGGCTGGGCTTCGAGTTCTAGCCGAGCGCCTGGGCTTCGCTGCGATCGGAGTCCAACCGTGCATGAACAAGAACCCCCGAGCGTCCATGGGCGCTCGGGGGTTCTTGATTGACGGTGAATAGCCGAGGCGCTATTCGGGGATGATCGATCCTTGCCCAACCTGGTCGAGCCAGTCGTAGATCGTCGAGAGCGGTGTTACCAAGCCCATGTGCGGTACAACTGTCGGCCTCAGGTTTCCATGGGTGTAGATCTTCGAGAAGATGCCTAGCAGCTCAAAGCTCTCGGCATCGAAGATTCCACCACCAGAGTTCCCGATGTACGTCGGGGCACTGATCATCCAGTAGAGATCCCCGTCTACTTCGTGATAGGTGTCCGCGATCTCGCCATGGGTTGGAATCGGGTCATTACCCAGCGGGCACCCGACCGCATAGATGGAGTCAAAGATCCTGCGCTGTGAGAGGACCTCCCGCGTGGGCAGGGCAGCGCCGTGCTCGAGCGGCTCCTCCGAGTACATCACCAGGAGTGCCACGTCGAGACTCACGTCGTACTCGACCAGGTTTGCGCTCGATTGGTGCCGATCCCCGCCAGTTGAGTAGATGTACGTCGGAATGGGTTGGTAAGTGTTCGAGACTTCGTCGAGCACATCACGAACAACGTGGAAAGCCGTGAGGAGATAGGTTCGCCAGGTCTCGGGATCAAGCTGTTCTGACTTCAGGAGGACTCCGCTGCCGACGGTTGACTCGTCAGCTATCTGGACCGTGGGGCCCAGCAAGGAGACCCACATGGACTCAACATCGCGTTGCTGTTTCTTGGCCTGAGGGAGGTCGCGAACGAAGTCGTTGAATGTGTGACGATTGTCCTCGGCAATTCGAGCGGTTGCTTCGAGGGTCTGAGATACATCGTTCCAACGCTCTTCGAGCGTTTGTAGGCCCTCTCCGAGGGACTCGCGCAAGAGTGCATCCTGGCGTTGGCCGACTCCAGCAAGCTCTACTGAGTTACCTTCGATAGCGGCCTGGCTGGTTGCCAGTTCGGTCTGGAGGGCCTCAACTGTCGCCATGAGCTCCAGCTGCCTGGCGCGTTCTGTTTCCAGAACGCCGAGCTGAGTTCGTGAGTCAGCAAGCTCCGCTCGAACGCTGGATAGCTGGCGGGTGAGGCGAGCGATGTGGTCTGGCTCTACCTCACTCTCGGACTCGAGTCGAGCCAGTCGACCGTCCAGCTTGTCCACGAAGGTCACGCCGGCGCTGCAGATGATGGCGAGAACCGCCAGGATAGATAAGAGCCACTTGCTCATGGAGGCATACCGATTCGAGTAGGGGCAGGGGCTGTGGGAATAGCCCCGTGTTCCTTGTCTTTTCGACCAACGGGGGCCCCGAAGTGGAGCGGGGTGCTTGTCCACATCTGCTCCCCTGATTGTGGAAAGACGTAAGTGTCGCTCGATAAAGGCCTTGGAGGCCTGTGCACGGAGCTCTCCACAGCTCTCGTGGACTCCTCAGGAGAGCCTGTGGACAACCCCAGCTTGGAGGCGGGGGTGGCCATTGGTGGAGACACCGTCGTGGCCCAATCAGGGGTCACCCGCCAGGGAGAAGGCCATCTCCATGAATCACTCGCCGCGAACCCGGACCTCGATGATGCTGTCGCCCTCCTCGATCTCGGCCAGGGTATCGAAGCCCTGAACCAGCTGGCCGAAGAGGGTGTACCGGCCATTCAAGTGGGGGGTTGCTCTGTGGGTCACGAAGAACTGGCTTCCACCGCTATCGGGATCTGAGTTGCGAGGCATACCGAGGGAGCCCTCGACGTACTCGAGTTCATTGAACTCGTTGCGTAGGGGCTCACCCCGCCAGGATACCCCTCCGTTGCCATCACCCCGATAGTCACCGCCCTGAATGACGAAGTCCGGAACTACACGGTGAAAACGCAATCCATCGTAGGCGTTCTGCCGAGCCAAGGTCATGAAGTTGTACACGTGAACGGGGGCCTCGGTCATGTAGAGCTCAAAGATCATGGAGCCCCGGTTCGTTCGGACCTCGACACGAGGGTTGCCTCTCGTGACATCAATTCGCGGCACCTCTCCGCTGCGGGGGGGGAGTGGCTTACGTCCCGTTGGGCTGCTTGAAGGGAAGCGAGCGGTCATCAGCTCGAGCGCGAGCTCTCGATTGTAAGGCCGTGTAGAGCGCAGGCCCTGATTGAGAATTTCAAAGGCACGGTCGTCCTTCAGCTGGGAGGCCGCTCTCATGATTTCAGTTTGGATCTCATCAGCGATGTCGCCCTCGGAGGAGCTGTAACATCGCAAGAGCGAAGGGAGGTCGCCGGGGAGAGGGGAAACCTGAAGCGCCATGACTGCACCCAGACGCAATCCGTTATCCGGGGAGCCAAGGAGTTCGAGCGCCAGCTCGCGACCCCCCTCGTCGAGGAAATTTCCCAGGCCTTCAGCTGCGGTATAGGCAACAGCTGGGTCCTGGTCTCGGATCAGGCGAGCGAGAATAGGGAGGGCGGCCCCGGCGGAGAGGTACTGGCAGCTATCAGCAACCCCTTTTCGCACCATTGCTTGCCTGTCGAGCGCGCGTGCCTCGAGATCAGCTGCCACTTCATTACTGAACAGCTGGGAGAGCGAGCGGACTCCTGCAGCTCTCACGTTGGGTGAGATATCGACCAGCGTGCGCTCGAGAATCGGCCGTGCGAGGAGGCGTTCGTTCTTGTAGGAGCCCAGGGACCGGGCGACGCTCATGCGGACATTGGTCTCCGGGTGATCGAGGGCATCATCGAGGACTGGCAGGGAGCTTGGGTCAGGGAAGCGGCCGAGTCCGACGGCGGCCTCGACGACAACCCGCCAGTCCTGATCACCAAGACACTCACGTAGGGCTTCACGGGTGGCGGGGGTCGACTCCTGCAGGGAGCCCAGGCCGCGAGTCGCAAAGATGCGCGCCAGAACATTGTCCTCGGCGCGACACCACAAGTAGAAGACCTCGCGCCCACGCTCCGCCTTTCGTCGCGAGAGCGAAAACAGGGCAGACCAGATGACCTGGCCATTCTCAGGCTCCACCTCGAAACTTGCGTCCTCGGGAGTTCCCCAGCGATCCTGTCTTTGCTTGACCGGTGCCTTGGCTGCAACATTGGACAGGGCGCTGTCGACCACCGCGGCTGCGCCTGAGGTAGGGTCCCAGCGATGGGGCGCAAGGGCCGCTTCGGCGCGGACCAGAACAGAAGGATCTGAGAGCGAGTACATCACCTCCTCGCGAATGCTCAGATCTTCGAAGCGACTGCCGGCTTCAACCAGGCGGGCACGGACCAACTCCGCAGGATCATTCCATGCGGCCAGCAGGCCACTCGTGGAGTCCGGGTCTGCACGAAGCCCGAGCCCGAAAGCGGACAAGGCTCGGACCTGGGGATCCTGATCCTGGAGGCCGCGAAGTAGTGCCTTGGTCACCTCGGAACCCAGCTCCGGAAAGGGCATGCGGCCCAGGGCTCTGATCGCCCGCAGGCGCGTTTCCAGGTCCTGTGATAGCGCCAGCCTCTCCAGTTCGAGCCCTCCGTTGCTCCTGCGGTCCTCCAGCCAGGCAATCCGCTCGAATGCGGCCATGCGCGTCTGGGAGGCGAGACCCTCGGCTGTGGGCGCCTCCATCGTCGGGGCGGTTGCTTGCGTGGTACAGCCCGGCAGGGCCCAGAGGGCGATACTGGAGAGCAGTAGAGCTCGGGAACTGGGTTGACGCATGAGTAATGTGGGGATTGCCCCGAAACGGAGAGTCCTGGGGTGCTGAGAGGTCCAAGCCTGGCGTATCATGGTGAGTTGACCCGTGCCCGTGAAGGCTCTAGACAGGCGAATCCAGACCGACTCCGACCCCATGCCGATCAGCGAAATCCCCGAGATCCTCGAAGACCTCCGCCAGGGGCGAATGATCATCCTGGTTGATGACCCCGATCGTGAGAACGAGGGCGACCTGGCGATGCTTGCCGAATTTGCGACCCCCGAGGCGATCAACTTCATGGCTACCCAGGGCCGAGGCTTGATCTGTCTACCGCTCTCAGGAGAGATCTGCGATCGCCTGGAGCTTGAGCCTCAGGCCAAGAAGAACACCAGCAAGATGGAGACCGGTTTCACGGTCTCGATCGAAGCAGCTGAGGGTGTCACGACGGGAATCAGTGCTGGGGACCGCTCCCACACGATCCTGACTGCAGTGGCGGAGGGGGCCAAGGCTTCGGACCTGGCCCGTCCTGGTCATATCTTCCCCCTGCGTGCCCGCAGTGGGGGAGTCCTGGTTCGCGGAGGGCAGACAGAGGGCATCGTTGACCTGGCTCAACTCTGTGGAGCGCGCGCCGGAGGCGTCATCTGCGAGGTGATGAATGACGACGGGACAATGGCTCGGATGCCTGATCTGGAGATCTTTGGGGCCAAGCACGGCCTGAAGATCTGCACCATCGAGTCGATCATCGCCTGGCGCAGAGAGAATGAGCGCCTGGTCGAGCCGGCCGAGCTGAATGTGCCGCTACCGACCCGTTTCGGGGAGTTTGACGCTCACATGTTCCGCTCGATCCTCGATGGGAAGGAGCACATTGTGCTCTCTCGGGGCCTGAAGGGTCCCGGTCTGGATGGTCCCTGGCAGGCCTGCGATGAACCGGTCCACGTGCGGGTGCACTCCGAGTGCCTGACGGGGGACGTATTCCACTCGATGCGCTGCGATTGTGGCCCTCAGCTGGACAAGGCCCTCGAGACCCTTGGCCGGGAGAAGCATGCGGTGCTGGTCTACATGCGCCAGGAGGGCCGTGGAATCGGCCTGGCCAACAAGTTGAAGGCCTACCGGCTGCAGGACGAGGGCATGGACACCGTCGAGGCCAACAAGGCCCTGGGCTTCCCAGCTGACCTGCGGGAGTACGGCCTGGGGGCCCAGATGCTCCATTATCTGGGGGTGAGGAAGATGAAGCTGCTGACCAACAACCCCAAGAAAATAGCTGGCCTGCACGGCTATGGGCTGGAGGTGCTGGATCAGATGCCCCTCTCAATTGACCCTAACCCAAGTAATATAAGGTACTTGGAGACGAAGAGGGACAAGTTGGGGCACCTCTTGCAGCAAGTCGAGGTCAAGCCTGGGCAACCTGAGCCGAAGGAGAAGGCGGCAGATATTCAGGAATAGGGGCGCCAGTTGGGGCGTCTCAACCTGAGCCATGGGAATCGTCGCAATGAACTCGGTCCGCGCCCTAGACACCAAGCTGGTCCAGCTGACCCTCTCAGGGGATCAGGCTGCCTTCGAGGAGCTCGTGGAGCGTTACCAATCTCGGCTCTTCGCGCTGACGCGGCATTACACGCGTAATGCGGTGGAGATCGAGGATATTGTCCAGGACACCTTCCTGAAGGCCTATCGGCGGCTCGACAGCTTCGACCACCGCTCGTCCTTCTACACCTGGATCTATCGAATCGCCACCAACACGATTCTGGATGTCCTGAAGCGCCGAGGACGTTCACCCGTCCAGCCTGTCGAGGACCCCGAGCTGGTCGGTGATGCCTCTCCAGTGGAGTGTCCAACGCCCTCAGCTCAGCTCGAGGCCCAGGAGATCACGGATATCACCCATGAGGTGCTCGAGCATCTGCCCGACATCTTCCGCTGCGTCCTGGTGATGCGCGAATTCAACGACATGGCCTATCAGGAGATCGCCGACACGCTCGGAATCTCGATTGGCACCGTCGAGTCACGCCTCTTCCGCGCGCGAGCTCGATTCAAAGACAAGCTCCTTTCGCTCTATCCCGAATTCGGGGAGTGCTGATCATGAGGAGGCCCATTTAATGAACTGCAAAGACTGTCAGAACCTGATTCCCAGCTACGTTGACGAGGAGCTCAGCGATTCACAGGCTGCGCCCCTGCGCCAGCACCTGATGGATTGCCGGCTCTGTCGCCGCACCCTCTTGGGCGAGAAGGCCTTCAAGCGCTGGTTCAGCCAGGAGATCGAGCCTGCTGTGGCTGTCCCTTCCGGCTTTGCTGAGCGCGTGGCCAGGCGGGCTTTCGCTGGCGATGCCGGCTCCGATGCCATCACGAGCCTGGAGAGCGAGCTGGATGCCGAAGTCCCGACAGAGACGCCGCTGTTTCAGTTCGTACTGCGAAGCACGGCCGTCGCCGCCGGATTGCTCCTGGTGGTCAGCCTGCTGATCTTCTCGAACAGAATTCCAGATGGGACGAGCGTCCGGGCCAAGCCCGCCCCGGAGAACAAGGAGGAGCTCCTCCGGGGGCTGGATAGGCTCCAGGACCCCGCTCAGAGCCCCGGGACGGGGGCCGGGGTGGAGGGTGAATCGATCCTGCAGGACATGTCCGAGTTGTCCGAGCCCGATGCGGCGGCGGATCAGCAGTGAACAGCACCCGCCTCTGGATCCTCATCCTGACCGGGGTCACCTTTCTGGCCGGTCTGGGCACGGGCATCATCGTGACGGAGCGATCACACCGGGAAACAGATGTGGTCAGCGCCTTTGGAGACTTCGAGCGGGCCTTCAGCCAGGAATTCGATCTGGATCCAGAGCGTCAACGCCTCCTCGGCGGGCTCCTGGATCACTACAATCTGGAGACTCAGGAGATCCGTGATCGGTATGCGGCCCAGAATCACCGTGAGATGGAGGTCGACCTTCGTCGAGCGGGGCTCGAGTACCGGCAGCTAACCCGAGATCGTCTCCTTCCCGAACACAAACGCCAAGAGTTCGACCTCTTGATGGCGTCCTACGTCGAAAACCTGTGAGAGTCGCCTGATGGCCAAAGCCTGTGGACTAAGGATCGGTCCCCGCCGCTTCGAACTTGTCGTCCTTGACGGAAGTTCGAAGAAGCCCAAGATCGTGCAGAGCCTGGTGGGACAGATCCCGCCCGACGAAGAAGACCCCGTGGGCGCTGCCGCTCACGCGCTGAAGGCTGCGATAAAGTCCAATGGTATCTCCACGGATAACCTGGGGCTTGTCATCGATTCGCGCATCGCGGCTTTCCGGGAACTAAGTCTTCCAGTGGAGGAAGTGAGCAAGATCGAGTCTGTGCTCAAGTTCGAGGTGGAGTCTCAGTTGCCACAGTTCAACATCGAAGATGTTGTTGTCGACTTCTACATCAAGGATGTAGCGAGTGCCTCCTCTAGCTTGCTGGTAACAGCTGTCCCCAAGGAAGATCTCAGGGCGGCTCTCGAGGTTTGTAGTGGGGCAGGCTTCGATCCTCTAGAGATCGAAGTGGAGACGACGGCCCTGGTCAATGCGGCGGCCTCTACAGGCGTGTGTGCGGTAGACGAGGCCCAGATCTTGGTTCACGTTGGTGAGGAGTCGACTGCGGTGGCGCTCGTCGATGGCGGCAAGGTCCGGGAGATGCGCGTCATTCAGGTCGGTGCATTGAGCTATTCACCGCATGGCCATGAAGGCACCGCAGATGCTTCAGCAGAGGGCGAGGATGACGAGGAGGACCTGGTCGAGCACCAAGAAGGTGGCGCGCAAGCGAATCCTGAGCGCGTCGATGAGCTTGTCCAGCGCATTCGCCGAGAGCTGTCTCGGACGGTATCTGCAGCCAGGACAAGCAATGAGCTGACGGGTGTTTACTTCTCCGGTTTCTCTCTCCCAGGGCTGGTCGAGGGAGACATCCTCGGCATACCGATCAATGCCCTGGAAGGATTTGAGCTGGAAGGTTTTGAGAGGGCCGAGAGCGGCGGCTATGGGGACTGTGCAGTCGCTTACGGTGCTGCCCTGAACCGAATGGGTGGGGGGATCATCCGTCCGAGCTTGCGTCGTGAAGAGCTCAAGTTCTCGGGGGCCATGGAGCGGCTCGAACTGCCGGTCGCCGTGATGTGCCTGTTGATCACAACCTTCCTTGGCGTCTGGTACATGTACCTGGGAGAAGAGCGCCGATCGATCGATAGTGACCTCCAATTCATGCTCGACTCTTCGGTCAACTACATGATCGGAGACCCGAAGAATGGGAAACCTGGGAACCTTCGATATCCGCCAGAGGCCCTTGCGAACTACGTCGAGAAGAACACCGGAAGGGTGCCGGGATCGGATCCGCCTGCTTATCGTGCCGACCCGATTCGCAACCGCTACGAGCAGCTGGTTTATGTTCGCAGTTCATTGCAGGATCATCAACGGGAGCTCCAGAAGCAACTGGGGCACGACACTGAGCAACAACAGCCGCAGTCAGCCCTGAAGGCTCTGACCCTTGTTCTCGATCAGATAGCGACCGATGATGACCGGTACGGACGCATGGCTTTCCACAAGCTAGACGCGGATTACAACGCAGCCACGACCCGGAATGGAGACTCTGTAACCGTGGTGATGGACGTTGCCTTCTTTGACGAGAGCAGTGCGGCGGCCTCAAGCAACTACGAAGCGCTCATCAATGATCTCCGTGATCAACCCTGGTGCCTTGAGGTGGACTATTCCAGCTCCGACCCGATCGATGGATTGGAGAGGGGTGTCTTCCTGCCGTCATTGAGGGTCAATGTCGACGTCTCCAAGTCCGGCGAGGTGGAGCTATGAAAGACTTCTTCGTGAACATGAACCTGGCGCGGGCAATTATCCTGCTCTCGATCATTAGTTCAGCCTATCTGGCCTGGGCTGGGTGGGAGCGCCATCAAGAGGTCAGCCAGCTGCGAGGTACCTTTACTGTCGCCGTGCCCAAGGTCTGCAAGGAGATCCAGGAGATCTCACTGCTCAACACCAAGCTCGCCAAGGACATCAAGGGAGATCGGTTCATCGATGAAGGCAGCAGTGCCGACAGCTACGTGCGCTACTGCGCCGATAGTCCCAGTACTCAGATGGGGGACGTGAAGACCGATCCGAGGAATGAAGTTCGTGCTGGCGGGATTCTCGACAAGACCGTGGCTCTTGAGCCCAATGATCGCAAGCGTTCCTTTACTCACGCCCAGATCGCTGCCTTCTTGTATCGCCTCGAGGCGGACAGTAATCAGATCAAGGTAACGAGCCTTGGCTACGACCTTTTGGACAAAGCGAGTCCTGACGAATACCCAGCGGATAGTTGGACCTGGAGTGCCACGATCACGAACCGCACCAAGGATCCAAGCCGGGTGACGAAGCCTAACTCTGCCGGCCGACTCTGATTCAGTTGTCTGGTCGGGTAGGCTGTTCGCGTGACGCCGACCTCGACAGTCCTTACCCGTGGTCACCAGTGCCTCTTGGCCCTGGCGATTGTTGTTGCCGGGCTGTTTGCCCATGCCAACAGCCTTGAGAATCCGTTCGTCTACGATGACCAGGTGACGATCGAGGATAGCGTGAATGTACGCGCATTACCGGACGTTCAACGCGCCATGAACGCCCCTCAAGGGTCATGTGCAAGTGGACGGCCCCTCGTCGCGCTATCGCTTGCAGTTAATTACTCCATCGCGGAGCGACTCCAGGGCGATGGCCTCAACGTCAAGGGCTACCACCTGTTCAATCTACTTGGACATCTGTCCGCCGCTCTCTGTCTTTTCTTCCTCTTGCTGGGTGTCTTCTCGAGGGCCCAGGCCGGAGCCCTGAGTGGGTTGTGTGCCTTTACCATTGCGCTTCTGTGGGTTCTGCATCCACTTCACACGGCAGCCCTCGATCACGTCTCCTATCGAACAGAGACTCTGGCAGCCCTGTTCTATCTGCTGACCTTCCTGGCCGCAGACCGCTCACTAGCGGAGGGTGGGGGGAAAATAGGGTGGGGAATCGTGAGCGTGCTGGCCTGTGCACTGGGCATGGCCAGCAAGGAGGTCATGGTCTCTGCGCCGCTGATCATCCTGCTCTGGGATCGAGCGGCCCACTCCAGGAGCCTCGGCGAGGCAATCAGGCGACACTGGAGGCTTCACCTTGCGCTCTTCTCGACCTGGGCTGTCCTGCTCTGGAGCCTGAGCCTGGGGGGGCGCGGCGCCTCGGTTGGATTCGGAGTTCAGGGCGTGGATAGCTGGCCCTACCTCCTGACCCAGACAGAGGTGCTGATGCACTACCTGAGGCTCGTGTTCTGGCCGAGTCCGCTGGTGTTCGACGCATCGGACTGGCCAATTGCTGAAAGCCTGAGAGATGTGTGGGTGCCGGCGCTCGTGATCGCGGGCCTCTTCGCGGCGAGCATCTACGGAACCTGGCGCAGGTACCCACTCGGCGTCGTTGCCCTCGGTGCCTTCGCGGTACTCGCTCCGACGTCGAGCTTCATACCCATCACTGGTGCACCGATGGCAGAGCACCGCATGGTTCTGCCACTCGCTGCCTTGCTGACACTCGCCGTGCTTGGCCTGGATCGCCTGGGTCGAGCGCTGCCTGTCGCCGCTCGCGTAGCCCTTGTCACGCTCTGCGCGGCAGCACTAGGGTGGCTGACGTTTGAGCGGAATCAGGACTACAGATCGGAGCTGAGCATCTGGGAAGACACAGCAATCAAGCGGCCGCAAAACGCCCGGGCCTACGAGTTCTTAGCCCTCAAGCTGCAGGCGTCAGGAGAACTCGATCGCGCGGAGAACGCCTACCGCAGATGTATCGAACTCAACCCGGGCCAGCCGAAGACCTACTACAACCTGGCCCTGTTGCTATCGGCGCAAGGACGCCAGGAGCAAGCCGCTCCTCTGTTTGCCAAGGCCCAGGAACTCGCACCAGGAATGGCAGCTCAACAGTTCCGAGCGGGCTGGAATGCAGTCAGCCTTGGCCGGGTTCGAGGGGGTGTCAAGAACATGCGTTCGGCCCTGAACATTGATCCCGAGCTGCTAGCTCGAAAGAAGCTGCAGCGGCCATGTGCTCAGCTTGCCAGGATTCATGCAGTGGCCAGTGAGGATGACCTCTACGATCCGGCTTACGCGGTCCAGCTGGCAACCCGGCTCCTCAAGGAACTCCTCGAGACGAGGAGCAACAGCGAGCTCTCCCTGCGCGCTCGAGTCAACGACACATTGGCCGCCGCCTATACCGGTCTGAACCAAGCAGCCCAGGCCCGTGCCACGGGTGAGAGCGCATTGAGAGATGCCCGACAATCGGGGGACCAAGAGCTCGAAGATGAGATCCTGGAGCACCTACGTCGGTACGAGCAAGGACAGGGCTTCCGCACCTCCATAACAGGAGAATTCGATCGGGACTGAAGGGCCACCTTGTGGACAGGCATCCCAAGAATTTACCTTGCTATAATCTCTCCGATGATGCCCCTGAGTATGACTGTTGGGATTCGATCCTCGCTTGGCGTTCTGACCTTCGGTGCTCTCCTGGTGTATGCACCTGGCTGTTCGAAGCCGGTGGAGTTGCCCTGCTCCGGCGTGCTGATCACGATCGACACGACAAACACCAATGCTCTGGACATCTATGGGGTTGATCGAAACCTGACTCCAAGACTCAAGGCGATGGCCAGGCAGAGCCTGGTTTTTGACCGAGCCCACACCGTTGCACCGATAACCCTACCGGCGCACGCTTCGATGATGACAGGGCTCTACCCGCTTCGTCATGGAGTTCGGGAGAATGGAATGATGCAGCTTCCGGAAGAGGCCGAGACGATTGCAGAGCTTGCACGCGACGCTGGTTTTGAGACAGCCGCATTCGTCTCTGCGAGAGTGCTCTCGGGCTTCTATGGGATTGATCAGGGGTTTGACGTTTTCGACGAACCCGAGATGGTCGAGAGTCGAGGCGTTCCCGTGCACTCGGCAAGGAGCGCCGAGGACGTTACCGAAGGGGCCTTGTCCTGGCTCGAGCACAGAGATGAGGATCGCCCGTTCTTCCTTTGGCTGCACTACTTCGATCCACACTTTCCGTATGCTCCACCGCCGGAGTATCTCAAGCGTGCTCAGGGAAACCCCTATCTTGCAGAGGTGGCTCGGATGGACCATCAGATTGGTCGCGTCTTCGATGCACTGGAGGAGAAGGTGGGTTTGGACAAGCTGACTCTTGCAGTCGTTGCTGACCACGGAGAGGCCTTCGGTGGTCATGGAGAGGCCACTCACTCAGCCTTTTGCTATCAGGAGACCATCCAGGTTCCCTTCATGATTCGCTTCTCTGACGGGCGGCGGGCTGGTACGCGCTCAGACGAAATTGTCAGCGTGGTAGACCTGTTCCCGACGTGGATGGCGGAGATGGGGCTAGGGGTCGATCTGGAGAGTGACGGAGTGAGTCTGGCGGGTGACCCGATTGCCTCCGACCGAGGTGTCTACATCGAGTCTTACTCCGGGTACTTGAACTATGGCTGGAGCCCGCTGTCCGGGTGGGTGGATGCCAGAGGGAAGTACCTGCACAGCTCCAAGGAGGAGTACTACGACCTCGAGAAGGATCCAGGCGAGCTTCACAATCTCGCGCAGCAAGGCCAGGCTGATGTGGAGTCCTACACCAAGGCGATCGCTGGGCTCTCTGCCCTGCCCAGGTTGCCCTTGGCTTCAGACGTTCACCTCACTGACTCACAGCTTGCCGAGTTGAGAGCTCTGGGGTACGCCGCCGCGGGTGATGTCAGCGCTGGACTGCCCAATCCTCTGGATCCGAGCGATCGCCCGTCGCCCGTCGATCGAGCACTTCAGTACGCAAAGTTCACCAAGGCGTTGGGCCTGGCAGAGATTGGCCAGAATCAGGCAGCGATCAAGATTCTCCAGGAGGTTCTGACCGAGAACCCGGCAAACATCTATGCCCTTGAGACTCTGGGTGGAGCCCTTCTGGCAGAGGGGCAGTTCGCATCGTCGATTCAGGCCTTTGAGTCACTCTTGGACTCGGGTCCAGATCGCTACCTCTCGCGAATCAGCCTCGGTACGGCCTATGAGAACGTGGGTAGGCTCGAAGATGCGCTCGGTCAGTACGAGCACGCGCAGGGGTTGCAGGGTGGTAATCCAAGGCTTGATCAGGCGGTCGAGCGAGTGAAAGCCAAGCTCGCTGCAAACTGACGCCGCATCGGGCGCTCTGGCTCAGGCTTCTATCTCGCCTCGAGCTGCGCGGTGCAGTTCCTGGATCGAGCGCACATCGTAGTCCGCACGGTGGACTGCGGTGAGTGCGCTGACCAGGGCCGAGATTCCAGCGAGAGTGGTGATGCAGGGGATTCCGGCCGTGACGGCTGCTGCGCGGATATTCGAGTCGTCAACGCGCTGCTGCTTGCCGTAGGGAGTATTGAGCACCATGTCGATCTCTCGGTTCTTGATGATGTCAACCACGTGTGGCCGACCCTCATGGACCTTGTTGACACGGTTGACGGGAATCCCGGCGGTCTTCAGAGCCTTGTAGGTTCCCTCGGTAGCGACCAGTTCATAGCCCATGGAGGCCAGCGTCCTTGCCTCTGGGATGATGCCACGCTTGTGCGGGTTGCGCACTGAGACGAAGATCCGGCCGGACTTGGGGAGCTTGGTTCCTGCGGCCAGGTAGGCCTTGACGAAGGCATAGCCAAGGTCTCGGTCGATTCCCATGACCTCGCCGGTAGAGCGCATCTCTGGGCTGAGGAGGACATCGACTCCTGGAAAGCGATTGAACGGGAACACCGGTGACTTGACCGAGAAGTAGGGCGCGATGACCTCCTCGGTGAAGTTGAGTTCCTTGAGCGTCTTGCCGCACATGATCTTGGCTGCAAGCTTTGCGAGCGGCACCCCGATTGCCTTTGAGACGAAGGGTACGGTACGAGAGGCGCGCGGGTTGACCTCGATCACGTAGAGGCGCTCGGCCTTCACGGCATATTGCACGTTCATCAGGCCAATCACGCCCAGTTCGAGCGCCATGGACTTGGTTGTGCTGGAGATCTCTTCGAGCATCTCGTCTCCCAGGGTGTGGGGAGGTAATACACATGTTGAGTCACCGGAGTGGATCCCGGCCTCTTCGATGTGCTCCATGATTCCACCAATCACGACCTGGTTGCCGTCACAGATGGCGTCGACATCGATCTCGATCGCGTCCTCCAGGAACTTGTCCACGAGGATGGGCTTGTCGGGGGAAGCCTGGACGGCGTTCTGCATGTAGGTGTCCAGGTCTTCGTCGTCGTAGACGATTTCCATGGCGCGCCCACCAAGCACATAGCTCGGTCGCACGAGCACCGGGTACCCAATCTGCCGGGCGATATCGAAGGCTTCCGCGACGGTGCTGGCCATACCGCTCTCTGGCTGACGGATGCCGAGCTTCGTCAGGAAGGCAGTGAATTGCTCGCGGTCTTCGGCTCGGTCGATCGAGCTGACCGGAGTTCCGATCAACTTGGCCCCCTTCTTTTCCAGGTCAGCTGCAAGGTTCAGAGGGGTCTGCCCACCGAACTGAACGATGATGCCCTCGGGGTTGATCTTCTCGACGATATTCATCACGTCCTCGTGCGTCAGGGGCTCGAAGAAGAGGTCGTCCGAAGTGTCATAGTCGGTGGAGACGGTCTCGGGGTTTGAGTTGACCATCACCGCCTCATGCCCAATTTCCTGTGCAGCGAAGGCTGCGTGCACACAGCAATAGTCAAACTCAATGCCTTGCCCGATGCGATTCGGGCCCCCACCGAGAATCATGATCTTCGGCTTGCCGGAGGGGCGCCACTCGCACTCGTCCTCCCAGGTCGAGTAGTAGTAGGGAGTGATGGCGGCAAACTCGGCTGCGCAGGTATCGACCAGCTTGTAGGTGGGTTGGATTTCATACTCGGCCCGGAGGGCCTTCACCGCGTCCGCGTCAGTGCCGGTAGCGAGTGCGATCTGTGGATCGCTGTAGCCCAGCTGCTTGGCCTTGCGAAGGAGCTCTTTGGTCAGCAGAGCCCCGGCCAATTCCTGCTCGAACTCGACGAGCTCTCGGATGTTCTCCAGGAACCAGCGGTCGATGTTCGTGGCCTCGAAGATGTCCTCCGTGCTCCACCCTGCTCGGTAGGCCACGCGTAGTGCGAGCAGCCGATGCTCGTTGGGAACTCGCAGCTTTCGGGTCAGGGCCTCGTTGTCAGTAGCCATGGCCTCTGCAGGGTCGCGAGAGCCCAGGCCTAGCCCCGAGACTCCGGTCTCCAGGCCACGCAGCGCTTTTTGCAACGACTCCTTGAAGGTGCGCCCGATGCTCATGGTCTCGCCGACACTCTTCATCGAGGTGGTCAGAGTCGGATCTGCGCCAGCAAACTTCTCGAACGCGAAGCGGGGCATCTTCGTCACGACATAGTCGATCGTCGGCTCAAAGCAGGCCGGTGTCTCGCGCGTGATGTCGTTGCGTAACTCGTCGAGCGTGTAGCCGACACCGAGCTTGGCGGCAAACTTGGCAATAGGAAAGCCAGTGGCCTTCGAGGCCAGGGCGGATGAACGCGAGACGCGTGGGTTCATCTCGATAACGATCATGCGCCCGTCTTCCGGGTTGATCGCAAACTGGCAGTTTGAGCCTCCACACTCGATTCCGATCTCTCGCATGATGGCGAGGGAAGCGTTTCGAAGGCCTTGGTACTCGCGGTCGGTGAGGGTCTGGGCCGGCGCGACAGTGATAGAGTCGCCGGTGTGCACACCCATCGGGTCAAGGTTCTCGATGGCGCAGATGATGACGACATTGTCAGCCTTGTCGCGCATCACCTCCATCTCGTATTCCTTCCACCCGATCAGGCTCTCCTCGACGAGGATCTCCGTATTGAGGGAGGCGGCGAGCCCCCCGGAGGCAATCTCCTCGAACTCCTCGACGTTGTAGGCGATTCCACCACCCGTGCCGCCCATCGTGAAGCCTGGTCTGATGACGCAAGGTAGTCCGATCTCGGCCAGAGCATGGCGGGCGTCTTCCATGGTGTGGGCGACGCGTGATCGAGCATTCTCGAGTCCACACCGCTGCATGGCTGCCCTGAAGAGATCTCTATCTTCAGCCTTTCGGATGACGTCCGCGGTGGCGCCGATCATCTCGACACCGTGTTCTTCCAGGATGCCTCGATCGAAGAGTTCCAGGCCGGTATTCAGCCCGGTTTGGCCGCCGAGGGTCGGCAGCAGCGCATCGGGCTTTTCCCTCTCGATGATCTTGGTGACCGACTCCCAGGTGATCGGCTCGATGTAGGTCGCATCGGCCATCTCCGGATCGGTCATGATCGTCGCCGGATTCGAGTTCACCAGGATGACTCGATAGCCCTCTTCCTTGAGAGCCTTGCAGGCCTGAGCTCCCGAGTAGTCAAATTCGCAGGCCTGCCCGATGATAATGGGCCCACTTCCGATGAGCAGGATCGACTCGAGGTCGTCGCGACGGGGCATGTAGCGAGGGCCTGGCTGTGTGGCGCTGAACTAGCCGGTTTGCAAGTTACTGGCCGGTGGCAGGACTTTGGGGCCGGGGGACTGGGAGCTTGGAGTGCCTCGATGATTGTTGGGCACCGACAAATCGGCGAGATTGAAACACATGTGAGGCCTCCTGTCGACGCGGGAGATGATCCATCTTGCCCGAGGGCTCTCGTTTGGGGCAGGACAGCCGTCTGGCTGGGGGGCCTGACGCCGGTGGAGGTCCCTGGGCTGGCTCTCCGGTGGGGCTGGCCGCCCCCCTGGGGCCCGCACCGGAGTTCGATGGATCCTGGCCAAGCCCCGAAGATCAGCTAGCGGCCCGCCACGAGCTGGCCACAGCCGCCCCGTGCCCCCTGCCCGGCAGAGCGCCGGAGCTTGGCCAGGATCCCGGCGGCGTGCAGCCGACGGGTCAGGGTGTGTGCTCGCGAGGGGCTTGTCCGTTTGTGCGCAAGGCCATCAACCTCGTTGTACTCGATGAAATCCACCACGACCCGACGCCCCCGTGACCAGGCGATCAGTCGCGCGATCTCCTCGTCGGTGTCATTGACCGCGTTCAAGAGCGTCCACTGGACCTGGAGGGGGTGACCACTCAGATCAGAGTAGCGAAGGGCCGACTCGAGGAGCTCTCTGGGGTCGATACGGGGGGCTCTGGGAAGTAACCGGGTCCTCAGCTCGGGCCGTGTTGTGTGGAGCGAGAGCGCGAGGGCGGGCTTGACCCGTGGCTTTGCCAGACGCTCAAAGGTCATCGGGTCTCCCACGCTGGAGAACACCAGATCCTTGTGCCCCAGGTTTCCATACAGGCCTAGCTGCTGGACCGCTTCCAGGACATTGTCGAGGTTGTGGGCTGGCTCTCCCATCCCCATGAAGACGACCCGACGTACACGTGAAGACCGGCGGGCGAGTACGACCTGTGAGAGGAGCTCTTCCAGTCCCAGGTTGCGAGTCAGCCCGAGCGTGCCCGTAGCACAAAAAGTGCAGCCCACAGCGCAGCCTACCTGCGTCGATATGCACAGGCCGTCCCCAGGAAGGACCACACTTTCAATCCTCCTCTGATCCTGCAACTGAAGCAGCAGCTTCTTCGCCCCATCGTCTGCTATCTGGGTGTCGACGAGCCTCAGACAGAGATCCAGCTGCCGTTCGACTGGCTCCAGAAGTGCTGAAGCGGCCGCCGGTAGAGGCCGGCGCAATGGCTCGGCATTTTCTCTCAGCGGCTGTCCGGAGAGCCAAGCGCGGGTCACTTGCTCGATGTGGACTTGTTTGGCCCCCGCATCGATCAGTCTCCCGAGGGGCTGGATCACTGCGTCTCCTCGGCGGGAACCACAAGGCTGTGGTACTCCACGATTTCGGCGAGCCGACTGTCGATCACGCTGGCAATGCCCTCAGAGTGATCGGGGAAGGGTCGATCGAGAATGACGCGGAAACCCAGGCCATGGGCTTCAAGACCCTCTGCTGCCCAGGCGTGAGCGTGCTGGGTCTTGACCCGCAGGTTCGTGTCGCTTCGCTCGTTACAGTAGACGCCCTCAACGAACTCCGGGTCTGGGGACTCTTTCTCGGCGGCCCCGAGGACCACTGACATCTGGCCCCAACGATGGGAAACGAGGTAGGCGTGCTCTGCGTGACCGGTGATCACCACATCGCCCGGTTCGAGGAATTGATGGGCATGGGAGCGCCATCTGGCCAGAGGATCACTGTTCTGTGCGTAGCTTATGAGTCCGATCAGGAGGGTAGCTTGAGCTAGCAAGCCTGCAGCACCAAGCAGCCGCCCTCCGTCGACCTCCAGACGGGCAAGCAGGTCGAACCAACCGACGAGTGCAATGGGCAGCAGCCACTGATAGGAAGCGTCCCACCCGAGGGCGCTATTGGGGAGCAAGCCAAGGGCTGGAAGCAGGGCCCACAGCAATAGCCACCGTGGTGGGGGGAGCTCGGACTCGTTTCGCCTCAGGAGCCACAGGCTCGCCAGCCCAACCGCGCTGAGGCCGAGCCCGGGCACGAGCCCGGCCAAGCGTGGCCAAACCCTGGGATCGAGGGACCAGCGGGTGCCGTCCAGATCGAGTCTGCTTGGCATTGGCTGGGGGTCCCAATCCGCAAGCCCGATCGTGGTCATGGCGCCCAGGGCGAGCAGGCCCCCCAGGCTCCAGATCAGACAGGTGCGCTTGCGCCGCGCGGACTCCTCCTGGGTGAACAAGCATGCCAGGAGGAGAGCGGGCCACAGCAGAACCATGGTCGGCTGGAACGCAATCAGGACCCCCCAGACCACCAGGCAGCGGGCGGGACTCGGCCCGCACTCACGCCACATCTCTCGCATGAGCAGGAGCATGAGGAGCAGCGCGGGAGCGGCCAGTCCGGGGGTCGTACCTGCGAGCCAGGCCGTGGGGGAGAGCAGGGTGATCGTGCAGCCGACCAAGGAGAGACCAAAGGAGCAGCCGAACCTTCTCGCGATGCTCAGGGCCACCGGGAGACAGGCTCCGAAGGCGAGCGCGGAGGAAACGAATCGCAGTTGTTCGGCGTGGACATCCAGCAGTTGCGCCAGGAACTGATGGACGCGCTGCCAGGGGGTCCAGAAGGCGCCGCGCTCGAAGACTTCCCCGAAGGCCTCACCGAGCAGGCGTTCCTGGGGGTACGTCAGTGCCAGCAGGGCGAGGGCCAGGCCCAGTACCCAGCTACTGATCATCTCTCGCCGGTGCTGAGAGTCCTCGCCTTCCTCGATCAGCTGAGTGGTCAGGTGTCGCGGGAATCCACCGAGGATCTCAGGAAGCGAGTCCTGTCCTTCCTCGGGAATCTGAAAGGGGTCGGGCGGGGGAGGGATCGTCAAGGCTGCAAGGTGGTGCTGGAAGAGCTTAGCACGGGGATGGAACAGACGGCTCCTGGCTCCACCAGCCAGGCGGTCTCCCAGAGCGGGCGCCTCGGGGTTAGCTACCCGAGGATGACATCCAGCTTCATCTCCCCAGCACGAACGGGGAGGACCAGGTGGATCTTGTCTCCCCTGTTCTTCTTGTCCGCACGCATCGACTCGACGAGATCTTCCCTCGCAATCGACAGGTGGTAGCGAGCCTCGAGCTCTGCCAGTGACCCCGGCAGCTCAAGGGCGGCGCTGAGCTGTTGTACGCGCTCGACGAGGTCCGGCTCCTCGAGAACTCCTATTGTGGCTGCGTGTTCGAGTGCGAGGCCGATACCCGCAGCCACTGCGATCCCGTGGGGAATCACCCCGAAGCCAGCGATGTGTTCGATGCCATGGCCAAAAGTGTGCCCGAGGTTGAGGCACTTGCGTGGCCCGGCTTCCCGGGGGTCCTGGGCAACGATGTGCGCCTTGAAGGAGACACACGCTTCGATCTGTCGTGAGAGAGCCTGGCTGTCACGAGCAAGCAGACCCGGGGCATCGGTCTCGAGGGAGCTGAGCGCTTCGGGGCCGGAGAGGATTGCGGTCTTGAGCACCTCTCCCAGGCCGGACTCGAATTCGTGTGCAGGTAAGCTGGCGAGCGTCGCCACATCTGCGAGGACCGCTGCGGGCTGTTGAAATGTGCCTGCGAGGTTCTTCCCTGAGGGAAGATTCACCGCGGTCTTTCCACCGACGGAGGCGTCGACCTGCGCAAGGAGTGTCGTTGGGCACTGAACAAAGTTGATGCCGCGCTTGTAGAGCGAGGCTGTGAGTCCGGCGAGGTCTCCGATGACCCCTCCTCCAAGAGCAACGAGGCAGGCCTCTCGGTCCAGCCTTTGCCTGGCGAGGCGTTCCAAGACCTTCTCAAGGACCTCAAAGCTCTTGGACGACTCGCCCGCTGGGACAACGATTGTCTCAGCTTCGGCCGGCAGACCAAGCCCCTGGAGGTAGAGAGGGGCGACATTCTCATCGGTGAGTATGGCGACTCCCGAGTAGCTCGAGGTGACCTGCTCAGCTTGGGAGAGGATGCCCTCGCCGATCCGTACCTCGTAGGAAGGGCTGGTTGTTACCTGTACGGATTGCGCCATGGTGAGCTCTAGCTCTGTCCTTGATCGACCGCTGCGAGCCGGCGGCGGCGCTCTTGCTTGCGACGGACGAGGTCACGCTGCAGCTCCTGAGACTTCTTCCGATCGCGCATGAGTAGGAACAGGAACAGCCCTCCGAGGAGGAGGGTGAGAACCATGAACCCCCACATCAGAGACTGGACCAGGTTGTTCTCGACAGGCGTGAAGGTCTCGAGTTCCGTGAGCACGAAGTAGGGAGCGGTGCGAGTTCCGTGGTCCATCGACTCGTAGTTGTGGTTCTTCAGGAAGAACCCCTTGCCCTGTACGAGTCTTGCGGAGTTCTTGAAGTCCTTCAGATCGGGCCTGCCTCCCGGCATCACGAACTTGATAATTCCTGCTTGGTTGGTCCAGGTCCAATTACCAACCCAACCGGTCGTTATGGAGTCGAGTCTGGAGGGGTTCTCTCCCGGGTCTATCGTGTTGATTCCCATGTTCCTGGAGACTGGGATGCGAATGGGGATGGGAATCAAGTCCTCATCTAGCATGGGCCTGAGCCCACTCTCCAGGTCTTTCTGTGCGCGGGGGTCTTCAGCCTCATTGTCTGAGAGTCTGTACCTCCAGGCATCTCCATCCTTCAGGATCGAGGTCATGGTCTCGTTGTTCAATTCGACTGCGTCCTTCTCCCAGTCGATTGCTGCGTAAGCTTCGGTCTGAGCAAAGTCCATCAGCGCCCACTGGGCCCTGTAGACCGTCCCGTCCAGACCTGTGGAGTCCTGGGCAGTGTCATCCTTGACTCGTGCCAGTCGATCAAGGATGACCTCTGCGGTCAGGCTCTCTGGATTCGCGTCGGGGTAAGAGCTGACCATCTGTGAGCCGACGAGCAGCGGCCCCTCGATCCAGGTTCCCTCATGGTCCTCCCGGCTGTAGAGCTTCACGAACAGCCCGTCAAACCTCATGTAGCCGTTCAGTTCGACCTCTTCGGGTACATCCATCACGATGAAGTGCGTGATGAGGCCGCTCTCGTCTCGGAGCCAGCCCTTGTACTCGGTCTTGCCATCAAGTCGTTCGCGGGACTTGATCCCTTCTAGCCGGCCTCTTGCTCGGAAGGCCTGCCCACGGAAGAGGGCCGGATCAGTCTCGATTGCGGCGCGGTGTTCTGCATCAAGGGGCTCGAGCCCAATCGCATGATAGTGAACGTCATTCAGGCCGAAGACGTACTCGGTGAATGGCAGAGTGACCTTGGAAGGCAGGAGGACTCGATCTTCCGGACGTGAGTCGAGGATCTGGTCAGCGACAGCCGTTGCATCGAACTCCTTGACCGCGAGGTACTCAGAGAAGGGAGCCTCCTCCTCGAGAACCCCCTCCTGGATCTGGAGGTGCTTCTTCTCCTGCAGGTTTGAGACCAGGTAAGCGCCCAGCACAAGAACGAGACCGACGAACATCGCGATCAGCTTGATGCGATCTCTCTTGCTCTGGCGCTCGGCTTCCATGAGGCGGGACTCACGAGACACGACGTTCGGTGATTGCGAGGTCTTGCGCATGTGACAGTTCTAGCTGGGACGTGGAGGTTGCTCAGGAGTTGGAGAGTGCGCGCCGAGGGTCGACCTGCCGTTGATTGGCGGCAAAGGCAGCCGACTCAATGAGGCCGCGAAAGAGCCGATCGTGGAGGCTGCCCTCTGGAGAGAGTTCTGGATGCCACTGCACGCCAAGTGCAAATGGATGAGAATCACGCTCGATGGCTTCGATGACTCCATAGCTTCCATGGGCGGATACTCGCCAGGGTGCGGTTACCCCCGAGAGGGCCTGGTGATGCCTGGATACAACATCAAGGGGTGATACTCCGACAAGCTCGGCCAGTTTCGTGCCGGTTTCGATCTGGACCGGATGGACCGTGTTGTGGCGGTGTTCGCCCGCCAGCGGGAGGTCTTCGGGGAGATGTTGGTGAATTCTGGCGCCCTCGGCGAGGCCCAGCAGTTGCATGCCATAGCAAATGCCCAGGACGGGCAGGTCGGTTTCAAGGGCCCTGCGGGCCAGCAAGAAGTCCCAATCCTGCTTTTCTGTCGGGGTGAGTTGGGCAGTCTCGTGTGTCGTTCCCAGCCCAAGTCTCTCGGTGTCAAAGTCGTCGCCACCACCAAGAATGAGGCCGTCGACCCGATCAAGCAATTGGGCCAGGTCATCTGGACCTCCGACTGGCGGTGCTGCTATTGGGATTCCGCCAGCTCGGAGAACAGCCTCCGCATAGGGCAGGCGTAGCTCCAGCTTGGGGCATTCGCCGGGGGCCAGGCATCCATTGATTGCAATCAGGGGTCGGAACGCTTGAGACATGACCTGATTCTAGCTTGGCGAGAATACGGCGTCCCCTTCTCGTCGCTATCATCCCGACCATGGATCTCGCCACTGAGCTGATATTTCTGGTCGTGGGCTTCTATTTCCTGGCCAAGAGCTCGGATTGGCTCGTCACGGGGAGTTCGCTGATTGCCGAGAGAATAGGGGTCCGACAGCTGGTCATTGGGCTGACGGTCGTGGCCTGGGGTACCTCCGCACCCGAGGTGGTGATTTCAAGTCTCGCGGCGGTCAAGGACAACCCCGGCCAGTCGATGGGGAATGTCCTGGGAAGCAACATCGCCAACATTGGGCTCGTTCTGGGTATCGCTGCGATGATCTTGCCCGACGTTCTCAATGGAGCGCTTGCTCGAAGAGAGGCCTTCTGGCTGTTGGCCTCGGTTTGTGTGTTCTGGTGGATTTGCTCGGATTACAGCGTGAGCCGGCTCGACGGTTTGATCTTGTTGGCTCTCGTCACGGTCTACAACGTCCAGCTGTTGTGGGAAGCGAGGCAAGCCTCGGTCGGTGCCAAGCCTGCCGAGTACGACCCCGGCAACTGGCGGGAAAAGTATCCGTCAATCTTGGTCGTGATCGGAATGGTCGCGCTGGGAAGCGCGGCCTGGCTGACGCTGGAGGGAGCTGGGGGGCTCGCCAAACGGGCCGGGTTGAGTGACGAGGTCATAGGTCTGACCGTACTGGCCGTGGGCACCTCCCTGCCTGAGCTCTTTGCCGGCGTATCCGGTGCCATCAAGGGGCATAGTGAGATCAGTATTGGAAACGTGGTCGGCAGTAATGTGTTCAATGTCACCGGCGTGGTCGGAATCATGGCATTGATCCATCCATTCGGAGGACCTGAAGACCCGTTAGTTCAAGAGAGCCTTCGCAAGGTTGTTGCTCTCGACTTTCCGGTCGTGATCGGATTCAGCCTGGCGGCACTCATTTTTGCAGCCATGAGCAAGATGGGCGGCGGGCGAGTCAAGGGCGGACTCTTGCTGCTGGCATACATCGGGTACATGGCCTTTCGAGTGCTGACCGACACTGGACCACTCGGGTCGTCTTGAGTGGCCCACAACTTGGCAGGCGTTCGCTGCTCAATCTCTGGCTACAGGAGGAGACCGAGGAGCAAAGACGACTCCAGAATTTGCTCTTCAAACAACTCGGTGCTTGGGGGCCGAGGTAGATTCTGAGAATTGGCCCCACCTCTGAACACCTGTACGGGGCTTGGTTGGGCTTACCCCAATCCGTTCTGGCGCCCTGATCGCCTTTCGCTAGGTTTGACTGTGGTCCCGAGTGGTCTTGTTGGTAGCCCAGCAACGTCTGCCGTCATTCTTTTCCAAAAACCAAGCAGTAGATAAGAGTCATGAACCTTTTGATCCAAGGTCCCCGTAGATTTGCCTTAGCCGCGGCCGGCTCCATGTTGCTGGCGGGCGGGGTTGCAAGTGCGCAAGGATTCAATGTCGACTTCGGTCAGAACACGACCTTCCCGATCCCGAGTAATGCCTACGGCGCAGCGTCTGGCCAGGTGGGGTCTTGGAATGCAGCTGCGTCTGGGACTGCAGGCCAAACTCTCATCGACTCATCGGGCACCGCAACCTCGGTGATGATCAGCGAGATAGGTAGCTTGGGTGGCTTCCAGTTTGATAACACGGGAACGAGCGGAGACGATCAGAACTTGCTCGATGACTACCTTGATCTTGGCGGTCCGGGAAACATCTCCACGACCACGTTTTCGGGTCTCGCCAACGGTAATTATGACGTCTACACCTATGCGTGGGCCGCGGATAATCGAACAGGCTTTTGCTCTCAGGTTGATGTCGTTGGCTCCGCAGACCCTCAACAAGTTGTCTGCGGTGCTTGGACGGGTATGCATGTGCAGGGCGTGACCTATGCACTCCACAATGTCGATGTCACCGGAGGCACCATCTCGATCAACGTCGAGGCGACTCCTACAGGTACCTTTGGGACAATCAACGGGTTCCAAGTCGTTCCGAATGGTGGTAACAACACCGGGACCGCCTACTGCTTCGGGGACACAGGGGTCTGTCCGGGGGCTGTGGTTGGTGCCGCCGGCCAAGGATGCCCGAACTCAAACCCGAACGGTTTCGGTGCGCTGCTTGCAGCAACGGGTAGTGCGGAACTCTCGAACGATACCTACGGCTTTGAGATCACCGATGGAGGCTTCAACAAGCCCGGAATCATCATTTCCGGCGCCGCAGCGATCGGCTTCCCCAACGGCAACCCGACGGTTCCGGACTCCGCTGGCTTGTTCTGCGTCAACCCGCAATTGCGTGGGTTCGTGTTCTTCACTGATGGAACTGGGGCGGCCACCCAGGCCTCTTTCCAGGGAATGTCCTATGGAGCAACTGCTCAGGGCGTCGGGTCGACCACCTACTATCAGTACTGGTATCGAGATCCGGGTAACCCGAACGCAAACCCGGGTGGGGGAGCTGAATTCAACTTCTCGAATGCAGTCATGACGGACTGGTCAAACTAGATCCGTCAGAGCCTTGCCTGCCGGTTCATCCGCAAGGCCCAGAACCTGAGCAGCGCTGTCGATCAGACAGCGCTGCTCAGATTTGATCCGGACCATTCGACCTGGAAGGCCGCATCTGGATGGTGGCTCCAGGGTCAATCGGTGCTCACGAACCGGTGAATCCAGGGGTAGTGGTAGCGCTGTCCCTGGCTGGCCTTGATGGTGGCGATCGTTGAGAAGACCAGTCCGGCGATCAGGACCACGGGGACGAGGACGAGCCCGATAAGGGTGATCGAGAGGGCCAGGCATACCAGAGCAAGGTTGATCTGAAAATTCAGTGCCTCGACGGAGTGCTCCGCCATCTGTTGATCCTCCCCCTGCTTGGCCTTCAGCTGCCATATGAGTAGCGGAGGAATGATGGAGGTGCCATAGGGGAAGAGGAGCCCCACGAGAGCGGGGGTCGCGTGGGTGGCGAGCAGCCAACCACGAGCTGGGCTGATGGCGACATCGGGGGCTTCGGCCCCATCCATCCAGGGGCGGTCTGCGAATTCGGAGGCTGAGTCGTTGGTGTCGGTCATCTTGAGTGAGGGGTCATGGCTCTCAAGTCCAGTGCGCTTCCCTTATTGGTAATTGGGTTCACCGGATTTCAGGGGAGCCTGTTCTGGCTACCAGGGCGGCTTTCTTGGTCAGGCTCTCGACGCGAGGGCAGCCCCGATCATCTTGTAGAGCAGCCTGGCGCCAACAATGGCATCCCAGCTGTCCTCGCTCTCGGGACTGGTCTTGCCCGGATTGACCTCGCAGAGATCGAGGCCAACGACCCGCTTACCAGAACTTGCCAGGGCTCCCAGCCAGTCCATTGTCTCGTTCCAGCCAAGGCCGCCTGGAACGGGTGTTCCGGTGTTTGGGCAGAGGGCGGGGTCGAGGCCGTCGATATCGATGCTCAACCAGACCTGGTCCGGCAGGTGTCCCACCTCTGCTATCGCCAGCTCCAGGTTCGCCGTTCTGGCACGTTGGTGATCGTAGACCGCCCGGATTCGACCCCCGGACCTCTCGATGGTCTTGAATTCCCCTTCACCCAGATCCCTGAGGCCAACTGAGACCAGCCGCTCCACGGATGGAGCTGCCTCGAGCACGTTGTGGAAGATCGAGGCATGGGACCAGGTGAACCCCTGATAGGCCGGCCTCAAGTCGGCGTGAGCATCGATGTGCAGGATGCCGAGGCTGCGGTGGGAGTGAGCGGCAGCCGTGATTGCACCGAATGGGGCTGCATGGTCACCACCGACCACGACGGGCAGTGCGCCAGATCCGAGCGTTTCGAGCGTCCAGCCACGAGTCCGCTGATTGACCATCTCTCCAAGCTCATCGACGCGGATGCGATTGCCTTGATCTTCCTTGCGGATCCCTAGCTCGTGAGTAAAGGAGGCTAGCCTGCGTGCTTCCATGTTCCATTCCTCGATGTCGCGATCCACCTCCATGTGGATACCGGCCTTCCAGGGCTGGCCGTCACCTCCAGCCCAGTCTGCTTGTAGTACATCGAAGAGGTCGACCTGGTGGCTTGCCCTGAGGATTGCTGAGGGCCCTCCGGCGGAGCCCTGGCGGTATGAACTGGTGGCGTCGAATGGAACTCCGAGGATTCGGACCTGGCACTCTTCGGGCGCTAGCTCCAGGCCAAAGATCCCAGCTCCGGGTGATGCGGGTGCATCCGGGTCGAATTGAGGGGGGTTCTTGGGCACTTTATGGTCTTCGTGTTGGAGGCTGGGGATTGGGTGAAGAGAATCGGGTGCTTCACTCCACAATATCCAGGCGCTAAAGGATCCCCGTCTCTCCAAATCGATGCAACTGACTTTGCATGCAAGTGAGTGAATAGCGCCGGCCTGGCCCGTAGGTGGTCACTCTCGTCTCCAATTCCCTGGACAGAAAATGAAGACCATAAACATGGATGATGTCACACCTCCGGAAGAGCCCGAGGGGAATGGCCCGCGCCAGCACTTTCGGGGCAAGTCCCCCAAGGATATCCGTCTGAAGAACATCCTTCTCACTGGCGGCTCGGTGGCCGTCGCATTCCTGACGATTGCTGTCTTGGCGGCCTCTGGCAATCTCGGCGTTGTGAATATCGCAGATGACCAGGTTGCCGTGAAAATGAACTACGCAACGGGAGAGCGGGAAGTAATCGATAGGCCTGGCTTCAAGCTCTATATCCCATTCGTCCAGGAGATCTTTCCCTTGGATCGCACTCCACAGAAGTACTTGATGGAGGGCCGAGTCTCAGAGGGAGACAATCACGCACCCTTCCTGACGGTTCGCGCCAGCGATGGGTCGAATTTCTGGTTCGAGTCCCTGGAGATTCAATACACGCTCATCCCTTCCTTCGCCGCAGAGATCATTGACGACTCCGGTCCGGGGGAGGGCTTCAAGCGCGACTGGATGCGTGCCCACGCCCGCTCGATCTTGAGAGATGAGTTCGGAAGGATCTCTGCTGTTGAAGTTGCAAATCCAGCTAGCT
Organism: Planctomycetota bacterium; assembly: GCA_014237855.1. Classification (GTDB taxonomy): domain Bacteria; phylum Planctomycetota; class UBA1135; order UBA1135; genus JABACD01. Next base: position 481,955 of record JABACD010000001.1, on the reverse strand, counting down.
ATGAAGCGGCCGGAGTGCGCAGTACAGAGCGCATGAACCAGATACTGCGAACGCATGGCATCCAGGTCGAGCGACTGATCACTCCCAAGCCACGCTTCGACAAGGACTACGAGGCAGCGATCGAGGAGAAGAAAGTTGCCGACCAGCAGGTGGCACACCTCAAGGTCAAAGAAGAGCAGCTCTTGCAAAAGCGGGAGCAGCAACTCGCACTTGTTGCGAAGGAAAAGGAGATCGAGTGGCAAGAGCTTCAGGGAGAGCTCACGAAGCAGCTACTCCAAGCCCAACAGCAGGCGATCAAGATCACGAAGGGTGCTGATGCCTACAAGGTGACCAGGGAGGCCGAGGGTCAGCAGTCGAAGGATCGGCATACTGCAGAAGCCCGGGGTCTCGTGGCCAAGTACACGAAAGAGGCCGAAGGCATCCGTGCACGTACGGACGCGCTCGAGAAGAAGGGCCGTGTTGTGGTGCGGGAAGCCCTCATCAAGAAGCTCCAGACCATCAACTTCACCCTGGTTCCCTACAGCCGGGACCCAGCTCCGAAGCGACTGGAGCACGACGAAGGTTCGAGGACAGCCCAGCGATCAAGCACCCAGAAGCAGGAGGAGGAGTAAGCCATGAAGGTACTCAAGGTAATAGTAGGGCTCATCGCCCTCCTGGGACTCGGGATGTTCGTCATGTCGACGATCTTCGAACGGATTGAACCCGGTGAGATCGGCGTCAAGCAGTACATGTGGGGATCGGGGGGGTATGTCGAACAGGACCATGAGCCTGGTTTTCACTGGGGCGTGAGTGGCGTTCACAAGTGGCACCGCCTCGATCGACGCACTCACTTCCTGACCTTCACGGAACTGGCAGCACAGAGCGGGCGGTCAAAGCGTTATGGGAACGCCCAGGAAGAGCTACCCCTCGCAATCCGGACGAGTGACAACAACCAGGTCAGCGTTGATGTCACGGTTACCTATCGGATTATCGAGAACGAGGCCTGGAAGCTTGTCGCCAAGGGGCTCAAGGCTGACTACAAGCAGCGTGTCGCCGAGACAGTCAAGGGCAAGCTGCGAGACGAACTGGCTAATCTCAATACGGAGAGCTTCTACAACACGGAGGAGCGCCTTCAACTGATCTCGCAGATCATGCCGAAGCTCGAGACCGAGGTGGCGAAGCTCTTTGTCAAGCCTGAGGAGATCTTGATCCGCGCGGTACGCTTCCCGAAGACCTACGAGGAAGAACTCCAAAACAAGCAGTTGACCCAGCAGCTGACTGAGCTTGCCAAGAGTCAGCGAAAGGTTGAGGATGCTCTCAAGATCACCGGAAAGATCGAGAAGGAGACCGAGGCCAAGGAGAAAGAGTCGCGTGCAGAGTGGGATAAGAGGCTCCAGGATGCGTCCTCCAGCAACAATGTGGAGGTGGCGACAGTCATCGCTCAAGCAGATATCTACGACAATCAGATACGGCCACAGGCTGATGCTGAGTACGAGGAGCTGGTAGCGGAGGGTCAGTTGGCCCTGGACATGGCCCAGGCCCTGCGAGATGAGTTGCGCAATGAAGCTCTCGACTCTCTTGGTGGCCGCATTCTTCAGGCTCGTGATGCGGCTGAGAACCTCAGTTTTGAGAGTGTGACGCTCAATTCCAATGACCCCAATGTCCCTTCGGTAATCGAAATCGACAAGCTGGTGGATCTGCTCGTGGGTGAGGACTGAGTCCTCGGCCCTCGGCGATCATTCACCTGGACCCCCGCTCGAGGATTGACTCGGGCGGGGGTCCAGCTAGTTCCAGCTTTGGGGATCACGGCCCAGACTCGTAGAGTCGGGTCCTTGTCGCCTGGCTTAGGGGGGGCCCGGCTCGAATCGTGACTCGACCCTGGTCTCGGAGGGGTTGGTTGGCCTGTTGAGGGCCAATCTTGAGCATGAAAACGGCCCTCAGACAGCAAGTGTGTAGCCCAGAAGCCTCTGGGCGGGGAGTCCACAGAGCTGGAGCGCTCGAATTCTGAACAAGTTCCCAAGACCCTCCCCAGGCCCGCCGTCTACCTGGTGCAGGCTGCAACTGACCGACCATGACTGAACTAACTGATAGTGAGCTTCTCTCCTCCTGGCGGGAGGGAGATGGAACAGCATTCTCGGAGCTGGTTCACCGATACCAGGGCCCTCTCTTACGTCATGCGAGGGGCCTCTTGGGTCCCGGGAGTGGCTATGAGGATGTGGTGCAGGAGGTCTTCCTCAAGCTGGCCAATGACCCGCCACTCGAATTGCGCTTTGGGGATGGAGAGCCTGACGATGGAGGCGGTAATCGACAGCTCGCGGCCTGGCTACACACCGTTACGAGGAATGCTTGTATGGACATCATCAGGTCTGAACAGCGTCGAAAACACAGGGAGCAGGAAGTGGCACCTCACGAAGCAACACCAGGTGGGCAGATTGAAGTCGACGCCCAAGATACGGCGGCGTTGGTGGAGGCTGCCTTGGAGGAGCTTCCAGTCGATCAGCGAGAAGTGCTCGTGTTGAGACTTCTTGCCAATCGCAGTTATCGCGAGATCGCTGAGGTGACGGGCCGAAAGATTGGAACTGTTGGATGGCTGATCAGCGAGGGCCTCAAGGGCCTCAGTCGAAGGCTAGAGCCAATCATGCAAGCGGAGACGGGGTTGAGTAATGCTGGAAGTGGAATGGGGACTGCCTGAGGGCCTGATATGAAGAACATGAATAACGAAGACTCCAGACTAGACAAGTCGTCGGATGACAGCTCTACCCATGAGCGACTGTGCGCCTACCTGTTGGGTGAGGTGAGTGCTGATGAGAAGCGCGCGATGGAATCAGAGCTCGCTGACTCGGCAGAGCTACGTGCACTAAAGCAGCGACTGGAGGCGACGATTGGTCTGGTCATGCAGAGCTCGCAAGTTGACGAGACATTGCCGCTAGAGGCTCTTTCCACCCTCGAGCGTATCTCACAGCCGATCCCCAGAATCACACCCTGGTATCTGCGTTCTCAAGCGCGAGTGGCAGCGGGTCTGCTCGCGTTGACCGCAGGGGTGCTTGGTGGTCGAGCGTTGATGGAGGATCAGGCAGGCCAGCCAGCTGCGAGCCTGCCGGATTCAGAGCAGTTGGCCCGGGTCGATTCCAGCTCAAAGTCGAGCGCTGATCTTGCTCCTGTTAGCTCCAAAGCAGGCCTGGAGAGGAAGCGGGAATCGAGCGCTCGTCAGCAAGAAGGTGCGAGTGTCGGGGCAGTCATCACTGGCGGCCTTCCTAGTACCGAAAAGGCTGCTGTCACACCTGATGGGTCTGTGAGTGTCCGGAATAAGGTGGTGGATCTATCTCTGGGCGGTGGCCGTGATGCAGGAACAAGCATCGCTGCCCCTTCTAGCGAGAGTGCCGAAGGTCGCTTCGCAGGACGCTACGGTTCTCGGAAGGGGGCCGAGGGCGGACCGACGACAGGCCCTTCATCTCAAGGCCCTTCATCTCAAGGGCCTTCATCTCCAGGACCATCTTCTCCTGGCCCGGACTCCAAGAAGCTTGGGGCGCTGGGTTATGGGGGAGGGGTTTTCTCAGAAGGGCCTGCCGGATCGTCATCCACGAATTCACGCAGACGTGGGCTGCTCAATGAGAAGTCAGCTGACGCTCTAGGCTCTCGGCTTTACTTCCATGACTCCACTGCGGAGCTCGATTTTTCGCTGGCAGGCAAGCAAAGGGGTCTGAGTCCAGAAGACTTCAGCGCGCTCTGCGAGGCGCAGGCGGATCGGATCCTTCAGAGCTGTTCACGGCGTACAGGTGAACGCCCCGCAGACATGTTCTTCAGGTTCTGGGGAGATAATCCCTTCGAGTTGACCCATCTGGATCGCCAGTCGACCTTTGGTGTCGATGTAGACACGGCCAGCTACACCCTTGCGCGTCGCTATCTACATGATGGCAACCTTCCCTCGAAGGAACAGATTCGTACGGAGGAGTTCGTGAACTACTTCAAGCCGGATGTTGCCCCTCCTTCTGAAGGCACCTTTGCCATCGAGACCGAGCTTGCACTCAGTCGGTTTGGTGATGCCGAGGATCCCAGCTCTCGTCGTTGGATGATGCGCGTAGGGGTTCGTGGCCGAGAGGTCGATAAGGAAGAGCGCAAGCCGCTTGCGCTGACCTTTGTTGTTGACACTTCTGGATCCATGAAGGATGGGCGGCTCCAGCTGGTCAAGCACGCGATTCGCTTGCTTGTCTCACAGCTCTATCCCAGTGATTCTGTGGCGATTGTTGCCTTTAGCAAGACGGCCACGATCACCCTGCCCATGACGAGTGCTCAACACAGGGCGCAGATCGAGGCGGCGATCTATGGCTTGAAAGCTGGAGGCGGGACGAATGCAGAGAATGGCTTGCGCCTCGGATACGAGGTGGCTGCTGAGGGTCTCACTCCTGGGGCACACAATCGTGTTGTGTTTCTTTCTGATGGCGTGGCCAACATTGGCCAGACGAATCAGGAGCAAATCAATGATGACGTCGCTCAAAAGCGTGACCAGGGAATCTTCCTCAACACGATCGGTGTGGGGATGTCCAATCACAACGACAACTTCCTCGAGCAGCTAGCGAACAAGGGCGATGGTGTTTGCAACTACGTGGATTCGCCCGTTGAAGCGCGCCGGGCTCTGGTTGACAACTTCACAGGTGCTTTCGAGGCGATCGCTCGTGACGTCAAGATTCAGGTGGAGTTCGATCCGCTCCAGGTTGAGCGTTACAGGCTGCTTGGCTATGAGAATCGAGCGATAGCTGATGCTGACTTCCGGAATGACGAAGTGGATGCCGGTGAGGTTGGTGCTGGGCATCAGGTCGTTGCTCTCTATGAGCTGGAGCTGACAGACGCAGATTCCGCAGACCCGCTGGCGACGGTTCGATTGCGCTACAAGGATCCCTCCGGGGCAGAGCGTGATTCCCGAGAAGATGCTGCAACGGAGATCTCTGCTGAAGTCTACTTCTCATCTGCGACCACGTGGGTTGGTACCTCTCTGGGATATCGCCGCGCCGTACTCGTCGCTCAGTTTGCGGAGGTCTTGCGACAGAGCGTGCACGCTCGCGGAGACTCCCTGAGTGAACTGATCGAAGAGACCGTTCAGCTGGCCAAGCAGATGCAAGACGGTGATCTGGTCGAGTTCTTGAGCCTTCTGCAGACTAGCCGTGACCTTCTGTCACGTGAGGTTGCCCACGAGGATGACCTCTCCAGGTGCATTGATGAAGTCCGCCGGAACAGGATTCTTCGAGCTCAATGTGAAGAGCTCCAAGAGGGAGCTGCCCAGGAGCTGTTGAGAGATCTGGAGAGCGAGAACAAGGAGCTGGAGAAGCGTATCTTGGAGCTGATAACCAAGGATCTAGAGCAGGGCCAGCGATGATCTGACCGCCTGAGCTCGCTCTGAGGGGGCAGGTAGCCAGAGTGGAGCCCGGGGGCGGACGGCGCCCTCGGGCTCGACTGTTTTCTAGGGGCAGCCGGTCAAGGAGTGCGCTGAACTCAGGATTGACAGCCAGGCTCCACATCACGCGCAAAGATCCGTATAGACTCGCGCTTCCCATTCGGACACATTTGCAAGCGTAAACGTCACGGCAATCATGATTCCCCGTTCAAGGGTTAGCTCACTCGCATGCTCGGTAGCGTTGCTCGTTCTGCTGGCGGGCTGCAGCTCAACGTCGAAGGCGGAAACGAGCGTGGACTATCCTGAGGTCGTTGCCTCGAACTTCGGAGACATGCGAAATGTCTCCGTGTGTGGCTCAATCTGGTTTGGTACTGCGCCCTCCGAGGAGGATCTTGAGTTGGCCAAGAGGCGAGGCGTTGTCCGCGTGATCAATCTCTCGACCTCTGTCGATGTGAGCAAGTGCGATGTGGCAACAGTCTGTGGCCACCTTGGACTAGAGTACCTGATGGTGCCAATGGGACCAGCTGATCTGGGAAGCGACCGGTGCGTCGATCTGGTGCTTGATTGGCTTCGTGGTAGTGATGGGCGACCAACCCTGATGTACGACGCAAGCGGTGGCCGGTGTGCAAGCTTTCTGGCCATCTATCGCTCGGCCGTTCTCTCCGTTCCCCTGGAGACCGCCCTGGTAGAAGCTCGTAGGGCGGGCATGAAGCCAGGTGGCCCAGAGGAATTCGTGCGTGCTCAGGTCTCGCGCCTGATGAACTCGGGTTCGCCCGCCATCGGTGGGGCAGAAGTGGGCACGGGCTTGCTCAACTAATTCAGACGGTCAATCGCCCGCACTCCTCCCTGGTGGCGAGGGTGGCCCGCCCCGAATTCACCAAGGGTCCTGGAAGGCCACTGGTTGAACAGCAGCGGCCTAGGCCTTCTCGTCGCAGAGGGCCACAAGTTCAATCATGACCTCGGCGATTCGTTCGCACTGATCAACGGTCGTGCTGGCTGGCGGGAGGGCATAGAGCACGTTCCCAAGAGGGCGTAGCAGGACTCCTCGCTCGAGTGCTGCGGCGCGAAGGGCTGGCTGGAGACTCGAAAGGTAGCCTCTCTCCATCCCTCCGGGAGGGACGAGGTCCATGGCTGCGATTCCGCCCATTCGACGGAGATTCTCCACCCGCGGGTTGTTCGCCAAGCCACGGGCGAGTGATGCATGGATTGTCGAGCCGATGTTCTCGAGGCGCCCGGGTGTGTCTTCTCTTCGGCAGACCTCGAGTGATGCGAGACCAACTGCGCAACCAATCGGATTTGCGGTAAAGGTATGGCCGTGAAAAAAAGCACGCGTGCGATCTTCTGAGAGGAAGGCATTGAAGAATCGCTCACTGGTCAAGGTAGCGGAGAGAGGAAAAGATCCTCCGGTAAGCCCCTTGGCCAGACAGAGAATGTCCGGGCTGATTTCAGCCTTGCCACATGCAAACAAGCTCCCGGTCCTGCCAAAGCCTGTCATGACCTCGTCTGCGATCAGCGGAATGCCAAAGCGGTCACACTGCTCACGCAGTTCCTGGACAAAGGCCACGGTCTGCATCTGCATTCCCGCAGCTCCTTGAACGAGAGGTTCGAATATCACTCCAGCACAGCGATCGCCCAGTTCTTCCAGTGCTTGATGAATCGCCTCGGCTTGCGCTGGGACACGTCGGGCCTCGAACAGCATTGGTTCGAATGGCAAGAAGAATGGATCGGGATCACCGACAGCCATCGAGCCGAAGGTGTCGCCGTGATAGGCACCATCCAGGCAGAGAAAAATACGACGCTGTGGTTCCCCTGAGTGGCACCAGGTCTGCCGGACCATCTTCAAGGCCACTTCTACGGCTGTTGATCCATTGTCGCTGTAGAAGACGCGTGTGAGTCCGGCGGGTACGACCTCAAGGAGGCCTTCTGCGAGGGCTACAGCTGGTTCATGAGTCGTGCCAGCAAAGAGGACATGATCGAGAGTCTCGACCTGATTGCGCATGGCAGCAACCAGCTGTGGGTGTCCGTGTCCATGCAAGGTCGCCCACCAGGACGAGATAGCATCAATGACCTCACGGCCATCCTCTAGCCGGAGGATGGAGCCACTGGCGCTGGCGACCGGCAATGGAGCTGCTTCGGTGGCGTGCTGGGTGTAGGGATGCCAGAGGTGAGCGCGGTCACGGGCAACGAGATCCCCTTGTCGTTCGTTTGTCACTGATCAGGCGTCTAGTTGGGGAGCTCGCCTTGGCCGTCGATCCAGCTGTCAATCGTCCCTGGATCCAGCGTGTCGAAGGTTGGGAGTTCAAGAATCATGGAAATGCCAGTCAAGCGCTCGAGGGTCTCCCGATTAGAGGGGTGAGTGTTTCCAACCAAGAATAGTGCCTCTACTTCAAGGTAGCGAGAGCGCAAGGCCTCCACTGACAGGAGAGTGTGATTCAGGGTGCCGAGACCGGAGCGCGCGACTAGCACTATGCGGGGGTGTCGCTCGGCCAACCAGTCGAGCTGAGTGCGCTGGTAGCTGTAGGGCACCAAGAGCCCACCAGCGAGTTCAACGACAAGCTTGCCTTCACCCGCCTTGTCCAGTTCGGCACTCAACTGGCGGTCCAGGCTCTTGCCACAAATCGATGCTCCTGCATCGGCTGCGGCTTCGTGGGGCGATGCGGGCAGGGGAAAAGAGTAGAGCGGCTCTCCTAGCTGAGCACCGCTACCTGTACTGAGTAGACGGACGGTCTCGGTGTCACTGTCGTCACCGGTCTGGACAGGCTTCCAATATGTCGCCGGGCCGTCGCGAGTGAGGGATCGAAGCAGTACCGCACTCACGACTGTCTTGCCGATTCCGGTGTCGGTTCCGGCGACGAAGATAGGCCGGGTTGGTGCTACGACAGTGGGGCTAGAGATCTCAGGACGTGTTGTGTTGACCAGGACATCGCACATCCGATCGATTTCAGCCACTTCATTGAAGCTGTGTAGAACCATGCGTAGCCCTGCCTGCTGCTTGGGAACCGTAGGGGGTCGTACAGCGCGTACCTCGAGACCACTTTCGCGGAGGCGGTTCGAGAGCTCCACTGAGCGATTGTTACCCCCCAAGACGAAGGGTGTGATGGCTGCGGCGGGGCAGGGAAGGTCGAGCCTTCGAGCCAGGTGCTCTCCGAGGCTGAGGAGCTTCGCCCGCTCATCTCGGGCATCCCGGGCGAGCTGAACTCCTGCGACCAGAGCCCCGGATACAGCCGGGGGCACGCCCGTGGTGAAGATGAAACTGCGGGCGCTCTGCAGGAGGATCTCGCGTAGCTCAGTGGAGCCAGCAATGAGGCCGCCTGCTGCACCCAGGGCCTTGCCTCCGGTCACAGTTCGAGCTAGCAGCCGAGAGTCGCCTTCGTGGTCATCGCCGAGTTCGGACCATGCGCCCGCTCCCTCAGGTCCCAAGATCCCTACTGCGTGAGCCTCGTCCACGATGAGCCATGCGTCGTACCGCGCACAGAGTGACTGTAAGTGGCCCAGGGGTGCTCTGTCTCCACCCATGGAGAAGATGCCCTCGGTCAGGACGATCCTGCGTCTGGGGCCGGGGTGGGTGGAGAGCAGCTCCTCGAGCTGGGCCAGGTCATTGTGCTTGAAGACCCTCTTGCAGGCACGAGAGAGACGACAGGCGTCCACCAGCGAAGCGTGAACGAGCTCATCGGAGAACAAGACGTCGCCACGACGTGCCAGAGTTGTGACCAGTCCCAGGTTTGCCTGGTATCCAGAGGGGAAGAGCAGAGCGCTCTCGGCGCCCAGCCAGTCAGCAATTTCAATTTCTGCCCTCGCATCCAGTGGTGAGCCGCCGCCCAGGGAACGGGAAGCCCTCGCACCCGAGCCGAACTGATGAATGGCTTGAGCTGCAGCTTCGAGCAATACGGGATGGCGTGCCAGGCCGAGATAGTCGTTGCTGGTGAAGTCGACAATGGCCTCACTCGAAGCGAGCGCTTTCAGGGATCGCTTGCGTCCGTCCGCTGCCAGTTGCTCGAGCTCGGCGCGCAGCTCGCTCTCGAGTTGCCGGTCCACCTGAACTCAGGAGCCGCTGGCCGGCTGTAGACCCAGCTTGGCGAAGAGGGCAGCGTCCGTTGAAGGCTCGGGGTTTGGTGTCGTCAACAGCTGATCTCCCATGAAGATCGAGTTGGCGCCAGCTAGGAAGCACAGGGCCTGAGCTTCTTCAGTGAGGCCCCTCCGTCCAGCACTGAGGCGGATGGTCGTCCTTGGCATCAGAATTCGGGCAGCGGCCACGACTGACACGAGCTCGCTCCAGTCGATTCCCTGTTCCTCGCCCATGGGAGTTCCTTCAATGGGGACGAGTGAGTTGATTGGAACACTCTCTGGTTGGGGCTCCAGGTTGGCGAGCTCCGCAAGTAGCTCGGCTCTTGCCTCGCGCGCTTCTCCCAATCCTAGAATTCCGCCTGAGCAGACATGAATGCCTGCATCCCGCACAGCGGCGAGGGTTGCGAGTCGCTCGTCGTAGGAGTGGGTTGTGACAACCTCGTCGTAATGGCTACGTCCCGTGTCCAGATTGTGGTTGTAGTAGTCCAGGCCGGCTGCTTGCAGGCGCTGCGCTTGGTGGGGTGCGAGCATGCCCAGGGTCACGCAGGCTTCCAGTCCGAGCTCCTTCACACCCTCGACCATCTCCACGACTGCGTCGAAGTCCTTACCGTCGCGAACCTCGCGCCAGGCTGCGCCCATGCAGAATCGGTCTGCGCCGCCTTCCTTGGCTCGGCGCGCTTCTTCGAGGGTCTTGGCCACGGAGAGCAGCTGTTCGGCTTCGACAGCAGTCTTTGAGTGAGCACTCTGGGAGCAGTAGCCACAGTCTTCCGGGCAACCACCGGTCTTGACTGAGAGCAACTGGGAGCACTGAATCCGAAGCGGGTCGTGGTGGCGTCGATGGACCGCCGCAGCCTCAAACACGAGGTTGATCAGAGGGCGATCGAGGAGCGCGGAAATCTCGGAGACTTCCAGGGTCCGGTTCTGCCTCGCAGAGGCAGGGGCGGTTGCAGGAATAAACATGGGGGCAGATTGTAGCGTCGGAGGTGCTGGGGGCTCCCATGGCAAAGGAGACCGGCGAGACGCATTGCCTCTTTCCCGATTCGGGGGGATACTTCCGGAGAATCGAACTGAGTGCCTTCAGGAGAGCCTCCACGTTCTTGGTTCTGCCCCTATATTCAGCCAGCCGCAGCCTATCCATGAGATTCCACCGCGTCGCTCTTCTCATCGCCACCTCTGTGACCCTCTCTGGGGCACTGCAGGCCCAGTTTTCCGTGTTTGGCGCAGGAACTCAGATACCGGTATCTGGAGATGGTGGAGATCTGGTCGTCGATAATGATGGCCTGGCTGTCTACGACACCAGCATGCCGGGCCTGTACGCGTCCTCGACAGTCACTGTCCCCGAGGTGGTATTCAGCGTCGACTCCGTGCGAATCGATGGCTTCGAGCACTCCTGGGCCGGTGATCTCCAGGCGACCCTGGTCGATCCGTCGGGAGTGGAGCACCTGCTCTTTCTCCGTCCCGGATACCTGAACTCGAGTGGGTTCGGGACTTCGGGCAACTTCCTGCCTGGGAGCTACACCTTCGTGGAATCTGGAGGGTCTGACTTGCCGGCCAGCAGCAATGGCCTGGACATCCTGCCCGGAACCTACAACCAGACCTTTTCGAGTGGCGGAGCGCCCTGGGCAAGCGGAACCAACGGAATCAGCAATACTCCACTCACCTGGATCTCTGGACCTGCCGGGCTCTGGGAGCTGCGAATCTACGACTGGGGAAATGGCGACAGCGGGCTCATCTCCGGCTGGACCCTCAATGGCAACTCCTACGTGGAGACCTCGGGCAGCGGCTTCTGCTTCGGTGACGGGACAGGACCCGCCTGTCCATGTGGCGCCACTGGAGCTCCTGGGGAGGGTTGTATGACAACCAGTGGATCGGGTGCCGTCCTGGCTGGTTCTGGTGATGGAGTCATCGGGAACGACAGCTTCGCCTTATTCGTGACGGGGGGACCGGCAAACAAGCCTGGGATCTTCTTCCAGGGGGGCAATCAGATCGCGAACCTCGTTGGCGATGGAATTCTCTGCTCCATCTCAGACAAGCGGTATCCGGTGAACGCCCTTGATGCTAACGGAGAGACCACCCGATCGAACTTCAGCGCCTTTGCCGCTCCGGGGCAGACCTTGAACTATCAGTACTGGTTCAGAGACACCGAAAATTCCTGTGGTGGGGGATTCAACTTTACCGGCGGCTGGACCCTGACTTGGCAGTAGTTTTCCTAAACGGTTCCTAACAAAACGTTTACGATATATTTCGGGTGGCAGTATCAGGTTATGGCCCGTCTAGCGGGGGTTCATAGGAACTTGCAAATGGGAAAGACGGGGCTGAAAGTTGCGAGACTCAACCGCTTGAGAGAAGCTTGGTCCTAGATGGAGCAGGCATGACCCCCGGGGCCCCTCTCCTCTGCATCAGACCCTTGGGGGGTTGGTGCTTCTTTTGGTCCACCGATAATCACTAAGCGACACCCCATGAATCTCCGAAAGCTTCTCACTGTTACAAGCGTTGGGTTTGCCTTGGCCGCTACTGCTAACGCTCAATTTTCCGTCTCCGGGCCGGGATCACTGATTCCGACCTCTGGCTCCGGCGGTGGTGGCACCACCCTGTGGCCCACCGTAATGCCGCCGTTCCAGGGCGAAAGTACCGTGACCGTTGCGCAGGCCGTCACAAGCATCGACTCCATCGTTGTTGATGGCTTTGCTCACACCTGGGCTGGCGACCTTCAGATGACGCTTGTCGATCCCGCGGGGACCGAGCACCTGATCTTCCTGCGTCCTGGATTCCTCAACACCAGCAACTTTGGAAGTAACGGCGACTTTGATGGTGGTCAGTACACCTTCGTGGAGATGGGCGGAGCCACCCTGCCGACGAGCAGCACCAACACCTCCCTGCCTGCCGGCACCTACAACCAAACCTTCAATTCTGGAGGAACTACCTGGCCGAGCGGCACCAACAATATCAACAACACCCCGATGTCGACGATTGCGGGAGCAGCAGGTGACTGGAAGCTTCGCATCTACGACTGGGCTGGTGGCGACACCGGCAGCATGACTGGCTGGACCCTCAACGGCAACGGCGGCGGCGGAGGTAACTCCGGCAAGGCCTACTGCTTCGGCGATGGTACCGGCACGGCCTGCCCCTGCTCGGGCTTCGGTGGCACTGGAGAGGGTTGCATGACCACAAGCGGATCGGGTGCACTCCTGACCGGTACAGGAAACGCCAACACTGCTGGGGATTCCTTCGTGCTGACCGTCAGCGGTGGCCCGGCCAACAAGCCCGGCATTTTCTTCCAGGGCCCCAACCCCTTGGGGAACTTCGCGGGTGACGGGATCCTCTGCACGGCTCCCAACATGCGCTACGACCTGAACGCGCTGGATGGCTCTGGTGGTACCACTCAGACGAACTTCGGCATCAACGCTTCGTCGGCACAGATCGTGAACTACCAGTACTGGTTCCGTGACCCGGGCAACACCTGTGGTGGACTGTTCAACTTCAGCAATGGCTGGACCGTCACCTGGCTGTAATCGCCTGATCTGGCCCTAGAACATGGGGGCGGCGACGCGCAGGCGTTGCCGCCCCCATTTCGTTGGCATTTCCAGCAACCGGCCTTGAACTGTGCTGAAGCGGGGCACCTCGAGGGCTTCAAATCGCGCGAAACCGGCCTATTACAAGCCCTGGCCCGGATTCCTTGAGATCTAGGGTGTCTCCAAGTTGCCGCTACTCGGGTTTGGGGGGATACTTCTGACTGAGGATCGGGGCCATCAGGCGCTCGGTCGGCGGGGGTACCCAGACGAGCCCCCCACCACCAGATTCCACACCACGCACCAGCTAACGATATGAGGACTCTTCACCTCCTTTCTCTCCTCTCCATCGGTCTCGCCCTTCCGACGACCGCCCAGGCTCAGTTCTCTGCCATGGGCGGGGGCTCGGCTATTCCCTTTACCGGCGAAGGCGGAGGCGGCAACTGGGACACCGGACTACCGATCTCTCCCGCCATTTCGGTCGTGGACGTGCAGGTAGAGGTACTCGAGATCGACTCTGTCGTGATCGACGGGTTCCAGCACACCTGGGCCGGTGATGTCCAGGCCGTCCTGTTCGACCCCACGGGAGTGGGTTACAACTTGATCCTCCGCCCTGGCTATCAGAATCCCGATGGGGCCAACTTCGGTACTCCTGGCAACTTCGTCGACGGCACCTACACGATCGTCGAGAACGGTGGTGCAAGCTTGCCCACCCTCAGCGATGGAGCAGATATCCAGCCCGGTACCTACAACCAGTCCTCTAGCACTGGTGCTGTGTCCTGGACCAGTGGGAACCACAACATCAACAACACGCCCCTTGGCTCGATCACAGGACCTTCAGGCTTCTGGGAGCTCCGAGTCTATGACTGGGGCGTCGGTGACAACGGCTCCTTCACCGGGTGGACCCTCAACGGGAATGGTGGTGCCTCCGGGGAAAACACCGGTTCTGCCTACTGCTTCGGCGATGGAAACGGCACAGCCTGCCCTTGTGGCGGGAATGGTTCTCCTGGCGAGGGGTGCCTGACCACCAGCGGGACTGGGGCTCTGCTCACAGGAACCGGAAATGCTGAGATCGGTGATGAGACCTTCGTCCTCACCGTTACCGGCGGTCCCCCGAACAAGCCGGGTATCTTCTTCCAGGGTACGAGCGCGACGAATGGCGGCCTGGGCAACACGGTTGGCGATGGGATTCTGTGTGCCGGCCCGACGCTGCGCTTCGGTGTCAATATCCTGGACGGGGCAGGTTCTACCAACCAGGCCAGCTTCGGCGCCTCCACCTCGGTGGGGATGGACATGAAGTATCAGTACTGGTTCCGGGACACTGCGAACACCTGCGGTGGAGGATTCAACTTCTCCAACGCGTGGGAAGTCACCTGGGAGTGACCACTCGGAGGGGCTGGCTGATTAGCTGCCTCTACCACTTCTTGCTGATGACTTCAGCCTGATCAGAGCGCGGCCTACGGCCGCGCTCTTCATTCACTAGAATCCAGAGCCTTCTCCTGTAGAACCAGGCCCCCTCGATTGAGCCCCTTGCCCCGCCGCTTCAGGTGGGTCGCCCAATTGCATGCGCTCTTCCAAGCTTCTTCTCTTGCTCATCGCCCTGATTGTCGGTGGCGCCGTCTACTTCGCTGTCTCTCAGGGGGGCGCAGGGGATGCCCTCGAGCCGGACTCTGCTGGAGTGACAGCCCCCGAGCCCTCGAACCTTCCTGATGTCGATACAGGGCTGCGGGTTGATGAGCCTGAAGGGACACGGACCACGCTCACAGAGGAAGAAAGTGGCCAGGCCCAAGGCAGCCCGATTGCGACAGACTTCAGCAGCAGTGATGCAAATCGTCTCAAGGGCCAGGTAGTCGATGATAAGGGTGACCCGATACCAGAATGCACAGTCATCTTCTTGGCCGATGGTTCAGGGGCGTTCAGCTGGAAACCCCAGGTTGGATTGGATCTGTCAAGGGAGCCAAGGAGCCTGACAGACGAAGAGGGAGTGTTCGAGTTCGAGGATCTACCACCAGGAGATACTCACGCCCTTGTTGTGCACCACCCGGACGTCTTGATGAAGCTCGTTGAAGGGGTGATCATCGGGGACTTCGGAGAATTCATCGAGCCGCCCATCGTCTTGCGTTTTGGCAAGCGGATGAGAGGGGTAGTGAAGAATGAGCTTGGCTTTCCGATTGCAGACGCGCGCCTGCATCTGGATGGCCGCTGGATCCCGACCGATCCTCAGGAGAGCGTGGATCGCCTTAGCACGACCACGGATCATCATGGCAAGTATCAAATCCTGGGGATCCCCGACGGGACGCGTTGCCTGACCGTTGAGGCTGAAGGCTATGGTTCGCTGACTCGAATTCAGAGCTTGGTGTTCTCCGACAAGACCGGAGAGTCCCACATCGTCAATTTCACCTTGAAGAGTCAGGCGGAGTTGAGCGGAAGGATTACAGATCTTGAAGGCAGCCCAGTGCCCGGTGCAGAGGTCGTGGCGGTCGATCGATCTGCCTACCGTGATGTGGCCAACGCTCGTGTGCTGGTGGATGAGGAGGGCTACTACTCAGTCCGGGGACTTCAAGCGGGCAAGTACGCGATGCGGGCGTCTGCGCCGGGTTACATGCAGGCGATCATGCTCGATGTCGAGACCCCGCAGCAAGGTCTAGACTTGATCCTGACTCCCTTCCCGATGGTCAGGGGGCAGATCGTTGATGCAGAAAGCGGGGACCCCATAACGTCCTTCTCCTTGAGGTATCGTCAACCTGGCGGCTTTGGTGGTGCTTCGATTCCTACAGGAGAGTTCCGAGCCTTCACCTCGGCAGTGGCGGGGGAGTTCTCGATTCCAGTTCCCGTGCCTCCTTCCAAGTGGATCCTCGAGGCGAGGGCACCAGGGTACGCGCCTGCAGAGTCCGAGGCTTTCACGACTTCGATGGATGTCGATACAGTCGGGATTGCGCTCGCAATGACCCGTGGGGGAGGGCTGAAGGGGCGTCTTGTCGATGGCGATGGAGCTCCTCTCTTCGCCGGGCGCCTGAAGAGTCACGATGACGCCTGGATTGATGACGCCTTCTCCGAAGCACTCGGCGATCAAGGCGAGGGCGACGGGACGGTTCGCGAGGCTCGCAGTGAGAAAGACGGATCCTTCAAGCTTGAGCACCTCAACCCAGGTGCCTATCAGCTCACTGCGCGCACGGCTAACAGGCACCAGGTGCAGGTGCGAGGGCTCAATGTCGTCAATGGAGAGACACTTGATGTCGGTGACATTGTTCTGGAACTGGGCGCGAGCTTACGAGGGACGCTCTACGACTCGGAGTCCTCGCCGATTCCCGGAGGCCTCGTATTCCTCCGACCCAAGGACTCCCAGGTTGGTGCTGTTGTCAGGCGTGCCAAGAGTGGCGGTACCGGAGAATTCCGGATCCACAATATTGTCCCGGGGAGCTATCTGATCAGTGCCACGCCACCTGGTACGGACCGTGGCTCATTCACGCTTTGGCCTTCAGGCACTGGAGATGATGTCTTGCTTCAGGGTGGTATTGCGGACTCCAGAGATGTTCATCTCGACGACTGGACTCTCCCGAAGCCACCGCCCCCTCTCCCTCCGAGTGGATATGTGACGGGCTCCCTGCTTGGTACAGATGGTGCTGGAATTGTCGGCGCTTCTCTCGAGCTTGTTCCCGCGAAGCCAGGTCGTCTCCAGCCACACATGGCCAAGACCGAGCGCGAGGGAAGGTTCACCTTTATCAGGGTTCTCCCTGGTGACTACATCCTGTTTGCCACGGGGCATGATCAGCCTCGCATTCCCGTGACCGTGATTGCTGACGAGTGGACCAACAGAGATGTGGAGCTGACCGAGTGACTCGCGAGCGCTTGAGGTTGTCCTGGCAGATCACGGGGTTGGCATTGGTCTTGCTATCGACCGGGGTATGGTCCGGCTGCGGCAAGGAAGAGCCGGTCAGCCCCGGCTCGACCGAGGCAGGAATCGAACAGGACCCGGAAGCCAGGCAGTTGGTCCAACGGATTCGTGATGGACTTGCGAAGGGAGAACGCCCTCCCGTTGCAGTTTCACAGCGTCTGAAGGAGATCGGGAGCCGCTATCCGGAAGACCTCTTCGTTGAGCAGACCCTGCTCTCCGTTCTTCCTCCGATGAAGGATTGGGACGGTCTGGTCAAGTACCTGGAATTGAAGAGGAGTTTGACGGCGGAGAATCGGCTGACTCTGACGAAGGTCTACCTGCGCCAGGGGGACTACGAGTCAGCCCTGCGGACTGGCAGACCTCTCGCCGACCGGGATCCTTCAGCTGTGGAGATCAATGCCTATGTCGCACGGGCGATGTACCTCCTTGGCGATCAAGAGAGCGCGATCGAATACTACGACCGCGTCTTCAGCTTGATCATCGAGCGAGGGATGATGTCGGAGGTTGCCAATCGTGCAATGATCAGCTTCGATGCAGGACGCGTAGACGAAGCGCTGGACACCCTGAGAGGACAGCTGACGGACTATCCTGACTCCGGTCACCTGCACTATGCCCTCTCCCGAGTCTTGGCAGCGAATGGAGAGCCGGAGGAGGCCGGCTACCATGGAGAGGTCTTCGCGAAGATCCAAGCCGAGATCTCCCGCGCTGAGACGAGCGCCATGCTCCAGGCGGCGCAGACGCTGGCCCTGAATGAAGCCTGGGAAGAGCGCGACCTGGAGATGTGCCAGCTACTGATCTACGAGTTCCTTCCCAGCGCTCAGGAGAGCTTCCGTGAAGACCTCTATCAGTTCCTTGGAAGAATGTATGAGGCGGCAGGCCGAGGAGCCGAGGCCGCGACCGTGATACAGCGCGCCCGTCAGCACGCGCGCACGGGAGGCGAGTAGATGCAGAGTCGATCCTCAGAGCTGTGGTGGACGACGTTCATTGTCTCCCTGGTCCTTGGTTGCTCCGAGCCCCAGAGAGAGACCCCCGGCAGGACCGAAGAAGAGGCCATTCCTCAGGCATCAATTCAGTTCGAGGATCAAGCTGTGGAGCTAGGCGTCGAATTTGAGCACCTGGCCACGCGAACACCCGATAAGCACATGCCTGAGATCGTCAGTGCTGGTGTTGCGGTGGCGGACTTCAATCGCGATGGTGCTCCCGACATTTATCTCGTCGGAGGGGGCGATCTGGCGAACGCCAAGCGTCCGCAGAGTGGACGGGACCGCCTCTTCTTGAACGACGGTGGGGGGCGATTCCACGACGCCAGTGACCAGTGGAAGACCGAAGGTGGCGGCTACGGAATGGGGGTCGCCGTGGGGGACTACGACAACGATGGCTGGCCCGACGTCTTCCTCACCAGTCATGGGGATGGGGAGCGGCTCTACCGAAATACGGGCAGTTTCTTCGAGGATGTGAGTGAGTCGGCAGGACTCGACAAGGATGTTGGCTGGAGTAGCAGTGCTGGTTTCCTTGATGGTGACGGTGACGGTGATCTGGATGTCTATGTTGTCCGTTATGTGAAGTTCGATCCGCGGGTTGCCTTGAAGTGTCACCTGAATGGAAGGCACACCTACTGTTCCCCAGGGCTCTTCGAACCCGAAGCCGACACCTACTTGAGGAACAATGGAGACGGCACTTTCACTGATGCCAGCGTGGAGTCTGGTATCGGAGGGGACAGCTGCAACGGCCTGGCCCTTACTCTTGGAGATGTGGATTGGGATGGTGATGTTGATGCATTCGTGGCGAATGACATCACCAGAAACTTCCTCTGGCTAAACGACGGCAAGGGCAAGTTTGTCGATCGCGGATCGACCGCCGGCATCGCCTACGATGAGACAGGCCGCGCCTCTGCAGGAATGGGAGGTGACTATTCTGATGTCGATGGAAATGGCCTGCCGGACATCACCTGCACCAACTACCAGGACGAGACCACTAACATCTACATGCAAATTGCGCCTGGAGTCTTTCGAGACCGTGCCTATGCCTTGGGGGTGGGGAGCTCTGCGCAGCAAAGGCTGAGCTTTGGAGTCGATTTCTTCGATGCTGATAACGACGGTGACGAGGACCTCTTCGTCGCCAATGGACACATAGATGACGGCGTCGAAGCTGTGAGTGATTCCATCGGTTTTCCCCAGCAGAACTCGTTGTACGAGCTGGAAGATGGCCGCTTCACAGAGATCTCGAACTCCTCTGGTCGCGGACTTGGTTTGATAGAGGTGACGCGCGGAGCTGTATCGGCGGATCTCGATGGGGATCGTCGACTGGACTTGGTTCTTACCAACAACTCTGGCCCTGCGCGACTGCTCATGAACAAGAGTGATGTGGGCGCTGCCGACGCCGTGGTGCTATGGCTGGAGGGGAAGGCCTCCAATAGAAGTGCAATTGGATCGCGGGTCGAAGCGAAGGTTGGTGACAGGGTTTGGCGACGGGAGGTTCGTGGTAGTTCCAGCTATCTCTCATCTTGCGACCCACGCGTTCATCTGGGACTTGGGGATTCGCCGATGCTGGACGAGCTGCGAATCCTTTGGCCAGCAGGGACCACACAGGTTTTCTCGGGCATTGGTCCCGGGTTCTACAGAATCGTCGAGGGTGAAGAGCCTGAGCCCTTCACCCCCGGCGAGAAAACCCTGCCACCGCGTTGATCTCAGTAGGTGTAGGTCACAGAAACCGTCACGGTCGTCAAGCCGCTGTACTGGCCCGAGAGTTGTGTGGCTCCGAAGGTTGCATCTGCGATGGCGAGGTACTGTGTGTCGAGACAAATGCGTTGCTTGCCAGCAGCATCAGTCCACATCGAGTCGGGCGGCTGGACGGAGGAGTGACGTGACTTCTCCGCGAGGAGGTACGACCTTCCGGATGGGCCCCCCCAGTCGAGGGATCCATCATAGGCTGCCAGGGCCTCGATTCTGTTCATGGCGAGCTGGTTGACAGCGAGCGGATTCCCCGCCGGATCCTTGATGACGAGGAGCTCACTCGCCTGGCATTGGGCGATGCCGGAGATCGGGGAGGTGTTCTCGAATTCAAACCTGCTCTCGGTGACTTGCTGAACTGAGATCTGCACCCCGCTCAGTTGCCCGAGACGTACCGGGAAGCTCGGTACTGCCAGGGTCTCGACCTGCAGTAGTTTGTCCGAACTGGTCATCTGGACCCTGACCTGGTGAGTGATCTGGTCTGCGAGGCTGAGTCCTTGCAGGAGAAGGACTGTGGCCAGTACAGGTGCAATCAGGCGGATTCGTGCCAAGGGTCTCCTCCTCAACAATGGGGACGCGGGATCTGCTCCGCCTCTAAAGCGGGAGCAACTCCCCGTTCTCGACACTCAATCCCGATTTTTTTTCCCTGCTTCCTCTTCCACTGCGGGGGCCTTGATGAGCACGTTCAGGCCCCAGTCATAGTCGGCGTACTCAAGTGCCACGGGCCCACTTCTCAGCCAGGTCCGATCCTTGGTCGGGGCGTACAGGGCCAGCCACTTTGGGAGGCTACCTGCATCTCGAACGAAGTCCCCCTCGAACCACTCGAAGACCCTGGAGATCCGGGCCTTTCGAGCGTCGATGTTGAACTGGTTCTTGGCTGGATCAGCCAGCCAGGCACTGGTTACCTCGTCGAGCTGCTGTTCGAGGCCCTTGGGCGTGAAGGCCGAACTCCGTAGGGGGGGGCAGCTGATCGATGCGCAGTTGATTGCGGCATGAACCCGGGCATCCCGAAATTCTGGTCTGAGAATCTGATGCTCGATGTCATTCAGGCTGAGTCGCTTGGCCTTGGCCTCAGGGAAGAGTGACTTCAGAGGAATGAAGGGCCGATCCCAGATCTGACCCTCCGCTTTGATCTTGGTGATGCTCGATATCGGGTAGTTCTGAACCACCAGCTGAATCGTGTAGGCGTTGTAGGCATTGATCCAGAAGGCGTATTTCTCTGCACGCTTCCAGGATGCGAATTCAAGGGGGTCAACGTCTTCGAGGCTCTGCAGATAAGCGTTGAGCTCAGCCGGAGCTCTCTTGAGGCCGGCGTAGTCGACCAGGCCATCATCCGCGTAGGACTTCAGCACCTGGGTCCAGGCCCCATGCGTATCGTCGAACTCATCCGCGCTGTTCGAGAGCAGCAGGGGGAGTGCAGCGAGAGCAGTCAGGACGAGGGCGGATGGACTTGCGAGGAGCATGCTTTGCTTGAAAGGGCATTCAGTCGGGCTGCCCCAGTCTACGTCTCATTGAGGTCTGGTGACCGACCTGGCTCGAGAGCTCAGTCCAGGTGCCCAGTGTCGGAGTCACCCATCTCAACCCCGCCGCTCGGAAAGTACTCTCTCCAGCGAGTATCAACGCATTGAGCGGTATCGGGATCGACAAAGAGCTCCTCGGGGTAGGGTTTCTTCATGCGAGCATCGATGAGGACCGGTGCCTTGAAGCTGGCCTGGTTGTGCTCGAGGGAGGTGGCGGCTGCGTGAATGTCAGCGGCCGGATCGAACCGGGTGAAGGTGGTCCAGAGGAAGTTGATGGCCGAGCGCGTGGCGCGCTCTGCGTCGTCGCTAAGCACCAGTAGCGGCCAGTCTTGAAAGGCCGGATCGGCGGCCAGCTGAGTGCCAATCCCAGGGTCTTCGGCGTGCGAGGGGCCGTCAATCACCAGGCATCCGGGGCAGAAGACGCGCACACCTCGCACGGCGCGCGAGGGCTGACCCACGAACTCTTCAGGCAGCTCTCGGCATTTCTCGCCGAGGCCAACAAGGACACCCTTGCTTCCCTCGTTCAGTCGGGTCCCAGCGTAATCGAGTGTGTCCATGGAGAGGTTTGCGAAGATGAACAGGTCGGTCTCAAAGTCGCACCTCTCGAGAACATGTTGAAGTACCCCGCGGAAGTCCTTCAGGTCGATTGGTCGGTCTACCAAGAGCAAGAACTTGGTGAGCGAGAGCTGGCCTTCTCCAAGAATGCGGAAGGCACTGACCAGGGCTTCGCGCTTGTAACGCTCCTGAACGACAGCCGCGGAGAGCGAGTGATAACCGGTCTCCCCATAACTCCACAGGTCCAGAACGGCAGGCATGACCACTGGAAATAGTGGCGACAGCAAGGCCTGGAGATAGTCGCCGAGAAAGAAGTCTTCTTGCCGGGGCTTTCCAACCACCGTGGCAGGGAAGACTGGGTTGTCCCTGTGGAGGAGAGCGTCGACCTGAATCCAGGGAAAGTCGTGGACCTCGGAATAGTAGCCGTAGTGATCCCCGAAGGGCCCTTCTGGCTTGCGCTCGCCCGCGGGTATGCGGCCAACGAGGGCAAACTCTGCCTCGGAGACCAGCGGTAGTGGACCTGCGGGATTCTTGCACATCCCCAGGCGCCCTCCTGTCATCAGGCTCGTGAGCAGAAGCTCCGGCACGTTTTCCGGCAAGGGAGCGATTGCAGAGAGAATCAGGGCCGGAGGTCCGCCAAGTAGAAGATTGACCGGCAGGTCACTCTGTTCCTGCTCTGCCAGTGAGAGGTGAAAACCGGCTCCTCGGTGGATCTGAATATGGGCGCCACAAGAATCATCGCCGTATACCTGAGCACGATACATGCCCAGGTTGTGGCCGCCGGTTTCTGGGTGTTCGGTGTAGACAAGTGGAAGCGTGATGAAGGGGCCGCCATCACGCTTCCAGGTCTTGAGTGCTGGTAGCGAGCCAAGGCGTGGCTGTTGCTGCACATGAGTCGTAATAGGGCCCTGGGAGGATCGCTTCATTCCAACCCTCGCTAGAGAGGTGAATAGGCCGCGCTTCTCCCAGAGTCTTCCAAGAGTTGGCGGCATCAACTCCTCGGGAAGCTTCGCTACCTCTGCAATGATTTCTCCTGCGCGTGAACCGAAGGCAAGGTCCACTCGGCTCTTGGTCCCGAAGAGGTTTGTAACGAGGGGGAAGCTGGCCCCCTCGACATTACGGAACAGCAGCGCCGGCCCCTCTGCCGCAATCACGCGGCGATGGATTTCGGCAACCTCGAGGTCGGCAGAGACAGCGGCGTCGATTTCGACCAGTTCACCGGCGTCCCGAAGGACGTCGAGAAACTGTTGCAGGTTGCGGGGCGCAGGCTGTGTGTTGGCGGGACTCTCGCTACTGCTCATCAAGGATCAATACCGCTGAGGCGTTGAACTCATAAGGGTCGGAACGAATGTCGAGGGATCCACCGGCCTCCTCTACCAGGTGAGCTCGATCTTCCTCGGAGAGCTCCTTGGGGTAGAAGGATCCTTGAATCAGGACACGCTTGCCGATGGCGTCCGTGGGGAACTTGTACTTTCCACCACACCCCGTCTCCCAGCGTACCATTGCCGTCTTACCGTTGTCGGAAATCTGCATCCAGCAGCCCGCACGTTGACAGACCTCGACGACCTCTGCCTCAACCAGCAGCGTTTGATCGAAGAATTCCGCTGGGCTCGCATCGATGACGGAAAAGAGCTGAACCTGAGAATTCTGGATTTCCTCACCGATCGGGACCCCTTCCGGAAGAACCTCGTCGGTGGTGGCGCAGGAGAAGAGCAATGCAAGCAGCAGGGTCAAGGGCTGCAGTCGGGGATGAATCATGGCAGTTATCAAGGATTCGTGAAGGCGGGGACGAGAATCAGCCAAACAAGATACGGCCAGTCTGCCGATAGGGTCCAGGGCCAGACGTAGTTCCAGCTCAAGCTATCGACAATCGTCGAAACCTCGACAAATCGACCATGTTCGACGATTATGCCTGAATCGGAGTCGAACCACCGCGGCCCGGATCACATCAGCAACCTCTCATTCACCGATGCACCTCATCAAGATCAGCCTTCTGCTCGGATCGACCCTCATGGTCCCAGGCCAGCCCCCCGCTCTGGGAGGCCAAGATTCTCACATCGCTCGAGAGGAGAGGGTCGCTGGCGACCAGGTGCAGTCCGGAATCCCCTGGAATCGGCGAACCGTCGAGCATCTATACAACCGAGCTGCCTTCGGCGCGAGAAGAGCGACGATCTCTCGGGCCCTGCAAGGAACCCCGGAAGCGGCGGTTGATCAGCTACTCAAGGGGGGCCGAGCTGTTGAGCCTCCCCACTACAGTCAGGGGACGGTAGAAGACACCAAGATCTCCGGGAAGCTCTCCCGGGAAGAGAAGCGCCGTCGGCGTGCTCTGCGCAGCCGGGAAAACCGTCAGGCGATGGAGGGCTATACCAACTGGTGGTTGGAACGAATGGTTGCTCATGACGATCCATTGCGCGACCGCATGGCGCTCTTCTGGCATGGACTCTTTGCCACGCAGTACGGGATGGTCAAGCGCTCTTTCGACATGATCGAACAGCACCAGCTGATTCGAGAAAACGCGACCGAGAGCTATGCCGTGCTTCTTCATGGGATTGCAAGAGACCCAGCAATGCTTCTCTTCTTGGATAACCAGAAGAACAAGAAAGGGAATCCGAACGAGAACTTGGCCAGAGAGCTGATGGAGCTCTTCAGTCTCGGTGTCGGAAACTACACCGAGGAAGATGTGAAAGAGGTTGCGAGGGCACTGACCGGCACCTCGCGAGACAAGATCGGCAACTACAAGTTCGTCAAGAAAGATCACGACAGCGGGAGGAAGACGATCCTCGGCGAGACTGGGCGTTTCAGCACCGAAGATGTCGTTGACATCCTGCTCAGACAGACTGCATGTGCACGCTACATTGCCGGGCGGATCATCACCTACTTCGAGGGGGTTGAGCCCGACGAGCTTCGGTTGGTTGAGTACGCGGCATTCTTGCAGCGCAAGAATTACGAGCTTCAGCCCTTTCTTCGAAAGCTGCTTCTGGATCCACGCTTCTATCGCGAAGAGGTCCTCGAATCTCGAGTTCTCGGCCCTGTCGAGTACCTGGTTGGTTCCAGCAGACGGTTGGGGATCAAGGTAGATGGAGACTTCCTAAGAGCTGCCAGTGCAGAACTGGGCCAGAAGCTGTTCGAGCCCCCCAGTGTCAAGGGCTGGGATCATGGGGAGGCTTGGATCAATACCGGATCTCTGCTCGCACGGGGCAACACGATTGGCCTGATGATTGGAACCGTGGATCTGGAGGAGACCTTCAGGAGCAAGAAGGATCGTCGCTCGGCATTGGATGAACCGAGCACCAGGCGCGGGACTGAAGGTGAGCGGGTCGTGGAGGAAGAGTTAATCGAGATGGACTCCGAAGCAGCTGATGAGTCCACCATGGAGCTCGACATCGAGGAGGTGCCCATGGAGGACGAGACCATGGGAGAGGTGATGATGGGTGAGGTTGCATGGGAGCCCGAACTGCCCAAGGATGAGTTGCCGAAGGAAATTTCACGTCTAGTGAATGCGCTCGGCAAGGACTACCAGCCAGTGCTCAATCTCAGCTACCGATTGAACCGCCGTAAGATCGAGGGTGATGAGCGCATCGTCGCAGTCATGCTCGACGACTTGCTTGCGATTCAGGTGCCGGGAGATACTCGATCGCGGCTTCTAGAGCATTTCCGCCTGGTGCGTGAGCAGGCTGGAATCGAGGAATCCGAGTTCATCCAAGACCCCCGGGCCGAGCTCATCCTGCGTCAGCTGGCGCACCTGATCCTGAGTCTTCCTGAAGCTCAACTGGGCTGATCACCATGAATAACAGCAATCCCAAGCGTTTTGGACGTCGTGGTTTCTTGGCCTCCGGGCTCGGCATCGCCGGGGGTCTGAGCTTGTCAGCACCCGCCGCCCGAGCGGGTGCTCTCCGGCTACTCGGCGGACGTCGCCGTGCAGGAGAGCGCACCCTCGTCGTGATTCAGATGAACGGCGGAAATGACGGGCTCTCCACCTTGGTGCCCTACGGAGATGACGAGTACCACAGGCTTCGCAAGGCCACTCGAATCGCCACGGGCGATCTTCACAAGATCGATGACCACGTTGGCCTCCACCCGAGCATGAGCAAGCTTGCGCGTCGTTACGATGGGGGAGAGCTGGGGATCATCCAGGGGGTTGGTTATCCAGGTCCAACACTCTCCCACTTCAAGGCACGAGAGATCTGGCACACCGCGGATCTACGCGGACGAGCTGCTGGAAACGGCTGGCTAGGAAAGCTCTGTGGAGATGTCTGGCCGGACGAGGCTCTTCCCGAGCTCTCGGTCCATATTGGCCCGGATGTTCCATATTCTCTTCATTCGAGCACCCATGCTCCGGTCGTCTTCAATACACCTGACTCGTATCGCTGGCTTGGGGAGCGAGGAGCAGAGACGGCGTTGAATGAAGGTGGGGAGAAGGGCAAGGGGTCAGTGCTTGAACGCCTCAGGAATGTAATGAGTGATGCTCAGGATTCTTCGGGACGAATCCTCAACGCAATTCGCAAGTACGAGACGGATGTTGAGTACACCAACCACAAGACCTCTCAATCGCTACTGACCGCGGCGGCGCTGATTCACTCGGGGCTCGGTAGCCGAGTGATCTCCGTTACCACTGGTGGATTTGATACACACGCCTATCAGAAAGGGGATCATGGTGACGCCCTCAAGGCACTTGACGACGGAGTGGACTCGTTCCTCCGTGATGTCGGCCGTTGCGAGGCAGGCAAGGATACGCTTGTCCTGGCCTTCTCCGAATTCGGTCGCCGGGCCAAGGAGAACGGCTCTGGCGGGACCGACCACGGAAAGGCGGGGATCATGTTCGTCGCGGGCACTCCAGTCGAGGGCGGGCTCTACGGGAAGTATCCCTCACTGATCGATCTCGATAACCGAGACCTGCGCTTCAACGTGGACTTCCGGAACGCCTATGCGACAGCGGTCCAGTGGATGGGCGGGGATGTCGAGCCGGTGCTTGGCAAGGACTACGCGCCGGTTTCCTACCTGAGTTGAGCCTGGTTATGACCAACGAGAGTCGCCCGCATCTTGATGCGGGCGACTCTCGTTGGTCATGGCTCGAACTTCAGGCCGCGCTGATCAAGGTGTGCAGTCGGGTAACAGCTGCCCTGTCGAGTTCCAGGTGCAGGCTCGAGTAGGCAGCTCCGAATTCGGCCCAGCGATAGTCAGCCCAGCGCGCATCGAGGCTCAGCTCGCCGGCACTAGGGGCGTAGGATCCGTACGGCCACTCCACGATCTCCTCGTCGCCCAGGGTCCAGAGCTTGGGCATCTGAAGGTCGATCAGGTCTTCCGGCTTGGGGAGACCAATGTCCTTGGTCACCTCGCGCTCGATGGCGGTCTCGATCTTCTCACCAAACCCGATCGCTCCGTCGAGGGTTCCCCAGGTGGGATTGATACCTCGGGCGCTGCGCAGCAGGAGATAGCGCGGGGCCCCCTGCTGGAAGCTGTAGATGAAGACCTTGATCCTGTGCTGGAGCTCGTTCATTGCTGGGAAGGCAGCCGAACCGTTTGCCTGGGCCGAACGGAGGAGTCGTCCCTCCAGTGGCTCGAAAATAGGGGCTCTGGATTCATTATCGGCTGGTAGGCCGTACGACCTTGGAAAATGTAGTCTGTCCCCCATGACCGCTGACCGCTTGGATCGCGCTCTGGAGCGCCTGGATCGCCTGATCAACTGGGAGAGACGCGACCGGAGTGGTGGGATGGAGAGGACGCTTGATCCCGTGATGGACGTCTTGGAGAGGGTTGGTGCTCCACATCGGGCCTTCAAATCGGTCTTGGTGGGGGGAACAAAGGGGAAAGGGACAGTTTGTGCGCTTGTAGCCGCAGCCCTGGGGCGGGCCGGGCTATCCACGGGGGTCTATGCGTCTCCCCACGTAGAGCGAGTTACCGAGAGGGTCCGAATCAACGGGAGCGAGGTTTCCCGTGAGGAGCTTGCCGGGGCCCTGGAAGAGGCTCTTGGGGCGCAGGAGGCAGGTAAGGAGGCGGGGACTGCCGGGGGTGAGGCCACCTGGTTTGATCTGATGACCACGGCTGCCTTCCTGCTCTTCGCAAGGGCGGGTGTCAGCTGGGCCGTTGTTGAGGTGGGCATTGGCGGGCGGCTGGACTCCACCAGGAGCCTCGAGGCTCCCATCGCGGTGGTCACAAACGTGGCGCTTGAGCACACAGCAGTCCTCGGAAGCACCCGTGAGGCGATCGCTGGAGAGAAGGGCGCCGTCATCAGTCACGGGGGCACCCTGGTCACGGGCGTTGCCAGGGAGGGAGATGAGCGCGTCTGGAGCGTTCTCCAGGGTCTGGCCGAGAGCGCCGGCGGAAGGCTGGTCAGCGTTGATCAGCGCGGATCGATCGATGACCGAAATCGTGCAATTTCAGAGGCCGTTTTGAATGAAATGGGCAAAGTTGGGGCCGTTTCTGCCTCAAACGAGCCAATTTGGCGCTCTCACTTGGATACGCAGGCGGTTCAATCGGCTCGGCTTCCAGGGCGCCAGGAGCGCTTCGATATCGAGGGGGTCCCGGTGATCCTGGATTGCGGGCATACCGCCGAGAGTGCCGGGCTGCTCCTGGAGGAGCTGGAAAGTGATCCCGATCTCGGGAGAAAGCCAAAGCTGATCGTGGCTCTGGGCACTGAGAAAGACGCCAACCGGCTCCTCAAGGCCTTCGTGGGGCACGTCGATAGGTGCCTCTGTACGACCGCCCCCGAGGGTCGTCTCCAGGAGTCCGAGAATCTCGCCGAACTTGCCCACGAGGTCGGTCATGATCCGGAGGACTGGGATGACCCCACGGAAGCCCTGAGTGATGCGATTCAGGACGCGGCTCAGTCCGGTGGCTGGGTGCTCATCTTCGGTTCCTTCTATCTTGCTGCGGTCCTCCGCGGCCTCCTCGAGTGCGGCTCCGCCGCCGAATACCTCGACTGATACATGCTGACGATCGTCTCAGATCTCTTGCTCACGGACTCGTTCCTGATCAAGGGCAACGTCGAGAACAAGTACACCCGGCTCAGTCAGATTCTCGATGAGCATCGGAAGTACTTCCTGAAGGTGCGGGATGCGACATTGATCGATCTCAAGACGTGCGAGCGGATCAAGACCCCACTGTTGCACGTCAACCTGGACGAGGTCTTGATGGCCCACGAGCTCCTGGACGAGGCCGGCGACCATCACATGCGCGTCGATGTCCCTGACTCGGAGTTGCATCGGGTACGAGTCTTCTACACCGGAATGCTCAATGTAGAAGTCGCCGGCTATGTTCGCCCAGGGGCCTATGAAGCCGATGATCATCTCTCGCGCAGGTTCTTTGTGCTTCGTAAGCCCGCGGTTCGGGGCTTCAAAGATCAGGGAGATGCAGATCTGAAGCTTTTGGGCTCACTCAGCTACCTGATCCTGAACAAGACCAGGCTCTCGTACATCTACGACTTCAACTAGGCTGAGCTCGAAGGCTCTGCTTGTCGATAGAGAGAAATCTTCAGGGAGATTCAGCGTAGGATGTGCTGGTGGACTCCAGCGATCAGAGCCCTGATTCGGCCCCGGCCAGCGACTGGCCAGGCGACGAGCCTTCCCGCTTCAGAAGGGGGCTGCCGCACTATCTGGTACTCTCCAGCCTCGTGGGGGCCAGTGCCTCCATGGTGCTTCTTGCGTACCTGGTCGAGCCAGACGAGCGTGGATACGGCACACATGAGCAGCTGGGTCTCGCACCTTGCCTGCTGAAGGAGTGGACGAACATTCCCTGTCCAGGATGCGGTGTGACCACCTCGGTTACCCTGGCTGTCCAGGGGCATCCAGTGCAGGCCTTCCTCACTCAACCCTTCGGCCTGGTCACCGTGCTGGCGCTGCCTCTACTGACGATTTGGGCCGTGATGAGACACGTCCAAGGGGTGGACATCTACAGAAGGATCGAGCTTCGCAAGGGGCGCTGGGTCAGGGCAGGACTGGGGCTGATGGCGGTCTGTTGGGTCTACAAGTTGATCGCGGGCTGACGCTGGCGGGTGGCTCAGACCTCGTCGCCAAACTCCTCGTCTTCCTCGTCGTCATCGAAGGAGAAGTCATCCGGGGCAGCCTCGACCAGCATCTCCAGGTAGCTCCCGTAGCGACTCTGCGGGAGCTCCCCAGCCTCGAGAGCGTCGAGCACCGCGCAGTCCGGTTCGTGATCATGAGTGCAGTCGGGATACCTGCACTGAGACTGGTAGCGTCGGAACTCTGGAAAGAGCCCGCGCAAGTCACCCTTCTTGACGCCGTGCAGGCGGAAGACTCGAATCCCGGGAGTGTCAACGACCCAGCCCCCCAGGTCGAGCTGCAGCAGTCGGGAGAAGGTCGTGGTGTGACGACCTTGTTCCCAGTGACTGCTGATCTTTCCTACCTTCAGATTGAGCCCAGGCTGAATCGTGTTGAGCGTGGTCGACTTTCCAGCTCCGGATGGTCCATAGAGAACCGAGACCTTATCCCTCAGCGCTTCTTGTAACTCATCCAGGCCGCGGCCGTCGGTTGCACAGGTCTCGATGATCGGGACGGGGACGCTCTCGTAGGTCGCGCGGATGTCCTCCAGAATTCCCTTCTTGTCCAGGTCGATCTTGTTGAGGACGAGTACGGCAGGAATGCGGTTCCACTCGCAAGCGGCGAGGATACGGTCCGTGCGATTGCTGGAGAAACGCGGCTTGACGACCGAGGCGATGATTAGCACCTGATCGGAGTTGGCAACCAGAACCTGCTCGCGAGGGTCATGAGAAGAGGCGACCCGCGAGAGGGTGTTCTTTCGCGGTAAGACCTCCATCAGGCTGGCGGGGTCTGTCCTGGCGTCCACCATGACCCAGTCCCCGACCGCGACCGGGTTCTTGATGCCCTCGAGCTTCTCGAAGAGCAGGCCGCGGGGGGCGGCGTGGATGACCTCGCCCGCGAGATCGACGTGGCAGACCTTGGCGTCCACACGCACGACAAGACCCTTCTTGAGCTCCATCATCGGCACCTTGTACCCCGCGGCAGGCTCAGGTCCAAGGCGTCTGGTGCGAGGGATGGAGAACGAGGGCGGTTCTGAGTCACAATCTGAGGAGGAGATCGGGCTAGACTGCTCCAATGGAGAATCAGGAGGTCATTCGTTCACGCTCGAATGCGCTGCTCAAGCGAGCGGGCGCCGCCGTCAGCGGCAAGACCCCGGGAGTCATGGTGCTCGAGGGGGATCGGCTGGTGGATGATGCGGTGGCTGCGGGCTACGGCCTCGAGGTGGTGCTGGTCTCGGCGCAGAGAGAAGACCGCGCCCGAGAACTTGAGGCTGCCGATCTTGAAGTAAGGAGGGTAGAGCACGAACTCCTGGCTCGAATCAGCTCTCTGGAGACAAGCCCCGGCGTCATGGCCCTGGCTGTTTGTCCGGATGGATCAGAGCTCTCCGCTCTTGGGCCTGCCGAGCATCCGCGCACTCTCGTGGTCGCGGGACTTCAGGACCCAGGCAACCTGGGTGCGCTGGCGCGGACGGCCGAGGCAGCCGGGTTCACTGCGCTGGTCACCGTGAGAGGCGGTGCACGATGCTTTGGACCCAAGGCCTTGCGGGGTTCGATGGGCAGCCTCTTGCGCCTTGCGATCTGGGAGGTCGACTCCGCAGAGGAGATTGCAGGACACCTGGAGTCGCATGGTGTTCGTCAGGTTTGCGCCGTGACCCGCGGAGGAACTGACTGGAGGGCTTTCTCCTGGTCGCCGCCGCTCGCCATCTGGGTGACTGGAGAAACGGGGACCTCTCCGGCGATCATGACTGACTTCGAGGGGGTCTCGATTCCAATGGCGGGCGCTGTTGAGTCACTCAATGTCACAGTGGCGACTTCTCTCTTGCTCTTTGCAGCAGGAGGAGGGGCATGAGTCCCGATCTCTTTGGCACGCCGGATGAGGTCTTCAATGACCCGTTGCAGGAGGCGCTTGAAGGTGCGCCTCTGGCCGACCGCATGCGTCCGCGTTCGCTCTCGGAATACGCAGGGCAATCCCAGCTCGTTGGCGAGGGAAAGATCCTCTGGTCTCTGCTCGAAGGCGGACTGACGCAGAGCCTGATTCTCTGGGGGCCGCCAGGTACGGGTAAGACAACCCTGGCACGCTTGATTGCCTCCCGCACGGGACTGCGTTTCGTGCCCTTCTCCGCTGTCCTCTCAGGCATCAAGGAGATTCGTGCTGTCATGGCGAGGGCGGAGGAGCGTCGAGGCAAGAGCGGTGAGCGAACGCTGCTCTTCATTGATGAGATCCATCGATTCAACAAGGCGCAACAGGATGCATTCCTCCCGCATGTGGAGCGCGGTGACATCCTGCTGATTGGAGCGACGACCGAGAATCCCTCTTTTGAAGTGAACTCGGCCTTGCTCTCGCGTGTGCGTACGCTCGTGCTGGAGCCGCTCTCAGTGGCAGATCTCGTCGGACTTCTCCGGCGTGCGCTCGTTGATGAGGAGCGTGGCCTGGCTGGTGCCTTCGTGGCCTCGGACGATGTCCTCAGCCAGGTTGCAAATGGCTGTGATGGCGATGCACGTCGTGCCCTGACTGCCCTGGAGACTGCAGCGGCAATACTAGAGCCCGGTGAAGAGCTGCTTTCGGATCAGGTTGCCGAGGTGCTGCAAAGAAAGGTCTTGCACTACGACAAGAGTGGAGAGGAGCACTACAACCTCATCTCTGCTCTCCACAAGAGCATCCGGAACTCGGACGAGAATGCCGCTCTCTATTGGCTGACGCGAATGATGGAGGCTGGAGAGGATGGCCGCTACTTGGGCCGGCGCTTGATACGCATGGCCAGCGAAGACATCGGGCTGGCGGATCCCTACGCCCTGCGTGTAGCGTTGGATGCGGCGGAGGCTTATCACCAACTTGGTTACCCTGAGGGGAAGCTGGCGCTGGTGCAGTGCGCGATCTATCTGGCTCGGGCGAGGAAGTCCAACGCGCTCTACGTGGCCCTCTCAAAGGCCGAGCGAGATGTGGCCGAAACTGTCGCCGAATCGGTGCCGCTGCACCTGAGGAATGCCTCGACAGACCTGATGAAGGAGGTGGGCTACGGCAAGGGTTATCGATACTCACACGATGATCCGGGTGCAGTAAATGAGATGAATTGCATGCCGAATTCCCTCGTGAATCGTCGCTACTTCAAGCCGAATCCAGGCCAGGAGAGCTCGTCTTGAGGGCACAACCTCGCTTGCTTCTCCCTCATAAACGGCCGTATTCGGGCTCTAGGGGCTGATTCGTGCAGCTTCCTTCCAAAGAGGGCTCTCCGTGGCAAGGGATTTGAAGCGTAATTTTGCCGTTATCGGCTCCGGCAAAACGCCCGAATTCGAGGGGGAAAAGGCTTGTTCCTGCCTTTCTAGCAATTTAGAAGTGCTGCGTTCGCATCGCGAACAACCTCGCAGTTCTCTCTGACTTCGGTCGCTGGCAAGCTTCGGCTTGCTGCCCGACATGTTGAAGGAGGAACTCGAGATCCGTACGCCAACGTCAGTCAGGATCTTCGGCTCTGCCGGTGATCCTGATTGTTTTTAGTGGCCAGCACTCGGGTGGGGCGGGCGCTCCACGGGCTCAGGCTCGCAGCCCCTCTCGCAGCTTCTTGGACAGGGCGCTGGAGCGCTCGCTTTGAGAGCTGTTCTCGACGGCCATCTGCAGTGCACGTAGGGAACCGACCAGTACGACAAGTTCGCGTGCCCTGGTGATGGCAGTGTAGATCAAGTTTCGCTGCAGCATCATGAAGTGCTGAGTGACCAGCGGAATGATCACAACCGGAAACTCCCCTCCCTGCGAGCGGTGAACCGTGATCGCAAAGGCGGGTCGCAGATCACTGATCTCTGCCATGGTGTAGTCAACGTCGCGCTCGGGAAATGCAACGGTCAGCCCATGGCCCGGCATGACTGAGGTGATCCGACCCATGTCACCGTTATAGATCTCCTTCTCGTAGTCATTCCGCGTGTGAATCACCCGATCACCCACGCGCCAGCTGCGCTCTCCCCGGCTGATCTCGAGGCCGCCGATTCCCTGGGCCTCGCGCAGGGCGTCATTGAGGGCGTCGACGCCCGCAGGCCCCCGGTACATCGGGGAGATCACCTGAACGTCTGTCGTCCAGTCGAAGCCAAAGTTATTGGGGATGCGCTCGGTGACGACCTCCACGATTCGATCTGCGCAGGCCTGTGACTCATCAACCGGGAAGAAGTAAAAATCGGACTGGCGGTCTCCGCGTGCAGGAAACTCCGGTAGCTCGCCCCTCAGGATTCGGTGAGCGTTATGGATGATTCGACTGCCCTCGGCCTGCCGGTAGATGTGTTGAAGCCGATGGACAGGGACGCAACCAGAATCGATCAAGTCGGAGAGGACGTTTCCGGGACCAACCGACGGCAGCTGGTTGGGGTCGCCAACAAGAAGGAGTCGGGCTGGAGCCTGTACTGCCTTGACCAGGTGGTGAGCCAGGGTGACGTCGAGCATCGAGATCTCGTCAACGATCACGAGGTCCTCGTCCAGGGGGTGAGTCGCGTTGCGCTCGAAGCCTCCGTCGGCGGGGTTCCATCCGAGCAGGCGATGAATGGTGGAGGCCTCGCGGTTGGTGGCTTCCGCCAGGCGTTTTGCTGCTCGGCCGGTAGGAGAGGCAAGAGCGACGGTTGCACCTGCTGCCTCGGCAAGGGCCACGATCAACCGCACGATTGTGGTCTTGCCAACTCCGGGCCCTCCCGTGAGCAGCCCGACGGGCGAAGTCAGTAGGCCCAGCACGGCCTCCCGTTGACTCTCGTGGAGCTCGATCCCCGCTCGTGACTCTGCGTCCTCCAGCTGCTGGGCAGTTGCCAGCGGGCGCGTCTCACCTTGACCCAGCAGTTCGGACAGGTTTCGAGCCAGCATCGACTCACAAAATGCCAGCTGTGGCAGGTAGAGCCGAGTGTCCTCGGGTTCGTCCCCCTCATCGCCCTCGACTACCAGCTCCTTCGAGGCTTCGAGGGATTCCACGACGTCCTCGAGCGCGGAGAGGGGCACGGCGTTGACCAGGAGCTCCTCCGCCTTCTCGAGTGCCCTCTCTCTTGTCAGGCAGGAGTGTCCGTCGTCAGCAGCATCGCGTAGGGCCTGCAAGATCCCTGCTCGAGCACGGCGTGGGTCGTCGAGTTCAATTCCGATGGCTCGAGCGACGCGATCTGCCGTACCGAAACCGATTCCGGTAACCTTGCCTGCGAGCTGGTAAGGATCCTGCCGTACAAGATCCTCGGCGTGGATGCCGAGCTTCTCGACGATTGCTGCCGTTTGCCAGGGGCCCAGGCCCAGGCCACGGAGGAAGGCATGGGCCTTGTGAGAGCCCAGCTCCTGGGTGATCTTCTCCGCCAGCTGGTCCGCGATTTCCGGTCGTAGCCCACGGATCCCGTCGAGGCTGCGTGGGTCGCTGCGTACCCGTTCGAGGGTCTCTGGGCCCAGCTTGTCGACAATGCGTTCCGCCAGCTTCTCCCCGATGCCGCTGAAGGTGTCCGAGGCCAGGTAGCGCTTCAGGCCGCCTGTGTCGCTCGGAGGCAGGACTTCGATCAGGTCGAACGAGAACTGCTTGCCGTGGGTCTTGTGGTCTTCCCAGTGACCGGAGACCCGCACATGCTGGCCAGCACTGGGTCCATGGGCCTTTCCGACGGCCGTGACTCTCTTGGGGCGAAAGAGCGAGCCATCCGAGATGTCGTAACCCGCATCAGGCGATATCTTTAGGACCGAGTAGAGCGACTGCTCGTCGTTGTATGTGACCCGCTCGATGGTTCCGCAGATCACCAAATCCGGCCCATTCTGGGCCCCCTTGGCTTGTGATTCATCCCTGGCCACCCGGAGAGCATCGCAGGCCCCTCGCCGGATTTCCAGCAGGCCCTTCCCGGACGGGGGTCTCGACGGTACTCTCTTCGGCCCGTTTCGCGCCCTGGGAGCCCGAGCCTACATACTCGAATCGGACACCAGGAACGCTCACATGCCACTCGTGGGCCCCCGGCACAGGCTGGGTGGTTCATCTGTCAGACGCCCCACCCGGGACGTCCCGCCACTTCAGAAACCGCTTTGATCAAAGTACAGGTTCGCCCGAACGAGTCCCTCGAGTCAGCCCTGCGCCGCTTCAAGCGCCAGTGCAACTACAGTGGGATCTTCCGTCTCTTCAAGTCGTACACCTGGCACGAGAAGCGCTCGGACAAGCGCCGCCGCGAACGCCGCGAGCGTCTGCGTACCGTGTTGAAGGCTGCTCGCCGCAACGATCCCAACTTCCGTGGACGTAATGCGCGCTCGAACCGAGCTCGTCGTGCACGCCGCGCTGTGAAGCGTGCTCCCCAGCAGAGCACAGAGTCGCAAGGATCGAGAGGCCGCGAGGAAGGTGCTCCGAGCTCCTCTTCGATGGTGTAGACGGAAACCTGCGGACGGCGTCAGCCGCGAAACGACCCTCAGAGGACCCTGCTGCCCCCCTGCAGCGGGGTCCTCTGCTTTGTTCCCATCGTAGAGCGCCTGGGGCTATCATCGGGGACCTCCCCCTGTGCGGAGGAGGCAGCCGAGATGGGACTCTTTCCAACAGACCGCGATCTGAATCAGCCACCCGAGAGGGTTGAATTCGATGTCCGTGCAAGTTCGTACGGGGTACGAAGTGAGGAGCTCAACGTTCGCCTCGATGCCTTCCTTGCCCGCCACCTCAAGTGGCGCTCTCGTTCTTCGATCCAACGCTTGATCCGAGAGGGTTGGACTTACGTCCAGGGCAGTAGCGCGCCTTCATCGGACGAGCCTTCCCAGGAGCGGCGACCAGGCCGGAGACTGCGTGATGGAGCCAAGGTGGTTGTGGTGATTCCTCCAGCCTCGCGGCTTCCTGTGCCAGAGTTTGTGTCTGACGAACTCACCATTCTCTACGAGGACGAGGATGCCATTGTGGTCGACAAGCCGGCACTCCTTCCAGTGCATCCTAGTGGTCGACACCACTCCGATACACTCATTCAGAGGGTGCACGTTCGCTACAGGTGCAGCCATCTCGATCAGGGCATAGCCCCCAGGCTGTGTCACCGGCTCGATCGCGAGACCAGCGGCGTCGTCCTCGTCGCGAAGAATCCCGAGGCGCATCGACGCCTGGCGAGCCAGTTCGAGGAGCGCTTGGTCGAGAAGGAATATCTGGCCATCATTCAGGGAGCTCCAGAGCAGTCCGGTGGTTCGATCGAGCTCCCCATCGGGCAGGCCAGAGCCAGCCAGGTGCGCTTGAAGATGACGGTTGCTGTTGATGGTCTCTCTTGCAGAACAGACTGGAAGCTCTTGCGCGGCTATGGAGATTGCAGCCTCGTGTCCTGTGAGATCTTCACGGGGCGCCAGCACCAGATCCGGGTGCACCTGGCTGCGATCGGGCACCCAATCGTTGGAGACAAGCTCTACGGCCCCGACGAGAATTTCTTCTGCAGACAGGCTGAAGGAGCACTGACGGAGGAGGACCTCAAGGCTCTGGAATTGCCCCGGCACGCGCTGCACAGCCACCGGCTTGTGTTCACCTCCTCTGTGACTGGAGAGCCGGTTGAGGTGGTCAGCCCGCTGCCCTCGGATCTACGCGAGCACCTCTGCTTGCGAGATCTGCAGGATGTCTAGTCACGGGCCATCGACAACTCCATCGTTGCCCAGCTCCGTCGGACGCAGGGTGGCTGCTTCTCCAGCTCGATTCACTCGGCTCAAGATCAGCTCGAGGGTCAGAAGCGCGAGGAGGAAGACGATTGATCTTGGCAGGTCGACGATCAATCGTTGGGCTGTGATGGCCAGTAGCGTGAGGACGACAGCGAGGGTCAGCAGGAATCCCGTCCAGTCGTGCCGGACCTCGATCTCATCGGTTGCCGTCGAGAGTGGCGGGGCCAGCGCGCAGCGTGGATAGAGCAGCCGCAATGAGATGAGGGTTATGAGTGCTCCTGGAATTGCCAGTCGTGCGGCGAAGAGTAGGCCAGAGAAGTAGACGGCTAGCAGCGTGAGAACCAGGTAGAGCGGCAGCAGGAATCTCACGGCCAGAGCCTTCACCGCACCGCCCTGCACGGCTTCGGCCGGGATAGGAGCACAGTCCAAGATCCACCTGGCTCCGGGGCTTGCAGTGACGGGTACATGCGCGAGAAGAACGGGCAGGTAGACCGCGGGAGTAAAGAGGAGCAGCGCTAGCAAGTCTCGAAGCCCCTGGCCACCCTCGCCATCCGCACCGACCACGAGGAAGGCCAGGGGAATTCCGATCATCGGATAGGTACGAAGAACGAAGTCGCGCTCCAAGGGAAGGGCGTCATACACCAGGTCGAAGGTGCCCCGTTCGGCTGGACGAACCCAGAACCTCGAGGCCAGCGCGCGCACCGGGCGGAGGAACCAGGTGAGCACTGTCGCGCTGCGTCGACTTCGTTCATCCGCTGCGGGGGGAAGGGCGAACAGAACAAGGAG
Source organism: Planctomycetota bacterium (assembly GCA_014237855.1). Lineage (GTDB taxonomy): Bacteria > Planctomycetota > UBA1135 > UBA1135 > JABACD01. The sequence goes on along the minus strand of JABACD010000001.1, from coordinate 443,950 downwards.
GGCGATGAGGGTTCCCAGGAGCAGGAGCGCAACGGGTGGCAGTGAGGCACTGGTCGGCCCAGCTGCCACCAGGGATGAATACCAGGCAGGCGGGAACCAGCTCAGGCCAGCCGGCCAGAGCACTTCACCGGACTCGATGGCACTGACGGCGGGGACCATGGCGGGAGCCGTGAGCAGCCCGGTCACTGCGCCCACGACCAGCAGGGTTTGCAAGAGAACCAGCAGGCCCTCGATCCGGGCACCGAGCAAGGCCTGGATTGTCAGAAGGCAGGACCCCAGGGCCACGGCCTGGCTTGCGCTGGCGACGAGCAGCATGGCCCTGGCGCCGACTGACATCTCCGCTGGCGCCAGCAAGGCAGCCGGTAGCAGTACGCCTGCACTGAGCAAGCCCAGCAGCAGCAGTACGGCAAGTGCGTTGCCTGCCCGTCGCTCCAGAGGGCTGGCAGGTAGAGCTTCGGACCAGGCGGCAGCAGGGTCGCTCCGCAGGAGGCTGCCGAACTCGCCGAGCAGGGTCATCGAGACGAGCCCGGCGCTCAGGCTCAGGGTGAAGAGAGAGAAGCCCCAATCGTCGAGCCCGTCGCGGACCATCAAGGCCAGGGCACCTACCAGTGAGCCCTGAGCGAGCAAGGCAGCAGCGGGGACCAGCTCCCCTCCCATGTGGGCTCTCAGCCGAGCGGTGGCAATGGCACGGATGCGGAGCAACACGGAACTCAGCTGGGTTCGAGGTCGCCCAAGAGCGCTTGAGCGCGGCTAACGGGATCCTCAGCTTGGGCAATGCGCGCAAAGACCTCCTCGAGGGTGCCGCTCACGCCAGCCCCCTCTCGTAGGTCCTCAAGGCTCCCCATGCCTACCAGGCGTCCATCGCAGAGGATCACCATCCGGTCGCAAACGCGCTCGACAACATCCAGCAGGTGAGAGGTGTAGAGCACCGCACCTCCTCGTTTGGCCCAGCTCTTGAGCACTTCCTTGAAGACGGCAGTCGTAGGGGCGTCGAGGCCTGAGAGGGGTTCGTCGAGTGCCAGCAGTCTGGGGCGTGGAAGCAGGGCGCAAGCGAGTGCAGCCTTTTGCCGCATGCCTCTGGAGAACTGGCCGATGGGGTCGTCAGCTCGATCATCGAGCTCCAGAGCTTCGAGTAGCCTCGCTCCTTCCTCGCGATGATCAGCCTCCTCGATTCCGTGCAGCCGCCCCACGAGGGTCAGGTGCTGTCTGGGGCTGAGATTTGCGTAGAGCGGTGCGCCATCAGGAACGAAGGAGAGTCGCTTGCGTGCCTGCAGAGGATTGGTCGCCGCATCGTGTCCGCAGACCTCGACCTTTCCTCGGTCGGGGGCGATCAGGCCGCACAGCAGGCGCAGTGCCGTGGTCTTGCCGGCTCCATTGGGACCCAGCAGGCCGAGTACTTCTCCTTGCTTCACTTCGAAGCTCAGATCGGAGAGGGCTGTGTGGCCCCCGAAGTTCTTGCTCACCTCTTGGAAGTGAGCGATGGAGGAGTCGGTCTTCTGAGCGTTCACGGTTGCGAATCTACCCGCTCGGGGTGCCGGATACACGAAGCGGGGCATTCGCCTGTGCGAACGCCCCGCTTGTAGGGATCTTTTCCAGGCCGACTGCCACCGGCAAGGGGGGTGTCAGGCCACCGCGCTGGTGCTGTCCAGTACGGTGACCGTTGCGCCAACTTCCTCGGTGACGCGGTCGGCGATTTCCTGGAGGCGTGTGGTGGTGATGCCCTGGGGCTGGCCCTTTCGTGCTCGAGCAGGGGGGCTGGTGATCAGGACCTCTTGGGGCTCCACGTCCCTCAATCGCTTGATCCACCCCCGAACCTCGCTCTCGGTGGAGTTGTCCACCTCCCCGCGCACGAATTGAGCCTGAACAGTGACCTTCTCCAGGGAGCTGAGGTGCTTGACGATGTCACCAAGTTCGGAGGCCTTGTGCCCCGTGAGCTTCGTGAAGGTCTTGACCGTGCCGTACTCGAGACGGATTACCGGGATGTCGTAGAAACCGAGCGAGATGCGAGCGTCCATGTCTCCCAGGGCCGGATCGTCTGAGATCAGGCTGAGCTTCGCGCGGGGAAACCACTTGGTCCTCAACGCCCGGAGGTTCTCGCTGATCTCGCGGAATCCAGGATGACGAGTGGGGTCAACTTCCGACCCAATCACGAGGATGTTGTCCACCTTTTCACCGCTCTTCGAGATTCGCATCATCTCCTGGGCGGCCAGCGTGACGACGACGGATGCACGGGGCAATCGGTTGTCACGGCTGATGGCAAGAGAGGCGTCCAATCCTCCCAGATCAATGGTCAGTGCACGTCCCCAGCGATCGCTGCGGCGGGGGCCAGTGATGATAGTATCAGGGTTCAGGACGACCATAAGTGCTTGGTTAACAACGTGCCGGGTGGATTTGGAGCCAACCATCGTAGGCCAATTACGGGGGATTGCAATCGTCCTCACGTTTCTGTGCCGAGATGGGCTCTGGAGGCTTCTTGGAAGCTCTTCATGGCCAGGACGCCCACAAGATCAGGGAGACTCCTATCATGGATCTCCATGGGTGCTCAAGGAGCTGACTGGCTATCAAATGGTCATCAAAAGACATCTATGCGCTGTTTCTTGGCAGGGCGTCCTTGAGATCTGCCTGAAGAGACCCATGGCCCTGACTCTTCAGCCATTGGGACGCTCAACGTGAAGATGGTGCATACTTATTGGTGTTCAGGTGGTCTCTTGGGCGCTCTCTCTCCCCGATTGGGAGGCGTAGACCACCTGCCTTGCTGCCGGGCCGGCTCAAACTCTCCAGACGGTGGTAGGACGGCTGGGCTGTGGGGTGGCCACTGATCTCGCAGTAGAAGATCATCTCCCGGTCCTGGTCAGCCCGCTCGACACCGCCGAAGGTCTGCCCCTGAATGATAACGGGACCAGTGGGTTTTCTTATGATCGTGCCTGCAACTTCGAGAGATCGGCTGAGAACTCAGAGGGAGGGCCCAGGATTCTTGACAGTCTTCCAAGGGGCTCCATAGACTCTCCCCCGAATTTTCGGCGCAATAAAGGATCATCCACCCGCCTTGATTCCACCTTGCCAGCCCTTCCCCAGGGGCCTGAGGGGGCTGCGACGCTCCACGGCAATCCATCCCTGTAGCGCCCCACGCCTCTCTCGCCCGTCCGAGCTTCACCCCGCACCGTGCCTGGACCCCAGGCGCTGCGGATCGAGCCTCACCAAGAATGTACTTCGACTACCTCAACGTCCTGCTCTTCGCCTCGGTGGGGTTCTTCTTTGTCTTCATCAACGTGGCGGTTGGATCTCTCATCCGACCAAAGCGGAACACCGAAGAGGGGCTTGAGACTTACGAGTGCGGTGAGCTGACGACCGGCGACACCTGGATCAAGTTCGACATCCGCTATTACACGGTTGCTCTGGTCTACGTGGTCTTCGCGGTCGAGATCGCATTTCTCTTCCCCTGGGCAATCGTGCTCAAGGATGCATTTGCTGACACCGGTGTCGCCGCCGGTACTGGCGTCGGACACTTCGCGCTGATCGAGGGTGTGCTCTTCATCGCGATTCTATTCCTCGGACTCGCCTACGTCTGGGCGAAAGGTGACCTGGACTGGGTGCTCGCCTGGGAGGATCGCTCTTTCGATCCGAACAAGCCAGGCCGAGAGCGAGTGGCACCTGTGCCCGTGGCTCAGCTGGAGGCAGAGCTTGGGGATAGCGAGGCCGCCGAGGATGGGGGCGACGGGGACGACAAGACACCGACAGACGAGGAAGCCGCCTAGCCGGGGCCTACACGGAACCGGAGATCAATCACATGCCTATCCTTCAAAACGCCTTCGAGGAAAACCTCCTCACTACAAAGGTCGACTGGCTCCTCAACTGGGCCAAGCTCAACAGTGTCTGGCCGATGACATTTGGTCTGGCCTGCTGCGCGATCGAGATGATGGCCGTAGGGGCCGCTCACCACGACATCGACCGCTTTGGTGCCGGAGCTTTCCGTGCAACACCGCGTCAGGCCGACCTGATGATCGTAGCTGGAACGGTGAACTTCAAGATGGCAGAGCGCATCAAGCGGCTCTACGACCAGATGCCTCACCCCAAGTACGTGATTGCGATGGGGGCCTGTGCGACGGGCGGTGGGCCTTACTACAAGTACGGCTACACGGTTGTGAAGGGCGTCGACCGCGTCGTACCCGTCGACGTCTACATCGCAGGTTGTCCGCCCCGGCCCGAGGCATTGCTCGAGGGCTTGATGGCGTTGCAGCGCAAGATTCGAGCCACCGCGGTGGTCCGTAAGCCGGCCATCACAGCCTGAAGCTTCAAGGCCAGAACAAACGCACCCCAGACCGGCCAGCAATCCCCATGGACTTTCAGGGCATCTACGATCACCTCAAGGCTAAGGACACTCCGGGCCTTCTCACGGCGGACCACCCTCGTCTGCCCGACCCGGAGAACAAGAAGGACAAGGGTCGCTTCGGCAGCCCCTTTGTCGAGGTTGACCCGCAACACATTTGTGAATTCATGGTCGCTTGCCGAGACGACGACCGTCTTGGTTTCGACCTCCTCGCGGACCTCTCTGCGGCTGATCCCGCCGAGGAAAGCGAGGAGTTCTGGGTGCTCTACCAGCTGCTCTCAATCAATCATCGGCATCGCCTGATGGTCAAGTCGCGCATCTCAAAGGAGGGCGCGAACATCAACACACTCTCCGGCATCTTTCGTGCAGCACAGTGGCACGAGCGCGAGTGTGCTGAGATGTTTGGCATCCAGTTCAACGGCCACCCGGATCCCCGCAACATGCTTCTCCCCGATGACTGGGAGGGTTACCCGCTCCGAAAGGACTACGAGTTTCCCGAGGAGTATCACGGCATTTCCTGTGTCTGATTCCAGCCCCTCCAAGCCGACCCGTCCCGCCCGGCAGGTCTCTGCCTGACAGCTCTCAGCGAACCACCCTTCAGAATGGCGACGAACTCTGCAGCCTCGAACACCTTCTTTCCCGAGCCCCGGATCCTCCCCGGCGGTGAGAAGGAGTTCATGATGGACGTGGCGACCTCAGATCTCGAGGTCAGCATGGGGCCGCAACATCCGGCCACACACGGTGTGATGAAGATCCTGCTGAGGGCCGATGGTGAGATGGTGACAGCGGCTCAACCGCACCTGGGTTTCTTGCACCGATGCGCGGAGAAGATCGGCGAGAACGTCGAGTGGCTGCAGTATCTGCCCTACACCGACCGCTACGACTACCTGGCGGCCATGAACAACAACCTCGGCTACTCGATGGCGGTCGAGGAGGTGTTGGGGGTCGAGATACCCAAGCGAGCTCAGCTCTTGCGGATGATCTGCGTGGAGTTGAACCGGGTTGCCTCGCATCTGGTGGCCTTTGGGACCTATGGCCTAGACCTGGGAGCCTTCACCCCCTTTCTCTACGCCTTCCGTGAGCGTGAGTGGCTGTTGATGATCTTCGAGAAGATCTGCGGCGCTCGTCTGACCTACAGCTATCTCCGAATCGGGGGGGTCTTCAACGACGCGCCTCCCGGGTGGCTACAGGAGGTCGAGCACTTCTGCGACGTCTTCGAGGAGAAGTGGAAGGAGTACTACAACTTGTTGATGGTCAACAAGATCTTCGTCGGACGCACGGCGAACGTGGGGGTCATCACCCCTGAGCAGGCCAAGGACTTTGGTCTCACTGGTCCGATGCTTCGAGGGTCAGGGGTCTCCTTCGACCTCCGGCGAGAAATGCCCTACATGCTCTACGGCCAGGCCTTCGAGGATGGCGCTTACGAGGTCCCCGTCGGCAAGGGTGAGATGGGGCAGCTCGGCGACTGCTGGGACCGCATCTATGTTCGCGTGGTGGAGATGATGGAGTCCATAAGACTCGTGCGCTGGTGCCTTGGTTCGATTGAAGAGGGCCCTGTCATCGGCGATGTGGGCAAGACGATCAAGGTGCCCCCGGGCGAGGCTTATGTGGCCATCGAGAACCCCCGCGGCGAATTGGGCCATTACGTTCTTTCGGATGGCGGCAAGGGCTCAAGTCGCTGTCGTGTGCGCGGTCCGTCATTCTGCAACCTCGCGATACTCGAGGACATCATGCCCGGAACTCTGCTGGCCGACTCCGTGGCCATCATCGGATCGACAGACGTCGTTATCGGGGAGACTGATCGCTGATGTTGATCAATCAACCTAACCTGGTCTTGGATTCAGCGCCGGCAGCAGCCGAATCGGGCAACGTAACCCTGCACTTCTTGCAGGGGGTCGCGCCGGAAGCGGTTCCTGCCTGGCTCCTGCCAGTTGCCGCGGCCGGGGTGTCCGTCGGAGTCGTGATCGGGATGATCTCGGTCATCGCCATGCTCTGTGTCTGGCTCGAGCGAAAGATCTCCGGGCATATTCAGTGTCGGTACGGCCCGATGTATGCGGGTGGCTGGCACGGCTGGGCGCAGACCATTGCGGATGGCGTCAAGCTCCTGATGAAGGAGGACATGGTTCCGAGCGGGGCAGACCGTGCGCTCTTCATGATGGCCCCTGCAATTGTTCTGGGCGCAATCTTCGGGGCCTTCGTCGCGATGCCGCTGTCGCCGGATTTCTACTTCGCTGACATCAACCTCGGAGTCTTCTTCATCCTTGGCATGTCCTCCCTGACGACCATCGGTGTCGTGATGTCAGGCTGGGCTTCGAATTCCAAGTGGTCGCTCTACGGCGCCATGCGTGAAGCAGCCCAAGTCGTCGCTTATGAGATCCCACTGGGCATCTCATTGATGGTGGCCTTGATCGTCGCCGGTACCTTCAATCTGCGCGAGGCGAGCGCGCTGCAGGGAGATTGGTTCGGGATGGGTTGGTTCGTCTTCAAGAACCCGCTCTTCATGATTCCAGCCTCGATCCTCTTCTTCATCTCAGCGCTCGCAGAGACCAAGCGTGCACCCTTCGACCTGCCCGAAGCAGAGTCGGAGCTGGTTGCAGGCTTCCTCACCGAATACTCAGGCATCCGCTGGTCCTTCTTCTTCATGGAGGAGTACGCCGCGATGTACCTCATGTCCCTGGTTGCTTCCGTCTTCTTCTTCGGAGGCTTCCAGAGCCCATTCACCTATCTGGCGATCGAGCAATTCGGCGCCGACAGCTTCATTGCAAACCTGGTTGGGGCCGTGACCCTGATCGTCAAGTCGATGTTTGGCATCTGCTTGATGATGTGGGTGCGTTGGACGCTCCCGCGTGTGCGAATCGACCAGGTAATGACGATGGGCTACAAGTACCTAACGCCTCTCTCACTGATCTGCGTTCTCGGCGCAGCCGTATGGGAGGCGATCATCTAATGAGCGATCAGCGAATAGTAGGCAAGGTCGCGACCCGCGAGCCTGTCTCCGTGGGCGACTACTTCAAGAACATCTGGGATGCCGTCACCACGACGGTTGCCGGGATGAAGATTACCGGACGGTACTTCTTTCAAAAGCCGATCACCGTCCAGTATCCGGACGAGCAGCTGCCGATCCCGGATCGATACAGGGGGATTCACTACCTCGAGCAAGACAAGTGCATCGAATGCCATGCCTGCGAGCGTGCCTGCCCGATCGATTGCATTTCCATGGAGACCGTCCGGCACGGCAAGGAGCTGGAGTGGATCAGCTTCACGATCGACTACCAGAAGTGCATGTTCTGCGAGCTCTGCGTCTATCCCTGTCCTGCTGACTGCATTCACATGGGAACGGAGTTCGCGTTCGTCAGCGAGGACCGCAGTGAGTTCAATCTGGACTTGCTCTCTTACAAGGGGATGTCTCGGGATGCTCGCATTCGAATGAAGGAGGCTGCCGAGAAGAAGGCTGCCAAGGAGGCCGCGAAGAAAGCCAAGGCTGAGGCAAAGGCGAAGGCGGAGGCCGAGAAGGCCGGCGGCGACCCGCAGGCGGAGGGCTCTGATGGTTGATCTCCAGAAGGTGTTCTATAGCGGCCTGGCGCTGCTCGCGATTGCCCTGCACGGTTGGGGGCTGGCCTCCGCAGGGCCGGCCGGTCTGGCCTTCGGCGGCTGTGCCACCCTGGTTCTCGGCGGGGCACTCATGTGCCTCTGGGAGCGATCAGTCGTTCGAAGTGCCTTCTCACTGATGGCAACCTTCACCGGCTGCGCTGGATTCTTCATCCTCCTGGGAGCGGACTTCGTGGGCATGGCTCAGATCCTGATCTACGTGGGCGGCATCCTCGCTCTTCTGCTCTTCGGGGTGATGCTCAGCCCCCCGGACATGGCCGAACGAAAGCTCGCCCGTGTGGGGGGTGGGCTGCTGGTGATGGGGCTTGGAGTGGCGTGGGTCTCTGCCAAGGTGGCCGCTTCCGTGAAGTGGGCCCAGTTGCCCGCTGATGAACTCCCCGCTCCCTCAACCAAGGCGGAAGACATCGGCATCGCATTCATTGCACCCGACCAATACGTCGTGCCCTTCGAACTGGCGGCGGTGCTCTTGACCGTTGCGCTGGTGGCTGCGGTCTACATAGCACGTCGGCGGATTTCCGACTTCACGGCCGAGCCGGACCAGGGGGGGCGCTAGATGGCACTTGGAGCTTATGTCGCCGTCTCGGCGGCACTCTTCGCGCTTGGCCTTGTGACCATTGCTGCGAGACGCAACATCCTCTACGTGCTGTTTGGGATCGAGATGATCCTGAACGCCGCGAACATCAACTTTGTTGCCTTCAACCGTTTCAACGGTGACGGGATGGATGGGAGGATGTTCGCCATCTTCGTGATCATCCTGGCGGCAGCCGAGGCTGCGGTGGCTCTGGCCATCGTGCTGAACGTGTACCACTTGTTCGGAAGTACCAAACCCTCAGACGCGGACCTCTTGCGCGAGTAGGCGCACACTCGATTCATGGAATTCCTCCATTTCGATCCCGCGACGGACTTCAAGCTGCTGCTTGCTGTACCGCTGATTCCGCTGACGGGCTATCTGATCCAGATCTTCTTCGGGCGTAAGCTGCCCCGCAAGGGAGACTGGCTTCTGACGACCGGCATGTTCGTGACCATGATGATCACGCTGCTGCTGTTCGCCAAGGCGCTCTATCACGCCTACACGGGCCACGGAGACGATGGTCACGCGACACCCTTCTGGCACCACTCTTCGGAAGCGGGGATGACCTGGAGCTGGCTGTTCCAGGACTCTGAAGCGCCCAATTCACCGCTAAACCTGACGGTGGGAATCCTGTACGACGGCCTGGGAGCATCAATGCTCGCCGTCGTGGGGGTGGTCTCCTTCTTCGTGCACCTCTTCTCGATGGGGTACATGAAAGGCGATCATCGTTACCACATCTTCTTCGCGAACATCAGCCTGTTCACCGTGGCGATGCTCGGGTTGGTTCTGTCGGACAACATCCTCTTCCTGTTCGTGTTCTGGGAGGTCATGGGCCTGATGAGCTACCTGCTCATCGGCCACTTCAGCCACGATCCGAAGAGTCACCGCATCACCCAGGCGGCTGCGGCATGCAAGAAGGCCTTCCTGACCACCCGGATCGGCGACTGCTGCTTGTTCATCGGGTTCATGATGTTCTACCTGCACTACCAGACGTTCAGCTTTGACGGCTTGTGGCAGGCAACAACCCAGGACGTCATGGTCAATGGCTGGCAGAGCTGGCAAACGACTGCCGGCCTGTTCCTGTTTGGCGGAACGGTCGGTAAGTCAGCCCAGTTCCCCCTGCACATCTGGCTGCCCGATGCGATGGAAGGGCCCACGCCTGTCTCCGCAATGATTCACGCAGCAACCATGGTTGCTGCAGGGGTGTTCCTGCTCGGACGCCTCTACCCGGTGCTCTCACCGGATGTCCTCACCGTGATAACCGGGGTCGGTGCCCTGACGGCCATCTTCGCCGCAACGATCGGCATGACGGTGTTCGACATCAAGGGGGTGTTGGCCTACTCGACTATCAGCCAGCTCGGCTTCATGGTCGCCGGTATCGGAACAGGCGGACTGGGTCTGATTGCCGGACTCTTCCACATGGTCACCCACGCGTTCTTCAAGGCCTGCCTGTTCCTCTCGGCTGGTTCCGTGATTCATGGCTGCCACCACGAGCAGGACATGCGCAAGATGGGAGGGCTACGTAAGAAGATGCCCGTGACCTTCATGTGCATGCTGGTCTGTACCCTGGCTATCTCGGGCATCCCGCTGTTCTCGGGCTTCTACTCCAAGGACAAGATCGTTCAGTCGACGATCATGACCAATGAGCTTGGCGGTACCTGGGCCTCGAGTTTTGCGGGGATCGCGCTGCCTCTCGCAGCCTCGATCACGGCCTTCTACATGTTCCGGCTGATCTTCATGACCTTCTTTGGTCAGCCGCGTGACAAGCACGTCAACGATCACGCACATGAGTCGCCGCTGCCGATGACGATTGCGCTCACATGCCTGGCAATTCTTGGCATGTTCGCGGGCCAGTTCTGGCTGTCGAACCTGGACATCATGGGGTCGCATCCGACCTGGTTCGAGACCCTACTGGGTGTCAGTCATGACTACACGAACCTCTCCGGTCTCTATCCGGGTGTCGAGCTTCAGAACACCTATGTAGGCCTCGATGCAGCCAAGGTCGAAGCCGTGTCACACCATGCACACAGCTCCGCTGTTGTGCTGTCGCTCTCTGTGGCCTCACTGGGCATCATCCTCGCGATGCTCATGTACCTCTTCAAACGCCTCGATCCGGCCAAGTTCACCGAGACCTTTGCGCCTATCTACAGGACCGTTCTGAACAAGTACTACATCGATGAGTTTGCGAACAAGACCGTGATTCGTGGCTCGATGGTTCTTTCGGCCGTGCTCAAGTGGTTCGACGGCTTCATCGTGGATGGCATCGTTCTTTCCGTTGGCCGAATCAACAAGGCGCTCGGATTCTTCGCTGCCTGGTTCGACAAGACCTTTATTGACGGCCTCGTGAATCTCGTCGGGGCAGTTTCCAACGGCCTCGGAGCAGCCCTTCGCTTGTTACAGACTGGCCGCATTCAGCAGTACGTCTCCTTCGCTGTCGGCGGGGGATTACTCACAGCCGCCTGGCTGATTCTCTCCTAGTCAGCCTTCCTCTCCTGGATTTCGACGCCCAACCACCCAGCGCCCACGCTCCCCGCTAGCAGATGGAAAACATCCTCTCTCTGATTACGTTCATTCCGTTGGTTGGAATGATGGTCATCATTTGCCTGCCCAAGCAGGCAATCGGCCTGATCAAAGGCGTCAGTCTCGTGGCGACCGGCATCCCGCTCGTCCTCGCGACTCAGCTCTACTTCGCCTACGATCCGGCCCACGGTGCTGACGGTAGCTACTGGGCTGAGGAGCAGTTTGCGTGGATCAAGATGATCAACGCGAATTACCACGTTGGTGTGGATGGCATCAGCCTCCCACTGGTGTGGCTGACATCGCTCTTGCTGTTCCTGGGCGTGCCGGCCTCCTTTGGCATCAAGAAGTCACAGAAGGCGTACTACGCGCTGCTCCTGCTGCTAGAGGTTGGAATCTTCGGAGTGTTCATCTCCCTGGATTACTTCCTGTTCTATGTCTTCTGGGAGATCATGCTCCTGCCGATGTACTTCCTGATCGGTATCTGGGGAGGCCCCAGGAGGGAGTACGCCGCTATCAAGTTCTTCCTGTACACCCTGGCGGGCTCCGTCCTGATGCTGATCGCGATCATCGCGTTGCGTCTGGATAGTGGGACCTTCTCGATCCCCTTGCTGGTCGAGATGGCAAGCAACGGAACGCTGACAGGCGCAAGCTTGCCCGGAGGCGGCGAGCTACTCGGGATGAGCTTCAGCACCTGGGCCTTCTGGTTCCTGTTCGTGGGCTTTGCGATCAAGATACCGGTCTTTCCCTTTCACACCTGGCTGCCTGACGCGCACGTTCAAGCGCCCACGCCGATCTCCGTCATCCTGGCTGGCATTCTGCTGAAGCTGGGGGGCTACGGCCTGATGCGCGCGTGCTTCCCGATCTTGCCGGGAGCCTTCGTTGAGAACGCCTACTTCTTGGGCATCCTGGGAGCCTTCAGCATCGTCTACGGGTCCTTCGTTGCCCTTGGACAGACGGACTTCAAGCGAATGGTCGCTTACTCATCGGTCAGCCACATGGGCTATGTCCTCCTGGGGACAGGCGCGCTGACTGTCTGGGGTACTGATGGCGCGGCCATGCAGATGTTCGCTCACGGAACCTCGTCGGCGGCAATGTTCATGGTTGTGGGGGTCATCTACGACCGTGCCCATCACAGAGATCTGAATGGTTTCGGAGGTCTCTCGCAGCCCATGCCCGTCTACTGGGGCCTGACGACCTTCTGCTTCTTCGCAGCCCTGGGACTTCCGACCATGTCCGGCTTCATTGCAGAGGCCTTGACCCTTGTCGGAGCCTTCCAGTCCAGTGACACGCGCTTCCAGGCGCTTGTGCTCTTCTCCGTGATCGGCATCGTCATCACGGCTGCCTTCCTCTTGTGGGCCATCCAACGCGTCTTCCTTGGGCCTCTCAATGAGAAGTACAAGGACTACCCGGACATGAACTTCCGGGAGATCTTCTGCATGGCACCTCTTCTCTTCCTGTGCCTACTGCTTGGTGTGTTCCCGCACCTCATCCTAGACAAGATGGAGCCGAGCATTACGCACCTGGTGAACCTCCTCCAGTCCGCCGCCAACTAGCGCGCCACACCCAAGCGGAAATACAGTGGACATTTACCTAGATGGGATGAAGGCGATCGCGCCTGAGCTTGTGCTCACGGCACTGGCCCTCGTCACGTTGGTCGCGGATCTGTTGATGAGGGGCCGTAACTCGCGGTTCATTGGATACATCACCCTGGCCGGGCTTGCCGTGGTCGGGATGATGTTGGCCATGCGCGTGGGGGCCGAGCCGCAAACCGTCTTCGGGATGGTGGAGGTCGACAGCTTCGGAACCTTCTTCAAGCTGTTCACCGTGGCCTCAGTCGCCGTGGTGACCGTCTTCGTGCTGAGCGATCGCTCCGAGCGCAAGGATGGCATCGGGGAGTATTACTTCCTGTTGCTGGGTGCGGCCATCGGGATCTTCTTCATGGTGAGCACGAATCACCTGCTGCTCCTGATGCTTGGGCTTGAGCTCCTATCGCTGGCGAGCTATTCCCTCGCGGGCTTCCACAAGGGTGAGCGCAAGTCGGCCGAGGCCGCCATGAAGTACGTGGTGTTCGGAGGCCTGAGTGCAGGCGTGATGCTCTACGGGATCTCGCTGCTCTACGGACTTACCGGCACGCTTGAGCTCGATGTGATGGCAACCCAGGCTGGGAATGCGATGCCCTTCGGCCTGGTACCCCAACTCGATCACAATGTGATTCCCGTGGCCATCGCAATGGTGATGGTGCTCGCGGGTTTTGCGTACAAGATGTCGGTGGTGCCATTTCACTTCTGGACTCCTGATGTCTACGAGGGTGCGCCCACTCCGGTCACGACATTCCTGGCCGTGGCTTCCAAGGCAGCCGGCGTTGCAGCACTCTTGCGGTTCCTCGGTGCCCTGTTCATGACCGAAGGCGTACAGCCTGTGGTCGAGTGGTATGGAGATCGGATCGGCATGCTTCTCGCCATCCTGGCGGCGGTCACGATGACCCTGGGCAACCTGTCAGCTCTGCGGCAGTCAAGCCTCAAGCGCATGCTGGCCTATTCCTCGATTGCCCATGCCGGCTACATCTTGATCGGTGTGGCAACCCTGGAGCCCGATGGTTTCTCGGCAGCCATGTACTACATGGCTGCCTACTACTTCATGAACCTGGGAGCCTTCGGCGTACTGCTCTACTTCGAGAGCGCCGTTGGGTCCGACCGCATCGAGGATCTGAAGGGGTTCGGTTGGAAGGCACCTCTGATCTCGATCACCATGGTAGCCTTCCTGGTGAGCCTGACTGGCTTGCCGCCGACCGTGGGCTTCTATGGGAAGTACCTGCTATTCAAGGCGGGTATCGATCACGGGCTCTCTTGGTTGGTCTTCGTGGCTGCGATCAACAGCGTCGTCAGTCTGTTCTACTACTTCAGCGTGGCGAAGGCCCTCTTCTTGAGTGAGCCTGCGCAGCGTCCCGCCCTCTCTCAGCCCCTGTTTGCAGCGCTACTCACTGGACTTGGACTGCTCACCATCTGGTTCGGACTGATGCCTGGGTCCATCGAGGAGTTCGTGCAGCGCTGCCTCCTTCTCTAGACTAAATTGAACAACGACGTCCCTTCATCGAGCCGGAACTGGGCATTCGGAGCCCAGCTGTCAGGAATGCTTGCGGGCTACTTGATCCCCTTCGGCAATATCCTTGGGCCATTAATCATCTGGTTGATGAAGAAGGATGAGGATGACTTTGTCGCACGGCATGCCCTTGAGGCCATGAATTTTCAGATTAGCGTCTTGCTGGCGGTATTGCTGTGTATCCCGCTGGTCTTCGTTATCGTTGGCCTCCCTCTACTCATTGTCATCTGTATCGGCCAACTGGTGCTGGGGATCATCGCCTGCATCGCCGCCATGAGTGGTGAGGAATACCGCTACCCCTACTCATTCCGGTTCGTGAACGGCTAGAAGGATTGTCCCGAGTTCAGAAGCACAGAAGCGAGCCCCGGCAATTGCATTGCCGGGGCTCGCTTCATGGTGGGGGTCCGCTGGCTTTGGAGCGAGCCGCCCCTCTCTGGCCTCTCAATACAGTCCGGGACAAGCGCCGTCAGGCATTCTCGGCTCGAATCCAAAGACTGCCTGCCTCGCAGTAGGCCTTGTAAGCGTCCCAGTCATCAAAGGCCTGGGTTGCCTGGAAGTCGGCCTCCTCGCCTGGGCCGCGTCGGTCAATGACCCTCGAGCAGCTGGCCTTGACGAATCCTGCAGCCTCGACGGCGGCCAACCACTCGGCCTCGGAGTGTCGATGCAGCTCCAAACCAACGTACTCGGCCCAGCTCTCCGTACCAGGGCGCTCCGAGTAGTAATCGATGACGATCTCGAGGCCCCCTCCGCTCGTGAGCACTCGACTTAGCTCTGCGAGTGAACGCGAGAGGTCTGGGGCGTAGTAGAGGGCTTCCATGGAGAACACGAGGTCGAACTTCCCGTCCTTGAAGTCGAGGGCCTCGAAGCTACCCACCTCGTAGCGCGCACGGATACGCAGGCTTGAGAGCTCCTCAGCTTTCTTGATCATGGCTGGGGAGGCATCGACACCAATGGCCTGAACGCCTGCGCTTGCCTGCGCCAGAATCCGTGTAGCCCAGCCAATGCCGCAGCCCAGATCGAGAACCTGATAGCCGGCCTTGATGTTCAATTGCTCGATGACCTGTTCAACCACGTCACCGTGTCCATTCTCCATCCGCTCACCGCGGCCGTTGTCTGCCCACTCATCAAATGTGGAGGCGATCTTCTCGTGACTCATCGCTAGGGATGTCTCGGGTTGTTCCTGGCGGCGGCGCACTTGGCGACGATCTCATCCAGATGGGTGAATACTGTCTCCCAATTGTACTTTTCTTCGACGAAGCCACGCGCTGAATGCCCGAGTTCACGTGCACGATCGGGATTGTCGAGCAGGCTGCACACCTGGTCAGCAAAGGCCGTGGCATCGTCAGCCACGATGTAGTCGCGCTTGTGTTGGGCCTCCACGCCCTGGGTGGCTGAAGTCGTGCCTACAACGGGAAGACCGCAAGCCATGGCCTCGAGAACCTTGTTCTGAATACCCCTGGCTATGCGTAAGGGAGCGACTGCTATCTGGGCGCGTTGGGCCCAGTCGGTGACGCTGTCGACAAAGCCCGTGACACGCACACCGGGCAAGCTCTCCAGACCCCAGATCTCAGGTGTGGGGTGCGAGCCGACGATGGTGAAATGGGCTTGAGGGTGTCGCTCACGAATGCGAGGGAGGATTTCCCTGGCGAACCAGATGCAACCGTCCACATTCGGGTAGTAGTTCATCACTCCGGTGAAGACCAGATGCCCCGGCTCGGCCTTTTCGGGGGCGGGAATGAAGGCCTCGAGGTCGACTCCATTGCGAAGGACGGTCGAGCTGGCTCCGGGCATCTGCTCCTGGAAGATCTTCTCCTCGAGCGGCGTACAGAGCACGTTCTCGGTGAAGGAGTAGGCCACGCGCCGCTCGAACTCGAGTAGCGTCTGCGACTCGCGACGGTAGACCCAGCTCATGGGGAAGCGTGCGCGTTCCGAGTACTGGCGCCACTTGTCCGAATCAAGTTCACCCAGGTGCATCACCCTGGGGATGTGGTCGTGGGGCTCTAGAAAAGCACCCATGGACGAGGAGTAGGCGTAGGCCATATCGGCCCAGCCGGCTAGCTCGTCAACCTTGGACTGAAGCGACCTTGAGCCGTAGACCCCCAGAGTCAGCGGCTGCCTGGTCAGAAAGAGAGGCAGGGAACGGAGCTTCTTGGTGCGCTCGTTGTGCTTGATCGGAATCGTCAGGATGCCCTTGTCACAGAGTTGATCGGCTGCCTCCAGGTCACCCGGGTCGTGGGCGAAGGCGACACAGCGCACCTCGTGCTCGCGGTGGAAGCGCTCGACCAGGCGCCAGGTGGTGATCTTGTCGCCGCGGTTGGGGGGGTAGGGAACCCGCTGTGAGAGGAAGAGGATCTTCACGTGCGCAGCAATTGTGCTCTGTTGTGGCGCTGGATCGAGCAGCGGTGATGGAAGAACCAGGCCTCGGATGAGATGGCCAGGGTGTCAACCCTCACAATGCGGGTTCCTGATTATTGCCCGGGTTGTGGTTCTGATTCTTCTCCAGCGGGGGCGAGGGGCTCTTCCTCAGCGACCTCTGAAGTGTCCCAACCGCCACCCAGGGCCCTGTAGAGCGAAACCAGGTTCTGAGAGGAGAGCCCTCTGGCCTTGGCGACCTGTCTCTCGGAGAGCAGGGTCTGGCGTTGCGCGTCCAGGACTTGCTGGAAGTTCGCGAGGCCATCCTTGTAGAGCAGGGTGGCCAGACGAAGGGTGGTCCTTGACTCCTCGGCAACTTCAAGGATCGCTGTCAGGCGCTTGCGCTGTTCGGTGAAGGCGGTCATGGAGGTCTCGACCTCCTCGAGTGCGGAGAGGATTGTGTTCTCGTACCTCAGCAAGGACTGCTCGAGCCTGGCATCCTGCACGTCGATCTGTGAGCGCAACCGCCCTCCGTTGTAGACGTCCCAACGGAATGCGGGGCCAATCGCGAACCCCCGATTGCCGGAGTCGAACAGGTTCCCTCCATTGGGCTCGTCAAAACCAAAGTTTCCTTCCAGCGAGAAGGACGGATAGAGATCAGCTGTTGCTACCCCGACCTCCGCTGTCTGCGCAGCCAGCCTACGTTCGGAAGCTCGCACGTCGGGGCGCTGGCGAAGAACCTGCGCCGGTACATCAACTGTGACATCCTCGGGTGGCATTGGTATCGGCTGGGGCTCCGACAGATCGGTATGCATCTGCTGGGGGTGAGTACCAACGAGGATCGAAATCGTGTTCATCTCACGACTCAAGGAGATGCGCAGCGGAGGAAGCTCGGCCAGCGATGAGGCCAGAACCTGCTTTGCCTGCGCTTGGTCTAGAGCGGTGGCAATGCCGTTTTCGAGCCGTATCTGGGTCAATCGCAGGGTTTCGCGCTGCGACTCGATGTTGTTCTCTGCGGCCTTCAGCTGTCCTTGGATCGTGCGGACGGAGAGGTAGGCTCGCGCCACTTCGGCATAGAGTGCGACCTGAACATCACGTCGATCCTCTTCGGCTGCCTGGTACTGTGCTTCCGCAGATTCGACCTGCCTGGCGATCCGACCGAAGACGTCGAGTTCCCAGCTTGCTCCGATGCCAGCCGTTGATCGACCGAGCGTATCGAAGTTCGTGAAGGTGTCATTGGCCAGTTCGTACCCGGCACTCACACCCACCTGGGGTGCCCATTGAGATCGGATGACATCAGTCCGAGCTCTCGCCTCTTTGACGCGGGATACGGCGATTCGCAGGTCGCGATTGTCACTCGAGGCGCTCTCGATCAACTTGGTGAGTATCGGATCATCAAAGATGACCCACCAGTTCGTGAGATCCGCCGCTCCTGAGCTGAATGCGGGATCTTCAACCTCTACGAACTCCTTGGGGATCTGGAGTTCGTCGTTAGTCGGGACCTCGTAGTCCGGACCGACCTTGCAGGAGGTCAGGCTCAATCCACAGAGTATGGCGGTCAAGAGGTGAGGATTCTGCATGCCCGGAAGTATACTCGCCCACACTCCTGTTTACCGCCAGGCTGGTGCCGTCCCTCTTCAAAGGATCATGTCCAGAACTCTTCCGTGCTTGTTCTTCGTTGTTCCGCTTCTGGCGGCTTGCAGTGAGAATGTGTTCCAGCCTCCGCCGCCTCCTGCAGTAACGGTGGACTACCCCACCACGAAGGATGTCGTGGACTACGTCGAGTTCACAGGGCGCACCGAGGCACTATGGACTGTCAATGTGCCTGCACGTGTCCAGGGTGTCTTGCTCTCCATTGACTACTCCCCGGGCATCGAGGTCGCAGAGGGGGCTCCCTTGTTTCATATCGACCCCGAGCCCTTCGCTGCAGCCAGAGATGCCGCTTCGGCCACTCTGAAGAGTTCCAAGGCTCAGTCGACTCTCGCGAACACGCGCGCAGAGCGGATGGAAAATTCGGCCGCCCAGGGGGCTATCAGCGAGCTCCAAGCCCTGGAGGCACGCGCTGAGGCAGACGTCACTGAAGCCCAGGTCGAGGTCGCCGAGAAGCAGCTGGCGATCCAGCAGCTCGATGTGGACTACACGAAGGTGCTGGCGCCGATCAAGGGACGAGCCATGGCCACTCGCTACAGCGTGGGAGACCTGGTCGGCACGCTCGCCTCGGAGCCGCTGACAACGATCTACGACGATTCAAGCATCTACGCGTGGTTCAGTGTCCCCGACAGGGCCTTGCTTGCGCGCCTCAAGGCACACCCCAACGTGGATAGGGACGAGCCAGTCAAGGTCGAGATGGCCACAGAGGTAGACAAGGACTGGCCACGAACGGGCTATATCGACTATGTCGACCCCTCCGTTGATGTCGAAACGGGCACGGTCAGAATCCGCGCGCTGTTCGATAACAAGGATGAGGGCTTGCGTGCAGGGCTCTTTGTCAGGGTTCGAATCGCGGCGGAGACACTCGAGAATGCCCTGGTGATTCCTGAGGCTTCGATCGGATCCGATCAGGTTGGTCGCTACGTCTACGTGGTCGACGACTCTGGAAAAGTAAGCCGCAAGAACGTCACCCTCGGACCAAGTACAGGGTCAGATCGAGTGATCTTGTCTGGTCTCAAGGTGCAGGACCGAATCATCACCAAGGGCCTGCTAAGAGCTCGGCCTGGCGCAATCGTTGCCCCCCAAGGGCCTGACGCCTGACCTGGAGTTCAAGTTGCTCTCACGTTTCTTCATTCAGCGACCGATCTTCGCCTCGGTCATTTCGATCGTCATCATCCTTGTCGGTTTGGTGTCACTTGGCGGCCTGCCCATCGCCGAGTATCCAAACCTTTCGCCTCCGATGATCAACGTGACCGCGCTCTATCCCGGCGCGGATGCCGAGGTCATTTCGAATACGGTCGCTTCGCCGATCGAGCAGGAGGTGAACGGTGTGGAGGGGATGCTCTACATGAGCAGCACCTGCTCGGGAGATGGAACCTACACACTGTCGGTGACCTTCCAGCCAGGTGTGGACCTCGACATTGCGTCTGTCCAGGTCCAGAACCGCGTATCGGCGGCCGAGCCGAGCCTGCCCGAAGAGGTCAGGCGCCTGGGCATCACGACCCAGAAGCAGATGCCGGACTTCGCGCAGATGATCAGCGTGACGTCGCCCGACGGCGATTTTGATGACGTCTTCCTGAGCAATTTTGCGACCCTTAATCTGAGAGATCCGCTCAAGCGGATCGATGGCGTTGGCGACGTCATGGTCTTTGGAGCTGCCGACTACGCGATGCGTGTGTGGATCGACCCTGCAAAGCTGGAGGCGCGTAATATCACGGTCTCCGAGGTGCTCAACGCAATCAAGGAGCAAAACGTCCAGGTTGCAGCCGGAAAGATAGGTGCGCCGCCGACCGAGCCGGATGTTGATTTCCAGTACACGGTCACGACCAAAGGGCGCCTCACCGATCCGGAGGAGTTCGGGGAGATCATCGTCCGAACTGATCGCTCCGGACGAATTCTGCGACTCAATGATCTGGCGCGTATCGAGCTCGGCGCCAAGAACTACACCATGGAATCGGGGGTTGACGGCACGCCGGCATCGGTGCTCGCCATCTATCAACTTCCGGGCGCTAACCTGATCAATATTTCCAACGCGATCTCAGCGGAGCTCGAGTCTCTCAGCTCGAACTTCCCAGAGGGAGTGAAGGTTGCCGTGACCTACGATGCGTCGCTGGTTGTTCGGGCATCGATTGCCGAGATTCTCACGACGCTTTTCATAGCGACGATCCTCGTGATCCTGACCGTGCTCGTCTTCCTGCAGGATTTCCGGGCAACGATCGTGCCGGCGGTGACCATCCCGGTCTCATTGATTGGAACCTTCACGGTCTTGTCAGCGTTGGGATTCTCACTGAACACGTTGAGCCTGTTCGGCCTCGTCCTGGCAATCGGAATTGTCGTGGACGATGCAATCGTGGTCGTTGAGAACGTGGCGCGAAATCTCGATCACGGCGGGATGTCTCCGAAGAAGGCGGCGGTGGTCGCCATGGAGGAGGTGACGGGGCCGGTGATCGCAACGACCCTTGTCCTCCTGGCGGTGTTCGTGCCCACTTCATTCATGGGCGGCATGGTCGGGATCATGTACAAGCAATTTGCCCTGACCATCGCTGCGGCCACGGTCTTCAGCTCAATCAATGCCCTGACGCTCAGCCCAGCTCTCTGTGGCGTCCTGATGCGGAAGTCCACGGGGAAGAAGAATCCCTTGTTCCGGCTGTTCAATGCCGTAATCGAAAAGAGCACGAGTGCCTACTCTGTTGTCGTGAAGCACTTCGTGCGCAAGCTGGCCCTGGCGATGCTGGTCTTCGTCATCGTCAGTGTCGCCGGAGTGCTCGGATTCGGCGAGCTCAAGAAGGGCTTCGTGCCTGCGGAAGACAAGGCCTTTGCAATGGCGGTCTGCATGCTGCCCGATGCGGCCTCGAGAGAGCGCACTCGAGAGGTTACGAAGCGGATTGAAACCATCATTGATGGGACCGAAGGGGTCCAGTCAGCCATCAGGATCGAGGGATACTCGCTCATCGATGGAGTGGCGAACCCCAACGTGGCGTCCTTTATCATCGTTCTCGACCCCTGGGATGAGCGGACGACTGAAGAGTTGAGCCAGAGAAACATCGTGGCTGGTTTGCAGCGCAAGCTTCTCTCGATTCAGGAGGCGAGGGTCTTTGCCTTTGAGACCCCTCCCGTACCGGGGGTTGGTTTTGTGAGCGGCCTTGACATGCAGGTGCAGGATCGAGGTGGACTTGGAGTGAAGTCCCTGCAAGAGGCGGCCAGTGAGTTCGCTCGAGTTGCAGACAGTCAGGCTGGGCTGACAGGCATGAACTCCACCTTCCGTGCAGGTGTCCCGCAGATCTTTGTCGATGTCGATCGCGACAAGGTCAAGCAGATGGGACTCTCCCTCCAGGAGGTATTCACCTCCCTCCAGACGAATCTGGGGGGCACCTACGTGAACGACTTCAATTCCTTCAACCGCACCTATCAGGTGCAGGTTCAGGCCGAAGCCAGCAGCAGGGCTCACCCCGAGGATATTCTCGAGCTCCGCCTTCGCGGGCCCGACGGCCGCACGGTCCCTCTGGGAGCCCTGGCGTCGGTCGAGGAGCGCTTCGGCCCCTCGATGATCAGCCGCTTCAATCTCTACCCCACCGCTTCGGTCCGGGGCCAGCCAGCGCCGGGCTACTCCTCCGGGCAAGGGATTGAACTCATGGAGCAGATAGCTAACGAGAGGCTCCCGCAGTCCATGGGCTACGAATGGACCGGGCTGGCTTATCAGCAGAAGAATGCTGGAGGCTTGGGCGTGATCTTTGGCCTGGCCATCCTGCTGGTCTATCTGGTTCTTGCAGCCCAGTACGAGTCTTGGAGTCTACCCGTGGCGGTCCTCCTGGCCGTCCCTCTGGGGTTCATAGGCGTGGCGGCGGGGGCGCTGGCAAGAGACTTCGACAACAACGTCTACACTCAAATTGGAATTGTCTTGTTGGTCGCCTTGATCAGCAAGAATGCGATTCTGATCGTTGAGTTTGCTCTGGCAAAACGAGAAGAGGGTCTGTCGCCTGCAGATGCAGCAATCGAGTCGGCGAGACTGAGGTTCCGCCCGATCTTGATGACGGCCTTCTCGTTCGTCCTTGGAACCTTCCCACTTGTTGTCGCTACTGGCGCAGGGGCAGGAGCTCGGACTGCGCTGGGAACTGCGGTCTTCTGTGGCCTCCTTGGAGCCACAATTCTCGGCGTGTTGATCACTCCAGCCTTGTACCGGCTTGTCCAGGGGACGGCCGAAAAATTCGGCGGTGGTCGTACCGCTCCACCCGGGGGTGATCTGGAGTGAGTATCAACGGGGGTTGGTCCCGCTTCCAAGCTCGCTTCAGGCAGGCTTATCTTCTGGGCTGCTTGCTGGTGCTGATTGTTGCCCGGCCGTTCATGGATAAGCATGGCGTTGGCATCATCGCTCTTGAGGTCCTGCAGTACGTGCTGCTGCTTGTGGCAGCCTCAGCTGCAGTCACGAACAAGCGGCGTGCGTGCATCATTGGCGGCTTGCTGGTCGTCTCGATCCTCGGCAGGGCCTTCTATGACTCCAACGGGTCGACCCTCGCGCTCTACGTGTATCTCGGCTGCTGGATGGCTTTCTATCTGGCAGTGGCCATGGCCCTCCTTACCTCGCTGTTCAGTTCCAGTGCTGCCGTCACGAGCGAGACGCTGTGCGCGGCCTGTAGCGTCTACTTGATCCTGGGGATCGTCTGGGCTCTCGCCTACGCGATGCTGGAGATTTCGATGCCCGGTTCATTCACTCCGAGCTTTCCGTTGATCGGCAATGGAGCTAGCTATGAGCGCTTCCTGGGATTCAGCTACACGACCCTGACCACCTTGGGCTACGGAAATATTGCTCCAGCGACGCCCCAGGCTGACTCCCTCACCAGCGCAGAAGCCATCGTTGGCCAGTTGTACGTGGCGATCGTCATGGCGCGCCTGGTTGCCATGCAGTTGATCAGCAGAGAAGAAGCCAGGGACAGGTGATCTGGGCCCTGGGAGGGGCGCTTGCCGCTCCTTGCTCAGGTCGCGTGACGACCCACGAAGGTGTGCCAGCGGCCACGTCGTAGTGGCTCCTCGATGAGCAGTCCGGCTGCCGCGATGGCATCCAGGGTTGGCTCCAGGTGTTGGTGGGGGCAGCCGCTGAACGCGAACCAGCCATCTGGTGCGAGTCGTGAAGCGAGATCCACGGCGTGCTGCTGAATGATGTCGGAATAGATGTTACCGAGCACGATGTCGAAGTTGTGATCTGCCGGTTCGAGCAGCTCGAAGCCGCCCGTCCGAAACTCACATCGATCTGCCACATTGTTCTCCTCAGCCAGTTCTCTTCCGGCAACTGCCGAGTTCGGGTCGATGTCGAAACCCAGGGTAGAGCTTGCTCCGAGCAGGGCTGCACCAACGGATAGGATCCCGCTTCCTGTCCCTGCGTCGAGCACTCGTTCGCCGCCTCGGACGCGTCTCGTGAGTGTACGCAGGCATGTGCGGGTCGTGGCGTGGCGCCCCGAACCGAAAGAGCCCCCCGGCTGGATGGTCAGGCGTAGCTGGTCGGCTGCGACGGTTCGGCTGTCCCAGGGGGGGAGCAGGCACAGTGGCCCGACTCGAAAGGGCTTCCAGCTCTTCTTCCAGGAGGTGGCGTAGTCCTCCGGTGGGAGGCGTTTGAAGCCGAGCTCCAGTGTCTGAAGCTCGGGCTCTTTGGTGGTGATCGCTAGTTGGTCCAGCTTGGACTGAAGCGATTCTCGGAGCTCCACGGAGTCCTCCTCCTCCGAGATAAAGATGCGCACGTAGTCGGTTCCTTCCGGAGCCTCCTCGCTGGCCAGATTGGGGCGGCCAAAGGTTGCACTTGTGCACGGGCCAATCATCAGGCATTCGGCCACCAGTTCCTCCCATCCGGTCGGAACCAGCACACGCACTTCGATCCAGGACAAGGCGGAGTTCAAAACGGAAGATCCTCGGTGTTGATGTCGATTGGTTCGGCTGCCGCCTCAGGCTCATCGTCGTGCTTGGGCTCGAAGCGCTCGATCTCGGGCTTGACTGGCTGGATGACCTCGAGAGGAGATGCAGCCTGTTCCAGACCCACGTGAATCATTGCTTGGGTCAGGCACCTTTGCGTATCTCCGCGGACAAGCGTGGCCAGGCTCTCCTCGTTTGCGCCAATGCGGGCCACCGGAAGCTCGCGAAGAAAGCTGCGATGGCGCGGATCGGCAATTCGGTGATCCAAGACGTAGACACAGCCCCGATCATCAATTCTCCGCATCAGGCGTCCGAAGCCCTGGCGAAACTTGGCCAGTGCTCGAGGCATGTAGATCTGCCGCCGCTGCTCGGCCATGCCGAGGGCTGCGCACTGTGCATGGTGATAGCGGTCGGGGACGCCGTAGGGCAATCGAACGATGACCAGGTGTTCGAGGGTTTCACCGGGAAAGTCAGCGCCGTACCAGAAGGTGTCTACCCCAAGTAGGACAGAGTCAGTTCGTGCTCGAAAGAGATCGCTCATCTCTTCCTTGCTAGTACCGGGCATGTTCTGGAAGAAGAAGCCGATTCGACGAGCTCGAAAGTGTCCTTCGAGTCTAAGCCCCACACGCTTGACATCCTCGGCATTGGTGAAGAGCGCAAGGATCCGACCGTTGGTGCGCTCACCAAGATCGGCGATGAAGTCCCGAACGTAGTGAAGGAAGCCCTCCTTGTCTCGCGATACCGCAGGCGCATCGCGCGGAGTGATTACCTGCACACGACTGTAGTCAAAGACCTCTGGAGCACGGAAGGTTCGAAGGGTGCACAGGAGGTCGGGGTCTTGCTCGGCTGTCTCGACGGCGCGATCCAGGCCAAGGTATGAGATGGCGGCATCGAAGCCGCCCTGCAGGAAGGTAGTTGCTGAGAGAAAAGATGCGGTTGATAGCTGTGGATAGTAGAAGCGCCCGAGGTACTCATTGGGGAGCAGGACGCGCGCAGAGAGCTGAAGTTCCCCCTTGGTATCCACCTCCACGTCATTGAATGTGCGGGAATTGAAGCAAGGCTTGCCTTCCTGAAGAGGGAGCCAGGCTCCAATGGCGTCGATGATCGCCACCAGGTCTGTGCGGGCCAGGTCAATGGTCCGACGCAGTCTGGCCATCCTGCCTGCGCCCTGTTTTTCCAGCCGCTCCGCTAGTTCGGCCAGCCTCTCGTCCAGCTGGTTACCTAGGTGGCAGAACTGCTGACGCTTGACGATGAGATTGCGGCCAAGATCGCCCTCTGCGTACTCGCGAAGTAACGAGTGGTCCTCACGCTCGTCTCGTTCTCTGGAGCGTGACTTGCGCCAGGAGTCGAATGAGCCGGCTTCGAAGCGTAGCTCCTCAAAGGCGGAGTGCAGGGCTTCATGGGTTTGCCTGCAAGCGTCCAGCGTATCCCAGGAGGGTGTGCCGGCGACGATACGCTTGGCAACGCGTACGAACAGGCTGCGTGCCCGGGACTGCTCTGGCTTGTACAGCCTGTCGAGTAGCGTGGCGATGTCCTGAAATCCGATGTGGTGGCTCCACGCCGAGTGGGCTTGGTCATGGAGGTGTTCGCACTCGTCGAAGATCAGGTGTCGGAAGAACTCCTGCCTGGCCAGGGCAAAGCTGTGATTGGTGATGACCAGGTGGCTTCGTTCTGCCCTCCAGCGAGCCACCTCGGCGGCACATGAGACCTTGTCCTGCTTCGCGCGACAGCAGGACGTCCGGGCTCTGACCTGGCGAAGCAAGTCACTCAAAGTAGCGCGGTAGGTCTTGCTGTGCTCCAGTGCCACCGGTGGTTGGCGAGGTAAGCGGTCGAGGTCTCCTTCGGGGTCGCACATCGAGAAGGCCAGCAGCTGGGCAAAGGCCAGCCACTGCTCGCCACTCGCCTCGAAGCTGGGTACGTGCAGCTTCAGTGTTCGCCAGCACAGGTAGTTCTCGCGACCTTTCAGCATGGAGACCCTTGCGCCGGCAGGTGCGCCTGCTCGGCGGAGCAGCTCCTGGGCTCGAGGAACCTCGCGGTCGATGGCCTGTTCCTGGAGCGCGCGGGTGTAGGTGGAAATGCCGACACGAACCGAGTGTCTCTTCGACCACAAGAGAGCGGGCAGCAGGTAGGCGAGGGTCTTGCCGGTTCCCGTGGGGGCGTGCACCAGGAGTAGTTGCGTCTCCGGCCTGCTCTGATGGCCGAAGTTGGCGGCTACCTCTGTCGAGACGGTGTGTTGACTCTCGCGGTAGTTCTTGCGGTCGGAGAGGTCCTGCTCCTCGGAGAACAGCGCCGGTAGGTGTTCCTTGAAGGCCACATCCAGAAGAGCTTCGTCCTCTGCGGTGAAGGGGAGTGCCTCCTCGCGATGGGGAGGTAGGGGTTCGAATGAGTGCCAGGCTTTGGCCTCGGATTGCCAGCGTGGCTCAGCATCAGAGAGAACCAGGGTCAGGAATTCCGTCTCGACGGAGTCGCTCTCGATCTGGAGGGCAGCACCTGGCTGCGCATCCTCATCGTCGCGCCATTGATCGATCGATTGGAGCAGGGACAGGATGCGCCCGATCTGAGCCCCAACGCCTGGTTCGCTCACGTGGAGACGTGAGGCGGCGGTGGCGAGGGCCACAAGGGTGGCATGGACGCTCTCCTGGCCTTGGCCCAGAAAGCGACTTCCTATGACGGTAAGGGCATGCCGCAGGGCGTCTGGGCTGCCTGGCTCCAGGGCCCTGCCGGTCAGCTCCTTGAGGAGCTGGGAGGGCCTCTGGGCCAGCCGGCCGGGGCGCAGCAGGGCTGCAACCTGATCCAGTCCGATCGGCCTTCGGTCGGGCCCAGCCTGGACCTCGAGTGAGGCACACCAGGCCGCGTACTCCGCCACGTCCGGCACGAGCAGGGTCTGCCCTCGAGCAAAGGCCTCGAGCTGGCTCCAGCAGAACTCGGCCCCTCGCGAGACGTCCTCGAGACCGAGTTCAAGTCGATCCAGGCTTCCATTCCGGCTGATCGCAAGAGCTTGCAAACCCAGCCAGTTCTCGGGGGCAGGATCATCCCCTCTGGTCGAGAGAACCAGGAAGACAACCCCCTCGAGATCTCTCTCGAGGGGTGATCTGGCTTCGGGATCTTGGAGCTCCGACTGACCCTCCTTTCCCGCTTCGCTCGCTGCTCGCTTCTCCTCGGCCATGCTGGTTCAGTGCACCTACATTAGACCCCAAGGCCGCCCAAGATGGTTCTGCTCCTGAACACTCGATCAGCGCCCTTGGCCCTGGCTGACCAGGAATCCTGCAGACCCGCCCCCTGGTCCCGTCGGATGCCGGGGATGCCGTGGAACCGCTTCCTGCCTGGCCAGCGCGGCAGGCCTGAATTCGAGATCTGGCAAAGACCGTTAGTCCTTTTAGGGAATGGGTTTAAGGATCACCGGGGCTCTCGGGGGGGGCCAAGCTTTGGGGTGGGCGTCCTTGACACCATGGGGCGCCACCCTATTTATTGCCCCACTTCTCAGCCTCACCCCGGTCCAAAAACCATCGAAGAATAATGGTGTCACTCCCGGAAAAGGCCCTGGTCATCGTCGAGTCACCGACGAAGGCGCGGACCATCTCCAAGTTCCTCCCCAAGGGATATCTGGTCGAGGCCAGTATCGGCCACATTCGCGACCTGCCTACTTCGGCGGCGGAAATCCCCAAGGACATCAAGGGCGAGGCCTGGTCTCGACTTGGAATCAACGTCGATCACGAGTTCGAGCCGATCTACGTGGTCCCGACGGAGAAGAAGAAGCAGGTCAAGAAGCTTCGGGACATGCTGAAGAAGGTAGACATCGTCTACCTGGCGACTGATGAGGACCGCGAGGGAGAGGCCATTTCATGGCACTTGCTCGAAGTCCTCGCTCCAGAAGTGCCCCAGAAGCGTCTGGTCTTCCACGAGATCACCAAGAAGGCGATCCAGGAGGCTCTGGAGAATCCCCGGGAGCTTGATACCCGGATGGTGAAGGCCCAGGAGACCAGGCGAATCCTGGACCGGCTCTACGGCTACGAGATCTCCCCGATTCTCTGGCGCAAGGTGGCTCCGCGGCTGTCAGCAGGTCGAGTGCAGTCCGTGACGGTCCGGTTGATCGTGGAGCGCGAACGGGAGCGTCAGCGATTCGTCAAGAGTACCTATTGGGACCTGACCGCAGATTTCAAGGCGGCCAAGGGGCCTGAGTTCGCAACCGTCCTGGTTTCCCTCGATGGCAAGCGTATCGCTCGCGGCAAGGACTTCGACAGCACGACAGGGTTACTGAAGGCTGGCGACGGAAAGGCCTCCGACATCTGCCTGATCGATGAGCCGATGGCGATGCAACTCGTCGGCGATCTGAAGAAGTCGAATTGGAATGTCGAGAGTGTCGAGCGCAAGCCCTACACGGATCGTCCGGCCCCGCCGTTCACGACCAGTACGCTTCAACAGGAGGCCAACCGCAAGTTGCGGCTCTCTGCCCGGGCTACCATGCAGGCCGCTCAGAGGCTCTACGAGAACGGCCTCATCACCTACATGAGGACAGACTCGACGACCCTCTCGGGAGCTGCGGTTTCCTCATCACGTGAGGCGATTGAGCGGCTCTACGGAAAGGAGTTCGTCCCAAGCGAACCGCGCATCTACAAGACCAAGGTGAAGAATGCCCAGGAGGCTCACGAGGCGATTCGTCCCTCGGAGGACTTCCAACGGCCTGAGGATCTGCGAAACAAGCTCAATGACCGTGAGTACAAGGTCTACGAGCTGATCTGGAAGCGCACCATGGCCTGCCAGATGGCTGACGCGAAGGGGCATCGAATGAGCCTTCGGATATCCGACGGCCGTGCAGTCTTTCAGGCATCGGGCAAGACGATCGAATTCCCGGGCTACCTACGGGCCTACGTCGAGGGCGCCGATGACCCGAAGGCGGAACTGGCAGACAAGGAGCTGGTGCTTCCCAGCCTGAACGAGGGCGAGAGAGTCGATCTCGCCAGCTTGGAGCCGAAGGATCACACCACTCAACCTCCCGCTCGGTACACGGAGGCATCGCTGGTGAAGGTTCTCGAGGCTCGAGGGGTCGGTCGACCGAGCACCTACGCCACGATCATCGACACGATCCTGCAGCGTTCCTATGTGGTCAAGCAGGGTACTGCGTTGGTGCCGACCTTTGTGGCCTTCGCGGTGGTCAAGCTGATGGAGCAGCATTTCGCCGGACTGATCGACACCGCATTCACTGCTCGGATGGAGGATGACCTCGATGCCATTGCAGTTGGAAAGATGGAGGCGCTGCCGTATCTCAAGCGCTTCTACTTTGGGAACAATGGAGACCAAGGTCTCAAGGACTTGATTCAGACGGAGATCGATGCTCGGGATGTCTGCACGCTACCTCTAGGCGAGGATACCGAGGGCCGAACGATCAACGTCCGCGTGGGGCGCTATGGCCCCTATCTCGAGCGAGGTGAAGATCGTGC
The DNA here is from genome assembly GCA_014237855.1 of Planctomycetota bacterium. Taxonomy (GTDB): domain Bacteria; phylum Planctomycetota; class UBA1135; order UBA1135; genus JABACD01. The sequence continues at coordinate 414,486 of JABACD010000001.1, read as the reverse complement.
TACCGTCCCAGACGGCCTGGCACCCGACGAACTAACCATCGAGAGCGCGGAAGAGATTCTTCGCAAGGGTTCGGGACCCAAGGAGCTTGGCGTGGACAGCGAAACCGGTCGCCAGGTCTACGCAAAGACGGGGCGTTACGGCGCCTACTTTCAACTCGGTGAGAACGATGACGAACCCAAGATGAAGTCGCTTCTTCCCGGCATGGATGTGGAAGAGGTCTCCATCGATGACGCATTGAAGATGCTGCGTCTACCGCGGACGGTTGGACAGGACCCCGAGGGCAACGACGTCCTGACGGACTATGGTCGTTACGGGCCCTATGTGAAGCGGGGCGCAGATACTCGCAGCCTGGACAAGCCAGAGGATATCTGGGAGGTGACTCTAGCCAAGGCTCTCGAGCGATTGGCCGAGCCGCCTGCTCGAGGAGGACGACGCCGGGCTTCAAAGGTTCTCAAGGAGCTTGGTGTCGACCCGAAGACCGAGCTTCCCGTTCGCGTGCTCTCGGGACCCTACGGGCCCTACGTGAGCGATGGCTCGATCCACGCTTCGATTCCAAAGGATCAAGACCCCGAGAAGGTGTCGCTTGAAGAGGCCTGCGACATGATCGCGGTGCGTGAGGCGTCAGGAAAGGTTCGTCGCAAGAAGACCACCAAGAAGAAGGCTGGCAAGAAGACCACCAAGAAGAAGGCTGGCAAGAAGGCCACGAAGAAGAAGACGGCCAAGAAGGCCACGAAGAAAAAGGCGGCCAAGAAGGCCACCAAGAAAAAGGCGGCGAACAAGAAGTCCAGTTCCTAGGTGCTAGGGGGCTGTTTCTGGTCCGCAGCGGGTCTGCGTGGGGTCGACTCAAGAGAGCCGTCTCGATAGACTGCGGCGCCACCTATTCCTGCCCAGCTAGACAGCAGCCCCAACTCCCCGAGCATGGAAATTACCGAGATCCAGGTCGACGGCTACGAGAAAGTCGTGCGCGCCCGTGATCAGCAGTCCGGACTTCACGCGCTGATCGCCGTTCACGACACCACCCTTGGGCCCTCGCTCGGAGGGATGCGGATGTGGCCTTACGCTTCGGAAGACGAGGCGCTCTTCGATGTGCTGCGTCTCTCGCGTGGGATGACCCTCAAGTCGGCTGTTGCAGAGACCGGACTAGGTGGTGGCAAGTCCGTGATTCTCGGTGACCCGAAGTCGATGAAGAGCGAGGCCCTCTTTCGCTCGATGGGCCGATTCATCGACAGCTTGGATGGGATCTACATCACGGCCGAGGACATGAACATCGGCATTCCCGATCTCGAGGTTGTCCAAAAAGAAACACGCTGGGTAACAGGGCTCAAGCGCTCCGAGGGTAGCTCCGGTAACCCGAGCCCCTACACTGCCGAGGGGTGCCTGATCGGCTTGCGGGCCGTGGCAGAGGAGCTCGATGGCGATACCAGCTTGGCCGGCAAGAAGGTCGTGATTCAGGGGGTCGGTGCTGTCGGGGGAGCGCTGGCAGTCCTGCTCAAGGAGTCCGGGGCCGAAGTCACCATCTGTGATATCAACGAGGCCAGGGTCAAGCAGCTCCAAGACGAGTACGGATTCGATGTCGTCAGCGATGATGAGCATCTCTCCGTTGAGTGCGATATCTATTCGCCCTGTGCACGGGGTGCTGGTATCAACGACGACACCATTCCGCTTCTGCACTGTCGAGCTTTGGCCGGATGTGCAAACAACCAGATGCTCGAACCTCGCCACGCTGCGGTGGTCCGAGACCGGGGAATCCTCTACGCCCCTGACTATGTGATCAATGCGGGGGGGATCATCAATGTGTCGGTCGAGCTTCTGCCTGGGGGCTACAATGAGGCCGTGGCACGGGAGCAGATCGCAAGGATCTACGACAACCTCAAGAAGGTGTTCGAGATCAGTCGTCGGGATGACATCCCCACCAATACAGCCGCTGAGCGCCTGGCAAGTGATCGACTCAAGGCTGCGCGCGCAGCCAGCAACTAGAGAAAGTCATCAGAACAGAGCGAGCCCGCTCCACCCGTGAAGGGTAGAGCGGGCTCGCTCTGTTCTGGATCCGCCTATTCCTTGCGCAGGAAGTCGACCAGGTCGGTCTCGAGATCCGACAGGCCGTAGTCCGGGACGATCAGGCAGTTGTAGACGATCCTTGCCAGAGCATCGGGCGTGTTCGGGTTCAGATCACGCGGAGGTGGGTAGCTCAAGAAGTACGAGAGCGAAAGGCGTTCTGTCTCACCACCCTGCTCACGGCCTGCAAAGGTCCAGGGGACGTCGTCAAAGGGCAGCACGCCGGTCAGGATTTCATAGAGCATGATGCCTATGCCCATCACGTCGGCCTTGCTGTCACGAAGAAGCAGAGGGTTGTAGTGGGGGGTCGTCGTGATGACGGCACGCTCATCGATCCGCAAGGCGGGGTCGATCATGACGACACTGCCCGACGGCTTGATCAGGATGTTCTCGGGCTTGAGGTCGCCGTGGTACTCGAGCTGGCCATTCTTGTTGAGGCGCTGGAGACTACGAACGATGGTGAGAAACCAGTTGAGGCGAATGCCTTCCAGGGCTCGCACCTTCTCGCGAAGCGTTTTTCCTCGAGCGTATTCGAGCGCAACGATCGGTCGACCTTCATGGTTGAAGATCTCTCGGACCTTGACCAGGTTCGGGTTCTTGGCACCGATGAGGACCTCTCCCTCGCTACGGATCAGATCGTCGATCTCGTGCACGTCGAGGAAGTCGATTCGTACACCATTCTGGCGGAAGAAGATCGCCTCTGCGGGGGTCTCGTCGGGGCTGATGCCTTCGGGCCGGCGCTGATTGGTTATCTCCAGGAATCGCGTGACATAACGGCCACCACCAGCAACATCTCCAACCTTGAGGGCAACCTTGTTCCCCTCAGGGTCTTCGGCGAGATAGACGAGGGCGAACCCGCCACGGGCGAGGAACTCGATCACCTTGTAGGAGCCGATGTGTTCGCCTGCTTCGAGCTTGATCATGACGGACTGCGGGGAGTTACTTGAAAGGCAGGAGCTTGTGCTGCCTGCGGGGCGCTGACCCCACCTGTTTCGATCGGTAAGGGCTCCGGGATTGAGCCTTTCCGACCCCCTCATGACGCAAGTCCGAGAATTCGGGCACCCGTGGGCCTAGAGAGTCCAAGTCATGTGTCGTTTTTTGGACACTCCAGGCCTCGCGATCTGGGCAGAGATGCCTGTCAGAGGCAATAACCGGAGGGTTTATTAGGAAAGCGCACTCCGGTTCTGGGTAGGGGTAGATGCCGGCTTCGAGTGCGCCAAAGAGGGAGAGTGGGGCGGCTCGGCGGGAGAAAGAAGTCGCTAGCTCTCGCCTCCGGTTGCGGAGAGCAGTTCCAGCGAGATCTCGTACATCTCCGGAGGCAGTACCAGCTCAAGAATCCCCTCAGCGCCTTCCTGGACAGTTCCAGTGCCCAGCCACTCTGGGGCATCCTGGTGCGCGTGAAAGCGCCAAGCGCGTCCGTGGACGTCCACAAGGCCCAGTTCCTGGTGTCGGGAGTTGCGAACACTGAAATAGCTCCTTTCCCCGTCAGGCTCCTCGAACTCCACCACGCTTCCCACGACCTCACCCGCGACCACGACCTCCCAGGCCCTCCTGGCGACCAGGTAAGAGATATTGGCGTCTGGATTGGGCCGATCCATCTGCCGGACCTGGGTCTGGCAGGCCAGCTGGATGGGCAGGATCAGAAGACCGAGAAGGGCGATGAGGCATCTCACAGAGGGAGTATCGGAAGGAATCGCGACCGACAATCGACTTCGGATTAGAATCCCCGCCGACATGGGAAAGGTAAGAGACAAGGAAGACCTGGAGAAGTGGCGCAGGGCCGGTCGCATCGCCTCGGAGTGCCGGGAGTGGGCTCGTGAAGAGATCAAGCCTGGAGTCCGCATCAGGCACGTGCTCGAGACTGTGGAGAGCATGATTCGAGACCAGGATGCTGCTCCGGCATTTCCGGCCCAGTCCAGCCGTAACCACGTCGCGGCGCATTATTGTTCCTCACCCAGCGATGAGACAGTTTACGAGGAGGGCGACTGCGTCAAGGTCGATATCGGCGTCCACGTGGATGGCTGGGTGGCCGACACGGCAACCAGCGTGGATCTCTCCAGCAATGGGCGCTGGGGTCCCCTGATCAAGGCATCCTCGGACGCTCTCAAGGCCGCCATCGCGACTGTGGGCGACGGAGTTCTGGTGCGGGACATCGGCGCAGCCGTGGAGCGATCGATCACCTCGGCCGGGTTTGAGCCCGTGCGGAACCTGACCGGGCACGGTGTCGATCGCTGGCGAGTGCACTGCGCGCCCCAGATCCCCAACTATCCCGAGCGTGGTGGGGCTCGCTTCCATGAGGGCATGATGATCGCGATTGAACCGTTTGCGTCCACGGGCCGTGGCTACATCCACGAGGCAGGGCGCTCAGAAGTCTTCATGCTCGTACGGCCGCCGCGGAAGGCCAAGGGGCTCGACCGAGAGATCCTCAAGGCAATCGAGTCCTGGCGAGGGCTGCCGATTGCGCGTCGTTACTTCAGCGATCACGACCCCGAGGCCCTTGAAGATGTCATCTCCAAGCTTGCCAAGCAGGGTTCCCTGATGCGCTACCCACCGCTCGTCGAGGAAGAAGGTGTGATGGTTGCCCAAACCGAGCACTCGATCTTCATCGGCCCGGATGGGGTCGAAGTGATCACTGCCTGATTGTGGTTTGAAGATCGCTCTCGTGACGACTCCGTGGTCCTCACGGTCGGGGATCGCTGACTATTCCCGTCACCTCTTGCCCTACTTGCGTGAGGAGGCGGAGGTCGATGTGTACGTAGAGGTGGGGCGTGAGGGTGAAGAGTCGAGCTCCGAACCGCTACGTTCCGTCGCGGACCTCAAGCCTCGAGACTACGATCAGATCCTCTACCAGCTTGGTAATGAAGGTCAGCACGCCTTCATGTTGCCCTTGATTCGAGGCCTGGGCGGCACAGTCATGCTGCATGACTGGGTGCTCTTCGATCTTGCGATGGCGGCTCATCCCAGCCTGCAGCGGGGTGGACTACGAGGGCTCCAACGGGCCTTTCGCGAGGGTGGAAGGGAGGAGGCGCAAACCTACTTGCGCAATGTTCGGATTCCAGCGGAGGCTACGAGAGGGAAGCGGTTCCGTTTGGGCTGGTACTCGCAGGAGTCTGGTGGCCGCTGGTCCTCCGCTCAGTCAGAGCTGAACCTGGGCACTGCGCGGGCTGCTCGACTGAAGGTCCATGTCCCTGGTGGCCGAACCCTGAAGGTCCTGCAGGGTGGTGTGCTGCTCGGAAAATGGGCTGAGCCCGAGGATCTCTCCATCGAACTCGAATTTCAGTCCGATGACAGCCGGGTTCTTCAGTTCGAAGTCGGTGGTGCAGGCCCGATTCGCAACCGGCGCTCAGTAAGTGACGAGCGTGAGTTGGGAGTCTTTCTGCGGAAGGTCGAGTTGTTGACCGAGGGGAACTGGCACTCGATGAGCTTGGATGAGCCAGGGACTCATGAGCCCCAGGGGCTGAGCGCTGATCGATTCGAGCTCTGTCTCAATCGCTCCGTGGTGCGTCATGCGGATGCATTCCTGGTGCACTCGGACTGGGTGGGTGACCAGGTGCTCACCTCGCGCAATGCCGCAACGCCGATTGCACGCGTTCATCACGGAGTCGAGCGCCGGTGGGATGGACAGCCGTCGAGACAAGATGCGTGCCTCCAGTTGAACCTCCCCTCAGCCTGGGAGAGCTCGTTCGTGCTCGGGACGCTTGGGGCCCTCCAGCAACACAAGCGGCCAGCTGTCATGCTCGATGCGCTGGTGCTTCTACGTGAGCGTGGCGTGGACGCTCGCTTGCTGGTCGTGGGCGAGTCGAGACCCGAGGAGTTTGATCTCGTTCGAGAGCAGTCCCGTCGAGGACTCGAAGGGCACGTGCATGTCACGGGGTGGCTGCCAGAGCCGGAGGCTTGGGGCGCGATGGGGGCCGCGCACCTTTGCGTCAACCTGCGTGGTCCCTCGACAGGCGGTACCTCAGGGGGGGCCTGTCAGGCGCTCTCTCTCGCCAAGCCCGTGGTCATCAGCGAGCTACCGGAGTTTGCCCATCTTCCCGCGTGCTGCGTGCTGCGCTTGCCTCATGGCGAGAGTGAGGCTGAGAACCTCGCAGCAATGGTCCTTCGCCTACGAGAGGACCCCGCTGAGCTGGCGCGGATGGAGCGGGCAGCCCGTGAATCGGTGGAGCACGAGCTGCACTGGAGTCATGCGGCTCGACGGTACCTGGAGGTCCTGAGGGACTTCCCTCGGCCGAGGGCCTCGAGGCGCTCCTTGCTCGTGCGGTTCATGCACGCCACCGCCCGGGAAAAAGCTCAGATCACCTGATTGCCCCGGCGCAGGAAGGGGCAGGGGGTCAGAAGGCCACGGAAATGTCGATCGAGCAGTTTGCCGTGTTCTCAGCACAGGTGGTCTCGCCATAGGTCGAAGGCGTACTGACTTCAGCTGGGTCGTCTTGAATCCGTGCAGTGATCTCGCTGGCTGCTCCAGTCGAGCCTTCGACGATGAGCCGCGCTGACTGTGCGTCCCCAATGGTCGCCTGGGCAGACCAGGGCAGAGTCGGGTTCAGCTCGGTGACCGTGTCACCCGCCGTATCAGTGTACTGGACTTGAGTGACGTCAACAGTCGCACCCGTGCTCTCGATGACGTAGAGGATTGCGTTCACGGAGGCCGCTCCTCCAGGCTCAACTTCATTACTGCAACTCGTGAGAAGAAGTGAGGTGGCGAGCGCGAGGTGGGTGAGGGCGAATTTCATGGCGTTGTCTTGAGCCGGGCAGATGGCTCTCGGTTCTGAGCACAGTAAGGGCGGCAGCAGTTGAGCTGACTAGAGCCTGCCTAGTGAAGCGGTGATGTGGAAGGAGTTCTCGGGGAGCTGGACCTCGCGGGACTTGAATCCGGGAGCACTGACGATCACGGTTACAAGGCCCGGAGGCATGAACTCTAGCTGGATGCGGCCGAATTCATCGGCGATTGCATCGGGTAAGCGAGAGCTTCCCTGGACCGTCCGACTCAAGTCGACCCGTGTGTGAGACGGAAAATATTTCTCGGGACCCTTGAGCCGTCCGCGTGCGCTGGACAAGGGAGCCCCGTTCATGTCACGTACAAGGATCTCGCGGAGGGAGCTTCTGGGGTCGAGCGTCACTTGCAGGCGCTCACCTGGCGTGACTGGTAATTCGCGCGGATCCAGCCAGCGACCGCCCCCACTGGCGCAGACAGCAAGGCGGTAGTGTCCCGCAGCAAGATCCTCGACCCGAAATGAGCCCTCTGGACCGAGGGGGATTCGCAGCAGCAGGTTCTCTGAACTGACCGAGTGGAGCTCGATTGCGCAAGCTTGCTCGTTCTTCCAGCTGGTCACACCGGTGATGACAGACGCCTGTGGAGCCTCGATGGCGAGGTGAGAGATGACGCCTGCCTCCACGAGAAGCACTCGTTGGCAAGAGGCATCCTGGGCTGCCTGCCTGTCAAGGCTGGCGATCTGGCCGCCCTTGGGGAGGTGAGACCACGAGACTGTCCACGGCCCCGGGGCGAGAGGTGAGCAGCGTAGCTCTTCTCCCGGCTTCAGTATGACCCTGAGCGGAGCTCCTCCCGGATTGGAATCGTTCGAGAGTTCCACCAGAATTGCGGACTTCGCATCGGAGGTCAGGTTCACCGCTCCGCTTGCGATCGGCTTCAGGCTGAGCTCTTGATTGCCTGCCGCCAGGGCGACAGTCTCGAATTGATGCTCTCCGTGTTCGACCGAGAGGTCCAGCGCGTCCGTTGTTGCGGCCTCGAATCGGGCTTCACCAGCTGCGTTGGTTCGAGTTGCTTCAACAGCATACCTCTGGCCGGTTGGCATGAGTACGACCCGAGCGCCTTGCAGTGGCAGACCGTCTTCATCTGTGACGTGAACCCGGACGCACCGGATCGAGCCAAGCTGCAAGACGGGTTCCATGCCGGGCTGCACCTCGACCTCGACGGGCCCCAGTGATCCATGCGGCCCACGAATTCGAATCATCAGTGGTTCAGGCCGTAGTCCATCGATTTCAAAGCGCCCATTCCTGTCGACGCGTAACTCGCGTGTGACCGAGCGCGGACCTTGGGTGTCAAAGCGAACCAGGCTGTTGCTTGCGGGCTGACCATTGACATCGATCACGCGGCCCACCAGCTGCATGGTCTCGGCGAGCTGGATCGTCACTGGGGCTTCGCTTGGAAGGTCACCCTCCCAGGTCAGATGACCAGCGTGCTCGATGACCATCCGGGGCGTGCCACGATGATCGACCATGACCTCGAAGTGGCCGTCAGTCCCAGCCCTTGCAGAGTTATCCTGGTCGAGGGTTTCTGCCAGTCCGAGCCTGCGCCAGGGGGTGATACGGGCTCCCACCGCTGGAAGGCCTCTGGAATCCATGACCCATCCATGGACCAGCTTCTCCCTGATGCTCTCGCGGGGCTGTCCCGGGGACGGGAAGCTGAGGGCCACGACTGGCTGCGGGGTGGGCTGCGCCGGGACTTCTGTGGGGGGCGCTTGCGCTGAGCCACGGGCGCTCGCGAGCCCTTCAGGAGGCTGCACGGGCTGGCTCTCGCTACTCCGTGGGGGAGACAGGGGGGTGGTGCCCCTTCCCAGCGCGCCTGAGGTCAGGGCCGGGATCAGGTAGGAGCCCACCAGGGCGGCAGAGGCCAGGATCGTGGCCCAGAGCCACGTATTTCGCATCCCGCTGTTCATTTCGAGTCACAGGCCGTGGGGGATTCCGCTCCCATTGCTCCCCACGGAGTGGAGAGGGGGCGGACCCACGTGCTCAGGGTCGGGCCCTTATCGGCTCGAAGTGACCATCCGTGTGAGGCTCCCGTCGCCTGATCGGCGCAATTCTCGCGCTCCGCACCCCCAGAGTGCGCCCCAGTCCCCGGCAAGGGGCCCTGAGCTCCTGGCAGCTCTAGGGGATCAGGGTGCCGCCTTCGGCGAGGCCTGTCGGGGCGAGCTCATCAATCCGACTGAGGGTCGCATCGTCGAGCCTCAACTCAGCAGCGCCCGCGTTCTCCAGCACCCGCTTGGGGTACCTGGTACCCGGAATCGGCAAGACCGAGTCCTGGTGCAGCAGCCAGGCCAAGGCGAGCTGCGCAGTGGTCACATCCAGCTCGGCAGCCAGCTCGGTCAGAGGAGCGAAGCGATCGCGGTTGGTCGAGAGATTCTCTCCGCGCAGGCGCGGGTTGTTGAGGCGGAAGTCGCGCTCAGGAATCTGGTCGAGAGTTCCGCTGAAGAAGCCCGAGCCAAGCGGGCTCCAGGCGACGAGGGTGGCGCCCAGCTCTCGCACGCAGGGCAGGAGTTCCGCCTCCACCTCGCGCCGCCAGAGTGAGTACTCGAACTGAACCGCAGCAATGGGATGAACGGCATGGGCTCGTCGCAACTCGTCGGCCGTGACATTTGAGAGCCCCAGCTGACGAACCTTTCCAGCCTCGACGGCGCTTGCCATGGCACCAACACTCTCCTCAATCGGGATGGAGGGATCGGGGTAGTGCAGGTACCAGAGGTCAAGATGGTCCACCCCAAGCCGGTCGAGGCTCAGGTCGAGACATCGCTGGGCGTATTCGGGCGTACCGTTGATGCGCACATCGAACTTCCACCCGGTGGGAAGCTTCGAGTAGTCGTGGCCCTTCTCGAAGACGATGCCAAACTTTGTTGCGACTAGGGCCTCGTCCCTGCGTCCCTTGATGGCCCTGCCGATCAGCGATTCGTTGTGGCCATTTCCATAGGCGTCGGCGCTGTCGATCATCATGCCCAGATCGATGGCCTGGCCTAGAGCCTGAAGACCCTCCTCGTCATCGGACTTGCCGTAGTAGCCTTCGAGGCCCATGCCTCCGTAGCCGAGGGGGTGAACTTGGGGGCCGCTCTGGCCGATCGAGGTCATCTGGGGCATTGTCCTAGAGCAGGTCTTGGAGGCGCTTGAGCTCGTTGAGCGCCTCGATCGGGGTAAGCCCTTCGATCTCCAGCTCTCCCAGCTCAGTCTCGACCTGGCTGGGAGGCGAGCCGAAGAGGGAGAGTTGCTGGTTGCTTGCACCTTGAGCCGGAACCTCTCCGTGCTCCGCAATTCGTGGGGCCAAACCCTCCGCATCTTCCTCGATATCTCGCAGGATCTTTCGTGCTCGGTCGAGCAAGACCTGTGGAACGCCGGCGAGGCGAGCGACATGGATCCCGTAGGAGCGATCGGTTCCGCCCTCAATGATCTTGTGTAGGAAGACGATCGAGTCCTCCCATTCCCGAACCGCAACGCTCTTGTTCGATACCCCGGAGAGCCGAGTCGCGAGGTCAGTTAGCTGGTGATAGTGCGTGGCGAATAGTGTGCGCGCACCGATCTTCTCATGGATGTGCTCTACGATGGCCCACGCGAGCGCGAGTCCGTCGAAGGTGCTTGTGCCTCGGCCAACCTCGTCAAGGACCACGAGTGATCTGTTCGTGGCGTTGTTGAGGATGTTCGCGATCTCGATCATCTCGACCATGAATGTCGAGGCGCCGCGCCCGATGTCATCGGCGGATCCAATCCGCGTGAAGATGCGGTCGACAACGCCGATCTGTGCACTGGCCGCCGGAACGAATGAGCCGACCTGGGCCATCAGTGTGATCAGCGCCGTCTGACGGATGTAAGTCGACTTACCGGACATGTTCGGTCCTGTCAGAACGGTCACGACCTGATCACTGCTGTTGAGTGAGCTGTCGTTCGGCACGAATGCATCCGTGTCGGGCAGGACTTCGATCACGGGGTGCCTGCCATCCTCGATCTCCAGGACCCCGCTATCGTCAATGGTCGGGGCAGTGTATCGGTTCGTCGCTGCTACCTGAGCGAGACCAGCAAGTACGTCTACTTGCGCCAGCGCCTTGGCTGTATCCAGGATCCTTCGGACTTCAGCGGCAACTTCGAGGCGCAGCTCATTGAAGATGGCGTGCTCCATCTCGCGCGAGTGCTCTTCGGCCTTCAAGACCTTGGTCTCGAACTCCTTCAGCTCGGGAGTGATGAAGCGCTCGGCGGTCTTGATGGTCTGCTTGCGAACGTAGTTGTCCGGCGCCTTGTCCGCCTGACCGCGAGGGATCTCGATGAAGTACCCGAAGACCGAGTTGTAGCCAATCTTCAGGCCGCTGATGCCCGTGCGCTCGGTCTCCTCGGCCTGGAAGCGGGCCATCCAGCTCTTGCCATCGCCAGCGATCTGCACCAGCTCATCGAGTTCGGCCGAGTACCCGCGCCTGACGAGTCCACCATCCTTGAGTGTCGGCGGCGGGTCGTCGACCAGCGTGCGGCGGATCCGGCCGACGACGTCATCGAGGGGGTCGAGGTTGTCGCGTAGAAGGGTCAGAACTTCCGAGTAGACGTTGCTCAGCTTCTCTTGAAGCGGGCGTACCGGTTCGAGGGAGGAAGCCAAGAAGACGAGGTCACGGCCGTTTCCACGACCGGTCGAGAGCCTTGAGACCAGGCGTTCAATGTCTCGGACCTCCGCGAGGAGAGCGCGCACGTCTTCGCGCAAGAACGGAGAGCCCTCGAACTCGGCGACGCCCTGTTGGCGGTGAAGAATGGCGTCAACCTTGCGGAGCGGGGCGAGCACCCATTCTCTCAAGAGCCGGCCACCCATCGGCGTCGATGTGTGGTCGAGGGTCGAGAGCAGGGTTCCCTCTGTGCGTGCATCGCGTTGAGTCTGCACCAGCTCGAGACAGGACCGCGTCGCACGGTCGAGTACCAGCTGGTCGGTGGTGTCGACATGCTCAATCGTGAGGATGTGCTCGCAGGCTCCGCGCTGAGTCTCCTCTACATATTCGATCAGTGCGCCAGCAGCAGGCACTGCGCGGCTTCCAGCCTCGATGCCGAAGCCCTCCAGGGTGGCCACCTTGAAGTGCTTGCAGAGAGCACGCTTGGCTGTCTCCTCATCGAATCTCCATGTGTCCCGCTCAGACAGGCGTGGCCCGTATTGTCGCTGAAGTTCTGCAGTGATCTCGGGCTCTTCCGCTGACTTGTCTGGGCACCAGAGGACCTCTGCCGGAGATATTCGAGCAAGCTCGTCGAGCAGCTCGCTGGCGTCTGCTTCAGCTGCATAGAAGCGGCCAGTCGAGAGATCGACCCAGGAGATTCCTCCGCGGCCCTCGCTGATCCACAAGCTTGCGAGGAAGTTGCTGGAGCGCGCATCCAGGGCGTCTTCCTCGGTCAATGTACCGGGGGTGACCACGCGAACGATGCCGCGTTCGACTATGCCCTTGGTTGTCCTTGGGTCGCCCAGTTGCTCACAGATCGCGACCTTGTGACCCAGGCGCACCAGACGCAGGAGGTAGGTCTCCATGGAACGAACAGGCACGCCGGCCATGGCGATGGCGGCGTCCCCTTTCGAGCGTGAGGTCAGCGAGATTCCGAGCTCTTTTGATGCGAGCTGAGCGTCCTCGTGGAAGAGCTCGTAGAAGTCTCCCATTCGAAAAAAGAGCAGGGCGTCGGGTTGCTCCTTCTTGGCACGCCAGAACTGCTCCATCATGGGAGATTGTTCCTTGCCCTTTTTCTTCTTCTGTCCCGCGGGCTTTCCGGCGACGAAAACGGTCTTCTTCGGCATGTCGTGGGAGTAGGAGCTGGATAAGGTCGGCACCCAGTGTACTGCTTCCTCGTGGTGGCTTGCAGCGTGGGCTCTGGCGTGTTGTTCTGGGCCCCTTGATTCGCCCTGATTTTCACCGAGATCCGTACCTGGCGCCGATATGGCCACCGAAGACACCCCCGGAACTATCAACTCGCGACTGATCCCCACGCTGGCGCTCCTGCTCACCGTAGCCTGCCAGAACCCCGAGGCGAAGCCCGGTGGCGTGGGTATCCCCGAGGAGTTTCAGGATGAGCAGTTCAGCGAGCAACCCTCCCTGGACCGTAGCGTGGAGGAGCACCTGACCCAGCTGATTCGAACCTCCCAGATCATCGAGGGTCATCGGGTCGTGGAGCTGGATCTGTGCAACGAGGCCGACGAGTCACTCTCCTTCGCCTACAACATCGAGTGGCTGGACCGCGCAGGTAAGCCTGTCAGCGACCTGGAGGCGGTTTGGACCCCGCTCGTCCTTGGTGCCGGTGAGGTGACGCCGATTGAATTCCGGGCGCCAAGCCCCCGTGCTGACTCATGGCGGCTGATCGCTGCCTCGGTTCAGCGATAGGTGCCTGAGTCAGCTCCGGTTCGATTCGAAGGCGCTCGAGATGAGCCGGTCGATCGCTTCGCGGCGGTCGTCAAAGTCCGAGGCTGAGGGAGTGAGCTCCTGAACTCGCGCGACGATCTCATCGTGGAGGCGGTGGTTATCCTGGCGAGATCTGATTGGTGTGGGGAGGGTGCGCAGGTGGCCTACCTTGACCTGGGGAAAGCTTCGTTGGCGCGCGTCGCGAAAGTTCTCGCGATGCCAGCTTGCCGCGGGCCCCGAGTTCAGGAGGGCCACCAGGAACTCCTTTGCCAGGCCCTCTACATGGCGCACGCCCAACAGGCTGTTGCGGAAGTAGGTGGGTGCGGCATGAATGGCTGCTATGGGCCGATCGGCCGTTTGTCGCAGGAGTACGGGAAAGGCGCAGTAGTGCTCCAATGAGGCGATGCGAAAGCGTCGCTGTTCATCGGACACCAGGTCGAGCCTTAGCTGGAGCGTCGGAGACTTCAGGTGAAAGGGGTCGAGGTCAGCTCCGCGCCTCAATGGTGCGCAGTGCCCTTCGGCCCTCTCCAGTACCAGCAACTTCCCGCAGTTCCCGGTGTGGACACCTGGATCAGCAAAGGTCTCAGGGGGCAGCCTCGGAAAGCCCTCGAGCCGGCGAACCAGCTCGGACGGTTTGTTCGATCTCGCAGCAGGGGGGGCTTGTGATGCCCCCGCTCCTGGACCAAGGCTGATCAGGACGGCGGGTTCAAGCACTCCGGGGAATGCTCGCTCGCCGAGCTCCACCGGGGGCTCGCTGTGGTGGACGAGGGGCGCGATGGCCTCACGTAGCGCGAGGTACTTCTCAAGCTCCAGGAGCGAGCCTGGCACCAGAACACGGGCAGGGACTTGCTCTGCCGCACAGTGCGCCGCAATGCGGTGAACGAAGGCGCCCTGGAGTGAGGGCCAGCCGCCGGGGCCCCGGTGATGTGACTGTTCGCGGGAGGCCGCACGGTGGCGACCCGAGAACGAGAGCCAGGGGGGATTGGCGAGGATCGCGGCGCCCTTGGGCCAGGCGGTCGCCGGATCCAGAGCGTCGGCGCAGAGGATGTTCTGAGACAGTTCTTCGGGAGCCAGGCCTGCGGCTCCGGCCAGCCGCTCGAGAGCTCTCTCTCGTAGCTCCGGGTTCAGCTCGATGCCGTGCAGCTGCCGGGCTACCTCCGGCCCGCCTCCGGCGCCCTGGAGGGCTGCGAGCAGGAGGGCGCCCTCCCCGCAGGCCGGGTCAAGCAGAGGAAGCCCTCTGGCCACGAGGGGGGTCGCCAGGCGTAGGGCGAGCTCCGGGGGGGTGAAGACCACCCCCTGGTGGGCTCCGCGGCCATTTCTTGAGGGCCTTTCGAGGTCCATGGAGGGCCACCCTAGCCCCATGAGAGCCGATTACACGCTTTTCCATGGGGCCACGACACAAATTGGGGTGAGAGGCGTTCGATCCGGTCGAGGCTTCCGCTACGTCTGATGAAGAGAAGTAAAGAAGCACTCGCAGGAGAGAGCACTCGCTTTCGCCGGCATGAGACAGGCCCGCCCAAACATGCGGGCCTGGCTCACATTTGGTCTGGAGTGTCGAGGGAAGGACTGCTCGGGAGTCTCGCTCCCCATTTTTTTGCGGGGTGGGTGTTCGGTAGAGGGCGGATCTCTGGCTTGCAGGAGCGCACGGCGACGCCGTGCAAGGGGATCCAACCCCCCTTCTCGATGCTATTGGGCCCACCGAGATGCTCGCTCGGTGGGCCCAGCTTCTATTTGTGCCTGGCGAGAAGCTCAAGGGCTAGCAAGGCCGGGCCTTGCGCAGGAGATACCATGAAGTCATGGCTCTCTACCTGATCACCGGCGGTGCTGGCTTCATCGGTTCTCACATCGCCTCAGCGCTGATCGCTCGCGGCGATCGAGTTCGCGTGCTCGACAACCTGAGTTCGGGCAAGCTCGAGAACTTCTCCCCACACGATGTAGGGGAGGTGGGCAGTGGTGCCACGGTTGAATTCCTTCGTGGAGACATCACTGACCCTGCTGCCTGCGGGAAGGTGAGCGAGGGGGTCGAGGGAGTGTTCCACGAGGCTGCCCAGGTCTCTGTTCCTCGTAGCGTCGAGGATCCGGAGGCCAGCTACGAAGTCAATGTCATGGGGACACTTCGCGTTCTTGAGGCCGCTCGAGGCGCCGGAGTGCAGCATGTCATCTTTGCTGCATCCTCTGCTGCCTACGGTGAGAGCGAGAGCTTGCCGAAGATCGAGACCATGGCCACTGATCCGGTCAGTCCCTACGCTTCAGGCAAGGTCGCTGGTGAGCAGCTCATGAAGGTTTGGGGGCGGTGCTACGGGATGAAGACGGTTTGTCTTCGGTACTTCAATGTCTTTGGTCCTCGGCAGGTGGATGACTCGCCCTATACGGGAGTGATCGCTCTGTTTGCGCGGGCCTTACTCGAGGGGGGACGGGCCAGGATCTTTGGCGACGGGCAGCAGACCCGGGACATGACCTATATCGACAACGTCGTGGACGTGAACCTCCGCGCCATGTCCGCCGATCTGGTGCCGGGAACCGTGATCAATGTGGGGGGCGGGCAGCGAGTAACAATCAACGAGTTGTACCAGACGATGGCCCAGGGGCTGGGGTCGACCATGGAGCCCGAATATGTCCCAGGGCGGCCTGGAGACGTCCTGCACAGCCTCGCGTCCGTGGAGTCCGCCAGAGAACTACTGGGTTGGCAGCCTGTGGTAAGTTGGCAAGAGGGGCTCGTAGAGACCCTGCGCTGGTATCGCGAGCGCTTCGAGTCCGTATCCTGAGCCACAGCACCCGGTCATGGCCCGGGGGGAGGTTGCGCCGGATGAGTTCCTCGCTACAGGCGAGGAGACCTCAAGGCGTATTGCAGCCCCGGGGCACCGGCGCTACCCTTTTCGCCTCGAATCCCGGGCATTGGAGCCGAATCGGCCCCCCCCCGACACACAAATCAAGCGACCCCCCCCCAGCGGGGAAGTGCCATGGACATCCGCCAAGATCTCGAAGACTTGTTCGGCCTCAAGAGCGTCGAGTACAAGTCCAACCTCTCGAAAGAGGAGCTGTTCCACGAGGCGATCGCCAACGATAGGGGGCGGACCCGAGTGGACGGACCCGACGATGATCAGAAGGCGTTCCCCACCAAGCTTGGGGTTGATGGTCCGCTGGTCTTCTACACGGACCCAACCTGCACGGGTCGTCCGGTTCAGGATACCTTCGCCGTGGCGTGGCCCGACACCGAAGAATCGGTCTGGTGGAAGAATGACTTCAAGAAGTTCGATCCCGACAAGTTCGAGGCGCTGATGAAGCGCGCTGCGGAGCACCTCAATGAGCGCGGCTCCACACTCTACGTCAAGGACGTTTTCTGCGGCAATGACTCCAGTTATGCAGTGCCTTACCGCTTCGTAGGAGAGTATGCGACACATGCTCTCTTTGCGCACAACATGTTCCCCAAGGGAATCGAAGGGGTAGGTGACGAGGACGCGAAGCGGATTACTCTTCTGAACGTCCCTTCGTTCCGTTGTGACCCTGACCGCGATGGGACCAATTCAGAGCGGGTCGTTGTTGCGGACTTCAAGCGGCGAGTGGTGTTGGTCCTGGGTCGAGCGGATTACTGCGGCGTGAACAAGAAAACGATGTTCACCGCAATGAACTACCAGTTGCCGGCAATGGGCCACATGTCGATGCATTGCTCCGCCAATATTGGCAAGCGGGGTGATGGGGCGATTCTCTTTGGCCTCTCTGGAACCGGCAAGACGACGCTTTCCGCCGATCCTGATCGATTGCTGATCGGTGATGATGAGCACGCCTGGACCCACAATGGAGTTTCCAACCTTGAGGACGGCTGTTACGCGAAGCTGATCGATCTGGACAAGGGGGCCGAGCCCGTGATTGCGGCAGCTCTATCGATGCCCGGGACCCTGATCGAGAACGTCCCGCCGCTGCCCGGCAAGCGGATGGAAGACACTGATCCCCAGGATCTCGATCTGGCCGACAACTCGATCACGGAGAACACCCGCTTCTCCTATCCCCTGACCGCGAACCCGAATGTGGCTGATGGGGCCAAGGGGCCCGCGCCGGAGACGATCGTCTTGCTGACCGCAGATGCCTTTGGAGTCCTGCCCCCGGTGGCGATTCTTGAGCCAAAGGAGGTGATGTACCACTTCGTCCAGGGATTCACCGCCAAGCTGGCTGGCACCGAGGTGGGTATCACCGAGCCCAAGGCGGCCTTTAGCGCGTGCTTCGGTGCACCCTTCATGGCGAGGTACCCTTCGGTCTACGCTCAGCGCCTGGCCGAGAAGATGGAGGCCACGAGCGCTCGCTGCATCCTGCTAAACACGGGGTGGGGTGGCGGCCCCTATGGAGTTGGCAAGAGGATCTCGATCCACGATACCCGCGCCCTTCTCAATGCTGCTCTGAACGGCGACCTTCATGAGGAAGGCATGGAGTACGAGGTGCATCCGGTCTTCGGCATGAAGATGCCGACCTCATGCCCTGAGGTGGACTCGAAGATCCTGAACCCTCGCAATACGTGGGATGACAAGGATGCTTATGACACGGCGGCGGAGAAGCTTCGGGACATGTTCCGCAAGAACTTCGAGGACAAGGGCTTCTCTGATCTGGGGATCGAGCCGGTGATGTAGCTGGACAGCTCCCAGGATCCTCCCCGAATTTCAAGAGGCCCCCGGATCAAGGATCCGGGGGCCTCTTGAATGTGACGCGGGCGTGGCCTCTCGCGAGACTCTCTCTCAGGTCAGTCCTCGACGATGGGGATCTGTCCAGCCGGTCCCGGAGGAGCTGCCTCGGGGTTCGTCTTGAGTTCTTCCTTCCAGGAGATCATGCGAGCCTTGGCGCCTTCTTTCTCAGCCTCCTCGACCATGCCCTTGCGCATGTAGAACATGGAGAGGCTGGTGTGTGCGAAGGCGTCGTTCTTGTCGATCTCGACAATCTTGAGGCCCGTTTCGATCGCCTCGTCCAGCTTGCCGGCATGCATCTGGGCCATGGCCAATCCATGAAGGCCCTCGGTCCACCCGGGGTCGAGGGAGAGTGCGGCCTGGTACTCGGCAATTGCTTCCTCGTGCTTGTTCTCGCCGAAGAACCTGAGACCGTTTTGGTAGTGCTCGAGCTTGTCCGCCATGATCGTGCGTCAGGGAGTTGTTGGAGAGAAGTCTGTCTAGTCCTCGTCCATTCCGAGGATCTTGCGACCATCTTCGCTGATCGCGTGGGGGGTCCACTCGGGCTCCCAGACGATCGTGACCTCGGTGTCCGTAATTCCCTCGATTGTGTTACAGCGCCGGCGGACCATGTCGGGGATCGATTGAGCCTCTGGGCAGGTCTTGGAGGTCAGGGTCATGTTGATCTTGCAGATCCCCTCCTCTATCGCGAGGTCATAGATGAAGCCGAGGTCGACGATATTGACCGGGATCTCGGGGTCGAAGACCTGCTTGAGCTCAGTGAAGACTTCTTCGTTCGTAGCCATTGGTTTTGGGGCGTCAGTTCGGGGTTCAAGTGCCCTTGGGGGCCTAAAGTTGCCGTAGAGTCTACAACTCTTCCCGGCCCCATGGGGGTCACCGGGACAGCCAAATCTCTCGATTCCGATGATCCAGTACCAGGGCTCACTATTTCGGCCACCCTCCGAGGCGAATAGCCTGATTCTCCAGGCGACCTTGGGGTGCAGTTACAACCGTTGCACCTTCTGCGCCATGTACCGCGAGAAGTCGTTCAAGGTAAGACCCCTCCATGAGCTCAAGGAGGAGATTGCCTGGGCTGCCGAAAACCTGGACGGGGTGCGAAAGGTCTTCCTCGCGGATGGAGACGCACTGGTCGCCAAGGCGAGCTTCCTTGCCGACCTGCTCGGCGAAATCCGAGCAGCCCTGCCCGGACTGAGACGAGTCAGCTGCTATGCCTCGCCACAGGCCTTGCAGGTACGAACGGTTGAGGAGATGAGTCAGCTACGTGAGCTAGGTTTGACCCAGTACTACCTGGGAATCGAGAGCGGGCACGATCACGTCCTGTTGGATCTCGAGAAGGGCGTCGACGCGGATGAGATGGTGAGGGTCGCCTTGAAGGCTCATGAGGCCGGTGTGAAGCTCTCGACGATGATCTTGCTCGGAGCCGGCGGGCATCGTCTCTCCCAGGAGCACGCGGTGGAGTCAGCCAGGGTGGTGTCTGCGATCAACCCCCGCTTCGTGTCAACCCTGGTGATGACTCCGGTGGAGGGCACACCCCTGTGGGAGTCCAGCCTCCGAGGTGAGGTAGATGAGCTGTCGGCGGTCGAGCTCGCGGCCGAACTTCGGGAGTTCATCCTCAATCTCGAGCTGGACGGGTCGATCTTCCGCTCGAACCATGCGAGCAATTACATGACTCTTGCTGGTAACTTCCCTCGAGACAAGGAGTCCCTCGTAGGAGCATTGGACCAGGCCCTGGCTCACCCTGAGCGTGCCCCCTTCCGACCGAAGTGGGCTCGTGGGCTCTAGGTCGGCTTCTTCGGGCGGCTTCAGGTTGCCTCTTCAGAGCAAGTGGTGAGATCATCGCTCCCCCGCTACCCTGACCGCAGTCCGATTCCTGACTACATGGCCTCTGCTACACCTGACATGAGCCTCTCACTCCGGCTGAGTGTGTCCCTGATCACTGTGCTCTGCACATCGATGACAGCCATCGCACAGACTTCGCCGCCGTCTCAGCCAACCGCGCTCACGAACGTTCGCCTGCTCGACGACGTGGACGCCCCACGAGTCTCGATCTTGATGCGCGAGGGCCACATCGTGGAAGTCCTCGACGCTGGCCTCGAGCTGCCCGGGGGGTATCGAGAGATCGACGGGGATGGAAGCCTCGCCTTGCCAGCATTCGTGGACGCCCACTCGACTGCCGGAGTCAGCACGCCCGAGCCGGTAGCGACCATGGACTCCATGTCACCACTGGCCGCGAATGTTCACGTGGGGATGCGTGAGGCAAACCGCAAGGGCCTCCAGCCATCACTGGACACCCTGACGGTGATCGAGCTGGCCGATAGTGAGCTGGAGGGGTATCGGAAGCAGGGGTTCGCGGCCCTCCACAGCAGTCCGAGGGGCCAGATCCTCTCGGGACAGAGCTGTGTAACGAGCCTGGCCAACGGCGCCTTGCGGGGTCGGGTCCTGGCCAACCGCGTCTACATGGCGGCCGGACTCAATGCCAGCGGCAGCGGGTACCCCTCGACGCTGATGGGATTCCTCTCACACTTGCGACAGTTCTTCCTCGATGCGAGGTGGCAGGAGTTACGTGTTCAGCGCTACGAGGCTGGACGCGATGACCGGCGACCACCCTACGACCTGGAGCTGGAGGCGATCCTGCCGGTGCTGGCCAAGAAGCAGCGCCTTCTCTGCAGTGCGGACTCGGTCCGAGACATTCGGCGCTGGATCAAGCTCTCTCAAGAACAGGACATAGAGATCGCGATCCAGGGCGGTCGGGACGCATGGATGGTCGCCGCTGAACTAGCTGCCGCTGAGATCCCTGTGTTCCTCGCGCTGGACTGGGGGGATGAAGTAGAGGATCCAGATGCCGAGGAAGAGGGCAAGGAAGACGACGAGGGTCCCGAGCCGGATGAGGAGGGCGCGAATCCCGAAGCCGAGGATGGCCCAACCTCGGAGATCGCCATTGAGGCCATTGAGGTTGAAGCCGACTCCCCGGAGGAGGTAGCTGAGGCGGAAGAGGCAGAAGAGGAAGCACCCGAGCCCGAGGACGAAGTCAGCTGGGAGTACCAGGAGCCCCTCGGTGTGCAGCGCGAGCGTCGCCGTAAGTGGGAGCAGCGTCGGGACTGTGCTATCCGCCTTGATGAAGCTGGTGTTACGGTGGTCTTTGCCACTTCTGGCCAAAGCCCAAAGGACCTGCTGGAGAGTGCTCGTCAGCTCGTGGAGCTTGGATTGTCAGAGGAGTCGGCTCTGGCCGCGCTCACCACTGATGTAGCAAGGGTCACAGGGCTTGAGCGACGGCTCGGCAAGCTGGAGAAGGGCTATGACGCCAACATTGCGATCTGGACGGACTCGCCCTTTGCAAAGAAGGCGAGCTTGGAGTGGCTCGTGATCGACGGGATGACCTTCGAGTTCGAGCAAGAGGCGACCGCAGAGATGGCCCCGGCAGAAGGCGTCGATCTGAGCGGTGAGTGGGAGGTCGCCTACGAGGATCAAACGGGAGCCCCTGCGATCCTCGACCTTGAGATGAGCGAGGACGGGGCGATTGTTGGAACCCTCTCCTTCGAGGGGCCTGATGGAACAGGCAGAAGCTCGGAGGTGACCGGGCACCTCAGCGGCCATGACCTGACTCTCAGGGCATCAATTGAAATGGGGCAGTTCTCTGCCCAGATCCGAATCGAGGGCAAGGTCAGCGGAGAGACGATCACCGGTGACACCACGTGGAAGTTCTCTGGTGGAGAGGACTCCAACTCCTTCACGGCCAAGCGCCAGCCCGACTGGTCCGAGAGTGGTCACAACCACGGAGGGCCAAACCGATGAGGCCTCGTAACATGATCCTTGTTCTTGCCCTGCTCAGTTCCTCGCTCTTGGCGGAAGAGCATCCTTTCGAGACGGACGCGATGCGTGTGCCCGAGCTCAAGACCGGGGGCAGCTGCGTGATCCGGGGCGCCACGATTCATAGTGCGGTGGCCGCGCCCGTAGTCGGTGACCTGCTCGTGATCGAAGGCAAGATCAAGGAAATCGGAGAGGTGGATGCCCCTGAAGGCCTCGTTGAGATCGATGGAACAGGCAGGCACCTGGCTCCAGGAGTCGTCGATTGCCACTCACACATGGCGATCGAGAGGGGGATCAACGAAGGAACTGTCTCGATCAGCGCCGATGTGGATATCTCTGACTCGGTCAACAGCGACGACATCACAATTTATCGGGCACTTGCTGGAGGTGTTACCACGGCGCGACTGCTGCATGGGTCGGCGAACGCCATTGGCGGGAAGCATGAGGTGATCAAGCTGAAGTGGGGGCGCTCTGCTGACGAGTTACGCTTTCCCGACGCGCCTGAGGGAATCAAGTTTGCGCTTGGCGAGAACGTGAAGCGCTCCAACTGGGGCCAGAATTCCACCCGCTTTCCTGCGTCACGTCTGGGGACCGCAGCAGTCTTCCAGCGAGCCTTCGAGCGCGCACGTGAGTACAAGGCCGAGTGGGAGGGGTACGAGGCAGCGGTTCTGGCGGGGGAAGACGTACTTCCTCCGCGTCGTGACCTGCGGCTGGAGACTCTGGTTGGAATCCTCGATCAGGAGATCGCGGTCCACTGCCACTGCTATCGTGCGGACGGGATCTTGATGATCATGCGGACCGCCCAAGAGTACGGCTTCAAGATTGGCTCGCTTCAGCACGTCCTCGAGGGTTACAAGGTGGCAATGGAGATGGCTGAGGCGGAAGTCTCGGGCTCTACTTTCGGAGACTGGTGGTCTTACAAGGTCGAGGCTTATGACGCTGTGCCTCAGAATGCTGCGCTCATGGACGAGGCCGGAGTGCTCTCTTCGGTCAACTCGGACTCCGACGAGATGGTGCGGCGCCTGTATGGCGAGGCTGCGAAGTCGGTGCGTTATGCTGGACTTGATCCTCTCAGAGCCTTGCGCCTCGTGACGCTCAACCCAGCGGCACAGCTGGGAATCGAGGCCCGTGTCGGCTCCATCGAGGTTGGCAAGGACGCAGACCTGGTCCTCCTGACGGGTGACCCGCTCTCTTCGCTCTCCAGGGTCATATGGACCATGGTTGATGGGGAAATCGAGTTTGAGCGTCGGGACACCTTCGGGTTCGACGCGCAGCCCTTGCTTGCGAGCCCGATGGCTGAGCTCCCCGACTCGCTAGGTGTTGCCAGTGATGGTGGCCAGGTCATCGCAATCGTGGGAGGGACTCTGCACACCGTTTCCGGCCCGACGATCGATGAAGGGGTGCTCTTGATGCAAGATGGCAAGATCCTGCATGCTGGCGAGCTTGCGACCGTGCCGGCAGGTGCACGGATCATTGACGCCAAGGGCAAGCATGTATGGCCCGGGATGATCGCGCTCAACACGGAGCTGGGGCTGAGGGAGATCGGCGCGGTCAGAGCAACCAATGACGCTTCGGAAATTGGTGGAAATCAGCCGGACCTTCACGCGCTCGAATCGATCAATGCCGAGTCAGCGCACATTGGTGTGACGCGTCTCAATGGTGTGACACGGACGCAGGTTGCCCCCAAGGGAGGTGGCCCACTCCGAGGGCAGTCTGCCGTGATCGATCTGGATGGAGACACCTGGGAAGAGCTGTCCTTCGTGGATCGCGACATGTTGCACATCAACTTTCCTCGTGTTCGGAACGATGCCGAGAAGAAAGAAGAGCCCGAGTCTCTGGAGGGGGTGAAGGAGCTCTTCGCCGAAGCCAGGGAGTACATGGCTCTGGTCGATGCTGCTGCCGAAGATGCGACTCTGGCGCCCCGCTTCGATCCCCGGCTGGAGTCTCTGATTCCCGCGATGCGCGGTGAGCAGCGGGTGGCACTCCATGCCCGAAATGCACAGACGATTCTGTATGCCCTGAAGTTTGCGGCCGAGGAAGAACTGGATGCTGTTCTCTATGGAGCGACCGAGGGCTGGAAGGTGGCCGATCGCATCGCTGCGTCCGGAATCCCGGTAGTGGTCGGGCCGGTGCTCGCAATCCCCTCATCGCGCTACGACCCCTACGATTCGATGTTCGCGAACGCGGCCGTTCTACAGCGCGCGGGGGTCGAGATTGCTCTTCAGACCGATGACTCGGAGAACCCACGTAACCTGGCCTTTCACGCGGCGATGGCCGCGAGCTTCGGGCTTCCTCGGGCGGAGGCCCTGAGGGCAATCACGCTCTACCCGGCCCGAGTGCTAGGGGTCGACGATCAACTGGGAAGCCTGGAGCCAGGCAAGATTGCTGACGTGGTCATCACGGACGGTGATCCGCTGGAGATCGCCAGCCGCACCGAGTATGTCTTCATCGATGGCCAGCAGGTTGACCTGTCGAACCGGCAGAGCCGTTTCTATGACAAGTACCGGGCGCGGCTGAACCGCCTCAAGGCGGAGAATCGGCGCTGACCCTGCCCCGGACCCCCCTCAGGCCAGCTGGGGCAGGGGGGGGGGTGGGGCCTGTCCTGGAGCCTGGATTGTATCCGCAGGGTTAGGATCCCCTGAATCACCCCAGCTTGGACTGTATTTGCGAATCTACGGGGCTTTGACCCCTGGTGGGGTTTCAGGACGAACCTACATTGAGGGGCGCCGCGCGGGCAAATCAACCCCGGCGGACCACCTCGCAGGAACCAGGGCGAGGGCTATGCCTCATGAAACTCTCATCAATCATGACCACTGAGATGGTCACCATCAGCCCGGATGATCCCCTCGACCATGCGATCGCCCTCTTCGACAAGCACCAGTTTCGCCACTTGCCCGTGGTTCGACGTGGTGCTCTCGTGAGCTTGCTGTCGCGCAGGGATGTTTCCTTGGCGACTGGCTGGCTCTCCGCAGATGACCGCAAGCGCCGGGGAGATCGCGATGGAGTCACGGATGTGAGCGACATCATGCGAGACCGGGTGATTACCCTCAGCCCTGAGCACGAACTGGAGGCCGCTGCCTCGATGATGGTTGGCAAGCGTGCGGGTGCCATACCGCTGCTCGAGGAGTCTTTACTCGTGGGCCTGGTCACGGCGACCGATCTCCTGGGGGCAATCCGCAAGAGAAACCCACTCGCAGAGTGGGGGCGGCACCCAGAAGCGGAAGCCAAGGTTTCTGACTACATGCAGGCCAAGCCGGCGACACTCTCACCCCGAGGAGAGGTAGCCGAGGCGGCTGGCATTTGCAAGACCAAGGATCTTCGGCATCTTGCGATCACGGAAGAGGGCGAAATCGTCGGCCTGGTCTCCGAACACGAGCTGCGCTACGAGTTCGAGGAGCACGAGCTCGAGGGAGATCAGCCCCTTTCGGCGGTCATGGTGACCGACCTGATCACCATCGGGCCCGATGAGGACCTGGCAGCGGCTGCAGACACGATGATCGAGAATGGTGTCAGTGCTCTACCCGTGGTGGATGACCGGGAGCTGGTCGGCTTGCTGACGAACTCAGACGTGATCCAGCACTTCACGGCGAAGTATCGTCTGCCTCCCATTCAGTAGGCTTGCCCCACTTTGGGTCTGGCTCGAGCGCAATGGGATGAGAACTCCTTCTCGAGCCCCGTAGCTCCGCCATTACTACATGGCTGAGCGCGTGACTTGGCGCTCAAGAAGAGTGCGGGCTCGCCTGGCAGTGCCAGACGAGCCCAAGCTCCTCCACTGAGGAGGGAGGCCGGAGACTCATGCTCCAAGCCAGAGGATTACAACCCCAAGCAACATCCAAAGAGCGATGCCCAGAATCCGGTCGTAGTGCCCCCCAGCAACTATCCGGTTCCATTCCGGGGAGTCGGCCGTAAGGGCCTGACTCATCATCGAACTCGTTTGTTTGTTTCTCAAAATCCTGTCGGGCTTTGCTGCCCCCCTCCTACCTTGTTTGGTGACGGTCCCTCAGAGAGAGCTATTTCCTTTAGGGCTACCGGTCACAGGATCGCTCTGAAGTAAGTGCTTCTTTGCCTTCCATGCGTGGATCCTATGGGCGAAATCATGTGCAAACCATCGGGGATCTACCCTAGTTCGCGAATTTTGTTGGCTCTTCCAGGGCGGCCTTACACCTGTCTTGAGGACTCAATTTGCGGGTCATCGCTGGCGATGCTGGCCCTGAAGCGAGTACGTTCTCAGATCACAGAGAGATAGCGAGAATCATGCAAAACAAGCAATTAGAAGTCGTCTGCCCGTGTTGTTCAGCACACCTGACCGTGGATGTCCTGACTCGAACAGTCATGCGGGCCGTCACGCCACAGGAATTGGACGAGAGCGGCAATCCCCGGGTTCCAACCCAACCCTGGGATAATGCACAGGGGCGGGTGAGCGAAAGAACCACAGGTGCGGGAGATCGGCTGGAGGAGGCGTTGAACCAGGAGAAGGACAAGGCCTCTCGCCTCGATGATCTCTTTGATCAGGCCAGCGAGAAGCTGAAGCGGCGTGAGCAGGAGCAGGAAGAGGACTAGCCTCCCTGCTGGCCCCGACTCGGGCCCAACGACACCCAGCGCAGCCGCAGGCTGTTGAGCACAACGCAGACGCTTGAGGCGGACATTGTTGCAGCAGCGATGGTTGGCGAGATGCTGACTTCGAACCAGGGGGCCAGAACGCCTGCTGCTACCGGGAGACCCACAAGGTTGTAGCCAAAGGCCCAGCAGAGATTGACTCGAATGGTCTTGAGGGTCTTGCGGCCGAGCGTGGTGAGTAGCGCTACCAGCCGAGAATCATCGCGAAGCAGAGCGCAGTCAGCTGCCTCGATAGCCACATCAGCACCACCACCCATGGCGATTCCAACGTGGGCCGCTGCAAGTGCCGGAGCATCGTTGACTCCATCACCGACCATGGCTACCCGATGGCCCTGGACTTCCAGTTCCTGGATTCTCGTGGCCTTCTCCTCGGGCTGTAGTCGTCCCTGTGAGCTGCTGATTCCGAGTTCTTCAGCGATGAGCGTGACCGCTCCGGGGTGATCACCGGACAGGAGCAAGCACTCGATGCCCTGCTTCTCCAGCT
This sequence comes from Planctomycetota bacterium, assembly GCA_014237855.1. GTDB lineage: Bacteria > Planctomycetota > UBA1135 > UBA1135 > JABACD01. The sequence goes on along the minus strand of JABACD010000001.1, from coordinate 387,729 downwards.
GCGCGAGAGCCTCCGCGGACTCGGGGCGTGGGGCATCGAACAGCCCGATGGCTCCCACTGCTTCTCCCTCGACCTCCACGATCACCGGAGTCAGGCCGCCTCCCACGAGTTCCTGAGTCCAGGACTCCACTCGCTCGGCATCGAGGCCCCGGCCGAGAGCGCCGCGTGGTGATCCGATCCAAAGCGGGAGGTCATCCACGGTGGCCAGGATTCCGCTGCCTGGTTGGGCCCTGAAGTCCTGGGACACAGGGATCACCAGCCCGCGCTTGGAGGCCTCGTTCAGGATTCCCCTGGCGATTGGTTGCTCGCTATTTCGTTCGGCAGCGGCTGAGAGTGCAAGGAGACGGTCGGGGCTGATGAGCTCGTCTTGGCTGAGTACTCGTCGAACCTCTGGGCGTCCAGCGGTAAGGGTTCCCGTCTTGTCGAAGGCCACCGTGTCGATGTCCGCCAGTCGTTCGAGTGCCTCAGCAGTCCTTACAAGGACGCCCTCTTTGGCTCCCCGTCCGCTTGCGACGAGAATTGCAGTCGGGGTGGCGAGTCCGAGGGCGCATGGGCAGGCGATGACGAGCACGGCCACGGCTCTGGAGATTGCCGTGGGTGCATCTGCGATCAACAGCCAGCTGAGGAGAGTCCCGAGGGCGATCACAAGGACGACTGGAACAAAGACAGCGCTGACGCGATCCGCCATGCGCTGGATCGGTGCACGGCTGCCCTGCGCGTCTTGTACCGCCTGGGTAATTCGGCCCAATGCCGAGACAGCGCCGATCCCGGTGGCCTGCAGGGAGATCGAGCCCAGTCCGTTCATCGAGCCAGCGTAGATCTTCTCTCCGGGGCCCCGCTCGACAGGGAAGCTCTCCCCGGTCAGATGGGACTCATCGACGGAGGTCTCTCCGTTCATGATGGACCCGTCCACAGGGACGCGCTCCCCGGGGCGGACGAGGACGAGCTGTCCTGGCTTGACCTGATCCAGGGGAACCTCGACCTCCTCGCCCAGGCGCATGACTCTGGCAGTAGCAGGGGTCAGCTCGAGCAGGCTTCGGACGGAGTCCCCGGCCCGGGTGCGGGCACGGGCCTCCATCCAGCGGCCCAGCAGAACAAAGGCCATGATCATGGCGGCCGCGTGCACATGGTCGCCGGCGCCACCGAACCACTGCGGTAGGAACACAGCGAACAGGCCGGCGCTCCAGGCCACCAGGGTTCCGAGGCCGACCAGGGTATTCATGTCTGGAGCCATCTGGGCGGCGGCCTTCCAGCCACGAATCAGGATCCCGCGGCCGGCGATGAACACGATCGGGGCTGCGATCAGCGGCCCGACGATAGGTGGAGTGTGGAGCTGATGAGATCCAATCAGCAAGAGGGTGCCGAGCGCAGCCAGGTAGAATCCACGTCGGTTTCGGGAGAGCTCTTGCTCCGCGGCCAGCTCGGAGAAGCGGACGTCCTCCTCAAGACTGGCCCCACCGATTCGGCCGGGGGGGATGCCAAAGCCGGCTCGTGCCAGGCCATTCCTGACTAGCTCCTCGTCAAGCAGCCCATCGGAGAGGTGCAGCGATGCCGTATGGGAGCCGAAGTTCACCTCAGCCCGCTCTATCCCTGGTACGGCCCCAAGGATGCGCTCTACCTTGAGAGCGCAGGCCTGGCAGGTCATTCCACTGATCGGCAGGAGCACGCGAGGCTGGGCTCCGGGAGATTTCTGCTGTTGGGCTTTCGGGGACAAGGGAAACGAGGCTTCTGGGAGGGGCCGTGGATGTAGCATACGCGGTCTCGGATTCCTGGTCTGCGCTCGAGGGACGGTACTTGTCCTTCCGCGGCCTGAATCCAGCCCCCGGAACCTCCGCCAGCAGAGATGACTGACAGCCGCTACAGCGCCATCAAGGCCTACAAGAACGAGCACTTCCTCAACAGTCCGGATGCGCGCGCTCTGCGCATACTCTCCGAGTACATCGAGCCTCACACCCGCTTCGAGGAGTTTCACGTCAAGGACACCATCGTGTTCTTCGGTTCTGCGCGCTTCATCTCGCAGGAGGAGGCCGAGGAACTCGTGAAGAAAGCAGAGGCGGGCGAGGGAGATCTGGCGGAAGCCAAGCGCAAGCTCAAGATGTCGCGCTACTACGAGGACACTCGAAAGCTTGCGGCCATGCTGACTGAGTGGTCAAAGTCGCTTGAGGGGACCCAGCGGCGCTTCGTGATCTGTTCCGGTGGAGGTCCCGGGATCATGGAGGCTGCGAACCGAGGCGCATCGGAGGCGAGGGGCGAGAATGTTGGTCTGAACATCTCCCTGCCGTTTGAACAGAACGACAACCCCTTCATCACCCGCCGGCTGACCTTTGAGTTCCATTACTTCTTCATGCGGAAGTTCTGGTTCAGCTACCTGGCAAAGGCAATGGTTGTCATGCCAGGCGGCTTCGGGACACTTGACGAGTTCATGGAGGTTGTGACCTTGGTTCAAACCCTCAAGATCAAGAAACGACTGCCCATCGTGCTATTCGGAGTGGACTACTGGGATTCGATACTGAACCTGGAGCCGATGGTTGAGTACGGCACCATCAGCCCGGCAGATCTCGACTTGTTCTTCAAGACGGACTCAGTGGAGGATGCCTGCGAGTACCTCGTGAAGGAGCTGACGAGCCACGTGCTTGCTCTGGAAGAGCAGGGCCCAGCGGACTCCGCTGAGTAGGATTTCGTATTCCGAGTATGGAAAAGAGTTCTGGGTGTCCCACGATCATCAACCGACCGAAGGTCCACGCCATGGCCCTCTCAAGAGACCCTGGTCGGTCGCCGATAGGAGGGCGGGCGCTTCATTCGAGGGCCCCTGGACTCGATTGCAAAATAGCTCGATCCGATGCCTGAATTCCCTGCAGTGACATTCAGCGGGGACCGCGACGGTCTCTTCTCGCCCGATGAGGTCAAGAGCCTCATGCGCGCGGAGTGTGCCCGGGCCACGCGCTACAAGTATGCGGTGACGGCAATGAGGGTCGCGGTTGATCGCTTGGACCAGCTGGGCGATCTCTATGGTTTTGAGTCTCGAGAGGAGATCCTCAATCAGGTGACCGCTGTGATCAGCCGCAACACCAGGGAGAGTGACTTCCTCGGCTTCAAGGTGGGCGGAACCTTCCATGCGCTCTTTCCACACACCAACCGCAAGGTAGGGGCCGCGCTTGCACGGCGCCTGCTCGAGGATACTTCCAGGCTCCTCTTCGATGAAGGTTCGGCGCGCGTCCAGGTGACTCTAAGCATCGGGATCAGTTATCGCGATGCTGGAGAGGAGGTCTCGTTCGATGGGATCACTCGCGAGGCAGCCTCTGCTATTGACCGGGCCCTCTCGCGTGGCGGCAACTGCTTCGAGATCTATGTCGCGCCTGATCCGATTCTCGACAGTCTTCCCGATGTCTCGGACGTGCTGGGCGATGATCGAGCCCTGGCCAGGCAGCTTGCCGGCCTTCTCGACGAGAAGATGCAGACCTTCTTCCAGTCGATGGGGGAATCGATGCCGGACTTCGGTGGGCGTGATCGCGAGGTGCTTGCGCTGGCCGTGGAGAAGATGGAGGCCGCTCACCATCAGATGCGCGAAGAGCATGCGCACCAGGTGAAGATGCTGCAGCGTCGACTGAGCAAGGTGACTGACAGCCTGACTGAGACTGAGGGAATCATTCGCCGAGGACTCTCGCAGAAAGAAATTGATTCAGGCGTAGCCTCGATTTATCGCACCGTTCAGGGGCTCTCGGACGTCGAGAACGACCAGGAACTCAAGAAAGAGATGATGTCCAAAATTTTCGAGGCTAACCTCGAACTGCGGAATCGGTAGAAAGATCAGACTGAGCAAAGGGCCAACCTTCCAACCTTGGCCCGGACTACACAGCTAAAGCCATGGCCAAGAAAAGTACGCAGGGTGAAGACCACAAGGACCATGGAGTCCTCTACGTTGGGATTGACCTGGGCACCTCACGAACTTCTGTCGCCGCTAGCAACGGTGTCCGAGAGACCCTGCCTTCCTTCGTGGGCTACCCGAAAGATGTCGTCAGCAAGAAGCTCCTCAAGAAGGATGTTCTGTTCGGTGATGAGGCGATATCGAAACGGTTGTCTTTGAACCTCTTCCGCCCCCTCGAGCACGGAGTGCTCAAATGTGGTGAAGGCGGGGATGACGATGCTGAGGGCAACATGCGTGCTGCCCGTGACCTCCTTCTGGAGGCGGTGCGCATGATTCGGCCCCGTAAAGATGAGCTGATCTATGCAGTCATCGGGGCGCCGGCTCAGGCCAGCATCAACTCCAAGAACGCAATCATCAATGTTGCTCGCGAGTCGGTGGACTCGGTGATGCTCTGTTCTGAGCCCTTTGCGGTTGCCTATGGCCAGGACATGCTCGAGGACGTTCTGGTGATCGATATCGGTGCCGGAACGGTCGACCTGTGCCGGATGCACGGAACCATGCCAGAGGATGCGGACCAGATCACGCTGAACACAGCCGGTGACCACGTCGATAGCGAATTGATGGACCTGCTCTCCAAGTCGTATCCACAAGCTCAGTTCACCACGCAGATGATCAAGGAGCTCAAGGAACGCCACTCGACGGTGGCAGAGGTTCAGGCGCCCATCCAGGCCATACTTCCGGTCGATGGCAAGCCAACAGAGTTTGATGTCACCGAAGCGGTTCGGGGCGCATGCAGCTCAATTGTGGACCCGATCGTTGATGGGCTAGGGAAGCTCGTGGCCTCTTTTGATCCGGAGTTCCAGGACAGGCTGAAGGGACGGGTTCTACTCGCAGGCGGCGGGAGTCAGATCAAGGGGCTGGACATGGCCATCGAGATCCGAATGAAGGAGATGCTCGGTAATGGCCGAGTTGTGCTCATTGAGGAGCCCATGTACGGCGGCGCGAATGGTGCCTTGAAGATCGCCCATGACATGCCGGAAGAATATTGGGAGAAGCTGAAGTAGTAAGGTCTGGCGCCCCTCTTCTGCGGGCGCGTTGTCCAGCTTCAGCTCTCTTCGTGGGGGGGAAATGGCCGATCAGGTTGATTATGAGATCGTTGGCGATGACTTTCAGGCTGTAAACATCACCCTGGACTCGGGGGAGTCCGTTCGTGCCGAGCCGGGCGCCATGATGTTCGTGGAGTCCGGCATTCACCTCGAGACCTCCACCGGCGGGGGCCTCTTGAGCGGACTGAAACGCAAGCTCGGAGGCGAGAGCTTCTTCATCACGACCTTCGAGAACCGGGGCCAGGCTCGGGCGACAGTCGGTTTCTCTGCTGCCTACCCTGGGAAGATCCTGCCCATCGACCTCTCCCAGGGGACCATCTACTGCCAGCGGAATTCCTACCTCTGTTCAGCTCTAGGCATAGAGATCTCTGCGGGCTTCGCGAAGAGTCTGGGGGCAGGCTTCTTCGGTGGAGAGGGCTTTGTCTTGCAGAAGCTTGCAGGCGATGGCCTGGCCTTCATGCACGCCGGTGGCTTCGTGATCGAGCGAGATCTGGAAGCTGGAGAGGAGCTGCGCGTGGACACGGGCTGCATCGTCGCTTTCCAGGAGACGGTCAACTACGACATCCAGCGCATCAGGGGGGTGAAGTCGATGCTATTCAGTGGGGAGGGCCTGTTCTTTGCGACCCTACGTGGACCGGGGAAGATCTTCATACAGACAACCCCCTTCTCGCGATTTGCCAGCCGGGTGCTTTCTGCTGCTGGAGGCTCCCAGGGGCAGGTGAAGCGTGGCGGTGGCCTGCTAGGCTCCGTGATCGGTGGAGATTGACCGAGGGAGGTTCACTCCCCGAAGTACTTGCGGCGAATCCACCGAGGTTGCCAGCGATCTGGTGATCTCTTGATCTCGCTCAGATCCACGATCGGCGTCGCTGTCTCTTCGACTCGAAGGGCTTGCTCATCGCCGACTCTCTTCTGCCAGTGCTCGAGTCTTGCCCACAGCTCCTGGACCCTCTCGGCCTGCTGTGGCCTCTCCGCGAGATTCAGCAGCTCGTCGGGGTCGCTTGCCAGGTCAAACAGCTGTGTGTGATCGATCAGTGGGTATCGGATCAACTTCCAGCGCCCGTCCGTGACCGCACGCTGGGTCTTGGCCATGGAGAGGAAGATGGTGTCTCGCAGGGACTCGGTCTCACCTCGCCAGAGCGGGGCCAGGCTCTTGCCCTCAATGTCCTCATCGGGGCGTGCTCCCGCCTCGAGCAGAAGCGTCGGGTAGAGATCTAGCAGGTAGGTCAATGCCGTCGTGGAGATTCCTCTGGGGATCTCCGGCCCCATGATGATCATCGGCGCACGGAGCGAGTGCTCGTAGACGCTCTGCTTGCCTAGGAGCCCGTGACTCCCCACGGCCAAGCCATGATCTGCGGCGAAGACGACGATCGTGTTGTCAGCCTCTCCCAGTTCTTCGAGCGCGACCAGGACCCGCCCGATCTGTTCGTCGAGATGAGTTATGAGCCCGTAGTACTCCGCCAGTTGATCGGAGACAACCTCCCGGGTACGAGGCCAGGGCCCCAGCACCTCGTCACGGAGAACCAGCATCCCATTGTCGAAGGGGTGCTGGGGCATGAAGTTGCGTGGGAGGGGGGGGCGTTCGTCGTAGTAGCGCTCCGCGAAGGGTCTGGGGGGGTCTCGCGGGTCGTGGGGAGCGGTGAAGGCCAGGTAGCAGAAGAAGGGCTGGTCACTTCCCGCCTGCTCGCCCAGGAACTCGATCGCCGCATCCGCGAATAGCTCAGATGAGTGTTCAGTGGCGATGCGTTGATCGGTGAACTCCCCGTTCTCGAGCTCGACGACCGGAACCTCACGGTGATTGGACATGCCTCCGAACATGATGGAGGCTCCACTCTCGAAGGAGCGCATGAAGGCTCCGCGGCCGTTGTGCCACTTACCCGTGGCGAAGGTCCTGTATCCAGCCTCTTGAAGAGACTCGCCCAGGGTGCGGCAACCCTCAAAGTCTTTCACGTCGAGCCCGTGGTAGTCCCGACCTGTGTGGAGCATCGCTCGGCTGGGGATACAGACAGCTCCGTGCATGGACCCCATGCAGTAGTTGCGCCGGAATGAGATGCCGCGTTCTGCAATCGAGTCGATGCTTGGAGTGTCAATGAAGGGGTTACCCCAGGCACTCACCGTGTCTGCTCGCTGATCATCAGTGAAGATCAGCAAGATGTTGGGACTCCTGTCTCCCTCGAGCTCGGTGGGCGCTGCCAGGGTGGCAGAGGCGGATAGAGCAATCAGGACCAGGGAGGCTGGTAGAACTCGCATTTGGGGATCTCGATTGGGAGGGGGCTCGGGCGACCTGGCCAGGTTACGAAATGCCTGGGTGGACATGCAGGCGGGCCGGGCTCGATGATGTCGACCCCGGCCCGCCTGTTGAAACTGCGTGCTTCGGTCGAGGATCAGTCGCCACCCACGTAACCCAGGCCCTTGAGAGCTTCGAGGGCGTCCGCGCTGCCAAGGGAGGCGGCCTTGTCTCCAGTCTTCTTCAGGAGCGCGTCCCACTTGTCGTAGTCGGGGAAGTCGTCCTTCCCTGCCTGGAGGATCGCCACAGCCTCCCCGATGGTCACGTTGGCCGCATCGGAGTCTGAACTTGCCTGGGCCGTTGCTGCGCTGATGATCTCGGTCACGACCATGCTGTAGTCGGAGGCCCTGACTCCAGAGTCCTTGGACATGGAGAGCAGGTCTGCCTTGGCCTGGGCTGCGTCGATGTGACACTGTGCCTGGATGTAGCCAAGGTTCGCCGAGAGGTAGCCTTCATCGGAGGGGGCCATTCCGGCAAGGGCTTCCTGGAAGCTTGCAAGCGCCGAACCGTAGTCGCCCGAGTTCAGTGCGCTGTAGCCAGCGTCCACGGACTCTGTGGGGCTTGCTTGGCCGCCGCAGGCGGTACACAGCAAGAGGAGCAGGGTTGCAAGGGAAACAAGAGGGGCTTGCATCGTGATCTGGGGCATCTGGGAGTAGTTGAGCAGAGATTTTTTGGGCGCGCCAATGTAGCCGATCCCTTCCCCTCCTCGACCCTCGTCTCGCCGAGACCTTGGCCGACCTCCCTCGCGCGAGCCTTCGGCACAGGGGTACGAGTCCGGCAATCCAGCGTGAGGTGGGAAATCGTGGCTCACCCGGAATGGACTCAACTTCTGGTGAAATACTGCTTTGGGGCGCCTGAAGCCTGTTTTGAGGCTATTTTTTGCTTCAGTAGGCTCTTATCGCACTCCGATAGGGCTACGATGAGAGTGTCATTGGAGTGCCGCCTGGTCCGGTGGGCTCCTCGCGAGCGAGCGTTCGAGGCCAGTTCCTGGCAAGCGAACCCCCAGCGAGGCACGCATCGCCAGCTGATCTTCCAACCCTCCTGAACCCCGCTTCACCGTCGTGCGAGAGAGCAAAGTCACCGTCAAGATTCCCCGCCCGCTGTATCGAAAGATCCAGCAAGTGGTGGAGGACTCGGGATTCAATTCTCCCACCGACTTCATCGTCTATGTCCTCCGAGACCTGATGGGTGAAGCCGAGGCCGCGCAGGCGTCCGAGTTCAATCAGGAAGAACTGGACGACGTCAAGCGCAAGCTCAAGAACCTCGGGTACCTCTAGCGGCCCGAATTCCCCCGAATCCACCCAGCGAATCAACCAGCCATGTCTGCAACCACCGCAACCACCACACCTGTTCACGGCGGCCTCGGCCAGCCTGTCAATCGCATTTCCGGTACTGACGGCTCGACCTGGGCCGGCTTGGCGAAGATCGACGTCAACGACACAGATCAGACCAGTCTCTATCGAGTCGCTGACGGCACCCTCAGTCCGCTCACCGGTCCGATGAGCGAGACGGACTACAACTCGGTTCTCGACTCGATGTACATCGAGCGCGAAGGACGAAAGTGGGCCTGGACAATACCGATCATTCTCCCGGTCACCGATGAGGAAGCCCAGAATGCGAAGGTCGGTGAACAGGTTGGACTCTACTCGAACGGAAGGCTGTTCGGAGTTCTCACTGTCACCTCTGTCTACGACTGGGACAAGACACGCTTCATCCAAAAGGTCTATGGCACTGACCGCACGGACCATCCCGGTGCGCAGCTCTGGCTCGGTGATGAGCGCACCAAGATCCTTGGCGGTGACATCGAGCTGCTGCCGTTCGAGGACAGCCGTTCATTCGTGAACCGGGTCATGGGACCCGCAGAGACTCGCGCCCTCGTCGAGAAGAGTGGCTATGAGCAGACGATTGCCTTCCAGACCCGTAACCCGCTCCATCGTGCTCACGAGTACGCTCTGGTCTACGGGGCCGAGGTGATCTTGCGTGACACCGGCAAGAAGACCGGCGTCATGTTGAACCCGCTCGTTGGTCAGCTCAAGGGTGACGATGTTCCCGCTGCGACCCGCATGGAGACCTACGAGGCCCTGATCGCCGGCCGCCATCTTGGCCAGGGCGACATGGACGAGGAGCTCTGGAGCTCCAAGGGTCAGGATCTCAACGACAACCTGCACCTGGTTGGCCTGGATATGCGCATGTACTACGGCGGCCCGCGCGAGGCCGTGATGCATGCCATCTACCGGCAGAACCTGGGGTTCACTCACTTCATCATCGGACGCAAGCATGCCGATGCGCCCTATGCCGACGGGACCGCCATCTGGGGTGATTTTGATGCCCAGGAGATCTTCAATGAGCTCGAGGGCGACCTCCAGATCAAGACCGTGAACGTGGGCTTTGCCGCGTACTTCGAGGAGATCGGACGCGTTGGCCTGATGGAAGAGAACAAGGAAAACACCTCGGTCTTTATCTCCGGCACCAAGGTGCGTGAGATCCTCACAGGCGGTGAACTGCCCGACGACCGCATCATGCGACCGAGCACGGCGCAGGTGCTTGTCGAGTTCTACAAGTCCAAGAACTAGTCCTCCCCACCCTCTCTCTTCAACCCCTCCCAGAAGGAGAACGATCATGGGTCTGTTTGACGCCTTCAAGAAGAAGAAGCCCCAGCCGGCGAAGAAGCTACCGATGCGCCCAATGGTGCGCCCCGGGATGCTGCCCCCGCATCCGGAGCCTCAGGCCGACAACAATTTCATCATCGTGATCCTCGACTCGTGCCGCTACGACAGCTTCATGGCGGCAGAGTCGAAGGTCATCACGAAGTTGTCCGGCGGGAAGGTTGAGAAGCGCTACACCTACGCATCGTGGACTGCGCCCTCACACTACAACCTGTTGACCGGGCTGCTCCCGCACACGAGCCCTGAGAACGTGTACGCCTCGGAGTACTACAAGGAGGATTTCTTCAACTACAATGACCGTCTGGGTGCCAAGGGCATCGAGTTCGCGAAGATGGTTCCTGGCTTGTGGTTCCCGGAATTGCTACGCAATCAACTTGGGTACAACACCGGAGCGCGCGTGTCTCTGCCTGTCCTGAATCCCAAGACGGGCATCAACCGTGCGTTCGATAGCTTTCAGTTGATGGACAGCCACAACGACATGGCGGCGATGATTCCAACCTTGGAATTCAAGGAAGACCGCCCGTCGTTCTACCTGATGAACGTTGGGGAGACTCACTACCCTTACGCCAAGCCTGAAGAAGACTCCTCGATGTGGCCTCGTATTAGCGGTGTCAATGGAGTCTTCAAGAAGATGAATGATCAGATCGACGAGAGCGCACCGGACTTCAAGGAAGAGTTCCAGTTCTTCGATCAAGACAAGCTCGACGAGCTGCGCGAGCGTCAGATAGACACCGTCAGGTATCTCGATGGTGTCTTCGAGCAGCTATATGACACCGTGCCCAAGAATACCCACATCATCGTGACCGCCGATCATGGCGAGCTCTTCGGTGAGGCCGGGTACTTCGGCCACGGTCCAATCATGCACGAGAAGTGCTTCGAAGTGCCCTACCTCGAGGGCAAGATCCGCTAAGCCACAGCGACTTCACCAACAAACCCCTAGCAACGAAATTCAAGCATCACTCCAATGGAAAACAAAGGCTTCACCCTGTGGTTCACCGGTCTCTCTGGAGCCGGCAAGAGCACCTTGGCCCAGTACCTGACCCCGATTCTCAAAGAGCGCGGGTGCAAGGTCGAGGTCATGGACGGCGACGAAATTCGCGAGAACCTCTCCAAGGGTCTCGGCTTCTCGAAGGAAGATCGTGACACCAACATTCGCCGGATCGGATACGTTGCCAATCTCCTGGCCCGTAATGGATGCGCGGCTATCACAGCGGCTATCTCACCCTACGCGAGTGTCCGTGATGAGATCCGTAAGATAACTCAGACTCAGGCGACCTTCGTCGAGGTCTTCGTGTTTGCTCCGCTGGAGTGTGTGGAAGAGCGCGACACGAAGGGGCTCTACAAGAAGGCTCGCTCCGGTGAGATCAAGAACTTCACCGGCATCAGCGATCCGTACGAGGCACCCGAGACACCGGAAGTCCTCGTGGACACCTCCAAGGAGAGCATTGAGGAGTCCGCGCAGAAGATCATCGACTACCTGTCGTCGAAGGGTCTCCTGGCGAGCTAGTTCGAGTTGCCCTGCGGGGCAAGCTGACCACAAGAAAGGTCCCCCGGATGGTTACTCCATCTAGGGGGCCTTTCTTGTGGTCACTGTCGGCGGGGGAGCGCCGCGACATAAGCCAGGGCAATCACGATCAGGGCAATCGCCGCCACACCGCCGAACTTCTTGATGGCCATGTGTCGACCCTCACTGTCAACGCGGGTGCGTGGGGTCTTGCCGTAGTACGACTCGGCAAATCGGGCGTCGACATCTTCGTCTTCCTCGATCCAGCGCAGTTCGTTCTCGTGAAGCTCAGCCCACCAATCCTCGGCTTCAGCGAGTTCATTGCCGAACCTGGTCTCCAGCGTGGCGAGCGCGAGATTTTCTTGTGTGCTCGGATTTGGGGTCTGGGTGTTCAGTGCGGCCTTGGCCTTGGCGCGATAGGCCTGGCGAGCATCCGAGTCGGTGACCTCGTAGGAGGCCTTGAGCAGTGCTCTTGCTGCGAGACGTTTGCCGTCGCTGTCAGGATTGGCCAGCAGCACATCGGAGAGTGCCTCGAGGAGGACGGGGGAGTCGTGATTTCCGAAGCGCATCATTCCTAGAACTCCGCGCACTGCGAGGAAGGTCTGTCTCTTCTCGTCGGCAGCTTCAATCTCTCCCTCTTCTAGAAGGTAGCGCCAGAATCCACGTGCACTCGGAATGAGGGTTTCATGGACCTTCGGATCAAGCGGAAGGCGGGGTGCGTCTGTCTCTTGCCGGCACTCGAGCACGTAGCGTGCGAGTAGTAGCTGGTAGACCTCTCTGCCGAAGTGAGCCTCTGGATTGATCTCGATGGCGCGCTCGATGTGGGGCAGTCCCTGTTCAATCAGACCAGCGTGAATGTAGAAGGTGCCCAGATTGGCGGCCGTGCTGTAGAGCCCCGGGAAGTCGGCTTCCTTCTGCGCCATTAGCTCGATGGCGCGACCATCATCCCCGAGCTTGGAATAGGAGACGGCGAGATCGTCGAGGCCTTCGGCAGAGATGGCTCCTGCGTCCAGTGCTCTGGTTCTGTCCTGAACCCGCCATTGGTAGAACTCTGCTGAGTGGCGGGGAAAGCGCCCAGTGATCAACTCCAATGAGGTGGGAAAGCGCGATCGCTCTTGCTCCAGGGTGTCGTAGTCCCAGAGACAGGGCGCGCTTGCGCCCGTCAGCAGGAGGCAAACGGTGAGGCGTAGGATCATGGGGGTACGGTACCGCGAGTCACTCTTGTGAGGAATGGCCTCTTTCTTATGGGCTCCCCTTGGGTGGCTTGCTCCCACCAAGGTCGAGGCTTGGGAAGAAACTCGAAAGGTCTCTGTAGTGGTCAGCTGCCAGGGTCGGTGCCAGACCGTTCAGAAGTCAACGTTTCGGTCTTCTCCGCATGGCTTTTTCTTCTCTCTTGAGGAGCCAGGTATTGGGATCCACGATGACCTCCTTGGCTCGTCCGACCTTGATCTTGCCCTTGCCATCCTTCATCTCCACTCGGTGGAGCGTGCCATCCACACTCACCTCGACCGGCATGGGGAAGGGCAGCTCCTCGGGGGTCTTCCAGTGAAGACTGAGAGTGCCACCCGACAGCTTCTCCTCCAGCTCGGGGAGCTCCGGCTGACGCAGGTAGAGCTCGAAGAACCACTCCAGGTCCTGCTCGGTGTGCTCCTCTGCAATGGCTCGGATCTCCTCTGTGTCGCTGAACCGGCACGCAGAGCCATCCGTGGTGCCTTCGAGGCTCGGGTCGGGGTAGGCCATGCGCCGCAAGGCCAGGAAGAACTTCTCGTCGCCAACCAGCCAGCGAAGGGTGTGCAACACCCAGGCGCCCTTGTTGTAGATGTCTCCACCCGTATCACCGAAGTAGACCTCGGTTGTGCTCATGGGCGCGCGGGGTGCGACCGGTGCCCTGTTGCGCAGACCACGCCTTATCTCGGCCATGCGCTTGCGGTAAGCCTCGGGGCCCTTGAGGTGCTCGGTGTAGAGTGACTGGGCGTAGGTGCCGAAGCTCTCGTGGATCCAGAAGTCGTTCCAGTTGCGGCAGGTGACGAGGTTCGCCCACCACTCGTGAGCGAACTCATGATGGTGCAGGAAGTCAAATCCCTGGTCCTCACCCCAGGGGTTGCCCTTGTACTTGTTTCCGTACGCGATGATCGACTGGTGCTCCATTCCAAGATGTGGCGTCTCCACGACCCCGTACTTGTCACCGCGGAAGGGGTAGGGACCATAGGTCGCCTCGAACCATGCCATCTGCTTGAGGATGTCCTCCATCAGGAGCTCTCCCTGCTCGACGTTCCCGGGCAGGCACCAGTAGGTGACTGGGAAGGTATCGCCGGCCACGCTTGTGTACTCGCGTGTGATCGTCTCATAAGGCGCGATGTTGAGGGCCACCCCGTAGGCATTGATGGGAGTCGACACGCGCCAGTCGAAGGTGCTCCAACCGTCCTCTGTCGTGACACTCTCGAGGCGACCGTTGCTCGCGCACACGAGTCCCTCGGGCACCAGCACCTCGATCTGCATCGTGTCCGGCTCATCATCCGGTTGGTCCTTGACCGGCCACCAGAGGTCGGCACCCTGCATCTGGTTGGAGGTGGCGATCCAGTGGGCGCCTCCAGGGGTTTGTTCCCACTGGAAGCCGCCATCCCAGGGGGGGCGAGGCGCGACGCGGGGTCTTCCGCCATAGGTGACGGCAAGCTCGAATTCACCGCCAGTCTTGATCTCGGCCGCCTTGAACGGCTTGCCAACCTTGATCACGAGCTCTCCATCCTCATGCCGGAAGGGCACCTCGCTGACTCGCGGCCCGTCGGCGCCGGGGAGGGTCAGCGCGACCTCCTGAACCGAGAGCGCCTCATTGAGGTCGAGGGTCACCCGATCGGTCTTCCGGAGCAGCTTGGCACGCATGATCAGGGTGCCCTGAATCTCGCGTTCTTCAGGCTTCACCTTGATCTTCAGGTGGTAATGGGTCACGTCGTAGCAGGTCTGCTCGGGTGGAGCGGGACGACCTGACGTGAGGGCCTCTTTCTCGTCACGGTCTCCCCTCTGAGCCCCAAGGGGGGAGCTGGCGAGGAGGGTCAGCAAGATGGTGGTGATGAGGGTCCTGTTCATTCTCGGTGGCTGCGTTGGAGGGAATGGTCAGGGTAGCCTGATCATCGCCCCATGGTTCTCCAATTCGGTCTTGGAGGAGTCAGACCCGGGGCCAGGGGGGCCTCGCAAGCCCTGTCCTGCTCCCAGGAGCGACGTGCGGGTGCGGGAAGTGCTGGCTTCGAGCTCCAGGCTGGGCTGCTCCCGGATCCAGGGCGTAAGATCTCTGGCCCGACCAACGTGAGCTCTCCCTTCAGCAATCTCCATGGCGCCCTCCCAGTCCCGTATCCTAACTGTCCTGCTCCTGATTGGCCTCGCGACCGCCTGCACCGGCCCGGGCGCCACGCCTGTTCCCCTCGCCGAGGAGGTCAGCGTCAGGCCCGGGATCAATGAGTCCTGGAAGAGCGATGACATCGGTCCCCTGATCGGCCGTCTGGAGACCGAGAGCCGAGAGATCTACTCCGAGCGTGGGTTGCTAGGGGCGGTGGTTGGGCCACGCCCGGGAAGTGTTGTGGCGGATGTGGGGGCTGGTTCGGGCTTCATGACCCATCTCTTTGCACGTCTGGTGGGCGCCGAGGGCCTGGTCTATGCGGTGGACATCAACCCCACCCTGCTGGACAGCATCGATGCTGGGGCTGCCGAGAGGGGCCTCACGAACGTCCGGACCGTGCTGTGCACGGAGAAGAGCGTCGGGCTACCCCCTCAGAGCGTGGATCTGGTGTTCATTTGCGATACCTACCACCACTTTGAGTACCCCCGCAACACGATGAGCAGCATCCAGAGGGCCCTGCGGCCGGGGGGGCAGTTGCTGGTGGTGGACTTCGACAGGATCCCCGGAGTTACGGCCGATTGGCTCCTCGAGCACGTCCGAGCCGGAAAGGAGGTCTTCCGGGCCGAGATCGAGGCGGCGGGCTTCGAGTTCACGGGAGAGCACGATCTGGAGAGTCTGGAGGACAACTACATCCTGCGCTTCAGCAAGCGCTAGGGGGCGTAGGCCAAGATTCGGGAGGGGTGGGCGATCCGGGCGTCCACACCCACCCAGGAGCCCTCTCTCCGTATACTATCTGGCCGCCCTCCAAAGGGGCTCTGGAGATGGCTCCAGACACGCTCCTCACGGGCCGATACATTCCCTCCCGCCGTGGCGGTGCAAACCATGTCTCACAAGCGACTTGGGGCCAGATCTTCCCAAATCACCGCCCTTTTCCGCATGCTGATCCGAACCTCCCATCTCCCACGTCTCCTTCTTCCGGCCCTTCTGATCGTCGGACTTGCGGAGCCTGCCCTGGCTTACATCGGCCCTGGTGCGGGAATTGCAGCCGCGGGCTCACTGCTGGTGCTCGCCAGCACATTCCTGCTTGCCCTGGGGATCATCCTGATCTGGCCCATCAAGGCAGTCCTGAGGGTGTTCACCTCGTTGGGCAAGAACAAGGCCAAGGTAAAGCGGGTGATTGTCATCGGCCTGGATGGCTTCGACCCCGGGCTGGCCCAGAAGTACATGGACGAGGGGCGGATGCCCAACTTCAAGAAGCTCGCGGAGGAGGGCCACTTCTCGCCTCTGGCCACGTCCTGCCCCTCCATCTCTCCGGTGGCTTGGTCGAGCTATGCGACCGGCGTGGATGCCTCTCGCCACAACATCTACGACTTCCTGACCCGCGATCCATGTTCCTACCTTCCGGTGCTCTCTTCCTCGGAAGTGGGGACGCAACCGCGGGACATCAACCTGGGCTTCGCCAAGATCCCCTTCGGTTCGAAGGCCTTCTACCGATTCCTCCAGAAGAGTCAGCCCTTCTGGAAGATCCTCGGAGCGAACAACGTCTGGTCGTCGATCATTCGGGTCCCGATTACCTTTCCGCCTCAGAAGTTCAAGAACGGCACACTGCTCTCCGGCATGTGCGTTCCTGACATCCAGGGGACGCAGGGGTCGTTTGCTTTCTACTCCACTGCCAAGCGTGAATCGGGCATCCAGTTTGGTGGTCAGCAGTACACGGTGTCGCGACGCGGGAACAAGGTCGAGTCGGCTCTAACCGGCCCTCCTGGGGCAGACGGCGCGAGGATGAAGTGCCCCTTCTCCGTGGAGTTCGACGACAGCAAGCGCACTGCGACGTTCACGATCGAGGGCGACTCTCACACGGTGGGCTATCGCGAGTACACACCCTGGATGCGTGTGCCTTTCAAGGGCTTGACAGGCATCGTGCGGCTCTACGTTCATGAGTGGGAAGGGGATCGAATTGGCATTTATGCAACTCCGGTCAATATCGATCCGGACTCGCCTGCAATGCCGATCTCGCATCCGTTCGTCTACTCGATCTACCTTGCCAAGCTGTTCGGTCCCTTCTGCACGCTCGGCCTGGCCGAGGATACCTGGGCGCTCAATGAGCGGGTGGTAGACGAAGAGGCCTTCCTGAAGCAGGCCTGGAACATCTTCGAGGAGCGCAAGTTGATGCTCTGGGATGTGCTCGACAAGACCAAGAGGGGCTTCGCAACTGTCGTGTTCGACACGACTGATCGCATCAGCCACATGTTCTATCGCTACCTCGATCCGGACCATCCGGCCAATGAGGGCAAGGACACGGAGATTCACAAGAACGTGATCCCGGAGCTCTATGCCAAGATGGACGACTTCCTGCTCGAGGTGCAGGAGAAGATCGGCGATGACCCCGACACCGTCTTGATGGTGATCTCGGACCACGGTTTCACCAACTTCCGGCGTGGAGTGAACCTGAACACCTGGCTAAAGGAAGAGGGTTATCTGGTTCTCAAGGAGGGAGAAGAGACTTCCCCCGACTACTTCCGCACGGTGGACTGGGAGAAGACAAGGGCCTTCACCCTGGGACTGACCGGGATCTTCATCAACCGCAAGGGTCGCGAGGCTCAGGGCACCGTCTCCAAGGAGGAGTTGCCCGGCCTCTGCAAGGAGATCAAGGATAAGCTGGAGAAGCTCGTCGATCCGGTTGAGGACAAGCATGTGGTCAAGGAGGCCTTCATCACGCGTCAGCTCCACAGTGGACCCTACGCCGATGCGGCTCCTGATCTCTTGATTGGCTACAACCGTGGTTTCAGGCACTCCTGGGACTGTGCCACGGGCTCCGTATCCAGAGAGATTTTCTCGGACAACACAAAATCCTGGTCTGGGGACCACTGCGTGGACCCACGCCTCGTACCAGGTGTTTTCTGGTGCAATCGCGCTGTGCCTGCCGAGAACCCCGAATTGGTGGACATGGCGCCGACGATGCTCGATCTCTTCGGCTGTGACATCCCTCCATATATGCAAGGAAAGCCCCTGTTCAACCCGGACACTCCTGCGGCCAATAAGCCCGCAAAGACCACCAGCCCCGCTGCCTCCGGCAGCCAGAAGGAGGCCAGCTAGATGGTCTCCCTCGTCAAGCTTGGCGCTGTGCTCTGCGCCCTTGGTCCTGCCGTCTTGCTCTCGGCATCACGCCCGGAGGACCCCGGAACGCCCACGAGTTCGGTCGACCCGATCGCCGGTCCCGCTGCTCTGGTCAAGAATTCTCGAGTCATGGTGCTCGGCATCGATGGGCTTGACCCCGATGTTCTGAAGGAGGTAATCGAGCGCTATCCGGAGAAGGTGCCGAACTTTCGCAAGCTGGTGGACGAGGGCGGCATCCACGACCTGCAGACTTCCTGTCCGCCACAGAGCCCTGTGGCCTGGTCGAACTTCATCACAGGCCGGAACCCAGGTGGGCATGGCATCTACGACTTCATCCACCGGGACCCGACCACTCGTGGACTGATCCCAGGGAACGTCAAGTCGGAGCACGGTAGCGAGATGGGCTTGTGGGGAGAGTGGAAGTTCCCCATCGGCGGAAGCAGTGACAGCAACCGAACAGGCGAGTCCTTCTGGGTGACCCTGGCCAAGAACGGAGTCTCTGCTGATATCTGGCGCATGCCTGCGAACTTCCCCGTTGAGCCGGCGGACGGCCTCTCCTTCCCGGGGATGATGACGCCGGCCCTGGATTCGGCCTATGGCAGCTACACGATCTACACCACTGACCCGCCCGTGGACACGGTGAAGAGCGGTGGCAAGTATGTCCAGGTGCGAAACAACAACGGGAAGATCTTCACCAAGATCGATGGACCCCCGAACGCCTACAAGAAAGGTGATCCACAGGCCTCTGCTGAGCTACTCGTCTACGTGGACGAAGACAACGGCGCCGCCGCGATTGAGGTTGGTGGCAAGGTCATCGTGGTCGAGCCGGGTGAGTGGACGGACTTCGTGCCCGTCAGCTTCGACTTCTTTCCTGGGATGATGGCCAACCTACCCTCGGGGAAGATGGGCGGCATCGTGCGCTTCTACCTGCGCTCCATCACTCCCGAGTTCGAGCTGTATGCCTCTCCGGTGAACATAGATCCAGCTGCTCCCGCCATGCCGGTCTCCGAGCCGGTTGCTGCCAGCGCCGATGTGGTTGACGCAATCGGCTACTACTACACCCAGGGGATGGCGGAAGAGGTCAACGCGCTGAAGGACAACGCTATTGATGATCTCGAGTTCATGCAGCAGACGAAGCTGGTCTATGAGCAGCGAGTTCGGATGATGGACTATGCCATCGACCGGTACATGGAGAAGGACGGTGGCTTGTTCTTCTTCTACTTCTCAACTGTAGACCTGAACTGCCACATGATGTGGCGCTTCCACGACGAGGTGCATCCCCAGCACTCACAGATTGAACAGCTGGCGGAAGAGGACTCATCGAGCTGGTCGGGGCGTGAAGGAAGCACCTGGAAGGACGTCGTCTACGACCTCTACATCATGATGGACCCCGTGCTGGGCCAGTTGCGCGAGCGTGTAGGAGAGGACGAGACCATCATGGTCATGAGCGACCATGGCTTTGCCCCCTGGCGCCGGAAGTTCAGCCTCAATCGCTGGCTCTACGACGAGGGCTATCTTGTCTTGAAGGACGGCGAGGGCCCCGAGCTCCCGAGGGATGACCCCAACTACAAGCAGGTGATGATCTCCCAGATCGAATTGCCCAATGGGGAATGGATCGAAGGGCCTGTGGATTGGTCGAAGACACGGGCCTACGGCGTTGGGTTCAACGGTCTCTACCTGAACCTGGTCGGGCGTGAACTGGACAACGAGGGTACGACGGCGGACGAGTCCGGAATCGTCAAGCCGGGCGCCGAGGCCGACGCCCTCCTGGCAGAGATCAAGGCCAAGCTGGAAGCGCTGCGCGATACCAATGGCGAGAAGGTCGTGCAGGTCGCAGACCTCGCAAGTGACGTCTATCGCGGCGAGCGCATGGCCGAAGCTCCCGATATCCAGGTTGGCTATAACGCTGGCTATGGCAATTCGGACGCCTCTTCGACTGGCCGGATACCGAATCTGGTGCTCTCGGACAACGATGGGGGTACCTTCAACGGGAACCATCTGATGGCTCCGGAGGTCGTTCCTGGCATTCTCTTGACCAATGGCCAGGTGCGCGAGGGCAGTCATGCCCTGGAAGACCTGACCATCGAAATCCTGAAGCAGTACGGAGTCGAGCCTGGTGAAGGCCAGGATGGGCACCCCGTACTGAAGTAGATATTCTCGAACACGGAGTCGAAGGACTCACAACCCCATAGCAAGAATCATGTTTGGCGGCGGCAACAAGATAAAGCTCGACAAGGACCTCATCGACCGTGTGAAGAAAGTCTCGGAGGTGGCGGGTTATGCGTCCCACGAGGAGTTCATCACCCACATCATCGAGCGGGAGTTGGCCCACTTCGAGGGCTCGGACTCCGACGAGGACATCACCGAGAAGCTGCGCGGCTTGGGCTACATCAGCTAGCCGGACGCGGCGCCTTCATCTCTACTCCTTCCAACCACAAGCACAGCTCTTAGCCACGTATGAACGCCCTCAACGGCCTTCTCACGAAGATCTTCGACGTTATTCTCGTCCCCCTGGAATTCATGGGGAACGAGATGGCTCTGATCTTGCTTAGCGGGATTTTTGGTGTCCTGGCCCTGGTCGTATTCAAGTACATCAGCAGCCAGAAGGGTATCAAGGCAGCCAAGGACAAGATCAAGGGGCACATGATTGCCATTCGCCTTTACCAGAATGATCTGGTGGTGGTGGCCAAGTCGATTGCGAAGGTGCTCCTGCGAAACCTTCAGTACGTGAGCCTGAACTTCGGGCCGTTCATTCCCCTTGCGCCGCTGTTTGTCTTTGTGGTCGCGCAGACGGTCGTGCGTTACGGCTTCGAGCCCCTCCACGTTGTGACAGTGGAAGAGGCACAGGTCATGCTGCCTGGCCAGGGAACGATGCTGCAGATCGAGTTCAAGGATGATGACAGGTCCAAGGCTGGTGAGCTTGAGATCGTCTGGCCAGAAGGTTTGATGCCGACGTCAAAGCTTGTGCGGATTCCTTCTCAGGGCAAGGCCTGGCAGGAGTTCGTGGCAATCGCGCCCGGCGACTACGAGGTGCAGCTGAGAGTCGGCGATGGGCAGAGCTTCAGCAAGACAGTCTCGGCCGGAACCACGGACTTGCCCTACCTGCAACCTGAGCGTGTGTCTGGGGCATTCACTGCAATGCTGTGGCCAGCGGAGGACATGTTTCCCGCCGACAGCCCGATCTCCCTCGTCAGGTTTGCTTACCCGGAGAGTGATCTCGGTTGGCTGCCGATGGGCGGAGTGATGGGGGTGCTGGTCATCTTTGTCGTGGCCTCGATGGTCTTTGCATTCGCAGCGATCAAGCCCCTGGGCGTTCAGATCTAGGTGTCCTACTCACCTCAGGTAGAACGGGCTCTCCTGGTCTGTCTGGAGGCACATTACGGACAGTTTCGAAAGGGTGGCGAGGGTGCCCATTACTCGGTGCATCCGATTCACATGGCCTTGATTCTCTCGCGGCTTCGCGTACGTGAGGAAGTCGTACAGGCCGCACTCCTGCACGATGTTGTGGAGGATTGCGAAGGCTGGACTCTGGAGCGAGTTGAGAGTGACTTCGGCAGTGAGGTTGCGGGGATGGTGGACTCACTCAGCGAGGACAAGTCAAAGACCTGGGAAGAACGCAAGCGCTGGGGAGTCGAGCACGTATCTCAGATGACTGATGACTGCGTCGTGATCAAGGCAGCTGACAAGCTTCACAACCTTGAGAGCTTGGCTGCTCAGCTGGCGCAGGCCCCGGACGTCGAGGAGATCTGGCGGCACTTCACCGGTGGGCGTGAACGAACCCTTGTCATGAACCGCGAACTGGTCACTGCCTTGCAGGTGCGCATCCCCGAGGAGCTGGCTGCTGAGCTCGGCCAAGCGCTGCAGCGCGTGGAAGAACTGGCCTAGAGATCGGCAAAGGGCCTCAGGTCAATCGCCCCATTCCAGGGCCTGGAGCTGTGCTGGGGGGCAAAGGGCTTCAAGTCGGGGCTTCGTAGGGTCACGAGGCCGAGCCGGATAAGGAGATCCAGGTGGCCGAGCACAGCCTCCATCGACTGCAGTGGATCAATCTCCGCTTGGCCTTGTGAGACGATCTCGACAAGCTCGCGAGTCGACTTGCGACCATCGATGCCACGGAGAAGCGCTCTTGCCACGGGCCCGATGGGCAGTTCGCGCTCAATGCCGCAGTTGAGTCTCAGTGAAATGGACTGGAGGTCCAGCTCGATGATTGAGTCGGCCACTGTCTGCCCGTAGCTGCTGACGAAGTTGGGAGCGTGATCGATGTCGCGGGCAGTGGCTGCTGCTCGCGAATTACGGGTCGCGTAGAACGCGTGCATACTTGTCTTGCCTCCCAAGATCTCGGCGATCTGTCCTCGGTTGGGTTCCTCCAAGGAACCTACCCTGGCAAGCAGATCGGAGTCAGAGAAGAACACCTGGGGGTCGTAGTCGAGCGCGCAGGTGAAGCCCTGATCGTCGAAGAAATTGGTGAACCCCGCCAGCTCGAGACCGCAGCTGGACAGGAGTTCGTGAATGTCTGTAACCGTGTAGGCCCTATCCTGACCGTGCAGGTAAGTATCAACCAGGTAAGCGTCAGATCGGCGATCCTTGAGCAGGTTCAATGCGCCCTCGCCGAACTCGAGACGACCCATTCTCCCAAGATCCCCGAAGATCTGCCGGGTCAGCTCAACCTTGGCCGAGAGCTCTGTGTCGGGACCAAAGAACTGGTTCAGCATCTCTTGAAGCAGATACACGTTCTTGCGCCCGAACTGGCCGTAGAGCATCAAACCGAGCGCTCCGTCTGGTGAGAGGCAGGAGACCAGGCTCTCAAGGCCGGCGCGAGGATCCTTGAGGTGGTGAAGGACTCCGACGCAATTGATGTAATCGAAGTGGCCAATGCTCTGAGCATCGAGGTCCAAGAGGGAGGCCTGGATCCACTCGATGTTCTCCAGGCCACGGACCGCCGCCCGTGCCCTGGCCGTCTCGAGGCTCGCAGAGCTCATGTCCAGATAGACAAATTCCGCGGGGCACTCTCTCAGCTGTTCAGCAAGGAAGATCAGGGCGTCTCCAGTTCCTCCACCGGCAACCAGGATTCGGGTCGACTTCTCGAAGTCCCTCTGCCCCCCGAAGCAATGGTGGTCGATCTTGGCCAGCCGATCGATCTCCGATGCAATGAGCCGGGTGTGCTCATCTTCGGGCAATCGAACAGGGAATGGGTAACGCTCGTATTGGTCCTGGATGTGGGGCAGGTTGCTCTTGGCGTTCATGGGCTTCTGAGGGGCTTCCGATTTCCAGCGCCGGACTGGTAAGGGGAGACTAGCGCCTTGATAGGCCTCCCCCAAGGGAGGACTGTCCGGTGTGGCGAGCAGGCAGTCAGGGAGGCGATACAATTTCGGGGTCCTGTACAGGAGGCCCGGCCCTCCTTGCCCCCTCAGCCAATACGCGTCATGAACCGTGCCACTGCCCTTCGAGCTGGGCTTCTCACCCTGCTCGCTATTGGAACTGCCTTTGGAGTCGATACCGAAGAGGTAGACCGTTTCCGTCAACTCGAGGAGATTCTCCCGACCGCGAACTCCTATCGGACCGCCTCGGGTGCTCCAGGCCATGAGTACTGGCAGCAGCGTGCGGATTACCTGATCGATGTGGCTCTGGATGAGGAAGCGAGCACTCTCCGTGGAGAGCTTCAGATCACCTATTACAACAATTCTCCTGACACGCTGAACTACCTCTGGATTCAGGTAGATCAGAACCGATTCGCTCCGGGCTCTCACGCTGTCCTGACCTCCTTGGGGCCCAGCACGGAAGAGCCGACCTACAAGGGAGTCGATCGTATGCTCCAGGCCAAGGCTTTTGATGGGGGAGCCACGATCTCCAATGTCGTTGACCAGTCCGGCAACCCTCTGAAGCACATCGTGAACGATACGATGATGAGGATCGACCTGGAGCGTCCGCTCACCCCGGGGGCGAAGACCGTCTTCTCTCTTGATTGGACCCACAAGATCAATGAGTCGAAGAAGGTTCGTGGACGCGGGGGATATGAATACTTCGAGGAGGATGGCAACAATCTCTACGAGATTGCCCAGTGGTTCCCACGGATGTGTGCTTACACCGATGTAAATGGTTGGCAGCACAAGCAGTTCTTGGGACGCGGTGAGTTCACCCTGGAGTTCGGGGACTATGAAGTGAACATCACAGTTCCCGAGGACCACGTTGTTGCGGCGACTGGAGTCCTCCAGAATTCGGATGAGGTCCTGTCGGAGACGCAGCGGCGAAGGTTGGATGAAGCTCGCCATGCGACCAAGCCGATGTTCATCGTGACTCCAGAGGAGGCGCTTGAGAACGAGGGCCGCAGAGGGACAGGATCTCGTACCTGGAGTTTCCACGCTGAGAACGTGCGTGACTTTGCCTGGGCCTCTAGCCGCAAGTTCATCTGGGATGCGAAGGGTCAGATGGTGGGTGACAGGGAGGTCATGGCCATGTCCTTCTACCCCAAGGAAGGTGAGCCGCTCTGGAGCAGGTACTCGACCCACTCAATCCTCCACACACTCGAGGTCTATTCGAGGTACACCTTCCCCTACCCGTATCCGGTTGCGATCTCCGTGAATGGGCCGGTTGGTGGGATGGAGTACCCGATGATCTGCTTCAACGGACCTCGTCCCGAGGAGGACGGTACCTACACCGCGCGAACCAAGTACGGCTTGATCTCGGTGATCATTCACGAGGTCGGGCACAACTGGTTCCCGATGATTGTCAACTCGGACGAGCGCCAGTGGACCTGGATGGACGAGGGGCTCAATACCTACTTGCAGTACCTGGCAGAGCAGGAGTGGGAAGAGGACTACCCCTCCTGGCGTGGCGAGCCGAAGAAGATCGTCGAGTACATGGTGAGTGAGGATCAGGTCCCCATCATGACGAACTCGGAGTCGATCAGGCAGTTTGGCAACAACGCCTATGCAAAGCCTGCGACTGCACTGAACATCTTGCGAGAGACCGTGGTTGGTCGGGAGCTCTTTGACTTCGCCTTCAAGGAATACTCGAACCGCTGGCGGTTCAAGCGACCGCAACCCGCAGACCTCTTTCGGAGCATCGAAGATGCCTCTGCTGTTGATCTTGACTGGTTCTGGCGTGGATGGTTCTACACCACGGACCACGTGGATCTCTCGATCGAGAAGCTGACTGGTTACAGGGTCAGTACGCGTAATCCCGACCTGGAGAAGCCGTTGGCACGAGCTGCCGAGGACGATGAGCCAGAGACGCTGGCCGAGCGAAACAATCGTGGAATTGCTCGGCGCATGGACGAGTTTCCGGAGCTAGCGGACTTCTACAACTCATTCGATGAGCACGAGGTGACGATTCAGGATCTGAAGAAGTTCAACAAGCTGATCAAGGGTCTTGAAGATTGGCAGGCTGAGCTCCTGAATCAGGATCTTCAGTTCTATGCCTTGGAGCTACGCAATCTTGGAGGCATCGTCATGCCTGTGGTCCTGGAGATCGAGTACGCCGGTGGCATGCTGGAGGAGCTGCGCCTCGCTCCGGAAGTTTGGGTCAGCGATACGAATGCGATTACCAAGATGCTCGTGGCGAAGGACGAGATCATCCGTGTGAGGTTGGACCCGCATCTTGAGACGGCCGATGCAGATCTCTACAACAATGTCTTCCCGCGTGAGATCGAAGATGAAACCCTGGAGCTGGAGCTTGGGGAGCGCGAGAAGGCCAAGAAGAAGAAGAATCCCATGCAGCAGGCTGAGGAGGCAAGGTCTAACCCAACTACCGATGGTTGAGGCTGCTGGGCTCGATACTCATGGAAGACCTGAATCATCCCGGCGCTGACCTGTTCGGCATTCACGGCCAGGGCCGTACCTTCATCAATGCGGCCTACATGTCACCCAAGCCGGTTGTTGCTCTGGATGCCATGGAATCGACCCTTCGAAGGATGGCGAGCCCGGACTTTGGAGCGGATGAGTTCTTCAATCCACTGGAACGTATCCGTGAGCTTCTGGCTCGAGTTGTCGGCGGCCAACCAGGGAGTTTCAGCCTCACTGGATCGGCAAGTTTCGGGATGGCAATACTCGCATGGAACCTGCGAACCGATGCAGACGCTCTGGTCGGAGGGCGACGGCGGATCCTGGGGGTAGACGGCCAGTTTCCTAGCAACGTGCAGACCTGGAAGCGCCTCTTGGAGCACGGATTCGAACTGATCCTGGTTCCCGGTGGCGCTGGAGCAACAGAGCGGTTGATACAGCAAATTGATGGGCGGACAGCCCTGGTAGCTGTCGCCCCTCTCTCATGGACTGATGGTGTTCGCCTCGACGTTGACTTGATCTGCCAGATAGCTGCGCGGGCGGGCGCACTCTCTCTGCTCGATGTGACCCAGAGTGCTGGAGTTGACAAGGTGATCGATGCTGACCACCCGGTAGACCTGGTTGTTGGTGCAGGCTACAAGTGGCTCCTGGGACCTTACGGAACGGGCTTCATTCGCATGAAGTCGGAGCTTCAAGAACGCCTGGAGCCCCTCGAGGCCAACTGGAAGAACTTCGAAGGCTCGAGCGACTTCAATCGACTCAATGAGTACTCGGACGGTTGGGCGAGCCTGGCAGCAAAGTTTGATCATGGAGAGAGTTCTGCCTTCGTTCGCCTGGCGGGGTGGCAGGCAGGGCTCGAGACGATTCTGAATCTGGGCCTCGAGAGCATCAGCGATCACGCGACGGACTTTGCACGGACAGTTGCAGAAGGCCTGGACCAGAGCCGCTTCGAGATGAGCCTGTTGGAATCCGGCCGCCAGGCAAACCACTTGTTCCGGGTTGCTCCGCGTGACTCCAGCAGCTTCGAGGAGCTCTCTGCATCGTTGGAGGCGGCGTCTATCAGTGTCTCGCTTCGAAATGGGGGGTGGCGACTCTCGCCCCATGTCTACAACGGAGGTCGTGACGTGGAGAGGTTCTTGGAGGTCCTCTGCTAGAGCTCAATCGCCGGCCGAGATTCGCTCCTCCATTTGACGGCGAGAGGCCTCGGCCTCCCAGGACCGGATTGCCTCAGCCTGCAGGGCATAGCCACTGCACACTCCGGTGTTGAGCTCCGGGCATCGCTCGCATTCGAGGAGCCTACGTTCCGTCCGCATGTGCCTGTAGGTGAGGTAGGCTCCGGCGATGAGCACAAGGCCAGCACCGCCCTGCAGCGGGGCTCCACCAAGCAGCATGGCGATGCAGAAGATGGGGAGACATCCTGCTGCCAGGCGAATGAGGTCCTTCAGACCTCGGGACCACCTGGGGTAGAGGGCTGGATGGGACAGCGTGAAGGTGGAGACCAGGGACACCGGAAGTAGCCATGCCCAGTCGAGGCTGTTGGTTCCCAGGACAATGAGTGGGCCCAGTGCCAGTGCGCCAAACCAAAGGGCGGTACACCCTCTGCAGAGGTGCAGGCGACCAAGTCGCAGAACGTCTGAGCTATATGGCTGGCAGAGTGGCTTGTGGGCCCATTCAAAGAACCATGTATGCCGCCACCAGAGAATCTTCTGGGACGGTGAACTCAACTGGTCTCGTCCTTGGCGATCACATCGTGAATCTCTGCCAGAATATTTCCGACTGCACCCTCGGGCACGTAGCCCTCGATCGGTCGAATCACGACCCCAGTCCCGTTTGCAACGGTCATTGTACGACCCATGGTGCTGAGCTCGAAGTTGATGTTGATGACAGCGTTTGCACCCTGGCGTCGGGCCATCTCGAGCAGGCGCTGGATTGCCTTCTGCCGCGCCTCATCGCCGAGTTGTGTGTAGGAGGCTAGCTCTCCCCCTGTCAGCTGCTTGAATCCCATCGCACAGTCCTGACCCATGTCCTTGGAGCGCATGGATATGCCCCAACACATGCCCTTGTATTCCATGATCTCGTAACCATCCAAGCTGGGCGCACCGGTCATGATGATCTTGCCACCAGAGATTTCCGGACGGGTTCCGCTGAGTAGTGCTTTTCGATCAAGCATGGTCTTGTTCGGGGGTCTGATTAGTTAGTGGATGTGGAATATGGGGCGCCACAGGTGTTGCAGTGGGTCGCATTCATGAGCTCCACGGTCTGAACCTCGCCACACTGTGGGCAGGTGAGAGTCCTTCGGCTGGCCACTGAACGCAGGTAGAGAAACAGACCCAAACCGCAGATGAGCAGTGAGATGAGGGCGTAGAGGAGGATGACTCCAAGAGCTTCCATGATGAATCTTGGCCGGGGAAGGGGTGTTGCTGAGCCTACGCCAGGCTCTCTGTGGTATTCGATAACTGCCAGAAAATTCTCGGAGGGGGTGCTGGGGAGCGTCCGCAGTTATCTTGAGTGCATGAAGTCGATCCTCCTCTTGCCGCTGCTGATCTCACCCAACCCTTCAGACCCCAGTGCGACTGTCTCCTTGGTTCTCGATGAGTTCCACCGTGCCGCGGGGATGGCCGACTCTGACCAGTACTTCGGCATGATGGCCGAGGATGGGGTGTTTATTGGGACCGATGCGGATGAACGCTGGTCGGTCGCGGAGTTCCGTGATTATGCGGAGCCTTACTTCTCGAGAGGTACCGGCTGGACATACGTTGCAAGCGATAGAAATATCAAGCTCTCCGGTAGCGAAGATGTGGCCTGGTTTGATGAACGCTTGCAGAACGTGAAATACGGGGAAGTGCGCGGTTCAGGAGTGCTGGAGAGAATTGACGGCGACTGGAAGATTGCTCAGTACAACCTGAGCTTTCCGGTGCCCAATGCTCACGCTCCTGGAATGGTCAAGAGCACTCGGAGGGCGCAGAGCCTTGGAGACCCCCGAGCAACCCAGCTCTTTGCGGTGGACGGAGAGCGTTCCTTGTCGATCTGGAACAAGGTTGTGCCTGCTCAACTCGAGCGACCTGCGTCAGAGCGACCGGTTGTCTTGTTGTTGCCCAGTGCCACTTTCAATGCACGGGGCACCTGGGACTTTCCATTACGCAAGTACTCGGTGATGAATGCGCTTGCGAGCCGGGGCTTTGATGTCTTCGCAGTGGATGTGGGTGGTTATGGCCTCTCCAGTCCACCGTCCGACAACCCGAAGGGGGGAGCCCGCAGCGCGGTACGGGATGTTCTTATCGCCATGGACTTCATCACGGAGTTGCGTGGAGTTCAGAAGGCGGTGGTGGTGGGGCCAAGCTGGGGAGCTCAGGTTGCCGGTCTCTTCGCCACCCAGCACCCGGATAAGGTGCGTGGAGTTGTGCTCTATGGATACCGCTGGAGATCGAGAGCCTCTGAGGAGGTCATGCGCGAGGTCATGGGGCGTGAAGCGCTCGAGGCCAACACGCGACCCGTGACCCGCGAAGCTGCCGTGATGGACTTCATCCCCGGATACTCCGAGGAAGATGCCCCAGCTGCGTTTGCCACCCACTTGCTAGCCCAAGGCAGGTCCGTTCCGACGGGAGCCCTTCATGACTTCATGGACGAGCTACCGCTCTTCGACCCTGCAGAGCTGGATGTGCCGACCTTGATGCTCTATGGGCGCATGGAATTCGAGTCGATGTCTTCCGAGGGCGAAGGTGAGCTGACCTTTGACGGCGAGCATTGGAATGAGCAGCGTGAGTTCTTCCTTGGCTTGCCCCAGTCACGCCACTGGATTGAAGTCCCCGAGGCAGGCCATAGCGCCCATCTCGCAAGCAACCATGGCTTGTTTCTGCTCTGCCTCGCCGGCTGGATCGAGCGCCTGCCCTAGAGCGAGGCCCAGGCGCTAGCTTGCCGGTACCGGTTCATGCCGAGCAAGTAAGAAGGGCGGATGACCACCTCCGCAGCCTCCCGCTCTCATGCCGTTGGGCCTCAGCCACGGGCTTGCCCGGAAGGGCGCAGCCCGGGCCTCCCGAAGGTTGCTATTCCTGGACTACCAGGCTCGCTGCAATGAACTTGCCGTTCTTGACTTCACCAGCGGCCTCGGCCTGTGCAGGGCCATGCTTGCACCACTCCATGGCACCCAATCCGAGTTCTTCTGAATTCTCGATCACCACGAACTGATCCGCTATCTCTATGTAGTTGCCGCACTTGCCGATTCCATCAATCGTGCAGCCACACTGAACGTTGTGGATGCCAGTCTCGACTGCGATGTCCTCGATAATTGTGACCGGCTCCTGGGCCTGCGTTTCGTCTGAGTTCATCTCGACGCTGCATGCAGCCAGGAAGAGGGCGAGTCCAAAGTAGAGTAGGGTCTTCATCGTGTTCTCTTGGTTTGTTGGCGCCAGGCAAACCTGCCTGGTTTGGTCATGATAGCCTCCCGTCAGCCCGTTCGTACCGGGGCATTTCCCGCGGCTGTTCATGGTGGAGCTCTCGGAAAGGGAACTCTTGGCAGAGGGCGGGACAGCGCTGGCTGATGCCTGGCTCAGACCCCAACGAGGGGTGTCCTTGCATGGACCGGCAAGACCGAGGAGGGTCCTTGGGTGAGAGGTTCACCCCGAGCTAGGGTGCTCGTGCTCGCCGATGTCCTCGTTCCAGAGGCCGGGATGGGCGGCGATGAAGTCGGTCATCAGCTGGACGCAGCGAGGATCGTCTACGATCTCGAGCTGGATGCCGCGAGCGCGTAGGTAGGCTTCTGGGCCCTGAAAGGTGCGATTCTCGCCGACCACGATGCGGGGAATCTTGTAGAGCAGGGCGGTTCCACTGCACATGTCGCATGGTGAGAGGGTCGAGTAGAGCACCGCGCGTTTGTACTCTGCCGCTCGCAGACGGCCTGCATTCTCCAGACAATCCATCTCCGCATGGAGGATCGGGCTGCCTCGCTGTATGCGCCTGTTGTGGCCGCGCCCTACGATTTCTCCGTCGAGAGTGAGCACGGAGCCGATTGGGATGCCGCCCTCCTCGAGGCCGAGGCGGGCTTCCTGGATAGCTTGATCAAGAAAGGGGTCGGACATTTCATCTCCACGGTTGCCTGAGAGGGGCATGAACGAGAAGAATCTAGCACATGCTGAACAACCCTGATCCGTCTCTCATCAACGACGACCTCGCGCCGACGACAGCTGCAGGAAGGAACTGGTCGGTTCTTCACATGGCCTCACTGTGGATTGGCATGGTGGTCTGTGTTCCGACCTACATGCTCGCGGGGGGGTTGATCGAGCTGGGGATGAACTGGTGGCAGGCGGTGGGGACCGTCCTCCTGGGTAATGTCATTGTTCTCGTGCCAATGATCCTCAATGGCCACGCAGGCACAAAGCTGGGGGTGCCCTTCCCGGTTCTCAGTCGCGCGAGCTTTGGGATCAGTGGCGCTCACATCCCCTCTGTACTGAGGGGTCTGGTCGCCTGCGGGTGGTTCGGGATTCAAACCGCGATCGGGGGATCAGCCATCTTTCAGCTGGTCGGTGTGCTCCGTGGTGAGCCGCTAGGCGGTGCGGATCTACCAATCCTGGGCCTGAGCCTGGCAGAGCTCGTCTGCTTTGGTGTCTTCCTGGCCATGCAGCTGGTTGTCATTTACCGGGGCATAGAATCGATCAAGGTGCTCGAGACCTGGGCGGCACCCTTTCTGATTCTGATGGGGCTGGCGCTGCTCACATGGGCCTATGTACATGCTGATGGTTTTGGTCCGATGCTCTCAGCGGAGTCAGCCTTTGGGCCGGGTGGTTCCAAGGAGGGTCAATTCCTGTCCGTCTTCCTGCCCTCGCTGACCGCCATGGTTGGTTTCTGGGCGACGCTGTCTCTCAATATTCCGGACTTCACCCGCTACGCAAGGTCTCAGCGTGAGCAGATCCTTGGACAGGCGCTGGGATTACCGCTGTTCATGACCCTGTTTGCCTTCATTGGTGTGGCGGTCACCTCAGCCACGGTGGTGATCTACGGTGAGGCGATTCCCGACCCAACGGTCCTCGCCGGACGGATGGGGCGTGGGCCTGGAGTCGTGATCTCCTTGATTGCTCTGACGGTCGCGACCCTCTCAACGAACATTGCTGCCAATGTCGTCTCGCCAGCGAATGTCATCATCAACCTTTCGCCACGCCGGGCTACTTTCAGAATCGGTGGGTTCATCACCGCAGCAATTGGTGTTGTGATCTTGCCCTGGAAGCTGATCGAATCGACTGGTGGCTACATCTTCACCTGGTTGATCGGTTACTCCGCCCTGCTGGGGCCGATCGGAGGAATCGTGATCGCGGACTACTTCATCGTGAGACGGACTGAGATCTCGGTTGAGGACCTCTATCGTCGAGATGGAGCCTTCCGCTATCGTGGCGGCTACAACCCCATCGCCATCGTGGCCCTGATCTTGGGGGTCTTGCCCAATATTCCAGGCTTCATGAAGCAGGCGGGACTCGTAAATGAGGTGCCCGCGTTCTTCGAGAGCATCTACACCTACGCCTGGTTTGTGGGCTTCTTCATCTCAGGTGCTGTCTACGCGCTGGCGATGAAGGTCCGGCAGAATTGAGTGCAGGGACGGGGGCTTCGGAGCCGTTCAAATGAGTGACCATCTCAAGACGATTGGCGGCTAGACTCGGCCCATGAGTCGCCTGAATCGAATCTGGATCACCATCATCTGTGTCGTGGCAGCGGCCCTGGTCGCTTGTTCCGGACAAGAAGAGGATTCCCCGCCCCACGTTCTCTTCATCCTGGTGGACACTCTGCGAGTGGATCACACGGGCCTTGGGGGGTACGAGCGGGATACGACCCCCGGGCTCGATACGCTGGCCGAGGAAGGGACGGTCTTCCTCAATCACTTTGCCAATGCACCATGGACGAAGCCCTCTGTAGCCTCGATCCTCACCGGCCTCCTGCCGCCAACTCATGGTTGCCAGTGGGGCGATTTCAATCGTGCGGCATCTGGAAAGGTCGATCTCCTGGCTGAGAGCTTCACGACTCTACCCGAGGCTCTTCGAGAGCAGGGCTGGTCCACGGTCTGTCTGATGACCAATCAAACCCTGACGTCAAGAATAGGCTTTGATCAGGGCTTCGACAGATTCGACGTGCTGCCTGGAACCACGACCTATGACCGAGTTGTCGCCGAAGCGACGGCCGCGCTGCTAGATGAAGCCACCGGTCCAACCTTCGTCTGGTGCCACATGATGTCGCCTCATGAGTATGAGACACCGCCTGGACGTGAGCGCAACTTCGAGAGCGAGCATCTCACTCCTATTCGCGCGCTGCAGCCCAATGGCGCAATGATCCGCGACGAGTACGGTATGGAGTACCGCGAGCAAGCAATTGACATGTACGACGAGACGGTGCTCTACGTGGACGAGCTTGTGACCAAGCTGATCAAGACCGTACGGGAGCGCCATCCAAACACCCTGATCGTCTTTACTTCGGATCATGGCGAGGAGTTTGGCGAGCATGGGGGCTATCTGCACTCAAGGACGCTCTACAACGAGCTCCTGCGCGTTCCACTCGTGATCTGGGGTCCAGGTGTTGCCAGCGGCAAACGAGTGGAGGAGATGACTCACTCTGTGGATCTCTTTCCGACCGTGATCAATCTGCTGGACTTGCCGGAGCTACCCAGCCAGGGCGAGCCACTCTTCGGAGGTGACCCCGGGAGCCAGGAGATCTATGCGGAGAAGATAGCCGGCACCGAAGCCAGGCGTGCATTGATCACGACCGAGGGGAAGCTCATGGAGACCAAGCCCCCAGTGCCCGACGGAGTGCGGCCAGACATGGCTGGAAAGGGTCGTTGGTTGCACTTTGCTGACCCTCTTGCGTTTGAGAACCCAGAGGACCAGGACCGCATCCTGAAGCCGGAATTCCTTCGACGGCGAGCACGGTTGCAGGAGATCTGGAAATCTTCTCGAGAGCTCCACGAGCTTCGAACTGACGGTGAGGCCACCCAGGGTACGATCACCGACGAAGAGCTAGAGGTGCTGAGAAAGCTCGGCTACGTGGAATGAATAGAGGTGCCGGCGATCCAGGGCCGTGCGGCCAAGGGTGGTCTTCTTCATAGCTCACGCCTCGAACCTGAGGGTCCGAGCCAAGCGCTCTTCGAGCTGAGCCAGGTCGGTGGACTCGCTAGTCCGTCACGAGGGAGTCCGTCTCCTTGGCGATATCTCCTCTCCACATGTCGTCCCGCTGTGTCTCGCCGGCCTTCTCGCGCTTGGCCTGGAGCTGGCGCTCAACGAGATCCGCGTGGGTAGAGAAGTAGGGCAGGCTGAGGCCAACCATGTCAGCGACGCCCGCAAACTCGTGTTGTTCGAGGAAAGTCTCAAGCCCCTGACAGAGATCGGAGATCATCTCGTAGCCATTGAGCATGGCTCCTGTGCAGATCTGAACCGTGCTGGAACCCAGCAAGATGAACTGGGCCGCATCCTCGGCGGTCTCGACTCCACCCATGCCAGAGACATGGACGCCGGGGCAGGCGCGACAGATCTCCATGATGTGGCGCAGGGCTATGGGCATGACCGCCTTGCCTGAGTAGCCGCCTGGCACCGTGTAGCCCTCGACGGTGGGCATCGGGCGCAGGGTCTTCAGGTTGATTCCGATCGTGCAGAGGATGGTATTGATGGCCGAGATCCCGTCGGCTCCACCACGGATTGCAGCCTCGGCGGAGAGGGTGGGGTCCGTGACGTTGGGCGTCATCTTGGCCCAGACGGGGATCTTCGAGGCACTCGTTGCCCAACCAGTAACCATCTCGACCATCTCGGGATCCTGACCCATCGCAGCACCCATGGCGCGCTCTGGCAGCCCATGGGGGCAGGAGAGGTTGAGTTCGAGGGCGTCGACCCCGGTTTCCTGGGTGCGTTCGACGATCTCGACCCAGAGGTCCTTCTCACACTCCTCCATGATCGAGGCGATCAGCACATTGTCTGGATAGGCATCCTTGCACTCGGCCAGCTCCTCCAACCAGAGATCGAAGGGCCGGTCGCTGATCAGCTCGATGTTCTGGAACCCAATAACCTTCTTCTTATTATCCGGATCTGTCAGCTTTCCGTAGCGCGGTACGGTGTTCTTGACCTTCTCATGATCGAGGCTGAGCGTCTTGCAGACAATTCCACCCCAGCCGAGTTCGAAGGATCGCTTGATGACACGAGCATTGGTGCCTGGCGGCCCCGAGCCGAGTACGAAGGGGTTGGGAAAGCGAAGACCGTTGATTTCGATGCTGAGGTCGGCCATGAATCTTGGCTAGGAGGAAATGCTGGCGAGGGCTTCGCCCATCATGTCGAGTGCTGTCTGAATCTCGGGAGCAGTCACGGTCAGCGCCGGTGCGATGCGCAGCACATTTCCGTGCAAGCCACCCTTGCCGAGCAATAGGCCGCGCTCCTTGCAGGCCTCGAAGAAGGCCCCTGTGGCCGCCGGGTTAGGCGTGCGGTCCTGGATGGTCTCATCGACGACCATCTCCATGGCCTGCATCAGGCCCATGCCACGCACGTCGCCGACGATCTTGGGATACTTCGATTGAAGGTCTTCGAGACCACTTCGAAGGAGATTTCCCTGAGCCTCGGCATTGGACTTCAGGTCATCTTCCTCGATCAGCCCGATCGTGGCGTTTGCGGCAGCACAGGAGATTGGGTTTCCACCGAAGGTGGATATCTGCAGGTCTTGGAACGCATCGGCGATCTCCGGCGTGGCGATGGTGACCCCCATTGGCATTCCGTTGGCAACGCCCTTGGCCATGGTCATGATGTCTGGCTCGACGCCCCAGTGCTCGATGCCAAACATCTTGCCGCCGGTTCTGCCGAAGCCCGTCTGAACTTCGTCGCAGATGAAGACTCCTCCATGCGCTCGCACGATGTCGACGGCGATCTCGAAGTATTCCTTGGGCGGTGTGACGAATCCTCCGACGCCCTGAATCGGCTCGGCGATGAAGCCTGCAACCTTCCCAGTGGTGGTGGTCTGGATCAGTTCTTCCAGGTCAGTGGCGCAGGCAACACCGCACTCGGGATAGGTCTGCTTCAGAGGGCAGCGATAGCAATATGGTGCAAGCCCGTGCTTGATGCCCGCGATCTGGGTGGGAACGGCGCGCCACGGCGAATGGGCCGTGAGCGATTGAGCCAGCATCGAGCGCCCTGAATATCCATGTCTCAGGGCGATCAACTCGATCGAGCCGGTGAATACCTGAGCCAGGGCAACGGCCGTCTCATCGGCTTCCGTGCCCGATGCTGTGAACATGCTCTTCTGCAATCTCCCGGGTGTGATACGGGCCATTCGTTCGGCCAGCTCAACGATTGGGAGAGTGGGGTAGAGGGTCGAGACGTGACCAAGTCGGTCGAGTTGAACCTTGACGGGGTCATTGACGCGCTCGTTGCACTGGCCGACAGAGACCGTCAGGATGCCTCCAAAGAAGTCGAGGTACTCCCGTCCTTCACTGTCAGTCAGCTTCGTGCCATCACCAGAGGTAAGCACGATCGGCTCGGAGTAGTAGTTAGAGACCGAGGGCAGCAGGAACTCTTCATGCTTCCTCAGCGTCTCCTCTCTCAGGCCTTCGTTGTCCGTTCTGCTCAAGGAAGGCTCCGTTCTACGTATCGGCCCGCGCCCCGCTCTACCTTCAAGTTTCCGTCGGAGTACTGGACGCGGCCATTGACGATCACCGAGGAGCATGTGCCGCGGGTCTCGAAGTTCTCGAAGATGCTGGTGTCGACCTTGTGGTGATGAGTCTTTGCCGAGATCGTGCCTGTGGCTGCGGGGTCCCAGACGACCAGGTCGGCATCAGCACCCACTGTGATCGAGCCCTTGCGTGGATACATCCCAAAGATCTTGGCGGCGCGCGTGGAGGTCAGATCAACGAACTGATGCAGGTTCAGTCGACCGCCCATGACTCCAGCTGTGTACATGAGCGCCAGGCGATGCTCGATTCCTGCGGCCCCGTTGGGGATGCGCCGGAAGTCGTCCTTGCCCATGTCCTTTTGGCCATGGAGGTTGAAGGGGCAGTGGTCGGTAGCGACGACCTCGAGCGTGCCAGAGCGCAGTGCGTGCCAGAGAGCCTCCTGGTGACCCTTGGGGCGAATCGGCGGAGACATGACCGCTGCTGCACCGGCGAACCCGGGTTGGTCATAGATCGAGTCATCGAGCAACAGGTACTGTGGGCAGGTCTCGCCATGAACAAGCTGACCTCGAGCCCTGGCAGCTGCAATCGCCTCGACGGCCTGAACGCAGGTGACATGCACGACGTAGAGAGGCTCCTTTGTCATGCGCGCTAGCATGATTGCTCGCGAAGTGGCTTCGCCTTCGAGTGGCGCTGGTCGTGATAGGGCATGGTACTTGGGCCCGGTCTTGCCCTCGGCCATCAGCTGGTCCTGAAGGGCGACGACCATGTCGCCATGCTCGGCATGCACGGTGACCAGAGCATTGAGGGCGCGGGCGGTCTTCATGACCTCGATCAGCTCGACGTCATCGACACCAATCGCACCACGGTAGGCCATGAAGGTCTTGAAGGAGGGGATGCCCTTCTCCTCGACACAGGTGCGCATCCAGTCCGCGGTCTGGTCTCCCCACCAGGTCACGGCCATGTGGAAGGCGTAGTCAGACACGGACTTGGCAGCCTTGTCGTGCCAGGCGGCCAGCGCATCCATCAGGTCTTCGTCTCGTGCGGGGATGACGAAGTCGATGATCGATGTTGTACCGCCTGCGACGCCCGCGGCGGTGCCTGTCTCGAAGTCGTCTGCGGAGATGGTGCCCATGAAGGGCAGCTCCATGTGGACATGAGGGTCGAGACCGCCAGGAAAGACGTATTGGCCCGAGGCGTCGATGACCTCTTCACCCGAGGACTTCTCGAGATCGGTTCCAATCTCGGTGATCTTGCCCTCGGTGCAGCGGACGTCGCCTACGTACTTGTCGATCGCGGTGACGATCGTGCCATTCTTGATCAGGATGCCCATTTGTTGCCTCTTGGCTGTGTGTGAGAGCGTGATTGATCGTGTTGATTCAGGGGAGCAGTCCGGTCATGTCGCCATAGGTTTCAGGGCGGCGGTCCCTGTAGAACTGCCAGACGCGACGAACCTCCTCGATCATCTCGAAGTCCATATCGGCAGTGATCAGTTCGTCTTGGTCTTCCGAGGCTTCGGCCAAGAACTCGCCGCGCGGGTTCACGAAGTAGCTCGAGCCATAGAACTTGCCGATATTCCAGGGGGCCTCGGTGCCAACACGATTGATGCAGCCCATGAAGTAGCCGTTGGCTACAGCATGTGCCGGCTGCTCGAGTTTCCACAGATACTGGGAGAGCCCAGCTACCGTGGCTGAGGGATTGAAGACCACCTCCGCGCCATTCAGCCCGAGAAGGCGAGCCCCCTCCGGGAAGTGACGGTCGTAGCAGATATAGACGCCGACCTTTCCGTAGCGTGTCTGAAAGACCGGGTAGCCCAGATTGCCGGGCTTGAAGAAGTACTTCTCCCAGAAGCCCGACGTGTGAGGGATGTGCTGCTTGCGGTACTTGCCGAGGTAGCTTCCGTCAGCGTCGATCACGGCAGCGGTGTTGTAGTAGACACCTGCCTGCTCTCGCTCGTAGACAGGCACGACCATGACCATCTCGTACTTGGCGGCAAGCGGCTGCAGCAGGTCTACCGTCGGGCCAGGCACGGGTTCCGTGGCGTCGTACCACCGAGCGTCCTGACTGGGACAGAAGTAAGGGCCATTGAAGATCTCCTGCAGGCAGAGCATCTGTACGCCAGCCTCTCCGGCCTTGTCGATGAAGGGGAGGTGCTTCTCGAAGGCTGCAGCCTGAATTTCTGACACGGGAACGCTCTCATCGTTGATCGGATTCGAGCACTGGATCAGGCCGCCTTTGACGATTCTTGCCACTTCTATTGGTTCCTTACTGGTTGGTGAAGAGCGAGGTTGTTCGGATGAGGTCTGGATCTACCAGCGAGAGATTAACACCTTGCGATCGGTGTAGAAGTCATAGGCCTCACGCCCATGGGCCTTGAGGTCTCCAAAGAAGGATCCCTTCGATCCTCCGAATGAGAAGAAGGACATGGGGGCAGCGACGCCGATGTTCACGCCCGCCATCGCGGCGGGGACCTCGTATCGGAACTTGCGCGCCGACTTGCCCGATGTCGTGAAGATCGAGTTGGCATTGGCCAGGGGCTGACGCTTGGTCATGTCCAGGGCTTCGTCGAGGGATGGGACGTCCATCAGGCAGAGCACGGGGCCGAAGATCTCGTCGCGTGCGATGCTCATCTCCTCACTGACCCCGTCAAAGAGCGTGGGCCCGATGAAGTAGCCGTTTCCGGGGACGCCAGGGTCGCGTCCGTCGACGACCAGCTCCGCTCCCTCTGCAATGCCCTGTTCGATTCGAGCGAGCACCTTCTCCTTGTGGGAAGCCGAAATAACCGGGCCGAGGGTGATCCCCGGCTGCGACCCATCTCCGACCTTGTAGGCGCTCATTCGCTTCACGAGACCCTCGCGAACTTCCTGGCGACAGCCGCCCACCGCAAGGATTATCGCTGCTGCGAGACAGCGCTCGCCAGCGCAGCCAAAGGCTGACTCTGCGATGGCGTCCAGGGTCATGTCCATGTCCGCATCTGGCATGACGATGATGAAGTTCTTTGCTCCCCCCAGTGCCTGCACGCGCTTGAGTTTTTCGCAGCCGCGCTTGTACACATACTCGGCAACGGGGCTCGATCCAACGAACGAGAGGGCCTTGATATCTGGGTGGTCGATGAAGGCATTGACGACATCGTGGGCGCCGTTGACCATGTTGAGCACTCCGGGCGGGAAGCCTGCCTCGTGGATCAGCTCGAACATCAGTTTCTGGCTGAAGGGGACCTGCTCGGAAGGTTTGCAGACAAACGTGTTCCCGCAGGCGACGGCAAAGGGCGCAAACCACAGCGGCACCATCGCAGGGAAGTTGAAGGGGGCAATGGCCGCAGTCACTCCAAGGGGCTGACGTACGCTCTCGCAGTCGATGCCCCGCGCAATGTCCTCGAGGGCCATGCCCATCAGCATGGAGGGTGCTCCGGTGGCGGCCTCGACCATTTGGATTCCGCGGCGGACACTTCCCATGGCTTCCGACAAGGTCTTGCCATGTTCGCGCGTGACGGTGGCGGCGAGGTCTGAAGCGTGGGCCTCGAGGAGCGCCTTGAGCCTGAAGATCGGCTGTATGCGATCCTGGACAGGGGTCCTACGCCAGTCCGGGAAGGCAGCGCTTGCTGCCTGGACTGCAGCATCGACTTCCGCAGCTGTGGAGAAGGGGCACTCACCAATCACCTCGCCTGTGGCGGGATTGTGGACCTGGCCTGCCGTGGGAGAGTTGGACTCGACCCACTCACCGCCGAAGTAATTCTTCAATCGTTCCGTAGTCATCGACCTGTGTGCCTCAGCCTGGGGTTCCTCGGGGGTGGATATTCGTCCGTACAGAGGGTCCGTGAAACGTTATCAGGCCGGGCCTGTGCCCACAATTGCGGTGGCCCAACGCCGGCAACAATGTTGCCAATAAAGCTCTCTAGGCCTCGGTGACACGACTCGGACCTATCCACGAAGTCCGGAGGCCTCTTGCGACGAGTTCGATCCTGTAGAGGGTTGTAAGTGGGCCACCGATGAGGGATGCACTTTCTGGTGTCGGGGGACTCCAGGTCCTGAGCCCCCGCTTACACCGGTTTGCCGCACTGCCGCAGGGAAATTGGGAGGCACCGGAGATCACCGCGGGCCGCAAGTTACGGATAGAATGCAGTCCCGCCCCATTTATCCATGAATCCGGACGCTGTGAATCCACGCGTGATCCGAATCCCTGTTCCGCGGCTCTCCATCATGCACGTACGACTCACTTCGGCTCTCTGTCTAATCCTGGGCCCCGCCGTTCTTGGCCAGCAATTCATTGAACAGCCAGGAGTCCTGACAGGCCCTGAGCTGTGGAGCGAGAGCATCACGCCACTTGATGTCAACGAGGACGGAAATCTCGACCTCTTCATCGCCAATGCACAGGGTTATGAGGTCCCTGGAGACTTCGGCGCACCCTCCTCAAGTCCCTTGCGTCCAACCTTGTTGATCCAGACCGGGCTCAATGGCGGAGTGCCCGTGTTCGAGGATCGGACCGACGCCTTGATTCCTCCGTCAATCGTGGTTCACGGTAAGGCCGCAGCGGTCTGCGATGTTGATGGAGATGGACTGGATGACATCGTGATCGCCGTCGCCTTCGGCGATCAACAGCGATTACTCCTGAAAGATCCCGCAGGGCCTGGCTATCTCGACGAGAGTCACCGGCTGGGTACGCTTGTGCTGAACGCCTTCCATGTCGGGGCGGGAGACCTTGACGACGATGGGGACATGGACCTCGTCTTTGCTGACGCAGGGCCAAATAGCTTCTCGGCGCCCGGGGGAAAAGCGCGACTGCTGATCAATGACGGCAACGGCTTCTTCGCACATGCCCCGGGGCAGATGAATGCGATCAAGAAGGTCGGCGCTCAGAACGCCAAGATCGTGGATATTGATGGTGACCTCGACCTGGATGTGATCGTTGACGGCAAGTCCTCAGTGACCCAGGTGTATCTCAATGACGGCGCCGCTGAGTTCACTCTGGATACGAGCCTGGTGCCCACGGCGGTGCAGGTGCCTGGAGCCGGTGCCTACGAGACGGAGTGGGGGGATCTCGATGGAGATCTCGACATCGATTGCGTCTACATGAACTTCGCTGGCTCTGGCTTTCCAACGACGGACATCGCGATGGAAAATCAATTGAGCCAGACAGGAGCTCCAAACCTGGTGGCAGTCACGGATGCGTTGCTTGGGCAGAATGCTCAAGATGAGAATGACTTTGCGCTCATGGATACGGATGACGATGGCGATCTTGATCTCGTGGTCGCTGCGCTGACCTTTGGCTCACCCGTCACCCCCGAGAAGCTCTTCCTCAATTCCGGGAGCTTTGGGCCTGGATTCCTTCAGCAGGTGCCGGGGGCATTCACAGGGCTATTGGACGCCACCCTGGATATCGCAGTCGCGGACTTCGACCATGATGGTCGATACGACCTGGTGACAGCCAACGGGGAGATTCCGACTTCAAGTTTTGTGAATCGCTACTACCGAAATCTTGGTCCCACGGATAGCACCAGCCCGACCATTGGGCGGGTGGCGAGTTTGCCTCAATGGGTCTCAGTGGAGGATCTGGCTCGGGACCTGTCCGTACGGAGCTGGATCCAGGACTCGGTTGTAGACGATGGGGCCACCTACGTCACTGCGGAGCTCTCCTGGCAGGTTACGAAGGGTAATGCATCCAACCTCGGGACTTCTGCCATGCCCCACGTTGGTGGCAACATCCATCGTGGAGTGCTGGATGCCCAGCCAACGACTGAGGGCCTTGTCGGGGCGATGGTCAAAGCCGAGGTCTCTGCCGAGGACGGCCAGGGGAACGCCTCGCTCTCGACCCAGCAGTCATTCCTGGTTTGTGGTGCGGAGGCCTATGGCTCGCCCGGAACGCTGTCGCTGATACCTCCTCGCTCGGCGGGACCGGGCGGCTCCTACCTCTTCCGGATCTCGGGTGGACAGCCCCAGCGCCCTGGGGTTCTCGCGATGGCCACCCAGCAAGCCATGATCCCGATCGCGGCAGGCACTCTGCTCGTCGACCCGAACAGCACCACGCGAGTGGTCTTCCAGCTCGACGCGAACGGCAAGGTCGATGTCAGCGTTCCCATCTCCTCGTCGGCTCAGCCCGGTGAGACCCGGTACTTTCAGGCACTGGCTCGCACGACTGCGCACTCATCGGGAATGGCGCTGTCCGGCGGGGTTGAGACGGTCGTCTGTGAATAGAGCCGATGGGCTCCGTTCCCACCGCGAGTAGCCTCCCCTCGAGGCCATCCAGCCAGGCAGTAAGGGGTGAGGAGGGCTCCCGAAGTCGGGAAGCTCGACCCGAGTCCGGGTCAATTTTGCCCCTCGCGTGCCCGGGTTCATCGGAGGCCAGGTTGACTATCGAGTGTCTTGGGGTGGGCACCCGATGATTGAGAGGGCGCGGCTGCCTGGACACTGCTACCCCCGACGATGACACGACTCGAAGTTCACAAGTTTGGCGGCACGAGCGTCGGCAACGCAGAGCGGATTCTGGCGGTTGCAGATCGTTGCGCAGCCACCGCCAGAGCAGGCGGCCTGGTCGTCGTGTCATCGGCCATGAGTGGAGTGACGGACTCCCTCGAGCAAGTCTGCCTCGATGCTGCAGAGGGCCGTCGTGACAAGGCTCTGGCAGCGATCGATGGCCTGCGTGACCTGCACCTCCAGATCTCTCAGGAGATCCTGCCGGGTCCCGAGGACAATGGATTGCGGTCCGAGCTGCTCCGGCACTTCGAGGAACTCGTTGAGCTGATTCGAGCCGTGGCCTGGCTCCACGAACTCTCTCCGCGGACTCGTTCTGCGGTTCTGGCAACAGGAGAGAAGCTTGCGGTGAGGCTATTGGCGGCTGCCTTGTGCGCGGAGGGTTGCCCAGCTCAGGTGATCGATGCGGACACCTTTCTCGACACAGATGATCACCACACGGACGCGTCTCCCCTGCATGGGGTGACTGAACGAATGATCCGGGCAGAGCTCGAACCCAGACTGAAGGACGGTTGCGTGCCCGTGGTGACCGGCTTTTGTGGACGTGATGCAGCAGGTGCCACCACACTGCTGGGGCGCGGTGGTTCTGATTACACTGCGACTCTGCTCGGTGGCGCCTTGGGCGCGGAGCGAGTGGTGATCTGGACAGATGTAGATGGTGTCTTCAGTGCCGACCCGCGTGTTGTGTCCGAGGCGCGGCGCATTGATCAGCTGAACTTCAGAGAAGCTGGCGAGCTCTCGTACTACGGGGCCAAGGTGCTCCATCAGCGAACGATCATACCGGTGGCTATCAGCGGGATACCTGTTCACATCAAGAACAGCCTGGACTCTGATCAGCCTGGCACGATTGTGGATGGTCGATTTACCCCCGGCTCCCATCCAGTCAAGGCAATCTCGGCGATTCGCGGCCAGG
Organism: Planctomycetota bacterium; assembly: GCA_014237855.1. GTDB lineage: Bacteria > Planctomycetota > UBA1135 > UBA1135 > JABACD01. Next base: position 344,089 of record JABACD010000001.1, on the reverse strand, counting down.
CTCTGATCTCTGTCGAAGGAAAGGGCATGGCAGGAGTGCCCGGAGTCGCAGCCCGTCTGTTCAGTGCGCTCTTCGAGGCCGGCATCAGTGTGACGATGATCAGCCAGTCGAGCTCCGAGTCTTCGATCTGCCTTGCAGTTTCCGAAGAGGATGCACCCAGTGCCGAGGTTGCACTGAAGCGTACCTTCCGAACGGATGTCTCCCATGGTGACGTGGACGAGGTCCTTGTACGCCAGAGCGTTGGTCTGGTCGCGGCGGTTGGGCTGGGAATGGCTCAGACTCCAGGTGTTGCCCGGCGAGTGTTCTCCGTGCTCGGTGCCAGAGGCATCAATGTCCTTGCCATTGCCCAGGGCTCATCAGAGCTGAATATCTCCTTGGCCGTGGATGAGAAGGACGTCGACAGCTGTGTACGTGCAATCCACGAGGAGTGCGACCTTCACCGTTGCGATACCGGTGAAGAGTCGCCCGACGGTTTCGATCTGATGTTGCTCGGCTGCGGTGCAGTCGGTCGGGCCTTGATGGAGTTGGTTCTCCAGCGCCAGGATCATGTGCGAGAGAGATTCGGACTACGGCCCCGGTTCGTGGCACTGGCGGATCGTAGTGGCTACCTGTTTGACCCTCGCGGAATTGGAAACGATCGACTTAAAGAGGTCATTGATCACAAGGCTGGGGGGGGGCGCCTTGCCGAGCTGGAAGGTGCGATCGAGGGAGCTCCTCCTGTTGCCATGGTGAAAGCCGCCATGGCCTGGCGCCTCAGGCGCCCACTGCTGGTGGACGTCTCCGATGATGAGGGGGCCGGCCCAACATGGCTCGAGAGCCTCGATCTGGGGGCGGACCTCGTCACGGCAAACAAGGGCCCTTTGGCCAGTGATAGATCAGACTTTGACGCTCTGCTGGAGCATGCATCGAAACGTGGTCGCCGTTTGCGCGCGGAGGCAACGGTGGGTGCCGGTCTGCCGGTGCTCGCGACTCTCGAGATGCTGCTGGCCTCCGGGGATGTGCTGCACCAGATCGAAGGGTGCTTGTCAGGGACCCTGGCCTTCCTGATGAGCAAGCTCGAGGCTGGAGTTCCCTTCTCCGAGGCCGTCATGGAGGCGGTCGGGCATGGCTACACCGAGCCTGATCCAGTGCTCGATCTGTCAGGGATCGACGTTCAGCGCAAGGCCATCATCCTTGGCCGGCTTTCGGGCTTGCTGAGTGAGGAGCCGAAGGTCCTGGCGGAGGGGCTGGTTGATATCGGCCTGGCGGGCCTCTCGCTGGCTGAGCTAGGGGAACGGCTCAAGTCCGAATATGATGCGCCGCTGGCCAAGCGCGTTGCCGAATGTGCCGAGCGGGGCGAGGTGCTGCGTTACGTTGCCCGCGTGCTTCCGGGAGTAATTGAGGTCGGACCCGTGGCTGTGCCTGTGGAATCGCCTCTGGGAATGCTGAGCGGCCCTGACAACATGATCGTGGTGCACTCCGAGCGTTACCTCGAGCGCGCACTGGTGGTCAGTGGTCCGGGGGCCGGAGTTGATGTGACGGCCATGGGAGTGATGAGCGATATTCTCAAGATTGCAGCGGAGCGAGGAATATGAGTCGTGAGGCTGCGGCGAGGTCTGTTGTTTCCTTTGTGCCTGCTACCATTGCGAACGTTGGGCCCGGGTTTGACGTGCTGGGGTTGGCCCTGGATGGTGCCGGGGATCAGGTCTGCGCACGGATCTCGGACAGCCGTTCGGGTGGCCAGGTCACCATCGCATCAATCGAGGGGTGCGGGGGAAGGTTGCCTCTTGAAGCCGAAGAAAACACCGCGGGTATCGCAGCCATTCACACACTGCGTCGAGCGGGTCTGGACACAAGGGTTGAGCTAGAGATCACGAAGGGGCTGCCGATTGGATCTGGACTCGGAGGATCAGCGGCCAGTGCTGTCGCTGCCGCATTCGCGGTCAATCTACTGGTCGGGTCACCCTTGAGGAAAGAGGAGTTGATCGAGCCCTGTATCGAGGCCGAGGCTGCTGTGGCAGGGCGGCATGCTGACAACGTCGCACCAGCCTTGCTCGGCGGCTTGATCCTGGTTCGTTCAACTGATCCGTTGGATCTGGTGCGAGTACCCCTACCGGGGGGGCTACGGGTCGTGGTCGTCACTCCGGCCCATGAGCTGAACACCCGTGATGCTCGGGAAGCGTTGCCGGGATCCGTACCGCTGGCCACCATGGTCAGACAGTCCGCGCAGCTGGCGGCCCTCGTGAGTGCCTGCTACTCGGGGGATCTCGAACTTCTCTCGGAGAGCCTGGTAGACCCCGTGGTCACCCCGGTTCGCCTCGAGCTCGTGCCAGGCGGTCGCGAGGCTGTCGATGCCGCGCAGGGTGCTGGTGCCCTTGGCGCCTCGCTGAGTGGATCTGGGCCCTCAGTCTTTGCTATCTGCCACTCGAGTGCCGTCGCGCAGAAGGTTGCAGGTTGTATGCAGGCAGCGTTCCTCAACGCAGGTCTCGAGAGTAAGGTCTTGATCTCTTCTGCGGATAACCCTGGAGCTCGGCGTGTGCGCTGAAATGACCAGCCAGACTTCCCTACAACTGAAGTGCGTCGAGTGTGGTGAGATCTACACCGATGGTGCCGTGCGCTATCTCTGCGGTTGTGGAGATGTGCTGGATGTGGTGCATGATCTCGCGGCGCTCCGAGGGAAGCTCTCTCTCGAGCTCTTCGACGAGCGTCTGGGGTCGAAGGCCTCTGCTGATCGATCCGGAGTCTGGAGATTTCGTGAGTTGATCCTGCCCTGCGACGAGAGCTCGATCGTCACGCGCTGGGAAGGAAATACACGATTGCATTGCTCCTCTTGGGTAGCCGACTACACGGGCTGTGACGGGGTCGTACTCAAGCACGAGGGCGACAACCCAACAGGGTCATTCAAGGACCGTGGTATGACGGTTGGTGCAACCGTGGCCAAGCACCACGGAGCCAGGACTGTGGCCTGTGCATCGACTGGAAACACCTCGGCCTCGATGGCCAGCTACGCATCGCTTGCCGGCATGGAGGCGCTGGTTTTCATTCCTGACGGCGAGATTGCCTTTGGCAAGCTGGCTCAGGCACTGGCCTTTGGTGCGCGGACGATTCAGATTGCCGGTGATTTTGACGATGCCATGCGCATCGTTCAGGAGGTTTGCGCACGCGAGTCCATCTATCTGCTCAATTCGATCAACCCCTTCCGGATCGAGGGTCAAAAGGCGATCGTTTTCGAGCTGCTGCAGGATCTGGACTGGCAAGTCCCTGATTGGTTGGTGCTGCCGGGTGGAAACCTCGGGAACAGCGCGGCGCTCTACAAGGGGCTGGCTGAGTTACGCGAATTGAATCTCATTGAATCGATGCCGCGCATCGCTGTGATTCAAGCAGCGGGGGCGAATCCGCTGTACACGGCATTCAGAACTGGTGCTCCCCTCGAGCCCGTTCGGGGCGCGAGCACGCTGGCTTCTGCCATCAGGATCGGTGCGCCCGTCTCCTGGAAGAAGAGCCTTCGCGGAGTACTCGCCACGGGGGGGGTGGTGGAAGAGGTCAGCGATGAGGAGATCATGAATGCGAAGGCGCGGGTCGATCGCGCCGGGATCGGGGCCGAGCCGGCTAGCTGCGCCACGGTGGCGGGGATCAAGAAACTGGTCGGGGCGGGGGTGATCAAGGCTTCGGACTCGGTCGCAGGAATTCTCACGGGACACGTCCTGAAAGACCCGGATGCGGTGATCAAGTACCACGGAGAGTCACTCGAGGGCATTCACTCGGAGCTGCCGAATGCTCCTCTTCGGGTCGAGGCGACGCTCGACGCGGTCATGAGGGCGATTTCCGGTTCCGAGTGAGCTTCTCTTCGAAGCTGGAGGCTACAAGGACGAGAGCGTGCGGGTCGTCAGTGGGCAGTCGTTGTCGGGTGAGTCCACGAGTTTCCGCTGCAGCCGCTCCAGGTCGGCCGCCTCGTCGATGTCGAATGAGCACGGGAGGAGGTGAGTGGAGAGCCCCTCTCGTTCGGCTGCTCTGAGGGTGTCGCTGAGCACGGTTGCTGAACTCCAGGCCACCTGATCAAAGACCCGTGGATGGGGTGCGCGAAGCCCGACGAGGTGGTAGCCACCGTCATCGGTCGGCCCCAAGACGAGGTCATCATGCTTGAGCGCCTCGAAGGCGAGCTCGACAGACTGGGCCGAAATATGGGGCGCATCACAGCCAATGAAGACGACCCTGTCATATCCCTCTGCGAACAGCGAGCTGAAGCCCTCTCTCAGCCGCTCACCAAAGGGTAGCTCTGGCTGGCTCATCAGAATTGCCTCGGGGTCGAGTTCGGAGAACCAGGGTTCTGCGGTTATCGGCGAGAAGAAGAGGCACCGCCGGGAGGTGGAGAGCTGGCTGAGTGTTTGGACTGTGTCGCGTAGGAAGGATTCGCAGAGTCGTGCAGCGGCATCCGATCCGATGGTGGCAGCCAGCCTTGTCTTTACCTTTCCAGGTAACGGTTGCTTGGCAATGATTGCAGCGCATCGCCTCGGCATGTCAGCTATCCTCCTCCGTACCGGCCTCTGGAGAGAGATACCTCAGGAAAATCCGACGTACGTCTCGAGCGTGCTGCCTGACCGTCTCTGTTTGCCACTCAGTCGTATCGATAGGTGGAAGATAGTCAACGCGCACTCGTCCATTTCGGATGATGAAGGAGCCCATGGGCAGGGAGCTTTCGATGCCACGCATGATCATCGGAATGATCGGGATGGAGTGCTTGGCGGCCAGATGAAATGCACCTAGCTTGAAGGATTGAAGTCCACCGCGTCGGGAGCGAGTGCCTTCAGGAGCCATCACGCAGGTTGCTTGTTCGGCTCGAATACGACGCCCTGCTTCGGCGATGCTGGCAATGGCAGCTTCGTGGTTGGTCCTGTCGATTGGAATCATCCCCAGGGCCTTGAATGCGAGTCCAAGGCCCGGGATGCGCGAAAACTCCTGCTTGTAGAGCACGAGGGCTCGTGGAGGACAGAGAGCAGACATCACGAACAAGTCCAGCAGGCTGACGTGGTTGAAGAGGAGCAGCTTGGGCTCGGCGAGATCCCGATACTCCGCTCCGTGGACCTCGATCCTGGTGCCGCAGAGTGCGAGGGGAACTCGGCCCCAGACCTTGACCCAGCTGGTGTAGCCCTGGGTCCTGAATCGTTCGGAGAGCATCGCCAGGCTTGCGATCACGGCAGCTCCGGCGAAGGTCCAGATCACAATGGGTACGAAGAAGAGCACCCCGCGCCAGCCACTGGTGCTTGAGGTGCTCCTGTCCGGGTTGTCCCCGTGATTGCTCACTGGCTTACCATCTGAATCGAGGGGGCATCCTAGCGATCATGGGGCAGGTGCGAACCTTCGCATTACTAGAGGAAGGGGGGCCATGACTGCCGGCTCGACATGATTGTTGGGGGCGAGCGGGAAGGGCCGTTGATTCAGAGGCCCGTGGGTCCTCTCGCTTCGAGTGTCGCCCCGTGCTTCGGCAGACCGGAACCGAAGGTGTGGACGCGCAGCACCCGGTAAAACCCCTCTGAATGGCCCTAGATGTAGGAGTTCGCATTGTGGGGCTGGCTCAGGTGCGTTCCAGGGTTGGATCCTGTGATCGCGGACTCATCCCAGCCCCCCGCGGATATGGTGTCTCCCATGATCGCCTTCCAAACGCTGCTGTTCTCGTTCTCTTCCCTGCTCATCTCCCAAGGCTCGGAGGTGGACTCCCACCTCGAGGTCCCGGTTGGCCTCGAGGTCCAGCTGTGGGCGGAATCTCCGATGCTCTACAACCCGACCGCGATGGACGTGGACGAGCGCGGACGCCTGTGGGTGACCGAGGCGGTCAACTATCGCAAGTGGGGCGGCCGTAATCCTGGACGGGATCATGAGCAGGGTGACCGTGTCATGGTCCTGGAGGACACCGATGGGGATGGGGCCTGTGATCGATCCACGATCTTTGCTCAAGGACCGGAGCTCGTCTCGCCGCTGGGGATCTGTTACCTCGGTGAGGGAAGAGTCCTGGTCTCCTGTTCTCCAGCAGCCTACATCTACATTGACGAGGATGGCGATGATCGCGCGGACCGCCGCGAGACCTTCCTTGATGGTTTTGGCGGGCCTGACCACGACCATGGATTGCACTCCTTCGTGCCCGGTCCTGATGGGCAACTCTACTTCGCGGCGGGCAATGCCGGACCTCATATGGTCACGGATCGGGACGGCTGGCGATTGCGTTCGGGCTCGATCTACGTGGGCGGGGGCGAGCATACCGCAGACAACAAGCCGGGGCTGGTCAGTGATGACGGACGGGTCTGGACTGGTGGGCTGGCACTTCGTGTGGGGAGCGATGGTCGTGGCCTGCAGGTCCTGGCCCACAACTTCCGCAACAATTACGAGCTGGCCCTGAACTCGATCGGCGACATGTTCCTGTCAGACAATGATGATGACGGGAACCGTAGCTGCAGGACTCTCTGGGCCATGGAGGGGGGCAACTATGGTTACTTCTCTGAAGATGGCGAGCGTAACTGGCGGGCTGATCAGAGACCTGGCCAGGAGATCCCCACGGCACACTGGCACCAGGATGATCCCGGCGTCTCTCCTGCGGGGACGATCAATGGGGGTGGGGGACCTACAGGTGTCTGTGTGTATGAAGGGCGCCTGATGGATGAATGGGCCGGAGATGCTGTGCTCAATGCCGATGCGGGTGCAGGTGTGGTCTATGCACACGACCCCAGGGGGCGGGGCGCGGGCTATGACCTGGAGCCAGGCTGGTTGATCCGCGGAAAACAAGGGTCGGACGACGAGGCCGCCCTGTGGTTTCGTCCCAGCGACGTATGCGTCGGGATCGACGGGAGCATCTTCGTCGCCGACTGGTACGACCCGGGGGTGGGGGGGCATGCGGCTCGGGACCGCGAAGCCTATGGCCGCATCCTGCGAATCACACCTGCCGGGACGACTCCTGAGCTGACACCGATCGATCTCAACGAGAGCCAAGGGGCTCTGCAGGCCTTCGTGTCTCCAGCGCCGAGTGTACGTGCCCTGGGAGCGGCCCTGCTCTTTGATAGGGACGACGGTCAGCTGCCCGTGGCGAGGAAGGCCCTGCAGAACAGCACTGATCCAAGGCTGCGAGCACGATTGTTGTTTGGGCTGGCGCGCATGGGAGAGCCGGGAATCGGGCTCGTGCGACCCTACCTGAAGGATGAGAGCCCCGAGCTGAGGATCGCAGCCCTGCGGGCACTGCGATCAGTCGGAGCTTGTGACCTGGCGTTGTTGCAGTCTCTCACCGGAGACCCGTCCCCAGCGGTACGAAGGGAGGTGCTGGTAGCTCTTCGAGCTCATCGTGAGCAAGAGGGATTCATCGAGGCGATGCTTGCCCTGGCAAGTGGCTACGATGGGCGAGATCGTGACTACCTCGAGGCCTTCGGTTCGGCTGCCCGTGGGTGTGAGGAGGAGATCTTCGCGGAGCTAAGTGCGGAGATCGGTGACACTCCCTCCAACTGGGATCAGACATTCGCGAGCCTCGCCTGGAGATTACATCCGGAGTCAGCCGTCGAGGCCTTTGTTGCCAGAGGGCGAGATGTGACCCTGTCGGGAGAGGCTCGCATGCAATCGATCGATGCACTGGCCTTCATCCCGACTCGGCCTGCTGCCGAGGCCATGGCCAATCTGGCGCTCTTGCTTGATGGGCCGACAGGGCAGAGGGCTGCCTGGTGGATCCGCCACCGGGACTCGAACGACTGGCGCGAGTTTGGTCTTGGTCAGGGGCTCCAAGAAGGTGACCTGGCTCGAGCGGAACTCGTCTGGACGAGTGGCCTCATGCACAGGGGAACAAGAGAAGTGAGCCTCGATCTGGTCCGAATCGAGCGGCTATGGCTCGTGGTCAAGGATGGTGGAGATGGCAACTCCTGTGACTGGGCTGACTGGATTGAGCCGCGTTTTGTGACCGAAGACGGAGGGGAGATACCTCTGAGTGAGTGCACCTGGGTCAAGGCCGAGGCCGGCTGGGGGAATGTAGGCATCAACAAGAATGCCAGTGGTGGGAGGCTGAGCGTCGGTGGGGAACCCATGAGGTGGGGGTTGGGTGTCCATGCAAATTCCACGCTCGAGTACCTGGTGCCCCAGGGTGCGGTCTCGTTCCAGTCTCGGGTCGGCCCTGATGATGGTGGTACGAGCCAACAAGGCGGCAGCTCGACTTCAGTCGAGTTCTCCATCTACACCCAGGGAGCCCGTGATCGTAGCCAGCTCCTGGCGAACGAGGCGGTGATGCTTGATGGTGATGCCGGATTCGCGGCCCGAGAGGCTGCGGCTCTAGCCCTGGCCGGTGATCCCGAAGGTGGGTTGCTCTTGATTCGCCGCGCCAGGGATGAGCAGCTGCCCGAAGGGCTTCGCGTCGCTGTACAGACGGCGATCTTCGAGAACCCCGATATCGCCGTGCGCGCGCTTGCGAGCGAGGTGTTCGATCGTCCGGGGGAGGAGTCCGCTAGCCTGCCCCCCCTGGCGGAGCTCCTCGCACTGGAGGGTGATAGTGCCCGTGGTCGTCTCATCTTTCAGGGCGAGGAAGCCCTCTGCTCGACCTGCCACACCTTCGATGGCCTCGGCCGAGACATTGGCCCCGACCTGACCGAGATAGGCGCCAAGTATGGCCGTGCCGAGCTGATGGACTCAATTCTCAATCCCTCGGCGGGGATCGCCTTCGGTTACGACTCCTGGCTCTTGCAGGTGGAGGGTGAAGGCTATCTGAGCGGATTCATCCTGGCGGATGGAGAGAGCGTCGTGCTCAAGGACACCAGTGGGATGCGTCATGTGATCGCTCGCGATGACATCCTGGCGCGCGAACGGCAGAGTACTTCGATCATGCCCCAGGGCGTTGCGCTCGGCCTTGGAGCACAAGGACTTGCCGACCTGACCAGCTTTCTGATGGAAGAGCGGAGCTCCTCCCCGGTCTTCGGAGAGCCGGTTGTGCTCTTCGATGGCAAGAGCCTCGCTGGCTGGGACTTTCATCTGCGCGACCCCCAGGCGACGATGAGTGATGTCTGGAGCGTGGAAGAGGGAGGTGTGTTGCGATGCAAGGGCAACCCGATCGGCTACATCGCGACCAAGGGGAGCTATGAGAACTTCCGCCTCGAGCTGGACTGGCGCTTCGACCCGGATAAGGGTGCGGGAAACTCGGGTGTCCTGCTTCGAAAGGTTGGGGGCGATAAGGTCTGGCCGAAGTCGATCGAGGCCCAGCTACAGAGTCGAAGCGCGGGTGATATCTGGAACATCGACTCCGTCCCCATGCTCGTGGACCCGGCTCACACCAGTGGCCGCAGGACTGTCAAGCAAGCGCCCTGCAACGAGAGACCTCTTGGTGAGTGGAACCACTACGAGATCACCATGGATCGCGGAGATCTCAGCCTGGTCGTCAACGGGGATTTGCAGAACACCGCACGCTGGTGCGAGGAGGTTGCCGGTCCGATCTGCCTGCAGTCGGAAGGGGCAGAGATCCACTTCCGCAACATCGTCCTCTATCCGATTGTAGGTCGGGAGTGATCGGGCGCGCTGTCAGGCGTGGCCACGGAGAGCGCTAGAGCACGTCATCCACGTAGGCCAGCCAGCGCTCCTCGAACTCCTTCTCGTCGATTTTTCCCCAGGAGGCCTCCATGGCTGCCTCCCAGATCTCGTCCTTGTTGCCACGCGCATAGTCCCAAGGCTTGTTCAGGCGATCCTCAGCAGCCTGTTTGGCCTCAGGGTCCACGTCGTCTGGGTCCAACTCGTTGAGCCTGTCGAGCATCTCCTGCCCCTCCTTGCGGACCTCCTCGTACACAGCCTGATAGCCCTTGTTCAGCTCGGCCATGTAGCTGGGGATGATCTCCGCGTAGCTCTTATCCCAGTACTTGCGCTTGACCTTGCCGCGGGATCCCTCGCGTAGGTAGTAGATCAAGGAGAAGGACTGAGCGTAGCAAGAGACATTGGAGGGGCCCTGGTTCTGCCAGGTTGCGTGATCCGCACGAATGTGCTCCGAGAGGGGCTTGATGGTGCCATTACGGAGCATTTCCTTGATCTCGGGGATCCTGGCCAGGCCACCCTTCATGTCGTCGTTCGGGACGAGCTTCCTCCCCTTCATCTTCCAAGCTCCATAGTAGTCACCGTGGCCCTCGTCGAACCATCGATGCGCCTCTGCTCGGCCGAAGAGGAAGTGGCAGTACTGGTGAAAGCCCTCGTGTGCCATGACCGATAGGGTGGAGTCCTTGCCGCCGTCACCGAAGTAGAGCACGAGCTCTTCGGAGCGCGGATTGAACCAGCCGGCAACGCCACCCCCAGTTCCGCCGTAGGTGTGGAAGTCGCTCTCGGTGGCACAGACACGGACGACTGAGATCGAGGTGATTGGGCTGGCGGGCGGGAAGTCCTCCTCGTAGAGCTTGCGAGAGGCCTCCAGTCGCGCGACGACCTCCTTGATGTGCTTGTCCTTGTCGCTATTGGTCTTGATCAGGTACTGCTTGCTGGGCGTCTCAACTAGCCGCCAGCCCGGTGTCTGGGCAACCTCATTTCGGTGATAAGTGATGAGGTCTTCGTAGCTGCTATCCGAGTTGACGCTGGTGACATCAGTGGTGGTCGCTCCTTTCTTCATCAGCTGAAAGGTCTTCATCGACTTCTCGATGGCCTTCGACCACTTCTTGGCGGTCTTCTCGTCAGCCGGATAGTCCCAGACGAAGATCACCTTGGCGTGAGTAAGCACATAGGTGAAGACATCAAACGAGACCTCGATGTCGCCTACGTTTGTCTTCAGGGTGCCAACCATCGTGGCGCGCTCACCAACTCGTTTCTTGGCGGCCTTGAACTCGGTGATCTCGGGCTCGAATTCAGTTCCTCGAAGAGCCGCGCCGTAGAGGCTCAAGACGAATTCCTCCGCGCTTTGGCGTTCGTCGACCTCACGCTTCGCCTGCTTGTCACTACCGGTCGTGGGACCCTCAGGTTTCTGGTAGTAGACCTTGAGGCTGGGCTTGTACTCGTGGCGACCGCCGTCCGCGAACTTGACTTGAGGGCCGCGCTCCGCCTCGAACTGGCCTACGATCCCCTGGGCTTTCAGTCGGTCGATGACCGGAACATCGGAGAAGTCCTTGAGCGGCTTGAACTCGAATCCAAGGGCCGGAAACTCACGATACTTGGTGGCATTCTTCTGCGCTTTGACGGAGAGGGTCAGAGGGCCGGTCAGCAAGATGATCAGCCACAGGAGCCGTCCAAGCGGGTGAGTCAGTGTTGATTTCATTAGGTTACAAAGCATTGGGCTTTGTCAAGCGAGCCATGGAAGTGCCCTAATTTAGCGCAGGATTCTCTTGAGGGTGGAGCGAATTTGTTTCGGGTTCCGCAACGAGTTGAAGCAATTAGGGCGCCGCTGGTCATATATCCTGCTGTGGTCGTTGTATGCTCATTGTTTGGCCGTTCGAGGCTACCCGGTAAGATTGCTGAGCAGCGAGGTGGCCTCGGAGGTCAAATGCTAGAGGAGCAAGAAGAGTCGAACAGAGGCGAGCAGGGAGGGGACTCGGGCACCCCCCCCCGTAAGGCACACCCTCTGCTTCACTTTAGTCGCTGGCTCTTGCTTGCGTTGCCTCTCGGCCTGTTTCTCTGGGCAGGGGAGCTCGGCATCGACTTTGGGCGGCACTGGGACGAAGGGCATCGGGTGATTGACTACTCCACCGCCGCCCGCACCAAGACGATGCTGCCGGCTGCATACAACTACCCCTCCATGACATTCTTGGTGGGGATGTTCGCTTCTACCTCTCAGTTGACCGAGGCCTACGACCTCGACGAAGAGGAGGACGAGTACAAGAAGACCGTCGCCGCTGTGATTCAGTCAGATTCCTTCATGTTGAGGGTGCGACGCCACTTCATGATTCTAAGCTCGGCAGTGCTCGTGTGGGTCTTCGCCGCCATGCTTGCCTGGGGGAGGAGCAATCTCGAAGCTCTCCTGGCAGCGATGCTCTTGGCCGTGTCATTTGAGGTGGGCTATCACTCCAGGTGGGTTGCTCCTGACGCGATCATGATGCAGTTCGTGGCATTCACGATTGTCATGCTCATCAAGGCCTATCGGAAACCAGGCGAGTCCTGCTGGCTGATACTGGCTGCTACGGGGCTAGGGCTGGCTACCTCGACCAAGTATCTGGCAGGGATTCTCTCCCTGCCAATCATCCTGCTCCTGATTCAGCAGCGCCGGCGGTTCAAGGACTACCTGTTCCTTGGACTCTTGAGTTTGCTGGTGTTCTTCATGATCACGCCCGGTGCTCTGATACGGCCGATGGACTTCATAGAAGACATCACTTATGAGCGTGATCACTATCGATTTGGCCACTTTGGCTTCACGGTGACGGCGGGTCTTGACCATCTCTGGCGCATGATTCGTTATCTGGTCGTCGCGGGGCCTTCGACGGACCTCTTGATCTCTCTCTTCTTCTCCATCCTGGGCTTGCTTGGGCTCGGTGCCCTGTGGCGCGAGTCGCGATGGCTGGCTGTGGTGATGCTCTGTGTTCCAGTCGTCTACGTGCTCTTCATTTCCACGCAGCGGGTGATGTTTGTGCGCAACCTGCTCGTGCTGATGCCGTACGGCGCCATTCTGAGCGCCAGAGGATTTGGAGTCGTGTGGGACCACTGTCGTCAGCCAGTCGTTCGGGGAGTATTCAGTGCCCTTGTTGTCGTGGCAGTAGGGGTCAACGCCGATGCGGTACTGACCGCTGCTGAAGATGTGGACACCTACACACCCGAGGGGCAGCTCGCAGAAGTCTACGACTACCTTGAGGCAACGCCCGAGCACCGCTACCAGCTCTCACCTGTCCTGGCCCAGTTGCTGAAGAAGTATGAGTACAAGACTCTGGAGCACACGACCAAGAGGCCTGACAAGAGCGCCGAGTATCTGGTTGCCTTGCAGAACGAGCTCCTCGAGCAAGGCTATTGGCCGAGCAACGACCCTGGACTGCTGGTGAGAGCCTTCGGGCCTCCATCGGCAAACTATGATTACTACAGCACGTGGCCGCAGCAGGTATTTGTCGTGATCGAGCGCGAACGAGCCCTTGAGATTGCCGACATCTTTCCGCCGGCGGGGATCAGGGCGATTTTTCCTGGCCGGGGCCCAAAGTTGGAGCCATCCCGACCAGACGGACAGCGTGGCTCACCTCATAGCAAGTCCAAGCCCGGCCGTCGAAATCAGAGCAAGGCAACCGAGGAGAAGAAGAGCCAGTGAGGTGTCCATCCTCCTGACTCGGTCGAAGGCTGACATGGCCACCAGGCCAGCTTGGCTCAGAGGCTGAATACGAAAGCCAGGTAGGGGCCATTGAGCCGGATGTCCACGTCGATTCGATCGCCATCATCGTCGTAGTCGATCCCGAGCTTGGTAAAGCGATAGCCGATGCCAAGTGAGCCGGCCAATCGATCGTCGCCCCCGAAGAGGCGGTAGCGGGCCAGCAGGTCGAGGTCGAAGTTGCTGACGCTGTCACCGTTCGTGCTGAGGTCGAATCCAGAGGCGAGCCCGACGGCCTCGAAGTCGCCGAGGTCCACACCAACCCGAGCGACGAGCACGGGGATAGGCAGGAACTCGTCCACCTCGACGCTCTCCAAGGTGCTCACGTCCATGAGAGTCGCGTCAACGTTCACCAGAGTGACACCAAGACCCAGTCCCGCGTCGACCACGTCCGTTGGAATGAGGTCGAATGTGACGGCCATCTGGTAGAGACCGAAGTCCATGTCCGTGTCGACAGTTGAGCCGGCAGCGATCATTCCGTCGCTTGCATCCAGGTCGACGTCAATCGTGCCGCGGCCCTTGTGAGTCGACTGCTGGCCGGAGATCGTGAGGATCGGTGATCCAAAGTCGAAGTCTGCCCTCGCGCCAAAGTATCCGTCGTCATCACCGAACCCGGCCTCTCCCAGATCGGTCACGGGGATCGGACCGGGGTCCTCTGTAACTCCGAAGTGGCCATCGATGTCGAGTTGGCCGTAGCGGGGAATGATGTCCGCCGAGGGTATGGCACAGCCTGTCGCAAGGGGCAGCAGGAGCAGGGCGAGTTCGACGGTCCGAAACGAGTACTTCATGGGTCAGACTTCGGACTCTCGGCGCGAAGAGCCAAGGACCTTCGAGCTTGGCCAGGTCAAAAACTCGCTAGAGAGGCCCGTAAGGACGGGTCAGTCTCGATTCGGGGAATGGCCGGCTCCTGGAGCGGAGGGTCTCTCTGAACAGGTCAGATCCGTGGAGCCGGTTGATTTCGGAGCCCGGCTGGCCTCGATCAGGACATTGGCGAGGGGCGTTCCCTCCCAGCTGCTGCATCGACGAGTGTCGAGTCCATGTGATCTTAGGATCGCCTCGATCGAGTCGGCTGATCGAAAACGAAGGGTCGCCCCGCGATTGATGCCCAGGAGGCAGCCGAGCCGCTCTTGAAGCATGTTTGTCCTGGCACGCCAGCCGGCTCTGGCGTCCACCTCGCGAATGAAGAGTCGGCCTCCAGGAAGGAGGCAGCTAGCTGCCCGATCGAGCATCTGGTCCTGGATCTCAAGCGGGTTGTAGTGAAGGACGTCGAGCATCAGGAGGGTCTTGGCCGGGGGATAATCCAGATTCCGAAGGTCTCCGGTGCTGAAGGTGAGGCCCTGGCTGCTGTCGGCACGGCTGGCTGCACGACGCGCGCGCTCGAGCTTCTCTGCATGCCAGTCGAATCCGTGTACCGAGACCTCGGAGAACAGGACCGAGATCAGGAGCCCAGTTTGGCCCCGGCCACAGCCCAGGTCGATTATCGGTTCTGCGAAGGGGCCACGTTCGATGAGCTGTCGGTAGACGGGATCGCCGAGTAGCTTTCCCCTGACGTAGCCGTGAGCAAGACGGCCGTCCGGCCGGTAGAGGTCGGCGCACTTTCTGGCACCCTGCTCGAAGCGGGAGCTGTCGATCCTCACTGGATTGGTGGTCGCCATGACCGGCCCAGGGTACCGGGGGGTAAGGCCAGAGCTGACCCCTTGGATGTGATATCCTCGCAACCACATGAGTCCTTGCTTGGCAGGCTGCGACGCTTCGGATGGGGGATCTTGGGCTCTCTGCCCATCTCCTCGGATCCTCGGGGGTACCCGCTTCACGACCGGGGCTGGTCAGGTCCCCCTGGGGGAGGCGGGATGATCCGACCCCTGTACTTCCTCCTGGCGACAGTGGCGGTCGCGGTGACAGCCCTCTGGATCTGGCCTGATCACGCGCATGTGCACCTGCCAATCGTCCTTGGCCTGCATGTGGGGATCGGAATGTGGGCTGTGTTCTCGTTGAGATCTGGTCTCCTGTGCCGTGCGACCTGGCGGTCGGACACTGGCCGACCGGAGGTCGCACTGACCTACGATGATGGCCCAGATCCACAGGCGACTCCCGCACTCCTTGATCTGCTGGAAGAGCGCGGGGTGCGAGCGACCTTCTTCTGTGTGGGTGAAAAGGTGCGCGCTAACTCCGAACTGGTTCGCCGCATGCGATCTGCTGGCCACATGATTGGTAACCACAGCAATACACACTCGGTGTGGAACAACTTCTACTTTCGTCGCAGAACCCTGCAAGAGGTCGGTGGCGCTCAGGAGGCGATTGCACAGGCAATTGGTGAGAGGCCAAGATACTTTCGTCCGCCGTTCGGGTTGTCTAACCATGTAACTGGTGCCGTGGCGAAAGAGCTGTCGCTCTCGATCATTGGCTGGCAAGTACGTGGCTACGATCTGCGAGGGCGCAACCCTCAGCGTGTCTCAAGGAGGATCCTCTCCCGAGTAGAGGCCGGGGGGGTCGTACTCCTGCACGATGGAGACAGAGAGCCGGGGAGCGTGGTCTCGGTAACCTCTGCCGTGCTGGATGGCCTCGAACATCGGGGCTTGCGTCCGGTCACTGTGGAGGAGCTACTTACCGAGTGACAGGGTCGAGGAAATGAGTGGACTCGATTACAGGCGTCGGAGAAGGAAGACCGGATGAGCTTGAGCAAGTGGATCGTGCTACTCCTGATTCTCTGTTGCTCCACCTCATGCCAGAGTGAGGGGGCTTCAGGTAGTTCTTCCAGCCCGTGCACCTCTACCAGGGTCTATGTCGACGAAGAGGATTCGCTCTCGGCGCAGATCAACCGGGCCTGGTGTGATCGCAAGAAGATCTCCATCGAGATTCTCTTCCAGAACAATGGAGCCGAGCCGGTGCAATTCCCCCTCGAGGGTCTGACCGTCGAAGTGGGGGGCAGGTCGGTGGTGGGGAGAGGAACACTTGGCGCGTCGATGGAGTCGGAGATCGTTCTGGAGCCATATCAAGCCAAGCCGCGCAGGTATGTATTTGCCACGATTGCGTTTGGCGCAGGCGAACCCAAGCCGGGCAAATATGTTCTGCGGGTAGCTGGGATCAAGGATGGCGAGGGCGAGCTGATTGATCGAGACCTCATGGTCCCCTTCGAGATCCCCGGTGGGGAGTGAAGGCTCTGGCCTTGGATTGATCTGGACTGCCGACTTCCATTGCATGCCACCGGAGCTGGCGACACACTACTCCGCCGGGCAGCATCAGGGCTTCGAGGTATGCACGAAACCACGGATTTCAGAAGAGGCGAAGAAGAGGTCGAGCTCAGGTCGTGCGTTCTGATTCCAACTCACAACCACGAGGCCACGGTCACCACGGTCGTGGGCGCGGCGCTTCGCCTGGGTACTGCGGTCTTTGTGGTTGATGACGGGTCCAAGGACGGCACATGCTCCCTTCTCAAGAGCCTGGAAGGCGTCAACCTGGTGGTGCATCCCAAGACTCTCGGCAAGGGTGCAGCCCTCTGGGCGGGGCTTCGAGCGGCCCAGGAGGCTGGCTACACTCAAGTGGTGACCCTGGATCCTGGCGGTCTGTTCGAGCCTGGAGTCGTACAGAGATTCTTGGACGAGTCTCGTCGTCGGCCTGGAGAGCTGACCCTGGCCAATCGTGAGCTCACGCAAGTCGGATGGCGGCTACGTTGGAGACGATCGAGCTCCAGCTCATGGATCTGGGCCCAAACAGGGCTGCGATTGCCCGATGCTAGCGCCGGCCTCCGCTGCTATCCCTTGGAAGAAGTGCTCGCGAGGTATATCCGATCCAAGGGTCGACTATTCGAGGCCGAGGTGATCGTCAAGGCTGCCTGGGCTGGGGTGCCAATAGGTTCGATTGAGGTTCCCGCTGAGCAATTCAAGATTGAGGGGTGGGGCACAGGCAGGAGCTCTCTCCGTGATCACATCCTTGATTTCGAACTGAGAGCACGCTTGGTAGTGGCAAGGTTGTGCCTGCCACCGCAGTTTCTTGAGCTGATCTCGCGGCGGAGCTTTCAAGGCCTTCCTCGTGCAAGTCGTCTGAAGGAGAGTTTTCAGGAGCTTTTCGTGCGTGAGCCCGGCAGCAGCGCCCGTATCGGAGTCTCGGCAGGTGTCGGCTTCTTCATCGGTCTCTCGCCGGCCTGGGGCTACCAGATCCTTCTGACACTGGTGGCCTGCCATCGACTCAGGCTCTCGAAGACGGTCGCCTTACTAGCAGCGCACATTTCATTACCCCCCTTCATTCCCTTCATCATCTACACCTCGCTGGTGATCGGGCGTCTGCTACTTGGTCAGGACGCCGGCCGAGCGCCCACGTCCCTCGAGCTCGAGGCACACGATCTACCTGCCTGGATCCTCGGCAGCCTCAGTCTTGGTGCAACTGTGGGGGTCGTCGGTGGTCTGTTGGTCTACCTGCTGGTCCTCTCGGCGAGGCGCTTGAAAGGGAGCGCTGCGACCTAGGCTCTCTAGGACGCTTGCAGGGGCCGATCTCGAGGAGGTCTGGCGGCTTCTCGCTCCGTGGTGCCGCCAGAAGGCGATTTCGGGACTCCTGGTGAGCGCTGGCCCGGCCCACATGGATCGGCGTAAGTGGGTTGCTAGCAGTGGTTAGCGTGCCTCTAACAAAGAAGCCATGCCACACCCTGAGCAGGGGAACGCTCTTGTTTATGGGCGCCTAAGCCCCGCGATACGAACTCACCACGCAGAATCCAATCATGAGATCTCCTCGAAACACAGTGCTGCGGACCCTCTCCGCTCTCGCCCCGCTCGCTCTCCTCTCCACGGCCAACGCCCAGACACTCTACACGGCTGGCCTGGACTCCTTCTTCTCCAAGGCCGATCCGAATGCTGGTGTCTTCCAGCCTCTCGGCGCCTGTGGAGGATCGGTTCAATCGATGATCGAGAGCTACCAGGACCTGTACCTGGGTGATGTCGGCGGTCGTGTGTACAAGCATTTCGGGCACCCCAGCGGCCCCTTCCCTGGCAACACGACCTACCTCTTTGATTCGCCCAATGATGCCACCGCCTTGGCAGACTACGGTGGTGCGCTCTTGGTTGGTGGCAGTGACTCAACTGTGCACATGATCAACAAGATCAGTGGAGTGGTGGAAGAGACCTTCAACACACTCTCTCCCGTCGGAGCAATGGTACGGGTTGGCGACACGCTCTTTGTAGGGAGCGGGACAACGCAAGTGGTCAAGATCAATCTTCGTACCGGAGCGCAGAATATCTTTGGAGTCTGCGGTGGGGAGATCCGGTCGATGGCCGAAGACGGCACTCACCTCTTCCTGGGGACAAGCTTTTCTGGAGCCACTCAGGGAGTTGTCTACACGATGCTGATGAGCAGTGGGATCGTGGACGGCGCCTTCATGGTGGCGAATGATGCCAACGGGATGGCAAGGCTCGGAAACGATCTGTTTGTTGGCGGCTCTGATCGCTCCATCTTGCGAGTTGACTCGAGTACCGGTGCTGTGGTCGATACCCTGACCTCAAATGGCTTTGATGTTTCCGCGCTAGCGATGAGCCCTGTGGTGGAAGAGCCGGGAGTCCCCTACTGCTTCGGGCTCGGCTGCCCCTGCGGGAACGATGACCCACTCTCTGGCTGCGCGAACAGCACTCAAGTTGGAGCGAGCATGAGAGGGACGGGCAGTTCAAGCTTCCTTGCCGACGACCTGGTCGTGACTGTAGATCAGCTGCCGCCCAACAAGTTCGCTGTGAACTACATGGGCATCCTGACCAACGACATTCCCTTCGGTGACGGCAAGCTCTGCACCGGTGGCGGCTACCCGATCTTCCGCTTCCCGATTCAGAACTCGGGTTCCTCGGGAACGATTGCCCTGGGCCCCGGGATCGTGGCTCACAGCCAGGCCAACTTCGGAGCCCTGGGTCAGATCTCGCCCTCCAGCACCTGGCTCTTCCAGATCTGGTACCGCAACCCCACTGGGCCCTGCACCTCAGGCTTCAACACCTCGAACGGTTACACCGTGACGTTCACGCCCTGAGCGAAGCGGGTCGCCATGGCCGGGCCGTGCACCAGTGTTGGTGTGCGGCCCGGTTCACATTTGGCCTAGCCTTGCTCTATGCGCGCCAGCAGGGCCTCAAGATCCTCCTCGTTGGTCAGAGGATTACTGGCTACCAGGCGAAAGGTTGCTGCACCATCGAGTGTTGCGTAGTTGACGAGGAATGAGCCTTCCTGAGCCATTGCCTCACGAATCGAAACGGTGGCTTCGTGTTCGTGCTGGTCTCGCTCCGAGCCAATCGTGCCCCGATGTTTCTCGGGGAGATAGCGGAAACAGACGTTGGTGCTCTCCTGCTCCCTGATGAGCCGGAATCCCTCGCGACGACGGATCAGATCACGGAAGCTGCCTGCCAGCTCGAACAGGTGGTCGATACGGTCCTCGTAGCCGGCGTCTCCGAGGGCCTGCCAGCTGAACCAGAGCTTGAGAGCATCCACACGTCGACCGCACTGCAGCGAGCGATCACCAAGGTTCCAGTCATTGACTGCATTGGAGTGGAAGAGGTAGTCGGCGTTCATGCCGAGGGTAGAGACCAGGGTCCCCTTCTCCTTCATGAGAAGTGCAGCACAGGCGAGTGGCACACCCATCATCTTGTGTGGGTTCCAGGTGACCGAGTCGGCCCGATCTACTCCCGCCAAGAGCCCGCGATGCTTCCGCGAGAACAGCACACTTCCACCGTAAGATCCGTCTGCATGTAGCCACAGATCGTGCTCCTCGGTGACCTCGGCAATCGCGCTCATGGGATCGAAGGCTCCGGGAACTGTGGTCCCGAGCGTGGCTGCCACGAAGAATGGCGTCTTGCCCGCCTCCTTGGCTGACACGATTGCTCGTTCAAGCTCCTGGGGAATCATGCGGCCCACCGTGTCGGTGGCCACTTCCACGCAGGCATTGAGTCCCAGCCCAGCGACCATTGCAGCCCGTTGCAGCGAGTAGTGAGCCTCGGCCGAGAGGAAGAGGACAGGAGAGTCCTCCGGGTGTAGACCCTCTTGTCTGACGTGAGGAAAGCGGGCCTGGCGTGCGGCGAGGAGTGCCATCAAGTTGGCGATCGAGCCGCCGGGAGCAAAGACACCTTCGCTCTCTTCCCAGCCGACATATTCCGCCAATCGCTCGAGGAGTGCCAGCTCGACCACGGTGCCGACTGGAGCAGCCTCGAAGGTGTACATCGAGGTATTGGTCAGTGCACTCACCCACTCGCCCAGGATGGCGGCGGAATCCCTGCCCCCGAAGAGCTGGTTGAGGAAGCGGGGGTGACCCGTGGACACGCTGTAGTGCAGGGCCTTTCGGGCCAGCTCCAGCGTGGCCTCGATTCCGCGGGGCTGCCTGGGTAGCTCCAACTCGAGTGCCCTCTGCAGCGCCTCGGGTTCCAGGTGCCTCACCACAGGGCGCGTTCGATCGGCCTGACCTTCGACGGTCTCCGTGGCGAGACGTGCAGCTTCTGCGAAGAGCGCTTCAACGGCGGTGAGGGGTTCTATCATTCTGCTCTCTTGGGTCTGCAGCGTGTCCTCATTCGCTACCAGTCGCCGAAAGTGACAGGAATTTCTGTCGCCACGACAAGGTGGTGGTTGCTCTCGGGAGCTTGCCGGGCGGAGCTTCGCCAATTATCTCCTCGTCTGCCATGCAGTTCCAAGCCCTAAAGAGCCAGGGGGGCAACACTTGCGTATCAGACGAAGCTCCAGCTGGGGATGGCCTGGAGGCTCCATGGCCGCCAGCGGCTGCAGGCAGTTGGTGACGGCGGGAGGGTGCGGGAGCCGGTGTCAACAAGCGGGCCTGAGTGCCTGCTAGCATGACACCTCGTATGCGGACCAGGAGATTGGCTTCGGGGCCTGTGAGCAGACCCGGCGGAAGAGGCTGGGAATTCTGGCCCTTGGAGTAGAATCGCCGCAAGTTCATGTTCCCCTACATGCATCACTTCAGAGGACATTGAGAGCTCGCCATACGAGAGGCTGGGCGCCGAGGCTCCTGACGCTAGCGCTGCTTCTTGGGGCGTGTTCGGGGGCCGATGGGCCCTTGGAAGTTGGGGGAGATCGGCCCAACGTACTCCTGATCGTGGCCGACGACCTCAACTGGGACTCTGTAGGTGCTTATGGATGCCAGCTTCCTGGAGTTACTCCAAACATGGACAAGCTGGCGTCCCAGGGAATGAGGTTCGAGTGGGCGCATGTGAACGTCTCGGTGTGTCAGCCCAGTCGGAGTGTGCTCCTCACAGGGCGTTACTCGCACCGTTGCGGTGGCGAGGGGTTCAGTCAGCTACGCATCGAGGGGGTGCCTCTGCTTCCCGAGGTCTTGCGTGAGTCGGGCTATCGCGTTGGGGCGATGGGGAAGCTGAAGCATTCAACCCCCTATGCTGACTTCAGGTGGGACTTCTCGGTTCAGCGGGCAGAGCTGGGGATGGGGCGCAACCCTCGGCTCTACCGTGAGAATGCGCAGCGCTTCATCGAGGAGTCCGTCGAGCAGGGGGCACCATTCTTCTTGATGGCAAACTCGCATGACCCGCACCGGCCCTTCTTCGGCTTCGACCCGGAGAGCTGGTACACCAGGGGTGAGCTCTCCGCCTCGCGGCCAAGCTCGACCTGGGGGCCCGGTGAGTGCCCAAGTCCGGGGTTCCTGCCTCAATTAGCCATGATCGGACAGGAGGTCGCGGGATACTTCAGCTCTGTTCGTCGTTGCGATGACACCGTCGGTGCCTTGCTCGAGGCACTTGAAGAGACGGGCGTTGCGGGATCCACCATCGTGATCTTCATCTCCGATAACGGAATGGCCTTTCCTTTCTCGAAGGCGGCCTGCTATCTGAGCAGCACGAGGACTCCTTGGATCGTGCGATGGCCCGGAGTCGTCGTTCCAGGAACGGTTTGTAGTGAAGAGATGATCTCGGCGGTTGACCTGATGCCTAGCCTGCTTGAAGCGACCGCGAGTGAGCTGCCCGAGGGACTCGACGGACGGTCAATTCTTCCTCTACTCGAAGGTGAGCGGCAGTCTGGTCGTGAGTACGTCTTTACACAATTCGGAGCCGGGTCGAGCGGTGAGAGCTTTCCAATGCGTTGCGTTCAGTCTCGGAGGTATGGCTACGTCTTCAATCTCTGGGCGGACGGAGAGCGTCGATTCACCCGCGAAGAACACAAGATCAACGGCGCCTTTCAGGCGATGGTGAACGCAGCCAATCATGTTCCGGAGATTGCCTCCCGTACGGAATTCTTGATGCATCGTTGTCCAGAAGAACTCTACGATCTGGAAGCAGATCCAGATGCCCTGAACAACCTGATTGATGACCCTGCATATACCGAGGAGCTATCCAAGATGCGCAGCGTGATCGAAAATTGGATGGATGAGTACGAAGATCCTTCACTGCCAGCCTTCCGGTCACGCGGAGAGCGTGCGGAGAGCGAACGCTATATGCGGGAGTTGGAGAATGCGTTCGGGCAATGAGGTGGATCGATGACTTCCATCGATGGGCGAGATGATGCCCGCGAGATGAGTCAGCCCGGAGCGGCTTCCCGGGCTGCTCTGCGGACTAGCTACCCCGGCAATTGGCTGGTACCTGCGGTACTCATCGTTGCAGCCGGATGCTTGCTGACGGGTCAGGTGCTTCATGGTGTCACCATTGACTCGGTCAACCGTGAGCCGGAAACCTACTCGGTAATGGGGGGTGTACTTGACCTCTGGACAGGCGGGGATCCCGTCTTGGCGGTCATCCTGTTCTGCTTCTCGATCATGTTTCCAACTGCCAAGTTGCTTGGCCTGGGCTGGATCTGGTTTGCACCAATGGACCCGATTCGACGGACGCTCTGGGCCAGTCGGTTGGAGCTCCTGGGCAAGTGGTCCATGCTTGACGGATTTGTCGTTATCGCGCTGGTCGGTGCCATTCAGCTGTCCAAGTTGATCGAAGTTGCCACAGCCCGGCCGGGTCCGGCGGTCTACTTCTTCGCCATCGCGATCATGCTCTCGATGGTGCTGGCACTCCGCATGTCGAAGATGGCTGCGAGTGTCGGAGAAGTCGAGCAACGTGTGCCACGCTTCGACTTGAGCCTTGTGGTCGCTCCGTGGATTGCCGTTGGTTGCCTGATCTCTGCCCTGTTCTTTCCCATTTTCCGGGTCGAGAAAAGCATCCTGGATATCGAAGTTTCGAATGTCTACGCGCTTCCCTCGACGACCATCAAGTACTTCGCCGATGGCAGGATCTTCCTGGGGCTGCTTCAGCTGCTGTTCGCGATGCTCGTGCCCTTGGTCTACTTCTGTTGGTTTGGGTGGTTCGCAGCGAGCCAGCGCCGGGGCTTATCAAGGCCGAAAGTCCTCTCACGCTTGAGAGTCCTTGGCAGTTGGACGATGATCGACGTCTACTTCTTGGGCTTGCTGCTGGTCGTCTCCAAGGTGGGGAACCTCGCTCACTTGGAACGACTGCCGGGGTTTTGGCTGGTCATGGTCTCTGCGGTTCTGTCGCTGTATTGCATGCTCAGGGTCCGATCACTGAACTGAACTTGTCGCTGCTCCATCACGCCCAATTACAGACTCCATTCGACCAAGTCGCCCTCAATCGTCAGCCATGAAGCCGCTCATTGTCCGGGTTACCTGCCTCTTGTTCCTGGGCGCAGCGCCTCTTGTCGCCTCCGGTCTGGTTGAGGACCCCACGACCCGGCTGGTGCTCCAGATCACGGTGGACCAGCTCCGTGGTGACCAGCCCACGCTGATGCGTGATCGCTTTGGGGCAGGCGGCTTCCGCTACTTGATGGAGGAGGGCGCCTACTACAAGGCCGCCAACTACAGCCACAGCATCACCGAGACAGCTCCTGGGCATGCGACCCTCTTTACCGGCGCAAGTCCCCGCGAGCACGGAATCATCGGCAACGAATGGTTTGACGCGGAGACCGGGCTGCGTGTCTACAACTGTGAGGACGATTCCCATGCGCTTGTAGGCGAGGAATTCCGAGCGGGAAGCGGGACCTCCCCGACAAACCTCATGTGCAGCACGATCACGGACGAACTCCGGCTGGCCAGAGGGGAGTCGTCCAAGGTGTTTGCGGTCTCCGTCAAGGATCGGGGGGCGATCTTGCCCGCTGGACACCTCGGAAAGGCCTTCTGGTACTCGAGCAGTACGGGTGGGTTCGTGACCAGTGACTACTACTACGAGAGCTATCCCGAGTGGGTGGAGGCATGGAACAATTCAGGTGTCGTTGATGGTTACCGGGACACGCAGTGGGAGCTGGCTGCCCCGCTGGAAGAGTACCGCTGGTCTCAAGTCGATGAACGAGAGTGCGAGCGTTCCTACAAGCACCTCGGGAAGACCTTCCCACATCCGCTCAGTGATGCCGCTGGTGAGGGTTATCAGAAGGCGCTTCGGTACACTCCAGCGGGTGACGAGATCGTGGCCTCTTTTGCCAAGCAACTGATCGAAGCGGAGGGGCTCGGGCAGGATGATGTACCCGACTTCCTTGCATTGAGTTTCTCTGCCACCGACTACGTGGGGCATGTCTTTGGTCCATTGAGCCTTGAAGCTGAAGACAACCTCCTGCATCTGGATGCGACCCTCGCAGACCTCTTTGCGTACATCGACGAGCACGTGGGTTTGAAGAACACCCTCGTCGTTCTCTCTGCCGATCACGGTGCCCCTGACTGCCCCGAGCATCTGGCTGGTCTCGGCCGTGCTGTCGGCTGGGTAGATGCTCCTCAGCTGATCAAGAATGCGAATGGCGCCCTGAAGGAGCACTTCGATACGGACGAGGAGCTGCTACGAGCACACGTGACCCCCTACCTGTGGCTGGACCACCCGAAGATTGCGGAGCTGGAGCTCGACCCGAAGGAGGTGGCCGATGTCGCTGCTGCGGGAGCTCTACGGACCAAGGGGCTGGCTCTGGCTGTCCCGCGTTGGAAGCTCGAAGGGAAGGCACTGGGAGATTCCCCGCTCAACAGTCGCCTGCAGGCCGCATTTCACGCGGAGCGCTCCGGGGACGTGTACTTGGTGCCCGAGCCACAGTGGCTGCTGGGCATTGGTAATGCTTCGGCGGTGCTCTCATCCCTGCACGGATCGCCCTGGCGCTATGACACTCATGTCCCGATCATGATCGCCGGGCCTGGTATCTCCGAGGGCTCTTACTACCGTGAGGTTGCACCCCGTGATATTGCGCCCACGGTGGCCCTGCTGCTGGGGATCAAGGCTCCGGCAGTCACGACTGGAGAGCCCCTCTTCGAAGCCCTGGGTGACTGAGCCGCTAGGGGGCAGCAGCCTCGACCTTCGCCTTGAGATTCTCCAGGTTCTTCTGGTAGGCAACGGCCAGGCTACTCTCCATCAGAGGGTGGAACAGCCGGTGAATCGGAGAGGTGCCCAGGGTGCCCTTGTCGAGCCAGGTCACTGTTGTGACTGTACCCTCGGGCTTGAACATGATGGCGCCCTTGGCTGGGGTCGTGCCCTCCAGAAGCTCGTCGAACCAGACACCTTTCTCCGGGGCGCTGGAGGTGATTTCCCAGCGCACATTTGATCCGGGACCCTTGGTCATGGCGACCGCTCCGACCCCGCGTTCTTCACCCTCGAAGGTGAACTCGATCTGCACGTCTTGCTTGCCCATCGTGACCCAGTCAGGCCAACGCGCCAATTCGTCAACCCAGGGGTGAATCGCCTCGGGGGAGGCTGCGATCTGGGTGCTGACCTCGACCTCCCACTCCTTGGGGCAGAAGAAGCCCACAATGAAGGGAATCGAGACCAACAGAAGCAGGGGAAAGAGACAGAATTTGACGGTCTTCATCGTGGGCGAGCTCGAGTGGTTCAGCGGTCGGTGAGCCAGGTCAGAACGGAGAAGCCCAGGCGTGAGAAGCTGGCGTCTGGGCGAGTCAGTGGAGTGGAAAGATAGCGTCCGAGTTTCTCCAAGTGGTAGTCGACAACCGAATCCTCGACTGCACTCATGAGCGGGTAGGCGCCTCTACCGGAGGCGATGCTGCTGAGGAGCTCGAGGAACCCGACTCTCTTCATCCCGTCCATCCAAGCGGTGACCCCCAGTCCAGCAGACGGTGAGCCCATCAACTCGATCTCCTGTTGAGAGTGCTCGTGCAGGATGTCTCCGATACGAAAACCGACGCAGAGGCCAGCTCGTACTTCTGCCTGAAGTTGGTGACCCTTCCCTGCGATGTCGGAGACCAGACCCGAGTCTCCAACGAACGTCATGGTTCCCTGTAAGTAGTCTCGAGGGTCCAGGATTGTTGCTTGCTTGCGGTTTGCGACCTCCACGACTCGTTCCCGGAGGTTGGTGGAGCCTCGGCGTTGCCTTGCCCGGCGGATGCGGTCATCTCCAAGTACAGTCTTCACCATTGCCATGCCGTGATAGGCATAAGCGGAACGATCAAATGTCGCGCTCTGAAGGTCTCCTATCTGTCCAGTGGCCAGGAACTTGGAGAGAGCCTTGAAGCAAGGCAGGGTAGTGCAGTCTTCACTCACCCAGACATTTCGAAACCTCTCGAGTAGATCCAGGTGACCCAGGTGTCGCACGAGCATCACCGGGGTCTCGATCAAGAGGTCCACGTTAGATGTGCCCAGGCTGGAGAGTCTTCGCAAGACCGTAGGGACTGCTGGCTTCGAAACGACCATGTAGACGAGGTCGACCTGGGAGAGACGCTCCTGGGTCAGCGAGTCGAGGCCAAGCACCTCGTGGTTTCTTCCCTCCGAGGTGATTGATCTGGGCGTGCGTGAGACGAGACCCTCGAGCTCGAACTGATCGATTGCACGAGAGACGACGGGAAGGGCGGCCTCCTGGACACGCTTACCAGAGCCGATGATGAGGATGCGTCGTTTGCTCACGTCGATGGCGCCTGCTTCTTGAATACATCATTCGCCAGGTGCTGAGCGAGTCGAATCGAGAGAGCTACGATCGTGTAGGTTGGATTTGCACAGCCGCTGGTCGGGAAGACTGAGCCACCTGCGACGAAGAGATTCTCGGTGTGATGGAGTCTGCAGTTGGTGTTGACCACCGAGGTCTTGGGATCCTCACCCATCCTGGTCGTGCCAAGGTGGTGGGAGGCCTCCTGGTCGATGGGCCATGGCTTGGTCTTACCAAGTGAAGTCTCGAGCCTTCCAAATCCCTGCTCCTGAAACTCCCTGGTGAGGACCTCGTGTAGCTCGATCATGGAGCGGCGATCTGCTTCCGTGGAGTCATGCTCTACCTGTGGACACCTAACTCCCAGCTCGTCGAGGTCTTCAGTCACGGTGACACGATTATTCGGATGGGGCTCCATCTCCATGAAGTTGCGCAGGCGAACGGACTTGATCCGTGGCTTGGCCTTGGTGATGAGCCGGTACTGAAGGTATTTCAGGACGCTCGGTAAGTGGAGAGGGATCTTGAAGGCGAGCTGAATCCACTCGAAGAGGCTCTTGCGAGCATTCTGCAAGTCGGAGTCGTCGCCTGTCTCGGAGTAGTCGCGAAGCGCGACCAGCTCTTCTGACTTGCGCTGGGTGAAGCGACGCATCAGGAATGCGCTGTGCTTGGCAAGGATCACCAGGGCCTCGACGCCCTCGCTGTCGGTCCAGGGAAACAGAGGCTCCAGTCGGACGTAGCTATTAAGGAGCTTGTTCTCGGCCTGATAGTTCTCGCTGAGCCGTAAGCCCGCATAGCCGGCGAACCCCTTGTACAGGCAGCCGTAGTAGAAGGGCAGGTCCCCGGTCGGTTTCGAGAGGTGCAGCATCCCATGGTAATTCTTGGGATGATTCATCAGGTAGCGGCCTACCTGGTCGTGCTGGTTGCCAAGACCTGACGGTGAGCTGCTGCGGGAATTGAGGAGGAGCCTCGCATTCTCAATTCCTCCTGTTGCGATGACGAAGATCCGTGCGTTCAGCCGGAACCCCTGCCTGTTTCTGCTGCGCAGCTTTGCGGCGGTCACTCTTCGGCCGGTGTCGTCAGTCAGCAGCTCGACCACGGTCGCATCAAGCCAGGCATCATGGCCCTCGCCCTCGAAGATGTGCTTCCACTCCTTGCCGAAGTTCTGGGACTCGGATGCTGCCAGAAAGATCTTTTCTGTGATGCTGTGCCACCTTGGCCTGAACCCACTCTGTCGACGCAGGTGCCCGAATCCGCCGCTTGCCTCGAATAAGCTCGAGGGGGGGAACCGGTACCGCTCGGCGGCTGCTTCCCAGAAGGGCGCCAGCTCTTCACGTGAAATGGGCCAGCTCGAGTGGCTGAGCCAGGGTCTGGGCGCGAAGTCGATTTCATCAAGGGGCGCAGACAGCCCGGCCCAGGTCGTCGAGGTTCCGCCGAGCACTCGCTCGCGGCTGTACTCCTTGATCTTGATGCCGTTGCTCTTCACCACACGGAGAGAGTCTCCGTGCTCGTTGACGGAGGTCAGCCCGCTCTCGAGCACGCAGACTCTCAGTCCTTGCCCCACGAGTTCGGCGGCTACGGTCATTCCCGCGGGGCCTGAGCCGATGATGCAGATGTCGTAGTCGGGAAGTTCCCGCGAGCCGTATTTGCTGATGTCCTGGATCATCCGCCGCCCCCGATCAGGTCCTGTTGGATGTCTGGAGCCACTGATCGACGACCAAGGCTGACAGGAGCTGGTAGCTCAGGTCGCTATAGCCTCCACTGGCTGTGGTGACCGTGGGGATCCCCCGCTCGCGAGTTTGGCTCAGCACAAAGGCATCTCGTCGGCGAACGCATTCCTCGTCGACCTTGAGCTGTCCGAGAGGGTCTTCAGCAACGATGTCGGTTCCCGCGTTGTACAGCACAAGCTGGGGGGCGAACTCGTCGAGCGCTCTTGGGAGCTCTCGCTCCAGCAACTCAAGGTAATCCGCCCCCGTACAGCCCGAGCGCAAGGGGTGGTTCCAGCGCAGCCCCTTGCGAGCCTGTTCATCTCCGGGATAGATCTCACCGTTGTAGATATCAAAGAC
This sequence comes from Planctomycetota bacterium, assembly GCA_014237855.1. GTDB lineage: Bacteria > Planctomycetota > UBA1135 > UBA1135 > JABACD01. Next base: position 314,986 of record JABACD010000001.1, on the reverse strand, counting down.
GCCAACGCTCTCATTCCCTGTCACGATCGAGGACACCCCATTGCCTTGATGAGCGTCGAGGTCCACGACGGCAATACGCTGGAGGCCGTGCTCGCTCCTTGCGATTGCAATTGCGATGGAGATGTCCGAGAAGAAGCAGAAGCCCTCTCCGCCTTCACGTTTGGCGTGGTGGTAGCCCCCCGAGAGGTTGATCCCGACACCACATTGCAGAGCAGCCCGGAGCGCAACCAGGGTGCCGCCGGCAGCAAGGCGCTGGGGCTGAACGATTGCGGCATCGAGGTGCTCGAAGGGTAGGGCTGCTGCCTGGGGTAGCCCCAGGACCTCGGCGATGGCCTCTGAGTCGGTGAGGTTCTCGAGATAGGACTCGGAGTGTGCGAGCCGCAGTTCGGCATCAGTTATCGGCCGGGGTGCCAGGAGGTTGGCCTCGATCTCAGGGCATTGCTCGCGCGCCAGTTTCCAGGCTCGGCTCGCCCTGCAGGTGTCGAAGAGCTGCAGGTTACCCAGGTCTGGCCCCGTCCCCGGGTCGGGGAGGATGAAGTCGTAGCTGGGGCTGTAGACGAATGCGGGATGCATGGTAGAGGGGCGCGAGCAGGCTCGCTTGCCAGAGCGAGTCTACTCGCTGCGCCCTCGTCGCAAGAGAATTCGCAGGGCGAACCCTCTCTCAGCTAGTCGGTTCCGGGTACCTCGAAGGAGGTCGTCTGGCCACTCTCGATCTCGAGCTGGATCCAGCGTTGATCGCCATCCTCGGGGAAGTGCAGGCGATAGTGTCCGGGTGCAAAGTCGAGCTGGATTGGTATCTCGACCCTGCCTAGCAGGACCGGCAGACCAAAGTTGTAGTCGATTCCAGGCCTCACGAGCTCGATGAACACATCGACACAATCCTCACGGCGTAGGCTGCCAGAGGTCAGAAGCTGGAGTTGGCCGAGTTCTGGCAGCTCGATGGTGCCCAGATCCAGTGGGCGGTGGCCGTCGAGGGTCAGCCGTTCGTCGATGGCCCAGCCGCGGCCATGACGCGGGAAACGGATCAGGTAGTTACCCGGAGGTAGGGCGGGGGACTCGAATCGGCCGGTGACGGGATCGGCCTGGAGCCCGAAGCTCGATTGATCCTCGAGCCTTCTGATGACCAAGGGGGCGTGATGGAGCGGGGCTCCGTCCGAGCCCAGGATCCGACCACGGATCGAGCTGGAGTTCTCGTCTTCCTCGTCAAGTTGGACGTCCCGTAGCTCCCGCCAGCGATCGCGGTCCGGCAAGTCCACCCGCTTGGTGGGTATCGATCCCAGGGCAAAGGGGTGGAAGAAGGCCAGGTCCCCGACTTCCAGATTGGGGGGGGTCGGGATCAGGTACTCCCCATTCTCGTCAGTGATCGTCGTGCGGGGGCTCTCGCCCTCAATCTCCAGCTCTACCTGCCAGCCTGCGAGCGGCTGACCCCAGTGATCGGCCAAGCTACCGCTGAACATCTCGACAGGGCGCAGTGTGGGGTTCCAGTGTCCGGTCTCCCCAGGCTGGAGGGTGATGGTGGTGCGAGCCTCCTGGGTGATCGTCGTGCCTTCTCGGGTCACGGCCGCAAGTCGCAGCGTGGTTGCTGGGAGCTCCAGGAACTCGAAGTACCCATCAGCGCTGCAGCTTGCGCTGAACACCGCGCTGCCATCGAGTTCGGTCGCAAAGACCGTCGTGCCTGGCAGGGACCGCCCAGCAGCATTGAGGGCGATGCCTTGTAGGTCTGCCAGGGGAACCAGCTCCACACGCTCGATCCGCGGCTCGCCGGGGTAGAGCTCCACTCGGACCTTCCGGGGGCGGTAACCCTCCGCTGTCACGGTGAAGAAGCGTGATCCAGCCTCAAGACCCTCGAAGGTCACCGACCCCCAGTGATTGGTGAGAGCGACCGGCGGACGGGTGGGAATCGCGTGGAGACCATCGCGAACGAGCACCGCGAGGGAGCCGGGCGCATCGGGTTCCACGTGATCCTCGAACCGGATCTGAGCGGTTGGGACAGGGAGGCCTCGCGGGTCGATCACGTCGATTCGCATGGAGGCCCCCTGGCCTCTGAGCACCAGTACCAGGTCTTCCGACGGGATTGCCCTCAGGCGGGTCTCGAGGGACGGTCCGTGGCGCTTGCCGCGGGCTCCCAGCACCACGTCGTGACCCTCGTGGAAGTGGCGTATCCAGAGGTCAGGGTCGAAGCGGAGCTGCAGGTTGCCCTTGGAATTGCACTCTCCAGCCAGGCGCCACTCTCCATCGTTCACCCAGATCTCGGCAGAGTCCACCGGGTTCCAGGCCTCATCAACCACAGAGCAGGTGAGGAGTCCCTTCAATCCGGCCTCCTCGGCAAGCAGCTGAGGGGGCTCTTGTTCATTCAGCGAGGCGATGGGCGTCCGCGCGCGATCTCCGGGCTTCCCGCCAGAATTGACCTGGCTGGGGGTCGGGATTGCCTCTCTCGAGGACTCAGCAGCGTGGACCAGCGGGGTCCCTATCTTGTCCAGGGCCTGACCTGGCCAGAGGGTCAGGAAGGCCAGGAAGAGCGAGGCTCCAATTGCAGCCAGCGCGAATATGACATGAACCAGGGGATCAAGCCTTGCCGCCTTACCACGAACCGTCGGTGGGAGAGTCGTGGACACAGGATCCACTCCGTTGGTCTAGGGCCTCGAACATGGGGGCGGTCAGAATTGAATGCCCCTACTTGCTTATCTCTTTCTTTTTGACCAGATACTGACCGAACGGGGAACTGAATCCGGTTTTTCTTGTCGAGTCGCCCTGGGGCGCTTCAATCAGGTTTCAACGGTGGGAATCCTGTCCAGCGAAGCCAAGGCCAGTGCTCCCCTCCGTTTTGCCCTCATTCACGGGAATTAGACGCTAACCTGTTCGCCCCATATGGCCTCCTCGGACCCCAAGACCAGCCCCCCCTCGACCCTGAAGGTGCCCCTGCGAATGGGCCGCATTTGCATGGAGAAGATCTGGGGTGGCCGCGTCCTGGAGCGCACTCCTGGGATCGAACTCGACGTTTCCGGATTGGTGGGCGAGACCTGGGAGCTGGTGGATCGCGTCGATCACAACTCGATGGTACGCGGCGGCCCGCATGCGGACAGCGCTCTTCGCGACCTCATGGCCACAGATCGGGAGGCCCTCTTGGGAGAGGCCTCGGCGACGATCGACGAGCGGTTCCCGGTGCTGATCAAGTACCTGTCTGCTTGCAAGCCCCTGAGCGTTCAGGTTCACCCTGACGACAGGACAGCGCAAAGCCTCCACGCTGGAGAGTGTGGCAAGACCGAGTCCTGGTACATCCTCGATGCAGAGCCGGGGAGCCTGGTCTACCTGGGGCTTCAAGATGGCGTCGACCTCGGAAGCTTCGGAGCGGTTGCCTCTGGACCCGGACTGGTCGATCTCTTGCGGCCCTGGCCTGTCAGGGCCGGGCAGTTTGTTCATGTGCCGGCCGGAACGCTCCACGCAATCGGAGAGGGGATCACTCTTGTCGAGGTTCAGCAGAACTCAGATGTGACCTATCGGCTCTACGACTGGGGTAGGGTCGGCCTGGACGGACAACCGCGTGAGACCCACGTGGACCACTGTCTCCTTGCAATCAACTACGAGCACCCGATCACGGGCCCGGTGACTCCAGAGCTTGAAGTGCTCGACGGAGACAACCGCGGGGCAGTTCTTGTCGATTGCGAGCACTACCAGCTTTCGATTCACGAGATACACAGCCACACCGACCTCGATACTGACGGCGTGGCCCGCGCTCTGGTCCTGACTGAGGGACCCGCTCGCTTGTGGCTCCCAGATATTGAGGAACCCTGGCTGATGGAGCAGGGCGATACCTGGCTCATTCCCGCCGTAATTGGCAGTTTCCGCATTGACTGCACCGAATCCGGAGGCGTCGTCAAGCTCCTCTCAATCGAGACCAAGGCCTGAGCCCATGTCGTACGCGAGAAAGAAAAAGGCAACGGTAAGACGGGGTTCCTCTGGCGGTGATGCCAAGGGGCGTAAGCCCGGTGGTCGCAAGAAGACGACCAAGAAGAAGGTGACCCGCAAGGCACGGCGGACGATCGAGTCGCGTCCGGATGGTGTGCGCCTGAACAAGTACCTTGCTGATCAGGGGGTCGCATCGCGGCGGGCTGCGGACACCATGATCGAGGAGGGGCATGTGACCGTCGATGGTGTTACGGTCGAGGAGCTGGGCCTGCGGGTGGACCCACAAGATCAGGTGATCGAGATCGATGGTGAACCGCTGGCGCCTTCGAAGAGCGATCGTAAGCGATACTATCTCCTCAACAAGCCTGCGGGAGTCGTCTGTACGAATGAGCGCAGGGAGACGCGTCCCAGGGCGATCGACCTGATCACCGACCGTGCCAAGGGGCGCATCTACACAGTCGGTCGTCTGGACGAGGAGAGCAAGGGGCTCTTGATCCTCACCAACGATGGTGACTTTGCCAATCGAGTGATGCACCCTCGTTTCGGGGTGACCAAGACCTATGCCGTCAAGTTACGTGGTCGAATCTCGGACGAAGATGTTCAGAGAGTTCGAGAGGGTGTGTTTCTCGCAGAGGGTCGCGCAGCGCAGTCGCGTGTCCTGATCAAGAAGCGGTCGCGAGAGTACTCACACCTCGAAGTAACGCTGCATGAAGGCAAGAACCGAGAAATTCGACGGATCTTCCTCTCGGTCGGCTTCAAGGTGGTCGAGCTCAGGCGTTCGCACATCGGAACCCTCTCGGACCGCAAGCTGAAGATCGGCTACTGGCGTTACCTGGAACTTGACGAGGTCCAGGACCTCCTGGCCCTCTCTGCTGGGGAAGAGCCCGAGAGTGCCCCGAAGGGACGTGGTCGCAAGAAGACGCAGCGTCGAACCAAGCGTACAGTCAGGAAGGCCGGGTCAAACCGCCGCGGCTCTCAATGAAGGCTGAAGCTGCCCACAAGGCCGGCGCAAGGATCGTCGAGCGCAAGCTGACCAATGGTCTAAAGGTGCTGCTGGTCGAGCGTCACAATGCACCGGTGGTCTCGGTGCTGCTCTACTACAAGGTTGGTGTCCGTGATGAACCGAGGCACCTTGCTGGTATCAGTCACTTCCTCGAGCACATGATGTTCAAGGGAACCGAGGGATTTGGTAAGGGCCAGATCGACTTGATTACCACCATGCTCGGTGGCAGCAATAACGCCTTCACAGGCTATGACCACACCGGCTACTGGTTCGAGTTCGCCTCAGATAGGTGGGAGCGGGCTCTCGAGCTGGAGGCTGACCGGATGCAGGGACTGTTGCTGGAGCCCGAGGAGTTCGAGGCGGAAAAAGCCGTCGTCCTCGAGGAACTCGCCATGACCGAGGATGATCCCTGGCGCGAACTCTCCCGTGAGGTGGCGCAGCTGCTCTTTCCGAGCCACGAGTACGGTCGCCCCGTGATCGGCTTTGCGGATACGCTCGAACACATGAGTCGAGAGGACATGCTGGCTTACTATCAGAGCCATTATCGTCCCTCGAACGCGACCTTGATCATCTGCGGTGATGTGAAGGAGCGTCGGGCGATGGGTTTGGTGCGTGAGCACTTCGGATCGATCGCCGACTCCCCTTCAAGCCTGGAGCCAGGGCCCTATCGGCGCCCACTTGAGGAGCCGCGCTCTCAAAAGCGTGTCATCTGCCACTGGGACGATGATGCACGCAGGCTCTGCATGGCATGGCCGACCTCGTCAGTTGGATCAGTCGAGGATTGGGCGTTTGACCTGATCAACGTGATCCTGGCCTCGGGTCGACTGTCTCGGCTCTACCGCCGATTGGTTCAAGACGAGGGCCTGGCTACCTCCGTCTCCATGTCAAACGACACCCGCGTCGACGGCGGAGCCCTCTGGCTCTACGCTGAGTGCTCAGCAGGCTCGTCTCCTGAGCAGCTCGAGGGTGCTATCGATGAGGAGCTTGGGCGCCTCTCGACCGAGCTCGTGACCGCCAAGGAGCTCTCCAGGGCACGGGCTATCCTGATGGCATCCGAGGCCCATGAGAATGAGACAGTCACTGATCTTGCCGAGGACCTGGGCTCCTATGCCATCGATATTGACTGGCGCCTCTCGCTTCAGAGTGCCGATTGCCTGGCCGCCATCAAGCCAGCCCTTCTACGGAAGACGGTTCAGCGCTTCCTGCGACCGGAGAGGCGAGTCACTGGCTGGTCGCTGCCCATGGTAGAGGAGCCTCCCAGCAGATGACCTCTGTCCCCAGCTTCGAGTTGCCTGTCGGTCAGCGGGCTCCTGCTCTTCCCACGCAGACGATTCCGTGTGAGCGCTTCAGGTTGCGTTGCGGAGCGCTCCTCTTGGTCTCCGCCCGGTCTGGGATGCCGATCACTGCGGTCGAGGCACACATCGGGGGCGGCCCCTCGCTCGACCCTGCTGGCCTCGAGGGCCTTGCTTTCCTCACTGGCGGCCTGACAGATCAGGGCACATCGACCCACAATGAGTCAGCGATTGCCAACCTGCTCGAGCCCGCTGGTGGAGAGATTCGTGGCGACTCGACCGGGCTGAATGGATCGATAGTCAGCTCCGAGTGGAAGCTCCTGCTGGGCCTGATGGCCGAGATGTTGATCGAACCGACCTTCCCGGCTCCAAAGGTACGCCGGCAGAAGGAGCGGATCTTGCAACGCTTGCACAACGAGAGCTCGGATCCACGTCAGCAGGGCGCCATGGCCTTCCGACGCCAGATCTACGGAGATCACTGGTTGGGACGACCAGCCTACGGGTCGGTCGAGAGCGTGGAGTGCATTGAGCCCCGCCACCTACGGGCCCACCACCGGAAGCACTGGGTAGCTTCACGGGCCATCATCGCGGTCTCTGGTGATGTTGACCCGCAGGCGGTGAAGAGCTTCCTCGACCGGCGACTTGGCGGCTGGAAGAAAGGTAGACCACTCATCAGGAGAGAGTTCGAGTTTCCGAGCCCTCGCCAGTCCGTCAAGGTGGTTCGTGCCAAGCGCAAACAGGTTCATCTCTACCTCGGGCATCTCGGCATTCGGCGTTCCAACCCCGATTATCCGGCGCTGGTCGTGCTGGACCACGTGCTTGGTCAGGGCCCAGGCTTCACCGATAGAATCTCGAGACGGTTGCGCGACGAGCTGGGACTGGCCTACACAGTGAGTGCAGGGATGACGGCCAGCGCTGGTCTGAGTCCTGGAACCTTCACTGCCTACATCGGAACCTCGCCGGAGCACGTCACGACGGCGATCCATCACTTCCTGCTGGAATTGCGTCGGATCCAAGATGAACTCGTTCCCGTGGAAGAGCTGCGCATCGCAAAGGACTACCTCATCGGTTCATTCTCGATGGGCTTCGAGCGTGCCTCGCGCCGTGCGGGCTACCTGATCTCTGCGGAGGTCCATGAGCACCCCGCAGATAACCTTCAGAGATTGCCTCGACTCTTTGAGGCGGTCACTCCCGAAGATCTGCAGCGGGTGTCTCGAGAACACCTCTTCCCTGAGCGCTGTTGCCTGAGTGCGGCTGGTCCAGTAAAGATCGCAGAATTGAGAAGAGCGATAGCTCAAGCCCGATGTTGATTGAGCTGGCGAGAGATTTGCAATTAGAGTAACGGTATGGCTGATGATGTCCCGCGAGGAAAGCTAGGCCGTCTCTTGCGTGCCCTCGTGGCAATCGGGCTTGGCACGACTCTGGGGCTCGTCGTGGCTGAGGGCCTGGTGCGCTACCTGATCTTTTCCGACAGCCCGCTGGCCCTCTCATGGGGTGGACACCTTCGAGTGCCCCGGCGGTTTGCGGATCCCAAGACCGATGAGGACTACTTCAAGCTGAGGCAGATCTGGATGGATGTGGACAAGAGTCTGGGCGCCCATCGTCTGCATCCAGTCTTGGGCTGGCACTCGGCTCTCGTGACCGGGGATGAACTCGGTCACCTGGACGCAGAAAACCTCGGAGACCGACGTCCGGTCCTGATGTACGGGGATTCATTCGTGGCGTGCATGACGCCCGAGGAAGAGTGCTGGCAGGGACTGGTCGAAGATTCGGCACTGAGCAGAAAGGTGGGGCTGATCAACTACGGCGTGCGTGGGTATGGCCTGGGGCAGATCTACCTGATGCTGCGTGATTCCCTGGATCAGTGGCAAGATCGCGATCCGCTGGTCATTGTCGGGGTTCTCCTGGATGATGATCTCGATCGGGTGGTCTATGAATTCCGGGGCGGACCAAAGCCCAGGTTCGGGGTGTCGGGTGAAGAACTGACCATCGATTATCCCGGAGATGTATCCATCGAGGAGTGGATGAAAGAGCACCCTCCATCCATCACCAGCTACCTGGGAGCGATGCTCATTCACAGCTCAGGACTACTGCCTGGCAGCTGGACGGGCCTGGGCATTGAGAGCAGCGAGGGAATCAAGCTCAAGACGGACACTTCGAGGCTTCTCCTGAGAGAGATTCGTGGGGAGCTCGAGGCGCGCGAGCTCGACTACTTCTTCATCATCTTCGAAGGTCCTCGGATTGGAGTAAACCGAAAGCGTCAGACCTGGCGAAGGGAGTTCCTCGCCCTGACGCTTGATGAACTCGAGATTCCCTGGGTCTTGGCGAACCGAGCTCTGCAGAAGGAACGCCGGCAATCAGGTGAGGAGAGCCTCGGCGTCTTCTACATCCCAGATGGAAGAAAGGGTGGGCGACACTTCAACGCTCGCGGAAATCAGGTCGTGTTCAAGTCACTCATGCGGGGCATGCAGGGCCGATTTGACGGCGCCATCGAGACCCTTGAGCGCAGCCCGATCCCTTCCAGCAAGGGCAAGAAGAAGTGAGGCTGGCCCAAGCCCACGCCGGATCAAGGCGTCTGGGGAGGCCAGGAAGTCGGCCCCAAGGCCAGGCTGGAGGGGTACCGGACGCCTGCGCTCACCGGATTTGGATTTCGCTAGTAGGATTGAGATAGGACGCGGAGGCCTACCTGGGCCAAACCTGTAAAGGACCATGAAAAAATATGCCCTCCTCTTGGTGCTTCTCGCATCGACACTCCTCACAGCACCGGCCGCTGCCTTGCAGGCAGATGCACTTGTAGCTCATTGGAGGTTCGATGAGAGTTCCGGGATGTTCTTCGGTGACAGCAGTGGTCTGGGATTCGATGCCTCGATCGGACCGGGGATCACACTCAATCAGCCGGGTGGGTTTCCCTCGACCGGAGCGGCTGCCTTCTTCGACGCCAACGCCCAGGGGAATGCAAAGGTCCCCAACCTTCCGCCTCTCAGCAGCATGGTAGCTGACCTGACGGTTGTGGCCTGGGTTCGGAACGAGCCAGGAGCCCCCTCTGGGCTTCGCCGAGTGTTTGGTACTACCAGCGCTGGCTGGTCCTGTGGAATCACGGGGGGAGGCCTGCGATTCACGACAAAGGGAATCCTCGACTACGATCTGCCATTCACCCTTGCTGATTCGGTCTGGTACCACCTGGCCTTCGTCTTCGACGAGAACTTCGATGTGACCTACTACGTCGATGGTGTTCAGGTTGGTTTTCGTACTGGCAGCTCACCATCAAACACGCCCACTGGCGCGTACGTGATCGGCTCGTGGAACCAGACCGTCGAGTACTGGCACGGCTACATGGATGATCTGCAGGTCTACAAGGATGCACTGACAAGTGCACAGATCGCCTTCCTCTTCCAGAACCCTGGCGCGTCGGTTTCTCAGACGCCAGGACTTAGCCACTGCTTTGGAGACAGCTCCGCGACGAACTGCCCCTGTGGAAATCTTGGATCCTCGGGAGACGGCTGCGTCAACTCCACTGGTCGTGGAGCCAAGCTGCTGCTGACGGGTTCCGCAAGCTTCGGTATGGATGACCTGCTGGCACAGGGCACTCAGCTTGTTCCCGGCTCTCTCAGCGTCTTGTTTGCCGGCCATCAGTCTCTCAATGCTGGCAGTGGGATGGTCTTTGGAGACGGCCTGCGGTGTGCCGGCGGTCAGGTTCGTCGACTTGGCGTCCGCATGGCAGATTCGAATGGAAATGCAGGCTGGGGTCCGGGGCTCACATCCACAGCACAGTGGGCGCCAGGGGATAGTCGCAGCCTGCAGGTCTGGTACCAGGACCTCGGAGGGTCACCCTGCGGGGCGGGCTTCAACACTTCCCAGGCAATGCAGCTGACCATCCTTCCCTAGTGAGGAGGGGAGGGGGGACCCAGTAGCGCATTCCTAAAAAGAGGCGGAACCCCATACCTCGATGGAGGTAAGGGGTTCCATACGTTGGGTTCCTCGGGGGTGGCGAACGTCTCAACCCAGCGCTGGTGGGCCTTCTCAAGCAAAGCCCTGAGATTCCGTGAACTGGGGGCGGCACGGGATCGTCACTTGCGCCTTGATGTGGTCCAAGATCTCGGCACCAGACCATTATTGCTGACTCCGAATGGGGTTAGGGCTGCTGGCTGCGGTTTTTTTTCTTCGAACTGGTGGCCAGGCCAGGCAGGGAGGGGCTCTGACACCCCTTCAGAGGCAGTATTTTACGCTCACGGCGTCGCTGAGGTTGAATCCACTGCCACCGGCGTCGGGGTCTCGGTACCAGAACTGGAAACGCTGGGTCTGGCCCGGAATGGCGGCTCCGGATCCGCTATCGAAGGGGGGAGCGCTCAAATCAATGGGTTGGGAGGCGAATCCCAGGGCGTCGGTTTGCATCGGCGCCAGCCGCTTGATCGATCCTCCGACACAGCGCAAGCCGTCGCCGAAGGGAACCGAGATCGCATTGCTCCCGAAGTAGAAGAGACCCGTCTTGTTCGGCGGACATCCCAGGGCACTGAGGGCCAGGTTGTTGACCTGAAGGCTGGGGCTGCCCGAGGCTCCGATGACGGCGCCAGGCCCGACTGAATTGGGGGCGCCGGCACAGAAGCTGTCCATTGGCTCGCACTCCACAATCGTCTGCCCGGGATTCTGGAAGAGCCACAGAATGTCTGCAGCATCCAGGACGTTGTCGTAGACCTGGAGGTCATCCAATCTCCCATGGTAGGCGGCAAAGGAGGTGCCTCCGCCGGCAATCAGCCACTGGCCCTGAGGGGGGGTGGTTGGTTCGTCACCGGGGACGAGGCTTGCGAGGGCCCCATTGATGTAGAAGCTCACGTCGTTATTGCTGTCGTAGACCGCTGCCACGTGAGTCCATACCCCCGCGCTTGGCCCCGGGCTGAGGACGTAATCGAGCCTGCTCGTCCGAAACATCAGATCACTATCGATGAGCCTCAGGTCCCAGCTGTCCGAGTTTCCGAAGAGGAACTGACTGCCATTGAGATTTTCTGGGCGTACCCAGAGAGCAACGCAGAGTTCGCTATCGAGCCCGTTGAGGGGCGCAAGCCCCGGCGCCGTGCCTCGCGCGAAGGCACCGTCGAACGCCACTGCTGTCAGGGTACCCGGAGCTGCCCCGCCGAGCCCGAGATTTGGCGACCCGACGTGGTTGCCGTCGATGCCGTGCACCGACGAGTCGATGAACTCGGATCCCGAGGTCTCGTCAAAGCGATAGTGCAGGGCGAGGTCTGCGAAGTCGTCGTAGAGCTCTATCGAGATCAGGCCTTCGGTTGACAGGCCTGTCCCGTCGGCGACCTCGTAGCTGACCGTGTCCAGGCCCTCAAAGGTCTCCGATGGCGTGTAGACCAGCTCATCCCGTCCATCAGGGCCGGTACCTGGAGACAGGGTTACGACTGCTCCTCCCGAGCTGATGGCGTCAAAGCTCTGAATTACCAGGGGGTCACAGTTTCCATCGAAGTCGTTGGCAAGCACATCGATGGTCACCGGCCCGTCCAGTTCCAGGGACTCGTTGCGAACCTTCGGGGGTACGGCCGTTGCGTGGCCGTTGGTTGTATCGAGGCAGCCGACGTTGTCTCGGAAGTCGAGCACGACCTGCGTCGTGATCGGCCCGAATTGCATGCATCCACCGCACATGATCACACAGCTGAAGTCGAGGCAGTGGGGTGCGTTCCAGTTGTGACCAAGCTCATGGGCGAGCACGGAGACTATCCCGCCAAACCCCAGGTTGTACTGGGTAAGGCCGTAGGACCAGGCCTGGTTGCAGACGACGCCGACCCAGGCCAGACCGATGATGTTGCCGTCCATCTCCTTGCCTGTGGCAAGGTGAGCCATGTCTCTGGTGACCCCACTCTGCTGCGAATTCCAGTGCAGGCGAAAGCTGTCGAGGAGCGTTCCTGGTACGAAAGACGGGTAGGGGTCAGGCTCGACGGAGCGGACGATTACCTGGGTCAGAACATGGGAGATAGCAACCTCTCGGGCGTACATGTCGTTGACGGCATTGAGAGACGCCTCGATGTTCAGAGATGTTGCACTGATGTCTGAACCGTTGAGCAAGAAGTTCTCGTAGTCTGCGTCAAAGGCAATCTGTGCCTCTCTGAAGCAGCCGCTTCCAACCGATGAATTCGAGGTGGGCGTGCTCACGGGCGCGATATCGAGCTGTTCGGTCCCGCAGAATCCAGAGCCCAGGGTCAGGTCGCTCTGTGTGTAGACAAGGTGCTGGCTACGTCGAGCTCGAGGGTTGATGACCCGCATGGGTTCGATGTACCAGGCCGAGCCATCCGTTCGTCGTGCACAGAGCTTGAGGCCTGTGGGGAGGAGCGTTGCGGCCAGGTTCCAGGTGGGGTCCTCGGCGATCAGGCCGCGATAGGTCGAGACGGGCGGGGGAGGAACATCGACGAGGCTTCCATCCTCGACCTGGACGAGGAGGCGGAAGTCCTCCGAGCGATTCGAGTGCCTGACGAGAAGGAGTGTCCTGGGCCCCTCAGGGCCATGGACGATGACCTCCAGGTGCTCGGGTGCTACAGAGGGCAGGTCGAGTTCGATCTCATCCCAATGACCGATCCGCAGGGCTTCGAGGCCCTCGGGTTCTGCTGCTGGGGGTGCCTGAGCACTGATCAGGAGGAGTGGAGTGCAGGCACGAAATAGGATTGAGAGCATGTGGACAGAGGTGGGCCAATACCGTTTGGGGGGGGGCTACCTAATCCTATCAGCGACTTCCTGGGCACGGGGGCCGTGGCTCTCGATGCTTGGTTGATAAGTGGCCAAGCGCTGGCTCATGACCTTGATGGCCTCTGGATTGAGGTCGACCAGCAGGAACTTTCTCCTATTCCCGGCTGCCGCGGCACCCGTCGTGCCACTTCCAGCGAAGAAGTCGAGTACCAGGCCGCCCTCACGGGAGTGAACCTTGACGATGCGATCCAATACGCCAAGTGGCTTCTGGGTGGCGTAGCCCGTGCGCTCCTTGCCCTGGGGACTGACAATCGTGTGCCACCACACATCGGTAGGTGTCTTGCCTCGCGCAGCTTTCTCGGCGTTGACCAGGCCTGGTGCCATGTAGGGAATTCGGTCCATGGCATCGAAGTCAAAGATGTAGTCCTTCGGGTTCTTGGCGTACCAGAGGATGCTGTCGTGCTTTGGTGCCCAGCGCTTCTTGGTACGCGCGCCATAGTCGTATGCCCAGATGATCTCGTTCATGAAGCAATCACGACCGAAGACCTCGTCGAGGGCCACCTTGCTGTAGTGTGACTCGCGGTAGTCGATATGAAGAAAGAAGCTGCCATTCGTGGCCAGTAGCCTGTGGGCTTCTTCCAAGCGCGGACGTAGGAATGCCTGGTAGTCTTCAAAGGTGTCGTCATAGCCGGAGCTACTGATCTCGACCGTGCGATAACGCTTGCCACCGAAGCCGATGTGATCACCCTGCTGCTCGTCTCGTACTGAGCGTGTGCGTCGCCTCTCCTGCTTGCGGCCGGTGTTGAACGGCGGGTCGATATAGATCAGCTCGGCGACACCATCTTGCAGGGTAGGAAGGAACTCAAGGTTGTCAGCCTGAACGATGCGGTTTGGAGAGCTCATGGATGGCCTGTCAGGCTAGCCTTCCATGATGGTCGCTTCCAGGGGGCGGATGCGCCTACAGGCTTTCGAGGATCGCGCGGTACTGCGCTGTACCCATCTCACGGGGATTGGACGAGTTGGATCCATTCTCGATTGCCATCTGGGCAATCCTCTCGTGATCGACCGCTTGGATCCCGAGTGCGGAGACTTGCGGGAGTGGAAGCTCCGCAAGGAGAGCTTCAATTCGATCGAGGAAGGCCTCGCCTGAGGGCTGTGGAGCGCTAGATCCGTCAGGGCGGTTCATGGAGTCGAGTTGAGCGAGGCGCTGCTCGACGTGTTCGCCGTGGCTGCGCATGACCGGCACCAAGAGGCGAGCGTTTGCCAGGCCATGAGCGACATCGTAGAGACCGCCCAAGGACTCGGAGAGGCAGTGAACCCCTCCAACGTCGGTGCTTCCGAAGGCCAGGCCAGCCAGTGTAGATGCGCGAGCGATGCCTTCGCGGGCCTCGTGATCACCATTGGAGTCTCGGGCTGCACGCAAGAGGTAGCGCAGGCTCAGGGAGATCGCTGTCTCGGCCATCATGTCCGAGATCGGGTTGCGAGGCTTGCCCGTGGTGGCCTCGAGGGCATGGGTCAGTGCGTCCATTCCCGTGCTCGCGATGAGCTCGGGCGGCAGCTTTCGAATCAGGTCAGCATCAACAAGGGCAAGGTCGGGAAACATCTGGCGCCCCTTGATGCTGATCTTTGTCCTGTGTTCCGTATCGCTCAGTACTGAGACCCAGGTCACCTCGCTTCCAGTGCCACAGGTCGTGGGGACAGCAATCAAGGGCAGGGGGTGGTTCGGGAACTCGGTCTTGCCGACCCAGTCTCGAGCCTGGCCACCATTTGTTGCCAGCATTGCGGCTGCCTTGGTGGCATCGATCACGCTGCCGCCGCCGAAGCCAACGAGTACGTCGCCGGGTCTGGTGAGGGTGGCGAGTTTCTCCGCGGTTGCGGTTCGCGGATTACTCGGGACTTCGACGAAGAGCTCCCAATCAAGGCCGTGGGCTGTGAAGAGGTCGAGCGCTCGCCTGACCAAGGGCCCTGATGCGAGTCCGGAGTCGGTGACAAAGAGGACGCGTTGACCTCCAAGCCCAATCACCGCTCCGGTCAGACCAGTACTGCACCCAGGGGCGATGCGGACTCTGGTGGGAATCGAAAAGTCACTCATGGCATGGAGATGTTACGCGTACGGGGCGACCGCTCGCCAACAACTTGATGAAGCCCTCTACCTGAAAAAGACCGCAGCCGCCCCTCGCGATGAGGAGCGGCTGCGGTCTTGTGGACTGGACGGCCGGAATGGAGTCTGCCGCCCGCTTCGAGGCTAGTGCGCGTGTGAGTGGCCGCCGGCGGGAGCTTTCTCCTTCTCCGGCATCTCACTCACGAGGGCATCGGTGGTGAGCAGCAGGCTGGCCACCGATGCGGCGTTCTGCAAGGCGACTCGAACGACCTTCTTGGGGTCGATGACGCCGGACTTGATCAGGTCCTCGTACTCGCCGATGGAGGCATTGAACCCGTAGCCCTTGCCCTTTCCGGCACGAACGTTTTGCAGGATCACGGAGCCATCCTGACCAGCGTTTGCAGCGATCTGACGCATGGGAGCCTCGAGGGCTCGGCGAATGATCATGGAGCCAACGCGCTCGTCACCAGAGAGCTTGAGTGCCTCCACTGCAGAGATCGCGTTGACGAGGGCGGTTCCGCCACCGGGCACAATGCCCTCCTCGACTGCTGCGCGGGTAGCGTGCAGCGCGTCTTCGACGCGAGCCTTCTTCTCCTTCATCTCTGCCTCTGTAGCGGCACCCACGTTGATCTGGGCAACGCCACCGGACAGCTTGGCCAGACGCTCTTGGAGCTTCTCGCCGTCGTAGTCGGACTTGCAGGCTTCGATCTCATTCCTGATCTGGGCGATGCGACCGGTGATCGCTGCCTTCTTGCCAGCACCCTCGATGACGAGGGTCTCGTCCTTGGTGACGATGACCTTCTTGGCGGTGCCGAGGTCTGAAATCGTGGTTGCTTCGAGGGTTCCACCGATGGCCTCGAGGACCGGGGTAGCCCCGGTGAGGACTCCGATATCCTCCATCATGGCCTTGCGACGATCGCCAAAGCCAGGTGCCTTGACGGCGCAGCAGGGGAATGACCCACGCAGGCGGTTCACGACCAGGGTGGCGAGGGCTTCACCCTCGATGTCCTCGGCGATGATGAGAATGGGACGGCCCTTCTGAGCGATCTGCTCGAGAAGCGGAATCATCTCCTTGATGGAGGACACCTTCTTCTCGTGGATCAAGATGTAGGGATTCTCGAGCACGCACTCCATGGAGGCGGGGTCGGTGATGAAGTGCGGTGAGAGGAAGCCCTTATCGAACTGCATACCCTCGACCCACTCGACCTCAGTGTCGAGTGCCTTGCCCTCTTCAACGGTGATCACGCCGTCCTTGCCGACCCGCTCCATCGCCTTGGCAATCATGTTGCCAACCTCGGGGTCATTGTTGCTGGCGATCGTTCCGACCTGAGTGATCTCCTCATTGGTCTTGACCACCTTCGCGTCCTTGTTGAGGGAGGCGACGGCAGCGTCGACGCCGGCGTCGATGCCGCGCTTGAGGGCGACCGGATTGGCTCCAGCCGTGACGTTCTTGAGGCCCTCGAGGAAGATCGCCTCGGCCAGGACCGTTGCCGTCGTGGTGCCGTCACCCGCCTGGTCGTTCGTTTGGGAGGCAACCTGCTTCACGAGCTGGGCGCCCATGTTCTCGTAGGGATCCTCGAGGTCGATCTCCTTGCTGACCGTGACACCGTCCTTGGTGACCGTCGGGCTGCCGAAGTTCTTCTCGATGATGACGTTTCGGCCACGAGGGCCAAGGGTGGTCTTCACGGCGCGCGCCAACTGCGTTACGCCGTTCTTGATGTGTTCACGCGCGTTCGCGTCGTAAGAAATTTGCTTGGCCATCGAATGAGCTCCTAGCGTGTTGGTGTCGTTGGTTGGTCGGTGGAGAACTCAGCCTTCGATCACGCCGAGGATGTCGCGCTCTTCCATGATGAGGTACTCCTCACCGTTGAACTTGACTTCGGTGCCGCCGTAGGAAGTGAAGAGCACGCGGTCGCCCTTCTTGACGGACCAGGTTGCGCGCTCGCCGTTCTCGAGGAGCTTGCCGTCGCCGAGGGCGATGATCTTGCCTTCCTTGGGCTTCTCCTTGGCGGACTCCGGAAGGATGATGCCTCCGGCGCTGGTGGTCTCGGCTTCCATGCGCTTGACGAGCAGACGCTCGCCGAGGGGACGGATGCCGACGGTCTTGGTTTTCTTGGGGGCAGTCTTGGTCTTGGCGGCCATTTCGAATTTTCTTGGTGCTGAGATGGTTTGAAAAAATCTTGGAACTGACCGGCGTGCTCGACGCCGGTTGATCGGTGTTTGTGCTAGAGCGGCTTGTTGCGGTCGGCCCTAGGCCAGCCCGCTGAGCCCCATCGTGGGAGGTAGCTCGAGGGCGCGAACCACTTCGCTCTTGAGGCGCGCAGGAAGGACGGGCTTGGTGAGGACGGCGAAGGCCCCCGCTTGTCTGGCGAGGGTTCCGACTTCACCGGCGGCGTCTGCCGAGCAGAGGATGGCGGGGATGCCCATCAGCTCTGCATTCATCATCTCGATGATCTCGAGCCCGTTGGGGCTTGGCATCCTGTAGTCGAGCAGGGCCAGGTCGAGGCCGCCGCCGCGGATGATCTGAACGGCTTCGCTGCCGGACTCGGCCAGGACGATCTTCAGACCCAGGGGGCCGAGCAGCTCGGCGGTGCCCAGGCGGACCTCGAGGTCGTCGTCTGCGATGAGGATTCTGCGGTCAAGAGACATGGTTCTTCTCGGGGACGGGGCCCCGTGGGGTCACTCAAAGCAAACGGCGTGCCGGTGTAGGGAACGGGCTCTCCGGACGGTCCCCGGCGATCCCGGGTGAATAGGGGCTGCCACTCTGGCAGGGCCTGGGAGGGGGGGCCGATCGGCCTGTCACAGTGACAGTCTCCGGCGGTGGATCGGCCCCGTACGGGCCCAAGTAGCCCTTACGGTCCGAAATACCGCACCTTTCAAAACTGTTAATTCGCCTCAGTTCAGCCCTCTCGGCTGCCGAGAAAGCGTCCCGGGTACTCAAGGGCCCCTTTCAGATCCAACCCGACCCCAGCTTCTTGATCACCACTCAATCCCAAAGCTACCTGGCTTCCAGTTCCGCCGTGGCCATGGCTGCCCTGCTCCTGGGAGGGTTGCTCTTCAGCTTGCCCGGTCCTGCCCAGGGGAACTTGCCCAGATCCACTCAGGGCGGGGGAGCCCAATCTGCCACGGTGGCCGGCGATAGTCTTGAGAGTCAGCTCATCCGAGGGCTCTCCCAGGGTGCCTCGCTCGGTCCTGGCATGTTCGCGGGGCCCGCGAATGCAAATCCCACGGTCTACAAGGCCTTGGATTCGGGGATGGCGAGCCGCCGCTATTCATTCCATATCCAGAACCTCGGGGACAACACGCTGCAGCTGGTCAAGCACTCCGGAGGGAGTGCTACTCAGCTGACCCAGATACCGGCCTCTGTGGGTCAAACCGCTGTCCTCAACATGAGTGGAGGAGCTTCTCTCCAGGTTCTCGGCCTGGGGGACGGGACGGAAACCCGTTTCGTTTGGTCGGCAAGGGAGGTTCTTTGAACTCCGGTTGATCGAGAGAGGAGCTTCTTGGGAGGGCATTTCGTCAGGTAGGGTGACGGGGTGTCCTCCCCTTTCTTTTCCTTCGACGCGCACGTCGACTCCTTGCAGGTTGCCCTGGAGTTGAGCAGCGACCTGGGCCAGGCATCTCCGGGTCAGCTCGATCTTCCGCGGGCTCGAAAGTCCGGTCTGGGCGCGGTGGTCTTCGCCAGCTGGGTGGACCCGCGGTACATATCGGCCGAACGCGGGGGCGCCAGGGCCAGGGCAGATGCTCTCTTCGACGAGCTGGAGAGCCTGAGCCTTCGCCATCCAGGAGAGGTCCTGTTCGTTCGTAAGCGCTCCGATCTCGCTGAAGCCCGGGAGACGGGGCGACTCGCAGCGCTTGCCGGTATCGAAGGAGGTCACCCCCTCGAGAGCCGAGCGGGCGCCGGTGACTGGTTGTCCGGCTTGGAGCACTTCCATGGGCGTGGTCTGAGGGTGCTCACCTTGGTCTGGAACAACCACCTGCCCTGGATCCGTTCCTGCGAGCCAGACCCTTCAGGAGTTGCCCCGGAGGGGCTCGACGAACTGGGACAGCATCTGGTGTGCTCCATGAATGAGCTGGGAATCCTGGTGGATCTCTCGCACACCGCGCCCAGCTCTTTCTTTGATGCCCTGGAGGCCAGCTCTCAGCCAGTGATCGCCAGTCACTCAGCGTGCAAGGCTCTCCATGATCACCAGCGCAACCTCGATGATGATCAGCTCCGAGCGCTCGCTCGAAATGGAGGCGTGGTCGGCATGCCTTTCTTGCCCTCCTTCCTGGATGGGGACGCTCAGGCCGAAGCAGCCCGCCTGCGGGCGACCGAGGGGTATCGCGGGCTACGGGCGGAGAGCTCGGCGGCACTGGAGATTGCGCGCACTGCCTTCATGGCCAGGAATCGCTCGCCGCTCTCCATCGAGCGCCTCGTGGATCACATCGTGCACGTGGCGGAAGTCGCCGGTATCGAGCATGTGGGACTGGGCTCTGACTTCGATGGGATCACCACGACGGTGGAGGGGCTCGAAGACGCCGGTCGCTACGGCAGCCTGATCGAGCCCCTGCGACGACGGGGCCTCGATGATGGAGAGATTGCGGCTGTGATGGGAGGCAACCTGCAGCGTGTCCTCGAGGCCGTCCTGCCGGCCGAGTAGACGCCAGCCTCATCCGCGAGCTCCCTCCGCTGGAGTCGCTGGCGTGCCACCCCAGGGTGGGTTCTCGGAGAAAGAGAACTAGCTGGTTACCAGTTGATCCGCGAGTCGTCCCACTTCAAGCACTGAAGGTCGTCACTCGATGGAGACAAGCATGAGATGGGATTTCGGAGACGTGGATGAGACCGAGGACTTCGCCTCGCTGCCCGCAGGCTGGTACACCGTCAAGGTCGAGGAAGTTCGAGAGGGTAGAACCCGGGACGGAGACAGTCGTTGGGGGCTGAAGCTGGCCGTCTCGGACGGGCCTTTCGCGGGGCGAATCGCAGCCTGGGACGGCCTGGTCTGGAGTGATCGTGGGTCGCCTCGAGCCAAGCGCTTGCTGGAAGCCCTGGCCTTTGAGGTCAGTGGGGAGGTGACTCTTGAACCCCTCGACCTCCTCGGTCGGGTCTTGGACGTCGAGCTCATGCCCGAGGAGTGGGAGAACCCCGTTACGGGACGACGACAGAGGCGCAATGTTGTTCCGTACGATGGCTTTGCCGCAGCGGGAACCGTTTGCGAACGAGAACAATCCGGGGGTGTGGCTCTTCCTGAGGTGTTTCCGTGAGCCCGGAACCGACGGGAGGGGGATCGAGGCGAGCTGATGCGCCCTGGCGATTGCTCGTGATTGACCCCTTGCTCAGGTCCGGATCAGGCCCGTGGGCGCGGGTTCACGAATGGGGGGGACGACTCGCATCCAGCGGAGGCAAGCTTGCATGATCGGACCCATTCCAAGGGCAAAGATCACTGTTCCCAACCCAATCCCACCTCCCAGGAGCCAGCCTCCAATCAGGACACTGGTCTCGATCACCACCCGGGTCAGACGAATGCTCTTCGACAGGCGTTGGGACAAGCCCAGGATGAAACTATCACGAGGTCCTGCGCCGAGGTTCGCGCCAATGTAGAGCGCCGTTGCGAAGCCCATCAGGAGCATTCCAACCAGAAATTGCAGCAGTCCAAGAGAGCCCCCATCGGCGGTTGGAAACCAGGGCTGTACATGAAGCCAGTCCAGCCATGGGCCGATGGTCGCCATGTTGAAGAGGGTTCCGATACCTGGGCGGACTCGCAAGAACAGGGCGCTGATGAGGATCAGTGCGAGACCCGTGAACTGACTGATTCGACCGAAGGTCATTCCCGATTGCCTTGAGAGTCCGTCATGTAGGGCGGACCAGGGATCGAGCCCGATGTGTGCCTCGAGCATCAATGAGATCGATATCGCGAAGACGAACAGCCCTAGCTGCAACCGCGCAAAGCGAAGGAGGAATCGGGGGACCGTGGTACCTGACACCGAGTTGAGGATACTCTCTGGGGTCTGGCGATGAGCGGGTTTGCAGGTCACCTGCCCGCCGCTTGGTGTGGTTCGCCCGCTGGAATTCGGACTCCTGGCCGGTTCGAGGAGGGGCGGTGAGGTTCCTGTGGTGAGGCTCCGGAACACGTTCATTGAGATGTGTGTAGAGCCTGGGGAGAGGCCCTCACGATGACATGTCTCCCCAGGCCTATCCGGTCCAGGATGCTCTGGTCTGGAGAGATGGTGGAGCCCTCCTGGCCAAGAATCGTGCTTGAGGGGCTCCAGCAAGCCTGGCTCGCTCCAGCGCCCAGAGGGATCCACCACAGACCTCAGCCGTCCGTTGACCAGACCGCAAGGAGTCCGAATCATGTGCCCATGAACCCTCCCCCCAAGGACTGGAATGAGGCTCTCGATGGGCTACTCGTCGATCGTGAGGATTGGTTGAGTGCAGCTCGAGCGGCGCTCGAGCATGCTCATAGCCCGTACTCCGACATTCGCGTTGGCGCGGCACTGGTTGATCGTTCCGGGCAGATCTTCTCCGGTTGCAACGTCGAGAATGCGAGCTATGGCCTGACGATCTGTGCCGAGCGCAATGCAATCGGTCGGGCTGTGATGGAAGGGGCGCGAGACCTGGTTGCCATTGCGATCATCTCCAGCCTCGAAGCTCCGCTCTTGCCTTGTGGAGCTTGCCGACAGGTCTTGATGGAGTTCGCCCCGGACTTGATCGTGCTTTGTGAAGGCGCGGATGGCAGTACGCTGGTCCACTCCTTGCGGGATCTTCTCCCCCAGGCGTTCGAGCCCGGAGACCTCGGCGGATGAGCACCCCGGCCAAGGCGCGCAAGCGTGCCCAGGAGCTTCAGGTGGAGTTGGAGCGACACAGCCGCCTCTATTACACCGAGAGCGCTCCCGAGATCTCGGATGCGGAGTACGACCGCCTGTTCCGAGAGCTACAGGAACTGGAGCAGGCTCATCCGGAGCTGCGGACTCCTCAGAGTCCGACTCAGAGAGTCGGAGCGCCACTTCCCGACGGCGAGAGCTTCGAGAAGGTCGAGCACACAGAGCCCATGATCTCAATCGATAGCCTCTTCTCTGAAGAGGAGGTCCGAGACTTCGAGGAGCGCATCCTGCGTTTCCTGAAGCTGGAGAGTGGTGCGGAGCTGGAGTGGTCAGTGGAGCCCAAGTTCGACGGGGTGAGTGCTGCGCTGATCTACGAGGATGGCCTCTTCGTGAGGGCGCTCACTCGGGGAGACGGCAGGGTTGGTGAGGATGTCACCCAGAACCTGCGGACCGTTCGGAACATCCCGATGGCTCTGGATACGTCGATTCGCCCGGTTCCCGAGCTACTTGAGGTACGCGGTGAGGTTCTGATTGCGCTGGCTCGGTTCAAGCAGCTCAACGCAGATCGTGCTGCCAGGGGGCAAGAGCTCTTTGCAAATCCGCGCAATACGACCTCTGGTGCGGTCCGCCGGAATGACCCTGCGGAGGTCGCTCGCGTTCCTCTCGAGTTCCATACCTACGCAGCGCCACGTCATTCAGGAGTCGAATTCTCGACACAGGACGAGCTATTCGAGGCGCTGGCGGACTGGGGTCTGCCGTTCTCCGGATACTCCGAGACCGTGACGGGGATCGATGCCTGTCTCGCCTACCACTCTTCCCTGGAGGCTGCTCGCGATGATCTGCCCTTCGAGGTGGATGGAATTGTGGCCAAGCTCAACGAGCTTGGCTTGCGCCGGCGTCTGGGCAAGACGGCGAGAGCGCATCGCTGGCAGTACGCTCAGAAGTTCGCACCACGTGAGGCGACGACGGTGCTCCGTGCGATCGAAATTTCGGTCGGTACGAACGGGCGCCTGACCCCCCGGGCCCATGTGGATCCTGTTGAGGTGGGTGGGGTCACGGTGCGTCACACCACCCTGCACAATGCCGAGCACGTTGAGTCGCTCGGGATCAAGATAGGTGATCGTGTGTTCGTTCACCGGGCGGGTGATGTCATCCCCCAGATCACAGGGGTCGCAAAGGCAGCTGCAGGGCGTGCACCGGCCGGGTGGGATGAGGGGCTGCCCGAGGATCTCCTCGACGAGGATGGTGAGGAGCGCGCCGGCGTGTTTCACGAGTATGCCCAGGAGTTTCACGCTCCCCGCGAGTGCCCTGCCTGTGGCACTGCCTCCGTGCAGGAGGGCAAGTACTGGCGCTGTCCGAACCTCTTTGGCTGTAGGCCCCAGCTGGTTGGCCGGACCTGGCAGCTTGCTGGTCGCAGGGGCTTTGAGATCGACCGCATTGGAGAGAAGCAAATTGCACAGCTCTTCGATGCCGGGTTGCTGGAGAGTCCCGCAGACTTGTTCTTCCTCGACGAGGAGCGCTCCGCGCTCCTGGCTCTCGAGCGCTGGGGTGAGAAGAGCGTCGAGAACTTGCTGGCCCAGATCGAGGAGCGTCGCCGTGTCCCCTTCGAGCGATTCCTGGTGGCCCTGTGTATCCCCGAGGTGGGGACGGCGACAGGGCGCCTCCTGTCCCAACGATTCAAGACGATCGATGAGCTGCGGGGGGCCTCTCCGGAGGATCTGATCGAGATTGACGGGATTGGCGAGGAGGTCGCGGCTCAGATCGTGGCCTGGTTTGCTGGAGACGAGAACCAGGCCCTGATCGCTCGCCTGGAGGAGGGAGGGGTCGAACTCGTCTACGGTTCCTCAATCCCCACGGGAGGCGCCTTCGCCGACAAGACCGTGGTCTTCACCGGGACCCTGGAGGGCATGACCAGGGCCGAGGCCAAGCACGTGGTGGAGAGCCAAGGGGGTAAGGTGGCCTCCTCGGTGAGTAAGAAGACAAACTTCCTGATCGTGGGGGGCAAGCCGGGTAGCAAGGCGAAGAAGGCCGAGGAGATGGGGGTGACCGTCTTGCTCGAGGAGGCGTTCTTGGGGCGCCTGCCGGGATGATCACAGGTTGGTTACAGGTGGTGGTGGTGATCCTCGCTGACTCTCCATGGTGCATCTGGGGGCTCCCGCAGGGCTCCTTGTTCAGCCACTTTTTGCCTCTACCTCCAGGATGATCCTCATTCCATCGCATTCCCTTGCCGGGGTGGACTATCCTTCGGGCATGATCTCGGGGCCAATTAGAGGCTCCTGGTAGAGCAATGACAGAGACAGAAAGACAGACCCCATTCAACGGGGATGAACTGACCGATGAGACCAAGCGCCTTGTTGACAAGGCGCAGTCGGGTGACGTCGAGGCCCTCAACGAGCTCTTCGCTCGTCACTACCAGACCATGCTTGATGTGGCACGGCGGCGGCTCGGCGCGCGTCTCCGCTCCAAGGAGGAGCCTGTTGACCTTGCCCAGACGACCTTTCGTGAGGCCCATCGGGACTTTGGAAACTACACCTATCGCGGCGAAGGCAGCTTGCTGCGCTGGCTGATCCAGATCTTGCAGAACAAGATTCGTGACCGGGCAGAGTTCTATTCGGCGGGCAAGCGCGACCTCTCCAAGGAGCGTTCGATGGAGGTTCCCGCGGAGGGGAGCGAGGAGATCAAGCGCATCGAACCCCCCGCAGATGACCTGACGGTCACCATGCAGGTCCAGCGTGAGGAGGACTTCGACATGGTGCGGGAGGCTCTGGCTGAGCTCTCTGATGACCACCGTAAGGCGATCACCCTGGTGTTCTTCCAGGGATTGACCCTGAGGCAGGCCGGGGTGCAGATGGACGGTCGTAGCGAGGATGCCGTGAGGATGCTGCTGCGTCGGGCCGAGGCCCGGTTGGGGGATATCCTCAAGGGCACCTTTGGCAAGCGGGACCTGGAGACCGAGGACTAGCTCAACTGCCCTCTCCCGGGGGGGGGCAGGCCCGGCTTTCGCTCTCCCAAGCCTTGCCAGCGGGTGGGCCTCGAACTAGAGTTTGCGGCCCGCCGGGCGATTAACTCAATTGGTAGAGTGCCATGTTCACAGCGTGGAGGTTACTGGTTCGAGTCCAGTATCGCCCACCAACCCGGGGCCCTCATGGACGGGATGGATCTAGTCCACAGCCGGCTCTGTACCGGGTAGGCTCTTACAGATGGAGCATGGGATTACCTGGTTCGAGGCACTCTCGGCACTGCACGCTGAGGGCAGGCCCTGTGCAGTGGTCGTGGTCACCGAGGTTTTGGGCTCGGCACCTCGGGAGACCGGGGCCCGTCTGATCGTCGCTGATGGCGAGCTTGCCTGGGGAACGATCGGTGGGGGAAGGCTCGAGCTGATGGCAATCGAGCACGCTACCGAGCTCCTCGAGCGCGGTGGTCGACTGACGGAGAGTCGTGAGTATCCCCTGGCCGAGAAGACCGGTCAGTGCTGTGGGGGCAAGGTGGCGCTCTTCTACGAGACCTATTCCTGGGCTCGGCGTCAGGTCGTCATCTTCGGGGCTGGCCATGTGGCTCAGTCTCTGGCCGGCCTGCAGCCCTACCTCGCGGCAGATGTGCAGCTGATCGATAGCCGCGTCGAGGAGGAGATCCGGCCACAGCTACCCCAGGAGCGTAGCTGGTCGATCCTATGTGTCGACGACCCCGAGGAAGAGATCGATGGCCTGAGTGAAGATGCCCTGGTCTTGATCATGACCCATGACCATGCTCTCGATCTCAGGGTGCTGGAGCAGGCTCTTCGCCGGGGCTGTTTTCCCTACGTGGGGCTCATCGGCTCTGACCGCAAGTGGAAGCGGTTCCAGGATCGCCTGGGTGAGCGTGGATTCAGCGCTGAGCAGCTCGCGACGGTGCGCTGTCCAATTGGCGCCTCGAAGACGTCAAAGGAACCCTCGGCCATTGCCATCTCGGTGGCGGCCGAGCTGCTCGAGCTGCTGAACGCCTCTGAGGCGCAAGCTGGCACTTGAGAGGGCGACCAGGCGGTCTTCTCGAGAAGGCGGTTGGTCAGTTCTCGAGGGAGCCGTCACCGCTCTCGATCGGCTCACCCAGTTTTTCCGCGAGGTCGGCCAGCTGCCGCTCGAGCCTGGTGACGCGCTTCTCGAGCATGGCGACGGCATCATCAGGAGGAGTGGATCTGGGAGCCCGGGCTGTCGTTCCAGCAGCCATGTCGGCCTGTGGCGTCGCCTCGAGGGGATGAGCATCGGGGGCGAGGCACTGGGCGAAGCGTTCGGCTCGAGAGCCAGCTGCCGGTGGGATGCGCCTGACCAAGCCTCTCTTGATCAGAGGATCAAGGTTGGCTGCGAGGAGCTCCAGATTCTCCACTGATGACATGCGGTTGACCCTGGTGCGAAGGTCTCCGCGGCTTTGTGGTCCGCGCATCATCAGCTCCGCAAGAATGGCAGCCTTGGTGGAGTCGAGCTCGTAGTGCTCTCGAAAGTTGTGCCGAAAGCGCTCGACTCGGCTGCTGGCGGGGTGAACCCGGCCGACCAGGCCTGCAACCACGAGCTTGTCCAGTTGCATCTGGACTTCTGTCTCGCTGAGGTTCAGCACGGGGGAGCGATTGGACTTCTGGTTGCAGCCAGCGGTCGTGGCATTCAACGATAGTGGGTACTGGTCAGGAGTCGTCAGCTCCTTCTCGACCAGGACGCCGAGAATGCGCGCCTCGTTGGGCTCCAGGGGTACGATCTCTTCCATGGCTGTAGTGTGCCTGGAGCACCGGTAGGCCCGCAAGTCTGCCTCTCAGGGGGGGAGGGTTTCCCTGCGTTGAATGGCTGGATACGATGACCCCATGCCGGAATCAGAATCCAGGACCCAGGCTCTCATCAAGCGCCTCGACGAGGCCGCGGACGAGGGCTGTTTCGAGTCGATCACGGCCTCCGTCAAGGACGCGCTGATCGAGACGGTCAGGGCGGGGGAGTTCGTGCTCTCAGAAGACGTGCTTCAGCCATGCGAGAACGGCTATGGTCGACGCCTGCTGCACCTGGATCCCGATGGTCGCTACTCCGTCGTCGCCATGATCTGGGGTGAAGGTCAGGGGACGCCGATCCATGATCACGACGACATGTGGTGTGTGGAGTGCGTCTACCAGGGTGAGATTCACGTGACCTCCTACGAGATGAGCCCCAGCTCCAGCGAAGACGAGGTTCTCTTTGAGGTCTGCAAGGAGCAGCGAGCCTGCCTGGGTGAAGCCGGCGCATTGATCCCCCCGCATGATCATCATGTGATCGAGAATCCCAAGTCGGAGACAGCGGTCACCATTCATGTCTATGGTGGGGAGATGAACGGCAGTAATGTCTTCGAGCCGATTGAAGGCGGCCAGGGTTACGTCAAGAAGCACAAGAGTCTCTGCTACAGCGATTGACCGGTCTCCCAAGCAAATCCGGGAGCGAGGGAAACCATGCCTACGAGCAAGCAAAAGCCCACTTATTGGGATTATCTGGGCCTCGAGCAATTGCTCTCACTGCAGGATGGCCTGCCGGATGGAGAGGAGCCGAGCGCTGACGAACTGCACTTCATCATCGTGCACCAGGTCTTCGAGCTCTGGTTCAAGCTCGTCTTGCGGGAGGTCCGGTTGGCACGGGATGCGGTCTCGGCCGAACTGGTGCAGGAAGAGAGCGTTCCGCTCGTCGTACGTCACCTGCAGCGCGTGGCCAAGATCTTCGAGCACAGCATGAGTCAGTGGGCGGTCATGGAGACCCTCACTCCACAGGACTTTCTTGCCTTTCGCGACAAGCTGGTTCCGGCAAGTGGTTTCCAGTCCTACCAGTTACGCGAACTCGAGATCTTGCTCGGGCTGGATCCCGCTCAACGAGAGTCCTCCGGTTTTGGCGATCCGGTTCGCGCTATTTACGAGCTGGCCGATGACTCAAGCGGCGGCAAGGTAGCCATGCAAAGTCTGCAGGCGGCAATGAAAGAGAGCAGCCTTGCGGATGCACTCAACGAATGGCTCTACCGGACGCCGATCCGGGCCTCGGTCCCACGGGACCCCGGGGACCCTGAGGTCATTGAGTCTTTTATCGAGGAGTACCTGGCAGCACAGAGCGCACATCATGAGAGCCAGGCTCGAATCTACGGCAGTCAGGGCACGGTCACCGCGGAGGAGGCGACCCAGCGCTTACGCAAGTCTCTCGATGAGACCCAAGCCTTCCTGCGGGCCACGGATATTGCCGGGGATGGTCGCCAGGTGCGCTCTCGAGTCCGTTGCGCCCTCTTGTTCATCGAGTCCTATCGTGAGCTCCCCTTGCTCGCCTGGCCTCGCACCCTGATTGACGCGATCGTAGACCTCGAGGAGTTGATGGTTCTCTTCCGAACGCGCCACGTGCGCATGGTGGAGCGTGTCATTGGGCGCCGCATGGGGACCGGCGGCTCTTCTGGTGTCGACTACCTCGAGGGCACCCTCAAGTACCGCATCTTCACAGACCTCTGGACGGTGCGCACCATTCTCTTACCCCGCAAGGCCTTGCCTGAGCTGTCGAACTCCGAGTTCTACGGCTTCCACGCATCGAAGGAATCCGACGCATGAATAACGCCTACGACCATCTGCGCCTCGATGGCAAGCATGCACTCGTCTGTGGTGCGAGCAAGGGAATCGGTCGCGCTACTGCGATCTTGCTCGCCAGCCGAGGGGCTGAGGTGAGCCTCCTGGCGCGCTCAGTCGACTCCCTCGAAGAGCTTGCTGCAGACCTGTCCGCAGCTGGAGGGACAGCTCGGGTCATCTCCGCTGACCTCGACGACCGCCAGGCGCTGGGTGAGGTGATCGATGACCTCATTGCCAATGCGCCGACGATCCAGATATTGATCAACAACTCCGGGGGCCCTCCTGGTGGTCCGCTGCTGGCCGCAGAAACCTCAGCCATGGAGATCGCGCTGGGACGCCATCTCTTCTGCTCCCATCTGCTTGTGCAGAAGCTCCTGCCGGGGATGCGCGAGGGTGGCTACGGCCGGATCATCAATGTCCTCTCTACCTCGGTCCGTGAGCCGATCCCGAACCTTGGCGTCAGTAATCTGACACGAGCTTCGGTCGCTTCCTGGGCCAAGACGCTCTCCAGTGAGTTGCCTCCCGGGGTCACCATCAACAACGTGTTGCCTGGCTTTACCGACACCGAGCGCCTGGGGTCACTCGGTGCGGCCACGGCCGACCGCCTCGGGAAGAGTGTCGATGATGTGCGCTCGGGTTGGATTGCCCAGATACCCGAGGGGCGCCTTGCACAGCCCGAAGAAACAGCCGAGGCCATTGCCTTCCTGGCCTCACCCGCAGCTGCCTACATTCGAGGGCACTCCATTCCGGTCGATGGTGGCCGCCTGAAGTCCATCTAGTTCTCATCGTGAAGTACGACGTCTTCTTCAGTATCTGCCACACACCTGTGGGGGGCGACCTTCCGGATGAGGCGCAGATGTTCCGTAACTTCTTCGAGCAGGTCGAGCTGGCTGATGAGCTGGGGTTCGGTACTGCCTGGATAGCCGAGTCGCACCTCTCCTCGGAGGTTCAAAAGCGTAACCGCAAGCCGGTCATCCCTCACTGGAAGGGTGAGGTTGGGCTCAACGCGGACATCCTGCAGCTGGCAACACGGGTGTTTGCCCGCACGAAGAAGATCGAGGTCGGATCGGCTATCAGCAACATCGTCTGTATGGGAGGGCCGATTGCTCACGCCGAGCGAGCGGCGACCTTCCTGACCTTGCATGGCATCGACCCAAAGGAGCGGCGCCGGCTGAACTACGGCTTCGCCCTGGGGCGCTTCGAGTTCATGAACTTTGCAAGCGGGATTGTGCCTCGGGATGGGGTCGAGGAGGCTGCCTGGCCAGCACTCAAGGGGTTGATCCTCAAGGAGGCCGCGGAGATCTTCTTGCGCCTCCTCTCGGGAGAGGTCCTGAGTAGTGAGGACGTTCCTGCTCAGAGCTTCACTCGGGCCAACTTCCGTAGCGATGAGGACTGGCAGCGAGTTCAGGAGGCCGCGATGGAGCGCGATGCTTTGGAGGCCAGGCCTGATTCGGTGGACGTGGCCAAGCGCTGGGTCTTCGAGGAGATCAAGCTGATCCCCCAGGACTTTCGGCGTGAGCTCTTGCAGCCCGTGATCGGCTCACACGACCCCGCCCTCCAGGAGTACGTCAACAAGTTCATGCCGGTGCAGGTGTTCAACCTCTCGATCACGAGTTCAGAAATAATCGAGGGGACACACTCGAGGCTGAGGGAGAAGTACCATCCCTCGGGCGGTGACTGGCAGCGTACCTACATGCCTCGAACCGTTTTCGTCTTCCTCAACCACGAGGAAGGTCTCTCCGATGAAGAGCGCAGCCTCGCTGCTCAAGACGAGGCCACTCGGGCGCTTGGTGAGTACTGGCATGCCCTGGAAGGGACGATCGACCCCAAGAAGGTCTCAGGCGCTGCAAACAATGCCCTGGTGGGAAATGTCCAGGAAGTCGCCGATCAAATGGCCGAGCGCTTTCATCCTGAGGACCGGCTGATGCTCTGGTTCGACTTCTTCAATCATGACTCGGCGCGAGTCATGCGAAATATGCGGGCTTTCATGGAGGAGGTAGCTCCGCTCATGGTGGCCAGGCAGGAGGTTTCCGGATGAGTAAGGCTCGTTCTGGCGTCGATGGTTCGTCCGGCTATTCCGCTATCAATCAGGGGCGGCCAGGCTCTGCGATCTATCCTCGAAGCGCGCTGGGTGAACAGCACGAGGGGATTGCAACCGGTCGAGATGTCGCCTGGGAACCGCTGGTGGATTACCGGAGGAACGATGTCAGCGAGACCACGATTCATGGTGCGGTGGCCTGGGCTTCAGGCAGTCAGATAGTTCACTCCTTTGGCGGGAACGTCCTCTGCTACGGCCGAAGCATGATGAAGCCCTTCATGATGAAGGTCTTCGCCGAGGAGCTTGAGCCGGTGCTCGACTGGAAACAGAAGGCAATCGGCTGCGCCTCGCACAATGGGGACACCGAACACGTGGCGGCAGCGCAGTCGATTCTGAGCGAGCAAGAGCGTCCCCTGATGTTGACGCCACTCGATGTGCCTCTTGTGCAATTCGGGCGACAGGTTCGGAGAGCGCGCCGCTGGTATCACTGCTGTTCAGGAGAGCATGCCGCGCTCTTGCGTGGCTGTCGCTTGAAGGGCTGGACGAGGGCCGGCTATACCCTGCCCCAGCATCCGATCTTCGAGGGTTATCTCGAGGTGCTCCGGAGAACTCTTGGCGATGACTGGAAGCCCCTCCGGGTAGCTCGTGATGGCTGTGGTTTGCCGACCACCTCGAACACTGTGAACGAGCTGGCGAGGCTCTACGCGAGCCTGGTAACCGAGCGTGGCAAGGACTGGACCTGGGAGGCCATGGTTCGACACCCAGATCTGATCGGAGGGTTCAATCGACTCGACAGCTCGATCATCAAGGCCTGCGACGGACGCGTGATCGCCAAGGAAGGAGCAGACGGCCTCCTGGGTATGGCCATCGAGCACCCCGACTATCCAGAGGGGCTCGGTATCGTGATCAAGATCGCGCACGGATGGGATAGCCAGGCGACCTGGTACATTGCGAGGGCAGTGCTGGGCGTGCTCGGATTCGACCTTCGTAACCCCTACAAGATGCATCGTCAGAAGGCGTTCATTGTTCCCGGTGTGGTGCCGGACGATCTCGTGTCAGCCCTGGAGGACCACCCTACCTGGGACGAGTGGGACCCTGATGACGATCGCTGGTACTACGACATGGAGCGTCACGACGACAGCGGCTTCGGGAGGCTTCAGTGAGCCCGTTGAGCCTCTTGAAGCATGCGAGCGGTGAGTGCGTCCCGAACTTCGTGGGCGGCGAGTTCGTCCCTGCGACGGGGGGAGAGTGGCTGGAGGATCTCGATCCGGCTCGCGATATCGAACTTGCCAGGATTCCTCGCTCCAATAGTTCAGACGTCGAGGCCGCAGTGCGAGCAGCTGAAGCTGCTCGGCGAGGTTCCTGGGGCAAGTCGAGCAATGCGGAACGAGCCGATCTCCTGGATGCGGTGGCCGGCACAATCGAGTCGCGGTTGGAGGAGTTTGCGCACCTGGAGTCACTCGATACCGGCAAGCCAATCTCACTCGCGCGTAGCGTCGATATTCCTCGAGCCGTGGCCAATTTTCGCTTCTTCGCGGGGGCAGTCAGGCATCAGAGCACGGACTGTCACTCGATGCAGAGTGCGCTCAACTACACCTTGCGCAAGCCGGTCGGGACCTTCGGACTGATCACGCCCTGGAACTTACCCCTCTACCTTCTCAGCTGGAAGACCGCGCCAGCCCTCGCGATGGGGAACTGTGTGGTTGCCAAGCCGAGCGAGCTGACGCCGCTGACGGCCTCGGCGCTGGCGGAGATCTTTGCCGAGATCGATGCGCCTGCCGGATGCTTCAATCTCGTGCATGGCCTTGGCGCAGAAGTTGGCCAGTCGATCGTTGAGCACCCCCAGATAGCCGGCATTTCCTTCACCGGAGGTACTTCCACGGGTAAGCAGGTCGCGGCAACTGCTGCGCCGATGTTCAAGAAGCTCTCCCTGGAGCTTGGCGGGAAGAACCCGACGATCGTCTTTGCAGACTGTGACTTCGACGAGACGATCGAGGGAGTGACTCGTGCTTCATTCGCAAATCAGGGGCAGGTCTGTCTTTGCGGCTCGCGCCTGTTGATCGAGCGCTCGATCTACGATCGATTCGTCTCAGCATTTGTCGAGCGCGTGGGCGCTCTTCATCCGGGTGACCCCCAGGACGACAAGACAAATTTTGGAGCGCTCATCAGCACAGGTCACCGCGACAAGGTTGAAGGCTACGCGCAATTGGCAATCGAGGAGGGCGGCGAGGTCCTTCTGGGGGGCAAGCGGCCCGAGCTCACGGGAGATCTCGCTGCCGGTGCGTTCTATTCACCCACGGTCATTGCGGGGCTCTCTCCTGACAGTCGCTGTGCAACAGAAGAGATCTTCGGCCCCATCGTTACCCTGCACCCCTTTGACACCGAGGCCGAAGCAATCGAGATCGCCAATGGCGTCAGGTACGGTCTTGCCGCTTCGGTCTGGACCAAGGATCTGAAGCGGGCTCACCGGGTTTCCTCCGAGGTCGAGAGTGGCATGGTCTGGGTCAACACCTGGCTGCTGCGTGACCTGAGGGTTCCATTCGGAGGGATGAAGGACAGCGGTGTGGGGCGTGAGGGCGGCCGCCACTCACTCGAGTTCTTCAGCGAGAGTCGAAACATCTGCATACAGCTCTGAGAGTACTACCATGCCTAACGGACGTATCGTCGCGGGCGCCCTTGCGCCCCATCCTCCGCACCTGATCTACGCGGAGAACCCTCCGCAAAACGAACCCACAGCGGAGTGCGGGTGGGAGACCCTGCGTTGGGGGTACGAGCGTCTGCGTGCGGACATCGACAAGCGCGATGTGGATGTTCTCGTGGTGCACTCACCACACTGGCAGACCTACGTCGGTACGCATCTCCTGGGAGTGCCCAAGTTCGACTCCCTGTCGGTTGACCCGATCTTCCCGAACCTCTTCCGCTACCACTACGAGATGAACGTGGATGTGGAGCTGGCCGAGGCCATTCACGATGAGGCCGTCAGTGAAGGCCTCGAGATGAAGATGATGCGGAACCCGGACTTCCGCGTGGACTACGGCACGATCGTTTGTTGTCACCTGACCCGACCTCAGTGGGACCTGCCGATCGTTTCAATCTCGTCCAACAGATCCGAATCCTACTATGGAGTCGAGGTCATGCAGGAGATGGCCACTGCGCTGGGGAAGGCGACTCGCCGCGCTGTGGAGCAATCCGGGAAGAAAGCGGCCCTGCTGTGCAGCTCCTCGCTCTCGCACAGGCACTTCACCACCGAGGCGGAGATCCCCGAGGACATGAGCCGCGAGCACATCACGAGCCACGCATTGTATCTCTGGGATATGCAGCTGCTCGAGATGGTTCGCAAGGGCCAGACCCGGCAGATGGTCGACGTCATGCCGGAGTTCATCACCCAGGCGAAGTCGGAGATGGACGCAGGCAGCTTTGCCTGGCTGATGTCTGCGCTGGACTACCCAACCGAGCCTGGAGAGGTCTACGCCTACGGCACGGTGATTGGAACGGGGAATGCGGTCGTGGGTTGGTTCCCCGAAGGAGTGGCGGTCTCATGAGTCATCCCGTCGTCAAGGGACTGATCGTCCCCGGTCTACCTCAACCCCTGCTGACTCCCGAAGCCAACGAGGGCTACTCCAGATTGCGTGGAGCCTTCGAGAAAGCGAGAGAGGAGATCCAGGAGAGTGAGGCTGATGTCCTCATCGTCTACTCGACCATGTGGCCCTCGATCATCGGTCATCAGGTCCAGGCGCTTCCCGAGCCTGAGTGGACCCATGTGGATGAGCTCTTCCATGACCTGGGCTCGATCCCCTACAAGTTTCGTATCGATTCGGAGCTCGCAGGCGGGATCTGCGAGAGTGCCCAGGGGCGTGGGCTTTGCGCGAGAACGGTGGCCTACCACGGCTTTCCTATCGATACGGGATCGGTGGTGGCTCTTGAGCTCCTGAACCCGAACAACGAGCTGCCGGCAGTCATCCTCTCCAGCAACGCTTATGCGGATCGCAGCGAGACGGTCGTCTTCGGAAAGTCCGTTGTCGATGCCCTGGCAGCGCAGGGCAAGAAGGCAGCGGTCGTTGTGGTCATGACGCTGTCCAACAGGCTCTTCACCAGGTTCATTGACCCCGCAGAGGACCACATCCACTCCGACAAGGACGAGGAGTGGAACCAGAAGCTGTTGGAATTCTTCGCGGAGGGCAGGCTCGAGGATGTTGCGCAGCTCTCCCGAGAGATTCACAAGCAGATCCGCATCCCCAAGGTGGTCAACTTCAAGCCAATGTGGTGGCTGTCGGCGGTCATGGGTGCCCACAACAACTACGCGGGTACCGTGCACGGATATGGAGCGCTCTACGGCACCGGAGGGGCAGTCATCTCCCTGACTCCTGCGGAGGCCGGGGTTGGGGTCAAGGAGTTCGACGAGGCCGATGTGGAGGTCTTTACAGGCAATCGAGATGTACTCGGTGGATCTGCGAACTCGGAGGCAAGAGCTACCGAACCTGCAGCGGCCACCGTGCCGGTGGGGGGCTCGAGCCATGCAGCCCACCTCGGTGCCGCGCCAGTCTCCGAAGTGCCCGAGAATGAGCCCGAGACAGCCCTACGTACGAGCGCGGCCCCCAAGCCCGTCGGCGCCTATCCCCATGCCCGTCGTGTTGGAGACCTCCTCTTTCTCTCAGGGGTTGGCCCTCGTCAGGCAGCGGACAATTCGATTCCAGGAGGACCGATCCGAGATGCGGAGGGAAATCCTCGTGACTACGATGTCTACGCTCAGACTCAGGCAGTGATCGGGAACATCAGGAGCATCCTCGAGGCCACCGGCTCGAGTCTCGAGAAGGTCCTGGATGTGACCGTGTTCTTGGTGGACATGGATCGCGACTTCGAGGAGTTCAACCGGGCCTACAAGGAGGCCTTTGAGGGCATCGGGGCAGCCCGCACCACGATCGCTATTCGTGCCCTGCCCACGCCAATCGCCGTGGAGTTCAAGGTGCTGGCCGCAGCCGGAGACGCCTGATCTTCCCTGTGATGTCCAGGCTGATCGATATCACACCGACGATCTCGTCACGCATCGGCGTTTGGCCTGGGGATGCGCCGTATTCGTACAAGGCCAACCTGCGCATTGCTGATGGCGAGAACATCGACCTTGGCGAGATCACCGGGACCGTTCACCTGG
The DNA here is from genome assembly GCA_014237855.1 of Planctomycetota bacterium. Lineage (GTDB taxonomy): Bacteria > Planctomycetota > UBA1135 > UBA1135 > JABACD01. The sequence goes on along the minus strand of JABACD010000001.1, from coordinate 279,444 downwards.
GGGCACACGCAGATGCCCCCAGTCACTACCACGCCGATGGTGTGGGGATCGAAGGGCGTGACCTCGATCTCTACTACGGCCCCTGCCAGGTGATCGCGGTCGATGTTGGTCGTGGCGAGCGGATTCAAGTCGCTGACCTCCCGCCGGGCCCATTCGTCGAACGACTGCTCTTCAAGACAGGGACGTATCCAGACCCCGACAGGTTCAATGAGGACTTTGCTTCTTTCTCGCCCGAGCTGCTCGAGCACCTGGCCGACCAGGGAGTCAGGCTTGTTGGGATTGATACTCCATCGGCTGACCTCTTCTTGGACAAGCAGCTGGAGTCGCATCAGGTTCTCTACTCCCGGGACCTGGCGATCCTGGAAGGCCTCGTTCTCACGGCTGCTCCACCGGGCCGTTACACCTTGATTGCCTTGCCCCTGAAGCTCGAGGGTGCTGACGCCTCTCCGGTCCGGGCAGCTCTTCTCCCTGAAACCTCCTGACCGATTCCAGAACCACGTGAGCCTCTCAGATTCTCAACCGCTTCTCCTGCACAACCCCAATTGCTCCAAGAGCCGAGCTGCCAGGTGCTGGCTGGAGGAAAACAACATCACCTTCAATGAGCGCCTCTATCTCGACGATCCCCTGGATCTGGAGGAGTTGCAGGAGCTGCATGGCTACCTGGGCGAGCACGCTCGAGAGTGGGTGCGTAGTGGCGAGAGCGCCTATCGCGAGGCGGGGCTCACGGCCAATTCCAGCAACGAAGAGCACCTCGTCGTGATGGCCTCCAGTCCGATTCTCCTGGAGCGCCCCATCTTCATCAACGAGGGCCGCGCGGCGATCGGTCGCCCTCTGGCAAGGATCACGGAACTGGTCTAGCCGGCCGCCGCTCTGCAACTGTCACCCTGATGGGTGCCCCGAGGTCTGAAGCCTAGTGCGATGCCTCGGCCAGGCGATAGAGGCGAAACGCGGGGCCAGGGGGCTTCCCATCGGTCCGGAGGCTACTCCAGATGAGCTCGAAGCCGGGCAGCTGCGCCTCGATCGAGGTGGGGTCCTCGGCAAGCAGAGATGCGGCTGCCGTGCCTGGAGTGGGGCGTGCCTGATCAAGAGGCAGTCCGGCGCAGTAGCGCGAGGGATTCAGCACCCAGAGGGTCTCCCGGTCGATCACGAGGTAGCGACAGTGCAGCTCGTCAACCAGGAGCGAGCGAAGCTCCTCGGGTGAGCCTCCGTACAGTGATGACCAGAAGCTCTCCACTCGTCTCCTGGCCGCATCCCTCTCCCACTTGGGCTGCAGGACGACCGGGTTGTCCGTCCAGGCGAGAATTGCCGTGGAGTTCATGAAGTCTGCTGCGATCGCTGCATCGGCCGGCACGAGTCTCTGGACCGCTGCGATCATCTCGGCGATCTCCCTGGTGTGCACTTCAGGCCTGTACCAGGCGAGGCGGTAGTTCGTACGCCAGGAATGAAAGGATTCTGCCTGCCAGAGGAGGCCCAGAATTGCTGCCACTGGGAGGGCTCTCTTCGCGAGCTCGGCCAGGCCGCGCGGCTCCTTGTCGGATGCAGGGCGTGGACTCGCAGTCTGCAGCTTCGTCCTGGCCCACAGGTAGGCGTAGACGATCAATGGAGGGAGGAGAATCGCTGGTATTGCAGAGACTCGATAGACCAACCAGCTGGCGAACAGGGAGACCGAGGTGAAGACGCCGAGGCCAAAGGGAAGGATCGACTCAGACCCGAGAGCCACCAGCAAGGTGGGGATGGCGAGGATCAGGGCCAGCCCAAGGACCAGGAAGGCGGCCTCGGGAGCGAGTGTGGCGAAGGGGCCTTGCCAGAGGAGGCGGGCATCGAACGAGAGCTCAGCTGGGTCGAGGGGTAGGGAACCACCATGAAGGAGCTTCGCCAGGAGCACCTCGTAGACATGGCTGAAGTCAGAATGGCCCGTCCCTGGCCAGAGCGCGCCTGCAGTGGCGATGACCAGCAGCAGGGCCAGGCTGGCCATTCGTGGCTGACGGGGTCTGAGGAGGGGGCCGACTCCAATACAGGTCAGCAGGAGGATGACTGCAAGCAGAGCGCTTCCTCCAACAGCGGGAACCAGCAGCCAGGTGAGCGCCAGGCTTCCGATGACCACCGCCAGGTACCCTCCAGTGCGTGGTGGACCATGGCGGAGGTAGATGGCAAGGATTGCCGCAGCCTCGATGGCAAGCACAAACGACATCGCATGCCAGGTGGCGAGGGCCAGGCAGGCAGCGATGGCAGCCAGAACTACCGAAGTCCGCGTGCCCAACCGCAGGGCCCGGGCCGCGAGCCAGAGGTGCATCGCAAGGAGCGGCAAGCCCAGGTCCTCACGAATCAGGACGAACCCGATCGTACGATAGCTGGCTGGAAGCAGGAGGTAGAGCAGCGCTGCTGAGAGCGCAGCTGCCCTGCTTCTACACAGTTCGCGTGCCAAGCCCCAGACTCCCAGGGCGGTGAGGGCTGCGAGAATGGCCGAGCCCACGTGGCACCAGCGCAGCAGGGAGGTTCCCTCGCCGAACAGGCGCCAGGTCCAGCCGAACAGGAACTCCTGGCCGACGGTGTAGTCCGCCGGCACGTCAACGGTTCCGGGATGGGCGATGCGGGGATTGGCTTCCCAGCTCCCTGGAACCAGTCCCTCCGCGTTTGCGACCTCTTTGGTCAGGTAGAAGAGCAGGCCAGGATCGCTCTTCATCAGGCCCTGCTCGTCCGCTCGAGTGAGCACCCCATCGCGGGCCGCGGTATCAAGCCGGATCCAGCTACCAAGGGCCACGAGGACCACAAGCACGAGCGCGTCGAGCCATGGGCCGCAGGTTCGAGTCCCGCTCTGCGTCTCCTGTTCCTCCATCACCGGCTACAGCTTGGGGGGTGAGCCTCAGGGGTGTCAACGTCAGCTCCGGACATCGCTGGTTGATGTGACACTGCAGGTGCTTCTCGCGTGGGCATTCGGGAACTCTCAGGGGTCGCCAAGGTGGACGGGGGCGCATTTCACAAGGCCGACTGACCCCTCATTGAGCTGCCTGCTCCGAAATGGTGTGGATTCACCGCAAGCAAGAGGGGCTGGCGGTGAACCTCTGCGGCAGTGCGCCCGAGACGCTATCCTCTGCGCGTGCGCTACACCCAGACATCCTTTCCACCCTATGCCTTCGTACCCGGGGAGCATCCGCACCCGACCCGCGACCCGCGTGGGCACTCCTACAGCGAGGAGGGCGAGGCTTCTGTGGAATCGGTCGAGCCTGCAGATTGGCGTGGCTCGGCAGACTATCTCTACGGCGTCGATCTCTACAACGCTGGCTACCTGTGGGAGGCTCACGAGGCCTGGGAAGGGCTTTGGCACGTTTCCAAGCACGATGCGGTTCAGGCCCAGTTCATCCAGGGATTGATCCAGTGCGCCGCGGGTTGCCTCAAGATCCGCATGGGACAAAAGCGTGGGATGAACAAGCTCTTCGAGCAGGGGGTGGGGCGCCTGCATGGAGTGATGCGCGAGGTCGGAGACCAGTACATGGGAGTCTCGATCACAGGGTTTACCGGTGAGCTGCTGGAGTTCGCGGCCACGGACCCCGGCACGATCGAGGGGCGCCCTCAACTCGAGTTGGAGGATTGATCCACTGATCGGATCCCGAGTGGGTGTGGTTCTGCTGGCTACTCTGGGGCAGGTTGGACCTCCCCAAATAGAGAAGAGGTCGCCCGGCCTCAGGACCAGGCGACCTCCCGATTCATGGTCGATGGCCGGGCTAGGCCGTTGCCATCAGCTCCTTCACTGCAGCTGTGAGTGCGGGCACGACCTCGAAGGCGTCTCCCACGATGCCGTAGTCGGCAAGCTTGAAGATCGGAGCATCGGGGTCCTTGTTGATGGCGACGATGACTCCGGAGGTCTTCATTCCGGCAATGTGCTGGATTGCTCCCGAGATGCCAACAGCGATGTAGAGCCCAGGGGAGACGACCTTTCCAGTCTGGCCAACTTGCTCGGAGTGGGGTCTCCAGCCTGCATCGACGACTGCGCGGCTGGCACCGACCGCAGTGTTACCAAGGGCCTCGGCCAGGTCCTCGATGATCTTGAAGCCCTCCGGTTCCTTGAGCCCACGACCACCCGAGACGACGATCGGCGCTTCTGCCACATCGAGCTTGCCGCCTTCCTTGGCCGTGATCCCCGTCACGATCACCTTTCCATCGGTGGATGCCGGGCGTTCGCTGACCTCAGCAGTCCCTCCAACTTCGTTGGTGGCGAACGAGTTGAGGCGAGTCGTGGCACAGAAGACCGGACCTGTGGAGGTGCAGTTCGCGATGGCCTTGCCGGCGAGCCATGGGCGGGAGATCTTGAAGGAGTCTCCGGCTGCCTCGAGACCGGTGCAGTCGCTGAACAGCACCGAGTCAAGGTGCATCGCCACTCGAGGAGCGAGGTCCTTGCCGGTGCTGGTGGCCGCTGCCAGGAATCCCCTGACACCCAGGTCGCAGGCGACCGCGGCAATATCGACGCCAGTGGCATCGGGGCTGTACTGATCGGCGCCTGTCAGGCAGACGACCCTGGAGGCGCCGTGGTTCCCAAGGCTCTCGGCAGCATCGGTAGCGCCTTGGCCCGTGACGATTGCGACGACGTCGCTTCCCGTGGCCTTGGCAGCGGCGATGCATTCCAGAGAGGCGCGGCGGACGGTTCCAGCGCCGTGTTCGGCGAAGACGAGGATGGTGGACATTCTGCTTTTCCTTGTGCTTAGAGGACCTTGGCTTCGTTGCGGAGGGCGTCGATGAGCGCGGCGACGGCCTCGGGGCCCTCGCCGACGATGCGGCCCTCCTTGCGAGGCGCCGGGAGCTCGAGGCTTTCGACCTCTATCTGATTGGGCACGTTCTCGAATTGAGCCTCTTCGAGGGGCTTCTTCTTGGCAGCCATGATGCCCTTGAGGCCGGCGTAGCGAGGCTCGTTGAGTCCCTTGTCACAGGTGATGATGGCGGGTAGGGAGAACTCGACGGACTCGACACCGCTCTCGGACTCGCGCTTTGCCGTGCCTCTTCCATCGGCCAGGGACAGCTCGATGACATCAGTGACGCACGCCCAGCCGAGCTTGGTGGCCGTCATGGCACCTACGGCATTGTTGTCCCTGTCCGTGGCCACCTTGCCAAAGAAGGCCAGCTCTGCCCCCATCTCGGACAACCTGGCCGCCAGGACCTTGGCTGTAGAGAGGTTGTCGCGCTGGCCCCAATCGGGATCAGTCAGGATGACTCCCCCATCAGCACCCTTCGCGATGCACTCACGAACCTCCTTGGTGCCTTCCGTCGGCCCGACGGTGAGAACCGTCACCTCGCCGCCGTGGGCTTCCTTGGTCTTGATTGCCTCCTCGACTGCGATCTCGTCATAGAAGGAGGTCATGTACTGGAAGCCTGACGTGTCGAGGCTCTTGCCGTCCGCATTGACCTTGGCTTGTGCGTCGGTCGTGGGGACCCGCTTGATGCAGGCAACGATATTCATTTTCTTGCGGGGCTACGTTGAAGGGGAAAGCTAACGGAATGCTCGATTGGAGCCGGGAGTACCGGACGGAGCTCCGCGGGAATATGGCCTGGAATTGGGCCTCCCGCGCCAGATTTCGGCAAACAAGTTAGCTCGCTGGATGCTTCTGAGCAACGAACTGGGCCGGGCACTGGATTGGAAAGCCTGGAATTTGATCTCGAAGGCACCTCTGTGCCGAGAGAGGGTTGGTCGGGAGCCGGGATCGACAGGTTCAGGGCTGAACTGGGGCTGATGATTCGTTATCAACACGCCACTGCATCCCAGATGAACGAGCCTGCACACAACTCCCAATCCTCTGGGTGGCTGAGAGAGCTGATGGTGCGCTCTCGGCAGCGTCATGTGACCTTTCTTCGACGCTACCTCGGGTACCTGAGCCTCACCGTGCTGATCAGCTCCGTGCTGTTTCACCTGGCCATGTCCGTAGAGGGCCGCGAGCAGGTCTGGTGGATTGGCCCCTACTGGACGGTCAGCACGATGACCACCCTGGGACTGGGGGATGTCTCCTTCAATATGTGGCCTGGACAGCTGCTGACCGCCCTGGTCGTGATGGTTGGGTTGGTGTTCATGCTGGTCTTGCTCCCTCTCCTTCTGGTTCGCTTTCCGCAGTGGGTGGAGGCCAAGGGGGCCTCACGGGTCCGCAAGGAGATGCCGGAGGAGCTGACAGGCCACGTTGTGCTGACGCATCGGGATCCAATCACGCAGTACCTTGTCGAGCGCCTGGTCTTGTATGGCACCCCCTATGTCCTGATTGTCAGCGACATCGAGGAGGCCCTGAAGCTCACGGATCTTGGCTGGTCGGTCATGGTCGGTGATCTGGACAGCCCCGATACCTACAGGGCTGCTCGCCTGGATCAGGCCAGCTTGATGGCGGCTACTGGGACTGACGTGCGTAACTCGAACGCAGTATTCACCGCTCGTGGCGTTGCACCGGATGTCTCCATCCTTTCCACCGCCGATCGAGCCATGTCCACGGAGGTCCTGCAGCTGGCGGGAAGCACCCGTGTCGTTCAGCTCTCAAGTCTGATGGGGCGCGGGCTTGCTCGACGGGTGATCGGGGGAGACGCCCAGGCCCATGTGATTGGGCGCTTCGGAGAGGTCCTGGTTGCGGAGGCCAATGCAGCGCGAACTCCACTGGTTGGGAAGAACCTCATGGAGAGTAATCTGCGAGATCTGGTGGACGTGAGCGTGGTGGGCAAGTGGGAGCGCGGGGACTTCGAGATTGCTGGTCCGGAGACTGAGATCGGCCCTCACACCGTGCTGATGCTCGCTGGGACTCGTGAGCAGCTGTTGGATTACAGCGCAATAATGGCCATCTACAACGTCTCTGCGGAGCCCATTCTCGTCATCGGAGGGGGGCGTGTGGGGCGTGCAACGGCCCAGGCGCTGTCGAACCGCGGAATTGACTACCGAGTGGTGGAGAGCAAGCGGGAGCGCTGTCTGGACGAGCATTTCGTTCAGGGGGATGCAGCCGATCCCGCTGTTCTCGAATCGGCTGGAATCAAGAAGGCGCCAACGGTGATCATCACGATCCACGATGACGACATGAATATCTTCCTGTCGCTCTACGTGCGCCGATTGCGTCCAGATGTCCACATCGTCTCAAGGGCTACCTTCAACAAGAACGTGGAGACCCTACACCGGGCTGGTGCGGACTTTGTACTTTCCACGGCATCGATGGGGGCGAGCGCGATCTTCAATCTCCTGGAGGGAAGTGGCTCGGTAACCATCACTGAGGGACTCGAGATCTTCCAGGTTCCTGTGCCTTCAAGGCTGGTTGGCAGGACTCTCTCCGAGAGCGATCTACGCCGAGAGACAGGCTGCACCGTGGTCGCACTGAAGACTATCGAAGGGATGCGAACGAACCCTAACCCTGCGCTACAGCTGCCTGCGGAGGCGGACATCGTTCTGATTGGAACGAGAGAGTCCGAGGCGAGCTTCTTTGCGCGCTACGTGGAGTAGGGTGCTCACTCCTCGAAGAGGCCAGCTTCTTCCTGCATGGTCACCTTGTTGACCGACACCTCGAAGCTCTCGCCCAGGTAGACCCGGCGAACCTCTGGGTCCGTGACCAGCTCGTCGCCGGTTCCTTCACGCAGGATGTGACCCTGGTGGATGATGTAGGCGCGATCCGTACTCTGAAGCGTCTCGCGGACATTGTGATCCGTGATCAAGATGCCGATCCCCTGCTCCTTGAGCTGGTGAATCAACCCCTGGATTTCCTGGACATTGATCGGGTCGACCCCGGCAAAGGGCTCGTCCAGGAGCAGGACTGACGGCCGCGTGGCCAGGGCACGGGCCAGTTCCAGACGCCGGCGCTCGCCCCCCGAGAGGGTGGCCGCCTGGTTCTTGCAGAGGTGGTCGAGCTCGAGGTTCTCGAGAATGCGGTGCATCTCGGCGATACGCTCCTTGCGCGAGAGCCTCATCGTCTCCAGGACTGCCAGGATGTTGTCCTGAACATTCATGCGCCGGAAGATGCTCGTGTCCTGGGGTAGGTATCCCATCCCGAGCCGTGCCCGCTTGAACATGGGGAGCTTGGCGCAGTCCCTGCCCCGCAGCTCGACGGAGCCCGCATCCGGCTTGATGAGACCAACGACCATCCGAAAGCTCGTACTCTTTCCAGCACCATTGGGGCCGAGGAGTCCGACGATTTCGCCGGCATGGACTCGAAAGTGGACATCATCCACGACCCTGCGGCCCTTGAAGGCCTTCTGTAGTCCCTCGACGTCGAGCAGGAGTTCCCCTGAGACGCTGTCCTGGGTGAGATTCATACGATGATCCTAGCGCTACCAGGTGAATGCCCTAAGCCTGAAGCTGACCGTGACTTCGGTTCGTGAACTGCTCTCTGAACGAGGGCTCGCGAGACCCTTTTCGAAGGTCTTGAAGCCTGGTTCAGATCACGGTTCAGAGCCTCCGCAAGCTTCGATGTCAATTTGTGTTGTGTGGACAACATGGGGAAAGAAAGAAGGGCACCGTGAAATGGGCAGCTGGTAGAGAAGCCGGTGCTGTTTCCGGACTTAGGCCGACGGTTTTGGGCTTGGTTTCTTGGCCCGATCATAAGTTCCTGCCCCGAAGACATTTGTGGTAGGGAGTCGCATTGTTGTCTCTAGCCTGGGAGAGCGCGGTCTTTCCCAAGTCCTCCACAACTTGCGCTTGACAACCCCTGTGAATGGCCAGGATCTCCACTGCGATTCGTGTGGACAACCCGGGGGGCAGGAGTTCATGGGACCCGGCTGTGTCTTCAATTGGGTGTGTAAATCCCGTGATCTTGGCCTTTCTGGCCTGTCAAGTTCGGCCGGCCTCCTAGTGGACCCACTGCAATCTCCAGAGCCGGTAGCTCGGGGAGAGCGGCCAGAATACGACCACGGCCCGTCCCGTGACGAGTTCTCGAGGCACGAATGGAACTGCTTCGGGGGTGACCGTGCGGGCCTCAGCGGCTCGCCAGTGGTGCAGTTCACCAAACTCATCCCGGAACCACTGCATGGCGCCCCCGGGCATACCGGGCACGGTGCGGGGGTTCTCGTTGTTGCCCCGATGATTGCCCCGGTAGATCTCACCGTTCTCGGCCGGGTACTGGATTCGTGCCAGCATCCACTCTCTGGAGTCGCTCGAGTCCTGAGTGTTGTCTCCGAGCATGACGTAGTGATTCTCGGGGATCTGCCACTCGGAGCGCTTCATCGCGTCTCCGACGTAGTAGATGTCCCTGTAGATCTCCAGGTCCTCGAAATCCGCGCCCTCCCCTTCTACATGCAAGAAGATCACAGACGCCTGGTCCGTGGCGGCGGGAATCTCGAGTTCGAGCATGGTCTCGCCATCTATATCCAGGCTGAGGAGGTCGTCCATGTTCTGGGCGGCGAAGTCGATGCTCTTGCCGGCCTCGAGTCGCCAATCTTCCGGCAGGGAGGTCGCCAGGGGCTCCTTCAGCGGTGAGGTGATCCTGGTAACCATGTCAGTGGCGCTGATGGTGAGCCTGGCACCAGAGCGCGCCGCAGGACCGGGGAGGCTGAACTGATACTTGCGGGTTCCCTCGCGCAGTTCGATCATCACCTCGGTGCAACCCGGCAAAGCCTCGACCTCGCCAACGATCCTCAGATCACCGACGGGCTTCTGTGAGGAGAGGCGGTTGGGCCTGATGTCCTCGCGGACCCGGGGGGGGTAGCCGTGCCGGTAGTCGTCCATCACCGAGCCGGTCGCCGGATATCGAAGGCTTCCCGTGCCACGAGCGCTGACCTCTGGCCCGGAGAAGCTCCACTTGCGGGCGTCGCCGAGCGCCTTCCAGCCGGGCAGTCCCTCCTCGCCCAGATAGAGCGGCTTCCAGATTTCTTCCTGGACCGGCTGGGGGCGACGTAGCACTTTCCACTCGGCCTCAGGTCCCGGGCGGTTCCACAGATCGCCGTTCTGAATTTTCAGCTCTTCGGGGCCTATGCCTACGCAGCGCTTGATGAAGTTCTTTGACAGGTCGAGCGGGTACTTGAAGACCGTCACCTCCCAGCGCTCCGGATCCCGGAAGTGATAGGAGAGCTTGTCGACGAGAATACGATCCTTGAGGCCAGTCTCGTCGTTACCCATCAGCGTGGGCTGCATCGACCCCGTGGGTATCTTGTAGGCCTCGACGATGAAGTACTTGAGCATCACGGCCATGATGATGGCCATCGTGATCGCCTCGATGTTGTCTCTCCACGGGTGGGCGGATTTCTTCTCCTTGCCGGTCTTTGCTGCCTTGTCTGCCATGGGCTTGGGTGTGGGCCGCTACTTCTCGTCGCCGCCGAGTACGGCGAGGAAGGCCTTCTGAGGGATCTCTACGCTGCCGACCTGACGCATCCGCCGCTTGCCAGCTTTCTGCTTCTCTAGCAGCTTTCGCTTGCGAGTGATGTCTCCACCGTAGCACTTGGCAGTGACATCCTTGCGCAGGGCGGCGATGCTCTCACGGGCGATGATCTTACTACCGATGGCTGCCTGCAGGCGTACCTCAAACAGGTGTCGGGGGATTTCCTTGCGGAGCTTCTTCAAGATCGCTCGACCGCGCATTTGCGCCTGGTCTGCATGGCAAATCGAGGAGAGTGCATCAACATCATCGCCATTCACGAGGAGGCGCATCTTGACGAGGTTGTCCTCCTTGAACTCGACGATCTCGTAGTTCAGCGTGCCAAACCCGCGCGTGGCCGACTTCAACTTGTCGTAGAAGTCATAGATGATCTCGGCGAGAGGAATGTCGTAGGTGAGTTGGACTCGCGTGGGAGAGAGGTGCTCCTGCCGGATGAAGATTCCCCTGTGCTCGACGCAGATTTGCATCAGGACCCCGATGTACTCCGTTGGAATCATCATGGTTGCACGGACGATCGGCTCGAGAAGGGCTTCGAACTTGTCGCGCTCGGGCAGGGTCCCCGGTGAGCGGATCTCCTCGAGCTCACCCTCATGCTTGCGAATCTTGTAGGTCACTGAGGGGGCTGTCTGGATCATGTCCAGATCATGCTCGCGTTCCAATCGTTGCTGGATGATCTCCATGTGCAAGAGTCCCAGGAACCCGCAGCGGAAACCAAACCCCAGAGCATCAGAGGTCTCTGGAAAGAAGGAGAGTGAGGAGTCCGAGAGGGACAGAGACTCGAGTGCGTCTCTCAGGTGAACGTAGTCACCTGGGTTTGTCGGGTAGAAGTCCGCAAAGACCATGTGCTTTGGCTCCTGATAGCCCTCGAGCATCGCTACCTCGGGCCCCTTGGAGAGGGTCAGGGTATCTCCAACGCGTACGTCGCCGAGGCGCTTGATGTTGGAGACGAGATAGCCGACCTCTCCGGCCGAGAGGTCGTCGCTCTTGACCATCTTGGGTGCGAAGCGGCCGATCTCCAGGGCCTCGTACTCGGCATCGGAGCCGAGCATCTTCACCAGGTCTCTCTTGCGCAGGGCCCCGTCAAAGAGCCTCAGGTACACGATCACGCCGCGGTACTCGTCATAGACCGCGTCAAAAATCAGGGCACGTAGGGGGCCCTCCGGATCTCCAGAGGGGGCGGGAATTCGCTCGACTACCCTGTCGAGGACCTCTGCAACGCCCTTTCCTGTCTTGGCCGATATTTGCAGGGCATCAGTCGCTTCGATCGCCAGGCTGTTCTCGATCTCCTCGGCAATCTCATCCGGTCGCGCATGTGCCAGATCGACCTTGTTGAGTACAGGGATGATCTCCTGGTCTTGCTCGATGGCCAGGTACGCATTGGCGACGGTCTGTGCTTCAACGCCCTGGGAGGCATCCACGAGCAGGACAGCACCTTCGCAGGCTTGGAGGCTCTTCTCGACCTCGTAGTTGAAGTCCACGTGCCCTGGAGTATCGATCAGGTTGAGCTGGTAGTTCTCGCCCTGGAACTCGTGATAGATCGTGACCGCGCGGGCCTTGATGGTGATTCCACGCTCCCGCTCGAGCTCCATGTCGTCCAGGAGCTGGTCACGCATGTCGCGCTTCTCGACCGACCCTGTGGTTTCGAGCATGCGGTCCGCGAGCGTCGACTTGCCGTGGTCGATGTGCGCGATGATGGAAAAATTACGGATGTGCTTGGTATCCACGGGTACAGATCAGGCGTCCGACGCCAGGATGTCCTTCAAACGACCTGTCAGCTGGGCGAGGGCTCGTCCCCTGTGGCTGACGTGGGATTTCTGAGCGGGTACGAGCTCGGCAAAGGACTTGCCGGTGGCCTCGTGCCCGGGCTCTGCAAACTCGAAGAGAGGATCGTAGCCGAAGTCCTGGTTGCCACGTGGTTCCTTCAGGATGGTTCCCCTGCAGGTGCCCTGAATCTCTAGAGCCAGGCTCCCATCCGGCCGCGCCAGTGCCAGGGCGCAGACGAAGCGCGCCCCCCTCTGACTGTCAGGGACCCCCTCGAGGCTCTCGAGCAGCTTGCGATTGTTGGCCTCGTCATCTCCGTGAGTGCCCGCGTAGCGGGCGGAGTGGACTCCCGGGGCACCACCGAGGAAGTCCACTTCCAGCCCCGAGTCATCCGCCAGGGCCCAGGACTGCGTCGCCTGGGCAGCAGAGATGGCCTTCTTGGCGGCGTTTCCCTTGAAGTCGGGCTGGTCCTCGATCACCTCGGGTAGCCCACCAACATCCTCAGGCCTCGCCAGGCAGATGCCCAGAGGTGCGAGGAGAGCGTCGAGCTCACGAACCTTCTTCGGATTCCCGCTGGCAAGCAGGATTCGGGCGGTCGAGGTAGTCACGTCGCTATTCGATCCCGAGGGCTGCTTTCTGCGCCTTGAAGATCTCAAGGCACCCTGAGGCACTCATCTCCAGCATCGCATCAAGGGCGGGTCGGGAGAAGGGGGCTCCCTCGGCAGAGCCCTGCACCTCGATGAACTCCTGGTCACCAGTCATCACGACGTTGAAGTCGACCTCTGCAACACTGTCCTCGGAGTAGTCGAGATCGCACAGTTCCTCACCTGCAACTCGTCCCACTGAGACGGCACCAACTTGCCCAACGAGGGGCCAGCCACGGAGGATTCGGCATCGATCCATGTCCATCAGGAGGTCATGGAGGGCAACCCAGGCTCCGCTGATGGCGGTCGTGCGAGTCCCTCCGTCGGCCTGGAGGACGTCGCAGTCGAGCCAGATCGTGCGCTCGTTCATCTGCTTGAAATCCATGACGGCTCTGAGGCTCCGCCCGATCAAGCGCTGGATCTCGACTGATCGTCCATCCACGCGGCCGGTGCGGTCACGGGCCTTACGCCGATTGGTTGAGGAGGGAAGCATCGAGTACTCGGCGGTCATCCATCCCTGGCCCTTGCCTTGCAGGAAGTTGGGCACCCCGTCGACGAAGGTCGCGGTGCAGAGCACTCGGGTGTCACCAAAGCTCGCCAGGACCGATCCCGGTGCGTTCTTGGTGAACCCTCGCTCGAAGCTAATGGGGCGCATGTCGTTGGGCGCGCGTCCGTCTTTTCTGGTCATCTGGGGCTGGTCTTCTGGGTGGTTTTTGGCGCGGCATTATAGGTAGGCCGCGGCCCCACCGGCAGACGCTGGCGGGATTCTGCTCGTCCTCCGTCCAGAATTCAGGATGCGAGGGCAGAAGTCACCAACTGCAGCGGTCGAGCAGGCTCTTGTCTGTGCCTGTGGAGCGAGCTGGGAGGGGGGCGCTGGGGGTCTTGCAGCGAACTCTGCAGCTCCCGAGCCAGGGCTGGCCTGAGCTTGAGCTCGCGTCCTGGGCTGATCGGGCGGCGAGGGCCACCACCAGGACTTCAGCGACAATTCCAGGCAGGAACCATCGCTCTGAGGCATCGGGGCCTCAATCCAGCAGTCAATGGAGAGTTAATCGAGTTGAGTTGCGGCCTCAGGAAGATACGTCCGAGGGTGATCTCAATTACAGAAGCGGATTCGGACGCCGTTGGAGGTGTTTGAGGTCGGGTTGGGATTCGAATCGCGATACCAGAACTGCAGGTGCCAGGTCGAGCCTGGGCTGAACACGGCGCCTTGTGGCAGATTGCCAAAGTCCGGTGAGAAGGAGACCTGACCGTTGGAGTCCGAGAATTGAACTCCGTCGTAGCGCAGCTGCGGGGCACCGACACAGAGAACGCCCTGGCTCCCACCGAAGCCAGGTAGGTTCGTGGTGGCCTGGGACATGAAGAAGATGCCTGGGCGGTTTGGCGGTAGGTCAGTGACGCTGTAGTCCAGCTGCGCATCACTCACGTTGAGGCTACCGGTCACGCCGAGTAGCGCGGTCTGCCCCGTGGAGTTCGTCGCGGAATCACAGTAGCTCTCGATACCGCAAGCCGGCCCTCCATTGGCAACGAGGCCAACATCCAGGAGCAAGTCGGTGTCCAGTTGGCTGATCGTGGCCGAGAGCAGGAGGTTGGCCGTGTCGCCCGGCGGCAGGATCGTTGGTAGGGGCAAGGGTTGATCAACAATTGCAAAGCCAGGCACTGGATCAACGATCTGTTGCTGGTCGTTGACGACCAGGTCGAGAGTTACCTGGGCCGTATTGCCGGTGACGAGGATGGTGCCGGTCATGGGCAGAAGAACAGGCGACGGTCCCACCGGGGTCATTTGCCCCTGGAAGTCGACAATGAAGCTCATCTCTGCAGGAACGCTGAGAGCGAAGCTGTACTCATTCGGCGTCGCGGTCGGAACCATGACTCCGGGGGCGGCGGGGCTACTCTGTGTCAGTTGGAGGTTCGAGACGCCCGTTGTTCCAAGCGGTATCTCGATTGGCAGCCCTCCCACGTACACGGATGTGGGCTGCACGGTGTGGAAGTTGTTGAACAGCATCGAGAGGGAGATCGACGTGCTCGCACTGGCGCCATTGAGGAGGTCAATGGACAGATTGTCCATGGACAGACTCAGGGTGCCGGTGTTCACCGAGAGCTGGAACTCACCGGAGGTCGCGCCACTGAAGAGCGAGTCCAGGGTCAGTCCAAGATCCATCGGGATCACATTGTTTCCGCTGCCGCCGAAGAGACCGGGGATGGTCGAGGTCCCGGTCGGATTCGTTGTGGCGTCGAAGTAACCTATGGCGCTGCTGGGAAGTGCCAGGTCGATCTCGTTGTCGACAATTGACGAGCTCGATCCTGGATCAATTTGAAAATCGAAGTCCTGTGCGGCGAGAGGGGCAGCAAGGAGCATCAAGAGTCCGGGAACGGACGGGGTGATTCGTTGATTCATGGTGAATTGCATGCAGAGGATCGTCCCCAAGTTTACACCTGTCATGCAGATTGTGGTCGGTTCGGCTACCCCTACCGACGGTCCCAGAGGTTCACCAGCCTCCCTTCCAACGGGTGGCTGGGCCAGGGCGGCTCATTCACCCGGGCCAGGCGTGAGGGCGCACGGCTGATCAGCTCCATGAGGCAGGTGCTGGTCGCGAGGCTGACGGGTCCTGAATGCATGGCGAGTACTGCTCACCGGTAGGAGGGCCCCGTCGAGCCCTGGCGAGAGAGTGCCCAGCTGGGGCCAAGTGTCTGTTCAGGCTCCCTCCCGGCCCTTTCAGGGGGGTGTAGAGGGACTGGAAGTCTCCTCAAATACTCATGGTGTATGGTGAATGGGGGGATCGCCTGGCCGTAGGGCGGCTCATCTGAGTTCCAGGCAACCCCTTACTTCTGACCCAATCAGGACCATGAACACGAATCAGGTACTCATCTTTTCTGCCGTCCTCGCGGTCGGCGCTGGCGCCATTACCAGCTATGCATTGCGTCAAGATGCCCCGATAGTCCCGGAGCCCTACGGTGGCGCTTCCGAGGAGCTGGCGGACCTGCGAACCCAGCTGGACCTGATGGCCTCGGAGCTGAAGGAGTTGAGGCAGCGAGAGGCACAGGGTCAATTGCCCTCGGTGATTGCTCAGGGGCGCCTTCAGGTGGAAGACGTGGACGAGGCTGTTCGCCGCTACTTTGCCGAGCTAGATCCAGGAGCTACGGCGACCGGAGTCGATGCTATCGAGGCAACGGCGAGCAAGTCCGAGAAGGACGCACAGGAGTGGCTCGAGATGCTCGAAGCTCCCAACCTCGACGAGCAGGGACGCCAGGAGATCTGGAATCGCATTCGTGAGAGCGGCAAGCTCGACGAAGCGATTGCGTTGCTCGAGGCACGTGCCGAGGAGTTTAGCAATGACCCTGATGCCCAGGTCGATGTGGCATCAGCCTATGTGCAGAAGATTTTTGAGGTGGGTGAGGGCCCCGAAGCTGGCCTCTGGGCAACCAAGGCTGATAGGTCTCTCGACCGTGCATTGGAGTTGGATGACCACCACTGGAATGCCCGCTTCAGCAAGGCCATCGGCCTGTCGTTTTGGCCCCCTATCTTTGGCAAGCAGAGGGAGGCGATCTCGCACTTTAATACGCTGATCCAGCAACAGGAGAGTGGTCCGGTGGAGAGTCGGCACTCGCAGAGCTACCTGCTGCTTGGAAACCTCTACGCGCAGTCGGGAGACATCAAGGAGGCTGAAGCTGTCTGGAAGAAGGGGCTTGGGCTCTTTCCCGACGACCTGGACCTACAGTCAAAGCTAGGCGAGTAGTCAACAGCCCGTGCGGGGCGGGATCGGGGGTGCTGGCCATTGTTGGCGCGCTTGCGCACCATGCCAGGAATGGGTTGGTAGTATCTGAAAATGGTGGGTCTTGAATTGTTCTCTTCGTCGGCAGGTCTCATGCTGGCAGCTGCGGCCATTCTCTCGACTGGGGCCAGCGCCCAGAACCTCAAGGTCTGGGATAGTGAAGCGATCACTCCGGACTGCGTCTTTCACTACGGCGAGTCGAACAACACCGATGCTCACGAGGGCCAGTGGTGTTTTCAGGGAAGCCCGGACCCGTGGCATTCACCGGGGATCGTGCTTCAGTGCCAGGACACCTGGCGCGCGGATATCTCCGGTCTCGACGAGATTCGCTTCGCGGCGAAGTCAGACATGCCGGGCCGGACCTTTCAGTTCCGAATCTACGGCTGGCCTCATGAGAGCAACCCGATCTACATCGACGACTACATCGAGGGTGGGGCACTGGATACGACCTACAGGATGGTCAGCATTCCAATCGACGCCCTGAAGACCCCGGAGTGGGAGGTCGATCGGATCGAGATCCTGTACTTCGGCCATGCTGAGCCCTCGGATGGGCACCAGATCTTCATTGATGACGTCTGGGCGATGGACCTGAGCCCCACCGCAATCGAGGGTGTCGAGGCGCTTGCTGGTCATGTTCTCAAGCTCGAGATGCAGGATCGCTTCGACCTGGACGATGCTCGCATCGCAAGCCACTACTCGCTGACCAGTTCAACAGATCCTGCCTTTGCCAGCGCGGTGATGCCCACCCAGGTAGGGATTCGACACTACGTCGAGGGCTTCTCTGACAGTGGGCCAGTTCCTCAGATCTCCTACGAGATCTTCCTGATCTTCTCCCAGGCAATGAGCACGGGAAGTGATTACCTGCTGACGGTCGACAGCATCGATGACCCTGCAGGTAATGGATTCGAAGAGCCCTTCAGCCATTCGTTTATCTACTCCGAGATCAACCAGGTCAACGGGACGGTCAAGGCGAACCAGGTCGGCTATCTCCCCGACGGGCCGAAGTTCGGCTATGCCGGAAACTATCTCGGGGACGCAGGGGCGATGGATATCGCTCCCACTACCTTTGTGGTTCGAAATGTCCTGGACGACGAATCGGCCTTCGTCGGTACTCCTCTGCTCCGTGGAGATGACCAGGTGCTCAGTGGGGAAGAGGTCTACAGCTGCGACTTTGCTGGCCTGACCGAGCCCGGTAGCTACTACCTCCATGTTCCTGGCCTGGGTCGTTCCCACGAGTTCACCATCGGGGAAGGGGCTTACACCGATGCACTTCGTACGACCGCCCGGGGCTTCTACTACCAGCGCTGCGGCATCGAGCTCGTCCCGCCGGCCGCTGATCCCCGCTGGGCTCACGGGGAGTGTCACACGGCCGACGCACTCATCCACAGCTCCCATGTGGACTCCGCACTCCATGGGGGCGAGGTGATCGGTTCGGCCGTCGCCATGCCAGGTGGCTGGCATGACGCAGGAGACTATGGAAGGTATGTGCCGACGGCGGCCGTTGCTCTTCATGCCCTGCTGACGGCCTACGAGCTCTATCCACAGAACTACCCCGATGATGCCTGGGGTATTCCTGAGAGCGGCAATGGCATTCCGGATCTCCTGGACGAGATCAAGTGGGAGCTGGATTGGCTGAGCGCGATGCAGAGCGCAGACGGCGGTGTGTTCTTCAAGGTGACCACGACCGACTGGGCGGACTCGATGCCCGAGGATGACCTGGACACTCTCTGGATCTCTCCGAAGACCACACACACCACCGCGCAATTTGCGGCGGTGATGGCCGCTGCTTCCCGTAGCTTCACGCCGTTCCTGCCTGACCTTGCAAGCAGCTGTCTGGAGCAGGCTGAGGCTGCATGGGCCTTCCTTGGTAATCACCCCGACGCCTATCCGCCGGCCGGCTTCGTCAACCCTGCCGGCATCGGTGGTGGTGAGTACGGAGATCCACTTGGGGACGTGGACGAGCGGGCCTGGGCGGCGGCTGAGCTGTACAAGACAACCGGGGACACGGCCTATCACGATGCGTTTGCCCTGTACTGGCCACAGAACCCCCCTGGCTGGGGCTGGAACGATTTTCAACACAGCCAGCTGAAGGCGTCGTGGGCCTACGTCACAACGACCTTTCCCGTTGATCAGGACTGGGTCGCCGCCATCAAGGATGAACGGCGAATCGGCCTCGACAACTACCTCATCGTGCGTACTGAGGACAACCTGTACCGTAATGGCTACAGGTCGGACGTGCTCGAGTGGATCGGGTGGGGGTCCTACGCTCAGTCCACTCGCTACAGCCTCGACAGCATCAAGGGTAGCTATCTACTGGATGACGTGAGCTACCTGGACTACGCCAAGATCAACCTGGGACCACAGCTGGGTAACAACCCCCAGGGGCTCTCCTACATCACCGGAGTCGGGAGCCGGTACCCGCTGGACCCCTTGCAGCATCCGTCGATGGCCGATGGGGTTGTGGAGCCTGTGCCGGGCCTCCCGGTCTTCGGACCGATGTCTCACATTCCGATGAGCAATGAGTACTACTACCAGGCTCAAGCCACGGAGAACCTCTATCCAGCGGGAGAGCAGGTTGGTGACCCCTACCCGATACTTCGCCGCTACTACGATATCTCCGAACTCGTGCACATGAGTGAGTTCACGATCTCGGAGATGGCGATGGCGACGGCTGCCCTTGGCTTCTTTGGCGAGGGGGAGTTGCAGCCCGGCAGCGGCTACTGTTTTGGGGATGCGGGAGCTGGCACGCCCTGCCCATGCAGCAACGACAACGATGGAAGTGTTCCGGGTTCCGGCTGTGACAATGGAGTCTTCGCCTCAGGAGCCAGGCTCTCGGGTGCCGGTGGCGCCTCGATCTCGGAGGATACACTGATCTTGAGCGCCTCCAACCTGGAGCCAAACACCAGCGGACTCTACTTTCAGGCGGACAACGATCTCTCCCCTGGCCTCGTCTTTGGCAATGGGTTGCGCTGTACAGGTGGAAGCTTGAAGCGTCTGCAGGTGCGTATCTCCGATGGGGCGGGAGGTTCGGCTACCACGATCAGCATCTCAGTCAAGGCCGGCAACATCGTGGCGGGTGATATCAAGCGCTACCAGTGCTGGTACAGGAGCACGACCAGCCCTCCCTGCGGTTCGGGATCCAACGAGTTCAACACCACGAATGGCTATGAGATTGTCTGGCTGCCCTGATAGATTCTGCCCGAACTGCTTGTGCGCTTTGGCGCGTGCTTTCAGGATCTCTATCGAGGCGCGTGTGCCCACTCCCCGCTAGAGATCAACAACTCCATAGAAGTAAGGAAGTCATGAATTGCTACAACCTGGTCATCCTCGCCGTTCTCGGGGCTGTTGTGCCCGATGCCGCCGCTCAGTCAACAAGCGGTTTCTATGGCGAGATCGCCGCTGGATACTCGTTTACCAGTAACTACCATCAAGACGATTTCTTGTGGGATGAGGGTAGTCGGGTGAGCTTTGACGGTACTTCCAATTTCGGGGGTGCAATTGGCTATCGCTTCAACCAGCGCTATCGAACGGAAATCAACATCAGTGGCCGTAAAGCTGATGTCAACCAGGTCGATAATCAGGCTGGTGTTGGTAGTACAAGAGCTACCAGCTACATGGCTAACTTCTATTTTGATTTCAATCCCGACGTTCAATTGAAGCCCTACCTCGGGCTTGGCCTTGGAGGGGTCGACACAGACTTGAGCTACAGGCCGGAGGCCGATTCAATCTCAGAGGGGTTCTCAGACGTCGAGCTGGGTCTCAACGTGATTGCTGGTGCTTCCTATCGTGTTCATGACCGGGTCGATCTCAGCCTCGGCTTCCGGTACCTCACGCTGCTTGATCTCTGGGAAGAACTCGAGTTCCATGAGCTTGTCTTCGGAGTTCGCTACAACTTCTGATTCGAACTCAATTTCGCCGGCCCCGCATGGGCTCGGGCTCCAAGGGGAAGCGGCGAGACTTCTGGGTTGTGGTGGCGATGGTGCTCCCAATGCCGGCGAGGGTCGGTCTCTCAGCAGGGCTCGACCGATTGGATGAACTCCAGGGGGATCTGCTGAGCTCCGCGCTCATCACTGAAGAGCTCCAGCCCCTCTGCCAGGCTCAGGCTATGGATCTCACCGACTTGGGATTCATTGCCGCAACCGACGATCACCCGGCGGCGTAAGAGACCGCTCGCGGCGAGGAAGTCCTCGGCAAGCCTGCGATGGTCTCTACGAACCTGGGTCAGGCGTCCATCGAGCCTTTCCAGCACGGCCCGGGAAGCAGACTCGACAGTCACATCGAGATCGAGCTGGGCCAGGCTGGTCACCGGGCGCTCGGCCTGGAGCTCTGCAGGGAAGGAGAGCTGCCGTACATTCAGGCCGAGGCCTACAACGTAATGCGGGTGCTCGGCCTTGAAGGCACGACTCTCGGTCAGGATCCCGCAGACCTTGGCTTCGCCGACCAGTACATCGTTGGGCCACTTGAGGCGTGGGGCACGCTCGGAGTAGGGCGCCAGCCCCAGGTCATTCAAGGCTTCGATCACGGCCAGCCCGGTGGCAATGGTCAGCGCGGAGGGCTTGTAGGCCGGTGGGGAGGGCAGGAGGATCAGGCTCATGTAGAGGCCTTCGTCCGGAGCACTGTGCCAGCTTCGACCACGCCGCCCACGGCCAGCAGTCTGACCGCGAGCCAGGTGAACATCACCATTGAGCGCCTCTCCTGCCTCAAGGGCGGAGAAGGCGCGCTCCGAGGTGGAGTCGACCATTCCGTGTCGGATCAGGCGAAAGCTCACGGTGGCAGTGTACAAGCCCGAGTCAGAGGCCTGATGGTCTCACTCCTACTCTGGGCTTATGATTCCCCCGTGAGACCGAATCTTCTTGTTCGCGAACAGCCCCAGGCGTCGGGAGAAAGCCCAGGCACGCACAGGCATCCTCGATCCCCGATTGTGGCGCGGGCCAGGGCACTCTTGCTTCAGTGCCCCGTGCTGCTGCTTGGTGCCGTCTTGGGATGTAGCGACTCGGGAAGCGAGGAGTTTCCCGGTATCACCCCTCCCAAGGAGGTCGAGCGCGGAATCCTGAAGCTGGAGGCCACCGTCAGGCACTGCCACCAGGAGCTGCGTAAGGGGTTGGAGAAGATCCAACCCGGGGATGCCCAGGCCCTCGCCTTCGCCTTGAGCTCTGACTTCCTCGCCCGTTTTCCAGGGCCGCAGGAGACGCAGGAGATACGCGATCCGATTCTCGAAGTGCGCACACTCGAAAGATCTCCAGCTGGGATCCTCGATGCACGGGGATTCATCGAGCAACTCGAGAGCTATACCCGCGGTTGGCAAGCGATCGTGCACGCGGAGTTCGAGCTGGACAGCTTCCTGCTGGAGAAGAGCGGTGACAGGGCAACGGGGACAGCCGAGCTATACCTCGCTGGTCTGATCGAGGGTGGAGGCCGTGCTGACCTGCGCATGACTTGCGAGGCCGAGTTCACCCGTGACGCCTCGCGCTGGTTGCTGGCGCGGTTGGACCTTGTGGATGGCCTCTGGATTCGTTCCGACCTCCCAGGATTCTTTGATGCAACAGCGGCGGTTGGCCTGGATCAAAACATCTCGAGCGAGAACAGCTCGATGTTGCAGGCCTTCATCGACGAGCACCGCACCCTGGCCCTGGGAGGGCTCTCGGCTGTGGACTGGAATGAAGATGGGTTCTGGGATGTGATCGCCAGCCTCAACGGCCAGATCAGCACCCTCTTCTTGAATGATGGCGTCGGCGGGTTCGTGCGTGGGAGCCTGCCCATCAGCTCTCCAGATGAGAGTCCGGTGTTCATGCTCTACCTGGATCTCGACGGAGATGGAACGGAGGAGCTGGCGAGTACGAGGGTCCGGGGCTATCACCGAGAGTGGGCCGGGTGTGGGCTCTATCAGCGAGCTGGAGAGGGCTGGGATTACGACAAGATGGGCCTTCGATTCAGGAATCCCGTGGGGCTTCGACGGATCTCTGTCAACACGATCGTGCCCTTCGACCTGAACGATGATGGATTGCTGGACCTCTTCTTGGGCTCCTATGGTGATCAGAACTCACGTGGCAGAGACTACAACCTGGTCGAGGCACACGACGGTGGAGACAACTACCTGTTTGTTCAGGTGCGGCCCTTGAGGTTCAGCGAAGAGAGCGCTGAACGTGGTCTCGAAGGCAGTCAGTACACCTACGTCGCGCTGCCCCTGGACTTCGACGGAGATGGTGATGAGGACCTCTTCGAGGGGAATGACTTTGGTCCCAATGTGCTCTGGGTGAATGACGGTGCGGGGTCCTTTGCTGAGGACGAGTCATCCGTCTTCACGGGTGCGTCGGCTTACACGATGGGCGTCACCCTCGCAGATCATGATGACGATGGCCATCTGAGCATGTACGTGGTCAACATGTCTTCCGAGGCTGGAGCTCGAATCAGTGAGGTTGCCGAAGGCATCAGTGAGGAAACTCGTGCTCGTGTGCGCCAGATTGCTGCCGGTAACCAGCTCTACGAGCAAGACGATTCGGGTGAGTGGATCGAGGTCACGGAAGGATCGGGATGTGCAGAGGGTGAGTGGGGCTGGGGGGCGCTCTTCTGCGACCTGGACGGAGATGGTGATGAGGAGCTCCTGGCGACGAATGGATTCACCTCGCACTCGAACTCGAGCCTGCCCGACTGGGACCCCTACTTCTGGCGGCAGGTAGTGACCGACGGTGCCTTGCTCGATCGGGGTGAAGCCAGCTTCGACGTCAATGCAGGCCTCAACTTCGAGGGGTCCTATGCGGGGTTTCAGCGGGATAGATTGTTCTATGCCCTGAAAGGGGATCAGGGACGGTTTGTGGATGTGGCCTTTCACTTTGGCCTGGACAACATCGAGGACGGGCGTTGTGTGCTGGCGCTCGACGTTGATGGAGATGGGGACCTGGACCTGGTCATGTGGACGCTGCAGGGACTGCGCTTCTACGAGAACCGTGGGGAGCAGGGGCCCTTTGCGCGGCTGAGGCTGGAGGCTACCACCTCCCATCCCGCAGCTCTGGGCGCACGAGTTCGGCTCCGGGCCGGCGGTGTGACACACCATGACATGGTTCAGGCGGTCGAGGGCTTTCAGACCCAGGTGCCGCTCGACCTGCACTTCAACCTGCCTGGAGCGGAGAACATCGAATTCGTCGAGGTGACCTGGCGCTCTGGGGAGACGCAGCGCTGGGAGAATCTGCCCACTGGGAGACTCTTGCACCTGGTAGAGGGCGTCAGCTCATTTCGAGATGAGCTCGTGCCGAGCTGGCCCGAGTCGACCTCGAGCCTCGAGGAACTGCAAGAGCGCGGGGTCGCTCAAGCCACCGGTGGAGCCACTTCGAAGTTGAATGTCGTCTGTCTCGTCGAGGATGAGGAAGCGGGTGAGCGACAGGCAGCCGAGCACGCACAGGAAGATGTCGAGCTGAGAGTTGTGGTGGACCCGGAGCATGCCGGCCAGACCTTCGTCCACGACGAGGGAGGTCGACTGAGGCGAGCCTTCCGCCGAATGCCTTCGAAGGAGGACCTCGAGAGACTGCTGGAGAGCTTGCGTGACGAGCCACCCTTCCCCGAACTCCTCGTGCTGACGGGCCGGCGACGGCTCATGGACCAGGAGCCCAAGGAGGCCCTGGCCTACTTCGAGAGAGCACTGGCCCAATCGCCGCAGCTGGCAATTGCGGCAGAGGGTGTAGCTCGCAGCCAACGGCTGCTCGGAAACCTGGAGGAGTCGGAGCGCGCCTACGAGCTCTCCGTCGAGATAGATCCGGACTACGCCATCGGCCACTACAATCTAGGAGTGCTGAGGTCTCTAACAGGGAGAGCTGTGGAGGCCCTGGCTTCCTATCGAGAAGCGCTTCGGATCAGTGGCGAGCACCCGGACACGCTCCTGGCCTACGGAGAGGCAGCGCTCGTGGCGGAGGAATATGAGCTCGCTCTGGAGGCCTGGAAGCGCGCGAGCCTTGCTGCGCCGTTGAACGTGCGCTCCCACGTCTTGCGAGGCCAGCTCCTCGGGCAGCTCAAGCGCTACTCAGAAGCCAAGGAGGCGTTCGAGGGGGCCCTGGCCATCGATCCCGAACAAGACCAGGCATTGCGTGGAATCAAGCTCCTGGAGCGCCTGATCGCGGATGAGGGCTGACGATTCCTGGGCTCTCCCAGACAGAAGGTGCGGCGCGGAAGGTGATTCTGCTAAATATGCGCCCCGCTGACACGGCGCATGGCGGATGGCTATTCCACTGCGCGTCCTGTCGTGCTTCCTCGTCCCAACAGATTCCCACGACCAAGAAGGAGACCACCCCATGAGCGAGATCGTCAGAGGTTCGGACCTGTCCGACAGGGAGAAGCGCCTGCTGTTCTGGGCGAGCTTTCTATCCCTTGCTGCTGCAGGCTTCGGCTTCTCCTTTCGCGTGGCGATGGGCGAGACTTATGGTGCTGAGCTCGGCCTGACCAATCACCAGGTGGGGATGGTCTTTGGAGCCTCCCTGTGGCCGATCGCGATCACGATGATCGGGTTCAGCCTCCTGGTCGACAAGACGGGGTATCGACTGCCGATGTACGGGGCCTTTGTGCTCCAGGTGGCTTCTGGCGTGGGGACCTTCTTCGCCAATAGCTACGGTGCGTTGTATTGCTTCGCACTCTGCGCTGGCCTGGGTCACGGCATAGTCGAGGCAGTGATCAATCCGATCTGCGCGGCGGTCTACAACAAGGAGAAGACCAAGTGGCTGACTATCCTGCACGCGGCTTGGCCTGCGGGACTGGTCGTAGGGACCTTGCTGATCATCGGAGCTGACAAGCTTGCCGGAGAGGGCGGGCTGGGCTGGCACTACCACGCCCTGTGGATTGTGTTGCCCTGCATCGGCTACCTGTTGATGTACCGGCCCTGCAAGTTCCCCGTGGACGAGCGGGTCCAGGCTGGCGTGCCCTTCTCGGAGATGCTGCGCCAGGTCGGCTTTCTGGGCGCTGCGCTAGCGTCGAGCCTCCTGATCTACGAGATCGGCAATCAGTACGGCCAGCTGACCGATACGAAGTTGCCTCCGAACTGGTTTAGCCTGAGCATCTACAGTGGTCTCGGGGTTGGCCTGGCCTTTGGAATAGCCGTGCGCGGAGTCGGTCAGCCGCTGTTCTTCCTGATGTGTCTGTTGATGATTCCCGTTGCCACAGCGGAGCTAGGAACGGACGCCTGGATCAAGGAGTTGATGAACCCGGTGCTCTCCGGTCTGGGGCTGAGCTCTGCGCTGGCCCTGGTCTTCTCCGCCGGGATCATGCTGATCTTCCGGGTCTTCGCCGGCGGTATCTTGAAGCTCTTCTCGCCTCCCGGGCTTCTCTGCATCAGCGGCGTCTTCTCTGCCGCGGGGCTCTACTGGCTCTCTGGAGCGACGGGAATGGCGATCTTCATCGCCTTCACCCTCTATGCCCTCGGCCAGACGTTCTACTGGCCCTGTGTCTTGGGCTTTACCGCTGAGCGCTACCCCAAGGGCGGGGCTCTGACTCTCAACACGGTCTCCGCCATTGGCCTGCTCTCGGCCGGCATCGTCGGTGGACAGCTGCTGGGCGTGGCCTTCGATGAATCGATCCATGAGACGGTCGTTGAAGAGGCCCCCTCGTTAGCCGCAGCTGCCACCGAGGAGAAGACCTTCCTGGGCATGAGCCATGAGGTCATCATTCCAGAGAAGAAGGACGCCTTCTTGGAGGGCCTGACGGACACGGCTCAGCAAGCACAGGTTGAAGCCAGCTACGATGAAGCCAACAAGCAGGCCGGTCGTGATGTGCTTCGCTATGCAGTGCGCTTCCCGTTGATCCTGGTCTTCGCCTTCGGTCTCATCGCCATCTGGTTCCGAGCAAGAGGCGGGTACAAGCCCGTGGTCCTGACCGAGGAGATGAAAGCCTAGAGAGCGTCGACTTCGTCGGCCGTGAACTCTGATCGTTGGACGGGCGCCCTCCAGTGGGCGCCCGTCTGCATGAGCCGGGGTGTCCTGATCGGTTCGAGCGCGGGGAACTGCTCAGTCACTACCCTCTTCCTTGGTCTCGCCGGCGTATCCCAGGTCGTGTAGGTGCTTGAGCTCTGATGGATCCAGCTCGATGCTCTCGGACCGCTGCTCTCGCCTCGAAACTCGCTCTTGGATCTTCAACTTCGATTCCGCGAGGAAGGCCCTCAGCTCCTGCTCGAGTTCCTTGAAGCTCGGATCTTCACTGAGCTCCGTGTGCTCTCCCGGATCCTCCCTGCGGTCGTAGAGGCGCCAATCTCTTCCGTGCCTGACCAGGGCGCCATGGGGGGATCGCACGCCGACGAGCTGATCCTTGGCTTCCGCAGCGATATAGCTTCGGTCCACCGCCGGGTGTTCGGTTGAGCTGGTGTACGGAGCCAGCGAGTGGCCACTCGAGGGCGCGTCACCCTGTAGCTGGTACTCAATCCCGCAGAGATCCAGCACAGTCGGTGTGATGTCCACCAGTCCTGCCAGGGTGCCGATGCTCTCTGCCTTGGAGTCGGGTGTGCGTATCAGCAGTGGTACCAGCAGGTGTTCCGCATAGAACTGGGTGTGGAGTGAACGACCGTGCTCGAAGAACTCCTCTCCATGGTCTGAGGTCAGGATCACAATCGTGTCCCGGGTGCGTCCACTGTCTTCGAGGAACTCGAACAAGGTGCCCAGCTCTCTGTCGAGGGTGGCGATGCCGGCGTCGTAGAGCTCGGAAATCCAGACTTGCTGTGCGGGGTCCGGTCTCTCACCGCGATCATTCAACTCCTGCAGGTAGGCAGACGCTCCCTGGCCCTGAGCGGGTAATCCTGCCTGGGAAGTCCCAGGATCAGAGTTCACCAGGCTGGACATGTGATCAGGGGCTGATTCGTAGGGCAGTTCTGCAAAGTCCGAGTGTGCGTCGTAGCAATGCAGGAACATCAAGAATGGCCGGTCGCCGGTGGCTTCCAGGAGTTCGATGGCCTGACGGACCTTCTCGCCAGCCCCTTCTTGGACGGTGCGATAGAGCTCGAACCCACGCCCTAGGCCGTAGCGTGCGTCAACCCACGGGCAGTCATCGACGATAGCCATCGTGCTGTACCCCGCGTCAAGCATGTGAGTTGCCAGGGTTGGAACCAGGGGCGCTAGCGGCCGATCCTCATTGACTCCGTGTGCGCTGGGTTCGAGTCCAGTCAGCATCGTCACGTGACAGGTGAGGGTCCAGGAGTCCGGCGCGAGGACCTGCTCGAAGCGTGTGGCCTCCTCGAAGAAGCGCGCGATGTTCGGGCTGGTGGCTCGCTCGTAGCCGTAGCTCTGAAGTCGGTCGGGTCTGAGCGTGTCGAGAGAGATGAGCACGACGTTGGGTCGCTCAGGCCAGCTCGCGGGCGGCGGTGCTTGGGCGATGACCAGGAGCGGGATTCCGCCAGCGCACAAGAGCGAGAACGAGCCCAGGACTGTGATTCCGGTGGCCGCGAATCGTGGACGCATGCAACAGGCTGCAGTGAGCGCCACAAGTGAAGCCGCCAGGTGGACCATGATGCCGCGACTCGTCTCCAGGCCTGAAGCGTAGAGGGCGGAGTGAGGCAGGCGAAAGGTCACGAAGAAGACGCTGCCGATGGCCAGGATGCCCGCCAGGATCAAGGGGGCAAGGCGATGGCCCCGCCTTGCTGCGCCTTCGGAGAGTGCTATGAGCAGGAGGGCGGCGGGGATCGAAATCCAGAGCCCCTGACTCAACGAGCGGAGCGCGCTGGTCGCCGCGAGGTCGTTGACATCTGGGGTGAAGTCGCCATGCCGTGCGAGAACAAGCATGGCTCGCGGCACAGACACCAGCAGTCCAATGGCTGCGGCACGTAGGACCCAGCGCTGCCAGGGTTGCTCAGGTGTCTGGTTTGTCGCCAGACTCTCAGTGCTGGTGGGGGGGGCAGTTTCCATCTCGCCTCCCAGCCTATCCGGATCCCCTCCCCACTTCGTGGTTCAGGGCCGGCCAACTCACCCGATATCAGGTGCCCCGGGGAGGAGGCTCCCCGGGGCATGCTTCTCGAGCTCGCCTTTCTCCAGGCTGCTCAGGGCTCCTGGATGCGGATGCGCCGCCTGGCGGACAGGTTCTCCACGACTGACTTGCGCCCGCTGGGCCAGCTGACTTCCAGGCGTCGGACTCGCTCATCCGCGCCCAGGCCGAAGTGGATGAGGGTCTCATTCTGGCTCAGGTAGTTGCTGCTCGCGCTCTGCTCCCTGACCAGGGGGGCGTCGCCCTCCTCGGGCCAGAGTCGAACCCTGGCGCCGATGCCGCGGGAGTTGGTTCCTGAGCTGCGCAGGTCTACCTGCAGCCAGGCGAGCTCGTTACCCCCGTCATTGCGGTAGAGGATCGGGCGGTCACCGGTGTTGGTGATGAACAGGTCCTGGTCTCCATCGCGGTCGAAGTCGAACTTGACGATGCCCTTGCCTGCGCGGCGGTCTTGGATGCCCAGCGAAAATCCGACGTCTCGAAAGGTCCCGCCACGATTCCGCCATAGCTTGGTGGGGTCGTGTTCGAATTGAAGGAGCTGCTCGCTGGTCCCCCCTTCACCGAACTCGAACCCATTGGTCATGGCCAGGTCTAGCCAGCCATCATTGTCGAAGTCGATCTCGGTGGCCCCCCAGCCCCAACCGCCGTTGCGTACACCGCTGTCCGTGGCATCGTCGAAGCTCCGATTGCCCTGACCAAGGTAGAGCCGGTTCCCGGTTGATCCCCAGCTGCAGCTGGTTCGATGGCAGTTATCGAAGGGGTCATAGATGGATGTGATGAACCAGTCCAGATTTCCGTCTCTATCGAAGTCCGCAATCGTCGCTCCCATCCCGTTCTCGTCGCCGCCGACACCTGAATCGGTGGTTCCGTCCAGGAAGCTGCCATCACGCTGATTCCAGAAGAGCCGGCTGGTCCCGAAGTCCCCGACAATGGCAAGGTCCGGCCAGCCATCGTCATTGAAATCAGCGAATCGTGGAGTGAATGAGTAGACCCCGGTCCAGGAGCTGTCTGCACTCTGGGCAGTCCCACTTTCCAGGGCGACACCGGCACGATCAGTCACGTCCGTGAAGTACCCGGGAGCTGCGTCACCTCGATTACGCAGCAGACGCGAGTTCGAGGGGGTTGGAGCATTGCTGTCGGTCAGATGCCCCCACTCGGTGACGTAGAGATCGAGGTAACCATCCCGGTCAAAGTCGCCAAAGGCCGAGCTGAACCCCTTCTGTTGCCTTGCGCCGGCCAAGACCAACCCCCTGGCGACGCCTTCTTCATAGAAGTGCCCTTCTCCATCATTGATCCAGAGAAAGTGCTGACCCGTGTGGAGCCCGGTTGCCAGGAGATCGAGATCTCCGTCGCCATCCACGTCTCCAAAGCTGGCTCCGTTCAAGCGAGTCTGGAGAGGCCCTTGCGGAAAGGCCCGGCTGGTCACTCTCGAAAAACCCAGGTGCTCGCCCGCGCGATTGATGCCGAGGTTGCGAAACATGATCGAACTGCGGCCGCAGCGAGTCACGAATAGATCTACCCAGCCGTCTCCGTCGATGTCTCCGGCAGAGGCGCCACCGCTCATTATTGACATTCCAGGGCTGTCCAGCTGGTTCTGGATGTACTCGACTCCACTCTCCATGGTGATGTCGGTGAACTGGAGTTGACCAGCTGCGCTGGGGGTCAGTGCGATCAGTGCGATCAGTGCGATCAGGGGCGAGTGTGACCTGTTGAGCATCGGATTCTCCTTGATCCTGCAGGACTAAGTGGGGTGAATGCTGGTGTCGCAAGACGCCAGCCAGAGGGGTCTCGAGTTGAGGGGGGATCACCTCCTGGCAGGAGCAGGCCCACCCGGGGATGGGGTCTGGTGCCATGGTCTTGAGCCCTACCCAGGCCGTCCTTGGGACAGGCATTTCCCAATTCAGTCCTGACATGGAGTCCGTGGCTCCTGGAGCGGCCTTGGAGAAGGAGTGGAACGCGAGAGCGTTGGGCTGCTCATGGAAAGAAGCCACCCCGCGGAACGTCGTTCCGCGGGGTGGCTTCTGTTCGAGTGGGACTCGCTGGGCTCAGGGCTGGAGGAGAACCTCCAGGCCATTGGAGAGGTTGAAGCCGCCTCCGCAGGGTCCTCCGGGATCACGGAGCCAGACCTGGAAGAAGCGGGTCTGGCCGCTGGACCAGCCACCGGCTGCAATCATCCCGGGGCCCCAGGACGCGTTGCCTCCAGAGTCGGAGGTCATCACGCCAAGGCGCTGTACAGAGCCGCCTGCGCAGCGCAGGCCGTCGCCGAAGACGAATCCGGCTCCTCCGTTCACGGAGGTGGTGCCCGCAAAGATCAAGGCCGGCTTGTTGGGGGGCATCTGGGTGCAGTCGAA
The DNA here is from genome assembly GCA_014237855.1 of Planctomycetota bacterium. Classification (GTDB taxonomy): domain Bacteria; phylum Planctomycetota; class UBA1135; order UBA1135; genus JABACD01. The sequence goes on along the minus strand of JABACD010000001.1, from coordinate 248,674 downwards.
GGTCAGGTCGTCCGTGGAGACGCTGGCAGTCCCGGACCCGCTGAGAATCGCGCCAGACCCTGTGGAGTTTGCGCAGCCAGAATCGAGGCTACCAATGTTTCCGCAGGGGGCGGTGTTCGCACAGAAGCAGTACGCCGTTCCCACTCCGCCGAGGCCGCTCAGGTCGGCGATGCCCCAGCTTCCGCCACCGGATGCGAGCACCTTGGTGCCGTCCGCACTGATGGCATAGGCAAAGCTAAGGGCCGGCACGCCAGTGGCTCCATTGTTCTCCAGGAAGACCTTGAGCTCCTCGAGACCACCACCGGGGGTCCAGATTGTGGCGCGGTTGTCGAAGGGGAAGGCGACTCGGTACCAGCCGACGACACGGGCCCCATCATCCGAGGCGGAGAAAGCGCCTCCAAGAGCAAAGAGGTCATTGGAAGGCAGCGCGCCGGTCTTCGTCAGGCCATTGGTGGCATCCCAGACAAAGCCCTCACCTTCGGTGATGCCAGCCACGAAGGTGTTGTTGCTACTGAAGCCGAGGACCTCACCAGCTCCGTCAGGGTTGGTTAGACTCACGGCGACAAAGGTCTGTGCCTGCGAAGCGGCGCTGTCCCAGTAGACAGCTCTGCGTGAACCATTGCCGGCTTCATCCCAGCCACCTACGAGCGTGCCGTCATCAGAGACCGCATTGCCACGACTGCTGTTGGGACCGCTCTGGGGAAGCTGAGTCGTTCCACCGCCAGGAGTCCAGCGGAAGGCGCCGGCAGTTCCCGCATTGACCCAGCCAAGGCCGGTGGCGACCTGTGCATCTCCAGACATCCCGTAGGCGGTAGCTACGCTCGATCCAGAGCTGCCACCCAGCCCAGGGAGCTCGACCCAGCTGGTCCCCTGAGTCCAAAGGCCGGCAACAGTCTGGCCGCTCATGTTGGTCATGTTACCCAGTACGCTGGCACCGTCCGAAGAGACAGCCACGGCGTCATCCTGGCCAATGTTGATCTGGCCACTGTTGGAGTTCCAGATGAAGGCATTGCCCCCACTGTTTCCAACGACGTACAGACCGTCATCTGACATGTCGATCGCAGTTCCGCTTCCGAGTGTTGTCCAGGTCGCCTGAAGTGCGAAGGCGGAGGTGGAGAGAGTGAATCCTGCTGCGCAGACTAATAGAGTTCTCATTGAGAAGCTGAAGGGTGAGAAGCGTGGGGTGAGAGACCGATCCAGATACGAACCGAGGCATATACTAGAGTATCCCACGAGTCTCGCCAGGGAACCGGTTCAATACGTTGCCGGATTGGGGGGGGTAGGCCCTCTAGCCCGTCCTGATGGATGTCCTCCCCGGAGGTACGGGGGCGGCGGACCTGATAGAGATGCGGGTTTGTGACTATTACCCGCCGGCTGGTCTGGGCCCAGGGGGTGACCGGAGGGCTGGATGTAGGGGTCAGGGTTGGCTGATGACAAGTCTCTGGCCACTGGCGACATTGGTGAGCACTGATTTGGTGCCCCGTGGCCAGGTCACTTCAATTCGCGCTGCGTTGCTGTCGTCGCCGAGGCCGAAGTGCAGCAGCGTCTCGTTCTGACTCAGGTAGTTGCTGCTTGCGCTCTGCTCCCGTACCAGCGGAGCGTCCCCGATGTTCGGCCACAGCCGAACGCGAGCGCCAATCCCTGCGGAGTTTGCATTGGACCCTCGCAGCTGAATCTGAATCCAGTGGGCCTGGTTTCCACCATCATTGCGGTAGAGCACTGGCTGACCACTGTTATTGACGATGAAGAGGTCCTGGTCACCATCGCGATCGTAATCGAGCTTGACGATGCCCTTGCCGGAGCCCCGGTCGACCACCCCGAGATCGAGACCGACTTCCACGAAGAGTCCGGACTCGTTTCGCCACAGCTTGGTCGGGTCGTGGTTGAAGACGTCATCATAGGGCGGCCCCGAGAAGTTGATGCCGTTGGTCATGGCCAGGTCGAGTGCTCCGTCGTTGTCGAAGTCGATCTCCGTGGCTCCCCAACCCCAGCCGCCATCCCGGACTCCACTGTCGGTTGCGTCTGCAAACTCTCTGGCCCCATTTCCGATGTACAGGCGATTGCCGGAGTTGCCCCAATTGCAGCCATGTATCGAGCAAGTGTCGGCCGGGTCGTAGATGGAGGTGACAAACCAGTCCAGATTCCCATCGCCATTGAAGTCAGCAACCGCCGCCCCCATTCCGTTCTCGTCTCGCCCGACGCCGGCCGCGACCGTGCCGTCGACAAAGGAGCCATCGCCCTTGTTCCAGAATAGTCGACTCGTGGTGAAGTCACCCGCTATGGCGAGATCAGGCCAGCCGTCATCATTGAAGTCGGCGAACCTTGGCGTGAAGGCGTAGACGCCGGTGAAGGAACCGGATGTTCCATTCGCCACTACGCTTTCCAGTGCGACGCCAGCAGAGTCCGTGACGTCTTCGAAGTATCCGGGGCTGCTGTCCCCCAGGTTTCGCAAGAGCCGGGAGTTGGAAGGGGTGGGTGAGTTTGGGTCAATCTGGTGCCCCCATTCACAGATGTACACATCCAGGTAGCCGTCCAGGTCGTAGTCACCGAAGGAGGAACTGAACCCTTTCTGATCGGAAGGGCCAGCCAGGACCATGCCCCGAGTTGCGCCCTCCTCGACGAAGTGACCGGCCCCATCGTTGATCCAGAGGAAGTGCTGAGGTGTGAAGAAGCCTGTTGCCAGGAGATCCAGATCACCATCACCGTCCACGTCTCCGAAGCTGGCACCATTGAGGCGGGGCCCCGGGTCTGGGCCTGAGAAGGCGGATAGAGTCGTGTTGATGAATCCCTGGTGCTGGCCCTGTGCGTTCGTGCCCAGGTTGCGGAAGAGGCGAGAGCGCCTGTCAATACGAGTGACAAAGAGATCCACCCAGCCATCTCCGTCGTAGTCTCCGGCCGCGGCCCCACCGCACATGGAGAGCATGCTGGCTCCGGGGGTCTGGTTTTGCATGTAACTCAGACCGCTTGCCTGAGTCACGTCGACAAGGCTGATCTGTCCACTGGGTGGGGGGGGCAGCAAGGTCGAGGCCAGGGCGAACGTTCCAAGGAAGACTCTCATGCCCTCATTTCATCAGGAGGGTAGAGAATCGGCTAGCCCGGAATGCCTGTCGATGTCTCAAACAGGAAACCAAATGGAAGCGGCGCCACCGAGCATATGGCTCGGCGGCGCCGCCGCTTGTCGATTGAGATTCCGTTGGCTACATGAGCAGGGTGCCCTGCTTCTGTCCCAGCAGCCCTTTGAGCCGTCCCATCACGTTGGAGTGAATCTGGCAGACACGGCTCTCGGTCAGAGCAAGCATCTCGCCGATCTCCCGCATGGTATGGCCAACCTGATAGTACTGCTCGATGATGAAGCGCTCCTTGTGAGTCAGCGAACGCGTGATGAACGTGAGCAAATCCGCTCGATTGAGCTCGCGGAAAGGGTCGCAGGCGTTGTAGTCCTCGAGGATGTCGAGCTTCTCGGTGGCTCCATCATCATCGTGGTCTTCCCACTTTTCTGAGAGAGAGAACATGGCCTTGGCTCGTGCCTCGCGGATCTCCTTCGAGAGCTCTCCATGCTCCATTTCCAGAGCTTCGGCCAGTTCTGTGTGTGTTGGCTCGCGGCCATATTCTCCAGTGAGCCGCTGCAGGGCCTTCTCGATCTTGCCGGCCTTGAGCCGGACCAGACGCGGCACCCAGTCCTGGGAGCGGAGCTGGTCGAGGATCGAGCCCCGAATACGAGTCGAGCAATAGGTCTTGAACTTGATTCCCCGCTCCAGGTCGAAACCGCGAATCGCATCCATGAGTCCAAAGAGGCCTGCGCTGACAAGGTCATCGAGCTCGATTGACTTGGGCAACGTTTGGAGCAGACGGTCGGCGATGTAGCGAACGAGAGGGAGGTGGCGCTCCATCAGTTCGTTGCGGATCTCCTCGAGGCGATCGAGGCCCTTGTCACCCTTCTTCTTCGCGTCCTGATAGAGGACCCAGAGATCTTCGGTCGGGGTGTCTTGGTCGATCACGACCGTGGCCTTCTTCTTGGCGGCCTTCTTCTTGGTCACCACCTTCTTCTTGGTCGCGACCTTCTTCTTGGACGCAACCTTCTTCTTGGCCGTACTGGCCTTGGACTTCGTGGACTTCGAGAACTTCTTGGTGGTCATCTTGTCTGCTGATATGGACACGTTCAGCTCTCTAGTACTTGATGAGCGAATGAGCGGGGACATCGCCCAGCTTCTCTCGCCCAGGTAGGAAACCCAGTTCGATCACGAAGGCGCATGCCACAGGCTCTGCGCCGATTCGACGCACAAGCGTCAGGGCAGCTCCCATTGTTCCACCCGTTGCCAGGAGATCATCGACCATGAGGAAGCGCTTGCCCAGGGCAGTTGCGTCGACGTGGATCTCGATGGTGTCCGTTCCATACTCCAGTTCGTAGGACTCGGACTCGGTCTTCCAGGGCAATTTACCCGGCTTGCGGATGGGGACGAACCCCTTGCCGAGCTTGGATGCCAGTGCGGTGCCAAAGATGAACCCTCGGGATTCGATTCCACAGACAAGGTCGTAGCTGTCAGGATCGACCAGGTCTGCCAGCCCGTCGATGGACTTGGCGAGGCCTCTCGGGTCCTGCAACAGTGGCGTGATGTCCTTGAACAGGATTCCTGCCTTGGGAAAGTCAGGCACGTCTCGAATAAAGCTATCAACCAATTAATCAGACTCCTCGGGTACTCGCGTCCAGTTGGGTCGGTGGTGGGGATCACCGCGTCCCGGAGAAATGACGCGCGTCGTTAGTGATCGGAACGACACATCGACTCCTTGAGGAAAAAAATACCGTTCTTCAAGCTCTACCGCGATGGGGGTACTTTACCTATCTCAGAGTTGAGAAAGAAATTCCGAGGCTCAGGCTGGGTTTAGCCCTCGTCGAGAAAGGATGGATTGGGTGCTATCAGGTAGGCAAATCCCCCTCTTTCCAGCCATACAACCTCTAGTTCCGCGAGTGAGTAGCGTTTCGGGTCAAGGTCTTCTCGAGGCGTCGCAGGATCCAGTACCCATGCATTTCCCTGGCTGTCGAACCCACATAGGAGCAAGAGGTGTCCCGCCGTTGACTCGTAGGGGGCTCCCGTGAGCTGGCCAGGCTGAACTCCAATGGAGATCACGAGGGGTCTATCACCGGCCATGTAGGAGCAGGCCTCGTCCCAGCTCTGCACCCGGATCAGGGTTCCAGGCACGCCCAGGAGCCATGCCCCCTGGATGGCACGATTCCAGTTGCCATAGATGTCGTTCTCCGCGTCATACAGGAGCGCGGCGACTTCAGCGGTCGGGATTGAGGCGCCGTGGTGCTCCAGGACCATGGCCACTGATGTCGGGCTGCAAATGCGCGGTGCGAGCTCGGGGCGCTCATCAGCCTGGCGCCGGAGGGCCAGGTCCATTCGAAAGGGCTCGCTTGGTCGCGGACCGAATTCCCGGGTGTTCTGGAGCTCACGACTGGAGAAGCACAGGTTCAAACGCTTCAACTTGATGACCTCCCCAGCTTGCAGTCCACGAGTTCGGACTCTCAGTCTTGCCTCTGAGCGTGGATCATCCAGGCGCAAGATATCCACAGCTACTGCGCCCCCATTGAATTCATGGGGAGCGCGGTCAGCTTCTGGCCAGCCGCCCCAGCCGCCCATGTCGAGCCAGGGCGAGTCCTTGGTCTCACCCGAGGAGCGCACCGACAGATCAACGCGAAAGGCTGCACCTTCCGGCAAATCCACATTCCATGATGGCAAGACCTCATCGAACAAGGTGCTTGACTCGATCCAGGAAGAGGTCCACTGGCCAGTGATGGCGACAGACTCCATGTCCATCGCCGACTTCAGTTCATGGGCCGGTGCACGTTGGGGGGCCTGGCAGCTAGCGGCGATCAGGTACGCCCCCACTAGGAGGTTTGATGAGGTACGGTCCATGTCGCTTCTCCGGTTAGTGGCGCCTGGAGTCTAAGGATGAGTGAAGGAGCTAGGCCACTCTCGGAATTGGTGGAAATCGCCCATTAGCGGGAATCTGAGCGAGGCCCCTGGGAGGTCTCTCGCGGCTGGTCACCACCCAGAGCCGATTCTGGAGGCCTCAGGGCTCGGCCTGGAGTAGTATTGAAGCAGGCGCCATTGCGCCAATGATGCCACCATGAAGCTCATTCAAGAGATCCTCACGAACAACGCACTGGTCACAGTACTCCCCACTCAGACCACCTTCGAGGCGGCGGAGCTGATGGCATCCAAGCGAGTGGGCGCTGTCCTCGTTGTCAGTGAGGATGGCCAGCCCCTGGGTATGTTCACCGAACGTGACCTGATGACCCGTGTGGTGGTGCCCGGCCTCGAGCCACGGCATGTCTCCGTCGGGGACAAGATGACCCGCGACCTGTTCAGCGCCTCACCCGACATGCACGTCGATGCTACGGCGAGCGAGATGCGCAAGCGCCACATCCGGCACCTGCCTGTGGTCGAGGGTGGAAAGGTGATCGGAATGCTCAGCTTCCGGGATCTCTTGTTCGCACACCTCTTGGAGTCGGAGGTCGAGCGTGAGGCTCTGACCAATTACATCAAGGGGACGATGCCGGCGCAGCTCGAAGAAGAATAGGGCGATGGTCTCTCTAAGAGGCCCAGCTCTCCCACTCCTTGTTGGCCTCGGTTAACTCGTTCTCGACCTCAGCGATCTCAAACTGGGTATCCCTGAGCTTGTTGGCGTCGCGGTAGACCTCCTCCTTGGTGAGCGAGGCGTTGAGCTTCTCCAGTCGCTCTTCAAGGAGCATGATGCGCTCCTCGAGCTTCTTGAACTTGTATGGATTGTGGGGCCTCTTCGAGCCCGATGACCGGGCCTTTCCCTTCTTGCCGGCGGAGCTCTCAGTCGCAGCCTTCCTCTCGGCCTCCTTCCTGGCGACCTGCTTGCGCTCCGCAGTGTCCTTGTTGCGCTGGGCCTGAGCGTCTGCAGTTGCCTGGGCCTTGACTTCGCGCCAGTGAGTGTAATTGCCGTCGTAGCTGACGACCCCGTCGGACTCAACCTCGACAATCCGATTGCACAGGTCGTCGAGCAGCTCTCGGTCGTGACTGATCAGGACGAGGGCGCCATCAAAGCTGGAGAGCATCTCTTCCAGCGCGGTGCGGCCAGCCAGGTCCAGGTGGTTGGTGGGCTCGTCCATGGCCAGCCAAGAAGGCTTCTCCATCACGAGTAGGGAGAGAGCCAGCCGAGCCCGCTCGCCTCCCGATAGGTTGGCCACAGGCTTCTCGATTTCCTCGTCACCACGGAAGAGGAACAAGGCCAGGTGCGAGCGAATCTGACCGTCGGTCATGTTCGGGTAGCGCCGTCGGATCTCGCTCATCGGCGTTCCATCGGGGCGGAAATCGCCAGTCTCCTGGTCGTAGTACCCGCACTCGGCTCCGTGGCCGCGCTCGACGGTCCCCTTGGCCTGGGAGCTGCGGCCTGCGAGGATTTGAAGCAAGGTGGTCTTGCCGATTCCGTTGCGCCCAACAATCCCGATTCGTTCACCCCGACCCACCCGCAAGTTGACACCTTGCCAGACGAGCTTTTGGTCGTAGCCTGCTGCGAGCTCGAAGGTCTCGAAGACCTTCTCGCCACCACGTTTCGCTTCGGGTGCGCGAATGATGGGCCTGCGTACGTCGTGATGGGGGCGCGGGAACCGCTCGACGTTTTGGAGCTTCTTCATGCGCCCCTTGGCCTCGGCAGTGCGCTGGCTGCCCATGTGCTTCTTGATGAAGGCTTCTTCCTTTCGGATCGTGTCCTGTTGAATGTCATAGGACCTCTTCTCCGAAACGTAGCGTTCCTCCTTGAGTTGCAGGTAGCGCTTGTAGTTACCGGTGTATCGTGAGAGCTGGCCCCGCTCCAGTTCGAGAATGGCATCGACAGCGTTGGTCAACAAGCGGCGGTCATGGCTGATGACCAGGACGGCTCCTTGAAGGGTCTTGATGTAGTCCTCGATCCACTCGATACCGGGCAGGTCGAGGTGGTTTGTGGGCTCGTCGAGCAACAGCAGGTCGTGGCCACCGGCCAGCGCCCGAGCGATGGCGGTCCGTCCCTTCTCGCCGCCAGAGAGGGTTGTCGGGTCGCGGTCCCAGAGCTCTTCGCCCAGCCCGATACCGCTCATGACCTTCTCCACGCGGCGCTCGATCTCCCAGCCTCCCAGGACCTCGACGCGCTCTGTCAGGAGACCTTGCTTGGCCATGAGTTGATCCAGCCGTTCTCCCTGGGCAGTGCTCATTTCTTCGACCACGGCATCGAGCTCGATGACGGCCTGCTTGGCATGCTCCATCCCGGCTTCGACGTAGCCACGAACGGTCATGCCGGCAGCGAAGCTCGGGCGCTGCTCTACGAATCCAACGTCCGTGCCCTTGCGGGTGACGATGCGCCCCCAATCAGGGGTCTCCTGTCCCATGATGAGGCGGAACAGCGTCGTCTTGCCACCTCCATTGCGGCCAACGATCCCGATCTTCTCGCCGGGATCGATCTTGAGGCTGGCACCGGAGAGAACCTCTTGTGAGGCGTAGTGCTTCTTGACGTCTTCGAGGCTGAGGAGGCTCACTGGGTATCCTGGGGCGAGGGCGCGACAGTCTAGTCGGAATCGACGGAGTGATCCTCAGAGAACCGGCGCTTTGGCGTGATCCGTGAGCGCCGGTGTGGGCGAGGCGGAGCAGTCTGATCGAGCAGATGCTGGGGCTCAGGAAGGCGCCATGGTGATATTCTGATCGAGATGATGCTTCCTGCAATGCTACTGGCCGTCCCGGCGGGTCTCGCTGCTGTTCAGGAGTCAGGCTTTGATCCTGGTCGCTTCGAACTCGAGGTCCTGGCGACGGGGATGAGTCGGCCGATGGAGTTGGCCGTGGCATTCGATGGTCGTGTTTTTCTCGTCGAGCAGGGGGGGCGAGTTCTTTGCTACGAACCGAACGACGGAACCCTGGACATCGCTCTGGAGCTGGAGGTCTTCGACGAGCAAGAGAACGGACTCTTGGGGATTGCGTTGGATCCCGAGTTCGAGAGTAATCAGTGGGTCTACCTCTTCTATTCTCCCGCTCAGCACATGGGACAGTTCGTCTCCCGATTCCATGTGGATGGTACGAGCATTGACCGGTCAAGCGAGCACGTGGTGATGTCCTGGATCGAACAGAGACGCGAGTGCTGTCACCACGGTGGCTCGCTTGAGTTCGGCCCGGAAGGAAACCTGTTCATTTCAACCGGGGACAACACCAACCCCTTTGGCTCCTCAGGATTTGGACCCTTTGACGAGCGCCAGGGGCAATTCCCTTGGGATGCTCAGCGCTCCAGTGCCAACACCATGACATTTGGTGGCAAGGTCCTACGCATCAGGCCGACCGCGACGGGGGGCTACCTGATTCCGCCAGGAAATCTGTTCGAGGACTCAAAGCTCGGGCGTCCTGAGATCTATGTGATGGGGTGCCGTAATCCGTGGCGGATCTCGATCGATCCGGAGACCAGCTACCTGTACTGGGGCGATGTCGGGCCAGATGCCTCTGATGATGGAGAGCGTGGTCCTCGTGGCTACGATGAACTCAATCAGGCAAGGGGCCCGGGCTTCTTTGGATGGCCGCTCTTCATCGGCGACAACTTCCCCTATCGGGACTATGACTTCGGTACAGAGGCCGTGGGTGCTGCCTTTGACCCCGCTCGCCCCTGGAATGACTCTCCAAACAACAGCGGTGCGCGGCTCCTGCCACCAGCTCAACCAGCCTGGATCTACTACCCCTACTCCGCCTCGGAAGAATTCCCCGAGTTGGGCGATGGTGGTCGTACGGCCTGTGCCGGCCCTGTCTATCGATTTGATCCCGACCTGAACTCCTCGGTCAAGTTCCCCGAGGCCTTTGATGGGGCACTCTTCTTCTACGAGTGGTCCCGACACTGGATCCGCGTCGTGCATCTCGAGGGTGACTCCGAGATCGCCCGGATAGAGGATTTTCCGTTGGATGTCGACTTCAAGCGGCCCGCGGATCTTGTCTTTGGCCCCAGAGGCTCTCTCTACGTTCTTGAGTACGGAACAACCTGGGGCGAGAACGAGGACTCGCGGCTGGTCCGGATCGATTACGAACGAGAGAACCGCTCCCCAATCGTACGGGCTGGTGCTGATCGTATCGCCGGCGCGTCTCCCCTGACAATTCGCCTGTCGAGTGAGGGGACATTGGACAGGGACGGCGATGCGCTCGAGTACCGCTGGGTGTTACAGCCGGGGGGGGAGCTGCTCTCTACGGAGCCAAGCCCGGAGCTGACGATCGCACTGGAGGGGCAACACACGCTTGAGCTCGAGGTCCGCGATGGTCTGGGTGGATATGGGATTGCCCGACTGCCATTGAGCGTGGGGAATGATCCACCCAGGGTCGCCTTCGACAGGCCGAGTCATGGCGGCTTCTTCGATCCCGAGGTGCCGCTCTCGTTTGGTGTCTCCGTTCGAGACCTGGAGGACGGGGAGTCCGAGGGAGACGCGGACCTCGCCTGGTGGATGGACAATGTGTTCGTTGAGGCACACTTCGAAGACGGCGCACCGCCTCGCAAGGAAGGGGACCTCTCCGGCTCAATCGATCCGCGGGGGTTGGCCCTCATGAAACAGTCGGACTGCTTTAACTGTCACGCTCTTGAGCACCGCATCGTTGGACCTGCTCTGGTGGAGATCGCTCCCCGCTACATGGAGGAGCCGCTTGCGCTGGAGGCGTCGATGGAGCGGGTGCGCGAGGGGTCGGCGGGGGTCTGGGGCGATGCACAGATGCTGCCGCATGCGGACCTCTCGGACCGAGATCTGCGAGCGATGCTCGAATGGATCTACGAGCTGGACACGACTCGAGCAGTGGTGGTGCCTCGTCCTGGTGTTGTTGGAGAGTTCCTCGCACCCAAGCTGGACGCGGGCAAGCTGGCAAGTGGTTCGTTGGTGCTAGAGGCCAGCTACACAGATACAGGTGGTGCGGTCGTTGGGCCTCAAGTGGGCCGCGCCCGTAGCGTCCTGCGGACTCATGTCGTCGAGGCCGAGCACTTCTCCTCTCGCAGGGGTACCCAGTCCCTCGACTCTGATTCAGCCTCGGGGGGGACCTTCATTGGAGCCATCGACCATGGCGATCACCTGCTGTTCGAGGACGTTGACCTGGTAGGAATAGAGAAGGTTCGCTGCCGAGTGAGCTCCGCTGGGGCTGGAGCCACGGTCGAGTTCCGCTCCGGGGGCAAGAAGGGAAAGCTGGTCGGTAGCTTCGAGATGGTCCCAAACGGTGAGTGGGAGGCCTGGTTTGAGGTGGAGGCCGGATTGAACGCTCCACCGGGTCCCCGAGACCTCTATCTACTGTTCGTCAACGAGGGGAAGCCCGGGGGCTTGATGAACCTGGATAGCCTGCACTTCGTGCAGGGCTGATTGGCAGGGCGAGACTCCGTACAATGAGGCCAGCGACTTGTCCACGCTCGTGAGCGGGGCTTCGTTCGTCGATGTTCCACGGATACCAGGTGCTCCCAGGAGTGAGAACCGAGTGAAGATCCAACTCAGCAGCCTATTGGTTCGTGATCAGCAGAAGGCCCTGACCTTCTACACCGAGACCCTTGGCTTCGTCATGAAGACCGACATTCCGATGGGCGAGCATCGTTGGCTGACGGTCGTCTCAGCCGAGGCGCCTGGTGGAGTCGAGCTTGTTCTGGAGCCCAACCAGAATCCTGCAGCGAAGACCTATCAGGAGGCCCTTTTCGAACAGGGAATTCCGCTGACCGCCTTTGAGGTGGTGGATGTTTCCGCCGAGTATCTGCGCCTGAAGTCTCTTGGAGTGAGCTTCCGCGGAGAGCCGGCTGATGCCGGAGGCGTCACCCTGGCGATCCTCGACGACACCTGTGGGAATTGGATTCAGCTCTACCAGCTCCCCGAGAGTGAAGGATAGGGCGCGAGTTATCTGAACTCCGGAGTGGACCTGAGAATGATCAAGGCAAGGGACTTCAGGCGGCTAGCACTCGACCTTCCGGAGGTGACCGAGGAAGAGCACCATGGTCACCCCGACTTCCGTGTCGGCAAGAAGATCTTCGCGACTCTCGGCGGGGGCGAGGAGTGGGGGATGGTCCGGTTGCCGACTGATCTTCAGGAGCGCCTGGCCAGCGGCCACCCCGAGGTCTTCGCGCCCCTTGCGGGGGCATGGGGGCGGCAAGGATATACCAGGGTTCAGCTATCCAAGGCCCGCATCGCTCTGCTGCGAGAGGCCATGCAAGCAGCGTGGCGCGAGCGTGCCCCCAGCCGACTTGTTCGACAGTACGATGAAGGCGGCCTCTGAGAGCTGCCGGCACAGCTGTACCAACTCCACGAACCGGGATTGACCATCAAAGCATGAGACCGCGATCGATTTCATCAATTCTGCTCTCAGCGATTCTTGTCGCGAACTCTGCTCTGGCTCGGGAGGTCGTGCTCGTTGAGGCTGAGGCCTTCGACGACGTCGGTGGGTGGGTCATCGACCAGCAGTTCATGGATCTGATGGGGTCGCCCTATCTCCTGGCCCATGGAATCGGTGACCCTGTTCGAGATGCGCGTACCACGGTCGACTTCGAGGAGCCGGGGCCTTATCGAGTTTGGGTGCGGACGCGGGACTGGGTGGCGCCCTGGAAGGTGCCGGGGGCACCGGGCAAGTTTCAGGTCATCCTGGACGGAGTCGCTCTTGAGCCGATCTTTGGTGTCGAAGGTGAGCCGTGGCACTGGCAGGACGGTGGCGTTGTCGAGGTCGGTGACTCTGTGGAGCTGGCCATTCATGACCTGACCGGTTTCGAAGGTCGCTGTGATGCGATCATCTTCACTCAAGATCTCGAGAGGAGGATCCCCGATGGTGGCGAGGAGCTCGACCGTCTACGTCGTACCTGGCTGGGATTGACCGAGGAGCCGGTTGAGACGGATGTGTACGACCTGGTGGTCGTAGGTGGCGGGATGGCAGGTACCAGCGCAGCAGTCACGGCTGCTCGCCTGGGGCTCAGGGTTGCCTTGATCCAGGATCGCCCGGTACTCGGCGGGAACTCCAGCTCGGAGGTTCGGGTTTGGCCCCAGGGACATGTCAATCAAGAACCCTACCAGCGGGTCGGTGATGTGGTCATGGAGCTCGTCCCTGACAAGGCAGAAGACTCGGCGAATGCTCAGCGTGCCCAGGTCTTCGATGATGACAGGAAGATGAGCCTGGCTCAATCTGAGCCAAACCTCGATCTCTTCCTCGAGCAGCGAATGAATGGCGCCGTGGTCGAGGGGGGGCAGCTACAGTCCGTTACAGCGCAGCACACGAGGACTGCAGTGCGAACACGAATTCGTGGCCGGCTGTTTCTTGATAGCACCGGTGACGGGTCCGTGGGATTTCTTGCTGGAGCCGACCATGAGGTCACAGAGGTGGGTCACATGGGTGCCAGTAATCTCTGGAACATCAAGTGCCTCTGTGACGATGAAGAGCCCTTGACTTCAGTCCTGGAGCAGGCCTGTGAGGATGCATCTTTTCCGCGGGTTCCCTGGGCTGTGGACTTGAAGGACAAGCCCTTCCCCGGGCGTACCTGGGGCAAGACCGAGCCGGAGACGAAGGGGGGTGCCAGGCCAATCAGTATCGGTAACTGGTACTGGGAGAACGGCTTTGACCGGGATCCGATCCTGGACATGGAGCGGATCAGGGACCAGAACTTCCGTGCGATGTACGGGGCCTGGGATGCGATCAAGAACGTGGAGAAGCGTTATCCCGCTCACAAGCTCAACTGGGTGGCCTACATCGCTGGCAAGCGTGAGTCTCGTCGGCTGCTCGGTGATGTAATCTTGACCGGGGAGGACTTGCGAGACGGCAAGCAGTGGGAGGATGGCTCCTTCCCCTGTACCTGGGGAATTGACACGCACTTCCCTGACTCCAGGTACTCGAAAGGTCACGAGGGTGATGAGTTCATCGCTGGTTTTACCCACGGCGAGGGCTACACCTACGTGGGACCCTACTGGGTACCGTATCGCTGCCTCTACAGTCGCAACATTGGCAACCTCTTCATGGCTGGACGCAACATCAGCGTGACACATGAGGCGCTCGGAGCCGTCCGAGTGATGAAGACGACCGGCGCGATGGGAGAGATCGTCGGCATGGCGGCAGCCATCTGTGAGAGGTACGACTGTGGTCCGCGTGAGGTCTACTCACGGCATCTGGATGAGCTCAAGGAATCGATGCGGCGCGGCGCGAGCCTCGCAGCGACCAGTGAGGATCCTGTGAGGTGAGCCGAGCGCGCCTCGGGGGCACGCTCAGGTCAGGAGGTCATGCAGCACGTTACCCTCGACATCGGTGAGCCGAAAGTCGCGACCCTGGTGGGGGTAGGTCAGGCGCTCGTGATCGAAGCCTAACTGGTTCAAGAGCGTGGCGTGGAGGTCATGCACCGAGACTGGATCCTCTGTGATGAAGTAGCCGAGCTCATCGGTGGCGCCATGCGTGAGTCCGGGTTGGAAGCCACCCCCGGCCATCCACATCGTGAAGGCATGCGGGTGGTGGTCCCGACCGAAGAACTTCGAGCCATTACGCTTCTCATTCATCGGGGTACGCCCGAATTCCCCACCCCAGACCACGATCGTGTCCTCGAGCAATCCGCGCTGTTCGAGATCGGTGATCAGGGCTGCGGTGGCACGATCGGTCTCCTGGCAGCGTTGTGGGAGTGAGGTGATGATGTCATCACCGGGGTTCGTGCCATGGCTGTCCCAGCCCCAGTGATAGAGCTGGACAAAGCGGACGCCGCGTTCGACCAGCCTCCTTGCCATCAGGGCATTGCTGGCGTACGAGGCTTGACCTGGCGTGACGCCGTAGAGATCGAGTGTCGCCTGGGACTCTGTGGAGAGGTCTGAGAGCTCCGGGACGCTTGTTTGCATCTTGTAGGAGAGCTCGTACTGGGCGATTCGTGTGGCGACCTCGTCATCACCACTCTCCTCCAGGCGCTTGCGATTGAGTTCCGAGAGGGTGTCGAGGGACCTTCGTCGGGAAGCCCTGTCCATTCCCTCCGGATTGGAGAGGAATAGCACAGGATCGCCCTTCGAGCGGAACTGGACGCCCTGATGAATGGTTGGCAAGAAACCACTCCCCCAGCAGGAGCTGCCGCCGCTGGGCAAGTAGCTTCCTGAGATCATCACCACGAAGCTCGGGAGATTTTCGTTGTCGCTACCCAGGCCGTAGGAGAGCCAGGAGCCGAAGCTGGGGCGACCGATCATCGGGCTACCGGTGTTCAGGAAAATCTGCGCCGGGGCATGGTTGAACTGATCAGTGTGCATGGAGCGCACGATGGTCAGCTTGTCCGCAATTCCTGCTGTGTGGGGGAGGAGCTCGGAGAGCTCTGCACCTGACTCGCCATGCCTCGCGAAGCCATAGGGCGAGGGTAAGACCGTGGGAGTTCCCTTGATGAAGGCAAAGCGTTCGTTCTCGATGAAGGAGGCGGGAATTGGCTGGCCGTCGAGCTCCTCAAGCTTTGGCTTGTAATCGAAGAGGTCGAGCTGAGAAGGTGAGCCCGCCATGTGCAGGTAGATGACGCGTTTCGCCTTGGGGGTGAAGTGTGGAAGACGCGCAGTCTGCGCCGAGGTGCCTTGCCCTAGCCCGTCTCGAGCGAGGAGCTGGCCCAAGGCAAGGGCACCAAGGCCCACGGAGCAATCCTTGAGGAACCAGCGACGCGTGGTTGATCGAAGTCGATTCGGATCCATGGCTAGCCGCGGGTGATGGTCTCGTCGAGGTTGAGCAGGACATTGGCCAGGACCGTCCAGGCCGCCAGCTCGATCGGGTCGAGCTCGTTGGTCCCAAGGTCTACTTCGCTACTGACCAGGGTCCTGGCGGAGTCGATCGAATTCAGGTAGTGGTCGCGCTCCGAGGCGAGTAGCTCCAGCAACATGGCAACCTCCCGCGCATCGGGCAAGCGGCCGGTGCACAGCTCAAAGCCAAGCTCGACGCGTGCGCGGTCCTGGTCACCGCCTTCACGGAGTAGGCGCCCTGCGAGCCCTATGGCGAGCTCGATGAAGGCCGGATCATTGAGGAGGGCCAGTGCTTGTAGGGGCGTGTTCGAGCCGGGTCGTCGAGCACAGGCGAGTTCGCGGCTTGTCGCGTCAAAGGCCATGAATGTCGGATACGGAGCCGTTCGTCGCCAGAAGGTGTACAGGCCTCGCCTGAAGCGATCGGGTCCGCCGGCTGTGTTCCAGCGGTCAGCACTGTAGGTGGAATTCCATATCCCCGGGGGCTGCGGTGGGAAGACGCTTGGTCCGCCAATCGTCTCACTGAGGAGGCCGCTGGCTACCAGGGCAATGTCTCGCACCATCTCGGCCTCGACTCGATAGCGTGCACCCCTGGCAAGCAATATGTTCTGGGGGTCACGCTGTCGGAGCTCTGGGCTGGCCGTTGACTCCTGGCGATAGGTCGAGGAGAGGACGAAGCGCTTGAGAGTGCTCTTGATCGACCAACCATCCCTTTGGAGCTCAAGGGCGAGCCAGTCGAGCAGCTCAGGGTGTGTCGGTGCTTGGCCCTGGCTGCCGAAGTCCTCCGGTGTCGGGACCAGTCCACGACCGAATACTTGTTGCCAGAATCGGTTGACCGTGACGCGTGCAGTGAGCGGGTTCTCAGGACTCACGAGCCAGCGGGCCAGGCCAAGGCGGTCGGTTCGCGCGCCCTCGTGTAGCGGGGTAAGGACCGCCGGAACCCCGGGGGTCACTTCCTCGCCAGGGGCAAGAAAGGAACCACGCTCAAGGACGTGGGTCGTGCGCGGTGTCTCCAGCTCCTGCATCACCAGGCTCGTCGGCGGGCGGTGCCGATCGCCGAGGGCGCGCTTTCGTTCTCGTGCCTCAGCTAGTGATGGCGCTGCACTCAAGAACCAGGCCTCCAGTCGAGCTTGATCCTCGGGTGTTCGATCACCGGCTTCGGTCAGCAGCTCCTCGATGTCAGGTCGCACCAGGGTGGCCCCGCTTCCGGCCTCTTGCGAGAAGCTGATGCGCAGGCGCCCGATCACGTGCATGCTGCCGTAGTGCTGGGCCAGCCGCAGTCGGAGGTGGGAGTGTCTCTTGCCGTCGAGGGGCTCGGCCAGATCGAGCACCAGCTGGTGGGGGTGATCTGTTCCTCCAGCGATTGCCCACCCGGTGCTCGGGTCGCCGTCTATGGAGCTCTCAGCCGGCCAGGTTGGTGATCCCTCTTGGAAGAAGTCGGCGCTTGCCCCCGCTGGCCTGATCGTGTGCTCCTCCCCGGAGCTGCGCTCGGTGGCGATGACCTCGATCTCGCTCAGCACGAAGTTGTTGTGGTCGGCGCGTCCAGGGCCACCATTTGGGAGGGCCTCGTGTGTCAGGACATCCACGCGGAGGCGCTGGACCTCGACCTCGGGCAGGTCAAAGAGCAGGTCATAGGTGTCCCGTGCCAGCTCCTTGCCCACGGCGAGCAGTGAGCCGTCCTCGAGCATGGCGAGGGTGGTTCCCTCGTCACCACTGAACGTCTTGGGGCGCAGGGTGCTCCAGGACTTCCCGGCCTGGGCTTGCTCCTCTTCGAAGAGGGCCAGCTCCCCTGCCAGTGCTGGTGTCCAGGTACTCAGCCGCTCGTCCAGAATTGCGAGCTCGGCCACGGCTCTCTCTTCTTCCAGGGCCTCTTCAGGCGTGGGCGCATCTATCTTCGGTTCGTCACTGGGACCGATGTCGGCCGACGAGTTGAAGTAGGCGAAGAGTCGAAAGTACTCGCGCTGGCTGAAGGGGTCGTACTTGTGGGTGTGGCACTGGGCGCAGGCCAGCGTGGTGCCGAGCCAGACCATGGCCGTTGTATTCACGCGATCGACCACCGCGGCAACTCGATACTCCTCAGGGTCAACACCTCCTTCCGCGTTGATCATCGTATTGCGATGAAAACCCGTGGCAATACGTTGCTCCAGCGTTGGCTCGGGGAGTAGGTCTCCGGCAAGCTGTTCGATCGTGAAGCGATCGAAGCTCATGTCGGAGTTGAAGGCCCTGATGACCCAGTCGCGATAGCGCCACATGGTCCGAATCGAGTCCTTCTCGTAACCGTTTGTATCTGCGTAGCGAGCCAGATCTAGCCAGCCTCGAGCCTGCCGTTCACCATAATGAGGTGAGGCGAACAACCGGTCGACTTGCTCCTCGTAGGCAGTGTCCGAGTCGTTGCCCAGGAACGCTTCAAGCTCGTCGGGGGTAGGTGGCAGGCCTGTCAGGTCCAGGGACAGGCGGCGAAGAAGTGTCGACCTGTCTGCCTCTGGTGAGGGCTCGAGGCCTTCTCGCTGGAGGCGATCGAGGACGAAGATGTCGATCTCGTTGCGGGCCCACTCGCTGTTCCGTGGCTGCGGGAGCTCTGTGGGCTGAAGACTCTCGTAGGCCCAATGCAGCTCGAAATCGGTCTCTACCTCCTCATCAGGCCACTCCGCACCCTCGTCGATCCAACGCCTGATCAGCTCGATCTCGCTGGCCTCCAGAGGCGCTCCCCGCGGAGGCATTCGCTCGTCCTCGTCGTTGGAAGCGATTCGCTGGAAGAGAACGGAGTTGCTTGCATCACCTGGCAAGATCACGGGCTCCGTACCAAAGTAGCTGCCAGCCATGGCCGCGGACTTTGAGTCGAGGCGCAGCCCGGCCTTGTGCTTTCTCTCCCGGTGACACTGAATGCAGTTGTCCTCGAGGAGTGGCTCGATGTCTCGGGAGAAGTCGACCGAGTCGGCGTCTGAGGAGCCGAGAACGAGCGCAGGCCACAGGACTGCAGCGATGGAAATGAGAGACGGTCTGAAAGGTTGGAGCATCATCTTCTGGACCCCAATGGTAACCGACCTCTGGCCTCTACAGCAGGTCCCCGATAACGGGTAAGGGGACTCTGATGGTCTTGACCCCCTCTGGGCAGCCCAGGTCGCAACCTTCGCCCAACTCATGGCACAATCCCACCCTTGATGGCACACCCGAGCTGGAATTCATGACTGTAGAATCCCTGGCCTGGGCCCTGATTGGGGCCCTCTATCTTGCTGGACTGGCGACCATGATCTGGCTGCAGCGTTTCCTCGCACGAACATCCGGAAGGGGGTCGCTCTTGGACCGCTGTGCGATTGCCCTGCTCTTCTCCTTCCTTGTTACTCCCGGGCTTGCCTGGTTGCTCTATCTACCGAGCAGCTCCCAGACCGGGGATCGAGGTGGCCTGGTTGAGCGCTGGCTGGTGCAGGATCTGCCCACGGTCTTCTGGGGGTCCTGGGCCACTTCCTTCCTCCTGGCCCTTGCGGGAGCCACGCTGTTCAGGCGCCGACCGACCAGACCATCTGGCGACTGACCAGGAGGGCCATTGATTCTGGGTTGCTGGTGCTCGCCTGCGGGGGGCCTCGGGCGAGGAGGCCAGCAGCTGGCTCCCGTCTCCGTACCAAGGAGTCAGGAAAGTGAGGCGCTGCTATCAGAATCGGGGTCCAGCAGCCAGCGCGGCGGTGCTACCCTACCGGGCTGCCAGGCAGTGAACTGGACCCCTAGACCCCCTCAGCGATGACTCTCCAGACTAGCCCCACGATGCCCATGACCTCGGTTCAGGAGCGGATCACCAACCGTGCCTTCGTGCACATGATCAGCATGATTCATCTCGCGAACTACTCGCGCGAGACGAAACCGGGCGACCCCAAGGTTGGGGGTCACCCGGCGAGCTGTGCCAGCTCGATGCACATCCTATCGGCCTTGCACTTGGACGTGCGCCAGCCTCAGGACTACGTCTGCTGCAAGCCTCACGCTTCTCCAACGGACCATGCCTTGCACCTGGCCCTCGGCCTGTTCAGGCACAACAAGAAGGTCGACGCCTTCGCCTCCACGCAGCGAGATGGTTGGTTCACTCGAGAGGAGGCGGAGTTGGCCATGGGGACGCTGCGGAAGTTTCCTACACCGGAACTGCCCTATGTCTTCCAGAGCTACCATGCGGCGAGCGACCCGGACAACTTCCACTTCCTGCCCAGCGGCACTGTAGGTATCCCTCCGGTTTGCTCGGGCTATCTGGCCCTGGCCTATCGCTACGCCGAGGATCATGAATGGGAGGTTCCGTCAGACACTCACTTCTGGTCTCTGATCGGTGACTCGGAGTTCCGCGAGGGATCTCTGCTCGAGGCCATGCCCGACCTCGCAGAGCGAGAGCTGGGCAACGTGACCTGGATCATCGACTACAACAGGCAGAACCTCGACGGCACTCGCATCCCCAATGAGCGAGGTCTGGAAGGGACTGATTGTGATCGGATCGAGCGCACTGCCGTGGCGAACGGATGGCGAGTGATTCAGCTCCGACACGGCAGCCTCCGGGAGGAGATCTTTGGTCGGCCTGGCGGTGACTGCCTGAGAGAGGTCCTGACCGATGGCCTCTCCGATTTCGAATTCCAGATGCTCGTGCTCAAGAGAGATCCCCAGCGAATTCGAGACCTGTGGCTCGAGCGTTGCCCGGGAATGAAGGTCTTGCTCGATTCCTTGTCGGACGAGGAAGTGCTCGACGTGATGCTAGACCTGGGTGGTCACGACTACCAGCGGGTCGTGGATGCTCTGGAGGAGTCGAAGAAGGACTCCCAGGTCCCCGTCGTCGTGATCGTTCATACCTTGAAGGGCTGGAGCCTGGACTGCCTCGCCCATCCTGGGAACCACTCGATGCTGCCGTCGAAGCAGGAGGTCGAAGCTCTTCTCGATCGAGAAGGACTCGAC
This sequence comes from Planctomycetota bacterium, assembly GCA_014237855.1. Classification (GTDB taxonomy): domain Bacteria; phylum Planctomycetota; class UBA1135; order UBA1135; genus JABACD01. Next base: position 228,060 of record JABACD010000001.1, on the reverse strand, counting down.
TTCGGGCGGCCCTTCGCAGGCTTCGAGGATGACAGTGAGGAAGGCCGATTCCTGGCGCAGCGCGGTGAGCTCTTCAGGCAGGCGTACTCGGAGCACCAGGCGCTCTGCGACCGCAATCGGGAGCGGACAAGGGCCGCTGTTCAGGAAGTGGGTGAAGTGCCCGAGAGCTTCGAGATTGATACGAGCCTCTTTCCCATGGCTCACACCCAGTGGATGTGGGGGCAGATAGCGGCGAAGCTCGCCCGTATCGGCACCCACGGGTTGGACCCAGCAGAGGAGGAAAAGAAGCCGCATCCGCTCACTGACTTCGAGCGCCGCTGGCAACCAGCCGCTCAGTTCGCCATGACGCTCTCACCGGATGTGGGGTCGTCAACGAATATCTCTCCCTCGATGGATGCGGGCATCTATGGCCCTGCAGACGAGGAGAAGCTCGACCTCGAGGAAGAACTCGAGATGAACACTCGCCACCCGGAGCTCTTGGCGAGAACGGCGGCCTGGACGCGCCACATTCGCTTCGAGATCGCCGAGGCCAATGCGATGAGTGCTCTTGGGTCCTTCGGGATGATGGGGCAATACGTGGGCCTGTCATTCATACCGATCATGACGGTCTACGACTTCTTCGTGAAGCGGGCCCTCGACCAGCTCTACTATGACGTCTACTGGGGCTCAGAATTCATCCTGATGGGGACTCCTTCGGGGGTGACGCTCTCCTCAGAGGGTGCGCAGCACAGCTGGAAGTCCGACATTCAAATGCCCAACCTGATCACGTGGGAGCCGGCCTACGGGATCGAAATGGACTGGATCTTGGCTGACGCGATCAAGCGTCAAATGGAGGGCGACAACGCTGGTCGTAGTGGGGTGTTTGTCCGAGGCGTGACTCGAGCTCTCCAGCAGCGAGAGTTGCTGACGAGGGTGAGGCGCCACATGTCCAGTAAGAGTGAGGTGCCTGCAGGCGCTCTCCGGCCTGCGGACTTGGGTGACAAGTGGGATTCGACCGCGATTGATGAGAGCAGCTTGCCGGTCCTCGATGATGCTGCCCTGCTCGGACGCATCAGGCAGCACTGCCTCGAGGGTGCCTGGACATTGGTCGATTATCGGGGCTACGTTGGCTACGAGCCCGGTGAGAATGTGGTTCAGCTCTTTGTCATGGGCCCGCTTGTCCCAGAGGCTCTGGAAGCGAGCGACTCCTTACTTGAGATCGGAGTCTTCGCCAACGTACACGTGGTCTCGTCGCCCGAGCTCTTGCTTGGCATCCTCGGTGAGAAGGACGGTTACTCGTTACTACGTGAGGGGCTGGGCGTGGACGGCAATCTTCACGGAGTGCGTGCTGCCGCAGCCAGTGAGGCCGGCCTGATCAGCCTGGCGGGTCGCCGCGTTCCCTGCGTGGCCGTCTGCGATGGCGAGGCTGGACATCTCGACAACATCGGGTCGATCCTGGGTGTGCGTTGCAGGACTCTCGCGGTCAGAAAGTTCAGCAAGTGTGGCCGGCCTGACGAGGTCTATGGCTACCAGAAGCTGGATGCTCCCTCGATCCACGAGGCTTGTGGGCAGGTGCTCTCGGAGACAGCCCTCGAGGACTTCGTGGTGGATCCAGGCCTGCTGGAGCGCTTCTCCAGCGCGCCCAGGCCGGCAAAACCCGACTGGCGGGAGCTCTGGCACCCCGGGACCTGAGCCAGGCCAAAGAGCCTCCATCACGACAGGTGGCCCCAGCTTGGGTGCCAGCTCGTCGCAGTACAGCGGCTCCGGGTACGAGTTATACGCAATTCGAGAGTTCGGGGTATCATGAAGTGCACAGAGGGGGAGCCTCGAATGGTGGAAGGAATGGCCTCGAACTTGCGCAATCTGATCATGGCGATGGCCGGGCTGGCCGCTGCAGCGGAGGCCCAGGATTTCGTCTACAACGACTTCTCGAGCGTGGCCGGCCTCACGATGCTCGGGAATGCGGCGCAGTCGGGTAACCTCCTGCGGGTCACAGCTGCTTCAGGGAGTCAGGTCGGAGCTGTCTACTACGACCAGCCCGTTAGAGTTGACACCGGCTTCGATACGGTATTCACCTACTCGTTCAACAGCCTCGGTAGTGGTGGAGCGGATGGAATGACCATCATCTTCCACACTGATCCACGCGGCACTTCTGCGATGGGGAGTGGCGGCGGTGAGATGGGCTACGGGGCCAACACGACCGCACCATCGGGAACTGCCATCACCAACTCGTTGGTGCTCGAACTCGACACCTGGTTTTCGAGCGGGGAGGGCGATCTCTCGGGCAATGAGCTCAGCCTCCATACGAATGGCAGCGGGGAGAACAACAACGACGAGCAGTTCTCACTGGGGCAGATTGATCCGGGAACGAACCTCAGCGATGGCCAGGTTCACACCGTTCGATTGAACTACATTCCCGGCACTCTTGAGGTTTACCTGGATGATCTGGTGAATCCACGACTGAGTGTGCCCTACGACTTCGGCCTCGGCGGCATCTGGGTCAACGGTGGCTTTACCGGAGGCATCGGGCTGCTGTCAGAGGGCAGAGCTTACGTGGGCTTCACTGCTGGGACAGGCGGAGCCTGGGAGAATCACGATGTACTCTCCTGGAGCTGGTCCTCGAGCGGAGGTCCTGGGACGGCTTATTGCTTTGGCGATAGTTCGTCGATGGTTTGCCCCTGTGGGAACGTCTCTGCTTTTGGCGAAGGGTGTTCCAATAGTTCAGGTGCGGGAGCCATGCTTCGTTCCGTTGGAACATCGTCGGTCGTGGCGGCAGACCTGGCTCTTACGGCAACTCAGCTGCCCGCTTTCAAACCAGTGCTGTTTCTTCAGGCTGACACGGCCGAGAACAATGGCATGGGGTCCCCATGGGGGGACGGCTTGCGCTGCCTGGGGGCCAACCCCCTCAATCTCCAGGTGGTGTTCTCGGATGTCAGCGGAGCGGCTTCGACCAACTTGAACCTGGTCAGCGCGGGAAACCTCGCCGCGGGTCAGGGCAAGGCCTTCCAGGTCTGGTTCCGCGATCAACTGGGGCCCTGTTCGACGGGGCGCAGCACGAGCAACGGACTGTTCATTCAGTTCTCCCCCTGACCCCTGGGTAGGTGCCTGTCGATCAGGCGTCGAATGAGAGCGGCCTCAGAGACCGCGAGATTCTCTTCCTCGTGGATCTCAGAGCCATCTTCGGGCTGTTGATCAAGGTCGTAGAACTCAATGGCGCCCTGACGGTTTGAGACCGGGTCCGACCAACCCACGAGCCGATATCGTGGAGTACGCATGGACGTCGCGATCCAGGGGCCTCTGCGCCAGTAGGAGAGAGCAACATCACGGTGCTCCAGCTCTGGACTGCCCAGCAATTGCGTGAAGCTCCTCCCTGGCAGGTCATCGGGAGCTCGTAGGCCACACAGTTCTGTCAAGGTGGGAAAGACGTCCAGGGATTCCACGAGCGCCCGCGTGGATGTACCACCGGTTGAACGACCGGGGGCTCGCACAAGCAAGGTGCTGCGCAGCGCGGCTTCATAGGTCGTGTGCTTGCCGAATAACCCCAGGTCGCCGAGGTGCCAGCCATGATCGCCCCAGACGACGACGATCGTCTCTTCAGCCAGGCCCAGGCTGTCCAGTTCACTCAGCAGCCTTCCGACCTGGGCGTCCACATAGCTGACGCATGCATAGTATCCATGCCGGAGGTGGCGCCGCTCTTCTATCGACCACGTGGCGTCGTCGAAGCCAGCCCCGGCATAGTTGCCAGTCACCTCACCACTCTGGCCCCAGCCATTGATGGAGGGGAGGTCCTCGGGAATATCAGGCTGGGTAGAGCGAGGTAGGTTGTTGGGGTCGTACAGATCCCAGTAGCTGCGGGGAGCTGCAAAGGGGAGGTGCGGCTTGAAGAAGCCGACGGCCAGGAAGAACGGGGCCTCGCCAGAGGCCAGCACGCGTAGCTCTTCGATGGCCTGGGAGGCCAGGCGAGCGTCGGGATAGCCGTCGTCGGGCACGTCCTCCGATTCGGTAATTGGGCTCTTCCCAGCCACGCGGGGGACTCCGTTCGCGTATCCGTGCAACAGGTGACGCGCTTCACCCCAGGGGCCAGCATCTGTTGGCAGGGCATCCCAGGCATCTGGCAGCTCGTCCTTGCCAGAGCGCATGCGGCCGTCATGTGAGTGGGAGATCTTGCCGAGGCCAACCGTGCGATAGCCAGCCTGGTGAAAGACTGCGGGAAGAGTCGCTACTGGTTCCTCCCCTTCGCTCAGCTCATGAAGGGTGGCGAAGGCCCCGTTGCCGTAGTGAGCCGGCTGACTTGGGCGGCGGCCTGTGAGGAACGAGTAGCGGGAAGCACCGCAGGTTGGGAACTGAACGTAGTGCCGATCGAAACGCAGCGCCGTCTCAGCAAACGCGTCGAGCTGTGGACTCTGAACCTCTGGTACTCCATAGCAGCCAAGCTCGGGACGCAGATCGTCGATGCAAATGAGGAGGACGTTCGGCCGCTTGATTGGCTCCGAGACCGGATCAGAGCTCTGTTGTATACGCGAGCCGCTACAGGAGCAGGTCAAGAATGCGATCAGAGCCAGGAGGGGTCCTTTCATCTCAGCCTTCCATGCCTGCCGGGCGCTTCCCGAGGAGGCTGACGGTTACAAGAGCCAGCACGCTCGCAATGACAGCTGGCAGCGCAGCATCCAGATTGGAGACAAACTCGTACATGGAGGTCATGCCTGCCTCCTCGAGATGGGAGGCGATTCGTGAACCGAGCCAGAACTCCCAGAGAGTTGCCACCCCCAGGCCAAGAATCATCGAGGTCACCGCACCAGCTGAGGTGGCTCGCTTCCAGAAGAAGGCGGCGAGTAGTGGTGGAGTGATGGCTGCTCCGTACAGCGTGTAGGCAAAGAGAGCCACACTGAAGAATGCATCGGAGGTGAAGGCGAGGGCTAGAGCCACAAGTCCGAGCACCACAACAGTGCTCCTACCGGCAAGGATGGTCTGGCGGTCGCTGGCACTCTTGTTGATGAAGCGCTGGTAAACGTCTCGGACCAGAGAGCTGGCCGGTGAGAGCAGGTAGGAGTCGGCCGTAGATACGACAACTGCAACGACCGTGGCGGACAGGATTGCACCGAGCACAGTGGGGAGTGCCTCGAAGGCGATATGCACGATGGCGTGTCCGCTGTTGCCCGGTGCAGTCATCTGGCCTTGTGTGACCAGCGCTACACCGCACAAGGCCACGCCGATGATGAGCCAGTCGAGCAACAGAACTCCGAGGAACATCCCAGCTGCTGCGCGTCGTGCGGTCTGGGGGTCCCTTGCAGAGAAGAAGCGCTGGTACATGTTCGCATCTCCCAGAATCAAGAGGAAGGGAGGCAGGAGGTAGGAGATGACCTTGGCGGGGCTGTAGCCGAAGAGTGCCTGGTTACCCTCCGGCAGGTCCTCGATGACCTGCGTTGCGCCGCCAGCCTTGTCGAGCATGATGAACAGGGAGATCGAGAGTCCCAGGATCATCAGGATGCCGTTGGCGAGGTCCGTGTAGGCGACTGAGAACATGCCTGCCAATGCTGTGTAGGCAATCACAAAGGCGGCCACCAGGCAGACGGCATTGGTGGGGGATAGATCGGGTACCACTCTCTGCATGACTGCCGAGCCCGCTCGGTACTGGTACGAGACGATGATCAAGTACCCCATCAAGAGGGCCAGGGTGCCGATGATGCGAGCGGCCACACCAAAGCGCTCTTCGAGAATGTCCTGGATGGTGAACTTCTCCATGCGCCGGATGCGTGCGGCAAGGAAGAAGAGAGCCAGGATTCCCAGCGCACTCGAGAGCGGCAGGATGAAGGCTGAGAGCCCATCTTCGAAACTGCGCTCGGCGTTACCGAAGATGCTCCCCGTTCCGATCCAGGTGGCAAGGAGGGTGCCTGTCAGGACGGCACCTCCGAGACCACGACCCGCGAGAGTGAAGTCCTCTTGGGTCTTGACCTTGCGGGCCTTGATAGCGCCAACGCCGATCAGGAGGACGAGGTAGGCGATCAGAAAGGCGGCATGCATGGTGAGCAGCCTAAGGGGTCAGCTGGCAGAGGGACAACTCAATCGGGTATCGAGGCCAGGGGGCGCCATCGCATCGAGTGAAATTCAGCGGTCGTGAGGTAGCTCGCCAGTCCGAGGGGTAGGCAGGGGAGCACCTCGGTCCTTGGCGAGATGAGCCGGCTGCCGATCTCGAAGTCGAAAAGCACCTCACTATCCACCCATGCACGCACTCGGTGACTCTCGACGCGAATACGAAGGGTGTAGATCGTGTCCGACTCGAACCGTCGGAAGCTCTTGGTCTCGTTCTCCGAGGCGTCGAGTAGGTCGATGCAGGACAGTCCGCAGAGAGCTCCACCCCAACCCCCGAGGACCACTGTGGCGAAGCTGTCTCCCACCGGAATGGTCAGCCCGCAGAAGAAATCGGTCCCCGTCTGTCGAAGGCAGCACGCCTCGAGCTCGTAGCCGCTGGTCAGCGGGAGCCCCGCAGGGTAGCGCAGGCCGGTGAGTGGCGAACCGATGGGCAGCAGGGCGATACCGGCCCGGAGCTCGACCTGCCCCTCGCCTCCGAACTGGATACTCTCCCAGCCTTCCAGGCTCTGGCCATCGAAGAGGTCTTGCCAGGCCGATCCCGCTGGCTCGGCCTGGGGAGGAGAGCTGCAGCTGGTGACCAGGGCCAGGAGCAGCGTCAGGATCCAGACTGAACGAGGAGGCCCAGCCTCTGGCCTGCGGGTCCGCCTGATCTTCGGTTCAAGTGGGCTGGTGATCTCCATCCAGGATGAAGGTAGCTGTAATGGAATCGCGGGTGAACAGGCTGCAATGATCTGGTGGGACCGTGGCCCGTATCTGGGTCGGGGACGAGGCTCGGGGGGGTAGAGTCCTGGCGGATCGCACTCCTCGAGCAAGTCCAGACTTCGCGTGTCGACCGCTCCTCGATAGACTGTTGCGCGCCATGCCCGCCCCGCCCGACGATGCGAACTCGCAACTGGCGACCGTGACAGCGGTCATCGACTCCGGTGATGACGGAGTTCTGTTGGAGGTCGAGACCGAACAGGCCTATCCGGCCCTGAATGCTGGGCGCTTCTTCATGCTCAGGCGTGGCGACGACGTCGGCCCGCTCATTCCGAGGCCCTTCTCGCTCTTCAAGCAGAGAGGGGCGCGCCTCGAGTTCCTGATCAAGGTGATCGGCGCAGGAACCCATGCGCTAGCAGAGGCTGCCGTGGGAAGTGAGATGCGGTTGATCGGCCCCCTGGGAAATGGATGGCCGAGCCTGGTCCCCGATAAGCACCTGGTCATGCTGGCCGGAGGCATCGGCTCGGCACCTTTCTACCTGGCCATCAAGCAACTGCTAGCGGAGGGGCTCTCAGCTGGTTCCATGACACTGATCTACGGGGCAGCCACCCGGGGCATGCTCTACGACCTGGCCGCCTTCGAAGAGCTTGGTGTGAGGGTCCTGCCCACCACCGATGATGGCTCGCTCGGATTCCGGGGCCACGTCATTGGTTGCCTGGAGGAAGAGTGGCAGGCCGAGAGGATTCCACGCGACTGCCAGCTTCAGGCATGCGGACCCGAGCCGATGCTGATAGCTGCCGAGAGGCTGGCGGCCGTCAATGAGCTGCCGGCCTGGCTCAGCCTGGAATCCTACATGGGCTGTGGGGTCGGTATCTGCAATGGCTGCGTGGTTCCGACCCGAGAGGACGGTCCTCTGAGCGCCTGGCCCAACGCAAAGTGCTGTGTTGAAGGGCCAGTATTCGATTCCAGGGCGATCTCGCTGGCTCACTGACTGCTCGGCGACCCTACATGAACGCTCCGCCGTTCATGTCGAGAGCCTGTCCGGTGACGCCTCGAGCGTCGGGTGATATGAGCCAGGCAACCATTCCGGCGATGTCCTCGACCTCGCTCATGCGTCCAAGTGGGACGGCTTGCATCGCGAGCTCGTAGGCCTTGTCGGAGTCGATTCCCATTCCAGCGGCCATGCCGTCAATGCCGTCTCGTGCCATCTGCGTGTCGACCCATCCAGGGCAGATGGCGTTGACCTGGACTTCAGCCGGTGCGAGCTCTGCAGCGAGGGCGCGCACGAGTCCCAGGATGCCCGTCTTGGAGGCGCAGTAACCGGTGTAGCCGGGCACTCCAATGCGCCCCAGGATCGATGAGATGGCCACGAGATGGCGGGCTCCGTCACTGGATAGCTGGGATTGAGCGGCGCGAAAGCTGTTGTAGGTCCCGACCAGGTTGGTGGAGATGAGCTCCCCAAAGCGATCCTCCGGTCCGTCCTCGTTTGGACCTCCGACGCCCGCGTTTGCGATACAGGCGTAGAGAGGGCCTCGCTCGGCCGTAGCTGTACTCAGGGAGGAATCGATGGCCGGTCTCTCCTGAACGTCACAGGATGCCCAGCCGATCTGGGAGCCGTCGCCCATGCGCTCGGCCTGGCAAGCGAGGGCCGTTGCCTCCAGGCGAGAGGCATCCCTGGCGAGCAGGGTCAGGCTAGCGCCCTCCATCCAAAGGCGCTTGGCGATTGCCTGACCGATGCCCGTACCGGCTCCGGTGATGGCGATATGGCGTCCGGTGTAGCGGTCGGGAACAACTGTCTGGGAGGGGGTGGCCACGGGATTGTCGTCAGAGTTTGGGGTTGTCGAGAGGCTGCAGGCTGGCCAGGAGGCCCGGCCTGGGGCTACACAGGCGACCACTCTTGGCCCTTGAGCGCAAGGCTGTTGCCTTTCCAGGTTGAATCCCGACACTGCGCCCATGAGAACCACCCGACAGTCGATTCCCGGCCTGAACTTCCTGGAGCATGAATTCGAGCTGCCGCTCGACCATCAGCGCCCCGACGGGCCCAAGCTCACCGTCTTTGCGCGAGAGGTGACGAAGCCAGCGAACGAGGGAAAGGCTCTACCGGCGCTCCTGTTCCTCCAGGGTGGACCAGGATTTCCTTCACCTCGGCCTCTCGATGGAGGGGGCTGGCTCGGACGCGCCCTCGAGGACTTTCGAGTCGTCCTACTGGATCAACGGGGCACCGGGCGGAGCACACCTGTGACCCATGAAAGCCTGGGAGGATTCTCCAGTGCCAGTGAGATGGCCGAGCACCTGGCCCTCTTTCGCAGCGATTCGATTGTCTCCGATGCCGAATGTATTCGACGGCAGCTCCTCGGTGAGGAGAGTACCTGGACTCTACTCGGACAGAGCTACGGTGGATTCTGTGGGACCCACTATCTCTCTGTAGCACCTGAGAGCCTGGACGCGGTTCTGATCACAGGCGGCCTACCAGCCATCGCGGCTCCTCTCGAGGAAATCTACCGACAGACCTACTCCAAGCTCATCGAGAAGAATCGCCTGTACTATGACCGCTATCCCGGAGACGTGGATCGTATCCGGAAGATCGCGGCTTTCCTGGATGAGAACGATGTGCGCCTCTCGAATGGTGACCGGCTGACGGTCAGGGGCTTTCAAACCCTGGGACTGTCCTTTGGGATGAGCGATGGTTTCGAGCGATTGCACTACCTGGTCGACGAGGCCTTTGTGGACGTGCAAGGCGCCTCGAGGCTCAGCTATGGATTTCTTCGAGGAGTGCAGAACTACAACGCATACGACACGAACCCGATCTTCTCGATCCTGCACGAGCCGATCTACGGCCAGGAGGCGGCCACGAATTGGTGCGCGGCACGCCTGCGGTCCGAGTACAAGCAGTTCGATGAGACCGACGGTCCGCTCTACTTCACCTGTGAGATGATCTTCCCGTGGATGTTCGAGGAGTGGGGTGCACTCCGCGGACTGCGTGAGGCTGCGGACCTGTTGGCTGCTAGAGACGACTGGCCACGGCTCTATGACCACGAACGCCTGGCGAACAATACGGTTCCGGTGGCGGCAGCTGTCTACCACGACGATGTCTACGTGCCAGTCGCGCACTCACTGGATACGGCGGCGCGAATTCCTGGTGTGCGAACCTGGGTCACCAACGAGTATGAGCACAATGGCCTGCGGGTTGATGGTGCCAGGATTCTGGGGCGGCTCCTCGACATGGTCAGGGGCAACGTGTGAGGTTGGACTCTGCGCCCATCCGACGAGAGGTGCCCGGGCCGGGGGCGTCATTGGTTGGCTAGAACTTGAACCAGCCGAGGATTCGTCCGAAGAATCCGGGAGGGGGCGTCCCTCCTCGAGTGATCACGACGATTCGCCCATGCGGGTCCTCTCCCTCCTCGGTCTTCGGGGCCTCCATGCGCGGGGGTCTCAGGTCGACTCGGGCGTACGTCAGGCCCTTGGAGTACAAGATCCTCGCCAGGGCATTGATTCTCGCACGCGCCATGGCCAGAGATGCCTGCCGTACGCGTCGCTTGCGAGTCCTCGTGGAGCCCGATCGCAGGAAGTCGGCGACGAGGTCGATACCGTTCTCTGTGAGTCCCAGAGCTTGGTTCACACTGACCAGCTCAGCTCTGGTCTGATCGAAGGCTTCCCGTTCCCCTAGCAGCAACTGAGAGCGAGCCAAGGAGGTTAGCTCTGCGTTGCGCCGTGCAAGCTCGTCACGATTGAGCCGTAAGGACCGCAGCAGGGTCATTGCCTCGTCAGAGTTCGGTGAGACCAGCCTCTCTGCCCTCTCCAGGTCGGCAGTACCAAAGTGGTGGGTGGCGCGGATTTCCAGCAGAGGATCTTCCTCCATCGCCTTGATGATCTCATCGAGTGACTCCGCTGCTGCCGGTCCAATACGGACGGCACCTGCCTCGAAGTCGATGGTGGAGGTCAATCCCGCATACTTGGACTTTCCGCCATCACCGGAGAAGATGCCCCCCAATCCGACCATGTCCGTCACCTCGCCGGCTGCCCGGGCGGGGGCGCTCGCAAGGGCTTCCGTGATCATGCCTAGCAGCGCTGCGGATGCCTTCGCTGCAACGTTGCTCATGCTGATCTTGCCATTCTCACCGATCTCGAAGTTGAGCGGAATGCGGTGCTCTCCCTGGTTGTTCTTGAGCACGAAGAGCACGGTGTCAAGGCCAACCGGGAGCTTGAGGTAGCGTGAGATCGGGCCGCCTGCTGGCTCGGAGAGCGAGAGGTCGGAGAACACGGAGAGGGACTTGATGGTTCCAGGCTTGTCTCCTTCCAGGCGGACCTGTGCGTTGAAATCGAGTGTGCCTGATCCGATCTCTGCACCGCCCTCCCTGGCAATCCCGCGAATTCCCAAGAGCTCGAAGCCACTCATGGACATTCGAAGCCATCCCTTCGGGGAGGGAGCCAGGGTGAGCAGACCGCTGAGGGAGGCCTCATCGAAGAAGGGGCGATCCTCGTAGACAACCTCCTCTTTCTTACCGGAAATCACGCCGATGGCACCCGAGGCGATCCCGGCGACGAAGGAGCCATCCGCCTGCTTCTTCGGGAGGGAGACCTTGCCGCCTCCGAGCGAGGCAGAGAATCGAATCGGGATCGGCTCGATCAGTGCTTGAGTCGACAGGCCGCGAACTTCGACTGCCAGTGAATCAAGGGGCAGGACGATCGCTGGGGAGGTCGTTGCATCCTCAAAGACCGCATCGATTCCATTGATGACGACGCTGTCGATGCGGGTCTCCGGTGGATTCGCCGGGGCACTTGTCTCGCCTTCGACCGGGGTCTGGTCATCGGTGGGCGTCTGGCTGGCCAGATCCTCTTCAGTCTCGCTGGGCTTGGTCTTCGGATCCTTGCTTGCGGTCGACTGCTTGGCCTCGACAGGAGCCTCATTCGGCACCTGGGTTGGCTGCTTCGGGCCATCTGGACTATCGGCAGGAGCGAGAAGTGTGACTCCAGCGAGCTGCAGGCCTTCTTTGGTCTTGCGGATGTGAGCCCTCGGTGTGTCGACTTCGAGTCGAGTGATCTCCAGGAGGCCCGAGAGTGGAACAAAGCGGCGAATCTCCAACTCGACCACATCGACGCCGAGCGCAATGTCTCCCTTGGGTTGCTGTCGGAGAGCGACGTTCTCCAGGAGCACATCCGCTCCGAAGCCATTCTTCAGCTTGAAGTCAAATGGACCTCGTCGGCGCCATGCGAGCTCGGACTCCAGGGAGGCGTCAAAGGTCCCATCGGTCAGGCCCGAGAGATCCAACCTGTCGCCAAGCTCCGGAGCAAGGGCGAGGAGGCCGTCACCAGAGATGCCAGTGATTGCGATCTTCGCGTCAAGCTGGGGGCAATCGACGAAGGGGGTCAGCTCTGCCCCCAGTTGAAAGGACTTGATCCCCGGTGAGACTCCTGCGGTCAGATCAAAGGCGACCTCGGATAGATCAAGGTCATCCCTGTCAGGAGCGATGGTGATCTCATAGGGGTCGCGTAGTGCGAGCTTTGCATGGGAGATCGAGGGAGGCGAGTCTGGATGAGTCTCATTCGTGACCCGTAACTCCGCCAGCTCAAGATCAAGGTGAGCCAGGCGAAGATGTCCTCCTCGCTCCACTTTAGTCACGACCGTCTCGCTGGTTCCTGGACCCGTCTCCGGGGACTCGGCCTTTGGGGTCTTGGATCCCTGGGGGGCAGGAGCGATGTGAACTCCCAGCAGGCTGACCCCGCCGTCAGCGGTACGAACTACATCCAGCGCTGCTCCTGCGAGCGCTATCTTCTCGATGTTGAAGACATTGGCCGCGACATCAAGGCGGGGGATGTCGGCCTGCAGGCTGGTGAGCGAGACCAGGGGCCGCTTGGCTCCTATCTCACCGAGCATCAGTTCATTCAGCTGCAGGGAGAGTAGTTCGCCACCCTCCGTATTCCTGGCGTACCTGGCCTCCAGCTCGCCCTTGGCGTGCCCACTCTTCAGATCGATGTCGATTCCGGGAGGAAGGTAGGGGGCCACAGCAGCTCCAGAGAGCTGGTCTCCGCCGAAGGCCAGCTTGGCACGCCAGTCATTCGGGTCGAGCTGGAGCTCGCCCTTGGCGCTGAGGCTCAGATCATCCAGGGAGAGTTTCCCATCGAGCTGGCTTGCCTTGGACCCCACACCGGGAGCCAGATCCTTCAGATCAAGATCCACTCCGACTTCGATGGTGTGTGGTTTGGCAAGACTCCGATCCTCGAACCTGGCCCGAGCTCCCTTGAGCTCCAGCTGGCTCAGCTGAAACATGCTGGTGGCTGGTTGGGGTGAGGTCTCTGGAGCCGTTTCCTCAGAGTTGGCCGGGGCGGTCTTCGTTGCCGGTTCCTTGGAAGCTGCGATGAGCTCTTGAGCTCCGGGGGCTGTCGCGGGCACGGGCGGTGGCAGCCGAACTCCCAAGGCGATCCAGCCGCCCGAGGAGTCACGTTGGATGGAGAATGAAGGAGACTTGAGACTCACTCTCCTTGCCCTCAAGGGCCCGGCGAGGGAGAGCTGCTCGACGGTCAGTTGCTCGAGCCCCAACCACTCGTTGTCTGGAGTGGCCGAGTCCTGGGAGAAGTGCAAGGGGCCGGCTTGCAGATCCAGGGTTGGCTCCCCATTGATTGCCGCGACCGAGAGTGAGAACTTGCCCTCGAAGGAGCTCTTGGTGGGCAGCGGCTCGACGCCGACAAGGTCGAGCCACGTCCTCAAGGGCTCCAACTCCAGCTCGCTGGCACGCGCACTCCCGGCCAGCTCAAGCGAGCCGGACCCTGCCTGACTCAGGCGGAGCTTTGCATTGAGCTCGCTCGCCAGTTGAGTCTGTCCTTGGAGATCGATGGCGTAGGCTCGAGCCTCTTTTTCTACCCGATCGGTGAGCGCGAGCTTGGCGGTCAGCGGGCCCAGAGAGAAGGGGGGAGAGTCAGAGAGTTCGTCTCGGAGCAGGACGTGGTCGATGGACACCGCCACGGTTGGCAGGTTCAGGGTAGGCAGCGAGAAGCTTGATGGAGCCCCTGGCTCCGGACTCGGCTCGACTACCTTCGAGCTGTCACGACCCACTGTCTTGGGCGGCGTGGGGGACGCGCCCAGGCGTAGGCCCAGGAGTGCAACGGTGTCGGTCTTCTCCCTCAGGACCTCGAGTCGAGCCCCCTCCAGCGCAATGTCCGGAGCCATGCCCGGCGCGAGCCGCACTGAGATGGACTCGATCGTTCCGAGTTCAGCCTGACCGTCGTCGAGATCCAGCTTGCTCAGCTTGATCTCGGTTCCTCCGTTCCCGGTCCCTCCGAGCGAGAAGGAAGCGACCTTTAGATTGCCCGACACAAAGGTCGGCTCGATACCAATCATGGCGAGGTAGGGGGCAATCCCGCGGGGATCGATTCCCTCGGCTGTAACTGCCACTTCCATCTCCGGCACACTCTCGAAGACCTGGACGGTGCCTGAGATGTCGGCACTCTTCAGTAGCTGCGGCGAGCTACCCTTCAGTCGTAGTTGTGCAGGCGGTGCGTTGGACCGTGACGAGAGCGGCCCCAGCTGGAGTTCATCAAGAACGGCGGATATATCGAGCTCCGGTTCGAGGGCTTGGTCCGAGTAGGTCAGCTGTCCTCGGCTAACAGCGACCTTCTCCAAGTTCCACTGGAAGGGGCTGACTCTTTCTGCTGGGCCGGTATCGACCGCGTTGGTCGCCTTGTCATCGGGGGTTGCCTCCTGACGCACTGGTGGCTTGTCCACGGCGTTGGACTGGGGTGGCCCATGCCAGACCAGACCACCAAACGACATGTCACCTCCAGGCAAGCGCGTGGCCCGTCCTCTCAGTCCATCGAGACTCAGCTCCTCGACATGGAGACTCGTGGCACCCAGCTCAGCGATCTTGATGGCCACCGAGTCAAGTCCCAGGGCTTCCTGGCCATCGTGACTCAGGCGGGCTTTGCTCAGGCCCATTGAGACCTTGAGTCGGTCGCCCAGCTCGTTGGCAGCAGTGACCTCCAAGTCGAGGGAGAGCCCGCCATCAATCCTCTTCGCTCGCGGTTCGATTCCGAGGAGCGCGAGCAGGTCAGCTACAGGTTCAAGTCGCAGGCTGGAGAGCTCGACCGAGAGCTTGGCGTCAGCAGAGGTTCCCCCGCTCCTACCCGAGCCCTGGACGCGAAACAGATCCAGAACCTGGGGAGAGGTCGCCACCAGGTCGAGTTCTGCGTCCTCTTCCTCTGAGCCGATGTCCGCAGCTGTGAGCGTCAGGGTCAGGCTGACGTCGGTGGGGGGGTCCTGTTGCTCATCGTGAAGGCGGATCGTCAAGGCCTGGATGTGGGCCGCGATGATCTCCAGGGGGGAGTCCAGCGAGATGGGGCCGGGCTGCTTGACCACGCTGGGTTGAGGGGCGGATTCGTCTGTCTTGCCAGCGCTCAAGCTGGCGAGCAGTGGATCGAGATTCCAGTTGCCGTCCTTACCTCGTGACAGATCGACCTGGACTCCTGCGAGGTCGAATCTCCTGACGACGATTCGACCCTTCAACAGCTTGGTGGTGTCGAGATCAAGAACGAGGGTCTGCGCGGTCAGCAGCGGTACGGGCTCCCCGCTCTCCTGCCTGACTCTTGCGTCCAAGCGCCACACCTCGAGTCTGCCATCGAGAATGTCCAGATCGAGTTCCTCGAACTGGAGAGCAATACCAACCCTCGAGGCTGCTTCGCGAACCAGGGGTCCCAACGAGATGGCCAGGAGTAGACGTCCAGCAACAAGCATGGCGATGAGCCAGGCCCCCCTGCGTAACCAGCGCCTGCGTCCACGATTGTTCGTGGCTTCCTTCACGGCTTTGTAGCCTCCGGAGTGCTCAGCAAGGTACTACCGATCTTTGAGTCTTCCCAGGCTCTCAGTGCAGTCCGCCTCTTTGCGCTCGAATCGAGCGGGTCATAGTCAGGGATCTTCGTGCCCATGTCCGAGAGCCAGTCGTAGCTTCGGACTCTGGACGAGGGGCTGGAGTCTTCGAGCGCGATCATGTTCTCCTCGAAGACTCGAGCGTAGAAGGTGGCGATGCTGGTGGATGCAAGGACCGCGTCCTCGAGGATCCCTGGATAGCGGCCAATTTCGCCCGTTCGCCTGATCAGCAAGGCAGTGTACTCGGTGGGCATTTCTTGCTCTGAAATCTGGCCCGTGAAGAGGAGCACAGCTTCCCGCTCGAGCCGCCAGGACATTGCGTCGGGCTCTCCTGCAAGTTCGCGCAGGAGCTCACCTTGTTTCTCGAGCTGGGTGATGAACTTGGCGATGAGTTCGGCGCTTGCCATCAGAGCCAGGTCCATTGCGATCGGCGCGCCCCCAGCCAGCTCGAAGATCGCGGACCGGCTGTGGGCCGGATTGCTGAGGGCTTCGATGGCGTGGAGCTGCCGCAGCTGGACCCGGTCTGACAGAAGCAACTGCTGACGCCGGTTGGCTCCCTCGATAGCAGCATCCCGGACATCGCTGATGACCTCCATGAGCTGGCTCTCAAGTGCCTTGTCTGCCGCCTCACCAGCTGGTGCCTTGTCCATTTCAAGGACCAGCAAGTAGGCCAGTCGACCCTCAGGGTCAAACCTGGCCGGAGCATAGATGGCCAGGGGTCTCTCGCTGCTCTCCAACCTGGCGTTCAACACGAGCTTCTCATGGCGAGGGCGCCTGACGATCTTGAGCTCCCCGTTTTCCTGTTCGACAAGGTCCTCCGCAACGTCCGAGAGAACCAGTGCAATGGAGAGCTGGGGTTGATCTGGATCCTCGCGCCAGAGTTCCAAGCTGACCTGGCGGTCCGTGGGGCGAAAGTCAGCCAGTTCGATGGCCTGGACGTGGGAGGCTGCCAGCCTTGTTGTCACGTGGGGCAGGGTCAGTGCCTCGAAGGAGGCGCTGAGTGTGGCCTCGTAGGGAATCAGAGCCTTGACGTGCTCGGTCAAGGTGACTGCTTCGTCCCCGCTGACCAGCCGGGTGCCCGGAGTCAGCAGTGAGTTAGGGGCAAGGGGTTCCGAGCCACCTCCGGCCACGATCATCCGGACCTGCTGGGTGAGAGGAGTGAAGCGTTGGCCTGGGAGTTCGGTCAGCAGGTAGAGCCTCGACGTGACTGGAACTGCGTCACTGGCGATCAGCGAGAGAGCGAGCGCCTCCTTTTCTTCAGTCGGTCCGCCGATGGGGTCACCCGCGTAGTAGGACACCAACGCATCGATTCCCGGGCCTTGGAGCGGCTGTTTCTGAGGAGAAGCACAGCTCGCGAGGGCTACGAGAGTGAGTAGGGCTTGGAAGCGAAGCGACCGGATCGTGAGCGACATCCTGGAGCGAGGCAGAGGTAGACCCGCATCTTAACGGAGGTGTCGGGTGGGCGAGGTACTCAGGCCGGTATTCTGTCGCGACGAATCCTCGGGCGGACGAGAGCTGGCAACGCCCTAGATGTGGTGGACAGGGCCGCCGCCCTCGGCAGCTGCCAGAAGAGTCCGGCGCACGTACACGGGGATCATCCGCCGCCGGTAATCCATGTCACCAGGGATGTTGTCCAGGGGCTTGCACTGCTTGTGCGCACGCCTGGCGACCTCTTCCACGGCGGCTTCGAACTCAGGCGTACCAATCCTCACTCCATTCAAGCTCTCGGCTATCTTCTTGACGCGCGTCGGGCGAGCCTGGAGGGCGACCATCACGAGATCACAGTCGGAGATGATTCCCTCATCATCCAGGTCGAGCCGAACTGCGCAGCCCAGGAGCGGGAAGTCGATCGAGCCCCGGTCTCGCAGTTTTCCGTACGCCCCGCGGTGTCTCGAGTCGCTCAGAGGCACGACGATCCTGGTGAGGATCTCTCCGGGCTTGGAGCTCTTGTTGTAGATGCCATCCGAGACCCAGAGGTCCTCGATGGGGAGGGAGCGCTCGGCATCGGTCGTGGTGAAGACGAGCTTGGCTCCCAGGCTCATCAAGGCCGGAGCGCTGTCATTACTGGCTGCCGCCACACACTTCTTACCGCCCTCGACAACGTGACACACGCTGCCGTCTTTCTTCAGGCAGTAGCCAAGGGCCTGCCGCCAGAAGTGGCTCTGATTGATCCACTGGCAGCGAGTGTCGAGCATGACGTTGCCCCCAAGCGTTCCCATGGTGCGGTGCTGGGGGCCGGCTACAAGCGAGGCGGCCTGGGCAAGGGCAGGGGCATGGCTTCGTACATCGGGCGATGCGGCGACCCTGGCAAGGGGTGTCATTGCGCCGATGGAGAGTCCATGACCTTGCATCTCGATGTCGTCGAGAGCAGGGATGCCTGCCAGCGCGATGACGACGTCGATGTCGTAGAGCTCGTGCTTGAGATTGGGGAGCAGGTCCGTCCCTCCAGCCACGATCATGGCGCGCTCTCCATGTTCTGCGAAGAGAGCGCAGGCTGCCTCGATCGTCTCGGGCTGGGCCAGTTCGAAGGCCGGTAGACGAAGCATCAGCGGACGCTCCCCGCGGGTTGCGCCGCTTCGGACCTGGCATCCAGGGCCTGGAGAACCATTCCTGGAGTGAAGGGTAGGTGACGCAGTCGAATGCCGACTGCGTCGTGGACAGCATTGGCGATGGCGGGGATGACCGAGTGCAGGGGGCCTTCCCCGGCCTCCTTGGCTCCGTAGGGACCCTCGGGGTCGATACTCTCCACGATCAAGGCCTCGATCTCAGGTGTGTCGAGAGCCGTCGGAATACGGTAGTCCAGTAGCGAGGGGCCAGCGTGCAGCCCATGGCGGTTGACGAAGTGATGCTCCATCGTGACCTCGGCGGCTCCCATGTAGACCGAGCCTTCGATCTGACCCTTGACCAGGGTTGGGTTGAGGGCGCGTCCGCAGTCGTGAGCACACCAGACCTTCTCGCAGGTGATACGGCCCGTCTCGGTGTCCACGACCACCTCGGCCACATGAGCTGTGAATGAATAGGCCGGGGAAGCACCAATGCTTCCTCCCCGATAGTCTCCACCCAGGGTTGGCGTGTTGTAGGAGCCGGTGGCCCCGAGCGTGTCGAACCGTGCCTCAGCGAGCTGGAAGGCCTGCTTGATGGGCATGGTCTTCTCGGCGTCGGACAGGCAGATGGCAAGGCCGCCTCCCAGGCGTACTCCAGCAGGGTCGACCTCCCAGCTCTCTGCAACTGCTGCGCAGATCTTCTTGCGAAGCTTTCGGCAGGCATCGATGGTGGCATTGCCGACCATGAAGGTCACTCGGCTGGAGTAGGCTCCCAGGTCGACCGGGCAGATGTCGGTGTCAGCGGCGACAACGCGGATGTCAGAGACGTCGACCCCGAGCTCTTCGGCGACCAGGTAGGCCACGACGGAGTTCGAGCCCTGGCCAAT
This sequence comes from Planctomycetota bacterium, assembly GCA_014237855.1. Lineage (GTDB taxonomy): Bacteria > Planctomycetota > UBA1135 > UBA1135 > JABACD01. The sequence continues at coordinate 209,005 of JABACD010000001.1, read as the reverse complement.
GTCATTTCCGCCGGTGAAGACCGTCACTCGCCCGGAGCGGTCGAGCTGTAGCTGGATGCCAGCCTGCGGCATATCGTTCGGGTAGATCGGGTAGTTCGTGCCCGAGATGTACATGGATCCCGCGACGCCCAGGCCGCGCCCTGGGGGCAGCTTTCCGCGCCTGGCCTTCCAGTCGCTATCCCGCTCGACCAGGTCCAAGCACTCCATGAAGCCGCTCGATGTGATGCGCTGACCGTTGACTGTCGTGGTGTTCTCACCGTGCCAGTTGCGCCGACGCAGCTCGATCGGATCGAGGTCAAGCTGCTCTGCGATCTCGTCGAGCTGGATCTCGAATGCGAAGCGTGGCTGGACCGAACCGTGCCCTCGCTTTGGTCCGCAGGGCGGCTTGTTGGTGAAGACCCTCGTCGAGTCAAAGCGGTAGGTGGGCATATCCACCGGTCCGGTCAGCAGCTGGCCGGAGTAGTAGGTCGTGACCAGGCCAAACGAGCTGTACGAGCCGCCGTCGATGAGGATCCTGGCATCGGTCCCGGTCAGCTTGCCATCCTTGTTGGCACCCGAGCGATAGCGCAGCTGCATCGGATGGCGGCCGCGGTGAGCGTAGAAGACCTCCTCTCGGGTCCAGAGCATCTTCACGGGCCGGCCGGTGATCATGGCCAGCTTGGCCACACAGAACTCGAGGCTGAATGGATCCGACTTGCCGCCAAAGGCGCCGCCCAGGCAGGGCTGGATCACGCGCACCTTGGACTCGGGGACCTCGAGGACCCGGGCCAGGGCTCTCTGGACGTAGTGAGTGATCTGAGTCGATGACCAGACGGTGAGCAGGTCATCTGCTGAGTAGGTGGCCACGGCGCAGTGGGGCTCGATGGCCGTGTGGGTGGTGCCGTGGAAGGAGAAGTCGTTCTCGACAATCACGTCCGCGGAGTCGATCGCCGCGTCGACATCTCCAAACTCGAGCTGGACGTGCTTGGAGATGTTTCCACGGGGGGAACCGTCCTTCTTGGGCTTTTGATCGTGAATGGCTGGCTCCGGGCAAGCCAGCGCTTCCTGTGGATCGAGAAAGGCGTGCAGGACCTCGTACTCGACCTCGATCAGCTTCAGCGCTGCGTTGGCGGTGTCCTCGTCGATGGCTGCGACGGCGGCAACCTCATCACCGATGAACCTGACCTTCTCCAGTGCCAGGGCATTCTCGTCCGGGGTCCAGGGGATCACGCCGTACTTGATCGGCATGTCCGAGCCGGTGATGACGGCGTGGACTCCCTCGAGCTCCATGGCCTTGGAGACATCGATCGAGAGAATATTCGCGTGTGCGTGAGGACTTCGCAGGGTCTTGGCATGAAGCATTCCTGCAAGCTGCAGGTCATCTGCGTACTGCGCACTGCCCGTTGCCTTGGCTCTGCCGTCGACCTTACGGTGGGGGCGGCCTATGACCTGAAACTCGTCTCCCCAGGGGGCGCCGCTGCCGTGCTGATCTCGGGCTGCCACTAGCGGTCCTCCCCGACGGCATCGGCGACACAGGACTCGACGGCCTGCAGGATCTGGGTGTAGCCGGTGCAGCGGCAGAGGTTGCCGGAGAGTGCCTGGTTGATCTCGCTGCGGGTAGGCGAGGGGTTCTCGTTCAGGAGAGCGCGTGCGGAGAGCATCATTCCTGGCTGGCAGAACCCACACTGGAGAGCTCCGCAGCGATCGAATGCGTCCTGAACCGGATCTGCTCCCTCGCCGCCGGCGCAAAGGTGCGCGGGCATCAGGCCCTCAATGGTCGTGATCTCGTATCCCTCAGCCAGGGATCCGAGCACCAGGCAGGAGAGCCGAGGCTTGCCATCTACCAGGACGGTGCAGGCGCCGCAGTCGCCCTTGTCGCAGCCTTGCTTCGAGCCGGTCAAGCCCAGCTCGTAGCGCAGGACCTCGAGGAGCGTCCAGTGAGCGGGGGCGGCCACCTTCAGGCAGTCTCCGTTGATTCGAAGGGTCAGGACGTGCATGCGGACATTTTCGCCTCGTGGGAGCGGCGTGACAAGCGCTGTGGCTCTGAGGTTCACCTGGTGGCGATCCCGCACACATGGGGGCGGACCCAGGGGGGGGCGGCTCTCCGGGGAGCCTGAAACTCCTGCAGCTCGACCTTCGAAAAGCCGGCGGCGCGGATTTCCGTCCCCAGATCCCGATTGGTGTTGCAGCCGTCTGCCCAGAAGCGATGAATCGGGCTGACCAGATTCTGGAAGCTCCGGAGGATCACGCCCTCGGGAGCGATCACGTGCTCCCAGAAGTAGAGCCCGGCACCGGGCTTCAAGACGCGCCGGACTTCCCGCAGTGCTGCTGAGACATCGGGCAGGGAGCACATGACCAGGGTTGAAATCACCGCATCGACGCTCGAATCCTCCAGGGGCAATTGCTCGGCATGCATGTCGCGTAGGTCCACCTCGAAGCCCAGAGCCGCTGCCTTTTCCTTCAACAGAGGGTGCATGTGCTCGTTGGGCTCGATGCCTATCCAGCGAACTCCTTCTGGCAGAAGCGCAAGGTTGACCCCGGTCCCGGGGCCGATCTCGACCACGGTTCCCTCGAGTGAGGAGAACAGCTCACGCTTTTGCGGTTCGAGCAGGTGCTCGTAGCGTGCAATCGCTCGGTCGTAGTACCGGGCGAAGAGGCGGCGTCTAATCGTTGATTTGTTCGGCAAGATAGTTCTCCTTGCCGATCTCGTCGATGATCCCGAGTTGGGCTTCCAGGAAGTCTGCGCCCTCTTCCTCATCGACGAGGATTGACTCCAGAAGCTCTCGGGTTCCAGCATCACCCTTGTCCATGCAGAGGGTGATGGCCTTGTTCAGCCGCGCGATGGCGACGGTCTCCAGCTGCAGGTCCACGCGGTGCTGCTCCACAACATCCTCACCGATGGACACAGGACTCAGTCGCTGCATGTTCGGGATCCCGTCGAGGTACAAGATCCGCTCGATGACCTTGTCCGCGTGCTTCATTTCATCGATCGACTCGTGGCGCTTGTTGGCCGCCATCTTCTTGTATCCCCAGTTCTCGCACATCTTGGCGTGAATGAAGTACTGGTTGATCGCGGTCAGCTCGGAGGTGAGGACCTCGTTGAGTGCTTCGATGATTGCCGGGTCGCCTTTCATGAATCGGTTTGTGGGGGGGCTGCGGACGGTAGCAGGGGCCGAGCGAGGCCACATTATGACGATTCGGGATCCCGTTCGGTCGAGAACTAGGCAGGAGTCCTGATGGCGCGAACCAATCGATCTCCGAGTCCGGTGATCGGCCCGACTTCAAGAGCTTACCCGGTGCCTGACCCTGCTTCTCCTGCTCCTGTGTCGGGGGCAGGGGCTGCCTAGCTGCGTGCCGCCTCGTGGGGCTCCGAACGCTGGCTTGAATTCCTGACCTGGGTCACGATCTCGCGGACCTTGTCCGCACACCCGCCACAGCACTGCCCGGCAGGCGAGGCGCAGAGCCCCGATCCCACTCCGGGTGATGGTTGGGTGGCCAGCTGTCGGATCTCGCGATCCGTGGCCCCTGTGCAGCAGCAGATGATCATGACGATGGTGCTATGTCACAGAGTATCGGTCAGTTTGGATGAGACGCAATCTCAATGTGGAAGAAATTGCGACTGTGTCTCAATTGCTTTGCCCCTCCCCGGTGAGTTTCAGGCCCTGTCCAGGCCCCAGGGAGGCTCCCCAGGGCCTGGGCAGGGCTCTCAGGCCAGGTCGGATTCAGAGGGGGCAGGGGGGGCCGTAGGCCCGCAGTCCCTTCTCAATTCGACGTAGCCTGACTCCTTACCTGCTCCGCTTCGGATCAGGTGCTCACCCTCCAGGCGTCGCTACCAGGCAGGATCCGGTCAGCAGGAGAGTCGAAGGGTCACCGTGTTGCTGCCTCGAGCCCACCCATCTTCAAGACCTCACGCCACTCTGCCAGCGTCACTGGTTGAATGGAGAGCCTCTGACCCCTCTGAACGACGAGCATGTCCTTCAGCTTGGAGTTGTCCTTGAGGTCCTGCAGGGGGACGAACTGACGTAGCTTCTTCTTGGCCTTCAGATCAAACATCAGCCAGCGGGGGTCAGCCGGGTCGCTCTTGGAATCGTAGTGCCCATCCTTGGGGTCGAACTGCGTGTGATCGGGGTAGGCCTCCCTGACGACTTCAGCATAGCCGACGACACCCGGGGGCTTCGCGTTGGAGTGGTAGTAGAGCAACAGGTCACCCTTCTTGATGTCGTCCCGGATGAAGTTGCGAACCTGATAGTTACGGATTCCATCCCAGTGGGTGCGCCGCGAGGGAGCATCCCAGAGGTGTTGCCAGGAGAATGCCTCCGGCTCGGACTTGACCAGCCAGAGGCGGGGGGTCTTGCTGTTCTTCTTGGAGGTGCTCATGAGGTGTGGGGCAGGCGACGACCACCTGGATGGTGGGGAGCAGCCGATCTGAGTTCTCTAGGTCCGATGTCGTTCTTGGTGAGGGAGCGTGAACCCGGGACGGGTCAGCTCCGAGATCAACCGGAAGCCAGGAGGGCCAAGGATGGAGATCAGGCCTCCAGGCATTTCACCGCCCGGCAGGTGGCAGTGACCCGATCAGAAGCGCTTGACGCGCTCATGACAGACGTATCCTGGCGCATTGCGTTCGAAGTAGTCCTGATGATAGGCCTCAGCAGGCCAGAAGATCCCGGCGGGTTCAACCTGGGTAGCCACCTTCAGCCCCTCTCTTTCGAGGAATCCGATCAGGCCGCGAATCGTCGCCTCTTGTTCCGGGCTCTCGAAGAAAACTGCCGAGCGGTACTGCGTCCCGACGTCAGGCCCCTGGCGATTGACCTGTGTCGGGTCATGGATCTCGAAGAAGGCCTTGGCGAGGGTCTCGTAGGAGACGACCTGCGGGTCGTAGGTGACGCGCACCGTCTCCGTGTGGCCCGTGGTCCCCGAACACACGGCTTCGTAGCTCGGGTTCTGAACTTCTCCGCCCATGTACCCCGAGTCCACCTTGGAGACTCCGTCGATGGCTTGCAGCAGGTGCTCGACGCCCCAAAAACACCCACCTGCAAAGAAAGCGAGCTCGCTGTTTCCGGTCTCGAAAGCGATCGAGAGGGAGTTCACGCAGTGTCGCGTGTCTTTCTCGGTCATCTGTTCCCCGCGGAAGACATGTCCGAGGTGGCCGTCGCAGTGCTGGCAGCGGATCTCGACTCGGCTGCCATCAGCGTCGGGCAGTTCTCGCACGGCTCCAGGGATGGAGTCGTCGAAGCTCGGCCAACCGCAGCCGGAGTTGAACTTCGAGGTGGAACGGAACAGCGGTGAATGGCAGCGCGCGCAGGTGTAGCTGCCGTCATCCTTGTGGTCGAGAAGCCTCCCCGTGCCAGGGGCTTCGGTACCTCCGTTGACGATGACTTGGTGCTCCTGTGGTGTGAGCTTCTTCCAGCCTGCAGAGTCGGTCATTGTGATGTCTCTAGATGGGATTCTTACTGATCGTTGGGAGTGCGTAGCTGCGCCTCCTGGAAGAACTGCTCCGCCTCGGCATCCTGTCCGCGTTCACGAGCGATCTGGCTCAGGGCAAACCAGGGCTCTGGACGCTCGGGATCATGAGCTCTCGCTGCAAGCGCGTGGACTTCGGCGCGATCGAGGTTTCCCGCAAGACTGCATGAGAGTGTTGCAGAGAGTCGGGTCTCCAGGCTGTCTGCCCCCGCCTCGATGGCAAGTTCATACTCCTCGAAGCTTCGCTGGTGATCGCCCAGTTCACGCAAGACGCCGGCCAGACTCAGGCGGGCATCGAGGATGGTCGGGTCGATATCCAGAACGGCTACAAATGCCTCTGCAGCTGATTCCAGCAACCCGCGGCTGAGCTCGAATCGTGCCAGGGTCATGAGGGCATCGATCTGGATGTCCTCGACTCCAGTCGCCTCGACCAGGACCTCGTAGGCGTCATTGAGGCGTCCCGAGGCGAGCAGGTAGTTGCTGCGGTTACCCCAGGTGGCCATGGTTCCCGGGGTGGCTCTCGTGGCGCGTTCAAACCACTCGTCGGCCAGCTCCACTTCGCCGATCGTGGAGTAGTAGTTCGCAAGGCCGTCGCAGGGCACGTAGTTGTTGGGGAAGATCTCCGCAGCGCGGCGGAGCTTGGCCTCAAAGGTCTTGTCATCCCCCTCCAGAAGATGAAGCCAGCCGCTTGTGAGGGCTAGCTCCCACTCCTCCCCAGGGAAGATCGAGAGAGGCGTCCAGGACTCGGCCTGGCGAACGTGCTCCAGGGTCTCCGCAACTGTCTGAGCCTCGTCGGCACTCAGCTGGCGTGGGGATGAGAGCCAGCCGGAGACGATCTCATTGACGGCTAGATAGCCTTGCTCTGCCTTGGCTCGGTGGTAGTGGGCGTAGGCGCTCTGTGCCCAGAAGGCAATCAGGACCAGGGTGAATCCGCAGTAGTACCTGCCAGCTGCTGTGATCGCGCCCGCCTTCTTGAGGTCGACGTTCTGCAGCTGAACCCTGGGCTTGTAGATCAGCCGAAGTGCCTGAACTGCACAGAAGCTGAAGATGGCAGCGATCGCCAGGGCGAACAGGAAGGGAATCGTGTTGTACAGGTCCCGAAAGGTGAAGAAGGCGACCGCGAATAGCCCCGCAATGAGCAGCTCTTCAGGCAGAGAGTAGGAGTGCCAGCGGTTGACCTTCCACCAGGAGCGAGCGCTCTTTTCCTTCCTTGCACGATGAGGCTTGGCGAATATGGCCGGCTTTCCAAAGCCAAAGTAGAGCGCGCCCTTGGGGCAGACACTCACACAGTCGAGGCACTTCATGCACTCCTGATCCACGACCATGCCGTAGTCACGAACCTCGCTGTGAACCACGACATTTGAGGTGCAGACCTGGGTGCAATGGCCACAGCCCTCACAATCGTCGGTTACTCGAATTCGTGCTGGGGTCAGCTTGTCGGCCACTCCATAGGCCGCTCCGTAGGGGCAGACATTCGTGCAGAAGCCCTTGGCCCCGAGGAAGTACACGATTCCGAAGCCGGCGATGGCGAATGTCGCGATGGCCACGGGCCAGGGTGGGAAGGTAGCCCAGAAGTCGTTGACGAAGAACTCGGTGGTGGGCTTCTGCAGCTCGATGCCCATGACCAGGCGGTAGATCGCCGGGTACAGGAACATGTACACGAAGGCCCCGATCGGAACGATGAGCAGGGTCCTTGAACGCATCTGCTTGGGCCGAATACCAAGCTTGAGCATCAGCCAGAGACAGGCGTCCTGTAGGGCCAGGAAGTGACAGGCCCAACCACAGAACCAGCGGCCGAGGAAGGCCGTCACCAGGATCGAGGCAATGAAGAAGACCAGCCCTGCCGTGATGATCGATTGCTCAGAGAAGGTAATCCCCTCTGACGGTTCGATCGGTCCGATCGTCTCGCCTGTGGCCCACCAGTGCAGGATGTGAGCAAGGATGGCGAGGTGCACCAAGACCAGCGTCAAGGCTCGCCATTTCGGCATCTTCGATGACCGCGGAGTCTTCGAGATCTGCTCTGGTGCTTTGGCCTCGACGGTGGGCATGCTCGTGACAGGACTGGGACCCCATGTGATCCGGCTGAGCCACGGCGACGAGTGTCCGTGGAGCCCGGGGGTGGGGATCCAAAGGCCGCCTGAATCTACGCTATCCTCGCGGCAGCGACCAGAGGGGCGCAGGGGCCCTCTGCGGACTACTGGCCCTCGCTGTCGGGGAGTTGAGGTCCAGCCTGCTGAGCCTGGCGGAGGTTCACCAGCGCAGTTCGGATGGTCTCCTCCGTGGTTTGCTTGAGCTTCGGATCCATCTCCTCGCCGGGGAGTAGCTCCAGGGCGCGCAGCAGGAATGGCTCGGCCTGCTTGAAGCGTCGGCCTTGCAGGAGGGCCTCTGCGTAATCCATCTGTGCTCGATAGGAGTCGGGCAGCTCTTCGGCAGCTATCTTGAAGTAAGGCAGGGCCTTCTGAGCAGTCTCGAGCTTCTTGATCAGCGCGCCCAGCATGTAGTTACTCGGACCATGCCTGGGGGCCAGCTCGACAGCGTGACTCGCCCAGGCGACCGCCGTCGGCAGATCCTCACGGTCTGCGTCGATCGTGGCGAGGAGTGTAAGGATCGCAAGGTCATCCCGGTGGATGGCCTCTGCTGCCTTCTTCATCCGGATATTGAAGTTTGCTGGGCGGTGCTTGTACGACACCAGAAAGGAAGGGATGGCGCTCTCGGGCTTGTCCGAGGCGAGTAGCAGCACCATCAGGTTGAAGTGAGCCTCGAAGTTCTGAGGAAGTAGCTCGCAGGCCCGCATCAAGGCCTTGACGGCCTCTGACTTCCGCTCCATCTGTGCCAGCACCATTCCGCGATGAAGGTGCACTGCGCCGTAGGTGGGGGCAATTGCGAGTGCGCGGTCGTACCACTCGAGAGCCCCCGTCTGGTTCGAGCCGAGTGCTGCCAGGTTGCCCAGCAGCGCCATGGGGTCGGGATCCTCGGGGAAGAGCTCGTGTGCCCGGCTCGCGATCACCTTTGCTCTTGCTGTGGCACCAGACTCCACAAGTGATCTTGCAAGGTAGACCAGGTCCTTGCGGTTGTTGTTACGCAGCTCGAGGCATCGCTCGAACTCCTGGGCGGCTCCGGTCCACTCCTGGATGCGCATCAAAAGCACACCCATGTTGAAGTGTGCCTCTGGAGAGTTCGGGTTGAGCTGAATGGCTCTTCGGAGTGCTTCGCTAGCCTGGTTTGGATCCCCAGCTGCAATCCAGGTGGCTCCGAGGCCAATGTACCCGCGCTCACTCGTGGGTTGATACTTGATCACCTCCTCGAAAATGGTCCGCACCAGCTCGTAGTCGTGGAAGGGATCGATCTCGGCCTCGCGCAGCAGCGCGTGGCCGAGGCCCAGGTTCGTCTGCAGATGGTCGTCGTGGGTCGCGTAGATGTCCTTACCCGTTGCGCCGGCTTCCACGAGCAGGTCCATGGAGGTCTCGAAGCTGGTCTTTGCTTCGAGCAGGTGATCGGAGAGGCCCGTCTTCGAGTAGCGGTTCAACATGACCCGGCCCAACCCCCAGTGCACATTCGGATTACGGGGGTTCTGAGCCACGGCGGTGCGGAACATGGCCTCCTCGTTCGCCCAGCTGGGGAGCTGGGCAAGTGTCCGGGCTCCCAGGGCTCCGGCGATGACCACCAGGAGGCCGCTCGCGGCTATTCGTGGTAGTTCGGTCCAGATGACATACGCAAGGAGACCGGCGAGGCCGATGACCGGAACGAAGAGGAAGCGATCGGACAGTGGGAAGGTACCCAGGGACTCAACTCGCAGGATCACGGGGAAGAGGGCCGCAGGAATCAGAAGCAGGAGAGTCAGCGCCGGCTTCCAGCGTCTCATCCAGGCAATCGCAATCGCACTCAAGAGGGCGATGCTTCCAACGAGTCCGATCAAGAGCGAGTTGGATCCCTCGGGCAACTCCGGCTGGAAGGGACGGAACAGGTTGAGTTCCGCTGGCCAGAGCAAGAGCCACATGGCGCCGCCGAGGAGCTCGACTCGCAAGAGCGCCAGGCGTCCTGCGCCAACGCCAAAATCGGTGGTCGTGCGGTCGAAGCCGGCGAGGATGTCGCCAAAGACGAACGCTCGCATGATGTAGTAGGCACCGAAGGCCAGCAGAAAGGGTGCCAAGGCGCGCACGAGGCTCGCCACTCCAGTGGCACGCTTGTCATCCTTGCGGCACATCTCGAGAACCAGAGCTACGGGGACGAAGGCGACCGCTGCATCCTTCGATAGCAGGGAGAGCATGAACCAAAGGGTGACCTTCCAGGCGCTGCCACCGCTCTCAGCCTCCCGCCAGCGCAGAAAGGCAGAGAGGGCCAGGAATCCAAAGAGCGCATAGAGCGGGTCGTGAAGGGCCGAGATCCAGGCCACGCTCTCCACGTGCAGTGGATGCATTGCGAAGAGCAGCGCCGTGAAGAAGCCAATTGCCTCGCTCCCCAGTAGCCGAACCGCAAACCGCCAGGCGGCAAGGCAGGCCAGGACGTAGGTGAGGATAGAGAGCACATGGAAGGCCATCGGTGCCCCATCCCCCAGGTGGAAACCAATGCTCAGCAGGACCATGGACAGTGGGCGGTAGTAGCCCACGTGTGAATTTCCTTGGCCATCGAGGAAGTCCCAGTAAGAACTGGCAAAGATCTGCGGGATGTTCGCCAGGCCGCTGATCTGGGGGTTCTGCTGAATTACCAGCAGGTCGTCGTAGACGAACTCCCCATTGAGCGCGGGGAAGTAGATCGCGACGATGGCCAGGGCAAGTCCCAGGGCGCCTGCAATCAAGGCTCTCGGTGACGGGGATTGCTTCTTGGAGTCCGTGCTCATGGCCCCCCTCCTACGTGACCGTACCGGGGGACGCTACCCCTTCATCGAAGAAAGTCTCTCCATCCAAAGTAGTTGCGCGAAATGGCCCGACGGAACGAGCGGATGCCGCACTCCTTCGGGATGTCCTCAGCCCTCTTGGGTCCAGGGCTGGCGAGCCAGAACTCGGTTGACCATCGGCACGAAGTTCTCCAGAGCGAGGGTCTCGTAGTGGGGGTCGAATGAGACTTGATCCCAGTCCTCGCAGAAGGCCGCGCAGTCGTCGAACCAGGGGTGCTGTCGAAAGCGCTCCCGTTCGTGGCGATCACCCCCGAGGTGATGAAAGAAATAGTACCCCTGGAAGACTCCGTGGTGCTGGACGATCCAGGCGTTCCTCTCACTCACATAGGGAGCCAGGATTGATGCCGCAAAGGCGGCATGATTGTCCGGCGCGTGCAGGTCTCCGATGTCATGCAGCAATGCGCAGACGATTGTCTCCTCGTCGGCCCCATCACGAGAGGCGCGAGTTGCTGTCTGAAGGGAGTGGGTCAGCCGATCGATCTGGTAGCCGGAGTCTGCGCTGGCGAGTCCTTGCAGCAGTCCAAGAACCTGGCTCGCAATTCCGGGGCGCTCACGCTCCTCCAGTGCCGCCAGCAGGGCGAAGTCCTCCGGCGTTCCCTGATCCATGCGTGTGAAGGAAACATGCGTCATGGAGAGATCCTACGCCATGGGGCGAGGGTCGGCTGGTCCAATAAGAGAACCGCCCGGACTCTGGTGAGGAGTCCGGGCGGTTCTCGTCAGGTGGATCAGCGTGGGTCAGTCACACCAGGTGACACTCAGGCCGTCGGAGGTGTTGAAGCCGTTCGGGCCACCGGGGACGTCGCGATACCAGAACTGGAACTTCTTGGACTCGCCAGAGATGGCTGCGCCGGAACCGCTGTTGAGCGGAGCTGCGTTCACGTCCAGGTCTCTGGTGATTGTCCCGAGGACATCTGCGAATTGAACGGTCAGTCGCTTGATGTCTCCAGTGGCGCAAAGGATGCCTTCGCCAAAGAGATTGGCGCCTTCATTGCTGCCGTAGAAGAAGATGCCGACCGCGCCCGGGGGCAGGCCCTGGCAGGTCAGGGTGAGGTCATTGGCCGAAATACTGGCCGTGCCGTTGAAGCCGATCTGCGCACCGGAGCCGATTGAGTTGGGCAGGAAGGCGCAGAAGTTGACCGGGTCGGTGCAGCCACCAGTGGTCTGCATGTCCGATGGCCAGGGGTTCGACAGGTTGGCGTTACCTGTTCCATTGTTACGCACCATGACGTCGCCGGGACCAGCATCCAGCGGTACCGTGACCGTGATGCTGGAGCCGTTGGAGTTGACTCCGGTGACCTTGATCGGGGTTCCATTTCCGCCGATGGCGGCCTGGGTGAACCAGACCTCGTTGCCTGAGCCGGAGAAGTTGCTGCCGCTGATCGACATCTGGGTGCCGTTGATGTTCAGGCCTGTGATCCGGGGCTTGCTGCCTGAGATCACGCCGTAGACAGCCTGGCAGCCGGCCTGGTCATCCCCACTGATACTGCGGTCACCGGTTCCTCCGCTGTAGGAGGCAGACATGGTGGCATTGCCGACCGTGCTGTGACCCAGCCCGAGTCCGTGCCCATATTCGTGGCAGGCTACGGATTGCAAGTCGATTTGATTCTGGTTGATGCCGGAGGGCCCATCTGCCCAGTTCCAGCCCTCGTAGTAGCGAATCCGCCAGCCGTTGCTGATGGGGGTCTCGCAGTAGGCCAGCACCCCGCCATTCGAGCCAGCAATCTGGGAATGGATGTTTGAGTTCGTGCCACCAACTTCGGTCGCGCTGCCCTGGAAGCTCGGGTCGAAGTTCGCACCGCTCGAGCCAATCGTTGCTTGCGTGGGATCGCCGCTGCCATCTCCGTGGGCAACCGAACTCCACTCGACGCAGGCCTTCCAGATCGCCATGTCGGCGCCCTGATAGCCGGGGAACTGGGCATCGGGTGTCTGGTTGTTGTTGTCCGAGGCCGACGAGAAGTTATTGAAGACGCGGAAGTCGCGCTGGCCAAGGCCGAGGCTGCCACCGATGGTGCTCCACCCCTGTGCCTCCTCAGCACCGGAGAGGAAGAAGGTAGCGCCGGCGCCCAGAGCAATGACGGGCAGGATCAGTTGATTGAGTTTCATGATTCAGTTCTCCGTTGTGCTTACTTGTTGCCTTGCTGGGCTTCCCGCTGCGCCTTGTCGATCGCAGTGATCTGCGCGTCGAGCCCGGAGAGCTTGATGTTGTTCTGGATGGCGTAGCCCTCTCCACGACCGAGGACGACGGTGCCGTTGCGACCCTCGACGGTGCGGAAGAGACCTCCGTGAGAGGCGTAGAGCGCGTTGCCGGCGAGGTCGCCGCCCATGTTGTCGCTCCAGGCCTGGAAGACGACGACGCGGTTACCGAGCTTGGTGTCCTCGGCGGAGGGAGCCTCGGAGTTCCAGACGCCCTCTTCATCGTTGATGAAGCCGCCGGGGAAGGTGACGACGGAGGTCCTGGTCTTGCCGTTGACCAGGGAGCGGCCTTCGACGGTCAGGTGGGTGTAGTAGAGCTCGGGGCCGTCGACGGGGTGGTCGATGCGGATGACCTCGCTCTTGGTGATCTTGCCGACGAGGGCATCGTCAGTCTTGGAGATCATCGAATCGAGGGTCAGACGCTCGATCTGAGCGTTGCCGAGGGCCGTGGCGGCGGCGACGGCCGCGGTCGCCAGGGCGAACTTGAGTGTCTTGGTGATCATGAGATCAGTTGGATCCTTCTCGAGGTGGGGTCTTGGGGAGTCCGGAAAGCTCTTGCCTGTTCAGGTCAGGAACTGGCTCCCCCAGGAGACGAGAGGAACGGCCTCTTTGGCACCCGCTCAACAGCACTTTTCTTGATCGGGAGTCACTGTGGAGGGAATGGGATGTGCGGTCTCGATCCATTTGAGGGGCCGAGAGGCGCGATCTTGGCGCTGTTCGAGCGAAAGAGCGCTTTGGAGAGGGCTGGTCGAGATCCTTCGCCAGTCGGCTGGTCGTGGGCCCTGGAGTTGCCGCTTCTGGCCGCCCTACCGGCGTCCTGAAGGCACTCGGAACTCCGGCACACAGGGTTTCTGCAGCGGCGAAGGCGCAGGCAAGGGGAGCTGAAGCGGGGCTCGAGGGTTCCATTGGGCTCGCCGTTCGCCCTTACTTCTGGGCCTTGTCGATCGCGGTGATCCGGCTGTCGAGGCCCTTGAGTTTGATGTTGTTCTCGATGGCGTAGCCTTCTCCACGCCCGAGGACGACGGTTCCACGGCGACTGGCTACTGTCCGGTAGAGCCCTCCGTGAGCCGCATAGAGTGCGTTTCCAGCGAGATCACCACCCATGTTCTCCGAGAAGGCGTAGAAGGCGACGACCCTGTTTCCGATCTTGGTATCAGCGGCCGAAGGAGCTTCGGAGTTCCAGACCCCCTCTTCTTCGTTGATGAAGCCACCGGCAAAGGTCACCACGGTCGTGTCCAGAATTCCGTCGATCAGCGACCGACCCTCGATCGTGAGGTGGGTGTAGTAGAGCTCCGGGCCATCAACCGGATGGTCAATTCGGATGACCTCCTTCTTGGTGATCTCACCGACGATGGCGTTGTCCGCCTTGGAGACCATCTGCTCGAGTGTCAGCCTCTCGATCTGAGCGCTGCTCACGACGAATGCTCCAAGGACGGCCAGAGCCGAGAGACCGAAGCGGAGGGGGCTGAAACGGATCATGACTGGATTCCTGAGTCGAGGGTTCTTGGAGCATGAAGCGATGCCTGAGGACTCAGATCACGGTGGACGGATCTCCTGTCTGGCTTCGCCAGTATTCAAATAGGACGTCCACTCTACGTTTCCAGGCCACGCGGCAGCCGAGAGTGGATGTCAGCGAGGGAGACGAACTCCATCGTTCACTGGAAGACTACCTCGCACCCGTTTGGCCGGTCGGATTCGCCCTCAATTACCCCTGGAAGCCAGTAAACGGCGTTTTGGAGGCCTTCAGGGAGGCTCCTGGGAGGCGCTGGGAAGCCTTTTCCTGGCGGTTCGAGCCGCTGAGAATTCGGTGTCTCAGCCCCCGTGAGCGACTCTAGTGGTCGTGATCTCCCCCGACCACGGCATGGTATCCGGCGGGGGGGGCTGGATAGGGCCCGCTGCCCTCATGGGCAAGCAGTTGCGGGTCCTCCGGGTGATGGGCCAGGGCCTCGCGCAGGGCCTGTTCGCCTCGGGGATCGCCTGCTCGCTTCCAGGCGATCGCCAGTCGCCGTTCGATCTCGTGATTCCCAGGCTCCATCCCCAGAGCTCGTTCCAGGCTGATGGCGGCAGCCTTGTCCTCGCCGGCCTGCTGCTCGGCTTCGGCCTGCATGGCCCAGCTGAGAGCGGTGCCTGCCCACGCCCGATGAGCGCGTTGGAGGTTCTCCACGGCTGCTTCGGGCTCCAGAAACTCGAGGGAAGCCTGGCCCAGGGCGACCTCCAGTGCAGCCCAGGGCTCGTGCTTGCTGGCAGGGCGCGTGATGAACCTGTCGATCTCCTCGACCTTCCTCTGGGCAGTCAGCAGATACGCCAGGGTCTCGATCACCTCGATCTCGAGGAGCGAGGGGGCCTCACCACTGGCGGCTTCCGAGAAGCGCTTCGCGGCGTCGGGGTCCAGCTCGACTTGTAGCTCGGATGACTCGAAGGGGGAGCTGCGTACCTGGGCGCCGAAGTGGATGGCGAGGCCCTCGGCGATACCGGGAGATCTCTCCGCTTCGGCCAGCCTCCTGGCGACGAGGGCCTGACGAGCGTCCCTTCGCTGTGGCTTGTGCATCGAGAGCAGCTCGATTGCCGGCATGCCGGGCCGAGGATCGCCCGCCTTCAGGAATGCGGGACCACGGTGACCCGCAGCCAGACGCAAGTCCTCGACTTGTGGGCCACGGGCCAATCCCAGGTACATCTTCTCGAGTCGGTCGACCGTCGTGAGCACGTGCTCACCGAGGAACTGATCCTCGATACCGCCGGCTGCGTCAAGCCAAACGACGACAGTTGTGGCCTCCGGAGATGCCAGGTTTCGAGTCGTGGGTGCGTCGCCCTCGATGGCGGGCACAACGACCAGGTCGTACTCGCCGCGATCCAGCGCAGCCCGCGCTTCGGCCAGGTCCAGGATCTCTCCGGCGAACCACCTGGGTTTGCTGCCGAAGAGCCGATGTTCCAGGGCGGCCATGGACTTGTGCCAGCTCGCTGTACGGTCGATGCGAGCCGCGCCCAGGTCGGACATGAGGAGAGCGCGGTTCGGGTCCAGCTGGCCGACGAAGAGGACCTTCGGGCCCTCCTGGTCCTCGGAGCGCTCGCCCAGCATCTCGAAGCTCTGGGCGATCATGAACAGGTCTGCACGCACATCATCGGGCCGAGGGGTGATGGCATTGCGATTCAAGGTGGCAAAGGCCTCGTCCCTCCCCGCAAGCTCGACGGTTAGAAACCCCTCTGGGGTGTCGAGGGTCCAGACCGGTTGGGGAGCACGCTGTTCCCAGGGAGAGAGGATCTCGATTGCCTCTTGCTGGGGAAACCGGCACAGGGCGATTCCCCCGAAGGCGACGATGCAGCCGAGCAGGCGAGGAGCCTTTCCGAGATCGGTGGCCGTGAGGAAGACCAGGAGTGCACCGCCTGCCGCGACGAGACCGCCGAACAGGGCCATGGATGCTGAATTCGAGCTCGAGAGCAGCATTGGTAGCTTGTCGGCCTCGGCACTCCACTCGTACTCGAGGAGTCCGGGGGAGAGCACGAGACCGGCGCCGGCTCCGATCAGGAGAGCCGCCAGCTCGATCGGTCGTCGATGCAAGGCGATCACCGTTCCGCAGAGAAAGGTGCAGATGACAAGGATGGGGGCGGCGACGACCATGTCGTACTTCCACAGACCATGAATCGAGAGGTCCCAATCGAATCCGACTGCCTCGAACTGCCGCACGTAGAGGTCGAGGCCCCTTGGGCTGGCGAGGTTGGTGAGGACCCGGAAGGCTGCCCAGGCAGAGAGTCCACTGAGGGCCGCGGCGCATCCTCGAGCCATGACCGTTGACCGCCGCTTTTGAAAGAGGCGACCAAAGGAGATCGCTCCGAAGGCACCGAGGCCGAGAAACACGGTGCCGTAAATGCTGTCGTCCTCCAGGGTGCCGGCACCGAGCAGGCGCAGGTGCCTCGCCAGGCCCTCGGCCAGGATGGCCAGCCCAGCGCCACAGATGGCGATGGCGCTGAGCCCACCAGTGGGCGGACGGTCACCGGGTGCTTCCTCGGCCTGCTCGACTGCTGTGAAGCGTCCCACGATGGCGATGCAGTAGGTTCCCACGAGCCCGCAACCGATGGCTGCGGCGTGGCTCTGCGGAAATCCACCTGAGAGCAAGAACCAGCCACCGAGAGCCGCTGATGCCAGTGCGATGATGCGGAGCTTGTTTGGCCGAGTGTCTGGCCCGCCGCGATGCCCCGCAACAAGCAAGACGACGAGCAGCAAGCTGAACACGAGCTGGACCAGAATCGGGCTCGGGGTGCTCACCAGCTGCCAGTGAGCTTCATAGCCAGCCGCTGTACCGACCAACAGCCAGGTAGGCGAAAAGGTCGAGCGGGTTCGACCTATCCCGAGGATCAGGCCGATCGCAACGACGAGCAGTGCCGCAGCACGGTAGGCCATGGCGGCACTCGCAGTCGTGCCTGGAACCTGGAGAAGCTCAAGTCCCAGAGGCGCACGCAGCGCTGAGATCACGAGGCCTGAATAGAAGCCGATCAGGAAGCTACGCATGCTCGGAAGTGTACGGTTGAGTGGGGGGTCTTGCAGCCCAACCCCTGCTCTTTGGAGCACTGTTACTTGCGGACATGGGGGGTCTTGTTCCTGGCTGGATTGTAGGTAGAGAGCAAGGATTGGCCACTCGCTTGAGCAATCCAGGAGGTGTCCCCCTCTCCACGCAAATTCTCGCTACCATCGAGCCATATCAGGCCCGTCCAGTCTGGACGTGCCATGAATGGTCATCACCCCCAGACTCGGTTTCCATGAGAATCGTCCCCCAGAGTTTCTTCTTGCCCCTGCTTCTCTGCGCTCTCGCAGGCTCAGTTGCGGCTCATGACGACGATCCGAAGATACTGGACCGCCAGGCACCGTACGTGGGCCCTGGCTACCGACCGGGGACATGGATCAGCGCAGCATCGGGGGGGATCTCCGCGATCGGCGCTCAGGGCATCGGTGGGAGTCAATCTCTGACGAACCTCAGCGACGACCACATGGTCTTCGATTCGAGCGGAGTCGAGTTGCTCTCCTGGCTGCCTCTCAAGGAGCTCGATTCCAGCGCCTTCTCGGGCAACGACTGCTGGGGGTATGTCTCTCCTTCTGGGCGTGAGTACGCGATCATGGGGCTCTCCAGGGGTACCGCCTTCGTGGAGATCAGTCTGCCGTCGGATCCGGTGGTCGTGGGGCACATCACTGGCCCGCAGAGCTTGTGGCGTGACGTCAAGGTCTATGGGAGTCATGCCTACATCGTGAGCGAGGGAGGCGGCGGCATTCAGGTGATCGACCTCGGTGGGATCGACTCGGGGGTGGTGAACCAGGTCAACACCGTCAACACCGGCGGAGTCTCGAGCACCCATAACGTTGCGATCGACGAGGACTCCGGCTTTCTCTACCGCTGTGGAGGTTCTACCGGACAGGGCATTCGAGTGTACAGCCTCTCCAATCCAGCGAATCCCAGCTATGTGGGGGCCTGGAACGGCCGTTATGTGCACGATGTTCAGGTGGTCACTTACACCTCTGGACCCTACAGCGGACGCCAGATTGCGTTTGCCTGTGGCGGTTTCGGGAACGGCTCCAATCAGACGGGCCTGTCGATCCTCGATGTGACCAACAAGAACAACATCACGGTACGGGCCATGCTGCAGTATCCCGGAGCTGCCTACTCGCACCAGGCCTGCCTCTCGCCGGATCGACAGTTGCTGTACCTGGACGATGAACTTGATGAGACGGGAACGCTGACGACTACGACTCACGTGATCGATGTGAGCGATATCGACTCTCCCGTCGTGGCCGGGACCTTTAGTAATGACCGCAAGGCAATCGGTCACAACCTCTACACGCTCGGGGATAAAATCTTCGAGGCGAACTACCGTAGTGGGCTGCGGATCTTCGAGACCTCGGTGTCACCTCTGGCCACTGAGGTTGCGTTCTTCGATACCTATCCGGCCAATGACTCCGCCCACTTCAATGGGATGTGGAGCTGCTATCCCTACTTCCCAAGTGGAACAGTGATTGGGAGTGACATGGAGCGTGGGCTGTTCGTGCTCTGGGTTGGAGACCCCAAGCTCACCCTCGAATTGGTGGGCTTGCCGCCCACGACCTTGAGTCCTGATGGAGGCACGGTTGATCTGCGGATCAACCAGGACTCCCCTGGAGACCTGCAGGCCGGGACGGAGCGCCTTTACTACGACGTCGGTGGCGGCCTGGTGGAGGCTCCGCTCACCCCGCTCGGGGGCGATCTCTTCCAGGCGAGCTTCCCGTCGCTGCCGTGCCTCAGCGAGGTGCGCTGGTTTGTCGGCGCCCGCTCACAGGACGGGATTCTCTGGACGTATCCGAAGGAAGCTCCCTACAACAACCTCGACGCTCTGGTGGCCTACGGTGAAGCGATCGCCTTCGCCGACGACATGGAGATCGATCGAGGCTGGACTGTGGGAGCGCCCGATGATGATGCCAACGCAGGGATGTGGGAGCGGACCACGCCCGTGCCAGAGGCTGCGGCCCCTGAGGAAGACCACAGCCCCAGCGGGACGGCGTGCTGGGTCACCGAGGTCGGTAACGACGTGGACGGTGGTCGCACGACCCTGAACTCACCCATCATCGACCTCACGGGCTGGAGTGATCCAGTCCTTGACTTCTGGCTGTGGTTCGAGACGCGCAACTTTCCGACTCCTCTCGATAACTGTCGTATCGAAGTTCGTTCAGGAGCCGGCGAGTGGGTTCTGCTGGAGAGGGTCGAGGGCGCAACCCTGACCGAGAGTTCCAACTGGCGCCACCGACAGTTCCGCCTGGCTGACTGGATCACACTTGGGCCCGATGTGCAGGTTCGTTTTCGAGCAAGAGATGCGGAGTTCGACTCGCGGGTAGAGGTTGCGGTCGACGACTTCAAGATCAGTGAGGGAGTCTGCTCCTGTGCCAGCACCAATTACTGTGTAGCTCAGCAAAACTCGGTTGGCCTGAGCGCTCAGATCTACTCGACGGGCACATCTCAGATTGCTCAGAACGACTTCGTACTTGGCGCCAGTGGCGCGGTTCCTGGCAACCTGGGACTGTTCTTCTACGGTCCACTGAGGACGCAGCTCCCCCTGGCAGAGGGCACTCTCTGTGTGGGAGGGGGGGCGGTTGGTATCCAGCGCCTACAGCCTCCGGTGACCATCGATGCCCTTGGCTCCGCCATTCGGCCGGTCGACTTCACGAGCTTGCCGTCGTCGCCTCTGGAGGGGGGTATCACCGCCGGCTCGACCTGGGACTTCCAGTTCTGGTACCGCGACCCCGCGGGGGGGCCGGGTGGCTCGAACCTCTCGAATGGGCTCGAAGTGATCTTCTGTCCGTAGTGATCCTCGGGCCTGCCCTCAAGGCGTGATTCCGGGCCTTCGCTCGTTACTGATCTGCCATGCGCTTTTGAACCTTCGCCAGCTGGGCTGCGAGGGCGGACTCCTCGGGGCGGAGTTCGAGTGCACGCTCGTAGTTCGTCTCGGCTTCCTTCAACCGACCTGCCCGGGCGTGTAGCCAGCCAAGCGATGCGCGAGGGACGAAGCGTTCGCCACCACGGGTCAACAGCTCCTCGAACAGTACCTGAGCCTCGTTGAAACGACGCGCCTCGATCAAGACTCCGCCGAGTGTCTCCTTGGCGTAGAGATTGTTGGGGTTCTCCCTGATGATGTCCTCCATGACCTTGAGCGCCTCCTCCTGGCGCTCCCCCGAGTAGGCGAGGGTCAGGGCGCTGGTGAAGAGGCTGAAGGCCTCGATTCTCTCACCAGGGGCGGGGAGGTCGCTGGGGTCGAGTGGGTCGGGGATTTCGCCAGTGGGGTCGCCAGCGGCTGCATAGCCCAGGGAGCGTAGTTCGCGCATCCTCTCCGTACTCAGGTTGAGCGGGCCTCCGCTCGAGAGACGAGGTAGTGCACTGAGCCTCGCAATGGCATCGACGTAGGGGGCTGGATCAAGAGGTCCCACCCCGTAGAGGTTCTTCTCTTCCTTTGGGTCTGTCTTCAGGTCGTAGAGCTCTGGCTTGGAGCTGTGCAGGTACTTCCCCTCGTCGTCGACCCAGCCGACAAGGGGGCTCCAGCCGAAGTTGAGAGCTCCGGTATACGACTCCATGTACACACCGCGGTCTGCTGGGATCGTGGAGCCTGCGAGACTCAAGCCGTCGATCCCAGCCGGACTGTCGAGGCCCAGCTGTTCCAGGAAGGTCGGGAAGACGTCTACAACGCTGACGATCTCCTCTGAGCGCTGACCGGCACGTTGGCCACCGGGAAACCGCAGCAGGAACGGAACGTGCATCGTGTCCTCATAGATCAGCGCCGTGTGTGTGGGCTCACCGTGTCGATACAGCGACTCCCCGTGGTCCGCAACCACGCCGAAGAAGATCTGGTCGAAGCCAACTTCTCGCTCGAGGGCGTCCAGCAGGCGCCCGACCTCGTGGTCCATGGCAGCGATCTCACCGAAGTACTCGCGACCCTCGGCCTGTTCCAGGAACTGTTCGGGTGGGTCGTAAGGGTCGTGTGGATCGAAGTAGTGCACCCAGAGAAAGAACGGACGATCAGGGTCGCGCCTGGCGATCCACTCCAGGGCTCGGTCAGTCACCTCGGGTGCAGGCCGTTCGGCAATGTGCTTGACCACTCTCGGGCTCCTATCGTGGTCGGGTTCGTCGAAGGTCTCGAAGCCTTGGGCGATGCCAAAAGGCGAAGACAGCACCCTGGCTGCGACGAAGGCAGCCGTCTGGTAACCGGCATCCAGAGCTATCTCTGCCAGCGTGTTGGCCTCGGAGGGGAGTTGCATCAGCCCGTTATCCCTCACGCCGTGACGGAGAGGGTAGAGCCCGGTCATCATCGAACTGTGGGCCGGGAGGGTGATGGGCGCCACGGTGTGCGCGCGGTCGAAGATGACGCAACCCTCGGCGAACTCGGTGAGGTTCGGCGTGATGCCTCGATCGGGCCCATACACGTCGAGGGCCCGCACGTTTGTCGTGTCCAGAGTGATCAGGACCGCGGAAATGGGCGGGGCGTCCTGTTTGGAGCAGGCCAACAGGCCAGCACACAAGATGGCGAAGAGTGCTCTGCGCCATTGCCTTGAGCGGTTGCTCTCACGTGTTTGCGGGATCATGGGCGCGAGTATAGCGAGCATCTGTCCGACACTGGGAGGTCCATCATCACGATGGATGGCTGGACTCTCGAACAGGGATAGCTCCGCCCCATGGTGTGGTAGGGCTGGCGAACCGGCCGGGCATCCGTATGTGCGAGCTACTCTTGGGGTTCCCGGGGACTCGAGGCTGATCTGGATCCGCCGTGTACGTAGACTGTGGGACCAGGCCAGGCGCCGATCGGAGGCGCTTACGGCCAGCCTCAACCATCGCATGAATCGTCCGAACCCCGACGTCTCCGTCCATCGACGGGCAATGATCCCCGACTCTCGCCGAGTTGAACGTTGCCTGCGCCTACCTGAGTTCGGCCCCAGGCTCTTCTTCTTTAGCGGTGGGTCTGCGCTCAAGGAGACCAGCCAGGTACTCAAGCGCTACACGCACAATTCGATTCACCTGATCACACCCTTTGATTCGGGGGGCAGCTCAGCAGTGCTTCGGGAGGCCTTTCATATTCTGGGTGTTGGCGATATCCGAAACCGAATGATGGCGTTGGCCGACGAGTCTGCACTCGGTGAGCCCGACATTCGTGCGCTCTTCCTTTACCGGTTGTCGGCCGACCTGAGCTGCGCTGAGCGCCAGCGCGAATTCGAAGAGATCGTTGAGGGTGTTCATCCGCTTGTGCGAGCGATCAAGACCTCTCCCAGGGCGATCATCCTCACTCACCTGCGAAACTTTGCTCGCAAGATGCCGGAGGGGTTCGACTTGCGTGGCGCCAGCATCGGGAACCTGATCCTGGCGGGAGGGTATCTGGTCAACCAGCGCGACATAGAGGCGGTGCTCTACCTCTTCTCTGAACTTGTCGGTGTAAGAGGTACGGTGCGCCCAACTGTTACTGACTTTGCCCATCTTGTTGCGGTGCACGAGGATGGTGTGCGCACTATTGGTCAGCACTTGATCGGCAAGCCGGAGGCAATGTCTCACGGGAGAATTGATGAGATCGAGTTGACCGACGCTCTTGAGCAGGGCGGCCCAGTCAGCTTGGATGCCGACGAGTTCAGCTTGCAGTTGATCAGCACGGCTGACTTGATTGCTCTTCCGATGGGGTCGTTCTTCGGGAGTGTCCTGGCCAACCTGCTACCGAGGGGAGTGGGGCGTGCAGTCCTTGCCAGCGGCAGCCCGCGGATCTACGTCCCGAATGCTGGCGAAGACCCCGAGATGCGGGGGTACACGATCACCGGCTGTGCCCAGAAGATCTGCACCCTGGTCTCTCGCGACGCCGGGTCGAAGCTCGAGGTTCGTGATGTGCTCGACTACGTGCTCGTTGATTCGGCGGGGCTTGAGTACTCGACGAAGCTGGACCTCGCCGAACTTCGAGCGCTTGGGGTTCAAGTCATTGATACAGATCTAGCTGGAGTCTCCCGGACAGAGGTAGACCCACACAAACTCACAGAGGTACTCCTCTCCCTCGCGTGAGGCACTCCGGGAGGCCGGGTGATTCTTCACGCTTTGATGACAGGCTCAGGGCTTTCATGATGAAGATGTCTCACCGTTCGGGCCTGGACTTCGCAGTCCTCTTCCTTGGCCTTCTCTCCGCGTTTCTCCTCGCTGGGTCTGCTCACGCGAGCAGGCAGGATCCGGTGCGGATTGCCTGTGTTGGTGACTCGATCACTGAGGGCAACGCGAATCCTGAACACCTGGTAAACAGCTGGCCTCGAATACTGGGGCGTCTCCTGGAGAGCGAATTTCCCGGTCGTTATGACTGCAGGAACTTCGGGCGCTCGGGGGCGACGATGCTCCGCCAGGGGAGCCTTCCGTACTGGGACCAGGATGTCTTCGGGCAGGGCTGCGAGTTTCAGCCGGAGATCGTCCTCATCAACCTGGGCACCAACGATGCCACAGGGCGCAACTGGCCAGCCCATGGTGGCGAGTTCGAAGAGGACTACCGGGATCTGATCGCTGTGTATCAGGGACTGGAGTCGGCACCACAGATCTGGCTAAGCACCCTGACTCCAATCCATGAGCACCTTGGTAGCTTCGAGGAGTGCAGCCTCTATCGACCACATGTCGAGGAGACGATTCAGCGGCTCGTGGCAGAGCTCGACCTCGGGATGATCGACTTCGAGTCCCCCTTGCTTGGGAGGCCCGAGCTCTTTCCCGATGGGCTGCATCCCAGCACTGCTGGGAATGAACTGATGGCCATGGCCGCCTTTCAGGCAATCACAGGGCAGGCACCAGGGCGCGACAACACGATCCGGCCCAGACCTGTGTCGGGGGATTCCCGAGGTCTCGTTTCTGATGGCCAGGCGCTCAGCGTGCGGCTGGGCTCATGGATACAGGAGAAGGACTGGGTTGCTGGTACAGGGGCCAAGGAGCTCCTGCTCTCGAAGGTCGGGCTGGGAGAGGGCGACTTCCACATGCGGGCACGGATTCGCATGGTGGGTCAGCAAGACTCGGCTGCGGGCTTCGTCATTGGCGACGACTTCTTCGGCTTCGAGGGAGCCAGCGGGACGCTGTTCCGCAATGGCCCACGGATGGGTGGAGGGCTACGACTGTTGCATCCCGCACCCATGCTCTGGGAGAGAGACACGTGGATCGATTTTGAGGTGGTGCGTAATCACGGTCAGGTCTGGTTCATGGTGAATGGGTTCGTGGCGGAGATGGCGCAGATGCCGGGACGAATCGAGCGCCTTGCGTTTGACCCGACACGTAGCCGAATGCAGGTCTCGCAGTGGTCTGTGGTCGGGGAGACATTCGAGATTCGTCCGGAACACATGCAGCGGCGTACCGCATCGACGCCCTGGGTCGATCTCTCGTCACGGCTGGACCTGCGGATGGCCTGGAGCTATCAACGCCCTGGAGGGGTGCCGGGTGGCGAGTACCTCTACTCACCTGGGCAGGAGCGGCTGCTCCACTTGATGGGAGCGAAGGATGGCGCGAGCCGTGCCCAGGCGCGGCTGAGCCACGATCAGGGAGTTTCCTGGTCGGAGCCTTTCGAGCTGCCCGCGAGCTTGACCGGCGCCAAGATGGCCGGGGCTTACTTGCCCGATGGTCGGGTGATGGTTGTCTTCCAGGACCTCTTCGACGGCAGCCCCACGTTTGGAGATGTGGTCGCCTGGATCGGCACCTACGAAGATCTGGCAAGCCAGCGTGAGGGCCAGCTGACCTGCCGGCTCTACGAGCAGAGAGTGCCTGACCAGAAGCTGTCCAATCTTGGGGTCAGCGTGTTCGAGGATGGCGCGATTGGTATCGGTCTGATTTTCGACAATCTGGTGCTGATCAACCAGGGTGGCCAACACCAGCAGGTCCCCGAGCGAGCCATCCTTCAGCTGAGGCTGGCTGATCTTGTCGACCCGGCACCAACCCGTGGCCACGACCTTCCCTTGATCGATCTCGATGCAGATCAGGGTCGACACGTCATCGTGGATCGGGAGGAAGGCCAGTACCTCGGCCACGTTTCCACGGAGCTCCTGGAGGACGGGCAGACGATCCTCGCGGTCTATCCCAAGGGGCACGGCAAGGGAGGGATCGTCTACAAGAGGTCGACGGATGGGGGGCTGACCTGGTCGGAGCGCTTGCCGACTCCTGACTCCTGGGCCACGAGCAGAGAGGTGCCGACCATTCACCGCGTGATCGATCCTGAGAGTGGAGAGAAGCGCCTGATCATGTGGTCGGGGCTGTATCCCGCACGCCTTGCGGTGAGCGAGGATGACGGCGCGAGCTGGTCCGAGCTCGAGAAGGCCGGCGACTGGGGAGGCATCGTGGTCATGGGCTTCGTCGAGCGCCTGGCCAACGGCTCTTATCTGGCCATGTTCCACGACGATGGTCGTTTCATCCGTGAGGACAGCAAGCCAGAGAGCCAGCCGGTCTTCACACTCTTCTCGACCTTCAGTCACGATGGTGGTCTGACCTGGACCGAGCCACGATCTGTCTGGTCTGGGTCAGAGATTCACCTCTGTGAGCCGGGGGTCGTGCGCTCTCCAGACGGCAAGAGCCTGGCGGTTCTGTTGCGCGAGAACAGCCGTACCCGCAATAGCCACGTGATCTTCTCCCGGGATGAGGGACGGACCTGGTCAGCTCCTCGGGAGCTGCCCGCGAGCCTGACAGGTGATCGCCATACCGCAGCCTACGGACCCGACGGAAGGCTCTTCATCTGCTTTCGCGATACCACAATCGACAGCTCGACTCAGGGGGATTGGGTCGGTTGGGTGGGGGTCTGGGAGGACATCCTCTACGGCAGGCCAGGTCAGTATCGAGTCCGCTTGAAGGACAACAAGCATCGCTGGGATACGACCTATCCAGGGGTTGAGGTCCTTCCCGATGGCACCTTTGTCGTCACCACCTATGGGCACTGGGACGAGGGGGAGCAGCCCTACATCCTGAGCGCCAGGTTCACCCTCTCGGAGCTCGACGAGCGCGCCAGCCGGTTGCCCACCAAGGCAGCTCTCTTCCCGCGAGGCATGGGGGGAGTTCACACCTACCGCATCCCTGCCCTGGTCACGACCAAGGGAGGGACTCTCATCGCAGCATGTGATGCACGAAACGCGAGCGGAGATGATCTTCCCAACCACATCGAGACGGCGATCCGTCGGAGCGCGGACGGTGGGCAATCCTGGAGTGAGGTGGAGACGATTCTCGACTGGCCCGAAAATCTGGGTGCAGCAGACCCCTGTCTCTTGGTTGACGGGGATACCGGCCGCATCTGGTGCGCGGTTACCTGGGCAGATGGAGTTGGTTGGTATGACTCTGAACCCGCGTACGGAAAGGAGTCCTTTCATTGCCTCCTGATTCACTCCGATGACGAGGGTAAGACCTGGTCGGAGCCAAGAGACATCACCCGTGAACTCAAGCACGTCTCCTGGAGAAGCGCCTGGTTCAGCCCGGGGGCTGGGCTGCAAACTCAGTCGGGGCGATTGCTACTTCCCTTCTCTGCCGCAGATATCAACAAGAACCAGTCATCGCACGTTGCGATCAGTGATGATCATGGGGAGACCTGGCGAAGGGTTGGCCCAATCGGAACCAAGACCAACGAGAGCATGATCTCTCAGCTCGCCGACGGCACGCTGATCTGCAACATGCGCTCGACCCATGGCTTGAAGCAGCGAGCGATCAGTGTCTCCAGGGATGATGGTGAGACCTGGTCGCCGCTCGTTCATGACGATGAGCTGGTCGAGCCAGTCTGCCAGGCTAGCCTCTTGACCGTCCCGGCTTCCCTGACGCCAGATGGGCGTGAGTGGCTGGTCTTCTGTAATCCCGCCAGCACAAGTCGTGAGCGTCTGACGCTCAAGGTGAGCCTTGATGGGGGCGATTCGTGGCCGATTGAGCGGCTTGTTCACTCTGGACCCACTGCCTACTCATGCATGACCCTCTTGCCTGAAGGAGGGATTGGCTTGCTCTACGAGGCAGGTACACGAGATGCCCATGAGGGCATCTCATTCGCTACTGTTCCACTGACATGGCTGACGGGGGATCAGGGTGATGAGTAGCCTCCAACCCCTGACCCTCTCGGGGTTGATCGCTGCTGTCTTCACACCCATGAAGCCGGATGGTGCTCTGGACCTTGGTGTTGTTCCGGCGGTCACCGACTTTGTCCTGGGGCAGGGAGTCGATGGACTCTTTGTTTGCGGGAGCACCGGTGAGGGTCCCTCTCTGAGCCGGGAGGAGCGGATGGCTGTTACGGATGCCTACGTGAGCGCGTCATCGAACAGGGCGCCGGTCATTGCACACGTCGGTCACAACTGTCTTGCGGATGCTCGTGCGCTTGCGGCGCACGCCTCGCGGATTGGAGTCGATGCGATCGCTATTGCGCCGCCCTCATACTTCCGGCCACAAGGCCTTGACGTGCTGATCGAGTGTCTCGTCAAGGTCGCCGAGGCGGCCCCGACCACACCGCTCTACTACTATCACATCCCACGCATCACGGGAGTGAACATCCGGGTGTTCGAATTGCTAGAGCAGGCGGAGGACCAGCTTCCCACCTTGCGTGGGGTCAAGTTCAGCTCCTTCGAGCAGGACGACCTGATTCGCACGATTGATGCCGGGGGTGGCCGCTACAACATCCTGTTCGGTTCTGATGAGATGCTGCTTGCAGGGCTCTCGACGGGAGCAGCCGGAGCGGTTGGGAGTACCTTCAACTTCCTTGGACCCTACTATCGCCGGGTCATGGCTGCTCTGGAAGCAGGTGACCTGCCTGGGGCCCGAGCACGGCAAGCAGAGGTGACGCGCATCGTTCACGCGATCATCGGGTTTGGCGGTCACAATGCGATCAAGGCAGCCATGAACCAGCTAGGCGTGGACTGTGGGCCTCCGCGTCTGCCCGTCAAGGCGCTCTCTGTCGGAGATGTCCAGGACCTGGGAGATCTGCTGGATGAGGTGCTCATGAGTCAGTCTGAGGGCTTGGAAGACTGATGAGCTGGAGTGCACACCTGGCCTCACTGGTCATCTGGGCCTGGGCCTTCGCCCCTACGACTGAGGGGTGTGCCCAGTCAGAGCAACTACCCTTTGAGCTCCTGCCTGAGCTACCGGTGGAGATCGGAGTCGGTGGGCCGATCACCGGCTCCCATGAGGGTGCGCTCATCGTGGGGGGCGGGGCGAACTTCCCCGTTCCGCTGGTCGAGGGCGGAGAAAAGGTCTGGCACGACGAGGTGTTCGTTCTACTCGAGAGCGCGGGGCCGTGGCGAGAGGCGGGTAGGTTGCCCAGGCGGCTGGCCTATGCTGCTTGCACATCTACTGAGCTTGGGATAGTCGTCGCAGGGGGCTCGGACGAGGACAGTGTCTATCGCGAGGTCTACCTCCTGGAGTGGTTTCAGTCGGAGCGGCGACTCGGGGTGCGAGACCTTCCTGCACTCCCTGAACCGAGCGCATTCGGTGCTGCCCAGGCGATTGGAAGGAAGGTCTACGTCCTGGGGGGCAAGCGCTCGAAGGACGACAAGGATCTCTCCGGAGCCTTCTGGGAGCTTGACCTCGATGATCTGGAGCGTGGCTGGGTGGGGCTGCCTCCGCTGCCAGGCCCTCCCCGGTTCAAGGTGGTCAGCGCTGTGCAGGGGGACGTGACCGGAGAGGTGTGCCTGTTTGTCTTCTCCGGATCACTCACCGCGGAGACGGGCGAGGGCAAACCTCTCTTTCAGATGTTCACCGACGCGCATCGATTTTCGCCATCTTCCGGGGACTGGTCTGGGCTGGCTCAGCTACCCGTGCTCGAGGATCCGCGAGCTCTCCCCGGCGGAGCGAACTTCGAGGACAGCCGATGGCCAATCAACGCAGGCTGTGCCGCTCGTTACGGCGAGAGCGAGATCCTGACCTTCAGTGGCTCCACAGGACGCTACATCGTCGACGGTGCCGGAGACATCGTTCCTCCTTCGGAGAGGCCTGACTTCGCTGCTCGCGTGCTGGCCTATGATGTGCTGGAGGACGCATGGGCGGAAGCCGGCAGTATGCCGGTCGGGGTCGTGACGACTGCCGCGGAGATCTGGGACGGGCGAATTGTGATCCCCTCGGGTGAGGTCAGGCCCGGGATCAGAACTCCAATGGTGCAGGCCTTGCTCGTGCCCGGCACGGGCGACGACTCGATCTCTGCCCACTTCGGGGGTCTCGACTACCTGGTGCTGGCCCTGTACCTGGCGTTGATGCTCGCCGTTGGGGTGTACTTTGCACGACGTGAGAAGAGTACCGAGGACTTCTTTCTCGCTGGTCGCAAGATTCCATGGTGGGCCGCTGGCCTCTCGATCTTTGGCACTCAACTCTCTGCCATCACGTTCATGGCAATACCGGCCACTGCCTATGGATCGGACTGGAGGCGTATCGTTGGGCAGCTGATGCTGTTGCCAGTGCTCCTGATCGTGATTCACTCCTTTCTGCCGCTCTTTCGGAGGCTTGAGGTTACGACGGCCTACGAGTTTCTCGAGGCGCGTTTCTCGCTTGCGGTGCGGTTGCTTGCCAGCGCTATCTTCATCCTCTTCCAACTCGGCCGCATGGGCATCGTCTTGCTCCTGCCGGCCATCGCGCTCTCGGCCGTGACTGGTATTGATACCTATCTGTGCATCGCCCTGATGGGGGTCCTGGCCACGATCTACACGACGCTTGGGGGAATCTCTGCGGTCATCTGGACAGATGTCCTCCAGGTCGTGGTGCTGATTGGTGGTGCGCTGCTGTGTCTGGCGGTCGCCATTGTCGATGTTGGAGGCGTGGGGCCGATGGTCGAGGCTGCTATGGCCTCGGAGAAGCTGCACATCTTTGACTGGGAGTGGGGTGCCACGGACATGGTGGCCTGGGTCTTGATCGTGGGCTTCTTCTTCACGAATCTCGTGCCGTATACGACCGATCAAACCGTGATTCAGCGATACCTGACGACCCGGGATCAGGGCCAAGCAGCCAAGAGCCTGTGGCTGAACCTGGTGATCACGATCCCCACCGGGCTCTTGTTCTTCGGGCTGGGGACAGCGCTATTTGTCTACTACAGCGCTCACCCAGGTGAGCAGGCGCAGCTGCCAGAGAAGGCTGATCAGCTCGTACCTTGGTTCGTTGTTACTCATCTACCTACGGGGGTCGCGGGTGTTGTGGTCGCGGGGATATTCGCTGCTGCCATGAGCTCTCTCGACAGCTCGATGAATAGTATCTCGACAGCGGTCGTGAACGACTTCGTGGGGCGCCTTCAGCAGCCGGGCAAGGTCCGTAATTACCTTGGCCTGGCGCGAGTGCTGACCGTGGTTCTAGGTGTGGTCGGTACCGGGGCAGCAATG
The DNA here is from genome assembly GCA_014237855.1 of Planctomycetota bacterium. Classification (GTDB taxonomy): domain Bacteria; phylum Planctomycetota; class UBA1135; order UBA1135; genus JABACD01. The sequence goes on along the minus strand of JABACD010000001.1, from coordinate 178,682 downwards.
TTCCTGGCGACCTACGAGATCAAGTACCTGTTCGACTTCTTTCAGAAGGTCCTGGGCCTCTTCGGCGGGAGTCTGGCGGGTGTGTTCTTGCTAGCAGTGTTCAGTCGTCGGACAAATGCCGTGGGGGCGTTGGTCGGCCTGATCTCAGGGGCTGCCCTGACGATTGCGGTCGCTTTCCTGACCGATCTGAACTTCCTCCTCTACGCTGCGATCGGAAACCTGGGATGCGTCATCATCGGTTACACCACCAGCTTGTTCATTGGTGGACCCGGTCAGGACCCGAATGGCCTGTTGGAGTCGAGAAATGGAGGTGCCTCGCGTGTCGCAAGCTGATCTGTCCACCCTTCTGGCCTTCTACCGTGACGGGTTGCTCGAGGACACGATTCCGTTCTGGCTCGAGCATGGCCTGGACGCGGAGTTCGGTGGCGTGCAGACCTCCCTGGGGCGTGATGGTGAGCTGCTTGATTCTGACAAGTCAACCTGGACCCAGGGGCGCTTCGCCTGGATGCTGGGGACCCTCTACAACACGGTAGAGGCCAGGGAGGAGTGGCGGGATGGAGCTCTCTCGTGCCTTGGGTTCCTCGAGCGGCATGCCTTCGATGACGACGGCCGGATGCTGTTCCTGCTGACACGTGAGGGCCAGCCCCTCCGCAAGCGTCGATACGCTTTCACTGAGGCCTTTGCGAGCATGGCCTACGCTAGCTGCGCAAGAGCGACGGGGCGTCAGGACCTGGGTGAGCGTGCAGTCGAGTTGTTCCAACGATTCGTCGAGGTCTCCATCGATCCTGGAACTGTGCAGCCCAAGATCGACCCCGGGACCCGCCCGAGCCTGGGGATCGGGCCGCTCATGATTGGTATCAATGTGGCTCAGACCCTGCGTGAGGATCTTTCCCACGATCAGTCTCAAGGCTGGATCGATCGTTTCATCGCAAGCATCGAGACGTACTTTTGTAAGCCCGGCCTACGAGCCGTGATGGAGACTGTGGCTCCTGACGGAGGGCTCATCGATCACTTCGACGGCCGGATGCTGAATCCTGGTCACGCCATCGAGGCTGCCTGGTTCATCCTGCACGAGTCACGCGTGCGTGGGGGGGACTCCTCCCTGACTGAACTTGGCGTGAACATGCTCGACTGGATGTGGGAGCGTGGATGGGACGAGGAGTTCGGTGGGCTCTTCTATTTCCGTGATCTCCATGGTGGACCAGTACAGGAGTATTGGCACGACATGAAGTTCTGGTGGCCTCACAATGAGGCGATCATCGCCTGCTTGCTTGCGTACTGCCTGACTGGAGAAGGGCGTCACCTCGAGCGGCACTCCATGGTGAACCGCTGGGCTCATGACCACTTCGCCGATCCCGAGCATGGCGAGTGGTTTGGTTACCTGCATCGCGAGGGCCGTATCTCGGTTGACTTGAAGGGCAACCACTGGAAGGGGCCGTTTCACCTCCCGCGCATGCAGTGGTACTGCTGGAAGTTGTTGGAGGAGTACGGGGGCTGAGTGGGGTGAGCGGGGGGGCGATACCTCTCTGAAGCGAGGCCGGCGAACCCTGGGGAGCACTGACCAGGGTGCAGGGGCTCGGGTGGGCTTGAGGGGGGGTGAGCAGCCTTCAGGGGCGCGACGTGGATGGAGGAGTCCCGCTGACAACAACAGGCTATCCACTGCCTCCAGGGTGTTCGATTCAAGTGACCGCGCTGGTCGCGATCTGTTCTCTTGGAGCCCTGACAAGGGTATTCGGCAAGGCAAGTTGGCCCCCCGAATCCTTTTCACTCACAAGACAGGTACTCATGAAACGTAAACTCTTCTCGGTCGCTGCGCTGGCACTGCTTGCTACCGGCACGACCCCCGCCCTGGCTCAGGATACCACTCTCGGCGATGAGGCCTCGGTATCTCAAGAGGACCGGAGCAAGCGGCGTGCTCTCATTCAGAGACGCTCGAAAGCTCAGCATCACAAGCGGGTTAGCCAGGGTGATGAGCCTGGAACTGGCGATGATGAGCAGCGCCGCAAGAAGAAGAAAAAGAAGCGTGCCAAGAAGCGCAAGAAGAAGAAAGTGCACCGCCGGGGGGGGGACACCGCCCGGCGGAACTTCCCGAGTGACTCCTAGACGAATCCTCGGAAATTTAGAGCCCTACGCGATCTCCAGACGCGAAGGGCTCTTCTTCTTTGATAGGTCACTCGATACGCGCGGACTTACGCTGTCCGCTTCCTGCCAGGCCCCTGTCTCCGAGCTCAGCGCGCGCCCGCGCGGCGACCTTCTCTAGTTCAAGCACAACTTCTGGGTGCTGGTCGGCGACATCGCGACGTTCGCCGGGATCAGCTTCGAGGTCATAGAGCGCGCGTGAGATGCGTCCGGTTCCCGTCGGCCCAGGGTGTCCGTTCTCCCCTGGCTGGAGGCGCTCGTAGGTGCGGTAGCTGTGGGGGAAGTGCAGTTTCCACCTTCCGGAGCGGACAGCTTGCAGCTGGTTCCCGTAGTAGTACCAGAACTCGTCTCGGGGGCTCTCAGTAGCGGGTGCCTTCAGGTGAGCGACAAGACTGAGGCCGTCGATCTTGAGCCTTGGCGGAGCAGCACCACAGAGCTCCACAATGGTTGGCAAGAGGTCCAGGGTGGTCGCCAGTCCGCTCGAGACGGTCCCGGCCGGAATGATCCCTGGCAATCGAAGGATGCAGGGGACCCGGCAGCCTCCCTCCCACATGGTCCCCTTGCCTTCCTTGAGAGGAAGGGCGAGACCAGCGTGGTCACCGTAATTCAGCCAGGGGCCATTGTCGCTCGTGAAGATGACCAGGGTGTTCTCGGCCACGCCTGTCTGCTCCAGCGCTTCGAGTAGTTCACCGGTGCAGGCGTCGATCTCCTCGATGACATCACCGTAGAGGCCGTACTCGGTTCGTCCTCGGAACTCCTCGGAGGCACCGATCGGGACATGAGGCATGGAGTGGGCCAATTCCAGGAAGAAGGGGCCCTTGTCCGCACTGCGCTTGATGAAGTCGATTGCTCGATCCGTGTAGCGGCGAGTGAGGGTTGCCTGGTCCTCCAGTGTGTCGACAAATCCAACCGTCTGGTCACCCTCGAAGATCGGCAGGCGCCTGTAGCGCGTCTTCTTGTGCACCCCATCGACGGGGACTCCGTCATAGTCCACGGGCCACATGTCGTTCGAGTAGGGCAGCCCGTAGCTCTCGTCGTACCCGTGGTTCAGCGGGAGAAACCTCTGCTGGTGCCCCAGGTGCCACTTGCCTACAAAGGCAGTGCGGTAGCCGACAGCATGCAGTAGCTCGGCCAGGGTCTCTTCCTCCTCGGCCAGGCCAATCTTCGACCAGGGCATGAAGGCATGCAGGGTGCCGATTCGGTTCGGGTAGCAGCCAGTCCGAATCGAGGCTCGAGATGCACTGCAGACGGCCTGAGAGACATAGAAGCTCTCGAGGCGAAGGCCCTCACCAGCCAGGCGATCCAGGTGAGGCGTGGCGAATCCCCTGGCGCCATAGACGCCAAGGTCGGCATAGCCCTGGTCGTCCGTGTAGATCAGTACGACGTTGGGCGGCTTTGCTTCGGGAGTCGCGTCCTGAAGAGGGCTGGATGCTAGCGCGAAGAGAGCAACTGCAAGGGTGCTACTCACCTTGCGAGACCTCTGTTTGGCCGTAGATCAATCGCAACCGTTCGAGTCGGGACTTCAAGTCTGCTGTGATCTCTGTGGTTCCCTCCACGCCGTACAGGTTGTTCAGCTCCTGCGGATCCTCTTGGAGATCGTAGAGCTCCCATTGATCAAGTCCGTGGATGTGCATCAGCTTGTATCGCGCTGTGCGCACGCCTCGATGGGGCTGGACGGCGTGAATTCCGCGCTCGAAATACTCGTAGTAGATCTCATCGCGCCAGTCCGTCGGCGGAGACTTGGACAAGAGCGGCAGGAGGCTGTGACCCTGGATCTCCTCCGGAACATCGACGCCCGCTGCGTCGAGGAATGTCGGGGCAAAGTCGATGTTCTGTGCCAGGTGGGCGTCGCGCTTGCCAGCAGGCAGCTTGCCGGGCCAGCGCGCCAGAAAGGGCATGCGCAGGGAAGGCTCATACATCCAGCGCTTGTCGTACCAGCCGTGCTCTCCCAGGTAGAAGCCCTGGTCGGAGCTGTAGACCACAAGCGTGTTCTCAGCGAGGCCATTCTCCTCCAGGTAGTCGAGGAGTCTGCCGACGCTGTCGTCTACACCCGCAATGCAGGCCAGGTAGTTCTTGATGTAACGCTGGTACTTCCAGCTCACCAGCTCTCGTCCCTCCAGCTTGGCGGCATGGAAGGCTGCATTCTCCTCGGCGTAAGCTGCCTCGAATGCGTTGAGTTGCGCCTCCGTCATGCGGCCGTGGGCTCCCATGGTCCAACGGTCGGGACCCTTCAGCTCGGCCTCCCTGTCCTCCGGGGTGACCTTGAGGTCGTAGTAGAGGTACATGTGTCGATCGATCTCCATCTCCTGCATGCGGGCCGCGTCGCTGCGGGTGGAGTAGTCGTCGAACAGCGTCTCGGGCTCGGGGATGGTGACGTCATCGAAGTCGTTGATGTGGTCCAGCCCCGGCATCCAGGAGCGATGGGGAGCCTTGTGCTGGCACATCAGCAGGAATGGTCTTGATTGGTCCCGTCCACTCTCGAGCCAGTCCAGGGCGAGGTCTGTGGTTATGTCAGTGACGTATCCCTCATGGCGTTTCTTGCCTTCCGGGCTGAGGAAGTCAGGGTTGTAGTAGTCGCCTTGGCCAGGGAGTACCTCCCAGTGATCGAACCCCGTGGGGTCCTTCTTCAGATGCCACTTGCCAATCAGCGCCGTTGAGTATCCCGCCGCTTGCAAGAGCTTGGGAAAGGTGACCTGGGTGCCATCGAACACATTCCCGTTGTCCATCACTCCGTTTGCAGGGCTGTGCTTGCCCGAGAGGACCACGGCACGGCTGGGGGCACAAATGGAGTTCGTACAGAACATGGAGTCGAAGGTGACTCCCTCTGCCGCGAGGCGGTCAATGTTGGGCGTGGTGTTGATGCGGGACCCGTAGGCGCTGATCGCTGCGCTGGAGTGGTCGTCCGAAAATATGAACAGGATGTTCGGTCGCGAGGGCTTCACCATCTCCTGCGCGGAGGCGATCGAGGTGATCAGGATCAACGCGGGAAGATGGTGCTGTAGCGATTGACGGTGAACTTTCATCGATGGCGAGGTTAGAGATTCGAGCATCGATCTGCGAGTAAGAGTCTCGTGAGCGGCTCTTGTGACCCCGGCAGGCACTGGTCCCAAGAAACCCTGGACCCGCACGGCTGCGGAAACAGCCCTCAAGCGTCTATGATCTGAGCTGGAAGCCTCATCGAGAAGAGCCTCATCAGCCCATGCAGACATCAGCCAGGTCATTGATCTCCAGAGCCATACTGCTGGCCCTGTTCGTCGCTCCCTCCGTCGCAGCCCAGGAGTTCACGGGCACCTGGGAGGGGCAGCTGAAGATGGCCTTCGACCCCGCTCCGCTACAGGTTCGGATGGGGCTCGAGCGAAACGATGAAGGGGGCTGGGGCGGGGCCTTCGATGCCGACATGATTGGCCCAGGCCTCCTTGAGGGAGCGGTCGAGCGGGGTGACCTCCAGCTGCAGTGCGATCTTGGTGGCAGGCTGCACTCGCTCACCCTGCAACCCCAGAAGGAGGGCGGCCTTCGTGGACTCTTCCTGTATCGAGGGCTCCCGTTTGCGATCGACTTCGAGCGTAGAAGCCCAGAGCGAGCAGCCAACCTGCATCTCGAGGTGAGGCTTCCGGAGGAGCGTCCGACACATGTGACCCTCAAGGGTCTGTCGGGGCACTGGCTCGATCGAATTGATACCAGGGTGAACGGGCTGATGGATCGCCAATCGGCAGTGGGGCTGGCCATGGCCATCGCGGTTGACGGCGAGCTGTTCGACGTGCGCTCCTGGGGGTGGCGAGATGTCACCGCAAGGAAGCCTGTGGACGGTCAGACTCTCTTTCGTTGGGCCTCGATCTCGAAATCAATCACTGGGGTTGTGGCGGCCAAGCTGGCTGAGACCGGGATGCTGGATCTGGACGAAGATGTGCGCATGCTCGTGCCCGAGTTCCCAGAGAAGGAGCATGTGGTCTCGACCCGACTGCTCCTCGGGCATCTGGCCGGAATGCCCCATTACCAGCACTGGCCCTGGGTCACACGCCTCGAGCATGACGAGGAGTTCCCGTTTCGAGATCCGGTCAGAGCAATTGACATGTTCCGGATAGCTCCCCTCATCAACCAACCAGGGACGGAGTATTCCTACAGCACACACGGCTACGTCCTGGCCGGAGCAGTGATCGAGCGCTCCACAGACCAGGGCTACAGGGCGGAGGTCGTGCGATTGGTCAAGGAGCCGCTTCGAATGGAGACCCTCGAGCCCGATGATCCCACGATGAGGCGTGCTGATCGGACGATCGGCTACCGTGTCGCCAAGGATGGGCGGATCTTCAGGAGCGGGGATACGGACATCTCGTGGAAGCTTGCCGGGGGTGGCTTCCAGTCCACCGTTGCGGATCTGGCGCGTTTTGGTGCCGGTCTTGGTGATGAAGACTACCTCTCCTCTCGTGAGCGGAAGCTCCTCTGGACCTCCCAGGAGACCCTTGAGGGCGAGCAGACCGGCTATGGTCTTGGCTTCCACGTGGGCAGAACTGATGGAAGGCTCGTGGTCTCCCATGCAGGTGCGCAGCGGCGCACGGCAACCTACTTGATCAGCTTTCCCGATGAGGGCATTTCGGTGGCGTTGATGTGCAACACCGAGGGTGTGCGGTTGGGTGCTCTGGCCAGGAATGTGGCCAGGGTGATCTTCGAAGACGAGTGAGCCGTAGCTCCTCAATCCGTGAGCCACTTGCGCGCGAGGATTGTCGAGCCGATCTGTTCAGCGCAGAAGTGGTAGCCAGCATTGGTCGGATGAATTGCATCCATGAAGAAGTACTCGTCGAGCTCTCCTAGACGCGAGAGCTCCTCGATGATCGCTGGTTGCAGGTCCAAGAAAGCAAGCTGCTGGACTTCGCAGAACTGGGCGAGGATTCGCTGCGGTTGGTTGAACTCGGGCCGCAGGATCTGGATCGAGTAGGGGAAGGCAACCACCAGCAGTGGCAGCTTCTGTTCGCGGCAGGTGCGGGCGATCCTCTCGATGTTCTGCAGGGTGAGCTGCCAGGCGGCTTGGACAGGCCGGGAGTCTGGTTCCAGCAAGAGGGCGTAGGCCGACAGCTCACCGGGTTTCGGACCCTCCTCGTCGCGATTACTCTCTCTCAGCTGCCGTACAAATCGACCAATGTTGGTCGCTCTGGCCCAGCCGATGGTCTCTTCGAGTACGCCATGCTCGATTTGATAGCCCTCGCTGGCTCCACCAAAGCGCTTCAGTGACATCTTCTCGGTTACATCGTTCAGAACGAAGCTGAAGACCACGAGATCGGGTTCGTACTTCAGGCCCTCGCTCTCCAGAAATAGCTGAGACTGCCAGGGCGAGTAGCCGTCCACCCCACCATTGATGCACTCAATCTGACCATCCAGCTTCTGGCTCAGGAATCGCTCGACCTGGGCTGGTAGGACCTTGGACTCGTCCGGGTTTCGAAAGCCGAAGGTGACCGAGTCACCGAGGAAGAGCACGCGCTGCGCTCCGTCTGGTTTGGCGTGTTCCCTCTCCGGTCCGCGCAATCCCTTGGAGTTGATCTGAATGGGGACGCCATGCCAGAAGTCCTCTGCTCCGGGGCGGTGTTTCCACCCAAGCTCTCGATCGCGGAGGTACAGGCTCGAAGCGCGTTGAACGTACGGTGAGAGCACCAGCTCCGTGACCAGTAGCGGCAGGCACAGGGCGCTGATCACCAGAGTGGCTCGCGCTGCACGTGTTCCACTGACCAGATCCAGCCTCTTGATCACTAGCGAGGCGAGAACCAGGGCCCCACCTGTCACGACGAGCCAGAGTCGAGCCAGTGCTCCATGGTCAAGATCCTGCTCGGAGAGCGGAGGTTCAGCCCTGAGCCAGCTCCAGAAGCTGTCGGTGGCGACGGCTGCGAGCAGCAGAACGAGGGTGCCTGCGGCGAAGAGCAGGTGTGCGACGTGACGAGAGGGCCCAGAGGTCATGGGGGAGATTCTGCTCCAGCAGGGCCGGCGGGGCACGGGTAGAGTGCTGGAACTGCAAGGACCGATCCCGGCTCCCCGGTCCAGCCACTGGCAATCCTCGCGAGGGCAGGATTCATGGACGCGCTCGACCTTCGTACTCTGTTGGGCATGAGCCAGACCTCGAAGCTCGTGGCCGAGCTGTCCACGATCGCAGGACCCCTGACAGCTGGGATCCTGGGGGCGCACTTCGCGCCCATCGCGGGGGTGCCCTTTGGCCTGACCTCCGTCGATGACCAGGACTCTGTTCGAGATCTGGCCGAGTGTCTGGCAAGGCAGTTCGCCACACCAGTTCAGCTGGAGGCTCTGGAGCTGGAGCTGGCAGCCAATCGCGACGATTTCCCGCTGGTGCTGCACCTCGCGGTCAAGCTGGCTCGATCACGTGCCCTGGTGCTTGCACAGGAGGGTCCGCTGTTTCTGTCGGTCGTCTTCGCGGTCTACAAGGAGCACGAACGTCTGCTCACCTCCAGTGAGCATCCTCACGGAGAGGACTTCTTGCAGCGAAAGCTCTCACAGCTCGAGTGGTTACTGGCTGGCAGCTCAAGGGCGGACTTCGAGCTGATCGTGGTGGATGACGGTTGCCCCTTCTCGAGCGGAGATCTGCTCATCGAGAAAGCTCGACTCCTCGGGCCGCGGGGTGCCAGGGTCCGTGTCCTCAAGCTCGCGGATGCGATCGAGGCTGGACATCCAGCCGTGGCCGGCCTGAAGACCACGGATGAGAGTCGCAAGGGTGGTTCGGTTGTCCTCGGCATGTGGGAAGCGGCGCGCAACAGCCGAGAGGGGCACGTGATCATCTACACGGACGCAGATCTCTCGACCCATCTGGGCCAGTGTGGACTGCTGGCAGCCCCGGTGCTTGACGGGAGCCTGGCAGCTATAGCGTCTCGCCGGCACCAGGGATCGGTCGTGATCAAAGGCGGTGCCCGCAACGACCGCGGCAAGCTCTTCATCTATCTTTGGAAGGGCTTGCTCGAGCCGCTCGGTGCGATCACTGACACTCAATGCGGTTTCAAGGCCTTCGCTGCTCACATCATTCCCCAGATCCTGGAGGACCTGATCGAGAGACAGTTCGCGTTTGATATCGAGCTGATGTTGAGAACCCAGCAGCTGCGTCCTGACGATCCGGCTGCCATCGTGCGGGTTCCTGTCGCATGGTTTGACTCCGAGGCACTGTCGACAACGACGGATATCCAGCCGTACCTGGCGATGTTGAAGAAGGTTGTGCTGATGTACAGGAGGTACCTGCCTGCTCGATCTGGGGCGGATGAACTTGCGCGCTTCATCGAAGCCCTCGATGAGCGACGCTGGCAAGAACTCCTGACCAGGATTCCCGCGGCGATCACCAGCCGGGATCCGCGTGAGTTCAGCCAGTGGCGCGGTGTTCCCCCGCAGGACCTACTCTAGCTGAAGCCTGCTGGTCCATCGCCTGAGGAGCTCTCGACCGAGAAGGTGCTGGCTTGTCCTGACCTCTGGGCTGGCCTGGGAGACGCTCGTTACTTCTTCGCAGCCTCAGCCTCTCGCTCGGCCTGGCGTTTCTCTTCTTCCGCGATTTCCTCGAGGCGGGCGCGGGCAGCTTCAGCTGTTGCACTTAGCCCTTGCCAGCGCTCGATGACCTGCTCGTCGCCCGTCGTCTGCGCGATCATGACCAGGACCTCGAGAAGCTTCTCGTGAAGTGTGTACTCGATCGCCTGCTCTCCTAGCAGGAGCGCAGCCTCGGGGCCCTGCGTCTCCATCTCGCGAGAGATCAGCTCGTGGATTCGCTCGAGGTGAAGGCTCCCCTCGCTGAACTGCCTGCGCTCGATCTGATTTGCGAGCTCGCCATCACCCAGCTGACGTGCAGCGTCAGCTACCCATAGCTTCAGGCTGTTGTTCACGTCGGATCGCTCCGCAAGCCCCTGCAGGATCCCGTGAGCTCGCTCAGTCTCACCCAGCCCGTTCAGTCGAAGGCTAAGCAGGACCATGGCCTTGGTCGCCTGACTCGTCTTTATCCGCTCCTCGTCCAGCCAGAGTTCCAGCGCGTCTGCCACAGCCAGATACCACGCGAGGGGGTCCTTGAACTCTGAGTGGTCAAGGGGGAAGAGTCGTCGAAAGTCTGCGCTACTCCAGTTACCTGGTAGTGATGGTCTGGACCATCTCATGTACTTGCTCGTGATCACCTCGTCGCTGAGGGAGCAGATGCCATACTCAAGATTCCGAATCGCTTCCTCGAGCTTGTTGTTCTGTGCCAGGAGCACCGCACTCCTCAGCGCAGTCCTACGCCGGAGCCCTTTCGAGAAGTCTGTGGAGTTTTCCAGGATCTCACTGCAGCGTTCGAGGGCCTCCGCAGGCTCCATCAGCTCCATGAACGTCTCGAGTATCAGGAGCTCGAAGCCCTCTCTGGCCCAGTAGTAGTCACCGGGGTCCGCGAACTGAATGATCGAGTCGATCACCTCCAGGAGTTCCTCACCGTCCAGCTGCTCCTTGGCCTCCTTGACAAGCGCGTAGGCCGAAACTGTTGGCCCGGTTCCGAAGTAGTCGAAGCCCGCAGTACTGGTTCGAGTGGCGCACCAGCGGTAGAGCCGACTTGCTTCTTCGGCTCTGCCCTGCCGGGCACTCACTCGTGCCAGGGATCGAATTGGTCCGACGTCGGTAGGTCGTAAGGACCGGGCAATCTCTCCAAGCACAGCATGAGTGCCTGGCGACCCAAGCTCGGGGTACTCATCTAGCATGGTCAGCAACATGGTTGTCTTGGCCTTGCCAGCACTTCCCGATGAGACGGAGTCCAGGAGAGCCTCAAGGGTACCCTCTGTTCCTTCCTCCTCGATACGGGCAGCTAGCAAGCCTCTGAACATGATTCGAAGGGAGTCCAGCTCGTGAGGGAGCTTGGAGCGGATCAACCTCCTCAGTTCGTCCGCTCCAAACTGGTACTGAGCAAGGACCTCGTACGCGCTGCGTGCCAGCTGCGCTTTCTCGGGCTCCTCGTCGGACCAGTCGTCGAGGCCACCTCGATCAACCTCTTCCTCCTGCTCATCCGCCCCGTCTGTCTTGTCCTCCGGCCAGCCCAGGGTCGGAAGGTTCTGCCCGTAGCGCAGCATGAGGATCATCGAACGGCTGCTTCCTTGTTCCCCCTTGGGAAACTTGCGCCAGATGCGTCGAAAGGTCATGCGAGCAAGCTCCAGGTCCTCGTCCGCGATCGCCTCCTTGATCTTCTGCACGGTGGGCCGATCATCCTTCGCCTGCCTACCACTATCAGGCTTGGTCGAGACCACGGGGCGGATCGGGGACAAGCCCTTGAGTGAAGTGAGACCTTGAAGAGGCTCGGCCTTCGCTGAATCCTCGCTCTCTTTTTCCATCAAGCGTTCCTTGATGGCCAGTGTGTTTACCGGATGAACGAGGCGGACCCAGGTTCGATGTAGCTTGGAGAGAGAATCCTCGTCGAGTTCTGCCAGCCTTTGGAGAAGGGAGATCTCGTCGATCCTCCTCTCCTCCCTTCGAGCCAGGCTGATGCGTTTGGTGAGGAGCTCCTTGTTCTCGGGGAACTCTTCGGATGCCTTGACCAGCAACTCCCGCATGGCATCCGAATTCGACGCCTTGCTGAGAAGATCGATGTGCTTTCCTGCAAGTTCGGGGCTGTTACCCCGCTCGTCTATGACCTCCTGAAGCGCGGCAACAAAGGCATCTATCCTCTCGGGAAGGAAAGGATCGATGGAGCTGTCACGGGCTCTTCGGTCCTGGTACTCGCTCAGGTCATTGTCGAGGAGCCCGACGAAGACCTCCAACGCTTGCTCGAGGGCTTCATCTGTCCTGCCGAGCGCCTTGAGTTGGGCTGCTCGTCCAGCCTTGGCAGTCCAGGAGGTGGGCTGGCGGTCGATCAACAGGTCGAGCATGGAGAGACACAGCGAGTGGTTCTCCACGCTCTCTCCGATCTCAGAGATCCTGTAGTAGGGGATCTCATCCACTTCACTCAGGCTCTCCGGGAAGTTCTGCTCGATGAAGCTCGATACGGCGTCTCCAAGCTCTTCCTCTGAGTCGCTCACGAGGCTGATCAGGAAGTGGGGCCGAGTGGAAGGCTTGAGCTTGGACCAGACCGTGCGTAGCGCTCCCCCTTGGCTCTCGGGTGGCAGGAGGCTGATCACGGGAGAAATGCCAAAGCCCCAGCCACTATCTGCGTAGTCATCGAGGAGCTCGAGAACCTGGTCCTCGGAGATCAGGGTCTCCTCGAACTCCTTCTGAAGCTCTGGAAAGAGAGGGAGGTAGCTGGAGAGTTCCTCGGGATTCTCCAGCACCTGATCAGTGAAGGACAGGCAGAGATTGCGGTAGCTCTCTTCCTCGAGTGCACCGCGACACCTTTGAAGGACTGGCCTGACCATGTAGAGGTTGACCCGATATTTGACGTACAGACGAATCCACTCGCGAGCAACCAGAAGGGTCAGGTCCGGATCCGCCATGTAGATGCCTGCCGAGAACAGGGGCTCGATCGAGCCCAGCTCTTCTTTCGCGACCTGGGCGAAGTCGGTGCGCCTGATCAGAGTGCCGGTCTCCTCGTTTCGTCCACCGACCAGCATGGGCAGGAAGAGGCCGACGGTCTGGCTGAGAGGCAGTCGTCGGGCGGAGCGCTCATCCAGGCCCTCTCCCACCAAGAAGCGCAGCTTGTCGCGTTCCTTTTGTGGGTTTGGCGCATGATCGAGCAGCGTTCGAATCGAGCCGTAGAGGGACCAGCTGACACGAGCCTGGCACAGCTCTTCGAGCAGCCCCTTGTCCTCGGGAAAGGCCTCGAGCAAGCGCAGGTCGAGGGCGTCAGCGAGTTCGGGCCGGTCGTAGGCAATGGCAAGTCGTCGATAGAAGCTGGCTCGTGAGCGGATACGAGGGTGCTGCCCTAGTGTCACGTGCCTTTCGTCCTGTCCCTTTCCTGGTGCCTGGTCGGCGAGGCTTCGATCGGCCAGGAGCTGATCAATGTCGCTATCGATTGCCGCGACCTGTGCATCCATCAAGGACTCAAGGGTGTCGTCTTCGCTGCGAACGATCAGCAGGTTCTTCAGAAGCCTCTCGTAGTGCTTGTCGAAGTCGTCAATGTTGCGAGCGCCGTAGAAGTCAAAGAAGGAGGTCTGTCGGGACTCTTCCTTCTCGTCGAGGGTTGATAGGGGTTGGCGCGTGAATAGAAGCTCGAGGGCGCGAGTGTAGAGTTCGGCGGCAACTTGATCGCGGCCCGCGTGCTCCTCCAGCTCACCGACCTTGAGCATCAGACCCACATCGCTCGAGCGTGCAACAAGTACCCGCTTGTAGACCGAAAGGGCTGTTTCACGGAACCCTGCTGAATCAAAGAGGCCTGCGGCTTGCCGCTGAAAGTTTGGGTAGTCAGGCAGGTCGCTGGCGAGCGCGAATGTCTTCCTTGCGTTGGCTGCGTCGTCCTGCTTCAGGAAGGCCTCACCCAGGTCGAGATAGACCTGGGGTGGAACTACTTCTGCGAGACCGATCAGTCGTCGCCCATAGGCGAGATGCTTCTCCGGCTGTCCCTCGCTCGATGATATGGAAAAGGGTGAGCGGCTGGTGCCTCGGGAGATGTCCATCAACTCCCGCAGGACTGAAGGGCGCCTCTCGCCAGAGATCGGGAGCGAGTTTTCGAGTGCTAGAAGCATTCCCTCTTGATCATCGACTTGCTCTGCCAGATCGGAGAGCAGCTGGTAGAGATACATCTTGTCATGGCGGCCGGCGAGACGCTCGAGGGTGATTCGGCGAGCCCATTGCAGGACAGGCCGTGGTGCTTCGAGGTTGAGCAGGCCATCGATCGCGATGGTGAAGAGATCATCTCTTTCCGCGGTCTCTGCCAGGTACTGGAACATCCCGACTGCGCGCTCTGTCTGGCCAATGTCGCGCATGAGGTTGGCCATCAAGAGGAAGCTCTCGATGCGGCCTGGGTTCGCAGCGAGTCCACGATGGTAGGCCTCGATGGCCTCCTCGCGCAGGCCTGCCAGTGCCAGGACACCGGCCTCGAACTCCACGCTCTCGGTGCCCATTTCGAGCTCCTTGAGGTGCTCGAGCACCTCGCGGGCCTCGTCGGGTTTACCGCGCTCTAGCTGACTCATTGCAAGCTGTCGCAGGTAATCGCCTTCGGCCTCGGGGTCGACCTTGATCAGCTCGCGTACTACCTCCTCGTAGTTGAAGTAGTCGTTGCAGGAGATGTAGACCCGCGCCTTCTCTTGCAACGAGTCGACCACCGATCCGCCGGATTGCTCGAGGAACTCGTCGATGATCTCGGCGGCGGACACCGGGTCGCCTACCTTCGTGTAGAGGCGTACCAGCAGTCCTGCCTCGCGATCGTTTGCCCGTCTCTCTAGCAGCTTCTGTTCCAGGCCGATGGCTATGTCCGCCAAAGAGCCCAGCCGGGAAGCAACCGTCATCAGGCGATCCTCGGCGTATCGTCGTCGAGCAATGGATTTGATCCGCTTCCACAGATCGAGCCAGCGCTCCAAGGCGATCTCCTCTTCTCCAATCTCTGAATACAGCCATGCAAGGCGCATCTCGAGATCCTCTCCGCCGCTGTCTTCAGCTCGTGCCTCACGCAAGCCTTCGAGCACACGAATCGCTTCTTCCTGTCTGTCAAGCTGCTCCCAGGCATCGGCGAGCTGGAAGCGCTCGGCTGCTCCTGGCGGCGCACGTTCATGCATGCGGATCAGCGCAGCTTCGGCCAGGTCCAGTTGCCCACGATCCTTGTACAGCTCGAAGAGAAAGATCAGCGCAGCGTAGGTCTGTACGCCCTCAGCAATGCAGCTCTCTGCGCACTCGCTTGCCAGCTCATCGAGGCCTAGCTCCATCAGTCGATTCGCGGCCTGGACTCGAACATCGATGCTCCCCGGGTCATCAATGAGGCTGCGCCACACCTCCTCGGCAGCGGGGCGATCACCCCGCTCCAGGTAGGCACGAGAGAGCCCGTCGCGCCACTCGACGACGAGCGGCTCTTCCGCTATGAGGTCGCGATAGACCTCATACATGACCTCCTCGTTGCCCGCCTCTCGGTACATCTCAAGCAGCTGACGTCGGCTCTCGATGTCAATCCCCGAGGAGCTGCGGAAGAGCTCGATCGCCTCGTCGAAGCGTTCGCGCTCCCTGAGCAGGGCAATCCAGGCCTTGTGAGTGACCTTGTCGAGTTCTTCTTCGGCTGCAAACCTGTCGATGAGTGCATCGAGAGAGTCGTCCTGCCGATGAGCTTCGATCAAGATGGTCAGGCCATAGTGACGGTCACGGGTGAGCCTCGCGTTGAAGACCGCCTTCCAGGCATGCTCCTGGGCAACGGTTGAGTTCTCGGCGGCCAAGGCCCACTCGGCGACCCTGATCTCCTGTCGAAACCGCTTCTCGTGGGTCTCGTCGATGACATAGAGCTCGATGGCGTCTTCGGGATGGTCGATCAACCCAAGCACCACAGCGGCGCGATTTCGGAGCTCGGCGTCTCGCCCTTCCTCGCCAGCAAACTGGGCCAAGGCATCGGTGTGCTCATCGTCGCTCTCCATCCTCAAGAGGGCGAGGCGAAAGAGGATCATGTCCTTGAGAGCCTCGTCCTCGGTTCTCTTCAAGAGGGCTTCCCAGCTCTCGACGGACTCGTCGACTCTCCCCAGGGCGTCGAGCAAGCGAGCCCTTTGCAGGAGATGCTCGGTGGAGGGCAGCCAGTCCTCCTCGCGGCCACCGAGGTCGCATAGCTCGTCGTAGATCAGGAGAGAGTCTGCTAGATCGCCCCTGCGCTGGAGCAGAAGTCCCTGCAGGTGCAGCACGGCATCCTCATCAATCCCTTCAGCTTCCAGGAGCTGTTCTAGCTCCGCGAGCAGGAGGTCGATCTTGCCGTGGGCGGCGATGGTTCTGGTGAACAGTGCCTCGCTCGACATGGCCGAGACGTCGAGCAGCTCATCACGCAGCGAGCCGGCGATGGCGGGATCGAGGACCTGCTGAGCAGGCTCTTGGTCGCCTGGCGCTTGCAGCTGAGCGGCCTCACAGGGGAGCCCCTGCCAGAGCAGCAGGGTCAGCGCCAGGGTGATGGATCTCCGGGCTCTCATCGTTTCTGTATGGGCCGCAGAGGGCGGCGTCGGTAGTAGAGCTCTGACAGGTACAGCGCAAGAGCGAGCAGAGCAAACCACGGCCAGAACTTGCGCGTGGTGAGGGGGCTCGCTGCGTCGCTGGTCCTTGGCTGGAGGCCAACGCCTG
This sequence comes from Planctomycetota bacterium, assembly GCA_014237855.1. Classification (GTDB taxonomy): domain Bacteria; phylum Planctomycetota; class UBA1135; order UBA1135; genus JABACD01. The sequence goes on along the minus strand of JABACD010000001.1, from coordinate 162,398 downwards.
TCTCGAAAGAGCGATGCTCTCCGCCGGTTGCGGCGGCCAGAGCCACGAGGTTGAGAGCCTGCGAAGGATCGACCTGCTGCTCGCTGGCCAGGTCCGCGAGTGGGGGAGATGCCAGATGAGTGCGAACCGTGTTCGTGCCACTGTCTCCCTCGGCGATCACTCGTACGGGCAACTCGGGAGCACTGTAGAGGGTGGCCTCGAAGCGGTCGGGAGCTCGTTGGCGAAACTCGAGCGGATGTTCGCCGTCATCCCTCAAGACCAATGCACGTGGCTGGCCTGCGGACTCGTATCGACGGTGGGCGGTGACGGATAGCTCGAAGCCACGCCTCTCCAGCTCAAAGTGGAAGGGCTCACGTTGATCAGAAGCTGTGCGCTCGAGGACACGAGCCATCCAGGTTCCAAAGTCGTTCCAGTCGCGCCATGGCTCTGTACCAGGGCCGGTGGGCTCACTGGTGAAGGCAGTCACACGTCCAAGTCCATAGCGCCAGCTTCCGAGAATCGGGTGGGCTCCATCGACGGTCTCGATCAGCACCTGTGCGCCCGGGCGTTCCCGGGTCTCCACGTAGCCGGCAAGGTCGGGCAGCTCCGCGAGTTTGACCTCACCCCACCAGCCAGTACCACCATGGGCCTCGACCAGGTGAACTCCTGGACGGTAGGCGGGGAGTTTCGAGCTCGCCGGTTGCTTGAGCAGGATCTCGGGCAGATTGAAGCGATTCGGCACCGAGTAGAAGCGGCCCTTGCCCCAGTTCGAGAGTGTGACGAGGAACTCGGAGTGGGCCTCGGGTCCGATCAACACGGTGGAGGTGTTGATCCCATCGGCGGCCATCCGTCGCAAGAGGGGCTCGAAGGCGCCGGTTTCGACACCTCCGTCGGTCAGGATGAGGACGTGCTTGTAACGAGTCTGGACGTTCTTCAGGCCATAGAAGGCCTCTTCGATGGCGGGCAAGATCACCGTGCCACCACCCGCGTCAAGGCGGTTGAGGGCCCGCTCGATCTCGATCGAATTCGAGGCCGGTTGGATTGGCGCGGCCCACCGCTTTGCGCCATAGAACTCCACCAGGCCGACCTTGTCGTGGGGCAAGAGTCGGCGAATGGCGAGGCGTGCGACCTCCTTGGCCAGCTGGACGCGATTGCCGCCCATGGATCCGGAGGTGTCAATGATCACGACGAGGGTCGTACTGGGATCGCGCTTCTCTTCCTTCTGGACGAACTCGACGGGCAGGATCTCGGCAACGGGGCTCTCGTGATATCCACCCGGTCCGAAGGCTGCCTTGCCGCCACTGGCAAAGAGCCCCAGTCCGTCTTCCTCTACTGCGGCCGAGAGAGCATCGAGGGATTCTGAGCCGATGGAAGCGCGAGGCAGGTCATCGAGGACGCACAGGTCGTAGCCGGCTAGCTGCTGGCGCGTGAGCTCTCCACCGTCCCAGGCGTCCAGGACGAATCCACTGCCGATGAGTTCGCCCAGGCGCTCACGGCCTGCAGTCATTCGCTCGCCGAGGTACAGCCCACGCCGGGCCTCGTCCACCGCGACCAGAGTGGTCAGGCTGTCATTACTCTTGATGGCGTTACGGCCCTCGTTCACCTCGAGGCTCAGCTCGAGCTCGAGGAATCCGGAACGGCTGGGCTCGAACTCCAGCACCACGCTCGTATCTCCAAGGAGCGCCAGATCCTCACGCCTGACGAGTTCGCCGTCGGGGCCATCCAGTCGCAGGGTGCAGGCCCTGGCCTGGCCGTGCAGGTCGACCTGCAGGCTGGCCGTGTGCCCCACGCGAAGAGACTGGAGGGGGGTGATGCGGATTGGGAAAGCATCGTCTCGAATTCCCGGGAGCTCCACGGTGTGCACGGGTATACCCCTTTGCTCGACCTGGAGGATCACAGGGCCCCAGCGGCGGGAGGTCGCCAGGCCGTCGCTGACCAGCGTGATCGCCCCACGTGAGCCCAGCGGAATTCGACTGGCGGCGAGTGCGATGGTGTCGGCAATGGGAGACGCGTCGTCTCCGGCAGGGATCCTGAAGACGGCCTGGAAGGCATCTCGCAGGTCATCACCAAGTGCCTGTTCCTCCGCACCAAAGGTCACCAGGGTGGACAGGCTCTCCCTGGGGAGGGAGCGAGCGACTTCGCCGATCCACTCGAGACGCTGCGCTGCTTCCCCTGCGCCTGCGCTTGCACTGAGGTCAACAATGAAGACCTGGTGATCCGACTCGTCGGCACGCACGCCGGTCGGTCGACCTAGCGCGAGGATCAGCATCAGGAGCACGAGGGTACGCAGCAGCTGTAGCCCAAGATCACGAGGTGCTCTGGGAAAGAGCCACACAAGTGGCAGTGCCAGCAGGAGGAGCAGGTAGCCCGGATTGAGAAAGGTCATCAGGGGATCTGCTCCGTGCGGAAGAGCGCCCACTCCCAGGCGAGGAGCAAGAGAGCGATCATGAGAAGCCAGGAGACGAGGTCCGGGCCTCTGTCAGGGGCAACCAGGTCCGGGAGTAGAACTGCATCGGGGGGCACCCCGAGCACCGGGGTCAGCAAGGAAGCGTGCCACGAGTCGCCCGTTGGCGAGGTGTACTTGCCAGCGAGCGGTGGCGAGATCGTCAGGCCGACCGCATCGAGATCGTGGCCTGCGGAGCTCCTCAGGGTGTCTACCGGGAGACTGGGCTCGCCGGCACCTACCCAGGGTTGAATGTCCTGCGTGTCTCCAAGCCAGCGCAAGGCCCGGGCCACGAAGAGCGGGAAGGCGCGAGAATCGCGGAAGTCGAACTCGTCTCCCAGGAGCTCTGACCAGATGGCGAGCTCTCGTCGATTTCCGGACCTTGCGCCGAGAGTGATCGGAACCTGGGCCCTGCTGGCAAGACCGGTAGGGTCAACATCGGCCAGGCCGAGTGACCCGAGGGCCTCGCTCAAGACAAGCTCCGCGGGCTGTGACCCCTCATAGGTCAGGAGGAAGGACTCTGCTTGCAGCGCGGCGGGAACGAACCGAAGGGTCGGCACCGAGCTGGTCTCGGCTCCCGTCAGGATGGTCACGTCTGGATCTTGATCGACCAGCACGACGGCTGGGTCGGAGTGCAGGGCAGGGCCGACTACCTCGATCAATTCCGGCGACAGGCTGACGCGAATGCGTGGCCTGGAGGGCAGCCGCAGCTGGGCCTCGTTGTCCAGCTCGAGGCCGTCACCCGCCTCGAGGCTGACCGTGAAGAGCCCTCCTTGGGCGGAGACATCGCGGAAGATGAGGTGTTGTAGGCCGTTCTCTGATGGCTGAAGCTGGGCAATCAGTCCTTCGCTGGAGCCATCGATATTGCCGGTAACCTTGGGGGAGGTCGACCCAGGCGTCCCACGAACTTCAACGAAGACGTCGACCGTATCCCAGGCACCCGAGGCTGCCTCCGAGCACCCCAGAGCTGTTATGCCGAAGTTCTGGGCTGTCGGGGGACCCTCACCAGAAATGAAGTGGAGCTCGAGTCCACTGGGGAGTGCGGCCTCGTGCTCGGGCTCCAGGGGCTCGCCACCGAAGACATAGACGGTCAGCTCCTCACCATGGATGCGTGCCAGGAAGGCGACCTGGTCCATGATCGAGCATGGCGACGCCACAGGCTCGAGGTCAGCCCAGCGCCCTTCGAGCAGTGAGGACTCTTCTCCGGGCAACAGCAGTGGACTGCCCAGTTGATCGGCGGCGAGGACTGTTCGGCTCTCTCGCGGAAGACTCTCCACCCAGTCAATCAGGTGGAGGCGTGCCGACTCGAAGAGCTCACCGCGTCTCATCCCCGCCGAGCTGTCGAGCAGGCAGACGAATTGATGCTCCGTTGCCTTCTTCGCCACAGGCCCAGCGGCTGCTGCCCAGAGCAGGGATGCTATTGCCAGGATGAGTGCGTAGGCCCAGGGGTGACGGAAGCGGTGGGTGCGTACCCTCGCTCGTGTCTCGTGTACTGCCTCGTGCCAGAAGAGCGTCGTGACCACCGGGACCTCCCGATGTCGCACGCGCAACCTCTGGAGGAGGTAGAGCACCCCTGCCAGTGCGGCAAGGCCAAGCCCGAAGGCAAGCGGGGACATCGAGGTGAAGCTCATCTCTGTGGACGCTAGACGGTGTACTGGCCGTATTCGAAGAGAGTGGCCAGCTGCGGCACGACCTCCGCCTCGACGTCCAGACGCAGCAGCCCCGCATTTCGACGTCGGGCGAATTCGGTCAAGGCGGACTCGAATCGGTCGTAGGCCTGGCGGTAGCTCTCGAGTACCGGAGCAGTGACCGAGATGTCCTCGACCTGGCCAGTCTCGCAATCGCGGAGCCGGACCTCGCCGTGGATGTTTGGCTCACGGTCACTGGGCTTGACGAGCTGCACCAGGAGCAGGCGATGGCGGGTCTTCTTGAGTGCTTCGATCACCTCATCGATTCCGGAAGGATCGAAGAAGTCTGAGACGATTACCAGGAGACCCTGGCGTAGGCGCATCCCGCCAAGCTTGCGCAGGGACTTCGCCAGATCTGTCTGCCCGCCGGGCTCGAGTGTGGCGAGTCGATTGGCAAAGCTCAGCACGCGACCCTTTCCTGACTGTGGCCGCATGAGTACGGAGAGATCGTCGGAGAAGGGGAAGACTCCAACCTGATCATGCTGGCCGAGGCCCACGGCCGCCAGCGCCAGCGAACAGCGCAGGCCAGCCTTGACCCGTGGTGGATCTTCAAGGAAGGCGCTCCCGGATATGTCGGGCATCAGATACAGCGGCAGGTCCTCGAGCTCCTCGAAGAGCCGAATGAAGACGCGACCCAGCCGTCGGTAGATGTTCCAGTCGACGGCGCGGAGGTCGTCTCCAGGTGCGTAGGGACGAAAGTCCCGGAACTCGAGGCCGTGGCCCAGATCCGATGAGCGTTGCTCTGCGAAGCGGCCTCCTGCGGGGACCCGCCGGGCGATCAGGCGCAGATTCTTGAGCGAGTCGAGGAACTTCGAGTCGAACAGCTCATCACTTGTGAACGGCATGCGTCGCGTCGACCTCAGGCTCCGTGGGGGGGCTGGACTGCGGCGAGGACGCTGTCGATCACGGCATCGGGACGGACGCCATCGGACTGCCCCTGGAAGTTGATCATCACGCGGTGACGCAGGGCTGCATGGGCGACTGCGCGCAGGTCGTCGATGCTGACCGAGAAACGCCTTGCCATCAGGGCCTTGACCTTGGCGCACAGCAACAGCGATTGGACCCCTCGAGGCGAAGATCCGAGCGCGACGTTCTCATTGACCAGCTTGGAGGCGTACTCGCTGTGCGGTTGCGTGCCGATCACCAGGCGGATGGCGTAGGTCTTGGCGTGCTCGGGGACGGGGACAGACCTCACGACACTACGAAGCGCGAGCACTTCTGGCCCATTCGAGGCCTTCTCGATCTTGATCTCAGCATTGCCCGTGGTGCGATCCACGATCTCCGCGTAGTCAGCCTCCGAGGGATAGCCGACGACCAGCTTCATCAGGAAGCGATCGAGCTGGGCCTCAGGTAGGGGGTAGGTACCTTCTTGCTCCACGGGGTTCTGCGTTGCCATGACGCAGTAGGGTTCGTCCAGCTTGATCGTGCGTCGGCCGGTGGTGACCTGGCGCTCCTGCATGGCCTCGAGCAGTGCAGACTGGGTCTTGGGAGTGGCCCGGTTGATCTCGTCTGCGAGGACCAGGTTGGCGATCAGCGGACCTTCCTGGAACTTCAGCTCGTGGCCACCGCCCTCGGTCTCTACCAGCAGCTGGGTGCCCTGGATGTCCGCTGGCATCATGTCTGGAGTGAACTGGATGCGGGAGAAGTCGAGGTCGACAGCCTCGCCCAGGCTGCGAATCAGCATGGTCTTTCCGAGGCCGGGAACGCCCTCGAGGAGCACGTGCCCTCCGGCAAAGAGAGAGGTCAATACACCCTCGATGACGTCTTCTTGGCCGACCATCATGTGGCCAATTTGATTGCGAATTGACTCGAAGGTAGCCCGGAACTTCTCCGCTGCTTCACGGGCAGTGTCTGCGTTATTACTCATCACGGATCCGTCAGTCATGTCAGTTTCTCTTGTCTCGCAGGGCGAGGAAGTACTGGCGGACTAGCGTCCGCATCCAAGGGGTGAGCTCTCGCTCTTCGAGATAGCCAGTGGGATTTGGGCGTTCGACCCGAGCTCTTGCGTTGATCGCGGCGTCGTCCTCAGGCCGGGGTTCGATACGTTCCTGGGTGATCTTTGTCTTGCCCGGACTGGGCTGGCCCTTGACCCTGTCAGGTACAGGGACGCCCAGGACCAGGGAGGCGGTTCCCCTGGACTTCTTTGCTTCCGAGGGACCCCCGCGACTGTTGGCGTCCGGATTCTTCTGGTTGCCAAAGCCAATTCGTAGGTCTCGGCTGACGGGAGGCTTGCGATCGCGCAGGTTTGGCTGAATGCCACCACGCGACTCCTGATCCTCCTCTTCGTCCTCCGTGTCCTCGTCTTCCTCGATCTCCTGATCGTCTTGATGGGTGACCTGGTCCTTGCTGGACCACTTGGAGGCGGCCGGGTTCTTGCTCGAGCCCTTCGAGGATCCCTTGCCGGCGGTTGATCCCGAGTCGTCCTCGTCGTTCTTGCGGGGCCTTGTCCTCAGCTCTTCAGGTGGCTTGGCCGCCTTCTTGGGAGCCGCCTTCTTCTCTGCCTTCTCCGAGGGCTTGGAGACCTGTGATTGATTCGAGGGTTGGCCCCTGGACTCGCTGGCGGAGCTCGAGGCTTCCGCATCGGAGGATCGCCCTTCACCGGTCTTGCCGGAAGACTCCTTCGCGCCCTCGGTCAGGGTGCCTGGCCTGTCACGACGCTCGGCTTCGGAAGGAAAGGCCTCCTGGGGGGTCGCCAGGGGCTCGGCCTCCCTTCGAGGCTCCTCCTCGGTTGCCAGGATCATGGCTGGATCCTCGCGCCGAGGCTCGGCCGGGAGCAGGGCGAGCTCCTCGTCCGGTGTCGCCTCGCTGGCCTCGATTGAGTGCTCGATCGGGCCTGACCATTGGAGCCACATGAGAAAGGCCACTGACGCGGCAAGGGCGCTGAGCAGTTCGGGCGTCGAAACTCTCGGACTCCAGTTCCTCTTGGGAAGCGCCAGGTGAACGTCTTGAGCACGAGCCACGACGGCTGCAGCATCGTCGAGGGCTGCCTCCATGAAGGGCGAAGTCGTGGCTGAGGCCAAGAACTCACGGGCAGTCAAGAGTCGGTCCTCTAGCCCGAGCTTCCTGTCGAGAACTGCCAGTGCGTCTCGTGGATCGACTGCTTCGAGATGAGCCCAGAGTACCCTGAAGCAGACGTGGAGCAGCGGGAAGGCGAGTACCACAAGCACGAGCACGGGGCTGGTGGGGTGCTCGAGGAGTCCGCTGTAGGTCGTCACGAGTGTTGTGGGCAAGGCCACGAGTATCGGCAAGAGCACCTGGTCCAGAGCTCGGTTCCAGGCAGCCTGCCGGCGCCTGGCCTTGATTGAACGAGCGGCCTGAGAACCAACAAGCTCCAGGGCGGCCGCGAGTTCGCGATGACGAACAGAGGCGCTCATGGAGCCTCTTCTTCGGCGACCGTGGGGTCGACCTGAATGGCCTGCAATATTGCCCCGGTAGTCCGGCTGCGGACAAAGGCGACCAGGCAGGCTTGGGCCGGATTGATGGTGAGTGAGAGCTTTCGAACGATCGCGCCAGAGGAGGAGGAGACCTCATCGATGTAGGCCTCGTTATCCGCGCTCAGCTTCTCCAGAGCAGCCTCGAAGCGGATGCGCATCTCGCCATCCGTGGGATCCCACTCGATGCCGAGGGGTTCGCCCGTGAGGGGGGCGCGTGCCAGCATACGGTGCACAACCACCTCAGACTGGCCTGGGAAGAGGACGCGTTTCTCAGCAAGCACGATCTGAACGTTGGTGCGCGCTCTTTCAGGTCCATGAATGATGAGTTCGCCCGAGATCTGCCCTTGCTCGATTTGTCCCGTCAGTTCCAGCTCGAAGTCACAGGGCTCCAGCAATCGCTGCCGGACATGTGCACGGACCCTCTCGTAGATGGCCTCTGCGTCCGACCACTTTCCCGCGCCTTGAGAACGAAGCAGGCCATCGATGGCGTAGACCCACGGACCATCGACCCCGAGGCGCTCGGCCACGATCTCGCCCATCTCGTTGATCAGCGGGTCGGGTTGAGGCTCAGGGAGGTGATACGAGAGAAAGGCGACGTTCTCCGGCTTGAAGTGGGCTGTCAGGCCCTCGTGAGCGAGGGCGCCACCGATGGCTCCACGACCACCGTTTCCCAGGTAGCTGTTGGTGAAGAACTCGACCAGGACAACCCGATTCGTGCTATTGGACTCATCTGCTACGAACTGACTTGCTGAGCCGAAGTTGCGTACCTTGCCAGCGATCATCCGCTCGACGAGGTCGACCGACAGAGCCTCTCCTCCAGGCAGCAGTTCGGAGACGCGCGCCAGGCCTTCGACGCCCTGGGGCCCACTCTCCGGGCGAATAGCTGCTTGCACATAGCGGGAGAACGCACGTCTGTACCTCTCCTGCCCCTCGTAGAGTCGAGCGAGGTTCAGGTTGACTGTGCCATCCTCGGGAAGGCCGAAGGCAGCTGCGAGCAAGTGACGCCAGGCTTCCTGCTCCTCGCCCAGATCGAGATGCACCTCACCAAGTCGAGCGTGAATGTCGTGGACCGCATCGGGGTAGCGGTCGTCGCGTCCACTCTCCAGTCCAATGCGTCCGGCGGCAATCTGGTGGCGAGGCAGGCCAAAGGCCGAGCAGGTCTTCATCTGCTCGAGCGCAGAGGTAGCCCGCAGGTCCTCGGGGCAGGCCTTGTCCACGAAGGCGAGGGCGGGCTCTAGCTCTTCAACAGAGGCGTCTTCAATCAGGCGCTGGACCACGAGCAATTGAGCGGCCTCCAGCGCGAGCCGATGGCCTTCGTGCTCCTCGAGGAACCGAGTCAGGCCAGCTTGATCCTCCTCGACCATCGCTTCGAACAGTTGAAGGTCTCCTTCGGGGACCCGGGGTGCCCTGATCTGTTCGAGCAGAACATGCTTGTTGACCCGATCTACCTCGACTCGGAAGTTCTTGAGCAGGCCGAGGCCGGTCACGGCAAGGGCGCCGTCGGGATGGACGTAGTTGACCTCTCCTGGACGTAGGGCAACAAACCTATCGAGGTCCACGCCGCCAAGGAACAGGGGGCCAATGTCGCCGGCTGGGTTGCCCTGGTCCTCCGCCAGGAAGCCATCGATGATCGTGTCGAAGCGACCAGTTCCAAGCACGATTGCTGCTCCAGTCCCACCGTCGTAGCTGACGGGGAGCCAGACGATGTCGTTGATGATCGAGATGTCGACGCGGGTCACTCCCTCGGGGGGATCTACCGGCTCATCTTCGAGGGGGCGAGGAGCTGATAGCTCGATGAAGCCTGCGTCCAGGTCGAAGACAACGTGATGGTCCTTGAGCAACTTGGCTCCAATGGTGCCGACCACGGAGACTTCACCCAGGGCGATGGAGTTCCATCGGGTGTAGTGATCGAGCGCCTCGTCGTCGCCTATCTCGCGGCGTTCGACGGTCATGTTCAGGTTGGGAAAGTGCACGGTGATCGGGGACGCGGTCCCGTCACTGCGCTCCGCCTTGAGCCCGGCAGCAGCCTGGTTGTGCAGCTGGAGGCCACAGGTCTCTTCGAAGTCGATGAAGAGATTGACAGGCAGGCGCCGCGAGCGAGTGGAGATGTCGCAGCGTGCGACCAGGCGCCCCTCGACCTCGCTTACGGCAATCCGGGTCGATTGGGATGCGGGTAGTGCTGAGGCGGTACCGACAAGATGCAGCGCCAAGGCAGCAGCCGCCACCGGATGGGTGGCGGCCTGGATGGCCTGTGAGCTCACGGCCATGATTTTCTCCTTGGGCGGGTTGATCAGTTTCTTGCGGCCCCGCTGACTTCTCCGAAGGCCCAGTTGTCAGCAGTCATGGTGATATCGATCTCGGCGTTGGCCGGCACACTCACGGTGACCGGAGCAAAACCGATGCCTCAGCAGTTGCCCGGGAACTTCGCGTTCACCAGGACCTCGCCGGTTTGCCTGTCCTTGATCTCGAAGTTCGGGGAAGAGCCCAGGGGCATGAAATTCGAGTACTCCTCGCCCGAGCGCCCGTAGTACCAGATGTCCCTGGGGCCAATGGTGACCTGGCCTCCGCTGCGCTGGTAGTCGAACTCCGCCTTGACAGGGCCTCCCCAGGCGAGGGTCATGCGACCTCCTTCGGTGACCTCGATGAGCTCGCTACGTCCCGTGCGCAGGTCCGCCTTGCTCTTGCCAAGCATGACCCGACCGGAGTGCACGAAGTAATTGCCCGCGGGCACGCGTAGCCCTTCCTTGATCCTGGAGACCTCGAAGGAGACCTTACCGTCCTCGTTGGCAACGACGATCGAGCGCATGCGTGCCTTGGACTGGTGCTCCGAGCCGAGGTCCAGGATCCCGGTGGGGCCGGTGTAGGGTGTACAGTTGATGCTCGAGCCCTCGGGATCCACATCGACGGTGAACAGCTTGCCGTCAACATTTACCACTTCTGACAGGAAGCAGGCTGACTTGCTGCGTCCGACAATCATGGCGTCCTCGCCAAGGTCGTTGAAGCGACCGTTGTTGTTCTGGTCGATGAGCTGGATGGGGGTGCCCTCTATCTGCCCGACCATGGCTCCCGATGCCGAGTAGGTCCACTGGCCATCGCTGGAGAGACGTACCGCGTAGTGCTTGGCGCTTTCACCTTCGGGGATGCGGCAGACCAGCAGCGCGGTCTTGCCCTTCTCAAGGGGCTCGATCTTTGCTTCGCACTCTCCATCCCCATCGCGATCGACCCACAAGACCGTTCCCTCCAGTCGGACTGCGAGTGTCTCGCCACCGGCGTGAGGTAGTCGAATGCCATCTGAGACACCGACGAACTGCTCGTTGGGAAGCAGGATGTCCCAATCCTTGTAGGGCTTGAAGGAGAGGTCCACGCTCGTCGAAGCTGGAGCGGGGTGGCTGAACTCGATGCCGGCGGCTTCGTGCGCTGTGAGGCCGAGGGCGAGAGCCGAGCAGGTGAGCAAGATCACGTGAACTCCGGGAAAGGGTCAGTCGGGGCCTGTCGCAGCCATCTGAGAGCACGACGATAGCACACGGCCCCTGTATAGGTCAGGAAGGTCGAGGCTTCTCGATTTCCGATCCTTATTCGTGACGATCCTGTAACGAGTTGATTCCTGACTCCAGGTCTGAATTGTGGGGGGAGCGCCACCATTGGGCCGCAGGGGGGCTGGAGAGGTCTTGCGGCAGGCATGGAACTCCCAGGGCCCTCGATTCAGTGGTTCTGTCCCCGATCGCTCCGGCCGTTGCCGGAGGGGAGGTCGTGGTGCCCTTGTCCGGATGCAGGCAAGTGAACTGCAGCAGCCTGCTAGCAGGGCACGGCGGTCACGCGGCTGGAGGACCTCTAATCCTTCCAAAGGATGTTGAGGTGGGCCTGTATCTGCGTCGGGCAATCCCCGATAGTCCTGCGCGTGCAATCCTCCTTCGAATCTCTCTCTCTTTCGGCGGCGCTGACCGCGGTCGTCGCTGATCTGGGCTACACGGACCCGACTCCGATCCAGGCGGCCACCATCCCGGCCCTGCTGAAGGGCCGAGACCTGGTGGGACAGTCGAAGACGGGCAGCGGAAAGACCGCGGCCTTCGCCTTGCCGATCTTGCAGGGCATCGAGGTCCAGCGCCGCGTGGTTCAGGCGCTGGTCCTCTGCCCGACCCGAGAGCTGTCCGCGCAGGTGGCGCGGGAGTTGCGTAAGCTGGGTCGCGGTCATCCCGGCCTGGCCGTGCTCGAGCTCGTCGGCGGTCAGCCCTCCCGTCCCCAGCGGGAGGCTCTGGAGCGTGGGGTCCATGTGGTGATTGGGACGCCGGGACGGTTGCTCGATCACCTGGAGCGAGGGGCCCTCGATCCGAGCTCCCTTCGGACCGTCGTCCTCGACGAAGCCGACCGCATGCTCGACATGGGCTTCGGTGAGGACGTGACGCGCCTCCTCCGCGCGCTCCCCGAGAAGCGCCAGACGGTGCTCTTTTCAGCCACCTTTCCGGACTCGATCGAGGCCATCAGCCGCTCCTTCCAGCGCGATGCCGTGCGAGTGACGATCGAGGAGCCCGAGGAGGCTCTCGGGGAGATCAGGCAGCTTCAGCTGAGCGCTGCACCGGGAGAGAAGCTCCACGCCCTGTGCTGGCTGCTCGACCGCTTTCCCCACGAGTCGGCGTTGGTGTTCTGCAACTTCAAGGCGACCGTGGCGCAGCTGGTCGAGGACCTGGCCGGCTCCGGGATGAGCGTGGACCGTCTTGACGGTGACCTGGACCAGTTCCATCGGGACCAGGTGCTGGCCCGCTTTCGCAGCCAGAGCCTGCGGGTCCTGATTGCGACCGATGTTGCGGGTCGTGGGCTTGATGTCCAGGGGCTCGATCTGGTGATCAACTTCGAGCTGCCGCCACAGCCCGAGGTCTACGTCCACCGAATAGGCCGCACAGGGCGGGCGGGGCGGCAGGGGGTTGCTGTTTCCCTGACGCGCGGGCCGGGAGACGAGCGCCTCGAGGCGGCCGCGGCCCTGACCGGCATGGAGGTCGACACCCTGACGCGCAGCGCGGAGAACGATCCCGGGATCGAGACCTTGCTGCGCACCCTGGCGCGGCCACCGCGCATGGGAACGATCCTGATCTCAGGTGGTCGCAAGGACCGCATCCGTCCCGGCGATCTGCTGGGAGCCCTGACAGGGGAGGCTGGCGGTCTACGGGGTGACGACGTCGGCAAGATCGAAATCCAGCAGAAGCTCTCCTACGTGGCTGTTGCCCTGCCCGTGGCACGTTCTGCGGTGGAGTGCCTCAATCGAGGGCGGATCAAGGGCAAGCGCTTTCGCGCCACCCTGGTTGGTGTTTCGGCCTGGCGTTCGAGCTGAACCGGGGACCCGCGAGGAGCTGGGAATGGTCATCAGGCTGGATTGCCCCGGATATTGCGTGGGCGGTAGGATTCGGCGGTGACGACGAAGAACTCCTCTACCCTGAATCCATCCAGACGCGCCAGCTTGCGAAGCCGTCTGATGGAGTGGTACTCGCGGGAGTGCCGTGCCCTACCGTGGCGCGAGAGCCGTGACTCCTACCGAGTGTGGATCAGCGAGGCGATGCTCCAGCAGACCCGCGTCGAGACGGTTCTGAGCTACTGGCCGCGGTTTGTCGAGCGCTTCCCAACTCTCGAGGATCTCTCGGAGGCTGAGGAGGACGAGGTCCTCGCCCTGTGGAGCGGCCTGGGCTACTACAATCGGGCTCGCAAGCTGCGCGAGGCTGCCATCGAGATCGTTCGGCAGCATGGTGGAGAGTTTCCGCGCACTCGCGAGGAGGCCCTGGCCCTCGCAGGGGTTGGCCCCTACACGGCCGGTGCGGTCCTCTCGATTGCCTACGACCTGCCTGAGGCCCTTGTCGACGGCAACGTGCAGCGGGTCTTCTCCCGACTCTTCGGAATTGACGAGGTGGCGGGTTCCACCCGCATGAACCGGCTGCTTTGGAGTCTGGCAGGAGAGCTCGTTCCACGGTCGGGCGGGGCCGGAACCTGGAACCAGGCTGTCATGGAGCTGGGGGCGACGGTCTGCGTCCCACGGTCTCCTCGATGTGGCGAGTGCCCCGTACGCCGGGGATGCGTGGCTCACAGAGAGGGTCGGACGGGCGAACTCCCCCGGATGCCTGAGAAGCGCGAGCCCACCCTGGTCCAGCTCTCGATCTTCGTGGCTGAGCGTGAGGGGGCCGTACTCCTCGAGCAACGTCCTGTGGGAGGTCGAATGGCGGGGCTCTGGCAGTTCCCAACCATCGAGGTGTCCGACCTGCCCATCGAGCAGCCCGGAGAGCTGTTTCCCAGGCTCTTGCCCAGGGCAGGAGAATCACCGGTCTTGAGCCCGGGAGGGCCCCTCGGTGCCCTGCGCCACTCGATCACGCGCTACTCGATTCGGGCCGAGGTGCACTCGGCGGAGCTGGTGGGGGAGGTCCCCTCTGGCTGGCGCTGGTTTGACCGAGGCCAGCTGGAGGACCTGGCCCTGACAGGAATGGCGCGCAAGGTCCTGCGCGTCAGTGAATGACTCGGCCCGACTGAGGCCGTAGACTTCGCCCACGGGAGACCAGATATCGAATACCAAGATCAGCAGAGCCCATCACCTGGTGCCAGCGGACTGAGTTCGGGAGGCGTCACGATCGTCGTGCCCGCCTACAACGAGGAGAAGGGCATCTCGGGCGTCGTCGAGCGCTTGTGCGGCCTGGAACTCGGAGTGCCTACCTTCGTGCTCGTCGTCAATGACGGCTCGACCGACGGGACTGCTGAGATCCTGGAAGACCTCAAGCGCCGATTTCCGCCCCTGCGAGTGATCGAGCACCGCCAGAACCAGGGCTATGGTGCTGCACTGAAGACCGGCTTTGGTCGTGCGGAGACTGAGGTGGTTGTCATCACTGATGCAGATGGCACCTACCCTGAAGATCGTATTCCCGACCTGCTCGAGCGTATCGACGACGGGTTCGACATGGCGGTTGGAGCGCGGCTGGGAGCTGATGTGCACATCCCCCTGATCCGACGGCCAGCCAAGGCGGCCCTACGACACCTGGCCTCATTCCTGGCTGGAGCCACGATTCCTGATCTCAACTCTGGCTTGCGTGCTTTCCGTCGTGACTTCGTGCTCGAGTATCGGCCGATCCTGCCGAACGGGTTCAGCTTCACGACGACGATCACCCTGGCGGCCATGACAAATGGTCATCCGGTGGACTACATCAAGATCAACTACGCTCACCGCGCTGGTAGCTCGAAGATCAGGCCGATCCGGGACACGCTTGGGTTCACAGCGTTGATCATCCGGACGGTGCTCTACTTCAACCCGCTGAAGGTCTTCTACCCGCTGACCCTCGCGATGATTGCGATTCTGTTCGCCTTTCTCGCCCACGACATCTTCTGGGAGACGCCTCCTAACCTGGGTGACAAGACAGTCCTCATGTTCGTGGCCTGTGTCCAACTGCTGACGGTTGGATTGCTGGCAGACTTGATCGAGAAGAAGTCCAGGCTCTAGCTGTAGGCCTCAGCTGGCCTTGGCATACACAGCTCGGACGATCCGGCGCAGGAAGTGTTCCACGTCCCGAGCATCGGAGTTCCGCAGGTGTAACCGTGCACCGAGCTCTGGTGCCGAGATTCGACCAAGTCCGTCGCAGCCGAGAGGGACATCGAGTTCTCCGGTCATGTGGTCGTCCTGACCCTCTTCGTTTCCCAGGCAGATGACCAGGCGCCCCTCTGTCCAGTGGATGCCAAGTACGCGCTCGGTGCCACAGTCTTCGTGGAGGCTGTAGCGAACTCCACGCTCGACCGGGTGATCAAGAGAGAGACAGCCAGAGACCGTCACTCGCTCGTTGGTGCCCACCTCTATTCCACAGGGGCCGAGGTTCAGGTCGCGAAAGCGACGCAGAAGTCCACGAGCTTGTTCCGAGCTGATATTTCCGATTGGGCGGATCACAGAGAGGTTCTTCAAGGGGACGATGTTCGAAGGCGCCTTACAGGGACAGGTCAGCCCTTACCGTGGGCTTGAGTCCCGTCTATCGACCATCACGGAGTTGAAGTTGACAGTTCGACCCTGTCACCGTGTCATCTCTGGGCCAGCCCTCCTGCTCTGGATCGGTAATGGACCTCCTGGGTCCCTGAACATCTCGCCATCTCAATGATTTTGAAACTCCTGGCCTTCTCACTGTTTGCCCTCGCCACCCTCGGAACCCTGCCGATTGGAGCCGTGCCGGACGAGCTCAGTGACCTTGTCGAAGAGGTGAAGAAGAATCGTGAGGAGACCGACCTGGAGGTGCTGGACAAGATCGGGGCCTTCAGGTCGCGAGAGGCTGCGGAGGCGCTCATCGAGCTCTACGGCTCGCAAGGAAGCCTCTACATGCGTATCGAGATCCTCAAGCGCCTGCCTATCTTCGATAGCGTTGGAGAAGCCAACCAGCTGGCGTTGCAGAAGCTGGCAAACGTCGCGACGGAATCCCAGGAGTTGGAGCTACGTGAGGCTGCGCTGGATGCGCTGGAGGAGTGCCCGGAACTCGGCAAGAACTTCTTGGAACTGATCGTTGTCTCCAATGCCGAGGATGATGTCCGCGAGCGAGCTCTCGAGCTCCACATCGATCGTGCGGACGAGAGCGACAGCAAGTGGTACTGGGACATCTACGAGCGCGAGCTCGGATTGGCAGAGATCGATAAGAAGGCGAAGAAAAAGAGAAAGAAGAAGGGCGACGAGCCAGAGGTGGTGGTCTATCGCCTGCCTACCCTCAGCTTCATGGCCTTCGGAGCCATGGTCGGGAGTCTCGAGGATCGACAGATTGAAGATGCGCTCGATGGCGATCATCCCGAGATCCAGCTAATCGCAATCGTGGAGTTCGACAAGCGAAGTCCACGAAAGGCTAAGAAGGTGGCGGCGGACTTCTACAAGCATCCAGAGACACCGGTAGACCTGCGGATCAAGTCCGCCCAGATCATGTCGGAGGGTGAGCTCAAGAAGCACTCAAAGCGGTTCATCGAAGACGCGAAGAAGTTTGCCACCCCCGAGGATCTGCGGATGGCTCTGGGCGACATGGTCGCTGAGTTGAACGAGGAGTCCGTCAACAAGAAGCTGATCCGGGGCATCAACAAGGGCAAGGCCTACGAGAAGCGCTTCGTGCTGCGCAGTGTCGTCAATGCTGAGGACGAGAAGCTCAATGGAAAGGTTCAGGACATGCTCGAGGATGAGGATCTCAGCGTGCGGTTTGCCGCAGCGCGGTTTCTGGTTCAGCGGGCAGACACCACGGCGTTCGCACCTCTTGAGGAGATGATGGCTGGCCTCGGCGACCCCGTGGCCATTGCGCACATGATGGACCTGCTCAGCACGCTCGGAGGCGATAGCGCTGAGTGGGAAGCGCGCTTGCTCGAGTTCACACAGGACCCTGAGGTTGAGATTCGAAACGCAGCCCTGTACCAGATTGGCAAGGATGGACGCGGGGAGCACTTCGACCTGCTCGTGGAAGGCTTCAAGAATCCCGACTGGTCGACTCGGATAGCCTGCCTGCGTGGTCTTGAGCTGATGCGAGAGGCTCGGTGTGTGGGGCCGATCGTGGAGCAGATGCAGGGCGAGTTCGGGCGCGTCAAGATCGAGTTTGCGAACGTGCTCTTCAACCTTACGGGGCAGCCGTTCCGCGGAGCCGAGAAGTCCTGGCTTGCCTGGTGGCGCAGAGAGGGCAAGGACTTCGACGTGATCAGCGTGGCTGAGCTGGAAGAGGCCCGCGAGAAGGAGGAACTTCGTCGCCTCAAGCAGGTGACCAACTCCAAGTTCTTTGGAGTGAGGATAGTGAGCCACCGGGTCGTCTTCGTCATCGATGTCTCCGGGTCGATGGAGGAGAAGATGGTCACCGCTTATGAGGGTGAGACAAGCCTGATGCGAATGGACGTCGCTCGTCGGGAGCTGATCAACGCGATCAAGAGCATGGAGCGAGGTGCGCTCTTCAACATCATCATCTTCTCCAGCGGGGTCGATCCCTGGCTGGAGGATGGAATCGCCGGTGCCAATCAGGTCGAGCGGGACGAGGCCGAGGCATTTGTAGCGCGGCTCAAGCCCGGTGGCGGGACGAATCTTTACGACGCGATCAAGTTGGCTTTTGGGGACGCCGAGGTGGACACGATCTTCATCCTCTCCGATGGGGAGCCCTCGGTGTCGGTGACCGATGTCAACCGTATTCGCAAGGATGTGCAGGCCTGGAACGAGCACCGGAATATTCAGATCAACACGATCGGGATCGGGAGCAAGCTGAAGGTGTTGGAGTGGCTGGCAGAGGACTCTGGCGGCAAGCACATCAAGCTGCGGTGATGCTGGCCCTGGTCTGGGCTGGAAGATCATGATCACCGGGCTTCGCCTCGGCATTACTTCACACTAAGCTGCTGCTCGTGCGGCCTGTCACTCGAGTCCTACTGTCTCTGCTGATCGCGGGAGGTCTACTCGCGATTCTGTTCCGCTGGGGTGGGCTGAGCCTCGAGCAGCTACTCGACAGCTGGCGGGCCCTTTCGCCCTCGGTGTATCTCCAGGCGCTTACCATCCACCTCGGGATCTACATGCTGCGTGCTGTTCGATTCCGGGTGCTCTTACCGCCTCAACATCGGCCCTCGCTAGGCGGTGTGCTGGCCGTTTCCTCCTCACACAACCTGGCGGCCTATGTGCTCCCCGCCAAGACGGGTGAGGGAACACTCGTGCTCTACCTGAAGAACTTCTGTGGAGTGCCTGCGGGCGAGGGCCTCGCGTCCTTGGTGGTCAGCCGACTGCTCGACCTGGCAACCCTGGTGACCTTCCTGGCCTGTGCAACCCTCTGGCTGGCCTCCGAGGGGACCCTGGCAGAGTCTTGGTCCTGGCCTTTGGGCCTGGTCTTGCTTCTCGGTGGAGGCCTGCTCTTCGTGATCTCCGGTCGCAGCGGCGTCCTGGTCCGACTGATGACGGCCGTGATGAGGCTGTTGCGCCTGGACTCCACAGGTATTGGCCGAAGGCTCGAGGCCAGCGCCCAGCGGATTGGCACGGCCCTCCAGGACGCAGGTGGAGGGGGACGTCTGCTGACCTCCGGCCTGCTCTCTGTATTGATCTGGACTGGAGTCTTCGTCTTTTACTTCGTACTCGCCCGGGGCTTCGGCCTTGGTCAGGATCTCGGCGCAGCGAAGACCATCTTTGCCTCGAGTTGGGCCGTGCTGGCCAACCTGCTGCCGATCAACGGTCTTGCAGGAGCAGGGACCCAGGAGTTCGGCTGGGTGGTCGGCTTCAAGCTGGTCGGCGTGAACGAAGCGCTTGCTCTATCCAGTGGGCTGGGTGCTCACATCGTTCAGCTGGCCAATGTTGTGCTCTTTGGGCTCCTCGGCCATCTGGCAATGGCCGTGGTCGGGGAACCATCGAGGACCCAGCGCTGAGGCAGGGAATGAGGAGGCGTCGTCGGGAGAGCTTGGGTGCTCCAGAAATGCATCGGGGGGGGAGCCTCTGTCCGAAGCTCCCCCCCCGATGGGAATCGTGAAAGCGCTGTTGATCAGGGGGTGAAGCTCACCTCGAGGCCGTCGGAGAGGTTGAATTCCGCGCCCCTGCCGGGCACGTCACGGAACCAAGCCTGGAAGTCCCACGTCGATCCGGCGATGAAGGCCGGCCCGCTCGGAGAAGGCATGTTGACATCGACCACGTGGGTGAGCGTGTTGCTCGTTGCCGTGTGCGTGCCCATGCGGTTGAGGCCACCCTGGACACAGCGGAAGCCATTGCCGAAGGGCACGATGTCCTGCTGCGGCCCGTAGAAGAACATCCCGACGCTGTTCGGCACGGGCGTTGCTTCGAGGACCAGATTGTTGAGCCCGATGCTGGCCGTGCCGGTGCCCGAAATCACTGCAGCGCCCCCGCTCGAGTTCAGTGTCGAGGTGCAGTAGTTGGTCCAGCTTGAGCCAACAGGGGTGTAGAGGTTGGGCCGCCAGTGCTCCAGGGTGCAGCGCATGCGCTGAATCTGTCCGGCCGTGAACTCCCAGACGCAGGGCGCGTCCTGGTAGGTCATGAAGTTGTTGGGATTGATCGCCAGGCCGCCACAGCTCGTGGCGTTTGTGCCACAGACGTAGTCGATACTGTCCTGCGCGTTCGTGTCACAGATGAGGTCGCCCTGGGTCTGGCAGTCGCTGTTGGGGCAGCCGCCCTGGAATGTGTGCCACAGGCCGAAGTGGTGGCCGATCTCGTGGGCAGTCACGTGGGGGAAGTTCGAGGAGTCGATTGCACTGTGCAGCATACGAACGGCGTCGTCGGCTGTGCCGACGATGCCCCCTTGGGGCAGGTTCGTCACGTAGCCGATCACGCCGCCACCACCAAGGGGGTTGAGGGTGTAGATGTTCAGGTAGCGGTTGGTGTCCCAGGAGAGCGCAGCCGCGTAGCTCCCCGAATCGTTGAACCAGGTGTTGTTGGCGGTTCGCGTGATGCCGCTCGTTGGTTGCCCGTTGGGGTCTTCCGTCGCGAGGTAGAACTCGATCATCGAGTCCGTTCCGTTCGGGCCGAGACCCGCACGATAGGAGTCGTTGAGGTACTGCATCTGGGAGAAGATGCGCGCATCACTCACATTGCCGAAGCCGCCGGTCTGATGGATGATGTGCCACACCACCGGGATGCGCATCACGTAGCCCGGGTCGTACTGGTTGCCGGCGGTGTTCGTGTTGTAGTCGCAGTCGGTGGGAGAGCCGAAGTGGACGGCAGGGCCCAGCTCCGACAACGACGGGGTTCCGCAAACGAAGCCGGGTGAGCCCGGGGATTGCTGGGGGGCGGCGGAGCTGCTTGCCGTCAGGGCAAGGGTGAGGGTCGCCGTGGCCAGAGCTTTGACAGTAAGAGTCGAAGAGATAAAGGTCATGGGGTTAAACACACTTTGAGGAAAAACAGGACCCGCCGGGGATAGAGGATTCAGTCTAGGTGATGATGACCCTCCTTACGGTGCTCGTCGTCAGCTATTACGCAATCTGTTCTGGAACTCCTCTTTTGAGCTGGAAGCGACTCGTGACACTGCCTCATGGGGTTCACCTGGATGTTCTCGGAGGCCACGGCCACATCCCGGGTCTTGCTCAGGCAGGGTGGAATGAGGCAGCCATCTCAATCCCAGCAGGGCTTCTCAGGCTGTTGCTGGAGGGGCGCGCAGCCTGGAACGTCTCCAGCTGCCAGCAGGTGCAGTCGCTCACTCTGATACGACCGAATCCCGCTTGATGGGATAGAATTGGGGTCTGGAGATGAAATTGCGATTCTCTTGCGCTCCTCGCGGGCAGCGTACGCATCGAGAGTTGGCCAGCCAGTTCCTCACTTTTTCATCTCTCCAGCGCTCCAGCTCAGCCAATGAATTCAATACTCACAGGAAACCTCCTCCTGATTGTCGCTCCGCTCTGCGTATCGGCCCAGACCCCGGGTGACCTGCAGCCGACCATTCGCGGCAGCTTGCCTGCGAACACGGTAGTTGCCGTGACAACAGATGGCCTCTGGGTGCCAAGCCGCTTCAGCTCCACACCCTTACTGCACGTGCCCGCAGCGCAGTTCCCTGGTGAAGCGGCAGAACGCGGTAGCTTGACGCGCCCTGCAATTGAGTGGGATGGAGACAGCGACACCTACCTGATCAGCTCGGGACCTCAGCTCTTCCAGTTCCGTATCATCGACCTCTCTTCCGCTCGATGGGTGGTCAAGGACATCACCCCGGACCCAGCCACGACCTTCAGCTTCTGGGACATCGACATTCATCCTGGTAGCGGCGAGCTCTACCTGCTCGATCAGACCAACGACGAGGTGCTTCGTTTCGCCCGGCCCTTCAGCGCCGGGATGCTTCCTGACCTTGTGCTGCCAGTTCCTGGAACCTCTCGCTGCATGGCGCTGGACAGCGCGATCTATCCACCGGCAGTGATCGTCGGCGAGACCTCGCAAGCGACCCGGGTCTACCTCGATGGAACTACGGAGCTGTTGAGCCTCTTCTCGGGGTCTCGGGGACTTGCGCAGGATCCACAGGTCGCGGGTGACAGTGCGGGTGGTGGTGCGCTCATGGTGTCAAGCAATTCGAACCAGGTTGCAAAGGCCGTCGGCGATCCAGGCCTTCTGGTGGGCATGAACTTTCTTGGGCTCTGTGCGCCCCTCGCGCTCAGGCCAACCGATATCGAATGGAACACAAACCGCAAGCGGGCTTACGTCTTCTCCGAACTCGGAATCAACCCCGAACGTCCATGGTGTACATCCGTCATGGTTGCGAGCGGCCCGAACCACATCGTGATCTTTCCGGTCGCCCAAGCTGCACCGAATATCATTCCCAAGCTCTACACCTTCGCGGGCGGGTCTGGAATCACAGGAACTGAAGGAGACCTGACCATGCCCCTGGCGGACTTCGCCTTCAACTCTCCATATGGGCAGGGCTGCACGAGCGGTACAGTCAATTCCCTCACGCTCAGCTCCAGCAGTGTTCCGATCTTCACCGCCACCGAGCTGCCCTTCGAGCTTAGAAATGCCTCACCACGCTCCACAGCCACACTGATAGTCGGGCTGATGAGCGACGAGGTCCCGATCGCCGGTGGCTGTAGTCTCCTGGCCTCTGCTGATCTACTGGTTGCCGCCGGAACCACCGACGCCAAGGGGAACCTCGACTTCACCTGGCCACTCCCAGTGCCTCCCTCTCCGGGTCTTGAGCTCTTCGTCCAGGTCGCGGTTGATAACACGGTGACACAGGAGCTGACCCCGGCGATCAGAATTCACTTCGGGCTCTAGCTGGCCAGCCAGCCCTCGTCCTCGAACTCTCCCATGCGAGATCAATCCGCAGACTACCTCGGGTCGCCGGCGCCAGGTGAACACCACGTGGGAGAGGGGGATATGGGCGAAGGCGGACGAGATGACGAGATGGAGGAGCTGTCGGGCTGCTCTGATGATCGAGGGCCGCGACCTGACACTTCGGAGCTCGTGGCGTCAATCTATGATGAACTCAGGGTGCTCGCCGCCAGCTTCATGCGCCGCGAACGGTCCAACCATACCTTGCAGCCAACCGCGGTCGTCCATGAGATCTACATGCGCCTCGCAGAGGATCGCCAGGTTGAATGGACCGGTGTGGATCACTTTCGTGCCATTGCAGCCGTGGCGATCAGGCACTATCTCGTCGATCATGCACGCCGGTCCATGGCGGCCAAGCGTGGCGGCGCATGGTCTCGCGTGACACTTTGTCCCGAGATGATGGAGCTGGCGGTCACTCCGGAATACCTCCTCATCTTGGACCAGGCCCTCGAGAGGCTCCGCGATCTGGATCCGCGTCAGGCTAGAGTGGTCGAACTACGATACTTCGGAGGATTGTCAATCGATGAGACAGCTGAAGCGCTCGGAGTCTCCAGTCGGACGATCGATGGAGACTGGAGCATGGCTCGCTCCTGGCTGCGGCGTGAGCTGGCGCGGGAGGCAGGGTCCTGATGGGTGAGGATCCGAACACTTCAGCCGAGCTACACCGCAGGATTCGCGAGATATTCCTGGAGGTCAGAAGCCTGAAGCCAGGTGCGCGGAGGTCATTCCTGGACAGGGTCTGTCGGGGGGCTCCAACGGTGCGCTCTGAGGTGGAGTCTCTCCTGGAGTTCGATGACGGAGAGGTGTCACCAATAGACTCCTCCCCTGTTGGCCTGGGCTTCTCGGTTCCCACTATCGGGGAGGTGTGGAATGAGGGGCAGCAGGGTTCAGATGAGGCGGAGAGCGTCCCCCGACCTTCTCGAATCGGGTCCTATCGGATCGTTAGCCAGCTCGGGCAGGGCTCGATGGGCGTTGTCTACCTCGCAGAGCAAGAGCTCACAAACCGCCATGTCGCCATAAAGATCCTGCGCAAGCGTGCTCATTCCCAGGATCGCTTGAAGCGTTTCGAGCACGAGGCCAGGGTCTTGGGACAGCTCAAGCACTCCGGCATCGCACAGATCTATGAGGCTTCGACCGCTGATCTCGGCACAGGGCCCCAGATGTACTTCGCGATGGAGTACGTCGATGGCCCCTCGATTACCTCGTATGCCCGGAACAACGAGCTTGATGACCTTCGACGCGCAGCCTTACTTGAACAGGTCTGCCATGCCGTCGATCACGCACACTGCAGGTCAGTCCTGCACCGCGACCTGAAGCCAGAGAACATCCTGGTCGATCCAGCTGGCGCGGCGAAGGTTCTCGACTTCGGAGTTGCTCTCTGCAAGGTGGACGAGGAGCGCGATGAGCTGCGGAGCTTGGAAGAGGGGCGGCTGGTCGGGACCCCTGCCTACATGAGCCCTGAGCAGCTCAAGGGGGCGAGTGCCAGCGTCGACGAGAGGTCGGATGTCTATGCCCTGGGGGTGATCGCTCACGAGATCTTCACCGGTGAGCTTCCAAGTGACAATCTCGCTGAATTGGATGAGGCACGCCTTGGGCCTGACCTGGCCGCAATTCTGAGGGCCGCGCTGTCCCCTGCCCCTGAGGCACGCTACTCCAGCGCAGCAGACCTTGCGGCCGACCTTCGCCGGTTCCGCCTGAATGAGCCTGTGCGGGTTCGGGAAGCAACAGCGGGATACCTCCTGCGCAAGTTCGCCAGGCGCCGCAGATCCCTTGCGATTGCTCTGGCCGGCCTGATTCTCCTGCTGATCACAGCGGCAGTGGTCTCAATGGTGCTGACCTTCCAGGTGCGTCGAGAGGCGGCCCAAAATGAGACCTTGGTGGAGTTCCTGCGCGAGATCTTGATCTCGCCCAGGCCGAAGTTCAGGGGCTCCGAAGTCACCGTCCTGGAAGTGCTAGATGGCGCGGAGGGCATGATCCAACGAAGACTAAGCGAAGAGCCTGAGGTCGAAGCCAGGGTCAGGGTGACCCTGGGGGCCGTGTACCAGCAGCTCGGGAATGTCGAGAGTGCGGAGCCGCATCTACGCAATGCCGTCGAGTTGTTTCGTCTGGCCCTTGGAGAGGATGCGCTGGAGACCAAGCTTGCGAGGCTGGAGCTGGCGGCCCTTCTGGTGAACCACATGGAGGAGTACAGCGAGGCCCTGATCCTCCTCGAGGGCCTACTTGCCGACGCAGATCACGACCAGCGCCTCAGTACCTCTCAGCGAGTTCGGGCGCTTGGGCTGGAAGCCCGGGTACTTCGATCGATGGGGCAGTATGACCTGGCCATAGAGCGTTACCTGGCCGCCGAAACCCTTGCTGGTGAGGGGGCTGTAGAGCCCACTGCCTCAGTCCTCTCCACGCGGAGCTTTCGAGCCCGGGCGCTCTCCGAGTCCGGTGAGCACGCAGAGGCAGAAGCGCTTGCGCGTTCGACCCTCGCGCTTGAGCGGCAACTTCTCGGAGAGGAGCACCGCCTGACGCTGATCTCCATGTTCACCCTGGCCACTGTCCTGATCAATTCGTTCGAGCTTGATTCAGACCCCATCAGAGAGGCAGAAGCCGAGCTCTTGATTCGACAGGCTATCGAGGGCAGAAGCAGGCTCTTGGGCGCCAACCACCCCGGAACCCTGTCGGCTATCGAGGAGCTTGCAGCCTTGCTGGAGAGGAAGGGCATGCTCGAGGAGGCGATCAGCTATCAGACCAGTGCATTCGAAGGCTACCGGGATGGTCTGGGTCTCAATCGCTTGCTCACCAGAAGATCCCAGGAAGCGCTCACCAGGATGCTCATCGCTGGTGGTCGTGGCGACGAGGCGGAGGGATTGAGAGACCTCATGCAGGGCGACTGAGGCGAGGCAGGCCTTCGGCCGCCAGGGTTCGGTGGTTGGCCTGCAGGGACCAGGCCCTGACACTCCACGATCGTTCTGCTCGACGGAATCAGCGATTGCGCAGTCGCAGTCGAATCTCTTCACGCAGGTCGAGGTGTGGGTCTCCTCGGTAGACGAAGAAGATCCATGTGATGGAGAAGACGATCAACATGCCTATCCCCGAGGCGATCAACGCCGGAAAGCCTCGGACGTCGAGTCCATGCTCCATCCATAACAAGAAAGCAGTACAGGGAATCGCCCCCATGAGCGCCTTGCCACTGACGTGGACGATCCAATCACCGACCCTCATACGCAGTTCTGCGGCGGTCACGATCAAGAGATAGGCCCCAAAGATGAGCTGGGGAATCGCCGTGCCCAGGGCCACCCCGGCAATTCCATAGCCCAGGTTGACCAGGGTGATCGAGAGTCCGAGATTGGCCAGCGCCAGCAACAGGTAGACAGCTGCGGGGCGTGCCGGTCGACTGATGCCCATCAGGATCGGGAGGGCCACCGCACGGAGCGGTAAATACAGGATGAAGGAGGGGGCAAGGATCCGTGTGACCAGACCTGCCTTGCCCTCGTACTCCGGTCCAACCCAGGCGGCCAGGAAGCGGGGCCCCAGGACCATCAGGTAGAGCCCCACGGGTAGAACCACAGACAGGGCCACCTTGGACCACTTGAGAAAGACTGCCGGCAGCAAGCCCTGGTCTTCTTCGACCTTCATCCTTGTCGCCACCGGCATGACCACCGCTCCGATGCCGTACATGACGGCGGTCAGCGGCGCGAAGAACTTGTTACCGAAGTCAAAGTCGGTGATGGCCTCGTTACCGATCATTCGCCCGATGACCAGGGCGTCGATGTTGTAGGCAATCATCGTGCCCACGTTCAGCACTGCTGCGAACACTCCAAAGCTCATGAGTTCGCGGACAAGTGATCCGTCGAAGTACTTCAGACTGAAGTCGATTCCCTCGTAGCGATTTCGGATTGTCAGGCGAAATGCGACATGGACGAGTACGAACTCGATGACGAAGATCCAGGCGATGCCAACCAGGGTTGGAGCCGTGCACAGCAATATGGCAACGGCGATTGCCCGAAATAGGATTCCAGCATTCTGGATCAGGTTCTTGACGACGAAGTCCTGCTTGGCATCGAAGACCGCCGTCGGGAAGCGCAAGGCCAGGGCAGCGGCGCAGCGAAAGGCCGTGATGAGATAGGCAACACGCGCCGAGTTCAGGACCTGGTCGGGGGTGTTCTGCCACAGTTCATTCTCGACCAGCCCACTGTCGAAGGGGAAGAAGAGCAGGCCCCCAATCACGGCGCCGAGGATCCCGAGTCCGATGGTGATCGCATATCCCGTTGCGATCATCTGATTGGTGCGCTCGGAGTCACCTGCCGCAACTGCCTCTGAGATGTGGCGTACAGAGGCCATCGGTACGCCAAGGGCCAGCAGTTCGAGGAATCCGGTCGCGGCGATGATGGCGATCCAGATTCCGTAGCCATCACGCCCCAGCTTCTCCTCCATCAGCGGTGACAGCACCAGCATCACCAGGATCTGGAGCAGGATCCGAGACCAGTTGGAGGCGATGTGCTTGAACACGATCCGAGGGTTGGGGAAGGGCGGTGCGCGCGGCGACGAGGGTACGGGCCGGAGAGCCGAAAGCGAAAGGTCCGATGAAATTCGGGCCAACGGACCCGGGTGGTGCGGGATACACTTCTCGGCCATACGAGCCATCCCTCATGAGCACGACGAATTCCCAGGCCCAGATTGAACTGCACAGGGCCCTCGCACCCCGCTACGCCTATCGATACTCGTTCGAGTTCTCGAGGCTCTTCCAGCAGGACTGGCATGCGGAGATGATCTCCCACGTCCCTGGGGATGCGACCAGGATCCTTGATCTGGGCTGTGGCACAGGCTTTTTCCTGGCAGAGCTGGAAGAAGGGCACCCGGGCTCAGTCGGCCTGGATATCAGCCACGAGATGCTCAAGGTCTCCGATCAGTACGTGCCCGGAGCGAAGCTGGTCACTGGCGACGCAGAGAAGCTGCCGTTCCGGCCTGGTGTCTTCGATGTCGTCTTCTGCAAGGGCAGCCTCCACCACACCCGTGATCACGTCGCGTTCCTGACCCACTGCAAGAACGCCTTGCACGACAGGGGGCTCTTGATCATGAGCGAGCCCTGCAACGACAATCCCTTCATCCGGCTCGCACGAAAGCTCCTCTACATCAAGAGTCCGCACTTCGACGTGGGCGACCAGGGGTTCACCCGCAAGGGGATCATCTCCCTTTGCGAGCAAGCGGGTTTCCAGGTGCAGCTGGTCAAGCGCTACGGCGTCTTCGCCTACGTCTTTGCAGGTTTCCCTGACCACCTCGGTGTGCTGCGCTTTATCCCGGGCAATGCGCTCCTGACACGTTTCTTCATCAGGCTCGACCGCTTGATCTGCAAGGTGCCGGGGCTCGCGATGCTGGGCTTCCACGTGGTGATCGTGGGCAAGCCTAAGGCTTGATGGTGGGGTAGAGGGCTCATCACTCTCACTCCCGAGGATCGATCGGTCGGTCTGATCTAGGTCTTTGAGCTGCGCCGGCCCTCGATGCCGATGACCTCGACGCCCTGCCGCGCAAGTCTTGCTGCGGTTACCCCTGGACCCTCGACTGCCTGCCCACCCACGTGGGTGCAGCAGACCCCGCAGGAGGGAGAGCGCTCCTTGAGGTAGGCACGAGTGATCTGGTGGGTGCGACACTCCTCGGCGGCCAGGCTGGCGCCGAGAAGAAAGGCCTCGGTCACATCTTCGTCCTGGGCTGTGATGAGCCGGTCAGCCCCGTCGAGTACGGCCTCGGCTCCCACCGCCTCGATCCAGGCAGCCGGTCGTGGGGTTGGTAGCCCACCGGCCTCCTCGGGGCAGAAGGGAACGGCCTGCTCCCCCCGGGCCCGGAGTTCGTCCTCGAGGGCACGGTCATGGTTGTGCCGGCCGTCGTAGCGGCACTCGCGTCCAAGCAGGCAGGCGCTGACCAGGACCTGGCGGGGGTGGGAGGTCATCGCGATAGGATAGGAGCCGCGACCCGTCCTGTTGAGCGGGGAGTTCCCTGTTCACCCTGGAGAGGATGGAAATGAGCGATAACCTGATCTTGGTCCCCCTGGCAGAGGGATTCGAGGAGACCGAAGCCATCGCGATCGTCGATGTTCTCAGACGGGCGAGTCTGGAGGTCGTCACCGCTTCTCTGGCCAAGAAGTTGGTCATGGGAGCCCACGGGGTTGCCGTGGAGGCGGACCTGCTGTGGGACGAGGTCGATCAGAGCGAGGTCCATGCGATTGTCCTGCCCGGAGGAATGCCCGGGACCACGAACCTGAGAGACGACCCCAGGGTCTTGGAGCTGGTGAGGCGCTTGTCCGACGAGGGTCGCCTGACGGCGGCGGTGTGTGCTGCTCCCCTGGTCCTGGCCGAGGCCGGGGTGCTGGATGGGGGCGTTCCCTTCACCTGCCACCCGAGCACTCGGCCACTCCTGGAGGCACATTCACCCCTCGAGGGGCCCCGGGTGATCCTCTCGGGTTCCGTGATCACCAGTCAGGGCCCTGGAACGGCCCTGGAGTTCGCCTTGGCCTGCGTGGAGCACCTGGTGGGCGGGGAGAGAGCTGGGGAGCTGGCGGAGGCCATGATGGTCCCCAGGGGTGGTTGAGTATCCCCCTCGATTTCGGCTCCAGGAGGGCGATTGGACCGCTGGTCGCGGGGCTGGTGCGTTGACAGCTCTCCTGCCTCAGAACTATCCTCCTCGCCCCCGAATTCGGCACGCCGTATCTCCGTTACCCCCAGGACGGACTCCGGTAGGTAGGCCAACATCATCGACTCCCACGACAAGAGTTCCCTTTTCATGAGATCTCAAGCCTTCAGCCTCGGACTGGCCAGCGCATCCCTGGCTCTGCTTTCCGGCCTCTCCATCGCGGACACGATCTACCTTCTCGACGGGAAGTCCCTGACCGAGGTCAAGGTCACCGAGGAGACCTTCAAGGATGTCGCCTACAAGGATGGCTCCAAGAAGAAGACCATCAAGACCGACAGCGTCCTGCGCATCGAATTCTCGGCCAAGTCTCCCCTGGTGGATCGAGCCGATACCGCCGCGGCCGATGGGCAGCTCCTCGAGGCGATCGATGACCTCACGGTCTATGTCGAGGGGTTCATCTCCAGCGGTCGTCAGCCTCGCTACAAGTGGGAGCCGGCGTACGCCATGTTCCGGCTGGTGGAGTTGAACGCCATCGTGGGGGATCTGGAGAACCTGCTGAAGTCTGCTGACCTGCTCATCGAGAAGGTCCCCGAGTCCCGCTTTGTCCCCAAGGCCTTTCTGGCCAAGGCCGAGGCCCAGTTCCTCAGCGGGGACTCTGCCGGTGCGCAGAAGACGCTCAAGGACTTCCTGAACCTGATCCAGGGCAAGACTCTCTCCCGTCGCTGGCAAATCGAACAGAAGCTCGCGAGTGTGCTCTTTGATACCTCTCTCACGGGCAAGGCGCTGCGCGACAAGCTGGATGCCATCTCCGATCAAGCAGGCTCCGAGTTCCCTCTGGTCGGGAATCGAGCCGACGTGGCGATCGGAGAATCCCTGGTCTCGAGCAAGAAGTTCAAGGAGGCCAAGGAGATCTTCGAAGGAGTGATCGAGAGCTCGCAGGCGGAGCCACGCACCCTGGCTGCGGCCTACACTGGACTCGGTGACTGTCTCTTCAAGCAGGCCGTGGAATCGCGTGATGGGGGCCAGAAGCAGGAGCTGCTCATGTCAGCTGCAACGGCCTACATGCGGGTGGTGGTCGTCTACAGGGACCAGGCGCTCTATGCACCCAAGGCCATGTTCTGGGCGGGGCGAGTCTTCGACGAGTCCAGCGGGGAGGACGACAAGGATAAGGCCCAGAAGCTCTACACACGGCTGATGCGAGAGTACCGAGGCACCAGCTGGGCAGACGAGGCAAACGCCTTCCGAAAGCGCTGAGCTATTCCCCATTTCTTCGAGGAGAACTTCTCCGGCTGAAGAAAGTCCGATTTGAGTCAGATCAGGAGCGGAGGTCCCGGGTGGGGCCTCCGCTCATCTCTTTCTGAGGGTTCCGATGTGCTCTGCAGAGGTGCTCAGTGCAGCACCGTGAGCAGGGCCAGTGGTTGGACCGCCTGTTTTCCCCACTTCGTCTTTCGGGGAGAGATCGAGGCTCCCAGATCGAACCGAAACCACCGCCCGCTCCATCGTCCATCTACTCACCGGTGTGGATCCCCGAGGGGCCGTAGTGGCCCTCCGCCGGAAGGAGGAGAGACATGCTCATGCATGCGACGGAACTTGGTGAGTGGAGTGGCTTGATCGAGCTGAAACCTGACGTTGAGCGAACCCTGGCCCGTAGCTGTCGTGATCACAATGAACTCGATGACATGGTGCAGGAGACGATGCTGCGCGCTGCACGGTTTCGATCAACCCTCCACGACCGCTCCCGGTTGAGGTCCTGGGTCTTGCAGATCGCCTGGAATGTGATGAGGGATCATGTGAGGCGAGAGCGGCGTCTCAACCGACTGGATGTGGGCGACGGCTTTCTGGATGAGGTGGCAGGGCCAGAGAGCAGCCCCGCCAAGCTCATGGCCTGTGTACCCATAAAGCTGGGTGCTCACGAATTCGATCGAGAGGACATCCTGGGTGCTCTGGGAGACCTGCTCCCCGAGCTTTCAGCAGTCGAGCGGAGGCTCTACGAGGCCTACTACGTCAACGGACTCGGCTGCCGTCGATCTGCGGAGTGCCTTGGCCTGACGGTTCAAACGATCAAGATGCGTCTCTTTCGCCTGCGCAAGAAGCTGCACCGCGAGCTCCTGAGGTGCTCGATGTTGGGGCTCTCATCGAAGCTGGAGAGCCGGGAGGGAGTGGCATGATCTGGGCAGCTGGATTGTTGGTCTTGGCCTGTGGGGCACTGCACGGGGAGCTTGGAGCTGCGGAGGTGACACTCGAGAGCTCTGCTCAAGGGCGAGTGATCCAGCTGGGAACCGCTGAGGAGCAGCTGAGCTACGCGTTGAATCGAAAGCGGCTCTTGCGCGGTGCCCGAGGAGAGCGACGCCTGCAGCTCCGGAGAGAGGCCGTGCAGGCATACAGGGCTGTCAGGCACTACTTTCCGCGGGATCGTCAGCGGGCGGCGGAGGCTTCCTACCGGGCAGGCGAGTTGCTGCGGTCGGCTCGCGAGAACGAGGAGGCGATCTCCGAATTCGAACATGCGCGCATCCTGGGACTGGGTTCAGTCTTTGGGGCCCGTGCCGGACTCGAAGTGGGCCACATAGAGCGACGTCGTGGGCGTCTCAATGATGCCCTGGCGATCTATGCTGCGGTCGAGGTCCAGGCGGGACAGCTTCACGGAGAGCAGCGTGATCTGGCTGCCTACTGGGCCGGGCGTGTGCATGCACGCATGGGGCGTCCACAGGCTGCGGCCCGCTGCTACGAGCGTGCAGCGGGGGCGGGGGTCGATCCCGTGCAACGTGTTCGCTCCTTCGATGCCTGGGCAGAGAGCCTGATCGATCGCGGAGATCTGGAGGGGGCCGCTGGAGTCCTCGAGCAATGTCGTCAGGCTTCCAGGCGCTACGCCAGCGAGCAGACGCAGCTCGGTCTCCGGGTTCGCGGTGCCCTGGAAGCGATGAGGTCCGTCTCCCGGCTCAAGCGCGAGATCGAGCTCCGTAGAGGGCGCAGTCAGCTGCGTCCCAGCACTGGCTGCTAGCGGCTAGCAGCCGATGGCGTAGTACTTGAAGCCCATCTCCTCGAGAACTTCACGTGAGTAGATGTTTCGACCATCGATGATCACGGGCTCCTCGAGAGAGTCACGGATTGCCTCGAAGTCGGGGCGGCGGAACTCGTTCCATTCGGTCACGATGATCAGAGCATCGGCAGCGTCAAGGGCATCCATGGGCTTCTCTGCATATCGGATGCTGTCGCCGAGGTAGTGTTGCTTGGCCTCTTCGATGGCCTCGGGGTCGTAGGCTGTAACCGTGGCGCCAGCTTCGCGCAGCTTGTTGCAGAGGACAATCGAGGGAGCTTCCCTCATGTCATCTGTATTGGGCTTGAACGCCAGTCCCCAGACGGCGAAGTGCTTGCCCGCGAGCTTGCCCTTGAAATGCTCATTGGCCATCTCGAACAGGACGCCCTTCTGGTTCTCGTTCACGGCCTCGACAGCCTTGAGGATCTTGAAGTCGTAGTCGTTCTCCTCGGCGGTCTTCACGATGGCCTGCACGTCCTTGGGGAAACAGGATCCCCCGTAGCCACAGCCGGAGAAGAGGAATCGTGAGCCGATGCGTGCGTCAGTGCCGATGCCTTGCCGGACGTGGTTGACATTCGCGCCGACTCGATTGCAGATGTTCGCGATCTCGTTCATGAAGGAGATTCGCGTGGCCAGCATGGCGTTGGCTGCGTACTTGGTCAGTTCGGCTGACTCGATGTCGGTGTGGATGATCGGATTGCCCGTACGCACGAAGGGGCCGTAGAGCTCGTCCATGACCTTCTGAGCTCGGTCGCTCTCGCAGCCCACGACAACCCGATCTGGCTTGAGGAAGTCGTCGATTGCCGCACCTTCCTTCAAGAACTCCGGATTGGAGACCACGTCGAACTCTTGGTTACTCGTCTCGCTGACCGCCTGCTTGACCTTGCGAGCGGTTCCGACCGGGACAGTGGACTTGTCCACGATGACCATGTAGCCGGTCATGTGCTCACCAATCGAACGGGCAGCCGACAGGACGTACCTCAGGTCGGCACGGCCGTCCTCGCCCGGAGGGGTGCCCACGGCGATGAAGACGACCTGTGCGTCTTTCATTCCCTCCGCATACTCCGTCGTGAACGCCAGGCGACCGTCATGTACGTTTCGGCGCAGGAGCTCCTCAAGACCGGGCTCATAGATGGGGAGGACGCCGTCCTTGAGAAGTCGGATCTTCTCTTCATCGACATCGATGCAGACGACGTTGTTTCCGCTCTCGGCGAAGCAGGTTCCAGCAACGAGGCCGACATATCCGGTTCCAACTACTGCGATGCGCATGGGGAGGTGATGATTGGGGGATGTGGCCAGACGGGGTTGCCAACTGGCGGGCAGTTCGTGAGACTTCTCGACCAGATGGACCAGGGGACCGAATCTCCGGCGAGCGATGGCAGTTAAGAAGCGGGAAGGATAACGTGTTGTCCCGGATCTGGAACGAGGGCGATTAACTCAGTGGCTAGAGTGCCTCCCTTACAAGGAGGAGGTCGGGGGTTCAAATCCCTCATCGCCCACCAGACCTGCCTGCGGCGCCCGCGGAGCGGCCTCGACCAGGAATGCCCGGTGGCCCCTCTCCAGACGGACCACGAGCAGTTCGCCCGACCGGCTGCCGCGGCCCTTGAATCGGCGCTCGAGGGCCTCTGGGCGGTCTGGGTGGCCTCTTTTTCGAACCCTGATGGGCCCTACATCGTGTTTGGCGAGCATGGCCCGGACTCTCCTGGCATCGAGAGATGAGCTGTCCAGGACACGCCAGCTGCGAAGAAAGGGGCTGACCGGATCCTCCTGGCCTCCCAGGTAGGCGATCTGGGAGGCCAGGGGAGCCAGTCCGAGCTCCCTGGCAAGATTGCCCAGCAGGCCAGAGCGGAGCAGGGCTGGGTCAGGGTCCGCGATCCAGGCGACCTCGGCGGCTTCTTCCGGTCGAAGCGCCTCGACCTCGACGGGGCTCCCCGTGAAGTAAGTGATTTCTCCGCTGCGATCGAGGTAGGTGGCCTGGCGATCCGGCGGATCATCGCCTGCCAGCGAACCGATCCAGAGGCACACCTCGGCCAGCTCGCCGTGATGGCTCAGCCATTCCCGGCGTCGCGGCAGCTCGGCGGGAAGGTGGACAGATTCGGCCTCGATCAGGACTTCCGGGGAGAGCGCGGGGGCAAGCTTGATACAGGCGCCAGCATGGTGGGTGGCCGCCGAGAGGCTTCGCCCCAGGCTGGGTGACCAGCTGGCGGGGTCGAGGCTACGCTGCCCACCTCCACGGCGGTCCGGGTCGAGGAGGATGAGTTGAGAGCGAACGGCGAGCGAACTTGCCTCGGCCCGGACAACCCGATTTGGAACTCCATTGGCCTGGAAATTGGCCCGCGCGAACAAGATATTCTCGTGGTCGAGGTCTCCGCTAATGACCTGGGCACCCGAAATTGCAAGAGCGCAGCTGTCAGCACCAATTCCGCAGGTCGCGTCATAGACCTCCCCACCGGGCTGCAGGGCCAGGATGCGGGCTGCACGGGCCATGGCAACGTTTTCGGAGCTTGCCTGCTCCAGAGCCTTTGAATTGAGGAAGGGCAGGACAATTCTCTTGAACCGCCTGCGGGATCGAATTCGCAATTGATGGAGGGCACTTCCGAGTCGCGAGAGTTCTGGGGGAAGACTTTGCCTCAGGAATTTGCTAACCCTAAGAGGTGACATCGTGGGCGAAAGCCCTTCCATTGCATCGCGCAATCGTGGATCGAAGATGGGGTGCATACCTGACTTAGTATTGAGC
This sequence comes from Planctomycetota bacterium, assembly GCA_014237855.1. Lineage (GTDB taxonomy): Bacteria > Planctomycetota > UBA1135 > UBA1135 > JABACD01. The sequence goes on along the minus strand of JABACD010000001.1, from coordinate 127,737 downwards.
CTCCCAGATGAGAGAATCCTCGCTCACGATAGCTTCTCCATGACCCGAATGAATTCCATCCATGAGCCGTATCCTTGTCATTGATGACGACCCGGGCAACCGGCTGATCGTCAAGAGTCGCCTCTCGGACCTGGGCTACGAGGTTGTATTGGCAGACACGGGGGCAGAGGGCCTCGTTGAGGCGAGAAACGTGTCCCTGGACCTCTTCCTCGTTGCCGCAGGTCTGGGATCGGGAATTGACGCAATCGAGGTCTGCCGGCGATTGAAGGCATTGCCGGAAACCTCGACCGTCCCGGTCTGTCTCTACAGCAACCTGCCTGCTAATCAGGAGGAACTCGGCCGGGCCTATTCGGCTGGCTGCGACGCCTTCGTGCCGAAGACCGAGATGATCGTCTTGGATCATGTCGTGCGCGTTCAGCTGCGCAACAAGGCGACCGTCGAGGATCTGACCGAACAGAACAGGGTCCTGGACCAGCACAACCGCCGTCTTCGCGAGGAAGGACAGCGCGAGGCGGACCGAGAAACCTCCCGCGGCGAGAGCGGCGAGCACTCGTTGATTCTCCGGGAGCTAGCGGCCAATCGTCCGGATGGAGTGCTGCTGGTGGACGCCGAGGGCTTTGTCCGTTCGGCTGATCGAGGTGCGTGCGAGATCTTTGGGAACCGAATCGAGGGCAAGAACCTGGGTTTCCTCGCGCCCGCCAGCGGGCTGGAGGCCTTTGTCAGAGATGCGCGGCACGAGGCCCGCGACGGCTTTCGCTTCGACATCACGGCAATCGGAGGTCGCACGGCCCGGTCCCTGACTGCCTCCGTGGTACCGCTGCTCGGCAAGGCGGACTCATCCAGCCCCGTGCTCAAGATCGTCTTCTTGCTCGACTCCGCCAAACGCAAGATCGCGGCGGAGATGTTGCGGGTAGCCGAGACGGGGATTCCTCGCCAGCAGATGGGCTCGATGCTGGACGCTGCTCGTTCGCAGTACTGCCTCGAGATGCTCGTGGGCGACAGCCCTGGTGTACGCCGTGCACGGGAGGCCATCGAGAACTTCCAGAAGCGCGGGCAACCCCTACTCGTCACCGGGGAGCGGGGCGTGGGCAAGACCCGCATCGCTCGTACCACCCATTATTCTGGTACGAGGACAGGCCCCTTCCTGCAGGTGTCCTGCTCTGGCTTGGAGGAAGACAACCTCGAGCGCGAGCTGTTCGGCTACGTTACGGGTGCCTTCAAGGACGCCCTGTCCGATCATCCTGGGCTCTTTCAGCTTGCGTCAGACGGGACCCTATTCCTCGAGGACATTGGCGCCTTGAGCATGCGACTGCAGAAGCGTCTGCTCGAGGTCATCGACGAAGGAGTCGTTCGACGGGTCGGATCGGATCGCGCGGAGAAGGTCAATGTTGGCCTGGTGGCCTCCTCCTGGACGCCCCTTCAGGGTGCAGTCAAGGAGGGAGTGTTCCGCAAGGACCTCCTCGAGCGCTTCGAGGAGAATAGCCTGCAGCTACTTCCCCTGTCTGCGCGTCCCGAGGACATCATCGCCCTGGCTGGGTTGTTCGTGACCCAATATGGGCGTCAGTTCGGCGTACGCATGATCGACGAGGAGGCTGTTGACACGCTCCTACGTTACGAGTGGCCGGGAAATATCACCGAGTTCGAGGCCTGCATACAGGGTGCCTGTGCCATCGCGGATGACGCTCAGATCACCCCCGAGCACCTACCTCCCGCACTGCTCGACGACGGGGAGACCTTGCCGACCAGAGAGGTGGTGCCCTCTCCCCGCAAGGAGATGGGGACGAATCGGAGGATTGGCGGGGTCACTCCCATGCCCTCCTCCGGTGGAGGAGCAGTTCGCAGGCGCCAGCCCTGGGATATCTCCGAGGATGATCCGATCAGCCTCGACTTCTACGAGAAGAAGGCACTCCTCAGGGCACTCGATCATGTAAGTGGGGACAAGCTTGCAGCGGCGCGTCTCTTGAAGGTTGGAAAGAGCACCCTCTACCGAAAGCTGAAGCGTTTCGAGATCGAGTGACTGGGTATCGGCAGAGCGGGGCCTTGAATCTGCCGTGAATCGACCTACATCACGGGTGGAGCGAGTATTCGCTCCGCAACGTGGAGCTAGCCTTCTATTCGTGGAAGGTGGTTGCTGATGCTCCGGTTCGTTCCCGTGCGAATGGACCGGGGCACTCTTCTTGCCCTGAAGTGGGAGTGAGCACCGTCAGTCCCTGGGGATAGTTAATGCAACCTCCTTGGCGATTTGCATCGAGGGTGAGTCGTTCGCTGACTTCGGATTGAGGAGCGTGACTCGCAAGCTGATCAGCTCCGCCGGCGCGTCCTTGAGGGAGGTGCGTAGGAGCTCGATCCGCCGCTCCCCGGTTTCGGTCAGAAGCAAGTTCGGACGCACGAGGAGCTGCTTGCCCCTCACGAACCGTCCTGCGGGAGTCATGCACCAGGTCTCGCCCCGACTGCTGGTTCCCTTGACCGCGAGGCCGCCGAGCTGCTGGTGACCACTGTGCTCTACTTCGACCCTCAGCTCACCGGAGTCATCGATCTGAGCCATCAAGATGGGTGATTCCTCGAGTTCACGTCGCCGGAGGATGTAGGCCTTGTTCTGGACACTGGCGAGCCCCTTTCCAGGATCCTTCACGAGCGGTACGGCGATCACCTCGTAGCTGCTCAGCGCTTCGCGCAGCGCATCGCCTCGGCCGGGTTGATCGGAGGAGGAGTCCAGTGATTGCATCCAGGCCTCGGCTACCTGGTCTGTTGTCGGGCACTCATTGCGTTCGCGCCAGAAGGGAACGATGTAGTCGGGCTGATTCTCGAGTGCTGCGAGGGTGTCGACCGCTAGTTGGTTTGGTGCGAAGGAGGTGCGCTTGCGTGGCGGAGCGGGGGTGGCGCGCCCGAGCAGGTCACGTACCGGGAGGCTCGAGAGATAGGCCAAGGAGCCGGGCCAGGGTGTCAACACGGTTCTCCGTGGGTCGACCTCGTCCCGCATGAAGATCGCGATGTCACGTAGGACCCTGGTGGCCTCGGCCTCCTCGTCAAGGCCGATGCGTCCCAGCTGGTCATCGAATCCAAATCTCGGGGCGGCACTTGCCTGCATCCAACTACGCTGGAAGCGTCCAAGTGAAGCAGGGCCCGATTCACTCGGGCGGAAGCTCGTGAAGATGGACGCCACGACTGCCAGGAGGAAGCTCACCCAGGCAAGAGCTCGGACTGGCGCCTTGAGGCTGTTCAGCGCTGTGATCAGCCCCTCTTGCCCAGCAATCAGGGTGATGGGCAGGATTGGCACCATGGCCTCGGAGAAGGGAGTCTGCCCACCACCTTGAAGGACCGTGAGCCCAGTCCAGGTCATGAAGAGCACGAGGGCTCGTTTTCCCGTCATCGACAGGTTGCGCCGCAAGAGGTACCAGACGGCGTAGAGGATCAGTGCAGGGCTGGCGCAGGAGATGAAGAAGTCGCGAACGTAGGCGATTCCGTTCGTGATCTCACCTTCATGCATGTTGACCAGATCAGTGAGCCAGGGGGGGCTCCAGTAGCCATTTAGCTGGTAGCGCAGGACCGAGATCATGACCAGGCCCGTCAGGGGCGCCAGGAAGGGGAGCAGGGAACCTGCCTTGGAGGGGGCTCCCTTCTCTCTCGAGCGATCGCGGAGTCGGAGCGCCAGGAAGACCAGGGCCAGCACCCATCCTTCGCCGCGGGCCAGTCCGCTGAAGAGCAGCAGGACACCCAGGCTGCGTTCCCAGCGCCGCTCGTAGGCCAGGAAGGAGCCAGTGACGAGGGCCGTGAACAGGGCGGTCTCTGTGCCGCTAACTGCTGCTGCGGCCATCGCACCGCTGATGGCGAGTAGCAGCGGAGTGATCAGGCTTGCGGCGCGCTCCGAGTGGAAGCGCGTCGCCATGATCAATGAGGTCGCGGTCGCAGCCACTCCAATCGCCCTCACGGCGGTGTTGACTGAGATTGCGAATCTCTCGGCCACTGCGCAGACCAGTACCCACAGGGTGGATGGGTAGCTATCAAACCCGCTTTGGCCCGGGAACCAGATCCACTCACCTTCGAAGATCAGGTTTCGCGCTACCCGAAAGGCCACGAAGGCCTGGTCGTAGGGTGGTGCGAGGTCTCCACTCACGTTGGTTCGGATCGCCAGGCTGTGGGCGATCAGAATGGTGAGGGCGACAAAGATGACGATGCTGCGGTTCATTCGCGAGGTGAGTTTGCTTCCCGGCCCCAGCCAAGGGAAGGGCGGACCCAGGGGAAGCCCCCAACCCCACCGGAACCCAGCCTAGGCATTGCTCTCGATGATGATGCGCTCCGTTCCCATCAGTGCCTTGCGGACCAGATCGTCGACCCCCAGCTTTGCCTCGGCGGCTTCACAGGCCTCGACCTTGCCAAAAATGATGGGTTTGCTGGGCATGAACACGGTGCAGCAGTCCGGCTCTGGAAGGACCGAGACATCATAGGTGCCGATCTTGTGTGCCAGCTTGATGGCGTCTTCCTTGTCGTAGGTCACCAACGGACGCAAGACGGGTAGCTCGGCGGCGGCCTCGATGCAGGTCATGTTCTCCATGGTCTGGCTGGCGACCTGCCCGAGGCTCTCTCCAGTGAGCAGCGCCTTGCAGCGATCACGCTCGGCAAGCTTGGAGGCCAGGCGCTGCATGAAGCGACGGTAGAGAACGGTTCGGTAGGGTTCGGGAGCCTTGTCTCTGATCGTGGTCTGGATCTCGGTGAATGGCACGACGAAGAGACGGCTCTTGGCCTGAAATCGGGAGAGCCTGCGGACCAGGTCGATGACTTTTTTCTTCGAGGCCTCTCCGATGTAGGGGTAGGAGTGATACGTCACGAAGGAGACGTGGCACCCGCGCTTCATCGCGAGGTAGGCCGCGACCGGTGAGTCGATTCCACCGGAGATCAAACACATCGCGCGCCCCATGGTCCCTACTGGGAGACCGCCTGGGCCAGGCAGTCGGCGCATGAAGATGTAGGCGCGTTCCGAACGAACTTCGATCCCCAGGCGCTCCTTGGCGTTCTTGAGGTCGATCCGGATGTTCTTGATCTCGGGTAGCACCCTGTCGGCTACGAAGCGGTCGAGTTCCGACGAGGTCATTGGAAAGCGCTTCTCGGATCGCCTGCTCTCGACCCGAAAGCTTGTGATCTCATCCGCGGGGCGTGAGCGCAATGCGTCACGGACGATTGTCCGCGCCAGGGCCACGATTGCCTCCGGTTCCGCGTCGCAACGCCAGGCCGGCGAAACGGACTTGATGCCGGGGATGTCCTGGAGGCGCTCGGCGATTTCCATCACGCGTTGATCCGCGAAGACAGCAATTCGGCCACGGCGGCGCTCGATGCGAATCTTGGCAATGTGCTGGGTCGCTTCACGGATGTTGCGAAGAAGTGAGTTCTCGAAGGAACTGCGATTCTTGCCCTTGAGCGCGAGCTCACCGTAGCGGATCAGGACCATCTCAGGAGTGGCCACGCTGACTGACTTGGGGTTCATGCTGGAGGATCTTGGCTGAGAGCTCGCTAGAGGGATGCCAGTTCCTTGACGAGCTCTCCGAGGACTCCCAGCGTCGTGCTGATCTCATCGGAGGTCGTCTGTCCGGAGAGTGAGACTCGCAGCACCTGGCGTGCTTGCCCTGCAGTGAGCCCGGCAGCAAGGAGGACCGGGCTGATCTCCTTCTTGTTGGCCTGGCAAGCGCTGCCAACACTGACGACGACACCACGGGAGTCCAGATGGTGCAACCAGACTTCTGCCGGCGCGCCGGGGACAACCAGAGAGAGTATTCCTGGCTGCTGCATTTCTTCATCGCCAGGCTCGAGGCACTCAATTTCGCCGATCTTCTGCAGCCCCTCGACCAGCTGCTTGCGCAGCACCTTCATGGACTCGAGGGCCGCGCCCTGCTCCTCGACAGCGAGCTCGACTGCCCGGCCGAACCCAACGATGGCCGCTACATTCTCCGTACCCGAGCGCAGGCCTCGTTCCTGTCCACCACCGAAGACGAGTGGCCGTAGGGGTAGGTCTCGTGCCAGAACCAGCGCACCAATCCCCTGTGGGCCGCCGATCTTGTGGGCAGAGAGGCTCAGGCTGTCGACTCCCAGCTGGCTCAGCGAGAGATGCAGCTTGCCCAGCGCTTGGATGGCGTCGGCGTGGACCGCTGCCTCGGGAGCCTTCGCGCGCGCCAGCCCGGCGAGGCAGTCCACTGGGTAGATCGAACCGAACTCATTGCTGACCAGCATCTGGGAGACCAGCACGGTCTCGGAACTCAGCCTCTCTTCGCAGTCGTTGAGGTCGAGGCTCCCGGATGGATCGAGCTGGCCGTGCTCGATGCTGAAGCCCTCCTCGGCGAGTGCCACAGCGCAGGCGCGAATCGAGGCGTGTTCAGTTGGGCCGATCCAGATCGCCCCCTGCCTCTGTGCTCCCCGCCAGGACAGTCCACGCATCGCAAGGTTGTTTGCCTCAGTCCCGCCAGAGGTGAAGATCACACGCGCTGGTTGGGCTCCGACCGCTCTGGCGACCTTCGCCCGTGTTCGATCGATGGCTTCGCGAGCAGCTACGCCTCGTCGATGAACTGAAGAGGGGTTACCCCAGTCCTCCCCAAGAAACGGGGTCATGGCATCGAGGACCTCCTCCCGCAGCGGAGTGGTCGCCGCGTTGTCCAGATAGATCGTGGGCATGGCTCCACGCGAGAGTCTAACTCCGTCGCGGCCCTCGACGACCCCTACTTCGCCTGCCTCGCCCACGTCTTGCCGAGCCCCTTGCACCGTAGCCCCCGCGGGTGCCCATCATTCTCGAGAGCCGCAGTTCCTGATTGCACACCCGAGTCCGGGACAGCTGTTCGAAGATGTCGCGGGGCATTCGCTCGGGAAGATCCACGGTGCTGAAGAAGTCGTATATCTCGATCCGGCCGATCTCGCGGCCGTCGATTCCTGCCTCGTTGGCGACGGCTCCCACGATTGACCCTGGTTGAACTCCGTGGCGATAGCCGACCTCAATGCGGTATCGATCCATACCTGGCTCGGTTGGACGTTCCATGGGGTGAGCCTTGGGGCGCCGCTCGCTTCGCTCGGACTCGAAGTCGTAGTCGCGCTGGGGCTCCTCGCTCTCGGCCAGCAGCAGCGGCTGATCCCCCTGGGACATCAAGGCAAGGGCTCCGGCGACGGTCTCGGCGTCCAGATCCTTCTCTCCGATGTAGTCCTTCACGAGCTTCGTGAAGATCGAGAGCGATTCGTCCTGCAGGGCGTCGGTGATGCGTTCCTTGAAGCGTTCGATTCGCTGCAGGTTCACTTCCTTGGTCGTCGGGAGCACCAACCGCTCGATCGGGGTGTCGGTGTTTCTCTCTATCGTGCGAAGCATGCGCTTCTCACGAGGAGTGACGAAGAGGACTGCGTTTCCGGTACGCCCTGCACGGCCGGTACGACCAATTCGGTGGACATACGCCTCGGTGTCCGTGGGCATGTCATAGTTGATGACGTGGCTGATGCGCTGGACGTCGAGTCCGCGTGCGGCGACATCCGTGGCCACGACGATGTCGAGCTTCTCTGTGCGTAGCCGCTCCACCGTCTGCTCGCGGTGATTCTGTGCCATGTCACCGTTGAGGGGGGCCGAGGCATAGCCGCGGGCCTCGAGCTTTCCGGATAGCTCTGTGGTCTCGATCTTCGTGCGCACGAAGATGATCATCGCGTCGAAGACTTCAACCTCGAGGAATCGGGTCAGGGCCTCCAGCTTGTTCTGACGGGGCACGACCTGAAAGCGCTGCCTGATCGTGTCAGCGGCAGAGACGCGCCGCTGAAAGCGGACGTGCTCGGGATCGCGCATGAAACGCTCGGCGATACGCTTGATCGCGGGAGGCATCGTGGCCGAGAAGAGTGCTGTCTGCCGCTCCTGGGGGATGTGCTCGAGGATCCACTCGACGTCCTCGAGGAACCCCATGTTCAGCATCTCATCGGCCTCGTCGAGGACAAGCCACTTGAGGGCACTGAGGTCTACCGAGCCGCGCTTGAGGTGATCCATCAGGCGGCCAGGAGTTGCGACGATGACGTGCACTCCGCGCTTCAGGGGGCGTAGCTGAATCGGGTAGGCCTGGCCTCCGTAGATCGGGAGCACGTGGAAGGAATCGAGTCTCGAGGCATACTTCTGGAAAGCCTCGGCGACCTGGATCGCGAGCTCACGGGTTGGCGTGAGTACCAGAGCCTGGGGCTCGAGGCGGTCGAGGTCGATCCCGGCGAGGACAGGCAGGGCGAAGGCGGCGGTCTTGCCCGTCCCGGTCTGGGCTTGACCCAGCACATCGCGTCCCTCGAGTAACGGGGGAATCGTCCGGGCCTGAATGGGCGAGGGCGCTTCGTAGCCGACCTGGCTGAGACTGCTCAGGAGAACCTCGGGTAGCTTGAGGTCTTCGAAGGTCTGGGCGCTGGTCTCCGGGGGGGCTTCCTGATTCTGGGGCTCGGTCATGGGGGCTCACCGCTGAGGGGTATCACTGGCTTGGGTCCGGGAGCCCTGTCAGGAGACTGGGAGGGGCCATGCTCAGCCCCTCATCGTACCCTGGCTCGGGTGACGAGTGGGAGGAACAGGGCCCTTTCTGAGTTCTGAATCACCAATCCTCTTCAATCGGGAGCGATCAGAAGTGGTGGCAGGTCGACCTCGGAAGTGACTCCCGCGAGAACCTCCACGAGTTCCACGATCCTTGCCTCGCCCGAGGCTACCTCCAGGCGGTACCGCCCGGGGGGCAGGTCCCGGACCAGGAATTCCCCGTGGTCCCCTGACTGGGCCGGGAACCAGGGCCGACCTCGATCCTCAGCGGGCTCCACGAGAATGACCGCGCCTCGAACGAATTCGCCCTCTCCGTCAACCAGGCGGCTGGCGATCTCACCGGCCTCGAGCTGGAGGCGAGTGCTCTTGACGGCGGGGCTGTGAACAAGGCTGAGCTGGTCCCTGGAGACGAGGTTGGGCCAGCTCCCGGCCCGGGCCCAGGGGGGCAGGACTCGTACCAGATACTCTCCGTGGATCAGGCCCTGGAAGCGAAAGGTCCTGTCGGCACCCACCTCGGCGCGCATGGGGATCGGTGCGCCGAAGGTCTGGGGCGGCTGCTTCGGGATCAGCTGAACCTCGTACCCCAGGAGTCCACGCCCGGCGATGGCCGCGATGACCTCTCCTTCGAGGTTGCTCTGGCCTATCAGCGGCAGGCTCGGTGGTGGGGGTGCAGGCTCGCCGAGGCTGATCAGCAACTCCTCAGGGCCAGGCCGAGTTCGGAGCCGTTGGGTGGCAAAGGTGCGGGCGAGCACGGAAACGTCAAGCTCCTGGGAAGGTAGTTGCTGGAGTTTGAAGTGCCCTTGCAGATCGCTGTAATCCCAGGTGAGCTCCCCGGAGAATTCGGCCAGCACCAGTGCTTCGGATACAGCCTCTCCGGCCTCGTCCACGACCCGTCCTCTCAGTTCTTCGGACTCGTTGGTCAGAACACTGGCCGGTAGCTCGACCACCGGTGGGCGAGGAAACTCGGGGAGGTCGAGTCCTTCCGTCCGGAACCCCCTCACGAGCAGGGTGGTCGCGAGCAGTGCGAGCCCCAAGTAGGGCAGCCAGGAGATGAGGCGTCTCACGGACGGAATCGTAGCAAGGTCGGGCTGGAGTCGTGCGAGTCTGTTCGCGAGGGACTGTTCGACCGAGGTCAGCGCATTCAATAGGATCCTTCCATGTCAGGAACTGCTCTCCAGGCTCGGGGACTGGTCAAGCGCTTTGGCGACCTCACCGCGGTCAACGGCCTGGACCTCGAGGTGCGCACTGGGACCTGCCTCGCACTACTTGGTCCCAACGGTGCAGGGAAGACGACCACGATCGAGATGCTGGAGGGTCTGACCAGGCCGGACCAGGGCACCATCAAGGTGCTCGGGCTCACCTGGGCCGGGCAGGCCCAGGAGATTCGTGAGCGGATTGGAGTTCAGCTCCAGGAGACCAGGCTCACGGAGAAGATCACGGCCAAGGAGACCCTGCGCTTGTTCAAGAGCTTCTATGCCCAGTCACGATCGATTGAAGAGGCTCTCGGCATCGTGAAGCTGGAGGACAAGGCGAATGACTTCGTCGAGACGCTCTCAGGGGGGCAGCAGCAGCGCTTGACCTTGGCCTGTGCCCTGATCAGCAAGCCATCCCTGCTCTTTCTTGACGAGCCAACGACCGGCCTCGATCCCCAGGCGCGGCGCAACGTCTGGGATATCGTGGAGAGCTTCAAGTCCGAGGGCGGCACTGTCCTGCTCACGACCCACTACATGGAAGAGGCGGAGCGCCTCTCGGAGGAGGTCGTCATTGTCGACGAGGGAAGGGTCATCGCCGAGGGGTCGCCTCAGGGTGTCATTGGCCGGCTGGAGGCCGAGAGTATCGTCGAGCTGCACCCGCGAGATGGCGGTGCCCAGCGCCTCGAAGACGCGCAACTCCTCGGGCTGCCTGGAGTGCGGGATGTACGCCGAGCGGCCGCTTCGATCACCCTCTCGGTTACCGACACTCAGGCCAGTGTGGGGGCCCTGCTCGGCCTCTTGGGAGAGCAGGGGATTGCTCTGGAGACACTTCAGACACATGCGCCGACCCTCGAGGACGTCTTCATGGACCTCACAGGGAGGCATCTGCGCGATGCTTAGAGGGTCTGCCCTGCTCGAGCTCACACGCCAGCGAGTGCTGGCCTTCCTTCGACGCCCCGAAGCTGTCTTCTGGGTATTTGCCTTTCCGCTGGTACTGGCGGCCGTGCTCGGGTTTGCGTTCAAGAGCGGCAAGGCTGCCTCCAGTCGGATTGCCCTCCTGGAAGAGTCCAGCGTCCTCTTCGAGCGCCTGGAGGGAGCGCCCAACGTGGAGCTGGAGCTCTTCTCCTCGCGAGTGCAGGCAGAGCTCGCCCTGCGGAACGGGCATGTCGATGTCCTGGTCCTGGAGGGAGAGCCGCCGGTTCTACGTCTGGATGCTGCCCGTCAGGAGGCGGAGGTAGCACGGTTGCGAGTGCTCGTGGCCATCAGCGAGGTCGAATCGGACCGGTTGGCACTCGACGAGGTCACCGAGCGGGGTTCGCGGTACATCGACTTCCTCTTCCCGGGACTGCTTGGGATGAATCTCATGGGCACGGGCCTTTGGGCAATCGGGTTTGCCGTGGCGGACATGCGGCAGCGCAAGGTGCTCAAGCGCTTCCTGGTCACCCCCATGAGGCGCTCCTCCTTCCTGGGATCTTTCCTCCTGGCTCGCCTCGTCTTCCTGGTCTTGGAGGTCGTGTGCCTGACGCTCTTCGCGGTCTGGGTGCTTGACGTCCCATTCCGAGCAGGGCTCCTTCAATACGCGACTCTTTGCCTCTTCGGCGCCATCGGGTTCGCAGGGTTGGGGCTGCTGGCGGCCTCTCGAGTCAAGACCACCGAAGGTGTCTCGGGAATGCTCAACTTCGTGATGATGCCCATGTGGCTCTGCTCGGGTGTCTTCTTCTCCTACGAGCGATTTCCCGATGCGATCCATCCGGTCCTTCGCCTCTTGCCTCTGACGGCGATGAACGATGCTCTCCGGGCCACCATGCTGGAGGGAGCCGGGTTCGGACAGATTCTCCCCGAGCTCGGCGTGCTGCTGTTCTGGACGGTCGTGCCCTTCTTCCTGGCCTTGAAGCTGTTTCGCTGGTCTTGAAGCGGGCGTGCTCAGTTGCCGTTGCTCAAGGTGAAGAACACCTGGAGCCCGCTGAGGTCGAGCCTGCCCAGGTTCTCGTCGATCGAGGTCTGGGTATCGATCCAGCGTAGGGTCAGCCCCATGGCCAGCTGACCCGCAGTGAAGAACTCGATCCCTCCCCGGGCGTAGTAGCCCAGCCCCAGTCCCGAGCCACTCTGGGAGATCTCCTCCATCGCTGTCGAGTCGAAGCCTTCCTGGCTGAAGCTGGCGATCTGGACAGCAGGCCCTGCCGAGGCGTAGAGGCGTACTCGGTCTCCGACCGGTGTACTCACGAAAGCACCTCCGTAGACGTCGAATGCGAAGAGGTCCAGGTCCACGTCGACCTGGCCTCCGCCAAGATCTGACTCGACCGCTCCATTGCCGGTGCGGTAGCCCATCGTGCCGCCTCCCTCGAGCCCCCAATCGACCCTGGCTGAGCCGAAGACCTGAGCCCAGGTGGCACCGATTGCGGGGACGGCGTCGAGGCTACCACTGCCTGAACTCAAGGGGTTCTCACCGCCACTGCGCTCGAGAGTGTCGTAGAAGGTGACGCCGAGCTGTGCCGATGCGATGGTCTGTTGCGGCTCCAGATCGGGCCCGAAGAGTGGGCGAGCGTACTCACCATCTTCTTCATATTGGTCGCCGCCAGGATAGATGCAAGAAGAGAAGCAGAGGGCAGCCACCAGGGCTAGCAGCCAAGATCGCGGCTCCATGTCGATAGACTTCATTGATCCGTGGGTTTCTGCTGATCGTCTTCAGCGGCCGGGGGGGCGCTGGGTGCCTCGCCTACTCGCAACCGATAAGGGGCTTCAAGTGCGAGCACGGCCATCGCCGTGGAGCGAACCATTCCTTGTTCCGGCGCATAGCCAACGCCAGTCCATGAGCCGCTGTCACTGCCGCCGCGGAGCTGGTTGTCCAGCAGCATGGTGCGGAGAGCGGCGTAGAAGGTAGGCGCGTGCTCGCTGGCCGCAAGCTGGAGGCTGGAGCTGGCAGCGTACCAGTACTCGAGATCATCCTGTTCCCACTCGGGCAGGGCATCGCCGAGGGAGAGCCGCTCCAGCTGCTTCTCGATCAGGCTCGAGTCGTGAACTTCGGACATGAGCAGCAGCCGGGGGAGCAAGACCACCGCGGTCCCGTGTTCCATCGCACCCGAGGGCGACTCCAGTCTGACGTACCCACTCCTGTCGACCAGTGCGAGCAGCCAGCTCCCGATTACCTGGAGATCAGAATGCTCGACAGTTGCGCCGGCCTGGGCACTGGAGACCAGGGCTGCAGTGCACCAGGAGCTGGTGAGAGCCCCTGAGATCTCCTCCGAGGTGCTATTCCAGACTCCATCGAGGTTGCGCATTCCGAGCAGGGCCGTGAGGCCACCCTCGAGCTTCTCCAGGCTGATGACCTCCGCGTCGAACTTCCTCAGGTCCGCGATAGCGTAGATGCCAGTCGCGAGCTGCCGGGGGGTCGCCTGGAAGAGGACTCGGTTCTGAAGCCAGGTTGAAGCTCGGGAGACCTGCAACTTGTACTTGCCGGAGCGGGTCGTGTTACCGTCGCCTACCAGGGCGAGCAGGGCCAGCGAGGTGGCATTGGCCGAGGGAGGGCTGGGGCTGCCCGGCTCCCCGGTTGTTGTCCAGAATCCATCGGGCGACTGCCTTGAAACGAGCCAGGCGAGGCCGCCCTGGATGGCCTCGTAGCCATCCTTGCCCACCAGCTCCTTCTTCGCGCTGGGATCGACGAATCGCAAGCTCCGGGAGGTCCCCTGTGTCTGGGGGACAGGCGCTTGCTCCTGCGCTCCCTCGTCGAAGAGGGGGGCGAGGGCCAGCAGGGAGGCACAGGCCAGGGCCGGAATGTGAAGGAGTCTCATGGGGATCGAGTAGGCCTCTTTGGCGGGCCAATCAGATTACAGCGCGGGAATCCTGCGGTGGGGGATTCGCCGGGCGGATCGTCTGACTCGGGTGAGATCTGCACGGCCGTCGATGGTGCGGTACGGCCAGGGTCGTGATCAGCCGGAGTGCCGGGGGGCGCTCAGGAGCCGCTGGCGGCATCGGCCAGGTTTCTGATGAGCTCCTCCTGGAAGCGCACGGCGACCTCGAACTCCTGACAGTCGGTCTCCTGGACGGTCTGAACGAAGTCATTCAGGCCCCGGCGACCCGAGCGAATGTAGGCCAGGAGCCGCACCCCCAGCTGCAGGCGGTCACAGAGCCGGGTAAAACGGGCCTCGCGAGTCTCACCCGCCTCGTATTCCCTGGCCCTGGCCAGGGCGGTGGGGTGGCAGGGCTCAAGCACGATCCTGGCAGCCTCAGCTTCGGCCGCCTGCTTGGCTCCGGGGGGCAAGAGGCTGGATCCAGAGCGGGGTAGGTCGCCGATCAAGGCCTCGCCGGCATCGTGGACCACGGCCAGGGCGACCACTCGATCCACGTTCAGTCCCGGTTCGACCCTGGGGGCCAGTGCCAGCCCCAGCTGGGCCACTCCCAGCATGTGGGCCGCGAGTGTCTCCGGATCCGTAATTCCATGCTGGATCCAGCCCGTCCTGGGCAGGTTCTCCAGGGGTAGGAGCTTGAGCAGGGCATCAAGAGTGCTACGCATCGAATGTGGGGCTCGTGGTCTGTGGAGGGCCCATTCGCAGGACCTCCACGGATTGATGGGAAGGGCACCCCACCCTATACTGCCGCGTTCGAAACGGGCCCTCCGAACCTCAATGAGGCCCCCCCGGGACACGGGGCGGAGGTTCGATTTCGAGCGCCGGAAAAACTCCGCGCCCTCTTCGGGTGCTCCTTCATCCAGATTCACTCCGCGATCGCTCTCTGTATCGCGTCTTCATGCTGCTCCTCCTTCAAAAAGAGCTGTCCGAGCGTCAGCTCTCTGCCGTGCTCGACCTGGCAAGTGAGCTCGGCCTACAGTCAACCGCCCTCGACGAGGTGGGGTGCAGCGTGCCCCGACTCCTGCGACTTGCGGGCCCGGGTGCCCCGGAGCAGCGCTCACGTTTCGAGGATCTGGCCGGCGTGGCCAAGGTCCTGGATGCTGGCGAAGCTCGTGAGCGTCACGAGCGAGCCAGTCGTGAAGATCGCGTGGTCGAAGCAGCGGCAGCGCGTTTCGGTGGAGGCCACGTCTCTCTGATTGCAGGTCCCTGCGCCGTCGAGGATGGAGACCGTCTGGTTGAGATCGCCCGGGCCGCCCGCGACCAGGGGGCGACACTCCTGCGCGGCGGAGCCTTCAAGCCGCGGACATCGCCCTACTCCTTTCAAGGGCTCGGCCGACCGGGCCTCGACCTGCTGGCGAGAGTCAAGGCGGAGGTCGGGCTGGGAGTCGTGACAGAGGTCCTCGAGACCCGCGAGATCGATCATGTCGCGGAGGTGGCTGATGTGATTCAGATCGGCGCTCGCTCGATGGCCTCTTCTCCCTTGCTGATCGAGGCTGGCCGGACGGGCAAGCCGATCTTGCTGAAGAGGGGCTTTGGAGCCACCGTCCGCGAGTTCCTGATGGCAGCAGAGTTCATCCTCTCGACCGGCAACGATCGCATCATCTTGTGCGAGCGTGGCGTTCGTGGCTTCGACACGATCACGCGAAACCTGCTCGATGTGGGCGCCGTGGCCCACCTCAAGCAAGCCACACATCTGCCCGTGATCGTCGATCCCTCCCACGCAGCGGGTCGATCGGACCTGGTCAGGCAGGTGGCCCGTGCGGGGATTGCAGCCGGGGCGGACGGCTTGATCGTCGAGGTCCACTCTCACCCGGAGGAGGCTCACTCCGATGGAGCCCAGGCCATCTCGATTTCCGAACTTGGCCGAATCGTTCAGGATACGCAGGCCCTGGCCGACCTGGATGGGCGTACCTTCGTCCAGCAGGAGACCCTGGGCCTCAGGGCCTGATTCACCCAAGATCCACCTAAACTCCTTCTCCAACACCGAGGTCCCTTGAGAGTCCCTTATCTGGCAGGCAACTGGAAGATGAACCTCGATCGGCGTTCAGCGCTCGATCTGGCGGGTGCCCTGCGTGAGTCGCTCGGTGATCGGACGGATGTGGATGTGGCGGTCTTCCCCCCCTTTGTGTACCTGGACGAGATCGCCAGGGCTCTGGCAGGTTCACCGATCAAGGTGGGCGCCCAGAACTGCTGTGACGAGGAGTCCGGCGCCTTCACAGGCGAGGTCTCGGTTGGAATGCTCAAGGACGTGGGGGCCGATACGGTCATCCTGGGACACTCCGAGCGTCGGCACCTCTATGGAGAGGCCAACGGGTTGATCAATCGCAAGGTTCACCGAGCGCTGGAAGTCGACCTCGAGGTGGTCCTTTGCATCGGCGAGTTGCTGGAGGAGCGCGAAGACGGTCAGACAGAGCCCGTCGTTCGAAGCCAGCTGCAAGAGGGCCTCCAGGGGATCAGTGCCATCCAGATGCAGAAGGTCACGATCGCCTATGAGCCGGTCTGGGCGATTGGCACCGGGGTGGTTGCTACAGTTGACCAGGCAGCTGAGGTTCACAGCTACTTGCGGGGCGTTCTGTCCGGTCTCTACGCACAGGGAGTGGCTGACAGCACCCGAATCCAATACGGGGGCAGTGTCAAGCCCGATAACGTCAAGGCCCTCATGTCTGCTCCGGATGTCGACGGAGCCCTGGTCGGGGGTGCATCCTTGAAGCCCGACCTCTTCATCCCGATCATTGACTTCGCTCGCTAAGGCAAGCCACAACACCGAAACGGTCCCATGGATCTGATTCAAACTTTTCTCTACATCATCTTCGTCCTCTCCGCGATCGTGCTGGTCGTCGTCATCCTGCTCCAGGAAGGCAAGGGAGGGGGCTTCGGCAGCGCTCTGGGTACGGCCGGTCAGCAGACGTTTGGCGTGGCGACCAAGGGCATCCAGAACTTCACCGGCATCGTGGCTGCGGTCTTCCTGGTGAGTGCCGTGACGATCCACATCGTCGTGCGCAAGACCAGCGCCACATCCCTGGTGGGTGGTCAGCCGGAACTCAACGCGCCCGCCGACGCGGGCGCAGCCGGTGCCTCCGGTGCTGCGGGTTCCAGCGGAGAGGGCGAGTAGCCAGCTCACGGAGCCTCCTGATGGACGAGTCCCAGGTCTTTGATCACTTCCGTGAGAGCGGTGCCTTGCTCGAGGGGCACTTCGAGCTCTCCTCGGGTCTGCACTCGAACCGGTACTTTCAGTGCGCCCTCGTGCTCAGCGAGCCGAAGCGGGCGCAGGCCCTCGCGCAGGCCTTCGCTGGCCAGGTCCCTGTCGAGGTCGATGCTGTCGTCGGCCCTGCGATGGGAGCCGTGGTCTGGGCTCAGGAGGTAGGTCGCGCCCTCGACAGGCGTGCGCTCTTCACCGAGCGCAAGGACGGCGTCATGTGCCTCCGCCGGGGCTTCACCTTCGAGCCGGGTGAGCGGGTGTTGCTGGTCGAGGATGTCCTGACCACAGGAGGGTCAGCACGCGAGGTCATCGAGGTGCTCGAACGGGAGGGCGCGAAGGTCGTGGCATGTGGTGCGCTCTTGAATCGCTCCGGCAAGAATCCCTTTGAGGATCTGGGTCTGCCTCTGGTCGAACTCGTTCGAACCGAGGTGCAGGTCTGGGAGCCGAGCGACTGCCCGCTCTGCGCGAAGGGTGACCCGGCTGTCAAGCCCGGGAGTCGCACGGCCGCCGAGGCGGGGAGCTGAGGTCTTGATTCGATCGATGACCGGCTTTGGCCTTGGTGAAGTGGAAGCTTCAGGGCTGGTGGTCCGCGTCGAGATTCGTTCGGTCAACCACCGCTTCCTCCAGACGCGTTTTCGACTGCCCTCGGAGTTTGCCGATCTTGAGCCCAAGGTAGACCAGCTCGTCAAGAAGAAGCTCTCGCGTGGCGCCGTGACCTTGACGGTCATCGTGACCCGCGCTGCGTCACCATCATCGGTGATTGTGGACGAGGAAGTGGCCGCCCGCTACAAGCGGCTGTTGAGCAAGGCTTCCAAGAATCTCAAGCTCGAGAACGATCTGGCTCTCTCGAACCTGATCGCATTGCCCGGCGTGATCAGTACCCAGCCGGATGCCAAGGCTCACCAGCGCGAGTCCAAGGTCCTGCTCGGGGCGGTCGGTCAGGCCATCGAGAAGCTCGTCGTGATGCGTGAGGCCGAGGGAAGCAGCATGCAGGCTGACATCATGCGCCAGGTCAAGGTGATCACGAGGATACGAACCTTGGTGGAGAAGCGACTGCCCAAGGTGGTCAAGGCTCACTTCGACAACATGCGCAAGCGCGCTGAGGATCTGCTCGGTGGGGATAGCGGGCTCGAAGGCCGAGACCTGGCTCGCGAGCTGGCACTGCTGGCGGAGCGCTCGGACGTCTCAGAGGAGACCTCGAGACTCGACAGTCATCTCGACCAGCTCCACGCCATCCTCGGGAAGGGGGGTGAGGTGGGGCGCAAGTTGGACTTCCTCGTCCAGGAGCTGTACCGAGAAGCGAACACGATCGGCTCGAAGGCCGGCGACGCCGAGGTCGCCCACGCGGTGGTGGAGCTCAAGACTCACATCGAACGGATTCGTGAGCAGGTCCAGAACATCGAGTAGGCCGAGGAGCCGGGCATTCAGGGAGGCGTAGCGATGACGACCCCGGGAAAAATGGTGGTGATCTCAGGTCCCTCCGGGGCCGGCAAGAGCACGGTCTGCCGGCGTATCCTGGAGGATCCGCGGGTTCGATTCTCGGTGTCTGCGACCACTCGGCCCATGCGTGAGGGTGAGGTCGATGGCCGTGACTACTACTTTCTCTCGACAGCGAACTTTCGCGAGCGCATCGAGAAGGGCGATTTCATCGAGTATGCGGATGTATTCGGCAACCTCTATGGAACCCTGCGAGGACCGATGCAGGCCGCCCTCGAGGAGGGAAAGGACTACCTGATGGAGATCGACGTTCAGGGGGCCTTGCAGATCAAGAACCAGGGAATCCCCGGACTGTACATCTTTATTGCTCCGCCCGACTTCGAGGAGCTGCGTCGGCGGCTCGTTGGGCGTGGCACCGAGTCTCCAGAGGTGGTCGAGCGGAGACTGCAGAAGGCCGAGGACGAGTATCGCGAGCGTGTTCGCTACGATCACGTGGTGATCAATGACGAACTGGAATCCTGCCTGGCCGAGGTACGTCGCCTGATGGGCCTGGTCCAAGATGGGGAGTCTCACTCATGAGCTGCATTCTCCTGGGGGTTAGCGCCTCCGCTGCAATCCACAAGGCCTGTGACCTGGCTTCCAAGCTGGTTCAGGAGGGCCACGAGGTGCGCACGATTCTCACTCCTCGAGCGGCCGAGCTGGTCTCTCCCCAGCTCTTTCAGGCTCTCTCCGGGCAGCCAGCTGTGACCAGCGAGTGGGGGGATCAGCGGCAAGGCGGGATGGACCACATCGAGCTGGCTCGCTGGGCGGAGCTCTACATCGTCGCCCCGGCCACGGCGAATACGATCGGATGCCTGGCCTCTGGGCTGGCCGGGGACCTCCTTGGGACGGTCTCGCTGGCCCTGCCTCCGGGGGCGCCCCGGCTGCTGTGCCCCGCGATGAACCCATCGATGTACGCCCACCCGGCGGTTCAACGGAACATCGCGAGCCTGGTGGAGGATGGCTGGCAGCTGATGGAGCCCGAGAGTGGGCGCCTGGCGTGCGAGGATGAGGGTGATGGGCGCCTGCCCGAGGTGTCCCAAATACAGGAACGCATCCGCGAGTTGCTGGGCTGATGGCTGCTCGGCGACGGCGAAGGGTGGTCATCACGGCCGGTCCGACCCGTGAGCACGTCGATCCAGTCCGTTACCTGTCCAATGAGTCCAGCGGGAGAATGGGCTTCGCTCTAGCTCGAGCGGCAGTAGCGGCGGGTGACACCGTGATCTTGATTGCCGGCCCGGTCCACCTGGAGACACCCCAGGGTGTGACGCGCGTGGACGTCGTCTCGGCCCGGGAAATGCTCGTCTCCGTTCGTGAGGCCTTCGCCCAGGCGGACGCACTCTTCATGAGTGCTGCCGTCTCCGATTGGAGACCCAAGCGAAAACTCGCCGGAAAGTGGCGAAAAAAGGACGAAGGCAACGATGCCGCTTGCTTGGAGTTGGTCCGCAACCCCGATATTCTGGCAACCGTAGCGCGGAACAAAGGCGATCGGCTCGTTGTCGGTTTTGCCCTGGAGACCGGAGACGGGATCCGCCGTGCGAAAGCCAAGATGAGACGCAAAGGAACGGACTACGTGGTGCTGAATGATCCTTCAGCCCTCTCCGCATCCAGAGCGAGCGTGAAGATCCTCGGTGCTGACGGAAGCCTCCTAGAGCTCTCCGGCGTCACCAAGGATGAGATCGCGGAGGCCCTCGTGGGTCTCCCGCATCCTGCCTGACCGACCGCAGTATCAGGACGCCGCGAGAGCGCGGAGGGGAATAGCGTATGGCCCGGAGGGGCGGCCAGAAGAAAGGTAGGTCCAGGAAAAAGTCGCAGCCGACGAGCGTCCTCGAGCGCCTGAGGGCTGTAGCGGCTGGATTCCTGTTTGGTAGCCCTGTGGATGAGGGAACCTCCGATCGTCTACAGGAAATCAAGGGACTCTCATTGATCGGGCTCTCCATGTGGCTGCTGGTCTCGATGGTCAGCTACTACACCCCACCTGCAGACCTGGAGGCGAGCGGCCACAACTGGGGTGGAACGATGGGCTTCTACCTGGCCAACGGCTCATTCCTCATCGCCGGCTGGGCTGGCTACCTGGTTGGCATCCTGGGGATCGCCTGGGGGCTGGTCATCGTCGGCCGCAAGGAGGTCTCCTGGCCAGCGATGCGCCTCTTCGGAGGTCTCTGCTTCGTACTCTCGGTGAGCTTCATGCTGGAGCTGGGTTTCGCCCCCGATGTGGACGAGAGCGGCCGTCAGCTGATCGGGGCCGTCGGGGAGCCCTCCTCGCAGCTGCCGTACGGTCCAGGTGGCTGGCTGGCCCACGAGCTGGTAGGAGATGTCCTCGTGCCCAAGTTTGGCCACGTGGGACTCTGGATTCTGCTCTCTCTGCTGACGGTGGTCTCCTTCATGCTGGCGACCGAGATGGCGTTCTACCCGGCAATCGCCGCCGCTGGGGAGTGGCTGGATGAGCGTCGGGAGGAGCGCGACGAGAGCCTGGTGAAGTCACTGGCCATGTGGTTCGGAGGTGTCCTGAGGGGGCTCTGGGACTTCCTACGGGGCGCGGATCTGGTTGCAGCCGAGGCAGCCACCGCGACGAAGTCCAGGTCCAAGAAGGCCAGGGCGAGGAAGACGGCCAAGGCCAAGCTTGCCGAGCCGACCCTTGAGGAGTACGAGGGCGACGACGAGGTCGAGGACGACGGTTACGAGTACGAGGAAGAGTGGGAAGAAGAAGATCCCAACGTCGAGTACGAGGCCGAGGAAGAGGAAGAGGAAGAGGAAGACGAGGAGTGGGAGTACGAGGAGGAGGAAGATCCTGACGCCGAGTACGAAGAGGAGGACCCCGACGCTGCCGAGTACGAGGAGGAAGAGTGGGAGGAAGAGGAAGAAGAGGAAGAGGTGGCTGCGGTGATCACACCGCCGGAGAAGAAGGGCAAGAAGAAGGCCTCCACCAAGCCTGAATCGGCGAATTCCACCACCTCCAAGAAGCAGGTCAAGACTGTCACCAACAACTCGCCCGTGTACGAGACGCCCCAGCCCCCCGCTGGGCCCTGGACCTTCCCGCCACTGGACATCCTGACCGATCCTGAGATGGGGCGTGGCGTGGAGGACAAGACGCTCGAGGGCCTCGCCAAGAAACTGGAGGGTGCCTTGAATAGCTTCCGAGTCGAGGCAGAGGTCATCTCCGCCCAGGTGGGGCCTGCTGTGACGCTCTTCGAGCTGACCGTCAGCCAGGGCACCCGAATGAACAAGGTGACCGCCCTCAGCCAGGAGATTGCCGCCGCTCTCAAGGCCCGTAGCGTCCGCGTGATCGCCCCGATCCCCGGACGTTCGACGATTGGAGTTGAGGTGCCGAACAAGGCGCGTCGGGTCGTTCGCTTGCGAGAATTGATCAGCAAGAAGGCCTACGACAAGGCCCACATGGGCCTGCCGATGTTCATCGGCATGGATGCCGAGGGCAATCCGGTCAATGAGGACCTGGCCACGATGCCGCACCTGTTGATCGCGGGCACCACTGGCTCTGGTAAGTCAGTCTGCATCAACACGATTCTCGCGAGCTTGCTTCTGACTCGTTCCCCGCACGATGTTCAGATGGTGCTGGTCGACCCCAAGATGGTCGAGCTCATGACTTTCTCCAAGGTGCCCCACCTGATGCTGCCAGTGGTCACCGACGCGCGCCAGGCGACTCAAGTCCTGAACTGGCTCTGCGAGAAGATGGAGATGCGCTACGAGCTGATGAAGGACGCCAAGGTGCGTAACATCAAGTCCTTCAACAATATCGGCGAGGAGAAGCTCCGAGAGCGGATGGGAGACCTCTTCAATGAGGAGCGAACGCCGCGTCACCTGCCCTACATCGTGGTTGTGATCGATGAGATGGCCGACCTCATGATGGTCTCCAAGAAGGAGGCCGAGGCCACGATCACTCGCCTCGCACAGAAGTCTCGGGCCGTGGGCATTCACGTGGTTGTCGCGACACAGCGTCCCTCGACCGATGTGATCACGGGCGTGCTCAAGGGTAACCTGCCCACTCGTATTGCTTTCCGAGTGGCGAGCAAGGTCGACAGCCGGGTGATTCTCGACACCATGGGAGCGGAGAAGCTCCTGGGGGGTGGCGATATGCTCTACACGCCCCCGGGGTCCTCCAGCGTGAACCGCGTCCAGGGAGCCTTCCTCGATGACGATGAACTCAACAATATCGTCGAGTTCGTCTGCAAGGAGTCCGCCCCGAACTTCAACCAGGAATTGGTCCAGAGCGCGACGGGCACGGGCCCGGCGGGGCAGCTGGCCAAGAAGAGTGGACCGGACGATGCCCTCTGGGGCGAGGCGGTTCGCATCGTTTTGCAGTCCAAGCGAGGATCGGCGAGCCTGCTTCAACGCGCGCTGGCCGTCGGCTACACCCGTGCTTCCAGGCTCATCGACATGATGACCGAGGAAGGCATTCTCGGCCCGCACATTGGCAGCAAGTCTCGTGAGATCCTCGTCACGCTCGAGGACTGGGACGCTGCCCACCCAGATCCCATGACCCAGGGAACCGAAATCAGTCAAGGAGCTCAAGATGAGTAACACCAAGCGCAAGGGCGTCTCGGGCGCCGACCTCCTCGGTCCCACAATCTTCACTGCTGCCTCGGTCGTGGGCGTCTCGGTTCTGATCGCCTTTTGGCGAGGAGTTCCTGGGGAGGGGGCTACCGGAGTCGGAGCCATCGCTCGAACTGTTGTGCTGGCCTTCGGAGGGTGGCCTGCGCTCTTGTTCTCCCTCGGTATGGCCTTCCTGGGGGCCCGGGTCTTCCTCCGCGGCGACTTCGATGACCTGGGCCGGGATGCGTCCGGCATTGCGGGAACAAGCGCTGGTCTGGCGATACTCCTGGGGGCTCTCACGGACACCGCCGGTGGTGGTCTGGGGGCCTCCACGGGGGGCTTCCTGGCGAACTACCTCTCGACTCCGGTAGGGGCCTTGATCGGCCTGGCGGCCTTCTCCGCACCGATTTGGCTGACCTGGTTGCGAGAAAATGAGCTTCTAGGCCGGAAAAAAGGGCAAGAAGATCGTCTCTCGGTCGCTAGGACACACGGAGTCGGAGCGCTGGCAGAAGACCGGCAATCCGGATTCGGCGAGAGTGTCAGTGCCGAGGAAGCCCAGGCTCTGCTCCCTGACACTGAGAAGATCGATGCTGCCGAGGCCGCAGCTATTGAGAAACCGGACTACCAAGAGGTCATCGCAGGGGGAGTTCCCACCTGGGTCCACAAGAATGAGTCATCAAATCCGTACCCAGAAGATCCTCGACTTGTAGGGGAAATACCTTCGGGCGCTCAGCCGCTCGAAGACAGCGATGCAACAGCCCAAGATTCAACCGACGAAACCGGAGATCGCGACGAAAGCGGATCCACGCAGCTCTGGACTCCCAGTCGTGGAGCGGATCCCGTCGACACCGCTGACGTCGATCTGGTTGACGAATCGAACGGCGAGCCGGGGCTCGTGGCAGCGGGTCTGGGCGTCGACGAAGCAGACGCCGAATCCGAAGCGCAGCTAGACGGGGACCAGGAGTCCCAGCCGGTCGAAGTCCTCAAGGTCGAGTCCGGTGCGCCCCGCCCGAGCTGGGAGGTCCCCTCAACGACTCAAATCGAGGTCGAGGAGGGCGAAGAGGCCGCGAATTCGACGAATCCTGAGAGCTCCAAGACCCTTTGGAGGCCTTCCGAGGCAAGAGGCGCCACCCCGGTCGACGAGGAAGTGCCGGCGGGGGGGGCCGACCCCGAGGGCGACTGGGAGTACGAGGACGTCGCGGAAGAGAAGACGGCTGAAGAACTCGAAGCCGCGGAGCCAGAGGAGGCCCCCGTGGAGACCCCCCCTCAGTCGTCTGAGGGAGTCGAGGCAGTCGCTGAAGAGGAGGCGGAGATCATCGAGGCCGACGAGGCCGACGAGGCCGATGAGGCCGATGAGGCCGATGAGGAGCTCGAAGCCGTGGAGCCGGAGGACGACGAGGAGTTCGAATACGTCGAGGTTGAAGAGGGCGAGGAAGAGGAGCTCGAAGCCGCTGGGGGGGACGAGGAGGAGTACGAGTACGTCGAGGTCGAAGAGGACGAGGAAGAGTCCGAAGAGGAACTCGAGGCCGCGGAGCCCGACGATGACGAGGAGTACGAGTACGTTGAGGTCGAGGAGGTCGAGGAGGTCGAGGAGGTCGAGGAG
Source organism: Planctomycetota bacterium (assembly GCA_014237855.1). Lineage (GTDB taxonomy): Bacteria > Planctomycetota > UBA1135 > UBA1135 > JABACD01. The sequence continues at coordinate 103,361 of JABACD010000001.1, read as the reverse complement.
GGCGAGGAAGGGGCCGATGAGGAACTCGAGGCCGAGGGATCTGAAGATGACCAGGAGTACGAGTACGTCGAGGTCGAGGAAGGCGCGGAGGAAGACCTGGAAGCCAGTGAAGAGGAATTCGTCTACGTAGACGACGACGAGGAGGAAGAAGAAGAGCTCGAGGCCGCCGAGGGCGAGGATGAGGAGTACGAGTACGTCGAGGTCGAAGAGGGAGAAGAGGGCTACGAGGAGGCTGAAGAGATCGAAGAGGGCGAAGAGCTGGTCGGCTCCGAGGGCCCCGCTGAGGGGGCCACAGAGCCGGTCAGCGCTGATGAGGAGCCCGTGGAGCTCGAAGCAGCGGCCTCTGTCGAGCTCTCCGAGCCAGGAGCCGAGGTTGAGGCTCCTTCGACGGATGTCGACGAGAATGGAGAGACCCAGATGGACCTCTTCGATGATCCAGCGGAGGCCCAGGACGCCGATTCGGGGTCCTCGGGGGAGCCCGTGGTCGTGATCAAGCCCCAGCCCTCGCCGGCGCGGAATGCTTCCGATGAGGCCCGTCTCGCCGCTGACCTGATCCTGACCGAGTCACGTGTGGCCGTCTCACTTCTCCAGCGCCAGTTCGGCCTCGATTTCAAGCAGTCCTGCACCGTCCTGGACGAGCTACAGGAGCTGGGTTTCATCGGACCTTATATCGATGGCAAGCAGCGCGATATACTCATGGACCGCGAGGAGTGGCTCTCCGCGGTCGGTGCGGAGTAGTTTCCCGCCTCCGGCCCATGGGCTGCCAGGCGACCTATCCGTGTCCAAGTGATCGACCCGAAGACTGTCTCTCTCATTCACCTGGGTTGTGCCAGGAACCTTATCGACTCCGAGTTGATCCTTGGGAGGATGGCGGAAGAGGGACTGCTCGTCACCGGGGATCCTGAGGTTGCCGGAACGGTGGTCATCAACACCTGCTCCTTTATCGGGCCAGCCGAGAAGGAGTCGAGCGACACGATTCGCGCTCAGCTGGAGCGCAAGGCGCGTGGGGAACTCGAGAACGTGGTCGTCGCTGGTTGTCTTGTCCAGCGATACCGCAGGAAGCTCCAAGAGCGTTTTCCTCGAGTCGATCTCTTTGCCGAGATCTCAGACTACAGAGAGCTGGCGGGATCGATCCGTCGACTTTCGGAGGGAGACCGTGTTCCCCGCTATCTTGAGGGCCCCGTCGAGCGCGAACCTGATCGCGAGGGTGCGCGCCTGCTGGCGACTCCTAGCTCGTACTCCTACCTGCGCATTTCGCACGGCTGCGACCACAAGTGCACGTTCTGTACGATTCCATCCATTCGTGGTGGGCATCGCTCCAAGTCGATCGAATCCCTGTGCTCAGAGGCAGAGGAGCTGGTGGCCGCTGGAGCTCGAGAGCTGGTCCTGGTGGCAGAGGACTCCACTGCTTGGGGTCGAGATATTGGCAAGCGCCTGCCGGAACTCGTCGAAGCTCTGGCGGAGACTGAAGGCCTGCACTGGCTGCGGTTGATGTATGCCTACCCGAACGACTTTCCATGGGAGCTGACAACGCTGCTCCGCGAGCATGACCGGGTGGCGACCTACCTGGATATTCCCGTGCAGCACGCTGCCACAGGCGTGCTACGGAGCATGGCGCGGGCCGGCACAGGGGACCAGGTTCGGCGCCTGCTGGACCGCCTCCACGATGAGGTCCCGGACATCACCGTACGGACCACCCTGTTGATGGGCTTTCCTGGGGAGACCGAGCAGGATGCTGACGAGGTGCTCGAGCTCCTGCGGGCCTATCGTCTTACCCGCGTCGGGGCATTTGTCTACTCACCCGAGGCTGGGACTCCGAGCTTCGAGCTGGAGGGCCGAGTTCCGGAGGAGGAAGCGCTGGCCCGGCATGCTCGGGTGCTTGAGCTTCGAGATACGCTCCTCGCCCATGAGCAGGAGGGGCGGATCGGCGAGGAGATCGAGGTCCTCGTGGATGAGAGCAGCCCCCACGGGGGAGTGATCGGCCGGACGGAACGTGATGCCCCCGAGGTCGACCTGATCGTCCGCATCGAGGGTGGCGATGCGCAGCCGGGCGAGTTATTGCGTACTCAAGCTGTCGGGCTCGATCAGGAGTTCAATTTGGTCTGCAGTCCAGTGAAGGGAGATCACGAGTGAGCGGAGTATTCGCGAACTGGCCCAACAGGATCACAGCGCTGCGATTTGTAGGTGCAGCCTTCCTGTTCTTCGTGTTGAGCTTGACCGCGGAACTCGAGCTGCAGGACACGCTTGAGTTCGGTGGGCTCAGCCTGCCCATGCGTGTCGTGATCCAGACCTGCTTCTGGCTCTTCGTCATTCTTGCGGCCACGGACGTGCTCGACGGGTACCTGGCCCGCCGCTACGGCCAGGTCAGCGTCTTCGGACGCATTGCCGACCCATTCGTGGACAAGGTGCTGGTGGTCGGCACCTTGATCTTCCTCGCGGTGACGCCCTGGTCTCGCGATCGCATTCCTGCCTGGTTCGTGGTCATCATCCTGGCCAGGGAGTTCCTGGTGACGGGGTTGCGCGGTTATGTGGAGAGTGTGGGTAAGGAGTTCGCCGCAGACAGGTTTGGCAAGATCAAGATGCTGGTGCAGTGCTTTGCTGTTGCCGGAGTCATGTTCATCCCCGGCTTTGACTGGCCCGAAGGATGGCTAGCGGTGTGGAACCCGGTACTGACCCTGCTGATCGTGGCGACCCTGGTGGCAACGGTCGGCTCCGGCGTCTCCTATGTCCTGCGTACTCGAGATCTCCTGAGCGGGGGAGACTGATGGATCGGTTCAAGCTAGCACTGGCGACCTGCGGCTTCCTGGGCCTGATCCCGGTGGCGCCCGGGACGTTCGGGACGCTTGGAGGGGTTGTCATCGCATGGGCTCTGGCGGGAACCGAGTGGTTCCTCCTGTGGGTTCTGCTCGCTGCTCTCTCGGTCTATCTGCTGGGTAGATCCCTTGGTGCCTGGGCAGAGCGCTACGCGGGCAAGAAAGATCCCGGCTGGTTCGTCCTCGACGAGGTGGTCGGCTACCTGATTGTTGTCGCCTGGGTGCAGGGTCCTAGCCTGTTGGCCCTGCTCACAGCCTTTTGCGCATTTCGCTTCTTTGACATCGCCAAACCCCCTCCTGTACGTAGATTCGAGCGAATCGGAGGTGGAGACGGCATCATGCTTGATGATGTGGTCGCAGGCATCTACGGACTGGCTCTGGTGATGTTGCCGCTGCGGCTCTTGGTCGATGCGCCCTGGACGATGGAGATAGGAACATGAGTAATCGCCGAGCGAGCTCCTCGAGTGGCAGCGGGATGTCACTCAAACTCAGGTTCACCCTGGCAATGACCACGGCACTGGCCGTGGTCATGGGAATCGCCGGTTACCTTCTGAGTCACGGAGTCACCAATGAGGCCTCCTCAGCCATAGCGCAGCGAATTGGTGAGTCCGTTGCCTTGACCGCCAAGGAAGGGCAGGTTGGCAACTACGAACAGGAAGGCAGCCGTGCCGTCATCATCCCGGGGACAAACGTCAAGCGTTTTCCCGTTCGCTATGGCCTCATTGAAGGTCGAGACGAACAGGCCGAACTCTACGAAGGGCATGGTGGCGATGATCAGGATCGGGTTGTTCACTTGCTGGTACCGGAGGACAGCGGTCGGGCGGGAAGTGGATTGCGAGATCTGATCCTGGGAATCATGGCTCTGGTCATCGCTGTCGGAGCTGTCGTCTCATTCGTGGTTGCCCACTCGGTGGCGACTCCGATCGAGGGACTGGTGGATGATGTTCGGCAGATCGCTGGCGGGAACCTCATGAAACGCACTCACGTGCGGATTGGTGGAGAGGTACGCGCACTGGCCCGGGAGATCGACAAGATGGCCAGCTCTCTGAAGGACGCGCAGGAGCAGCAGCTTGCGAGTGTTGCGCGGGAGCGAGAGATGGAGGTGGCGGAAGAGGTGCGTGAGGCCTTGTTGCCGGAAGGCACACCAGACATTCCCGGTTACGATCTGGAGGCGCTCCAGATCGGCTGCCCGACTCCTGGTGGAGACTTCTACGATGTGTTCGAGTACGAGGACGGACGCTTTGGCTTGTTGGTCTGCGAGATCAGTGGAGATGGCATTCCGGGAGCCCTGATCGGGGCCACGGCTCGCGCTTACCTGAGTTCGGTCCTCCCGAGGAGCGAGGACATGGTCGAGGGCATTCAGCTGATCAACCGTTACCTGGCAAAGGGGGTGCGCCGCGGTATGTACGCGACTGCGCTCTACGTGGTGATCCAGCCCACCACGGGTGAGGCCGAGGTCGCCTGTGCTGGGCACAAGGTGCCACTCCTGCACTTCGTCAGTGAAGGGAAGGTCCTGAAGCCTGTTCAGCCGGAGGGTATAGCTCTTGGTTTCGATCGAGGGCCGATCTTTGATCGAACGCTGAAGTCCGGCAAGGTGCATCTTGCTGCTGGTGACCGGCTGTTGCTCTCAAATACAGGGCCGCTCCAGGTGCATGACGAGCAGAGCAGTGAGCTGGGCGAGAAGTCGTTCTATCGACTCGCCATGAAGCGGGCCTTCGGGCCGAGTGGAGAGCTGCTTGAGTCGATCGATAGCGCCCTGGATTCCTTCGCCGGCGAAGAGGATTTTCCACATGATATTTCTATTCTCACGATCAGGCGTTCTCCCGCATGAAGATCAATGAGTTTCAGCAGTTGATCGAGAAGATCTACTTCGATCGTGATTCGTCTCGAGGGCTCGAGGGCACGCACATGTGGTTTTGCGAGGAGGTTGGTGAGCTCACTCGGGCTCTGCGTCGCGGTCAGCAGGAAGAGCTGGAAGGGGAGTTTGCCGATGTGATTGCGTGGCTATCCACGCTGGCCTCCATGTCCGGTATCGATCTGCAGGAGGCGGCAATGAAGAAGTACGCCAGGGGTTGTCCGCGCTGTGAGTCGACTCCTTGCGCCTGTGCCTAGCGGGTCTGGGTGATAATCAAGTGGCGACGGAATCCGTGAGACCCAACTCTCTCTTTGGAGAGGAGGCGGAGCCCGAGCGCGAGGACCTTCTCTACGCTCAGGTGGCGCTTCGTAAGCCCCTGCGAAGAGAGTTCACCTATGCGGTGCCAGCGGAGTTTCGGGAGTGTCTGTCAGAGGGGATGCGGGTTGCCGTACCTTTCGGCTCGCGACGTGAGGTCGGGGTCGTTGTCGGTATCGATGAGGAGTGTGAGCTTGAGCCGAAGAAGGTGCGCAAGCTGGCGGCCGTGCTCGATGAGGAGCCGATCATCGACAAGAGCCTGCTGGAGCTCACGCGCTGGATTGCAGGCTACTACGCATGTGCCTGGGGGGAGGCCCTCGGTGCTGTCTTGCCGGCTTCGCTCAAGCGGGAGAAGGGCGTTCGCAAGCGCCTGGTGATCGAGGCACGGGAGGGTATCGGGGAGTCCGAGCTCGGAGAGGTGATTGATCGCTTTCCCAAGCAGCATCGCTTGCTGCGCACCTTGCTGGAAATTGGCGAGCCGGTGGAGCTGCGCGAGATCTCCCGGCAGCTGAACCTCTCGGATGCTCCGGCGCGCTCGCTCGAGCGCCGAGACTGGGTGCGCATCGATAAGGTCGAGTGTGCCCCTGACCCGCTCCTGGGGCCCGCCAAGAAGCGAGAGAGGCCCTCTCAGCTCTCCGGAGGCCAGGAGAGTGCTGTCGAGGCCATGGGGGCAGAGGTTGAGGCTCGTACCTGGTCTACCTTCCTCCTGCAGGGTGTGACGGGGAGTGGCAAGACTGAAGTCTATCTACGGGTCATCGAGCGTGCTCTGGCCTGCGGGCGCGGAGCGATCGTGCTGGTACCCGAGATCGCGCTGACTCCTCAGACTGTTAGCTGGTTCCGCTCGCGCTTCGGAGAGGTTGCGGTCATGCACTCTCGTGTGAGCGACGCCCAGAGGCTACAGACCTGGCAACGAGTACGGCGTGGGGAGCTACGCGTGGTCGTGGGCGCTCGCTCGGCGGTGTTCGCGCCCATGCCAGACCTGGGAGTGATTGTCGTCGACGAGGAGCACGAACCATCCTTCAAGCAAGCAAGCACGCCTCGATACTCTGCGAGAGACATTGCCGTGGTGCGAGCGAAGGAGGCAGGGGCCGTGTGTGTCCTGGGATCTGCGACGCCGTCTCTCGAGACCTGGAATAATGCAGCGGAGGGGCGCTATCGACGGCTGATGCTCACCGAGAGGGTTGGCGGTGGTCGGCTACCCCGGGTGGAGATCGTCGACATGTGTCAGGAGAAGGCGACCAAGGAGGGCCCCAAGCTCTTCTCGCATCGCCTCGAGCAGCTCATGCGCGATCGCTTGGAGAAGAAAGAACAGACGATTCTCTTCCTGAATCGACGCGGATTTGCGCCAGTACTCTGGTGCCCTGGCTGCCGAGAGACCGTCTCTTGCAGCCAGTGTGATGTGGCCCTGACCTTTCACCGGGGAATCGGCCGCGCGGTCTGCCACAGCTGTTGTGAGGAGCAGGTGCCCCCGAAGGAATGCCCGAGCTGTACGCGACCGGGGTTGCGCTATCTGGGGCTGGGCAGTGAGCGAATCGAGGAGTCCTTGGGGCAGCTTCTGCCCGAGGCGAGGATCTCACGTATGGATTCGGACACCATGCGTAGGCCGGAAGACTACGAGCGAGTGCTGGATGCCTTTGGCGATGGTGAGATCGATGTGCTTGTCGGGACCCAGATGATCGCCAAGGGCCTCGACTTTCCAAACGTCACCCTGGTGGGGATCGTGTCGGCAGACAGCGCTCTGCACCTACCCGACTTCCGAGCTGCAGAGCGGACCTTCCAGCTCTTAGCCCAGGTTGCCGGTCGTGCGGGCCGCGGAGACACGGCGGGAGAGATCGTCGTGCAGACACAGACACCGGATCACCCTGCCATTCAACTGGCGGCAGAACACGACTTCGAGGGCTTTGCTGCCCAGGAGATCTTGCTGCGCGAGGAGCTTGGCTATCCACCTCATGGGCGCTTGATTCGAGCCGTCTTCGAGGATGAGAGTGAGGCAGCTTGCTGCGGAGCTGCGAGAGACTGTGCGGCCACGATCCGGGCAAACACCAGTCCAACGGATGTACTGGTCCTGGGCCCGGCTCCGGCAGCGATTTCACGACTGCGCGGACGCTATCGTCAGCACTTCCTCCTCAAGGCTCCCGAGCTCAACGCGGGTCTCTCGACCGCTCGTTCGATCCTGACGCGCTTCGCTGCGGATAACCCCCGTTCGCGCATCACCGTCGACGTGGATCCAGTCTCCATGCTCTAGCAGGAGTCGTGGGGCTCTCCCCGTGGTCGGTGCTCTAGGTTGTGGACTGCAGCTCTGCAGCGACCAGCTCGTAGAAGCGGTTGAACAGGTGCGAGGAGTCAAGGGGGCCCGGCGCAGCCTCGGGGTGATACTGCACGCTGAAAATCGGCAGAGAGGTATGTCGCATGCCCTCGACCGTGTGGTCGTTGAGGTTGAGGTGCGTCAGCTCCAGGTGATCGGGCAGACTCTTCTGAACGACAGCGAAGGAGTGGTTCTGTGAGGTGATCTCGATCTTGCCGGTCGTCAGGTCTCTTACGGGGTGGTTTGCTCCATGATGGCCGAAGGGCATCTTCTCGGTCTGCGCGCCCAGGACGATCGAGAGGATCTGGTGCCCCAGACAGATGCCGAAGATCGGGAGCTTGCCAACGAGCTTGCCTACGGTCTCGATGGTAGAGGTGACCGCGGAGGGATCACCGGGACCATTCGAGAGGAAGATTGCCTGCGGGTCGTGGGCCAGCACCTCCTCGAGGCTCGAGCTCGAGGGAACGACAGTGGCATCAAACCCACAGTGATGAAGGCTCCGGAGGATGTTCTTCTTGGCGCCCAGGTCGATGGCCACGCAGCGGAAGCGCTCGCCAGCAGCGCGCGAGATCTCGGATGGGTAGGACTCGTGGTAGCCCTCTGCCCAGGCGTAGGGTTTCTTGCAGGAGACTACCGAGGCCAGGTCCCGACCATCGGTGGACTCGGCGGCGCGGGCCTTCTCAACCAGGGACTGGGGATCACTGTCGGTGGTGGAGACCACGCAGCGGAGTGAGCCCTCCTCGCGGGTCATCTTGGTCAGGCGGCGCGTATCGAGCCTGTCGATTGCCACGACTCCCTGCTTGATCAGCCAGTCTCCGAGGGAGTCAGTGGCGCGCTGGTTGCTGTGCCTGGATGCCATCTCCTTCATGATGAAGGCCTCGGCCCAGCCCCTGCTGCTCTCGCAGTCCTCCTCGGCGACCCCATAGTTGCCGATCAGCGGGTAGGTCATGATGACAACCTGCCCACAGTATGAGGGGTCAGTCAGGATCTCCTGGTATCCGGTCATTGCCGTGTTGAAGACCAGGTCTCCTTGCGCCTCGCCAGGGGCGCCCACCGAGCGTCCCTCGAGGACCACGCCGTTCTCGATGCCGATCCAAGCTTTCGTCTCACTCATCTGAGTTCACTCTTCGTGGTCCCCGGGTCAGGAGGGTTGGTGATTCGCTCGTGTACGGTTGATCAGTGCGGCTTGATAGCCTGCCCCGAAGCCGTTGTCGATGTTCACGACTGAGATACCAGCTGCACAGGAGTTCAGCATGGCAAGGAGGGCAGCAAGTCCGCCCAAGGAGGCACCGTAACCCACTGAGGTCGGCACGGCGATCACGGGGCGCTCGACCAGTCCAGCTACCACGCTGGGGAGAGCTCCCTCCATGCCGGCCACGACGATCAGAGCCTGGGCTGCTCGGAGCCGGTCCGTAGTGCCCAGGAGCCGGTGCAGCCCAGCCACGCCGATGTCGGCGATCAGCTCGGTACGTGCTCCCAGGAGGCGGGCTGTGATTGAAGCCTCCTCGGCCACTGGCAGGTCCGAGGTTCCCGCACAGACGACGAGCACCAGGCCCTCTCCGCTTTCCTCGTCTGGCAGGCCAACGGTCACGGTCGAACTCAGCTCGTGGTGAACGGCTTCAGGGATCTCGGCGCAGACCGCGGCGGCTCCCTCGGAGGAGGCTCTCGTCAGAAGTAGTCGCCCATGGGTCTCCACGAGCACCCTGGAGATTTCGAGCAGCTGCTGCGGGGTCTTGCCCGCACCGTAGACCACCTCCGGATGACCGCAGCGGAGTTCCCGATGGGTGTCGAGTCGGCTGTGCCCCAGGTCCATGACCGGAGACGCGCTCAGCTGGCGCATACCCTCGGAGATGGGTACTTGCTGGTCTCGAATCGAGAGAAGCAGACGTTCCAGTTCGGCAGAGTTCACGGCGCTGGTGTGGACCCGATCTTGCATGGGATCCAGGCGGGGCGACAGTTTAGCGGGGGCCCGAAGAACTAGCGCGATCTCCTCAGCAGTTCGGGACGAGATCGGCCCAATCCGACCACAATCCTCGGGGGCCAGCCGTGCCCAGACCTCTGGATGGGGCAGGGAGGGGTCCTGAGTGCCGCTCGCGAGCGGGTCAGGGTCTAGCGCGCCAGGGCGTCCAGTTCCCAGCTCGCGGTCCTTCCGGCTCTCAGAAGCTCGTACCCCAGGCCAGCGATCATCACCGCGTTGTCGGTGCAGTAGGCCGGACTGGGAAAGGTCGCCTCGACGCCAGCTCCCCCAGCGCGAACCCCCAGCTCCTCCCGCAGATGAGCGTTGCAGGCCACGCCGCCCCCGACCAGGACACGCTGGATGCCCTCCTTACGGCATGCAGCGAGTGTCTGGGTCACCAGGGCGTCGACCACTGCCTGCTCGAAGGCAGCCGCGACGTCAGCACGGCCCACCATGTCCTCTGGCGCCGGGGTGGGAGCCAGGGCGTCTCCGCCCCTGAGGTGGTAGAGCACTGCGGTCTTCAGCCCGCTGAATGAGAATCCAATTCCTCCATCCCTGGGGAGATACCTCGGGAAGCGGATGCTGGAGGGGTCGCCATCACGCGCCAGTGCACTCACTGCGGGACCACCGGGATAGCCGCAGCCCAGCAGCCAGGACACCTTGTCGAAGGCCTCGCCGGCAGCATCATCCAGGGTGCTGGCGATGAGCGTCATCTCAAGGGCGGACTCTGCCCGGTAGAGCGCCGTGTGACCTCCCGAGACAACCAGAGCGATGCATGGGTAGGGAGCCTCTTCACACTCCATGCTTGCGGCGTACACATGCGCTTCGATGTGGTGAACGGGTATGAGCGGAGTCTGTCTTGTGAAGGCGAGGCTCTTGGCCACAGAGACCCCCACGAGCAGAGAGCCAATCAAACCTGGGCGCTGGGTTACTGCGATTCCATCCAGCTCATCTAGATCTATCGATGCTTGTTCCAGAGCCGCGTCCACCACAGGCAATATCTTCTTCAGGTGGGAGCGACCTGCGATCTCCGGCACGACGCCGCCATAGACGGCGTGTTCCGCGATCTGCGAGTGGACCACGGAGGAGAGCACCTCGCGCCCACCGCGCACAACGGCTGCAGCGGTCTCATCGCAAGATGACTCGATTCCCAGGACAAGCTCACTCATCGAATCATCGGGTACTCGCTGCCTCTCATCGCGAATCAGTCCTGGTGCTCCCCGCGGAAGATGGCGACGGCAGCCTCGAGCTGGGGATCGAGCGGAGGCTCATTGACCAGCTCCAGGCCGCTCTCGCTCTGCCACTCTCGAAGGTCCGCGATGATCGTGGGGGGGGGCTCGAAGGAGTTGTGGAGGTAGCCATAGATGGCCTCTCGCTCCTCCCCTTCGCAGTCAACGAGGAAGTTCGGCAGCAGACCGTAGTCGTGTCCGTCCGTGCCTCGCTGGAGATTGCGGTGGGAGGGGGTGAAGTAGTAGGAGGTGGTCAGCTTGGCGATGGCGTGGCGGTCCGGGTAGCGACTGATCGTCTGGACGACACCCTTGCCATAGGTCGGTTCTCCCAACAAGACGGCAACTCGGTGATCCTGCAGGGCGCCAGCCAGGACCTCACTCGCACTGGCCGACTCTCCATCGACCAGCAGGATCAATGGGATTCCGTGGTACCAGGCAAGCTCGGGGGCGGCGGACTCGACCTTGGGCTCGCCTCTGCCGCGGGTCGAGGCCAGGACGCCCTCGCGGACGAAGCGCTGGGAGATCTCGACAGCAGGCGAGAGCAGGCCTCCCTGGTTGCCACGTAAGTCGAGTATCAGGGCCTTCAAGCCATCGTCCTGGAGCCGGCTGACGGCCTCGTCGAATTCCTCGGTAGTTCGATTGCTGAATGACGTGATGGCCAGGTAGCCGATCCCGCGCTGTTCGTCGATCATGCGTACTCGCCGTACGGATGGGATCGGTAGCTCGCGTCGAGTGATCTCGTGTTCACGCTCCTGGCCGTCGAGGCCCCGGACTTGCAGGAGGATGCTGCTGCCGGGCTCTCCCTGGATCCGTGAGCTGAGTTCTTCGGTCAGCAGCCCAGCCGTAGAGACTCCATCAATGGCGAGGATCTCATCACCGACCTGAATTCCAGCATCCATGGCTGGAGAGTTCTCGAGCGGAAACAGCACCTGCGGCACATCCTTGTATCGCAGGATCACTCCAATGCCGATCATCTCACCGGAGGTATCCCGATTGACCGCGTCGAACTCCTCGCGGACATAGTAGTCGGAGTAGTCGTCGAGGCCGTTGAGCATCCCTCGCAGGGCATCTTCAAGGAGATCCTGCTTGTCCACATCACGAACGTAGGTGTTGGTGACGAGGTCTCGGACCTGCCGGTAGTGGGCCAGGTCCTCATCCTCGCCCAGACCCCAGAGCTCGAGGATCACGAGCATCAACCCCATACCGAAGAAGGTGCCCAGCAAGAACACGATCTGCGGCAGGCTGACCCTTCCCCTGTCCTGGAGCGCTTCTGCCTGAGGTCTTGTGGAGTGCAATTCTGGATTCCTCAAGCGACCCATCCTAGCAAGCAGGGCGAGGCCCCGGGCGATGAGAGGGATGTCTCATCGCCGCCGGGACTCTTCGTGGTATCTCAGGCTCCCAGCTCGGCCAGCGCAGCTCTGGCCTGCTCATCGTCGGGGGCGACCCCGTGCCAGCCAGCTTGATCTTCCATGAAGGAAACACCCTTTCCGATCTTGGTGTGGCAGATCAGGGCGCTCGGCCGGTCGCTGATGGACCTGGCTTCGCAGAGCGCGGCATCAATAGCGTTGATGTCGTGGCCGTCGACGTCCAGGGCATGCCAGCCAAAGGCCTCGTACTTCACGCGTAGATCTCGGACATCCATGACGTCGCGCATGTGGCCGTCGATCTGGATGTTGTTGAAGTCCACCAGCACGGTCAGGTTACCGAGACCATAGTGGGCTGCGCTGGTGGCGGCCTCCCAGATTTGCCCCTCCTGACTCTCGCCATCGGAGGAGGTGGCGTAGACACGGGTCTCATCCCAGCCGTTGATCTTCGCAGCGAGGGCCATCCCCTGCGCTGCCGAGAGTCCGGTGCCAAGGCTGCCAGTGCTCATGTCGATGCCCATCTCTGCGCTGCGGTGTGGATGCCCCTGGAGACGGGATCCGAGCTTCCTGAAGCTGATCAGCTCCTCCCTGGGGATCAGCCCCTTCTGCGCCAGAAGGGAGTAGTAGCCGGCGCAGGTGTGTCCGTTGCCGAGAACGAAACGGTCTCGCTTCGGGTCGTGGAGGTTGTCCGGAGAGATGTTGATGTGGCCCAACCAGAGAGTGGCCATGAAGTCGGCCATTCCGATTGGACCCCCGGGGTGTCCGCAAGCTGCGGCGTGGACCATGTTGACCACATCGATCCTGACCTGGCGAGCTCCTTCGGCGATCGCCTTCTCTTGTTCTGCTGTGAGGGCCATGGCTTAGGCGTTCTCCTGGTTGTCCTGGCATCGACGCAGGAGGGTACGTGAGCGTTCCGCGAGAGAGCTTGCATCGAGGCCGTATCGTTGAAGAAGTTCGCCCGACGTTCCGCTCTCACCAAAGGAGTCCTGGACACCAACCATCTCGATCGGAACGGGGTAGGTCTTCGCGACACACTCCGCGACCGCACCTCCCAGGCCACCTGTGGTCTGGTGCTCCTCCGCAGTGAGTATGGCACCGCACTCGCGGGCCGCAGCCTCGATCAGCTCTGAATCGATGGGCTTGATCGTGGCCATGTTGATGACCCTGGCCTGGACGCCTTCGTTTGCCAGGATCTCCGCAGCCTCCAGGGCGGCGGCCACCTCGACTCCACAGGCGACGATGGCGAGGTCGTTACCGTCTCGCAGGATGTTGCCCTTCCCGACTTGATAGGCGTAACTATCGTCGAAGATGATGGGCGTCTTGGCGCGGGAGAGCCGAATGTACATCGGGCCATCGTGACTCTCTGCGGCCTCGATCACCCGGCGGGTCTCCGTGCTATCGGCCGGAACAACAACCGTCATGTTCGGAAGGACGCGCATCAGCGCCAGGTCCTCTAGCATCTGGTGGGACTTGCCGTCCTCGCCAACGGTCAGCCCTGCGTGAGTTGCGCAGATCTTGACGTTCATGCGCGGCACGCAGATGGTCTGTCTTACCTGTTCCCAGGCCTTGCCTGCGGCAAACATGGCGAAGGAGCTGATGAAGACGATCTTCCCGCTGGCAGCCAGGCCAGCGGAGGTGCCCGCCATGTTGGCCTCGGCCACTCCCATGTTGAAGAAGCGCTCGGGGTAGGCCTTGGAGAAGGCCTTGGTTCGCGTGGAGCCCGACAGGTCAGCGTCGAGGACGACGACCTCCGTATTGCGTCCGCCAAGCTCGAGAAGGGCCTCGCCGTAAGCGTCGCGGGTCGCGGCCTGAGGTTTGGGGGGGGATTCCAATTTCGTGTTCACTCTAGTCACGGTCCTTCGGGATTCGCCCCGACCAAGGTGGAATCGGGAACCGCGCGGCCGGGGTGTCTTGGGCCCCATTGCGCGATAAATGGAGTCTCGCGTCGGCGAGACTCGATTTGTACAGGGCCCACACTCTCGCTTCAATCGGGTGCCGGCTTTTGACTTCCACATCGAGGCATCTGAGCAGCAATTGGGAGGTGCCCTGAATGGGGCCGCTGGTAGACAGTTGCCTCCGATTGCCGTGGAGGTGTCTCCTCGAGAGGACGCACGGACAATCGGGCGGTTATCAGCCGGTATCGTAAGTCTCTACCTGGCCGAATCTTGGGGCGGATTTTTGACGATGCTCGAGCACGGCACGGCAATCGCTCGGTGTCCAGGGCTGCCGTCCGAAACTCGTACCGAGGCTCATGCCATGAACCGACCGTCCACTTACCTCTTAGTCCTTGGATTCTCGCTCCTCGCAAGCCCCTCCGTCCTGGCGCAACAGGCCAGGATGAGTCATCTGGACAGGGCCAAGGCGACCTTCCGAGCTGCGGACCCGAATTCTGATGGTCGACTGGAGGCCCAGGAGCTCACCCGCGCCTCGATCTCATCAAGGGCTCTGCAGGTCTGGGATGAGGATTCCAATGGAGAGCTCTCCAGTGACGAGTTCCTGATGTACTACCGCCACCTGCTCGAGAGGACGCGCCAGGTGCCAGGCGCAGAATTCGAACGGGAGGCCCGCCGCATTGAACAGCAGCGAGCAGCCAGGAAGGTCAAGGCCCAGGGAGCTGGCAGGAGCCCGGTCAGACCTGAGGTTGCAGGGGGTCGGGAGGCGCACACAACCTCGACGGTCGAGAAGTACCGCCGCGCCCAGCAGGCCCTGAATCAGCGCATCAAGAGCGTCGGGGCCACCACCCGCGCCACGTCAGAAGCCAGCCGGGAACTCGGCCAGCGTGCCAGAGGGGTGGCCGAGAGCGAGTCGGGCCCTGACGGTGGAGGCTCTTCCGAGATCCGAGCGCGGCTCGATCGGGCGCGAAGCGTGCTTCAGGGCCGGGCCCAGGCCGGTGGGATGACCCGGGAGCAGTACGAGATGTTGAACTCGAGCCTCCAGCGGAGGGCGGCTGCTAGCCAGGGACCGGGTACACAGGGAGAGCTCCCGACGGTCGCTGAGAAGTATGAGGCTGCAAGATCCAGGCTCATCTCGAAGGCCGTGGACGTCGGCGCAAGGCGGCCGCGGGTCGAGCATACTCAGGAATCGCTGACTCAGCGGGCAAGGCAGGTGGCCGGTTCGGAGGGCCAGGGAGAGTTCAGTGCTCGGGAGCTGGAGGATGTTCCCGAAGAGAAACGCAAGCAGCTGCAGTCCTCGCTCAAGGCTCTGCTGCACCGGGCACGGGCTGCTGGATGGAACGCGGAGCAATTGGAGACAGAGAGGCGGCGCCTGCTGAAGCGGGCCAAGCAAGCCCATGGCGACGCGCTGCAGCTTGAGGGGGACTCCGGAGAGGCCAAGGCCGAGGTGCGTGTTCAGCCCGCCAGGGGCAGCGTCGTCAGGCAAGCTGCCAAGACCAAGGAGCGTAGCAGGAAGCAGCTCCAGAAGTCCGACTCACGGGAAGCTGAGAGCCAACGACCGCCCCAGGTCGAGAATGGGCAGAGGCCTCGCTGAACAAGCAGTCCGGGTGGCGTAGCCAGGTCCACCCCCCGAGGAGCGCGCCGGTGAGCCTGAAGGCCCGGCGCGCTCTTCTACCTGGCCAGGATCCCGACTCTCGAGGAACACGATCTGTGCTCCCAGATGAGAGGCAGCAGCAATCACGAGCGAGGCTGATCGAGGCCTCCGGAAATGACTGCGGCCCGCACCTGGGTGCGGGCCGCGAATCTCTGTCTCTGTCTGCTCTCCGTGAGCAGTCCTCAGTTTCCGACTGGAGGGTGTACGCGTGTGTCACCGAGTCGCCATTCGTATCCAGCTGCGAGGCTACCGTCTCTACCTGGAATGAGAACCGTCGATGGATTCTCGGTGTCGACGATACATCCAAGTTCTTCGAGCTCCTTCTTCGTGTACCTGATCTCTCGCTTGTGGTTTGAGATCTCGGCCTCGAGAAGCGCAATCTTGTTGCGGCGCTCTGTGCTTGTCAGATCATTGGATCGGCGAAGTCGATGGACTCTGTGGGTGGCGGAACGTACGGACTTGGTTCGTTCCTCGATCTCCCTGTTCAGCACTTGAAGCAAGGGGATCAAGCTGTCGGCCCGGCGAAAATCGTAGGACTTATTCATGGCTTGGTGCTCCTGTAAGGTCGGAAGTGAGATGTAGTCCAGAGCGGGAAAAAATTGAACACCGCTCGCTGGTTCTGCTGTCTAAGACGTCATTAGCGAAACAATTGCGAAGGGTTTCTCCTAACTTCTTGCCCCCCAGCATGTGGTGAGGGTTTGCGGGTCGAGATATGCTTCCGTCGGCCAAGCGAACGGCATTTGTCGGATTTTTTAGCGGGAGGCGGCCAGGGCATGTCATCACCAGAACTCGAGCTCACGCACCGTCAGGAATTCTCTGCTGCGCACCGCCTGCATGATCCCACCCTTGGCGATGAGGAGAATGCACAGCTCTATGGTCCTTGCAACAATCCCAATGGCCATGGGCACACCTACGTCTACGAGGTGACCGTCAGGGGTCAGGTTCCGCCCTCAGGGATGATCATCGATCTGAACGTGCTGCGCGCGATCATGCGTGAAGAGATCTTTGATCAGGTGGACCACAAGCACCTGGACCTGGATGTCCCCTTCATGGAAGGGCGGATCTCCACCGCAGAGAACCTGGCCATCGCCTTCTGGGAGTGTCTTGCTCCCCGGATCAATGATCATCCTGGTTGTCGTCTGCACCGCCTGCGCGTTCATGAAGGGCCCGATAGCCATGTGGACTACTTCGGCCCTCCAGAGCAGTGACATTGGAGTCAGTGAGGTTCGTCACGCCAAACGAGAGACGGCGAGCCGAGCAAGTCGACTCGCCGCAATAATCACCTCTCGCAGATCGACCTCAGCCGATCGTGGAGAGCCAGGGGGCAGGGCGGCTTAGCCATAGGTCGCCACGCTACCCTTGCCCCTGATCCAAGTCTCAGCCGATACCTCCGAGGTGAAGGTTCCTGAGCGTGGTCAGGGGCCTGTTGGGTTTATCACTAGTGTCGATTTTGATCACCTCCTTAATATCTGGACGAGCCTCCCCATGTGTGGCTTGCTCCGGGGCGGGAGTCCCAAGTGCCCTCATGAGCTCAGTCTCGAATATAGACCAGCCCGGCGAGGTGGGAAGGGTCCACGGGGAATCACCTGACTGGGTCCCGCCCCTGGGATTCCAGAGCGCCCTTTTCCCTGATCGGATCAACGAAAAGAGGCGCCGCTCTTGCGACGCCTCCTGCTGCCCATGTGTCGCAGGACTCAGAAGGAGTAGGTAACACCTAGTGCGACAAGCAGATCGTGTGGTCCGTCATCTCCGCCGCCCTTGTGCGCTGAGGCGACGTTCAGCTGCCACTTGAGGTCATGGCCCTGAATGTATCGGTTGAGTCCGGCTGTGAGCACGCGCCGGCTGTACTCCATCGGTTCCGAGACATCGTCGAAGTCGTCGTAACGCAGGGCGAGCTCGTACTTCTGGAGGACCAGCATGTAGCTGGCGGTCACACTCCAGGGTGAGGTGCCGCCGCGCTGCTCGGTATCGAGGAAGCTGTAGTCATCTCCGTAGTCGAGCCACTCGGCCTGGAGGCAGAAGCGCTTGTTGACGAAGTTGGCCTCCAAGGCGAAGGCTGTGCCATCACTGGAGGCATCATCGTTGGAGATACCCGCACCAACAGTCAGCCGGGTCGTGCCTCCGGATCCATAGGCGCCTTCGTGAGCCATCTCGGGCTGGCCGATGATGTCCACCTTGGCGTGCGCCGTGGTGAGCATCTGTTCGAACTGTGCAGAGGCCCCGTTCTGTGCTGCCAGGGCCCAGTGGAAGCGGCCGTGATCACCATTGACCATGACTCCCTGGTCACGGGTGGCATAGAAGATGCCGTTCCGCGTTCTTGCGATCATCAGGAGGTCGCAGGCCTCGAGCATTCCGGAGCGTAGGAAGGGGGTCTTGAACTGCCCCAGGGTGAACCCGAACTCCTCGCCAATGCCCGTGGTCATCCAGGCATCCAGCAACTCGAGACTTCCCGAGGCGAGTTCGCTGGTGAGTCTGTAGTCATATCCCGCCAGCTGTCCGACCAGGTTGACGCGCAGGTTGTCGAGATTCAGGGCACCGTGGTTGTCGTCCTTGTCGTAGTAGACGTTCGAACGACCGTAGCCCCAGATCTCCGCAAGCGGCTCGTACTCCAGCTCGAGTGCCTCGAGCCCCTGAAACTCCATGTCCAGGGCGGTCCACTCGTCCACTTCTTCCTCCTCAGAGGCGACCTCCAGGCTGTCCTGGGCGACTGCAAGCTGGGGGAGGAGTGCGAGACAGAGCGTGATGGAGAGTCGTCTTCGTTCGTTCATTGAAGTGACGCCGAGAAGGGGCTGGAGCCGATTCGTTCTTCGTGCCTGAAAAAGAAGCAGGGCCCCGCGACGCGCGCAGGGCCCTGCTGATTGTGTGAGCCTCGTCCGCGGCGCGCGCGGAGAGAGAACTCCTATCCGTGGGTCCTAGAATCCAGCGGCAAGGCCGAGCGCAAAGATGTCAGGCTCGTCAGGATCGGTGGGGCCGCCATCGTTGTCGCCGGTGGAGAACTGCAGCTGCCACTTGAGGTCTTGCCCCATGATGTAGCGGTTGAGGACGAGGTTGTAGCGGTTCGTGCCGAGGGCGTCATCGTAGTCGTCCCAGCGGAAGCCAACTTCGTAGTCTCCTCCGAACATGTAGGCGATGCCGGCACTCCAGGGAGTGGCGGCGTCATCGACTGAGACGGCAGCGTCCTGGTCGACGATCTCGACGGCAGCCGAGATAGCGCCTGCGGTGAGCGAGGCGTAGGCAGCAAGCTGAGCCGCATCACGGCTGTCGCCAGCCGCGACGGGGACTCCGTCAACAATGGTACCGGCGTCGGCTGCGGTGTAGTCCGAGCCATCGTCAGCGTAGGTGAGGCCGACATTCACGTTCGTACCTTCGGCAGCGCCGATGGCACCCTCGTTACCCGAGGAGGTACCCATGATGTCGAAGTCGACGTGGGCGCTGTACGAGAAGTCGTCGCCATTGCCACTGTGACCATTCTGGAGGGTGACCTCCCAGTTCACGCGGTTGAAGTTACCACTGAGGCCGACACCAGCATCACGGCTGGCGTACTGGGCACCGAGGTAGGAGCGGTCGATGAACAGCGTGTGATTACGCTGAATGGTGGAGCTCGCCAGGAATTCCCTGCGGAACGCACCCATCTTGAATTCGATGCCATCGGCGATTCCCACGGCCACATAAGCGTCCGTGAGGCCACCGGTGCCAAACTGTCCGACCGGAACGCCAGCCGGGGCGTAGAGCTCACCGGTGTCCGTGAAATCCCAACCGAGCATGAAGCTGTAGTTGGAACCCAGGGAACCGCTCAAGTTGACTCGAGAGGCGACCACTCCTGTGGAGAGGTCGTCAGAATCGTCATCACCGGGCGTGTCATCGGAGGTGATCGCACTGATCAACCAGCCAGAGACATGGATACCTTCGTGATTATCAAGGGAAAGCGGGGCGCTGTTGAGCGCCGCGAGTTCCCGGTCAAGCTCCGGCCACTCTGTATCGTTGGCGAAGCCAGTCGCGCCGACCAGAGAGCCGGCAAGCGCGCTGAAAACAAACTTGTTCATTTGGTATGCACTCCAAAGAGAGAGACCACTGAGTGAAATGGGATGGGGTCTGAAGCGGGCAAAGGGTGCCTAGCTCCAGCGGCCGACGTAAGGGGCGACCGCAAATTTTCACCAGGAGACCAAATGCACAATCGGCGGCGATGTGCCCTCTCGGTCCCTCAAACTGGGGTTGTGGCTGGTCGGATGCCCTAAGGCTCTTTTCTGCAGCAGTTTATGTGGTTCGCCGTGGTTGGTGGGGCTCTTCGGGGGGGGGCTCCAGGCGCCGCAGGTCGGCCCCAATAGGGGGCCGGTGGATTACCGCAAGCTATTTTGTATCAATGGTTTACAGCTAAACTTGTGTTGCGTGGCTGCCATCGATGGGCTTCGCGATAGGGCTGGCCGCTCGGTGGCCCAATCCGCCCACCTTGGGCCCTCAATCGGCCTCAATTCCCAAACTCGGTCCAGAAAGGGCGTTCGGTGGCCGCTGATGGGGCCACTTCCGAGCGCATTCCCCGCCTGGGGTCTGGCGGGACCCGCACCCATCAGGTGGCCAGCGGGGCTGGATCAGCCCTTCTCTATATAAGGGAGCAGGCGTGCGTCGGCATCGGCAACCTGGTCGAGCAGGTGCTCTGTCACCTTCCACTTGAGCAGCTCGGCGGCGACCAGCCGTTGCTCGAGGCGCTCCCGGGCAGCGATCGTGTAGGCGAAGTCGTAGCCGGGCATGTCCAGGTACTTGGGATCGACGCCATGAACGTGTTCCGAGACGGCCAGGGTCATCTCGGACTCCACCGCCTCGTCCCAGCGCTCGCCATGGGGCTCCGCAGCCTCACTCAGCCCCTTGGCCAGAGGTTTGGCGGCACCTTCTCCCTCGTTCGCGCTGACCCTACCCAGGGCCAGGAAGGTCAGTCGCACGAGCTGGCGATCAGGGATCTCCTTGCTCTTCAGCCTGCGCTTCAACTCGGCGATGCCACTCTTGAGATCCTCTCGGGGGTCGTTCATTCGTGATTCTGTCTCCTGTCCTTCTTGATCTGTCCTCGCTGACGCTTGCTCTCGAGGCGCCGCTTCTGGGATCCGCGAGTTGGCCTGGTGCGCTTGCGCTTCTTGGGGACCGTGAGGCCATCTCTGAGGGTCTGGGCCAGGCGCTCCCGGGCGTCCTCGACATTCCTGGCCTGCTCGCGGTGAACCGAGGCGTGGATCACGAGCTCGCCATCACCGACCAGCTTGCTCCCCAGGCGTTGCAACAGGAGCTGGCGCTGCCCAGCGCTCAGGGACTGGCTGTCGCGAACCGAGAAGCGCAGCACGGCCTTGCTGGCCACCTTGTTCACGTTCTGGCCGCCCGGGCCACCCGACCGCGCGAAGGTCAGCTCCAGCTCCTGGGGGGGCAGGGTGAGCCGACTGGTGACCCGCAGGGCATCCACGGCTCCACCTAGTGCAGGCTGCCGGAGTCGGCAAGTCGGCGCAGGGCCTCGAAGGTGAAGATGCCCGTGGAGTGGCCGTCAGAGAACTGCATGGAGATGGCGTAGTTGCCTATCAGGGACAGGTTGCTCTGCTCCAGGTCGTCCGGCACGGTGGCGGGATCGTGGGTGCGTACTCCGGTGGCTTCACTCACGCAGCCGGCACAGGGGCACACCTTTCTCAAGTCCGCGGCAGTGAACACGCTGGTGGATCCATCGGCCCACTCGATCGTGACCTTGCCGGGAACGCTGCGCTCGATCAATCTCGGCTGGGTGGCGTTCATGGTCTTCCGCGTCTTGCCCCCCCTGGGGCGGCTGGTGGGCGGGACCGGACTTGAACCGGTGACCCCTTGATTTTCAGTCAAGTGCTCTACCAACTGAGCTACCCGCCCGGGGCAACGCGGCAGGGCCTTCAAGGGCCTCTAGCCGCATTGCGGAGGGCGGATTATGCCCCCAGATTGGCGAAGGTCAATTCGCGAGGAGAGGAATCAGGTGGAGGGATCGGAGTTGAGGGCGTCCAGGGCTGCCCGAGCCGCCTCGGTGTCGAGGCCGATCTGAGCCTTGAGGGCTTCGAGACCGGCGAACTTGCGCTCGCCTCGAAGACTGGCCACGAATTCCAGCTCCAGGCGCTCCCCGTAGAGATCGCCATCGAAGTCGAAGAGGTGCACCTCCACCAGGGGAAGGGGCGGGGGGCTGCCGTCCACCGTGGGGCGAAAGCCGATGTTGGAGACTCCTTGCCAGGTCTGAGACGTATCGCCGGGTGGGGGCTCCTGGATCAGGTTGACCAGGCAGGCGTAGACCCCCACGGGCGGGTGGAGCTCGTGGTGGAGGTCGAGATTGGCAGTCGGGAAGCCGAGCTGGCGGCCCAGCTCGTTGCCATGGACGACCTCACCCAGGACGGACACCCGCCTCCCGAGCATGCTCTGGGCGCCCTCCAGGTCCCCGAGCTCGACCGCCTCGCGGATGGCTGTGCTGGAGACCCCCCGCTGGTTGATGATCACCATGGGAACCACGGAGGTCGAGTACCCCAGAGCCTGGAGGAAGGCGGCATCGCCCTCTCTGCCGTCTCCGAACTTGCTGTCGAAGCCCAGGACGAAGTGCCTCGTGCCCAGCTGGGCCACCAGGAACTCCTCGGCAAAGACCTTGGCGGGAGTGCTGCGGACGGCCTCGTCGAAGGGCAGCACGACTGTGTGCTGGATTCCGGCTCGCTCGAAGAGCTTCAGGCGGTGCTCCAGGGTGGTCAGCGTGCGGGGAGCACGGCCCAGCAGGACCTGCTTGGGATGTCCACTGAAGGTCACCACGGTTGGCTCGGCGTCGAGCTCACGGGCCTTCTTCACATTGGCTGCCAGAATGGCCTGATGCCCCAGGTGGACTCCGTCGAAGACGCCGAGGGAGGTGACTGCTCCACGCTCAGGGGAGGCCTCGAGCTGGCTGAGGTCCCGGGTGATTCTCATCGTCAGGGAGCTAGCTTCCCGCCTTGGCGAGCTTGGACTTGTAGTCCTCGACCAGGTCCTCGAAGGCCAGTCTGTTGCGCAGCTTGTCGGCTGGAGACATCCGGTCGATCAGCAGGACCCCCTCCAGGTGATCCATCTCGTGCTGGATGATCCGAGAGACGAATCCCTCGTAGTCCTGCTCGAAGGGCTCTCCCTTGGGGGTCTGGGCCTTGATCCTCACCCGGTCCGGTCGTGAGACCTCGCCGTAGATCCCCGGAAAGGAGAGGCAGCCCTCCTCCGAGACCTCCCTGGGGCCCGAGAGCTTGAGAATCGTGGGGTTGACCAGGACGAGGTCGTCCTCGGCCGCTCCAGAGTGGTTGAGCACCAGGATCCGCTGCTTGAGCCCTACCTGGGGGGCTGCGAGGCCGACCCCCTGGCTCTCTCGCATCCGGATGAACATCGCATCGATGGTCTCTTGGAGGTCATCGTCGAAGCTCTCCACCTCACTTGCAGGCTTGCGGAGTACCGGTGCGGGGTAGATCGAAATCTCGAATTCGAGGGACTTGGCCATGGGATCAGGTGGCGAAATAGGGGTTCGTGCGTTGCTTCGCCTGGGTCGTGGGTAGCCCATCAGGATATCGGCCTCATTGACGGCCAAGGGCACCGCCCCTAAGATTTTCCGCCCGCTCTTCCGCGCAGGGCCCTCCAAGAGGAGGCGCCAGGGGGGAGGATTGGGCCGACTTTCCATCCTACATGGACTTCTCCAAGCACATACAAAAAGCCGAGGAAGCGGCACGCAGGCGCAACTACGACTTCGCGGTCGAGTTGTACCAGCAGCTTCTCGAGCTAGAGCCGGATCAGGGCGACGCCCGAGCCGGGCTGCGGCGTGCGTTGCGCTTGAGACAGGAGAAGAAGAAGGGCGGCAAGTTCCTGCGTGCGCTCTCGGGAGCTGGACCCCTGGCCGTGGCAAAGACCATGCGCAAGGCGGGCAAGATCGATGCCTGTGTGAAGTCCTGCGAGCAGTACCTCGCTACCAATCCTCTCGATGTGGACGCCAACCTCTTCCTGGGGCAGGCGCTCGAGGCGGGTGAGTACTACAAGTCGGCAGCTGCCGTTTATGAATTCATCGCGGAGATAGCGCCCCAGAACCCCGAGGGGCTCAAGAGCGCCGGCGCGATGATGTACCAACTCGGTGAACACCACCAGGCGCTGACCTACTACGAGCGCGCTCTCGAAGCAGATCCCCGCGATCAGGAGGCGCTGAAGCAGCGCAAGAACCTGGCCGCCGAGACAGCTCTCTCCGCGCGTGACGAGGCGCAGACGACGCATAGTCGAGACCTCATCAAGGACAAGGACGCAGCACGAGCGCTCGAGAGCAACACGCGCATTCACAAGACTGCGGAAGAGTGGCAGGAAGAGCTAGAACGACTCGAGCTTCGCTATGCCGACTCGCCCACAGACCCGGACATCATGATTCAGATGGCCGATGCTCTTGAGAAGCTCAAGGACATTGAGGCTGCCCACGATCTGATTGCTCGAGCCTGCGATTACCGCAAGGATGCGCTCGAACTTCGAGCTCGCCGGGATGTCCTCAAGCTGAAGGTGCTCAAGAAGCAGGTCTCCCGTGCAGATGCCACTGGAGACACGGAGAGGGCAAATCGTCTGGAGGGAGAGCTTCTCGAGTTCCAGCTAGAGTCGCTGAGGGATCAGGTTCGCCTGCGTCCCTCGGATGCCAGCTTGCGCATCAAGCTCGCGCAGCAGCTACTCAAGGTCGAAGAAGTCGATGGAGCAGTCGGTGAGCTGCAAAAGGCAGTGGATGACCCGCGCCTGGGGCGCGAGGCAAACTACTATCTTGGCGCCGCCTTTCAGAAGAAGGGTTTCGCCGACCTCGCCAGAAAGAACTACGAGCGCGCCATGGAGGGAAGCTCCGGCTCCGATGAGCGCTCGAAAGAGATCCTCTACAACCTGGGAGCGATCGCAGAAGGAGAGGGCCAGAACGATGAGGCCCGATCCTGCTACGCACGAATTTTTGAAATCGACATCGGCTACCGAGATGTGGCCGCCAAGATGGAGCAGTACAAGTAATCCATGCCGAATAACAAGCAAGCGAAGAAGCGCCTCAAGACCGACGACGAACGTCGTGACCGGAACAAGGCAGTCAAGAGCGTCATGCGCTCGTCAGTGCGCAAGGTCATCAATGCCGAGACGAAGGAGGAGGCTCTGGCCAACACTCCCGAAGCGATGAAGCGTATTGACAAGGCTGCCAAGCGAAACGCGATTCACGACAACACGGCGGCGCGCATGAAGGGGCGCCTGGCCCGGGCTGCGGCGTCCAAGTAGCGAGAGCTGTGCGAAGTCGGCGCCGATGTGCAGATGACCTGTAAGGGAGTCGCACGGAGGTGAGCCAGGCTTGCAAGCTGTGTAGCGGTTACCCGGTGCACGGCGAGGTTCTTCGGGCGAAGGGAGACCTGGATCCCGTCGGTCATCACGGGGCCGCTTGGGAGCTGTGCGTTGGCAGCTCTCAGGGCTGAGGGTGAGGGAATTGTAGCGGGGGGGCAGCCCAGGGCTCCTCGACCCCTAAATGCCCCAGATGAGGCCTGGCATGAAATGTATTTGTCGTGAATCCGGATTAGAATCCACCTCATGCCCTCGCGCCTCTCGAAACCTCTGGAGCGTCTTCGCCGAAAGCTGCTCCTTGCCGTTTGGCTGGGGCGCATGGCCGGCCAGGGTGCGCTCGTTCTGGCCATCATGGGGGGCGTGATCCTGCTGGGGCGAGTGGGGCTCGGGCTGGAGCTCGAGCAGGCTCTCTGGCTGCTTCTGCCGCTGGCGGCGGTTCCCTTCACTGCCTGGATCGGGGTGCGGAAGGCAGTGCCCAGTGAGGAGGGCGCGGCGGCCTGGCTCGATCTGCGTTCGGGTGCCCAGGGCTTGCTCCTGACCGACTTCGAGCGAGAAGACGAGCGCTGGGACAGCAGGATGGACGAGCAGATCGACCGTCTTCCGGAGCTTCCCCCAATCAAGATATTGGCCTTCGGGCGTCTGTTCCTGCCGGCGATCGGCTTCGCCTTGCTGGCGCTCTTCGTGCCGCTCAGCCAGGCCGAGACGGCTCCCACCACGGTCTATTACGATCGAGCGATCGAAGACCTCACCTACCAGTTGAGTGTCCTCGAGGAGATTTCCAACCTCGACGCGGAGACTACCGAAGACCTCAAGCGAAGGATCGAGAACCTCGCGGAGAACGTGGATGCCGCTCAGCCTGAGGCGATGCTGGAAGCCATTGATCGGCTTCGCGATGAACTAGGCCTCGAGGGCCAGCGGAGGGCGGAGCTATCCCAGGAGACGATGGAGCGCTTTCAGGCAATCGGGGAGCAGGCACTGGGGAGCAGTGATCTGGCTCAGGAGCTGATGCACGGTCAGCTGCAGGAGATGCTTGAGTCGGGCTTGATGACCGATGCCCTGTCGAGGGTCACCGAGCTGACCCCGAGGCTCTCGGAGCTCTCGAGCTTGATCGAGGCCAATCAGCTGAAATTGCCTGAGGGGTTCCAGCTCACCCAGGAGCAACTCGAGGCCTTGTCGAAGTTGATGCAGACTCAGCTGGGACAGGAAATCGGTGAACTCGACCTTGCTGGCCTGGTCAATCTCGAGGATCTGAAGCTCTTGGCTGGTAAGGGAGGCCTGGCAAAACTCATCGAGTCCTTCCACGAGCATGATGAGGACTGTGGCAAGCCTGGTGGAACATGACGTGGAGCAGGAGGCTCGGCCGCCGTGGGCGGTTACGGAATCACACCCGCGGACGGAGGAGGCTCGACCGGATTGCTCTGGGGAGACGAGGCCGGTGGTGACCAGAGCCGGTTCGAGCCTCGCTTGCTCTCCCCGGCACGCTTTCCCGACCTGGAGAATTCCACCAGGATCGCTGTGGGAACGGATGCTCCAGAGGTGTTGCCGGAGGGGCAGGGTGCGGGCCTCCTCGAGGTCGAGGCTGCCCGCGGCAAGGCAACCTGGAGAAGAAGACTCTCTCCTCGACACCGGGACGCTGTGCGTCAGTTCTTCAAGGGGGAGTAGGGTTCGGACGTCCGGCCCTCCCATGTCCGCAGGCAATCAGTCTTCCAGTACCAGAGAGGAAAGCGAAGGATGAGTGAATCGAAAGAATCCGGACTGCTCTCACCTGAAGAGGCTGAGGAAGGCCGGCGAATCGCGGAGGGCATCCTTGGCGGCCTGGACCGTGCCATTCTTGGCCAGGAGGATCTGACGCGCCTCTTGCTGACAGCCTTCATGGCTCGTGGGCATGTCCTGTTGGAGGGGCTTCCTGGGCTGGGAAAGACCGAACTTGTGAAGGCGCTGTCGAAGCTGCTGGGCCTGGAGTTCAAACGCCTGCAATTCACTCCCGATCTGCTCCCCGGAGATGTAACCGGAGGCCACATCTTCGAGGAGAAAAGTGGCGGCCGTGAGTTGGTGTTCCACCCCGGGCCAATCTTCACGAACCTGCTGCTCGCTGATGAGATCAATCGAGCGTCACCCAAGACCCAGTCCGCGCTGCTGGAGGCCATGCAGGAGCGCCACGTGACGGTCCTGGGAGAGACGCGCGCTCTGGACACTCCGTTCACGGTGCTGGCTACTCAGAACCCGATCGAACTCGAGGGGACCTATCCGCTTCCCGAGGCTCAACTCGACCGTTTCCTGTTCAAGCTCGAAGTCGGGCGGCTGGGGCGCTCAACGCTGGAGACCATCATCACGGAGCGAAGGGCGGGGGCCCCTCCGGAGCTGGAGGTTGTCACGGACGACAAGGGTTTGCAGGAGCTGTTTGCCTTGGTTGATCGAGTGTTCTTACCCAAGGCCGTGGCGACCTACATCGCACGCCTGGTGGATTCGACACATCCTTCGAGCGACCTGGCTCCTGACTGCGTCAAGGAGTACGTGCGTTTTGGTGCTTCGCCAAGGGCTGCCATTGCGATCGCTGAGTCGGTACGCGCACACGCCCTCCTGTCAGGCAAGCCGGGCGCTGGTTTTGATGACGTCTATGCCGTGGCTGTGTCCGCGGTCGCTCACCGATTGGTCTTGGACTATCGAGCGAAGCTCGACGGTTACGATGGCTCCAGAATTGTTCGTGAGGTCCTGGAGAGTGTCGGGGAGCTTGACGAGTCACTTCCCAAGGAGGTCGACGACGTTGCCTAGGAAGATCAAGCCCTGGCTGCTTGGAGCATGGGCGATCACCGTGCTTGTCGCCCTGGCCTCAGGGAGGAGCATGCAGGGTGAGAAGACAACGGAAATCGACGGGCTACGGATCCTTGCCCGCTATGACGGCCCCTCGAGCTTGAGGGGGGGCTACTTTCCCGCTGATGTGGTTCTCCACAATACAAGGAGCGAGCCCGTTACCGTTTCCATGGAAGTGGAGCAGTCCTGGGGCCTGATGGATTCCGTGCAGCGCACCGTGGATCTGGATGCTGGCGAGCGTCTTGAGTTCGAGCTGCTCTTGCGCGCGCTTCACAGTAGGAGCAACCAGTACAAGTTCACCTTCGATGCACTTGGCGAGGAGGCAGTCCTGCGCGGAGTCGGCCCATCTGAGTATTCACACAATCATTCCCAGTGGGTGGTTCTCTACGCCTCGGGAAGAGGGGTTGCTCCGGGATTCGAGGAGAGCTGGGTAGAAGAATGGAACGTTCACTCGCATTCCGCGGCGCATGCCAATGCCAAGAAGTATTACGTCACCTGCAGGGACTTTGATCGTCTGTCCGCAAGCTGGCAGGCCTACACCTGTGTGGACACGATTCTCCTGGACCTCTCAGATGGCGACCCCTCGCCAGAGGTTCTCTCGGCGATTCTTGCCTGGTGCCGCTCAGGAGGGCGGCTGTTTGTGTTCGGCGCCAGCCTCCAAGATCTTCGGCAGTCTGCGGAGTTTCAGTCGATCATCGATCCACGCTTCCAGATGCCCGTGGTCATCGAGAGCGATCCGACCATGGATCACGGCCTCGACGTCTACCACTACGGGTTCGGTACCGTCACCCTGTCGGAGGCTCTGACTTCGGAGGGTCAGGAGGCTGAAAGGATGGCCACCATTCGCTCCACAGTCCAAGCCTCCACGCTGGCGAACTTTCCTCTGTCCTGGAATCGTAAGGGGCTGACGACCCAGTCCGGTCAGACCAAGGCTCAGAGGACTCTGGAGGCGTTCCAGAGCCTCAAGCTTCAGGCATTGATTCTCTTGATGATTGGTTTCTCGCTGATCATGGGGCCAATCAACTTCCTGTGGGTGAAGCGGCTTCGAAGACCCATGATGCTCCTGATCACCGTGCCCTGTATTGCGCTGATTGCATCGATTTCTCTCCTGCTCTATGGGGTGATCTCCCAGGGGCTCGATATCAAGGCAATTACCAAGACCTGGACATTGCTTGATCAGAGCAGTGGCCAGGGGACGACGGTGGAGGTGCGGTCTGTCTTTGCTGGTAGTTCAGCGGGAGAGGGAATGCGGCCGTTGAGTCGTACGCTCGTGTATCCCGCCGCCAGGTACTGGAGTGCAAGGCGCGGTTCCTATCTCTTCACCCAACGTCTCGACGATGGCTTGCTCTTGGGTGGTGGCTATTTCCCGGTCCGTGAACCCATGGACCAGATGATCGTCTCGGATCGAAACGTCCGGCTTCGCTTGGAGGTGCAAGTTCAGGCGGCAGGAGTTGTTGTCGAGAATGCGCTCGGGGCCAGGGTCGAGGACCTCTTGCTACGTACGGTTGGCGGGGACTACTACTCACTGGGCAGCCCAGTGAATGAGGGGGGCATCGCCACTCTCACGAGTACGGGAGCCTTCGCGGTGAGCAACGGCTGGAGCGATGAACTCTCTTGGTTCTGGGGGGAGGGTACGCAGGGCCTGGTTCCAGGTAGCTATATCGCCATCCTGGAAGAGTCCTCATTCAGCGATGACTGTGGAATTGCAGTCAATGAGATAAGTGGTCACCACGTGCTCTTGGGCTTGTTTGACTCGGAGAATGGAGGGCAGAGATGAGGACTGCTCTGGAGGTGAAGGGCCTGACTCGACGCTTTGGTAAGACCACGGCAGTCGACAATGCAACCTTCGAGGTGAGTCGGGGGCAGATCCTGGGATTCATTGGTCCCAATGGAGCGGGTAAGACGACGACCATGCGCATCTGTGCGAGCCTTGATCTTCCCGACCAGGGCGATGTCTTGATCGATGGTATCTCGGTACTCGACGACCCTCGCCTTGTTCGCCAGCGGTTGGGGTTCATGCCCGATTCATACGGCGCCTATTCAGACACGACGATCGAGGAGTATCTCGAGTTCTTTGCACGGGCATACGGCCTCCGGGGTCGCGATCGCAGGCGCATGATCGACTATGTGAAGGACTTCACCGCGTTGGGGCCGCTGGAAGGGAAGCTGATCTCCGCCCTCTCCAAGGGCATGAAGCAGCGCCTGTGCCTTGCGAAGACTCTTCTGCATGATCCGTCCATTCTGATCCTGGATGAGCCAGCCTCGGGCCTGGATCCCCATGCACGCGTGGAGTTGCGTGAGCTTGTGATCGCCCTGGCGGATCTGGACAAGGCAATCATGATCTCATCTCACATTCTCACTGAGCTCTCTCAGGTGTGTAGCTCGGTGGCCGTGATCGAGGCGGGCAAGATCCGCGCAACAGGTACAGTTGAGGACATCCTGCGCAGCGTGGAGTCCAGCTACGTCGAGGTGTTCGTTCGAACTCTGGCACCGTTGGAGGCTGTTCAGCGCGCACTTCTGGAGGAGGTAGGAGTCAGATCTGTCAGGCGACACAAGGGTGGACTCATGGTCGAGCTTGATGGTGATGAGCAGGCATTGGCCGGGCTGGTACAGGTCCTGGTGCGGCGGGGCCTCGATCCGATCGAGATCTCTCCGAACGTGGTAGATCTGGAGGACGTGTTCCTCTCCTTGACCGAGGGGCAAGTCCAATGACAGACCTCACCGGGCAATTGGACGAGGCCCCGGAGGGCGATCGCCTGGATCGACTCTCCGAGTGGGTCAATCCGATCCTGATCAAGGAGGTTCGCCAGGCGATGCGCGGGCGATACTTCAAGATCACCTTTTGTATCACCTTGATGCTTGCGACTCTGGTCGGCCTGGGAGTGCTACTGGTCTTGATCGCCGAGGGTGGTGACGAGGTCGTCATGGGGCCACCGTTCTTCACGGCCATGTATGCATGTCTGACGTTTGCGGCGCTGGTATTGGTGCCATTCTCGGCCTTTCTATCCATGGGAGGAGAGTGGGACGAGAACACCTGGGACCTTCTGGTCCTGTCAAACTTGAGGCCTCGCCAGATCGTCTTTGGAAAGGTCCTGTCTGGGATGGTGCAGTCACTCCTGTACTTCTGCACCTTTGGGCCATTCCTGGTCTTTGCCTTTCTCCTGCGCGGGATTGATCTGACTGCGATGATGGTGGCACTGGCCGTCGCATTCGTACTGTCGTTCTTGTTGACCTGCGTGTCGGTTGCCGTGAGCAGCTTGAGCCGAGGGCGGTTCACCAGGGTCGTGCTGATGGTGCTGCTCTCTGCGATCCTGCTGAATGTGGCCTTTGGTTTCGTTGCCTGGGGCTCTCAGCTGATGTTCCTTCCCGCCCAGCTCCATGACACGGAAGCTCAGCTGGCGATCGCAATCTCGATGTCGATTGGAATCGCCGTGGCGGCCTTCTTCTTTGCGGTTACCTCTGCAAGGCTGGCTCACCCGGAGGAGAATCGTTCAAGTGGGTTGCGTATTACAGCTCTCCTGGTCGTGCTCAGCATTCTCGCCTGGGAGACGCTCTACGATTGGAGGAGCCCCGACGACCAAAGGATACTGCTAACCACCTGCCTCTCATTTGCCGCCCTTTGGGTGGTTTCGGTCTTCTTTTGCACGGAGCCTGAGCGGCTCGGTAGACGCGTTGCCGTGACGCTGCCCAAGAATCCGTTGGTGGCCTGGCTTGTGACGCCTCTGCTCCCGGGGGGGGCTCGTGGACTCCTTTACTTCGTGTTCGGGGGCCTTCTGGTGACCGCATGGATGTTTGCCTATCCAGGTCTCGCCGACCCCTCGTTCTCTTATTCTTCGGGTGAGGCGAGTGTTCCCTTCGTGCTGCTGGCGTACGGGGTCTTCTTTCTTGGGCTGCCCTCGGGGTTGCTCTCTAGAGGGTCTGGGATGGTTGCAGTCCGAGTTGTCTCTCGACTCTCAATCTTCCTGTTCTTCATCCTGTGTATCCTGATTCCGCCATTGATCGGGTTCTTGTTCAACGTGAAGGGGCTGGAGGACTTCGATCATCCCGGAAACATCTTCATGGTTGTGGCGGGCCTGGTTTCTCCCAGCCCTCACTTCGCGGGCGTGGGCGAGTACGGCATGGGCGGAGTGACACTGGTGGGGGTTGGGCTCTTGCTGGTCGTGATCCTGAACGCCGCTCGTATCTACCGCCAGGGGATGGAAATGCGTGGGGCGATTGCCGCTCGCTCAACCGGGGAGAGCTGACCCTTGCAGGTGATTGCGACCGAAGCTGCGCTCCAGGCAGCCGAGACCTGGAGTCTCGCATGGGTCCCGTCTCCACCCAGGGGGAGGTCCGGCGACCATCTCGGGCGTGGGACCGGATCCTCGGTCGAGTTCCAGGATCGGCGGAACTACCAGGTGGGCGATGACGTGCGGCATCTGGACTGGCGAGCGTACGCCCGCACCGGAGAGCTGATGATCAAGCTCTATCGAGAGGAGCTACTGCCGCGTGTGGACCTCTTGCTCGACAGCTCTTGTTCAATGGCAGTGGGGGAGGACAAGCCACAGCTGGCGATTGACCTCGCGACCTTTCTTGCCTTCTCAGCCCGTCGCCATGGGTTCGAGGTGAAGGTGATCGAGCTCGGTGATGAACCTCGCCGCCTCGATCTGGACGGACTGACCAGCTCCGGGGTCGAGTTCTCCGGTCGCCTGCCGCTGGCAACAACCCTGGAGGGCGGCGTGGCGCTCGTCCGCCCAGGAACCCTGCGTATCCTGATCAGCGACTTCCTTTGCCCTCACGACTCTGCCACCCTGGTGCGTTCCCTGGCCGCCCGAGCCGGGGGGCTGGCACTCTTTCAGGTCCTGTCGGAACAGGATGTCGACCCGGAGATTGGCAGCGCCCTTCGTCTGGAGGATGCAGAGACCGGGGTAGAGCGCGAGATCGTGCTCGACCCGGCGACGGTGGAGGAGTATCTGTCGCGTCTGGAGCGCCTGACGGATGCGCTCGCCCTGGAAGGCCGTCGTGCTGCAGCACGGTTTCAGCGAATCGTGGCGGGGAGATCCATCGAGGAGATCTGCCGCGATGACCTGGCCCAAGCAGGGCTTGTGGTTCCAGGCTGATCCGACGCTATCCTTTGCACTCCGCAACCCTCTCTCGCAGATGATCCGATGATCGAATTTCTCCCGCAAAATGACGGCAACCTGGTTGCCCTGAACCTTCAAGGCAAGATCACCCACGAGGAGTTCGAAGCCCTGACACCCATGATCGACTCGCAGATCGAGAAGGACGGTGGAGAGATTCGCCTGCTCCTCGATCTCGTGGAATTCGAGGGCTACGAGGACCTGCACGCTCTTTGGGAGCACTTCGTGCTCGTCAAGAACCACCACAAGTTTGTCAAGCGCGTGGCGGTTCTGGGCAGCGCAGAGTGGGAGAAACGATTCGCGCAGTTGGCCGGTCAGTTCGCCCTCGCAGACGTTGGCTACTACGAGGCCGGCGAGATGGAGGATGCGATCGGCTGGCTCTGCCAGGCCTAACGACGATTTTCCCTGCTTGCCCGACCGCGAGCAGCCTTCATCGCATCCGCGAGCTTTGCGTGGCCTGAGAGTGCGGCGGTCTTCTTCTGTAGCTCTTCGGGAGTGGTCACGGTCGGTGCCGAATCGATAGGAGCTTCATGGGCGGATTGTGCTGCTCGTTGCGCTCTCTGATCCGACCTGGATAGCCTGGCGCGGAGCGAGCTGAACCAGTTCAGGTCGTGCCAGAGTCCGAGCCGCCGGAAGAGGATCTCGAAGAGGCCAATGATCAAGGCTGCCAACAGCAGCTCTCTTGCGATCGAGCGCCAGGTGGCCCCCTCGCGCTCGCCACGAAGAAGCGCAGTTACCGGGGGAGACACTTCTCCGCCCGACTCGGCAGCGATGCGCTGCATGAGCCTCTCGCCGTTTCCTGGATCGGGAGTTGGTTCGTGCTCCGGTGAGTAAGGTAGCGAGACAGGTGCCAAGCGGACGCTGCGGCGGTTATCGATCTTGAGTGTCGGTAGCGCAATTCCATACGTCTCAAGGGGGAAGCGTGCCTCGTACGTGCTGGTTGAGGTGCGCTGGAAATCGCGTCGGTCCGCGTCGCCGTCATCTCCGCCGAGCAAGGCCTCCATCTGTCCGAGGTTGGCGGCCTCCTCGCTCTCTGGATCGACCTCGACTCTCAAGACGACCTCGCGCCCCTCTCGGTAGACGTCACCGTGAATTGCCTCGAGTGCTTCCTGCCCCATCAGCCAGCGGCTAACCGTGACGAAGAAGTCGCTGAACCCAGGCCACTGCACCACGTCGGAGCCGAACTCACCTCCAATCTGGCCGGTGTAGGCAGCGGTACGACCCAGGCCTTCGTACTGGAATGCAAAGATGGGAGCCTGGATGTCGTCCTTGCCAACAAGCCCGGCAATCGCACCGGGTCGCAAGTAGCAGAGGTTGTAGCCTGCGATCGTGGGGAAATCCCTGGCTGTGATCTCGCCCAGGCCATGGAGATCTGGAGCCACGCCGACCTCTACAGGCTGATCGATGAAGGCTGATCGTGAGGCATTCAGGGTGTCCTGTGCGAAGAGTCGTGGTAGGTCCGTGGAGCTCGTCGTGAAGTAGATCTCACCCTTGCCGATTCCTGCGATTTCACGCAGGAATTCTGCGTGGGCGTCTTCGGGTGTTCCCAGGGCAATGACCGAGAGGGTTACCCCCAGCAAGTTGAGCTGCTCCACCAGTGCTGCGCATCCTTCCTGCTCGTTCGCGTCGGAGGCATCGGCAAAGAGAGTGATGTGCTTGGTGATCTGGACAGCCTTCTCCAGCTCCCGGGTCGCTGCCTCCAGGGCTGTGCGGGTGTTGATCCCTCCGCCACCTGGCGCAATTCTTAGAACCTTGCTCACAAGAGCCGAGGTGTCATCCAGGGGCGTCATCTCTTGCACCACGGCTGGCTCTACATCCACGGCGATGACCGAGACCGCGTCGATGACGGTCAGGAGATCGATGGCTGCTGCCGCGCCCATATTGGCGAGCTCCATCTTGGTTCCACCCTCTGACTGTGCCCCCATCGACCCTGAGCGGTCCATTGCGATGACCAGCGCGATGCCCTGCTTGCGCTGCTCCTTGCGCAGCTCCATGGAGACGGGAAGGGCCTTGTCGAGGGGTGAGAGGTAGTACCCACCTATACCAAAGCTTGCTCGACCGCCGGTCACCAGGAGGCCGCCTCCGCGCTCATCGACAAAGCGCCGAATGTCATCCATGTGTGGGGACAGGCGGCTTGCCGCGACATTCTCGAGGATCACGCCCCGGTAGGACTCGAGCCCCAGGCGATCGAGCGGGGCAAGCTCAGGCCGGCTGCAATCCACGGCAAGGCCTGATGCACGTAGCGCTCGGACCAAGGTGTCTTCTTTTCCATCGTGATTGACGACGAGCAGGCGTGGCTGCCCTTCGACACGGATGGCACCCAGGCCAGAGTTGTTCTCAGGGACGCGGTCCACCACGCCAAGCACCTCCAACTGGTAGGTGGACACTCCGCCCTGATCGACGGCGTCCCTGAAGATCAGTCGGTTGCGCCCTCGCTGGAAGTTGTACTCGCCGCGAGAGATCAACTGCCCATCGCGTTTGAGCTCGTATTGCGCAGTCCGGGCCTCATCGGTGTGGATCCAGGCGCTGAACTGGAAGGGCTCACCGCTGGCTGTCACCTGAGGGAGGTCGATCAGCTCGATGGCCAGGTCACTCTCCAGAGCTCGCGTGTAGGGGATGACGTCGATACGAACATTCTTGCCGAAGGCGCGCCTGGCGGCAG
Source organism: Planctomycetota bacterium (assembly GCA_014237855.1). GTDB lineage: Bacteria > Planctomycetota > UBA1135 > UBA1135 > JABACD01. The sequence continues at coordinate 68,078 of JABACD010000001.1, read as the reverse complement.
GCAGCGGATCGCGGCCGCGCACCTCTCCGTCCGAGAGCAGCAGGATCGAGCCCGAGCGAGCCTCCGGAATGATCTCCAGCGCTGTCTCCAGGGCGAGAGCCAGGTCGCTGCCGTCTGGCAGGACCTCTCTCGTGAATCCGTTGAACCGGCCGTCCTCGGAGAGGGTTCGCTCGATCGCTGTACGCGCCCCAAAGGTAACGATCGCTACCTGATCGCCGGCACGCCGTGCGCTCTCGGCGAGCCGGAGAAACTCCTCCGTGGACTCTTGCGAGCCCTCCGGGATGGATCGAGATCGATCGACCACGATGACCAGGTCTCGGCCAGGCGTGGTGAGCTTCATGTAGGGGCCTGCCAGGGACATGATGATCGCGAGCAGCGCCAATGCGCGTAGGATCATCGTTCCCCGCTCAGGGTCCCGGGTTCGCCACCACAGCCAGGCGGCTGGCAGGAGCAGCAAGAGCATCTCGAGACGCTGAAACCCGATCATGCCTTGCCCCCGGTGGGCAGCCTGTCCAATCCTCGGCTGGATCGGGCCCTGAGGAACCACCAGTCCATTAGCAGCGCTCCCAGGGCGAGCAGACCCAGGAGCAGGACGACCCAGGATGAGCCGCTCTCTTGCCTGGCAAGCTCCACGGCTGAGAGGCGCTCTCCACGACTCGAGGTGCGCAGGTCGCTCTCTGAATCGTCTCCGAAGTGGACCGCGAACTCGTCTAGAGGTCTCCCGTCCTGGCTGAGTGAGTACAGCCCGACCGTATTGAGCCCCGCGATCACGAGGGGCCCCATCGCTCGTAACTCGCGCCTACCGTCGGGGCCATCCAGGACGTAGCTGGCCTCGCCATCGGCCTGGAAGTGAAAGTCCTCCCCGATGGCCAGAGTGTTCGATAGCGCGCCCGGCAGTTCGCGGCGCCTCAGCCGTGCCAGGTTATCCAGGAGAATCGGCCAGTCAGGCGTGCGCTGAAGTGAAGAGCGCGACCAGTCGATGTTCATGTGATAGACACGGCGAGTTGGCAGCAGCTGCTCCGTGAGGATGGGGATGTTTCCCGCACTGATAAGCGGAGTTCCTGGAAGTACGGCTTCCTTGGAGGTACTCCAGACCACACCGCCGAGGCTGAGACCTTCCAGCAGCGGATGGCGCTTCTCGATCAGGAAGGGTCCGATCAGGTCCAGGCGTTCCGATCCTGGGGCATGCATGGAAAGGCACCAGTTACCAGGACCACCGGAGGGGTCATGGGCCAGGGTCAGGTGGGCTTCTTCGGGCGTACTTGCAAGGGAGCTGCGGGGGACCAGCGCGAGCCACTGGCCAAATGGCTGCTGCTCGTCCTCTTCGAGCCCGAGGAAGCGGGCCTCACCTTCATCAAGATTCCCAGCCAGTCTCAGCTCACGACGGGGGGCCGGACAGAGGATCGCCTCATCATCGATGGGAAACTGATCCGGGTTGAGCCGTGCTGAGATCCTGGGGCTCGATCCTGGCAGCTTGAACTTGAACTGCTCGCGAGCTCCTGGCCCCAGTTCGAAGTCTCTTGACTCGAGGGCCTGACCCTCGGCCTCGAGCCGCAGTGTGGATTGCTTGTTGCGGGTGGAGTAGTTGGTCACCGTCAGCAGGACAGTCTCCTCACCATCGACGGAGTCATCGTCAATGAACCTCGCCGCACGAGTGATGGCGAGGTTGGGCCCTGGATTTCCATGGGCGATCAGACCGACCTCCTTGGGAATGGACTCGAGGGGGTAGCGGTCGCTGTAGACCGTGACCGCGCCCTGACCGGCGATTTCGAGCGCTAGTGAGATGGCCGGTATGAGATCGTGCCGGCCCTTCCATGGTCGATAGTCATCGAGACGCCCCGCAGCCTCCTCAGGGAAAGCGGCCGGACCGATCAAGATGCGCGTCTCTTGCCCGGTCTCGATCACGGTGACCCTTGAGCCGCTGGGCAGGGCGTCGATTGTCGCGCGGACATCTTCTACTACAAGTTCCGCCGGACTCTCCTCGGAGCCATCCGCGCCCGGGGTCTCAGCTGACATGGAGGCAGACCCGTCAAGCACAACTACCAGATGCTTGGCCTCCAGGGTTCCACATGCGCGGGGCCCGGCAAACCCCAGTGCCAGAAGTAGGGCAAGCAGTAGTTCGCTCCAGAATGATGGAGAGCGCAACAGGTTCTCCCGCCTGCGACCACTGGAAGATGTCGTGCTGTGCGCATGCCAGAGGAACAGGGCGCTAACACGCCGTGGCTTGAATCGGCGGCGAAACAGGTGCAGCGCAATGACGGCGGGTATGCCTAGCAGTGCGAGTAGCCCGAGTGGATTGAGGAACATGACGTGTGGTCAATTTTCGTATCTGGCGCCCGAGAATTGCACAGAAAAGGCCTCGAAGGGAGAATTTGGCCGGCCGTAGCTCTCTGGTGTGATCACCAGCGGACTCTCTTGGAAGGTGGCTTGTGAGAGCACGAAGAACACAAGTAGGCTGTGCGCCGCCATGCCGGAGCTCCCCGAAGTTGAAACCGTCACACGCCTGATTCGTCCTGGAGTCGAGGGCCGGCTCATCCGCGGGGTGAAGGTCCACTGGGAGCGAACCATCGGAGGGCAATCTCTGGCCGCCTTCGAGGAAGCAGTCCGTGGCAAGCGCATCGCTCGTGCCTGGCGTCGGGCGAAGTACGTCGTTCTTGACCTCCAAGCCCGCAAGCGCCCCGCCGGTCAACTCCTGATCCACTTGCGTATGACTGGCCGCCTCCACGTGGTTGATTCCGGTGAGGAGATTGGTCCCTACGAGCGCGTGCGACTCCTGCTCGAAAAGGGGCGAGCCTTGAGCTTTGTCGATGTGCGCAAGTTTGGTCGCTTTGTCTACCTGGAGGACTCCGAGCCCACCTTCAGCCGACTGGGCCCCGAACCACTGGGGGAGGAGTTCACACGGGAGTGGCTAGGGAGCTCCTTGCGTGCTCGCCGTCGAGCGCTCAAGCCTCTGCTCTTGGATCAATCGTTCCTGTCGGGCCTTGGCAACATCTATGTGGATGAGGCCCTCTTTCGTGCGCGGCTGCACCCGCTACGACACGCGAACAAGCTGAAGAAAGACCAGTCTGACCGACTGCATGCGGAAATCCGTGCGGTCCTGGGCGAGGCGATCGAGCGTGAGGGGTCATCTTTCGATGCCTTCTACCGGACTCCGGAAGGGCAGCCAGGGAGCTATCAGCACCAGTTCCAGGTCTACGGGCGCCATGGCCAGGCCTGCCATGCCTGCGGCGCTACCCTCAAGAAGATCACGGTCGGCCAGCGGGGTACGCACGTCTGTCTTCGCTGTCAGCGCCCCCCACGGGGAGTTCCGCAGTTGCTATGATTCCCGCCCCATGATCGACACCAGTAACCTCAAGAAGGGAGTGTGCCTTGTCTACAAGGGCGCGCCAATGATCGTCCAGCACGTGACCACGTCGACGCCGACTGCGCGTGGTGGCAATACGATCAGCAAGACCAAGCTGAAAAATCTCCTCACGGGGCAGGTTCTCAACGAGTCCTTCCGCAGCGGCGAGAAGTTTGAAGAGGCCGACCTGGAGCATCACGACTGTGGGTTCATGTACTCGGATGGCTCCGAGTGGCATTTCATCGACAATGTGACCTTTGAGCAGTTCACCCTCTCAGGTGAAGACCTCGGGGAAGAGGCGGTCTACCTCAGCGACGGCATCGAGGGCTTGCAGGCCATGGTCATCGACGGCAACGTGGTCAGCGTCAAGCTGCCCCTCAGCGTTGATATGACCGTGACCGAGTGCGACCCAGCCATCAAGGGCGCCACCGCAAAAGCCCAGCAGAAGAATGCCAAGACCGAGACGGGGCTCGAAGTGATGGTGCCTCCTTACCTGAACCCCGGTGAGAAGATCCGTATCGACACTCGCGACGGACACTTCATCGAACGCGTGAAGTAGGTCCTACTCGGTCCTGGCCTGCCAGGTCTCCTGGATCTCGGAGACCCCGGGCCATTGCTCGGCACATAGTGAGAGGTAGAGAGTCACGTCTTCACCCGAGAACTTGCCGTCGAGCTCCTTGACCGCTTCGGCGATCTTGGCACCTGTGGGCTGAGCCTCGTCGGTATTCTGGATCATGCCGTCTTCGTGAGCGACTCCTGTGAGATCGAGGAAGTTGGTCACGAGGTCCTTGTGCTCCTTGATCAGGTAGCTCCCGAAGATCTCGTAGCACATCTCGGCATTCGCAGCAGACTCCAGGATCTGCTTTGCCTTCCGGGCTCTTCGGTCAAAGGGGAGCTTGCGGATGGCGTGAGGCCGGAACTTGAGGGCCTTGGCCACCTCGCTGTCCAGGGGGCCGAAGCCGTGCTGCTCGAGCGCTGAGTAGATGGCCAAGAAGCGTGCGTCGTCCATCTTCTTGAGTTGCGCGATGACTTGCATTGCTTGGGATCTCGACTGGTTCGGGGTCGCAGGGGCGATTGGAAGCCGCGAAGTCTAGCAGGAGCGTCCCGGTGGGGGGAGGGCCCCGAAGAGGGCCCGTCCGAGGCTTCGGGGCTCCTGGCCTGATTCACAGGCCCCGGCCCCCTGGGATCGGGCTCCGAGCCCGTTATGATGTTCGGCCCCGAGCCCGGCCGGGATCCAGGAGAAAATCCGATGCAACTTGATCACTACCGCCTTGTCCGCGAGGCCGAGGACCGGAATCAGGAGTTCCGAGAACTCTTCAAGGACGTTGAGTACGAGTCCGAGGGCGTCCTCTATTCAGAGATGGCGTTCATGTCCCTGGCAGTCTCCCAGTTTGAGCCGCTACGAATTCTCGAGGCAGGCCGAGGAAGGGGGCAGAGCACGGAATTGCTCGCGAAGCTCTTTGCCGACATGCCGGTGCTCTCGGTCGAGTGCGACCAGGACTCAGAGAATGAGGCTGTCGCCAGGCGGCGACTGGCCGGCTACTCGAATATCGACTGCAGGATCGGAGATGCACAAGTGCTCCTCCCTGAGACTTCCAAGGCGGGTGACATCGTGCTGATCGACGGCCCCAGTGGTTGGCCCGGCATGAAGTTGCTCTTCAAGCTCCTGGCGAGCAGAAAGTTCGACCTGGCGTTCATTCACGATGTGAACATCGGTACGCCTTACCGTGCGTTTCTGGAGAAGCATCTTCCTTCGACCAATTTCAGCGACGACCCGGAGTTCGCCGAGATCTGCCATGGGCTCGACGAGAAGGCCAAGGATCATCTGCCCTCTGCGAATACCTACGAGGCGACCCAGGGGAAGTTCGGCTATGGCTTGAGCCTTGCGTGTCTGCCCTACGATGCGCGCATCAACTACAACTCGCTGGGCCGCAAGGCGGGAATGGCGAGCCTCAAGGGCAGCCTGACGAGAGGCTTCGGCAAGAGGTCGTAGACTCAGCGCAGAGGGGCTCGGCCTCTACGCCTCCCAGCTGGGCTACTTCTCAGGGGCATCCACGAGGAAGCCCCCGATTGCAAGGCAGTCCAGTCGCCCATCGAGGAAGGCACGGATGGCATCGTCCGGGGTTCGAACGATTGGCTCCTCGTGCATGTTGAAGCTGGTGTTGATCAGGCTCGAGAGCCCTGACAGCTTCTGATACTCGGTCAGGATGTCGTAGTAGCCAGGATTGAGCTCGCGCTTGATCAGCTGGGGCCTTGCCGTTCCGTCCACGTGCACAGCAGCAGGACAGCTCTGCTTCATGTGGTCGGTACAGTCGAATGTGATCGTCATGAACTGGGCGGTGTACTCCGCGCCGGTGAGCCCCAGATAATTCTCCGCGCGCTTCTCCCAGAGGGTGACCGGGGCAAAGGGCATGAATTCGGTGCGGCCGAGGCGCTGATTGAGCCACTGGTTCACCTCGGGCTCACGCCCGTGATAGAGGATCGATCGGTTGCCCAGAGCTCTCGGCCCGTACTCCATACGACCGGCAAAGCGTGCGACGACCTTGCCGGAATGAATCTTCTCGGCGACCGCCTTGGCCATGTTCCCGGGGTTCTCATGCGGGAGGCCTGCCTTGTCCAGGGCTGACTTGATCTCGTCATCTGAGTACTCCGGCCCCAGGTAGGCACTCGGGAGGGGATCACGAGCGCCGCCTTTCCAGCTGGCGTGCATGGCAATCCCGCTTCCGCATCCGCCGTCGCCCATGTTCGGGTAGACATAGATGCCTTCAACGCCCTCTATCTCGTGGATGCGCTGGTTCATCTTCACGTTTGCCGTGACCCCTCCGGAGAGCACTACATTCTTGCAGCCGAGGGTGTCTGCCCAGTAGCTGACGAGCTTGCAGGCAACCTGCTCCAGAACCCACTGCCAGGCGGCAGCAACGTCGATCATCGGGAAGCGTGTGGCGATGTGACGCGAGAAGTAGGAGTTCAGGTTGTCGAAGATCCTGTAGTTCGAGCCTTCCTGGTGGAACTTCGCGAGGATTGCTTCACCCAGGATTGCCGGATCTCCGTAGGCAGCGAGGCCGACAATCTTCCCCGCATGCCGATCGGGGGTAAAGCCGAGGGAGCCGGTGACTGTCTCGTAGAATGTGCCCAGAGAGTGAGGGAATAGCAGCCGTTGCTTGCGAGAGATCGTCCCTCCCTCGCCGAGGCTGATCGAGCCCGCCAGTCCGGTGCCATATCCGTCGAGGGTGACGACGAGGGCACGGTCGAACCCGCTTGCAAGGTAGGCGTTGGAAGCGTGAGAGAGGTGATGGTCGTAGCGCTTGAGCTTGTCAGTCAGTCCCAGATCGGCCAATCCTCGTTGAAGGTCCTCGCTCCAGTGCTTGTGAGCCGCTGTGGCCCGCTGACCCCAGGCCGCTGACTCGCGCAAGCTGACCTTCTTGCTGTAGGCCGAGAGACCGTAGAGCCGGTAGGCGAGGCGCTTGTGGAGCGGCTTCACCATTTTCTGGTTGGGCGAGGCCAGGCCGTGGACGGGCTCCGTACGTTGAGGTACACGTGCATCGGCGACACGGAGGAGCGTGGCAATGTCTGGCCGAGGTACCTCGGCGTAGAACTTGCGCTCCTCGGACACAGCCCTCTGAATGTGCTTGCCCTCTTCCTCCCAGTCGAGGAAGGGATAGGCGACCTCGTCGAGCTCGTCCACACTGGTTCCGGTTGCCTCGAGGGCAGCCAAGATCGCGTGCCTGGGAAAGCCAGCGTGCTGCTTCTTGCGCGTGTAGCGCTCCTCACCGGAAGCGAACAGAATTGTGCCGTCTTCGACGAGCGAGGCACTGGCGTCCTTGTCGAGGGGGGAGATACCGAGGACTTTCACGCGGAGGGGAAGCTGGCTGAGGTGGCTAGGAGGCGGTCGAGGGGTCGATCAAGATATCGCGCAACTCCATGGCGCCCATGGTTGCTCCGCCGAGTTCTCCCAGGAAGAACTCGAAGTACTGTCGGCAGCTGGTGAGGAATTCCTTCAGATCAGCCTCTGATCGTACGTATGGCGTGTGTCCGGGCTCCACCGAGGGGCTGTGGAAAGAGAAGGTCAGGACCTGGGGGCCCTCCGCCAGTAGAGCTCGGGTGAGGCGCTTCATGTGGCCCAGATGGTAGCCCTCAGGGCTGAGCATGAGGCGATCCAGGGCTCCGAGCCGGGACAGGATTCCGGGGGTCCGGGCCCACCGCAGGGGGGGACGCAGAGCAGCTCTGTAGAGCGGTGGGGCCAGACTCGAGAGCCACCCCACGAAGGCACCCGTGGTCGGAAAACCCACGAGGTCACCGCTCTCACCGAATCGATAAGGCCCCGGAGGGGTGTCTGACCAGTCTGGACCGCCGTCACCGCTCATGTCGAAGCCAGCGCAGGGGGAGAGATCCACGCGGTAGCCCAGCCTCTCGAGTATTCGGGATGTATTGGGTCCAAAGCCGTACCGGCCGGCCTTGTAGATCCGCGGCTCGACTCCAAAGTTCTCTGCAATGGTCTCGGACAGACTGGCGAGCTTGCGTTCCTCCAGTTCCTCCGGGAGGTTGCCGGGGTAGGAATTGTAGGAATTCACATGCTCCTCGAAGGGCGGTGAGACCCAGGGATGGAGGTGAGCCCCTATCTGGGCTCGGCCGGACTGGGCGTACTCACTGAGAAGCGAGTACCCCTGCTCCTGGCTCGCAACCGGGTAATCCACGACGTAGATCGGGCGGATGCCGAACTCGTCGAAGAGCTCCTGGGCCCGCCCGATGTTCCGCATGGCCCCTACACCGGTCTTGTTCCGATCGAAGGGCTCGTGCCAGTCGAATTCCTCCTCCGTGTCGATCACCACCATCAGTACAGGAGGGTGACCGGTCGGGATTGCCAGAGGGCGCCGTTGGCGGAGGAAGTGCAGGGACATGAGGGAAGCAGGTTAGCGGCCCGAGAGGCAAGCGCAAAGGCCTGTCGGCAGCCAGTCGAATCTCTGAACTCAGCTGGGCGAGGGTCCCCTGATCTGGACTTCAATGGAGGGCCTTGGCTGGGGCAGGGCCTGTCAATGACCCGAACTGGGGATCCTGGCCCTGAGCTGTGGGTCGCAAGAGTCTCTCTGTCTCAAGTGTGTACGGAAACCCGGCTCGAGATGAATGGATGGAGGGCGGGCCGCTAAAATCCTCACCAACGCGTTCGCCCAGGTATACCCAGCGATGAACATGACCTCTCGTACCGCCATGCTATTTACCTCTTCGTCTTTCGTGGTCTTCAGCGTCCTAGCCTGCGCGACCACGCCTGCAACCACCAGCCTCTCGTCGACCGCACAGGAGACCTTGCTCCTCCAAGAGCCGACGATTTCGGCAGATCACATCGTGTTCCGGCATGCTGAAGACCTGTGGATTGTTCCACGTGATGGAGGAGATGCCACGCGATTGACGAGCAGCCCGGGGCGTGAGTATGCGCCGCAGCTGAGCCCCGACGGCAAGCTCGTTGCTTTCAGCGGTCAGTATGAGGGAAACACCGATGTCTACGTGATCCCGATTGAGGGGGGTATTCCCGAGCGCCTCACCTGGCATCCCTCGGGCGACACCGTTGTCGATTGGACTCCCGACGGAAAGAGCGTGATCTTCCGCAGCTGGCGTTTCGCTGCGGCAAGCACCTCCCGGGCCTACAAGGTGAGCCTCGATGGTGGAACCCCAACAGAGTACGAGTTGCCCAAGGTCTATCACGCTTCCTTGAGTCCAGACGAGAGCCATTTCGCTTACACGCCGGTCGCCGATGCCTTTGGTACCTGGAAGCGCTATCGAGGAGGCCGTCTGGCCAACATCTGGATTTTTGATAGAGAGACCCACGAGGTCGAAGTCGTACCGACGGACAAGAGCAATGACAGCTTTCCCGGTTGGTTGGGAGGGGACGTCTACTTCGGCTCGGACCGCAATGGTGTGATGAACCTCTTCCGCTACACACCTGGTGGTGGATCAGTGGAGCAGCTCACCGATTTCACTGACTACCACATTCGTAGCCTGGATACTGGGCACGACGCTGTGGTCTTCGAGCAAGCCGGGGCATTGCACACGTTCGATCCAGAGAGTGGTGAGGTCACCCGGTTGAGCATTCGAGCTCGGACCGACGGCTTGGCAGCAATTCCGCGCTGGCAGTCAGTCAAGGGCCATGTTCGAGACGCCTCGATCGCACCCAATGGAAGACGCGCGGTCTTTGAGGCCCGAGGTGAGATCATCAGCGTTCCGAAGGAGCACGGGGATGCGCGGAACCTGTCGAATTCGCCGGGCGTTCACGACCGGAGCCCAGCCTGGTCACCAGACGGTGAGATGATTGCCTGGCTCAGCGACTCCAATGGCGAGTACCAGCTCGTGGTTCAGGATCGCCTCGGGCGCGAGGATGGTGATGTCTACGATCTCGGGGGTGCCGGCTTCTACTACAGCCCGACCTGGAGCCCTGACGGAGAGCACGTGCTCTTCGTGGACAAGGGAAACCGGATCGCTTACGTGACCCTGGAGAGCGGTGAGGTGACCGAGGTGGCCACGGTTCAGGGGTCTCTGGGCGTGGTCTTTCCGGTGGCGGTGTGGTCCCCGGACTCGAAGTGGATTGCCTTCGAGAATCGCAACCCGCGCACCCTCTACGATCACGTTGCCCTCTTCAATGTAGCGACTGGCGGGGTGACCTCGGTCACCGATGACTTTGCAGCCTCCGGGAGTCCGAGCTTCTCTGGAGATGGCAAGTACCTGTTCTTCACCGCGTCGGTGAATCGAGGTCCAACCTTCATGCGTCTGAACATGACGACCTCTGCCAGTCGAGACTGGAACAACAACCTGTACGTGGCGGTACTCAAGGCTGATGGCGAGAATCCACTGTTCCCCAAGAGTGACGATGCTGTCGCAGAGGACAGCGATGAGGAGGAGAACTCCAGGGATAGTGAAGTCGATGATCAGGACTCCGATTCTGATCCTTCTTCAGAGGAGTCGGAAGCCGGTGGCGCTGCCGAGGACGGAAGTGGTGACGCTGAAGAGGAAGACGGCGAAGAGGAAGATGAAGAAGACGAGGTACCCTCGATAGATCTCGATGGGCTCGGGCAGCGTGTTCTGGCTCTACCCACACCCTCGGGCGTCTACGTCGGCCTGGAGTGCGCAGGGGAAAAGCTCTTCTTCATGGAGCAGTCCGATGACGATCCGAGGACCTTCGAGTTGAAGAGCTATGTGTTCGACAAGAAGGAACCCAAGCTCATCAAGGAAGGAGTTCGCGACTTCTCGATCTCCGCGGACGGTAAGTCGATGTTGGTTCGCACCAGCAGCTACTCGATAACCGATGCCAAGGGGGGGGATGCCAAGAAGCTTGGGATCGACTCCGTCATGGTGCGCGTGGTGCCCGAAGGCGAGTGGCCCCAGATCTTGAGAGAGGTCTGGCGAATACAGCGCGACTACTTCTACGACGCAGAGATGCACGGTGTCGACTGGGAAGCGATGTGGGATCGCTGGCAGTCCTTCTTGCCTCACGTGAAGCATCGCAATGATCTGACCCTGCTGATCCAGGAGCTGATCGGAGAGCTGGCCTGTGGTCATCAGTACGTCAGTGGTGGCGAGAGCGTTAGCGCACCCCAGGCGATCTCAGTGGGGCTCCTGGGGGCAGATGTGGAGGTCGCTGAAGGTCGCTACCGCATCAAGACCATCCTGGATGGGCAGAATTGGAACCCCGGCCAGCGTGCGCCCCTGACCGAGCCTGGCGTCGAGGCGGCGGTCGGTGACTACATCATCTCGGTCAATGGTCGTGAGCTGACATCGGATCAGAACTTCTATCAGGCATTTGAGTACACCGCGAACAAGCAAGTTGACCTGGTCCTGTCTTCAACTGCTGATGGCGAGGACTCACGCAGCATGACAGTCGTTCCGGTTCGCAGCGAACGATCGTTGCGTGCTAGTTCATGGGTTGAGGCCAACCGCAAGCGTGTCGATGAGCTTTCCAAAGGTCGCCTGGCCTATATCTACATGCCTAATACGGCTGGTCGTGGACAGAGTGCCTTCGACAGGGACTTCTACAGTCAACTCGACCGCGAGGGTCTGGTGTTGGATGAGCGGTACAACGGTGGCGGTCAGGTTGCGGACTACGTCATCGAGACTCTCGACCGTGAGGTGATGACTCTTTGGCGGAACCGCGAGGAGTGGTTGGGCTACTCACCTTCAGGTGTGATGGACGGCCCCAAGGTCATGATCGTCAATGAGTACGCCGGTTCGGGCGGCGACTGGATGCCCTACGCTTTCCAGAAGCGTGAGATCGGTCCACTTGTTGGCACGCGAACCTGGGGGGGGCTGGTCGGGATCTCGGGTTACCCCACCTTGATGGATGGCGGCAGCGTCACGGCTGCGAATTTTGGTGTCATGGACACCGAGGGTGACTGGATCGTCGAGAACGTGGGGGTGGTTCCTGACTACCAGGTGATCGAGTGGCCCAAGGAGATCCTCGCCGGTCATGATCCGCAACTCGAGAAGGCAGTGCAGTGGGCCCTTGACGAACTGGAACGAAACCCTCGAAAGGCTCCACCGGAGCCACGATCTCCCACCGCGCGCTGATCCGAACCATCGGGCCGACCGACAGTTACTCACAAAACCCCGCAAGTCGAGCTAGATCCAGTAGGGTGTTAGCCAATGGAAATCATCAACAAGACCAAGCGCCCGTTAAGAATTCCCCTGCCCGGTGGGAAGAAGCTCCACCTGAGCCCAGGTAAGCTAGGGCAAGTCGCGCCCAAGGCGGCTGAACACCCGCCCCTCAAGAAGCTGATCGATGCTGGAGATGTTGAGGTGGTTGGTGAAGGCCGGACCCAGGGAACTGGAGGCTCGGGCGGGAATACCGGAACAGGTGCTTCCCAGGGTGGCGGTTCCAGTGGAGGCGTGCGCCACACGGGGGATCGCTAGCACGGGCAGACTGGTCAAGGGCTGATTGGCAAGCGGCGGCGGGGTCTCTTGACGATGTGTCCACCAGCCAGGCATACGGTTTCGACTCGACCTGGTTTCCTGGGGTGGCGGCACGGCTCAGTTCTCCTACGACACTCGCTCCTACTTGGGGCCCAGCAGGAATTTCGATTGGGGAGACATCAACGGTGACGGGCACACAGACTTCATTTCATCGGTAGCCGACAGCTTTCCCAACCACACGGGCGGGTTGTGGGTCCAACTGGGTGATGGCCGCCGTGGGTTCTTGAGTGCAGGTCGGTTGGGTGACTCAGGTGAGGGCGCGGTGAGCCTCGGGGAGTTCAACCAAGATGGTCGAATGGATGTCGCACGCCTGACCAACGGATCAGAAGTCGATATCTACGCAGGCTGGGGAGACGGAGAATTCGTATACCAGCAGACCCTGCCCATGGGAGTCGGGCCGAGCGGTCTGACCGCCCGAGACTACAATGGCGACGGACGTGATGATGTGGCCGCGCCCTGGAGCAACTGGGGCGAAACGCCCTATCTCTCGGTTCGCATCAACGAGACGCCCTAGCCCGACTGTAGCCCCCTGAGCTGAGTCCGAGGTTGAGCAGCTCCACGTTCCCCAGCTCACTTGTTCCGGGCACGTTGCTGCTCAGCAGTCTCGTCGTCCACAAGGAATCTGGCGTTGAAGTTGGTCACTGAGGCTATCGTCGAGAAGTTGCAGAGGGGCGTAGATCACGCTCTACCCTCGACCCGATGGGCTTCCTGGACTGCAATAGCAGTTCGGTCACCGCCGGCAGGGCCGCGTCTGGAGCCTGCGACGCCGTGAGCCAGTTCTGTCAGTGATCGCAGTCAGGGCCATGGACGTGTCGGGCCTCTAGCTCTTGCTCGGTAACCGGGTGGAACTCCCTCACCTCGACCGAGTAGGTGATCGTCTTGCCCGCGAGGGGGTGGTTGGCGTCGAGAACGACACTCTCATCGTTTACCTCGACAACTCGCATGTCGAGCTCAAACTCGTCGTCGTCCTCCTCGTCGTCCATTTGGACCTCAACCTGAATCCACTGATCTTTTTCGAGTGCAGCGTCTTCGGGAAACTCAGAGCGTGGGACCGTTGTCAGGGCTTCGACGTCGTAATCGCCAAAGGCCTCTTCTGGGGCCAGCGTGAGCTCAAGCTTGTCTCCAGCTGCTTGCCCTTCGAGCGCCTGCTCGAGGCGTTCGGGAATCTCGGCATTGCCGTGAAGGTACTGAAGCGGTCCTTCTTGCTGGCTGGATTCGACGACGTCACCGCCATCGACCTTGAGAATGTATTCGAGTTCGACGAGGTGTCCTTCGGAGATTTTCATGACTGCGGGAGTGCTTGGGTAGGCGCAGGGTTGTGTGCGCTTTCTCGTGAAAGGTAGGTGTATCCGCTAAGGGCTGATTCGAATCTGCGCCAGACGAGCGCCGATTCTTCATAGGTCAAGAGACCTTGGTCGAGTGATTCCTCCAGGTGCCTACGCATGTCGCGCAGCAAGTCCTTCTCGAAATACTCGACATATGAGAGGACATCTTGGACACGATCACCCCGCACCACGTGGTGGAGGCGCGGGCGTCCATGGACATCGGTATCGACGTGCACGATATTCGTGTCGCCGAACAGGTTGTGCATGTCTCCGAGGATCTCCTGGTACGCACCAAGCAGGAAGATCCCGAGGTAGTAGGGCTCGGACTTGAGTACAGGGTGAAGCTCGAGGGTCTTCTTCACGTCCCGGAGACTGATGAAGCGATCGATCTTGCCATCCGAGTCACAGGTGATGTCCGCAAGCACAGCTCGACGAGTTGGGCGCTCATTGAGCCGGTGTACAGGAAGTACAGGGAACAGCTGCTTGATGGCCCAGGAGTCCGGTGCTGACTGGAACAGCGAGAAGTTAAGGAAATAGGTATCAGCCAGGTCTCGCTCGAGCGTCGCAAGCTCGTCTGGGACGTAGTCGAGGCCCCTGGTGACACGCTGGACCTGAGCGAGGCCAAACCAGAAGAAGCTCTCGAAGCGAGCGCGCTCACGCATCTGCAGCTGCCCGGTGTTGAACAGCATGCGGGCCTGATCGCGTAGCTCTCGGAGGTCGTGGTAGATCTCCTGGAAGTTCTTCTCAGTGATCGAGCCGATGACCTCAGCGATGTCCGTGACGAGTTCGTGCTCTTCTTCCAGTGGTTTCTCCGGGGCGCATTTGGGCTCTGTCCCGGCAACACCCAGAACCTCCGTGATGAGCACAGCGTGATGAGCGCAGAGCGCCCGCCCCGACTCTGTCAGCAGCGTGGGGGGCGTGATCCTTGCCTCACGGCAAGCCTCTGCGACCTGCCAGACCACGTCGTTGGCGTACTCCTGGAGTGAGTAGTTCATCGACGACTCGAAGTTGGTGCTGGAGCCGTCGTAGTCGATTCCCAGGCCTCCTCCAACGTCAAACCACTCGATCTCGGCACCCATGGCGACCAGGCCGGTCAATGTCTGGGTGGCCTCGCGGAGGCCCTGCTTGAGCGAGCGGATGTTGGTGATCTGGCTGCCGAGATGGAAGTGCAGGAGGCGAAGGCAATCGAGCATGTCGCTTGCTTTCAACCTGTCTACCAGATCAACGATCTCCTCGGTGGTGAGGCCGAACTTCGAGCGATGTCCACCCGAGTCTGACCAGCGGCCCGATCCGCGATACGAGAGCTTGGTGCGCACTCCAAGTACTGGGCGAATCTGAAGTTCGGCAGATTTCTTGAGGACGGTGTCGAGTTCGGTGAACTTCTCGATCACGATCACCGGAGTGATTCCGAGCTTCTGGGACAGCAATGCTAGTTCCACATACTCTTCATCCTTGTATCCGTTACAGATGACAAGGCTGTCGTCGCCACCGCCCCGGAGGGTCATGACGGCTACGAGTTCGGGCTTGCTGCCGATTTCAAGGCCCATGCCACGAGGCCGTCCCTCTTTCAGGAGGGCTTCGACTACCTCGCGTTCCTGGTTGACCTTGATTGGATAGACCAGGCGGTAGTCGCCGGTGTAATCGAATTCCTTCTTGGCCTTATCGAAGGCGTCGAACATGGCCCGAACCCTTGCCCTCAGCAGACCATCAAAGCGGAGCAAGATAGGAGTCTCGACTCCTCTCCTGGCCAGCTGATCGATCAACACGCGCAGGTCGATCTGATCGCTCGTGCCGTTGGGGGTCACCTCGACATTGCCATTCGAGTTGATGCTGAAATGGCCCAGACCCCACTGATCGATGTTGTAGAGATTTCGGCTGTCTTGAAGGGTCCAGTCTTCCATGAGTGTCTCCGGAATTTGGCGGAGCAGTATAGAAAGAGAGGGGGTCGGAGTGGTCAGTCGCTACGGGAAAGCGGGCGCGCCATCTCATTCAGGCGCTCGAATAGGCCTTCTGCCTCAACCTCGGCCAGCCATCCCCTGCGATCCTGGCCCACCAGACCCCCAGCTGTCCAGTGCCGGAGCAGTTGCTTGATTCGGCCAGCGCGGCCCCGGGCTGAGAC
Organism: Planctomycetota bacterium; assembly: GCA_014237855.1. GTDB lineage: Bacteria > Planctomycetota > UBA1135 > UBA1135 > JABACD01. The sequence continues at coordinate 52,339 of JABACD010000001.1, read as the reverse complement.
CCCCCTGCGCTCCGCCAGCAGCCCGGCGTACTCCAGGAGGAAGTGTGCTGCCTCGGCACTCTCCACGGTGGTCCCGGAGAAGATCCACGGGTCACCCAGCGCGGCCTGTCCAACCATGACATGGGTACAGCCGGTCTCAATTCGCATGCGTTCGAGGTCGCTGTGGGTCTTGATACCACCGTTGCCACAGACCGGGATTGAGACCGCCTCGACGGCTCGGGCAATTCGTGACCAATCGACCTCTTCGCAGTAGTGCTCCTGTCGAGTTCGGCAGTGGATGGTCAGCAGGTCTGCGCCACCGTTCTCGACGGATCTGGAGATCTCCTCGATTCGATTTGAGTCATCGTCTCCCGCTCTGATCTTGGCTGTGACCGGGACTGCCCCGGCTGCCCCACGGACACAGGTGGCCACGATTCGTTCCAGCATGGGAGGGTCACGCAGAACAGCAGAGCCAGCACAGCCGCGTAGTGCACCCTTGGCAGGGCATCCGAAGTTGATGTCGAGCAATGGTGCTCCGACCTCAACGGCCCGCGCAGCGGTGGACTCCAGGGCATCCAGGTTGGCCCCCATCAGCTGCAGGCCCACCGGCGCCTCGAACCGCCGCGGACCCAGGTGCTCTCGGAGCACGCGCCTGGACAGGGTGTGGTCGACCACCCGTACGAACTCCGTGAAGGCCCCCCCGAGTTGAGATGAGGGGTTGCGAGCGAGCACGAGGTCGCGAAAGCAGGGTTCGGTCACACCCTCCATGGGGGCGAGCAACCAGGGGCCGGTGAAGGGAAGTTCCACGGGCCCAAGGTAGTCCATGGACCGGGAGGTGGGGGCAGATTTTGGTCCTGCTTCCTGGGCAGCAAACTCCGATCACTCATGCGGTATCATCTTCGTCGCCGGACTCGCACCGAACCTGTCAAGCAAAGCATGCAGGCATCTGATTCGATCCTCCCTCCCGATATGACACGAATTACCCAAGTGCGACCAGGCCCCGTGGGCGTGCTCCTCCTGGGCCTTCTCTCGGGCCTATCTTGCGCTGATAGTGAGGGCGGTGGCGGAGCACTGGAAGGCGCGAACCTGGTCCTTGTAGTGATCGATACCCTCCGGGCCGACCATCTTGGTACCTATGGCCACGACTCACCAACCTCACCCAGGATCGACGAGCTTGCAGAGCAGAGCCTGGTCTTCGACTGCATGTACAGCCAGGCACCCTGGACCAAGCCCTCAATTGCCTCGCTCTTCACATCTCTTCAGCCCTCGCAGCATCGAGTGGTCGAAGAGGGGACCGACAACCAGCTCTCGGAGTCATTGATCACCCTGGCGGAGGTGCTGTCCGAGGCTGGCTACCGGACGTGTGGCGTGTCCCAGAACCCGCACATCCAGTCAACAACGGGCTTTGCCCAGGGCTTCGGCGAGTTCATTGGGCTGTCCGGGCAGGAGTCCGGCGCCAATTCAATGTTCGAGGCTGGCCGTGACTTCCTGGACCAGGAGAGCGAAGAGCCGTTCTTCCTCTACCTGCACTTCCTGGACCCGCACGGGCCGTACGCACCGCCACCGAAACTCCGCGAGAAGTTTGTGGGAAATCTAGAGACGACCAAGAGGCGGGTCGCGTCGGGCCGCGTGGGCATGATGCTCGACGGGGAGGTCATGCTGCAGGAATTTGGCAAGGGTGACCTGGCCTACCTTGAGGCACTCTATGACGCGGAGATTCGCTGGGTCGACAATGCAGTCGGGCGCTTGCTCGATCACATGGAAGCAAAGGGCTTGGATGAGAACACCGTGGTGATCTTGACCGCAGATCACGGCGAGGAGTTCCTCGATCACGGCACGGTCAAGCATGGTTATCACGTCTACGAGGAGTCAGTGCACGTACCCCTCATCATCCGGATGCCCGACGGCCGGGTTGGGCGTGACTCAACGACTCTGGTCCAGCACATAGACTTGATGCCCACCGCTCTCGAACTCCTGTCCCTCGAGGGTCCATCCGAACTCCAGGGGCGCAGCCTCGGCGCTGCTCTGGAGGGGGAGGGGGGTGGCCCTCGAGAGGTCGTCCTGACCGGCTCGAGCTGGAGGGGGATCGAGCGCTTCGCTGTGCGCCGCGGTGAGTGGAAGCTCGTCTGCCACGTGGACGAGAGCCGCACCGAGCTCTTTCATCTTGGTGATGATCCTGGAGAGCAGTCAGATGTCGCAGCTGAGCATCCCGGGCTTGTCCAGGAGCTGATGACGGTTTATCTGGAGGGTACACGCCCGATCGCAGGGGTTACTCCCGAGGACGCGATGGGTACTCGAGACCTTGAACTGGAACGACGCTTGCAGGCCATTGGATACACCGGTGTGGAGGCTGAAGATGAATAGGATGGCGATTGGACTCCTGGTCTTCTGTCCACTGCATGGCTGTGGAGGGGACGAGCCGTCATCCGATTCGGGCGAATTTCCGCTGGGTATCCGCCATGTCCTGCTGATCTCTCTGGACACCTTGCGGGCGGATCATCTCGCCTGTTATGGGCATGAGTTCGTGCAGTCCCCAGCCCTTGATGAGCTGGCGAGGGAGGGGGTGGTCTTTGACTATTGCATCAGTAGCGCTCCGACGACGCTTGCCTCGCACACGTCACTCTTCACCGGCAAGTACCCTCACACGCACGGCGTACCCCGCAACGGCTTCGAAGTCCCGGACGCCAACGTGATGTTGCCAGAGGTCCTACGGGAGCATGGATTCCGAACTGCTGGATTCGCAGGGGCGGCCCCACTTGATACCGACGTCAATTTTCATCAGGGCTTTGATGAGTACGATGCGGACTTCACCATCACCGAAGGGGTGCGAGAAGGGATCTTTCAGCGTCCAGCAAACGAGGTGACTGACACTGCTCTGGACTGGCTGGACGGCCGTGGCGCTGGTGTAGACGAGCGTCTCTTCATGTTCCTTCACTACTACGATATCCACGCACCCTACGAGTTTCCGGAGCCGTACGCCGGTATGTATACCGAGGACGGGGTGGCCATCGATGCCTCCTTCGAGAATCTCGGTTCAGTGCGGCTTGCGCTGGCGATCGACGCACGTGCACCCGGGCAGAAGCCCAGAGAGCAGGCTCCGGAGGATGGATTTGCCCGCAGGATTCGAGAACGCGCAGGTCCGGGGCTTGAGAAGGGGCGTCGCATGGTTGCGGAGTACGCTGCAGGAATCACCTGGACGGACCATCACCTGGGGCGGCTGTTCGGTGGGCTTCGGGAGCGTGGGCTTCTCGACGAGACGCTGGTAATTGTCACCTCCGACCACGGCGAGACACTCTTCGACCACGCGAATCTCTTCAATCATGGAGTTTCGGTTTACGACTCGGAGAGCCATGTGCCCCTGATCATGCGCTTCCCCGGTGGCCGCTACGCGGGGAAGCGGGTTGAAGACGTTGTCTCAAACATCGACTTCTTTCCAACTCTCTTGAGCTTGCTGGAGTTGCCGATTCCCGATGACTCGGAGGGTGTGGATGTCTCCGGGATACTGGAGGGGGGATCTGCTGATCGAGGTCCCGTGTTCAGTGAGGCGACGAAGCCATTCAGCAAACCACGCTTCAACGCCGACCCCTTGTGGAAGAATCAGGGCAAGTTCCAGGCGATTCGTACTGATCGCTACAAGTACATGTTCCGGATACCGGATCAGCAGTTTCGGCTCTACGACCTGCGAAGTGATCCGACCGAGGAGCACGACCTGCTCATAGAGGGTACGACCGCTGTAGAGGTGGTTCGTGACGAGCTGGATGCAGCCCTTCGTTACTGGCGTGAGAGCGCCGCTCCACTGGGAGCCGACCTGAGTGACTCCGATGATCAGCTCAAGGCTCTCGAAGCTCTTGGTTACGCTGGTTCTGACGAGGATTAGCGGCCATGAGTGATTGGATGGAGCCCAGGATCAGCGTTGTGGACAACAGCTTCGGCCTGTTCAGGCCGCGGCTCAAGAACTACTTCCTGCACTGGCTGCACCGAATGGGCCTGCGGCGCTACGTGGAGGAGGTGAGAGACCTGCCAGGTGGTCTGCGTATGGTGCTGCGCAAGGGAACACATGACGAGGTGATCGTCTGCGAGGTGTGGGGCGAAGAGATCTATCCTCTATCTGCGGCTGATCTCTCGTCTGGTGATCGCGTGGTCGATATCGGCGCTCAGATCGGCAGCTTCAGCCTGCTTGCGGCTTCAAGGGGTGCGCGAGTCCTCTCCTTCGAGCCGAGTGCCATGAATCGGGAGCTGCTGATTCGCAACATCGCGATGAATTCACTCGAGGACAAGGTCGAGGTCAAGCACCATGCGATCTATCGTCCTGGCGTTCAACGGCGCACCCTCTATCACACCTACACCAATACAGGCGGTCACAGCCTGCTTGGCTGGGTTGGCCCCGCTCACCAGGTGGAGTGTCTGTCTCTAGACGAGGTCTTTGATTGCTTTGGGATTGACTCGTGTCAGGTGCTCAAGCTCGACGTGGAGGGCGCGGAGTGTCCCATTCTGTACTCCGCCAGCCACGAGACTCTGAGCAAGATTCAGTTGTTGTATGCAGAGGTGATCGATCACCCGGGGCTCGACTCTCTACGTCTTCCAGGTGAGCCGGCGTACGACCACTCTGGTGTGATGGAGTTTCTGACCGACCAGGGATTCAAAGCGGATTATGATGCGTCCAATAAGATCGTGATCGGCCGTCGGCTCGCATAGGCCTGAGTCGGTTTCTCGATGCCCAGGTAGAGAGGGGGAAGGGTGCGGGGGCAAGGAGGGATATCGGTTGAACTCGTCAGCCGCACCTGAGCGGGGTTGTGGATGGCCTTGCCCGTAAGATGCTGTTTTTGTGTTCCTGTGGCGATGGGCTCGTACCGTCCGTTCTAGAAAAAACTTCGGTTTGCATTCCTGGGCGGCTGTATCATCCGAGGGTATTGATTTCAGCGGCTGCATGCGCTGGCGCGTACGACTTCATCCCGCAGGCGAACCAAGGAGATCTTCATGAACTTCAGACTGGCTGCCAGTTTTAGTTGCTGCGTGGTCATGCTTGCCAACCTGGGGCTTGCCCGGCAGTCAACACTCTGGCGGTTCGTCGTGACCGGTGCAGAGGTGACGTACGCGCGGGGGGTCGATTCACAGGGCGGCGTTGCGGGGAGTTACGTCCTGCCGGGTGGGAGCTTGCGTGGATTCCTGCGCGATAGCAGCGGGTTGGTGCAACACGTCGATTGGCCGGGTGGGACGATTACTGCTTTCGAAGGGGTTACAGAGGCGGGAGTTGCAGTTGGCTTTGCGGTTGGCCCGGGATCCGATGGTCCTGTGGAGTTCTACGGAAGCTCTTGGACCGCATATTCTCCACCCCCGCAATCCACGGTCTTTCTGCAGGGCGGGAACGATTCTGGGCTGCGCGTTGGACATCTTGTTGCATCGGATGGCTCGGAGCATGGTGTGCTCTTCACTGACGGAGTGCCGACAGGGATCGACTTCCCCGGTGCGTACAGCACAGAGCTGGAAGATGTGAATGCATTGGGCCTGATCGTTGGCAACTACCGCTCTAGTTCCTTTGATCAGTGGCACGGCTTTACCTATGACCTGAACACTGGTGTCTTCACTTCACTGGACATGCCGGGTACAGCAGAAACTCGTCTTTGCGGTCTGAACGATCTTGGTGACATCGTCGGCGAGGTCTTGCCGATGGGCAGTGGGAGTCGTCGGGCGGTGTCCTACTTGGGCGGGCAGTGGAGCGAGCTGGAACTATTCGGCGTGCTCGGCCGCAGCAACGCAGCGGGCATTGGGAACGATGGGAGCATCTGTGGTGACTACTATGGTCAGTTTCAGGGGAGCGCGTCGGTTCTGGGCTTCCTCATTGACCCAACCGGGAGCGGTCCGAGTCGCTACTGCCAGTCCGCGCCCAATTCGAGCGGCGATGCCGCAGGCATCCACTTCGTCGGTACGACGAGCATCTCGGCCAACGATCTGACCCTCGAGGCGGGCCCTGCGCCCACGGGAGTGTCGGGGATCTTCTTTTACGGCTCCAGTCGTGTTGAGGTGCCCTTTGGAGATGGCTTCCTCTGCGTTGGCTCTCCTCAGTACCGGCTTGGGGTGACATCGACTGATGGAGTGGGATTCGCCCTACAGTCCTTCGATGCGACGGCACCGCCATCAGCAGGTGGTCAGGTGACGGCGGGTTCGCGGTGGTACTTCCAGTTCTGGTTTCGCGATACGGCAGCTGGAGGCGCTGGCTTCAATACGAGCGAGGGCCTCGTGGTCGACTTCACTCCGTAGATTGTGATGTTCGTGAGGTTAGCCCTCCATGGCGGGATCGGAAGGGGGGGGCGCTCGGGCTAGAAGCTCACCGGAGAGCACACCGGGGCAGCCCAACAGGGCCCGATTCGCTAGAGTATCGGCATGTTCGACCACATCGATTTTGGTGCCGCCGCGGAGCGGGTGACGGGTGTCGTGAAACACACACCTCTGGAGTCCTTTCCTAGCGGCGATGATCGCATCGACATGCGCTGCAAGATGGAGAACCGCCAGGAGACGGGCTCGTTCAAGTGCCGTGGAGCCTGGAACCAGATCTCTCAGCTGACCGAGGCAGAGCGTGCGGCAGGGGTCATTGCCACGAGTTCTGGCAACCACGGAAGAGCCCTTGCATGGGCAGCAAAGCGCGCCGGTGTGAAGGCAACGATCGTCATGCCAGCGGACGCCTATCCCAACAAGATCGAGGCCTGTCGCGATCTTGGCGCAGAGGTCCTGCTTGGAGATGACCGGGCTCACGCCGAGGCGATGTGCCGCGAGAGGGTCGAGGCCGGAGTGGTCCTGATACACCCCTACGATTCGGAGCGAACCGTTCAAGGAGCGGGAACCGTGGGGCTTGAGATCGCGCTGGACTGGCCGGAGGTCGAGGTGGTGATCCTGCCAGTGGGGGGTGGAGGCTTGAGTGCTGGAAGCTCTCTGGCTCTGCGCCGCCGCCTGGGGGAGAGCGTGCGCATCTATGGCTCCGAGCCCAGTGGCGCTCCCTCCATGACCCTTGGCCTGAAATCTGGTGGCTCCGTGCCGGTCCCGGAGATATCGACGGACGTGCAGGGGCTCTGCCCTCTGGCCTCCGGTGAGCTGAACGTGGCCATCTGCATGGAGACTCTCGACGGCATGTTCCAGCTTGATGATGAGGTGATCTTCGCTGCCCAGAAGCAGCTGATTCAGGCCGGTGAAGTGGTTGAGCCCGCTGGCGCCGCCGCTCCGGCGGTCGTTCTGGCCGGGCTGCTTCCTGCGGATCTGCTCGCTGGCCGTGGGATCGAGAACCCCTTGCGAGTGGTGGCGGTTGTCTCTGGAGGTAATCCAGCTCCGGATCAGCTGGCAGCCATGCGCGGGAGCGCTTGATCGTGAAGCGGAGGGTCAGCGCGCTGGCGCTGGGGCTCTACCTGGCCAGTTGCGGTGGGGCACCTGAGTCGGCAGCAAAGACCACGATTCTCTGCGTCTGGGACTCGGTCGAGATCGAAGGATTGCAGGTGTACGGATCAGAAATTGACTCGACGCCGGTCCTGACCCAGCTGGCGAGCTCCGGAGAGGTCATGGAGGGTTTCTTCCCTCAGAGCGGCTCGGCAACGAGCGCCATGGCTTGCCTCCTGACAGGAGTCGGGCCAGAGAAGCACGGTCTGCGCTCCATTCACGAGCTTGGGGCCAACATGCTGTGGGATGAGGCCAGGACAATTGCCGAGGACTTGAATGCCCAGGGTTGGCGCACGCTGGCCGCAGTCTCACAGGCCCACTTCGGGTGGGGGGGGATGCAGCGTGGCTTCGATGTGTGGCAGGGCCCGGAGTTGCGCGAGCCGCGACGCACGCACATGGCGCAGCAGGTCTTCGAGGGGCTACGGCCCGAGCTCGAGGCGGCATTGGCCTCGACGGACAACGTCTTCGTGGTCCTGCAGTTCAGTGATCTGAGGGGCCGGAGCTGGGAGTCCCGGGAGCCCTCGGAAGAGCTTCTTCAGGCCTATCTCAAGGAGTGGCGCGGACAGGGCGGTGTTATCGACGCCGAGTTTGCAGCTACTGACGAGGAGTTGAGTCTGGCGCGCCGCCTTGCCAGCGCACTACTTCGTCGAACAGATGACCCTCGAAAGACGGCCATGTTGAGTGCGCTCCATGCTTCCGGCCTTGGAGAACTTGACGGTCAATTGGGTGAGCTGCGGAGCTGCCTGGAGGCCAGTGGACGACTGGCGAAGGCCGCGATCCTGGTCGTCGGCGGACCCGCAGAAGATGTCACTGGCAATGTGGCGCTCGAGAGGCCGGCGTTGCCGTTCATTCGTATAGGCTCCTCAGAGCTTCTGGATGATCTCTACCAGGTAGGTGAGGGGGAATCCGAGCAGAGATCGCGTACCCGTCAGATCACGGTCAGGGTCGGCCTTGCGGCCTACGATGGCCTGCAGGTCACCGGGTCAGCGCCTGGAGGCACGCTGGAGCTGATCGGCGAAGGGGCTGGCGATACAGCAGCTCCCAGGGATCGGCTAGCTGCCGTGGTTCTCGAAGAGCAGGCGCTCTGTGTTCAGCTGAACGGAAGTCGAGGTGAATTCATACTCAGACTCCAGCACCCAAAGCTCTTTGGCCTTGGGGATGAAGATCTGACCATCGGTGGGTTGAGCTTGGAGGAGTCGGATCTGCCTGTCCTGCTGGCGAGCCGCTCTCCCGAGTGGCCGGAGAATGCAATCGTTGGGCCGCTGCTCGACCTGCAGTCTGCCGGAGGTCGCCGTCTGAAGGGGACGTTGAATTCCAAGCCCTTGGATCGAGTGGAGATTCTGGTGGAGAGTTTTCCTCCGGATTATTCTCTACCGGAGAAGGTCAAGGTCGAGGGGGGTGAGGTGGCCAGGCACGAACTGCGTCCTGGAGCTGTCTGGCTGAGAGGGACTGGCGCGATGACCTTCGAGCTTCCACCGCGGTCTCCTAAAGAGCGCCTGGGCTTGGTCATGCGGTTGAATGGGAAGCGCATTCATGGCTCGCGAATCCGCTACCTGGCGAGGACCTTCTCTGACCCTGGTCAGCTCGAGCTGGGAGGAGCTCCCGGCGTGTGGCTCGAGAAGAACCTCGTGGGTAAGCAGGAGCCGCCGGTTGAATCAGCTATTTCAATCGAACTAGTTGATGAGTATCCCGGATCGACTTCCATTTCGGTACCCTCGCCCGCTCAGCTCGAGTACATGTGGCGGCTCGGCGAGAACGAATGAAACGAGTCATCATGGTACGACCGGCGGGGCCGAGAAACGTCGGTATGGCGTTGCGCATCTGCGATAATTTTGGGCCCTGTGAGCTCGTGCTCGTGCGACCGGAGCGACCAGGTATCCTCGTTCATCCGGAGTTCGAGCAGATGTCACATGGCGTCAAAGATATCGACCACAAGCTACGCGTTGTCGACGATCTCTCGGAGGCGCTGACCGACTGTACCTGGGCGGTGGGGTTTACCGCTCGTGTTCGGGACAGTGTGGTGCGCGAGGAGTGGGGGCGAACGATTGGCCGGCTCAAGGATCTGGCGGCAGGGACTGAAGAGCGACTTGCCCTCGTCTTTGGTGCCGAAGCAACCGGGCTTGATGTTACAGAGGCGGCTCTCTGTCAGGAACTCGTCCACATTCGCACAGCTCGCGAGCACACCTCCATCAATCTGGCTGTGAGTGTTGGTGTCGTTCTCCAGAGCTTGTTCACCGGCGAAGAGGTCTTTCAGGATGAGCCGGGAGGCGTGATGCTCTCCGGAGGAGAGCGTGACTACCTGCGAGAGAACCTCAAGTATGTGTTCACCGAGAAAGTGGCCCGCTCCCAGGAGGCTGCGCGCGTCATTGCTCTCTCGATCGATCGTGTCTTCACCAGCGCAACGTTGACCACCAGCGATGCGCGCTCGTGGCACATGATGGCCCGCGCTTTGGGTAGCGAGAAAATTCCCAGCGACTTCGGCCTCGATCCCCATCCTCGTTCCCGCAAGGCAAAGGAACCCAAGAGCCGCTAGCTCACACTTCATAGGAATGGTTCATCTCAATCGTATTTACACACGCTCCGGTGATGATGGAACGACAGGCCTTGGCGATGGCTCACGGATTCCCAAGCACCATGAGCGAATCGCTGCCTATGGGACTATCGATGAGCTCTCCAGTGTGCTGGGGCTGGCGCTGGCAGGTGGCGTTCCGGACCCTTATGCGGGGTGGTTACAGAGCATCCAGAATGATCTCTTCGATGTTGGATCGGATCTCTGTCGGCCGGGAGGGGAGCAGGATGGACCGCGCCTTTCCAAGGACTACACCGAGCAGCTCGAGTCCTGGATCGATGAGGTCAACGAAGGGCTTGAGTCACTGACTTCCTTCATCCTTCCAGGTGGGACGATGCCGGCTGCCTGGATGCACCTGGCGCGAACCGTCTGCCGTCGTGCTGAGCGCCACACCGATGCTCTCGCTGCGGATCCCTCAGAGGCTGGGCGGGTCAATTCGGAGGTGCTGCGGTATCTCAATCGGCTGTCTGACCTCCTCTTCGTGCTGTCACGGAAGCTCAATGATGGCGGAAAGGCTGATGTCCTGTGGGTGCCGGCCGCTCGCAAGACTGATCCTGAAGGATGATGAGTTATCCTGAGCTACGCTACGCCACTCCTCCCGAATGGGTAGCTCGCATCGAGGAGCGCCCCCTCGAACTGCTAAGCGATCATGCCCACAATGAATTGAAGGCTGCGGCCACGGCTCAGGCCTGGCTCCTGAAGAACACGGACAAGCCAAGGTTGGTCCTTGAGCTCTCCAAGCTCGCTTCGGAGGAGGTGGAACACTTCGATCGCGTGATAAGGCTGCTCTATTCGCGGGGCGGTGAGCTTCAGCCGATCGACAACAATCCTTATGCTGCGGAATTGCTCTCACGCTCTGCTGGGACGCGCAAGGATCCATTTGTCGATCGTCTGCTGGTAGCCGCCCTGATCGAGGCGCGATCCTGCGAGCGTTTCGTGCTCCTGGGCGAGTATCTACGGGACCCCGAGCTACGACAGCTCTATCGGGATCTCACTCCATGTGAAATGGAGCACAAGGATCTCTTCGTAGATCTCGTCAGGGAGAGCCTCCCAGCGGGTGAGGCTGACTCACGGATCGAGCAATTGTTCGACCTGGAGGGTCAGGTAGTGGCGGAGCTGCCATTTGCCTACAGGATGCACTCAGGCATCAACTGATCCATGTTCGGTCGTCGCAACACGAAGCCGCAGGCATGCCATGGTTTTGTCTCAGGGCGAGTGCAGTCCGTGGCCTTCCGCTTCTACACCAGGCAGGAAGCAACCCAGCTGCGATTGACCGGCTGGGTACGGAACCTGGAGGACGGGAGGGTGGAGTTTCACGTGCAGGGCCCTGCCGAGCGAGTGGGAGAGTTCATGGCCTGGATAGAGAAGGGCCCACCACTCGCACAGGTGCAGAGCGTGGAGTCAGAGGAGTGTGAGCCAGAGATGCTCGATGTGTTTGACATTCTCTAGGGCTTCGCACGCACGGCACGATGCTTGATCATCGGCGGCAGGAAGGTTGAATGTACTGATGAGGATAGGCCTGACTCCAAATTTGTGTGCGCTCCTGCTCACAATCGTACTGCCGGGTTGTGCGAATTTGCGTCACACGGCAGATCCCGCCCCTGTGGTCCGCGGTCCATTCCAGACACGTAACCAGCAGCCAATGGCTCTGACGCTGATGGCCTTTCGACCACGACGTGCGGTGACCCAGACCGAAGGGGAGTGGGGTGGTGGAGTGCAGGTGGTCTGGTCGAGCATCGAAGAGGTGAACCGCTACAACGATGACAACCCCACCCAGTCAGTTGCTTTTGATGGCGAGACCATTCGTACGACTTTCCGCGGACGGTATGGCGTCAGTGATTCGGTAGACGTGGAGGTCGAGCTTCCATTCTTGTGGGCTGGATCAGGGGGAGCGGATCACCTCATCAAGGAGTACCACAGCCTCTTTGGGCTCCCCGACGGTGCTCGCGATAACACTCCTGATGACGACTATGAAATGAGCGTCACCTCTGATGGCTACACGCTCTACGAACTCGAGGGGAATACTCTTCGTGCGCAGGACATCCCATTGTTCCTGACCTGGCAACTGCTCGAGGAGGCAGAGGGTGTTCCAGCGATTGCGACTCGCCTTGGCGTGGAGTTTCCAACGGGCTCCGAAGAGCGCGGTCTTGGCAATGGAGCCTTCGACTTTGGCGCAGGGGTGATCGTCGAGAAGTCATTGGATCGATGGACTGTTACCGGTGGCTTTGACTGGGTCTTTCCCGGTGATTCGGAACGACTCGAGGAAGCGCCTGACGGTGACTTTCACTACGATCCGATGCTGTCGTTGAAGCTGGCTGGAGAGTACCGCTGGAATGACTTCTTATCCCTCATCGCGGGGACTATCTGGACCTCCCGGATGCTCCACTCTGTCAGCTACGAAGAGGTGAACCGCGAGGTCTTCGACCTGGGGTGGGGCGTTGCATGGGACACAGGTGGCTCAAGTCGTCTGGCCATTTCATTGCATGAGGATCTGGTGTCGGCAACCGGCTCGGACCTCTCGCTCCAGTTGGGGTGGGCCTGGGGCTACTGAGCCCACGGCCGCTGCCGCCTGGCAGGTGCAGGTGCTCAAGCTACAGGCGGATCCGGAAACCAGAAGCTAGCCCTCCTTGGGATTGAGGAGTGGAGGCGCTGCTTTCACCCCATCTCCAGAGGTCTCGGCGGGCATCTGCCCGAGAAGAACGGGAGCGACGTCAAGGGCGTGCTGCATGGATGCCGATTCCTTGTTTGCCGTTCTTGAAATGCAGGTCTACCCGCTTCCAGGCTTAGAGGAGCCCGTTGGCTCCCTGACCCACCTCGTTGGGGCACTTATTTTCACCGCCCTTCTGGTACCGCTAGTACGCAGAGGCCGGGGGGACGCCCTACGTGTGGGGTTGCTGACCGTCTACGGCTTCTCCTGCGTGTTCTTGCTGGCGATGAGCGGTATCTACCACATGATGCCGGAGGGGACCGCGGACCGCGCTGCCATGGGACGCATGGATCGGGCTGCGATCTTCATCCTGATCGCGGGCACCCATACTCCCGTGCAAGGGATCTTCTTCCGTGGCCTGGCCCGCTGGGGAGTAATCGCCGTCATGTGGGGTCTTGCGCTGACGGGAATCATCTTGTTCACCGCCTTCTTCGAGCAAATGACCAGTGGCCTCGTTACAGCGGTCTACATCCTCCTCGGCTGGGTTGCCGGTAGTGCAGGCCTGATTCTCTGGCAACGATTGGGCACGGCGGAGATCGTCCTGTTGCTCGGGGGAGGGATCATCTACTCAGCCGGTGCCATCTTGATGGGATTGGAATGGCCGATCGTCATTCCCGGTGTGGTGGGGCCTCACGAGGTCTGGCACTTCGCAGTCCTGACTGCCATGGCCATGCACTGGGTATTCCTCTTCAAGAACGCGCGGCAGGACATGGATCCTCCGGCTGAGGTGGTGAGCCTGCATACCACGAGTGTCGCCTCGTAGAGAGGCAATGTCTGTAGCCGGGAGAGTTGAGGAGCGCAATCAGGGAAGCTGGATCGATGCCGAGACATCGACGGCCTTTTGACCGCTCCAGCTGACAGAGACCTCTCCACTCCCACGGACAAACCAACGGACCCGGACGGAGCCCAGGCCGGCGATGCCGAGTTCGGAACGAAGCCGTGCTGGCTCGCGTTCGGCGAGCTCGATTCTCTCGGGGCGCCAGCGGTCAGTACGAGTGCCACCAGCTAGCACTTCAATGTCATCGCCGGTGATTGCAAAGATGTCGGGCGTGCCGATCTTCACCTTTGCTGACCGGGCAGTACGCGTCGGAATGCTCCGGATGTTCTGAAAGAGAACATCCACGGCCAGGGTTCCTGCTCCAAGCTTCGTGACCTCAATAGAATCAATCTCCACCTGGGGCATGTGCTCCGCGTGCTTGATGCAGAACAGGGCGTTGCGGTGGACCATTTCCTCGATCAAGAAGGATGGCGGCACGCGCCCAACGTCCTTGCGGAAGCCGCCGACTTCGATCTCTCCATAGAGCGGATGAACGGCCGGCTGCCAGGGAATTGCGCCACCGCCGGAGAGCAGGTTGTCATCGAAGAAGAGGCGATCGGCCTGGCTTGCGCGTCCCTCCACATCAGGGAAGTTTCGGGAGTTGGTCCAGAGTTCATTGGTGAACGAGATGATGCCGAGCGCCTCATAGGCCCAGGTGGCGAATCCGCCATACACCGAGTAGAGATCCTTCCAGATCACCATGTAGCGATAGAAGGGCAGCATCCGCTCACCATCCTCACCCAGGCGATTGAAGGCCTGCAGATCTCTACGCTCGTATTCACCGAACTCCTTGCCTCCGGGCCCGCGTAGGATCATGCCGCCTGCATTGTGGAACGACTGGACAGCGGCGATGTTTGGATGCTCGTAGATGAAGTCTGCAATGCAGCGAGCCTCGGGCCAGCAGAGGGGGTAGGGGCCCGCCCCGCGCTGAATGTGGTCTGGCCGCCAGAGCGCAGGCCATGCCCGATTCATGTCGTAGCCGCCTTCACCGTCTTCATTGACGCGGCCGTCACCATCGTTGTCGATGCCTTCGTAGCCAAGCATGATCCAGTCGCCGCGAATGCCCTTCTCGTTGATCGGGACGCGTTCCATCAGGCGTGGATCATCAGGGTTGAGTCTGTGTGTGCCCTCACCCGGGACATGCTTGCGCATCATCGTGATGTGTCCATCACCGTTCAAATCATCAGGTCCGTCCTCGTCCAGCTTTCCATCGCGGTCATTGTCAATCGGCTGGTAGCCAGTACGCGACGAGCTTGCCGTATGTGGCTGTTTGAACCAGTTAGATCGACCATCTGGGTTGACCATGGGTTGCAGGTAGAACGACGTTCGATCCACAAGCTCGGTGATCCGCTCGTTGGAGCCGTAGTTCTCCAGGAGGTACCAGGCCAAGTAGAGCGTCGCCTCGGATCCTTGAACCTCGTTTCCATGCACGTTTGCGTCGACCCACATCGCGGGCTTCTCGTCATGGGGGCCTGTTGCCGGGTTGTTGATCGTATAGACACGCATCTCGCGGCCTTGACTGCTCTTTCCGATCACCTCCATGGTGACCAGTTCGGGCCAAGCACTCTTCAAGTTGTCGAAGTGCTCGTGAATCTCCTCGTAGTCGTAGAGTCGATTCCAGGGAATGTCGAGCCGCTGTGGCCGCCTCAAGGCGTTCCCGTTGAAGCCGTCCTGGGCATGCGAGCCTGGCGGAGTGAGCAGGAGTGCAGCGCCGAGAAGTTGTGAGAGCATCACCTGACCTCCACGATGGTTGAAATTTTGCCGGCGTTGTCAGTGTCGACCTCTATCAGCAAGGGGGTGTCCTCGGTGACTCCGCCGACAAGCCAGCGAAATTCACGGCGGCCTCCTGCGGCTGGTAGGTTGTCAACAAGTGTCTGGGTGGACCCTCCAAGCAACTTCGCACCATCGGGCAGCTGGAGAGTTACGCGGGCGGGCCGAACTTTTCTGGAGCGTTCGGCTGCGTGAACCTGCTGTGGAAGGAGGGCGTCATTCTCAAGGACTGCTGAAACCTCCATGAGGTCGCCACCCAGAGGGACACCCTCGACTTCGATCAGCTTCAGGCGAGGTAGGTAGGCACCCAGGGTCAGCAGGAACTCGAGGTGTGACCGTGTGAGCTCCTCCAGTGTTTCGGGCGGAGGTTCGACGAGGGTGTAGGGAATGAAGCCGCCGATCTCGAGCGATCCAAGCTGGGGGTGGTCGAACGCCTGCCAGTCGATGAAAGGGCGCTCGGTGTTCTGGTCAAGCCATGTCAGCCGTTTGGCGTCGTCTCCGGGCTTGGATTCGACTGCCGCCTCGGTCTCATCAGGGGCTTCACTCACCTCTGTGCCCGCCTGCTCGCCTTCTTCATCGGCAGCCTTGGCGTCGAGTGGGACAGACCAGGGGTCGATGTCCAGACTCAGCAACCCACGGTGGTGGTATGCGAAGCCCTGGAGCGAGCCAGGCTGCTCCCTGGTGCCCTCGGTCTTGCTGGAGGTGATCAAGGCGTAGCGCCTGCCCAGCTCTTCGTAGAGAGCGAGGTCGCTCTCATAGATGCCCGTTTCGACGGAACCACCTGGTGCGCCGCTGTCCTTCTGGGTGCTGGGTTTCTTGACGAGGTTGCCTTCCTCGCCGTAGGTGATGACGAGCGCAATGTCAGGGTGGTTCAGAAAGAACTCGACCATTCCAAGGCTGCACGGCTCGTCAGTCGGATACCTGCCAGCTTCGGCTGAGTGTTCGGTCCAGTTACGGGGGAAGTTCCGATTGGCGATCGCGTCAAGCTCGTCATCTTCGGCGACGAGTTCATCACCATCAGAGTCGAGGCCCTCGGTGTAGATCTTCCATCGTCCGCGTTCTCCCTTGACGGGATCTGCCCTCTTCATTGCACGGGGATCAGTGGGGTCAGCAATCCACTCTCCGGTCGGGTCGAGCTGTCGCATCACGGAGACAAGACCATCGCCGTTGACGTCACTGGGACCATCTTCGCCCTGTAGCCCATCGCGGTCGTTGTCGACGCCGCGGCCACTGGCCTGTACCTCAGCAAGTGGAGTCAGGAAGCGTGCTTCGCAGGCGTCTACATCGAATCTTGGCACGATGTACAGGGTCGTGCTGTCGAGAAGTTCGGTGACGGCCGTGTCCTTGCCGTAGCCTCCTGCAATTGCTTCCGCGTGGCTCATCGCCATGGAGCTCGTGTAGGCGCGTGGACCATCAAGTCCAGCCACCAGCAAGATGGCTGGCTGCCCGTTCGGGATCTCTCTGCTGGCACTAAGGCGGATTCCGATGACCTCACGACCTGCACGGGATCGGGCAACACTGAACAGCTCTACCTGTTCAGGGTGTTCCGTGGCGAGGGCTTGCGCCGCGGTGACGAGGGTGGCGTGGTCGTACAGCTCCTGAGAGATCGGCTGGGCCGAGTAGCCCAGCGCGAGGCCGAGGACGCCGAGCCATTCGATGGAGATGGGGATCATCTGAAACTCCTGACTGGGTAAGGCTTGGTGCCATGAGTGTACCGACTTGGCCGGCTGCCTCGGGAGCTGGCGTTGCCCTCTTACTGGATCGCTACGTACATCGCGAATGAGGGAGCCCGCTCAACTCGTTGCCCGCAGGAACTCGTCCAGCTCATCGGCTCGGGCCTCGGCATCCTGCTCACCTAGATCGATGAGTTTCGAGAGATAGTCGTGCTGAAACATGACCAGGCTGATCAGGTCGCTCGACTTGGATTCCTTGGTCCCAAGCCGTCTGGTGAGGAAGCGAAACAGGGTTGGGAGTCTGGGCTCATATTCCCCAGCGAGCTTTCCAAGATCCACTGAAGGTCTCACGACGAACAGGCCAACCTGCCGGAGGTGACCCTTTCTCTTCTCGGGAATCAGCTCGAGTAGGCCGTTGATTCGCTCCAGATTTGATGCGTCCTGATCCAGGAGGTCCAGGAAGATGGCATTCATCAAGAGTCCGGCCACCTTGGCCGGGGGAGGGTACTCGGCGCCATCGACGATGGCAGCTTCCTCGATGGTTCGTTTGTGGTGGGTCGAGACTGCGAGGATTCTCTTCGCGCCCAGGTGGATGGCCGGGGCAAGTGGTGCATGAAGTCGGATACCACCGTCTCCGTACCAGCTGTTCTCTACCTGGACAGCAGGGAAGAACAGTGGCAAAGCAGCGGAGGCCATGACGTGATCGATGGTCAGGTCTGTAGGCAGGCCCTTACGGTTTGCCCGATCCCAGTACTCGAACTCACGGCCCTGGCACCAGGAGATCGTGCGGCCAGTCGAGTAGCTTGTCGTGGACAGGGCGATCGCTTGCAGGGCACCACTCTTGAGGTTCTCGTGAATGCCGCACAGTCGCTTCTCGTCACAACCCAGTGCTCCTGCCAGGTACTTGCGAAGAGGAGCTGTATCAACAAGGCCCCGAGCTCTTGGGCCATATCTGCGCCCGCCGAGAAGGGTGAGCTGAACACCCCATTGGATGAGCGTCTTGGCAAGCGCTGGCCCATCCACCCGGAACACTTGATCCACGCTCAACGAGCTCCACAGGCTGACCAGGTCCTCGACCTTGGTACGGAAGTCGCCCGTGTGGTTTGCCAGGTGAGCTGCGTTGATTCCACCTGCCGAGACACCGGTCAAGAGGGGAACCTGCAGGTCCGGATAGCGTCGTGCGATGAACCGCAAGACCCCAACCTGGTAGGCCCCACGTGCTCCTCCGCCACCCAGTGCAAAGCAGAGATCGTCGTTCGCCGTTGTCATGGCGGTTGATGTTGATGGCGTCAGCTGGCGCGCAGCTGCAGGGACATGTGCCGATCCGTGTCCACCACGAGTTCCGCGGCCTCCAGGCCCGACTCATTCGCGATCTCTCGCAATTCTGTAGGGGTAAACGCGGCGTTCAGGCTGGCTCCAAAGAGCCCGCGTTGATACTCGTTGCAGTCGCCGGCGTAGAGCTCTACGAGCTCCTCGATTCGCTCCTTCGACTCAGGTCGGAACAGGTCGCGAATTAGCAGGACTCCGCCGGACTTCACCAGGCGTGCGGCCTCCGAGAGAAAAGGTCGCGGATCCGGAATGTGGTGCAGGATCGTGTTCGAGTAGACCGTATCGAAGCTGTTTGCCTCGAGCCCCAGCTCCTTCGCGTCGCCGTGACGAAGTTCGATTCGTTCACCAAGGCACCTGGCCTCGACATTCGTGGCCGCCACCTTGAGCATGTGGTGAGCAAGATCGATGCCGAGGATTCTCACATCGGGGTGTTGCTCGCAGATCATGATCGGCATGTGGGCCGGGCCGGTTCCGATATCCAGCATGTGACCGCTCGCGCCGAGTTCGAATAGCCGCTCCACGAAGCTCGCGTTGGCGGCCGTGTGATCCATGGAGTCGTATCCCTCGGCCTCTTCGGCCGTGTCCATGGCTTCTGGTTCTAGGATGCGCTTCATGTCACCCAGTCTACCAGCTCTCTAGCGAACTTCCTCGTTGAGTAGCTCGGCCTGAGCCATCAACTCCGCAAGCGGCAGCACGCCCATGGCAATACGTTCTTCGTCGGTCGTGGCGGGGTCAACAGGGTAGAGACGCCACTGCTGAATCACCTCGACGTAGTAGTACTGGGTGCCGTATCTCTGGGGGTCTCCCAGGTGCATCTTCAGCTTGTCGATGGCCTCTGCCGCCACGCGAAAGCCCAGATCTTCACCCATCTCGGCAGCCGTGAGGCCACTGGCGGAGGCTGCGATGAGATCGTCCTTGAAACCGGATGTGGACAGGAGGGCTCCGGCGTACAGGTAGTCCTCGGCCGTGACCAGCTTTCCCTCTCTCACGAAGCCTCGGACGAATTCGAGTCGAGTCTCCTGCCGTTCGATGTACTGCTCACTGAGGGTGTAGAAGTCGCTTCCGTTCAGCCTCTCGTTGAGACTGTTGGTGTACATGTTTCTCAGGCTCTCGCTGGTGGTGCGACAGCCGGCGAGGAGGAACAGCAGCAGGATTAGGAGGAGGCGCATCAAGGGAGTGCTGGTGGGGCGCGGATCTCTGGGCTTGGCCTCGGCTGGAGGATTGTGGACCTCCTCGTCGGCCAGTTGCGAGCCGCGAAGCTTACCCAAGTTCGACTTCCAGCGCCCCCCCTTCTGAGACCACCCGGTAGCCCCGGGCTCCAGCTCGCCTGCCCTCGGGGCCCGAGAGCCAGCGCTCGACCTTTCCCCTCAAGATTGGCTTCTGAGAGTGGTTCCCGAGGCCTTTCCCGGTGATTACCAGGACTTTGTTCCCTCCCCTTACCCGCGCCGTGTGAAGGGCTTGAGATAGGCGTCTGAGGGCTTCCTCGGGCCTTTGGCCGTGTAGATCGACCTCCAAAGCTGGATCAGGATCGTTCATGCCCCATAATTTTGGAGAAGGAAGGGTCACAAGGGAACCAATCCTCCCGATAGTCTATTCCCCCGCGATTGGCCCCAGGCTGTCGCGGATCGCACAACGAGAACCAGATAGCCGCTAATTGCGGCGTTACACCCTTCCAGACTTGGAAAGCAGACTCATGAAGAATCTTATCCTGGGCATCGCCCTCGTCGGCTTGGCCGTCTCCTGCAAGAACAACGAGAACAACCAGATCTCTGATCCGGCTACTGCAAACGCCCCCGAGGCCTGCAGCACAGAGTGCGCGAGCGCCACGGAGTGCAGTACAGAGAAGGCGGATTGCAGTGCCGAGAAGGCCGAGTGCAGTGCAGAGAAGGCCGAGTGCAGCACTGCCGAGACCTGCCCGGTCAGCGGAAAAGTCATCGAGAACTAGAGCCTCGAAGACAGAATCCATCCTACTTGGGAGGATTTGACGCTAGTGAAGGGACGTGCCGCATCCTGCGGCGCGTCCCTTCTGTGTGACCTGGGCGGCCTATTGGGCAATGACCTCAAAAAAAGTCGGCACATGGCCGCTTCCCGTAGGATCCTTGGAGAGCTATCAATCGCCGGAGAGCGCCAGACTTTCCTGCTCTCTTCCCTTCCCAATGAACTATCTCGCTGCTGTTTCCCTGCTCCTCATCGCAACGCCTTCGATTGCAGATGTCATCGAACTGACTCCTGAGGCTGACAATACGATGTATGAGCTGACCACCGGCCTTACCTCGAACGGCGCAGGAGACTACATCTTCTCCGGGGTGACGCAGAACGGGAGAGTTCGTCGAGCGCTCTTGCAGTTTGATGTTGACGGACTCATCCCAGCGGGCTCGACGATCAACTCGGTTAGCCTGCGATTGCGTATGTCGATGACAATTGCAGGAAACCAGAACCTGCGCTTGCACCGTGCTACGAACAGCTGGGGGGAGGCTGGATCGGATGCATCCGGCGAAGAAGGTGGTGGAGCCCTCTCCTTGCCGGGAGACGCGACCTGGATCCATCGCTCATTCCCAGATGTCTTCTGGTCGAGTTTCGGAGGGGACTTCTCTGGATCATCGAGCGCCTCCACAACCGTTGGAGGAGATGGGGCTTACATCTGGAGTTCGGGAGCACTGGCGGGGGATGTTCAGGACATGCTGGACAATCCAGGGGGCAACTTCGGTTGGGTTCTCAAACATGCCAATGAAGGTCCATTTCAGACAGCCAAGCGCTTCAACTCCCGGGAGAACTCGCAGGTGTCAACGCGTCCGACGCTTGTTGTCGACTACACCCCGGGCTCGTGCACTGACTCGAACTTCTGTTCCTCGACTGCGAACTCGACTGGCTCCGCAGCCTTGATCACCAGGAGCGGTAGTTGCTCCGTTGCTGCTAACAGCTTCACGCTGCTCGCTTCGCCTGTACCGAACTCGGTCGGGATCTTCTTCTATTCCCTGGGGCAGACCGGTGGAGGAGCTGGTACTCCGTTTGGGAATGGCCTGCGCTGCGTGGGCAACGGCTCAAATCAGATCGTACGCCTCAAGCCCAAGATCGCCTCTGGGAACTTGCTCAGCGATGCCCTGGACTTCACGATGCTGCCTGCCAATGGTCAGATCTCTCCAGGCTCGACCTGGAACTTCCAGGCGTGGTTCCGTGATGTGCCCGGAGGTGGGGCTCAGTTCGACCTGTCGGACGGTCTGCAGGTTACCTTCCAGTAGGCTCGGACCTGGCAGGGTCAGTCGGCCATGGAGGCCTTCCTGTGCGGAAGGTAACCACGTGCGGGGGAGCGGGCGGCGCTTGAGGGCTAGTGGACTCGAGTCCTGAGTGTGTCGTGCCTCGAGATGAGGATGTAGCCGCTCTTGAGGATCTGTTGGCGGAAGTTCTCAAGGTCGTCGCCGACAACACGGAGATCGACCAACGTGCCCTTGCCAGGACTCTCCAGCCTGATCTGCTCGCGGAGTTCAACTCCGCAATCAATCGCAATCCGGGCAGGATCGGGCGGCATTCCACTATCATGCGGCCAGTGGAGACTGAAGAGAGTTCCTTCGGCTACAGCCTTGAGCTGGACGAACACGCGAAAGATATCGCTCTCGGTGATGATCCCTCGGAGCCGCCCCTTTTCCATCACAGGGAGAGCTCCAATCTTGTGCTTGAGCATCAGCTGTGCGGCTGTGTCAAGATGTGCCGATGGGTCCACGCTGATCAGGTCTCTGTTGAGCAGGTCGCTGACGCGAGCCCGCCCTTTCTTGAGCTGTTCGTGCTCGAGGTCAGACACATTCCATCGAACGGCCTCAGCAAGGTCGCGGTCCGTCAGGATGCCGATGACGTTTCCCTCGGCGTCAACGACCGGTGCTCTTCGTAGACCGGTGTGTTCGAACACAGCCCAAGCCTCCCGAGGACTCATGTCCTCGATCAGGGTCGTGACGGTGCTGGACATGAAGTGGCGAATTAGCATTGGCGTTCAACTTCCGTCTTATTTGATATCGAGCAGCCAGATCTCGAAGACCAGTGGCTCATTGGGCGGAATGAGTCCTGCCACGCCAGCCTCACCATAGGCCTGCTCAGGCGGGAGAGAGACGTGGCGCTGACCACCTGCTCGCATACCAAGGATACCCTCGTTCCATCCCGTGAGTGGTGCTTCGCCCAGCGTGAACTCAAGAGGGACCCCACGCTCCAGACTTGAATCGAACACCTCTCCATCCGAGAGGTAGCCGGTGTAGTCGATCAAGATCTCCTGGCCCGTCTCCACCTGAGGTCCCTGGCCCATGACGATCTCTTGGACACCGATTCCTCCCTCGAGGATCCTCAGGGGGTGATCTACCTCGACCTTGTCAGTGATACCAATCAGGGCGCAGCTGGTCAGGTTCGAGATGGCGAATAAAATGAGGAGATGTGTCGGTCTCATTGCGGTAAGTAGATCAGTCGGAGAGCACGGAGGCGATTGCTGCCACGTGCACGATGTCAGTCACACTGCAGCCGCGACTGAGATCCATGTACGGTTTATCGAGGCCTTGGACCAAGGGTCCAAGAGCGGTTGCCCTGGCGAGACGTTGTGTCAGCTTGTAGGCGATGTTTCCCGAGTCCAGGTCGGGAAATACGAGGACGTTTGCGCGGCCAGCGAGGGGAGAGCGTGGAGCTTTCCTGTCAGCAACGCCCGGGTCTATGGCGGCGTCAACTTGCAGCTCTGCATCGCAGCACAGCCCCGGTGCGCGCTTCGCGAGAATTTCACCAGCCCGGATGACCTTGTCCACCCTCTCGTGCTTGGCTGAGCCCTTTGTGGAGAACGAGAGCAGCGCAACTCTCGGGGTCTGTCCTGTCAGTCGCCGGTGGCTCTCCGCAGAAGCAAGGGCGATGTCGGCAAGCTGTTCCGAGCTGGGCTCGGGGACCACGCCGCAGTCGGCGTAGGTCAGGGACCGATCCTCCAAGATCATCAAGAAACAAGACGAGACCGTGTTGATTTCCCGAGCGAGGCCGACGACCTGGATTGCAGGGCGCAGGACATTGGCCGTGGCTGCCTCACTCCCTGCGACGGCACCGTGACAGTCACCCGAACGCAGCAAGAAGGCTGCGAAGAACAGCGGGTCGAGGACGAGCTGTCGGGCCTGTTCGGCCGTCATTCCCTTGTGCGCACGCAGCTCGTGGAGCTCCTGAGCGAAGCGATCCAGGCGCGAGTCGCTGGAGGGTCGTAGGATCTCCACACCATCAGGGACCGAGGCCATCTGCCCTCCGTCGATGAGAATCGGCTGACACAAGCCCCTGGATTGCAAGGTAGCTGCGGCCTGGCAGACACGTGGATCTTGCGACTCGGGCAGAACGATCCGTCGCCCCAGCCGTAGCGCCTTCTCCTCGAGTTCCAGAATCAGGTTCATGTTCTTAGACCTTCCCGGGGCCGCCCGATATTGAGTCGATGATCTCCTGAGGAACCTTTAGCTCCAGCCGGAGCAGCCCCAGGCCGTGAGTCTTGCCCTGTGCGTCGGTCTTTAGAGAAGCCGATCCTCCGCCACCCAGGCTGTCTGCCAGTAGAAAATTGAGAACTCGCATGTTGTCTGCGGTATAGCGCTTCACGCCGCCAGGGTTGATCGAACTCATGTGGCTGCGCACGACATCTGGAGTAAGCGTCTGCTTGAGAAAGACGTAGGCCTGCTCGCTGCGGGCGATGATGCCAATGTTGGAGCCTTCACCCTTGTCGCCGGAACGAGCGAAGGCAATCGAGGAGAGCGGGACTTGGGGCATGAGTGGCGTTTCTCAGGAGGTGAAAACGGTGACGTGTGTCTTGACCAGGTCCTTGCGGAGGAGCGCTGGCCAGTAGCCAATAATCTCTGTGGCCTTTGGTCGGCCCCCGGCGAAACCGGTGACTCCGGGAGGGCCGCTGGTTACCAGGGGGACGAGCTCCGGACCAAATCGATCAACCTTCGCGCGATCGGGCCCCTTGACGCCCATGCGTAGCACGACCTCGCTGGGCTCCTGCGCACCCGGAATGGCGATGCCATCGTGGCATACATTGGCTCCAACGAACTCGACCATGCGTTCCTCGGGGGTGTACTCATAACCGTCCAGCGCGAGGCGCTGCCAGACGATCTTGGCGCAGAGCTGGGCCTTGGCCAGCGCATCGGGACCCGAGACCGTGAGCTGCCCGAGAGCCTTCCAGCCGTCGTGGTAACTCATCGAGACCTTGTAGGTGGGGGTGGGGGGGGCGCCTTTGACCCCGCTTACACGGACTCGATTCGGCCCTTCTTCTTCCATGGAGAAGCTCGTGAAGTCAGCGATGCCATCAGGCGTGATGTAATTCGCAGGGTCACCCATCTCGTATGCGAGCTGATGAGCAACGGAGGGGATCGTGACCAGTCCGCCAGTCTTCTCATGCTTCGTGACGACAAACGTCCCGTCGTCACTCGCCTCGATAATCGGGTAGCCAATGCGGGCCATGTCCGGGACCTCCCGCCAATCGGTGTAGTTGCCGCCTGTGCACTGAGCGCCGCACTCGACGATGTGTCCCGCCACGGTGCCTGCGGCGATCTTGTCGTAGTCCTCCTTGGTCCAGCCGAACTCGTGGATCAGGGGGCCAATGACCAGCCCGGGGTCCGTGCCTCGTCCTGTGATCACGATCTGGGCGCCTTGGTCGAGAGCCTCCGCGATCGGGAAGGCGCCCAGGTACACATTCGCACTCGTGACCGAGTCACGGACAGTGGAGAGAGGGGCGCCCGTGTCCATGTTCTTGAACTCTTCGCCCTTGCTCATGAGGTCGTCAAGTCCCTCCAGGATGTCGTCGCCCTCCACTACAGCGACCTTGATACCCGAGTATCCGTGCTTGCTGATGATCTCCATCACGGCGTCCTTGCAGGCGTGCGGGTTGACACCACCTGCGTTGGCTACGACCTTGATGTTCTTCTCGACCAGCTGCGGCAGGACGCGATCAATGAGCTTTACGAAGTCCGTGGCATAGCCCATCTCCGGCCTGCGGGTCTTGAGCTTCTGCATGATGCTCATGGTGACCTCAGCCAGATAGTCGAGGGTCAGGTAGTCCAGGGGGCCCTCGTTCACCAGGCGTACGGGGCCCAGGATGGAGTCGCCCCAGAAACCCTGTCCGTTGGCGATCAGGACCTTCTTGTTGGCCGCTTCTTTGGGGGTCATTCGGGATTATCGAGAAGGAGAAGGTGACAAGTTGGGGCAGTCTAATTACCCATGGTCGCGGCGACCAGCGGAGTGGGCCTGTTCTGCAGCGGAGGTTTCGCCCAGGCCCGGGGATCCAGGGGATGCGATCTTCAGGGGAGAGCAGCAGCCTCGGAATGGTATTCCTGGAGCCCTGGTCGGGAATTCCTCGCAAATTGCGAAACGCCAGGCCGTTTAGGGGCAATCTCAGGGTGTCGTACCCAATGTCATGGATCAAAGAGCCGTCGAAATGCCCACAGACCTGCTGGAGCAGACCCTCTGGTTGAGGGCTCTGGCCAGACAGCTCGTCAAGGACGCAAATACGGCGGATGACGTGGTGCAGGCCACGCTGATAGCTGCGATGGAATGGGGGGATAGGCCCCGTGAGGGGCTCCGCAACTGGCTGGCTGCTGTGGCCAGAAATGTTGCCCGCCAGATCGGTAGGAGGGAGAGCCGGCTTGCGTATCGGGAGAGGAAAAGCGCTCTCCTTGAAGCTCTACCATCGGCCGGAGAAATGGTCGAGCTGGTAGAGACTCAGAGGGTCCTCTCCAAGGCAGTTCTCGAGCTTGCAGAGCACTACCGCTCGACGATCATTCTTCGATACTTCGAGGAACTCACGCCGACACAGATTGCCAACAAGCTGGATATTCCAGCCTCCACAGTTCGTGTTCGGCTGAAGCGCGGCCTCGAATTGCTTCGTGTGCGTCTCGAGTCGGAGTTCAAGGAGGAGGGTCGCGACTGGGTGCACGCGATCCTGCCCTTGGCCCTGCCCCCCCGGGGCGCCATGATCGCTCCGGCCCAGGAGGGGCTCGGTATCGCAAATCTGTCGGCAACCCTGATGCTGAAGCTGGGCCTGGCGATCACGGTTGGCCTCGTTGGATCTTGGATGCTGTGGGAGAAGTTCTCACCAGGAGGGGGGAAGGACACCAATGTCCTGGTTCTGGAGACTGGAGCTCTCGAGTCAGCACGGGGCAGTGATGTTCATCATGTTGATCCTGATGGTCAGCGCGTGAGTGTCCGGGGGGCGTCTGCCATGGCGCTGCAGGGCTCTCACCTGGAAAGTGATGGTGATTGGATCAGTGGCCAGCTGACCGATCCGGCAGGGCACCCGATCGAGGGCGCAGAGGTGCTGGCTATCAGCGCCGGGCCCAGTGCGCCTCAAATCCTCGAAATCTCGTCGACGGTGCATCCGGGCCTCAGAGGGACAACTGATTCTGGAGGCTTCTATCGTCTCGAGGTTTCGAAGGACGAGCCGTTCCTGATCCGGGCTTCGCATCCGGGCTTCGCCGTTGGAGAGACCAGCTTGGCCTTCGCTGGCGAGCGATCGGACCTGGTGCTGGAGGCTGGGGTCGAGCTAACGGTCAGGGTCCTGGCAGACAGCGATGGGCGCCCCCTCCCCGGAGTGCAGGTTGATCTGGAGAGTGTCGAGGAACTTGGAATACCGAATGCTTGGTCAGTCGCTGCGGTCACGGATGAGCTTGGAGAGGTGAGCCTTGATCACCTCTCTCCGGGCGAATTTCGCGTGTTTGTCAGCCACGATGGCTACGCTTGCTCTGAAGTGCTTGGGGTGGCTTCCCCGGATGAGGAGTACCATGAGCAAGAGCTCCGGCTGGCAGCGGCAGTGACGCTGGCTGGAATCGTGATGGACGCAGCGACCGACCGCCCCCTGGCCGGGGCAGAGATAAGCTCCTCCGGACGAATCACCAGGAGTGATCATCTTGGGCGGTTCACCCTGGGCGGATTTGCCGCCATGAGCTCGACCTTGGAGAGCGTGGTGGTCATTGCGGAGGGCTTTGCTCCGGGTGCCGAATACATCCGCATGGACACGATGGGCAATGACCCCCATCTGGTTGTGCGGCTGCGGCCTCCAGTTCGGGTGCTAGGCCAGGTCGTCGATGCCCAGGGAGTGCCAGTCAGTGGCATAAGAGTTGGCTTTCGCGGGCGATTCTCGAGCAGTCCCATGAAGGCAGAGCGTCATGAAGGGCGGACAATCAGTGACGACCTCGGGGGCTTCGAATTCAGCCTGCATCCTCGCGGGGGGTACACGATTGGTGCCCAGGACAAGGGCTCTCCGATGGCATTTACTTGGGTCTCGATGGCAGGCGAGGTAGGCAAGGAGATTGACATTGGAGAGCTTGTCCTGGCCGAAGAGGTTCCGGTTCGCGGGTTCGTAAGGGATCGAGCCTTCAGTCGAGAGGAGCCCGATCTCATCGAGGTCAGGCGGATCATCATCGAGGGTGATTATCCTGCGCACAGGCAGGTGCTCCGGGTCGTTGGGGTGACACCTTGGGGTACCTTCAGCGTGAAGGGACTGACTCCTGGAGATTACGAGTTGATCCTCAAGGGCCGTGACGTGGGTAGCGGAGACTCCAGGATCATCCTGGCTCGGCATCCTCTGCGGCTTCATGTGGGAGATGTAGTCGAAGACCTTGAGATACGCCCTGCGGAGCCGATCCGTGGAGTCGTTCGTCTGCATGACGGCCTTTCTCCAGAAGCTGCCCTGGTCAGCTTGAAGGGGCCTTTGGACTCCATCGCGTTGGTGAGCACCAAGGTGGACTCCAGAGGAGAGTTCATGCTCGTACCCCTTGGAGAGGGGCCCTTCCTGATCACCGCTCGCGACCCAGGCCTGGCGTACAACTCCACGAGCCTCGAGGGTGTCATGCCAGGGGCTGTTGGGCTCGAGCTGCAGTTGCAACCGCGAGCGACCGTTCATGAGGTCAGCGGACGAGTCTTGGATCCGTACGGTGAGCCTGTTACCGGAGTCAGGATCCAGTTCACCAACACCAGGACACGGGCGATTGTCTCGCGCATAGCGGAGCCCGACGCCGAGGGTCGTTTCTCGTTGAAGAACCTCGATCAGGGTCCCTACGACCTCCGTGTGATGGACTTCGAGGGTCGCTTTGAGCCTGCATCGCGTGTGGGCGTTCATCCGGGGGCAGGTGACGTGGTCTTCGAGCTCCAGCCCCACCGGGACTGATCTCCTGACCGTCCTGGAGCGGAGCAGCTCTCCGCTTACCGGCTCGTTGGGACTGGAGTGGGCCGCTATGCTCTGGGCTTCCATGCTGCGATCAGATCCACAGGATGCCCGACAGAAATGGACCCACCTGGCTGTTGTTCTTCTGTTGCTCGTCTCTTCCTGCAAGAAGAGCAACGAGCAGTGGAGAGCAGATCTCGACAGCTCCGATCCATATGTGCGGGGGCTGGCTGCTATCGGCCTCTGTATGCAATCGCCGCGGGGAGCGGGGCCTGCGCTTCCCGAACTCCTGACGACGATTGATCGCTCAGACCTCGGCCTGGAACGAGAGGCAGCTCAGGTCCTGGTTTCAGTTGGTCAATATCATGTGCCAGCCCTGCTGCAAGAGCTGGTCGATGAAGAGCTGATGTCGGCAGATCGCAAGGGGGCCATCAAGAACGCTCTAGTTGTTGCTGGACCTGAGGCGGCAGGTCCGATTGTGGCTTGCCTCGAGGGACCAGGGAGCTTCCTAGTTGGAGATCTCGGAGATGTCCTGTTGGCCATGGGAGAACCAGCAATACCTGCAATCGTTGACTTGTTGGAGCAGGCCCGGGATGTTCGTTTGCGAAACTTTGCGGCATATCTACT
This sequence comes from Planctomycetota bacterium, assembly GCA_014237855.1. Classification (GTDB taxonomy): domain Bacteria; phylum Planctomycetota; class UBA1135; order UBA1135; genus JABACD01. The sequence goes on along the minus strand of JABACD010000001.1, from coordinate 23,302 downwards.
CGGTCGTATGGGCCCGTCTGCGCGTTCTGGATTACCCGCACTGAAGCGAGCGGCGGAATCGAAGGACGAGGGCCTACGTGGTATGGCCCTGCAGGCCATCATCAGCGTGCAAGCTGGAGCATCGGATGCAGGCCGCTGAGTCACAATTGCCCAGGCCTGATGATGAGGTGACACCGAGCCTGCTGCCTTCGGCCCTGCTACTACTTGGGCTCCTGGTCGCACTGCGGTCTCTCTGGATTGCCTTGGCAAATCGCTTACCGTTGAACCTCATCCTCGGTTCGCGCTACCTGCCCCTGTTGCTGGGGCTCTCAGTCTCGCTGGGCTTGGTGGCCTATGCCTTGTTTCGTGTTCGGCGGGTGGGCTTTCCAGCAAGGGCGCGAGCTTCGCTGTTGCGCTGGCTGCTCGTTAGCTTCGTGATTGGATGGCTCCTCTTCCTGGCCCTTGTTCAGCCGTTTCAGCGCATCTGGTTCGATCTGGCACTCGGTGGTGTGGTGGGGGCCTGGGCGCTGTTGGTCTTGATCACGACTGGCCTTGGATCGCGGTTGACCCAGATCTGGCGGGTGGCGGAGTTCCTTACCTTCAGCCTCTGCGTCGGGCTTGTCGGAACTGAGCTCTGCCTTCGGGGCTGGGCCATGTTCGCTCCCTCGCCGACAACGGCACGAGTTGGTGCCGGGCCTGGAGAGCTGGTAGAGCGATTCCGGTGCCAGCCAGGTGAGGTTCGCTTCGGCTATCCCTGCAACAGCCGCGGTTTCTATGACGAGGAGTTCTTTCGTCGTGACCCAGGAGACTCCAGGCCTCTGGTAGCCGCCATCGGCGACTCGTTCAGTGTCGGCATGGTGCCCCATTCCTGGCACTTCACGTCAATCTGCGAGGAGCAACTCGATGCTCGATTCGACAGCATCGGAGTCCCGGGCATAGGTCCGGCTGAGTACCTGACGCTGCTAGTTGAGGAGGCTCTACCCCTAGATCCAGACCTTGTCCTGATCGGCATCTTCGTGGGCAATGACCTGAACGTCTACGACGCTCTCGTGGAGTTGCCGGACCCCGGATTACGCGCCTGGCTTCAGCGGGATCAGGTGTTGCTGTTTGTCTTGCCCGAGCGAATCTCGCGTCTCCGATCTGAGGCTGAGCGCCTCGAGTCTCTGGGGCGAAGCATTGCCTCGGTGCAGGGGGAAGAGACCGAGTTGCGCCCGGATGGTCGGGAGCAGGCGGCACAGGCCTTTCCCTGGGTGCTAGATCCTGGTCTGGAGGAGGGCACACTATCGCCTGATACCTACCACGGCCTCGAGACAGAGCGTGCCCTGCAGATCTGCTCGCAGGATCCGGTTTCACTCGAGCTCTTGCGCGAGTCCTTGAGCGCTGCTCGGCGCGCGGCTGGCGAGACGCCCGTGCGGGTGATGCTTATTCCTGACGAGTTTCAGGTTGAAGATGAGCTGTGGGAGATCGTCAGCAGGCGGACTGGACGGCCGCTGGAGCGCACGCGAGCTCAAGGCCTACTGAAGGTCTGGCTCGAAGATGAAGGGTTCGAGTACCTCGACTTGTTGCCCGTGCTCACCGGTGTAGCCCCGTTAGAGGATGGGGATCGCCACCTGTACCACAAGCTGGACACGCACTTCAATGCACGCGGAAACGAGGTGGTTGCAGGCGCGATTGCCGACTTTCTGCGTGAAGACCTCGAGCGGATTCGAGAGCTTCGCGGAAGCCAGCGCTGAGCCGTCGCTATTGCCTCACACTTGTTCGAGGTCAGGCACGAGCTCGTCATCTTCTAGACGACCTGGCCAGGCTGAAGGCCAAGTCCGGGGCGTAGGGCTACGGCAATTTCCTGGCACTGCTCGGCTGTGCATTGAGAGAGCATCCCGAGCGCTTTCTCTCCCTTCACCCAGACCTGCAGCTCCATTACAGGAGTGTCGTTGACCTTCATGCCGCTCGGACCAACCCGGACTTCATCAATTATGTGCCTGCTGAAGTGGTTGCGCTCATCGCGGAAGGGAGAATGGCGATCGATGGAGAGCCCGTCGGGGTCCACGGTAAGTAGGGCCGTTCGTTGTCCTAGGGTCCATGCACGGACCATCATCGCCAGGCCGGTTATGAGAAATGGTGACGCGAGGATTATCGAAATCCAGGCTCGGTGATTCCCGCTCAAGACCTCCAAGATATTGACCGCTTCGAATATCGACGCGAATACAGCAATGATGATTCCAAGGCACCAAAGCGACGCTCCACCTCTGAACCCCTGGGCAGGAACAAAGACGCGAACACCAGTAGCGGTGTGCTCGATCTGTGGCTCTCTTCTTCTTTCTCTCGAGCTACTGGAACCAGTTGCCGGCCTGGTAGATGTCTGGCAATCTCGCTCAGCGCAACTGGTGAAGGAGTCCGGGGGGCCTGTTTGAGTCGAGGAGAAGGGGGTCGACTGCCATCGGCCTGCTGCTTGCTCCAGGTTCAGCTTGAGCTCCAGCAGCTTTGAGTAGGAGTAGTCAGAGGCAATCAGAAAGAGCCCCTGCTCGTTGCTCTCTGCGTGCAGGCTGAATCGGCCCTCTTGATCTGCAGGGTCGGAGGGGGCTACCACGAGTAAACCGAGATCTTCGAGCGGATGCCTGGCAGTCCAGTGGATGGGGCCCAGGTGCTCTATGCTGCGCAGCTCCTGTGGAGTGACCTCGACAATGCAGCGACCGGGTATTCGATTGAGAATGATCCCGAGCCACCCCGTTCTGGCGCGCTTACGCTGCGGCAGTATGTAGCGAAACCCCTCTCCAGGATCCTGATACCGGTCGTTCTCCGTCATGGGCAGCTTCTTCTTCTGGCGAGAAGCCTCTTGCTGGTCTGCTGTCAGTTATCGACCGATCCCGACGGCGCTCCTCTCTTGAATCGTGAGATCTGGGCCTTCTCATGCTTCCTGAGGGCGTGCCCGAGCCAGACGGGCGGGCCTCCGGGGGCAACGGGAGAGCTGGGGGGGGGGGCCGATTCGCCTCCCGGCTGCCCGCAGCAGGGCTGGAGCAGGGCGACAGCGCTCAGAGCAATGGTTCCAAGGGCTGAGGAAGGCATGAAGTAGTGGCTAACGTGGCAACTATTACTGTTTCAGGCTACACGATCCCGCATGAGTTCCATTCACAGCACCGAACCGACCGATCACTCCTTGGCCGATACCCCGGCTAACTACATGGTTGCAGGGACATCTACCATCAGGCTCTGAACAATCGAACCCACCTGGTATCCGATGAACAGCTTCTTCACCTACACGATCTCCCTGATCTCACTGCTCTCAGTCGCCTTGCCTTCGCAGGATCCTGAGCGGGACTTGCAAGAGAGCCTTGATCGGCTATTGAAGCGCTTCGACGAGGACAAGGACGGTCGAATCAGTCGGGATGAATTCCCTGGGAGAACATTCCGCTTCAGGAGGTTTGATCAGAATAGAGACGGATTCCTGGATCAGGCCGATGTCGACCTCGAATCTGACGAGCAGGTGGCCGAAGGAGAGACGCCGGCCGGTGCCATCGGCACCGAGGAGGCTAACCGCTTCTTCGAAGAGAAGATCCGTCCAGTGTTGGTCGATTCCTGCTATCGCTGCCACTCCAGCGATGGTGATCGCATTCGAGGGGGGTTGGTCTTGGACAACCGTGAGACGCTCCTGATTGGGGGCAGCTCGGGGCCAGCGGTCATCCCGGGCAATCCAGATGCAAGTCTCCTGGTGATCGCCATGCGCTACACGGATGAGGACCTGGAGATGCCACCGAAGACGGCACTTCCTCCGGAAGTTGTCAGCGACTTCGAACGATGGGTCGAGCTTGGTGCGCCCTGGCCCGGAAGTGTAGATCCTGAAACAGCGCAGCCCTATGAGTCCCAGGTAGACATTGAAGCGGGGCGTAGCTGGTGGTCATTCCAGCCTCCTGTCAGGCATGAGGTTCCCGAGGTCAAGAATCAAGGCTGGCCCTGGAATGAGGTCGATCACTTCTTGCTGGCGGAGATGGAGCAGCGGGAGCTGCAACCGGTGGGTGACGCCGATGATCGTGAGTGGCTGAGACGAGTCTCCTTGGATCTGATCGGACTACCGCCGACCTTGGAGGAAATCGAGCTCTTCCAATCCGACCGTGGCAAGGATCGGTACGAGAACGTCGTCGATCGACTCCTGGACTCGCCGGGTTTCGGTGAGCGCTGGGGGCGCCACTGGTTGGACATTGCACGTTACGGAGAGTCGGCTGGTCGAGATGCAAACTTCATGTATCCACATGCGTGGCGCTATCGAGACTATGTGATCGAGTCCTTTGATCAGGATGTGCCCTACGACCGATTCCTGCTGGAGCAACTGGCTGGTGACCTTCTCCCTGCTGAGAATTCAACGGATCGGGCTCGCCTTGACATTGCCACTGGTTATCTGGCGATCGGCTCCAAGAGCCACATCACACGAGATCCGCGCCAGTTCGCGGCTGATCTGGCTGACGAGCAGGTGAATGCCGTCTCCCAGGGAATCCTGGGCGTGACGGTCTCATGCGCTCGCTGCCATGATCACAAGTTTGATCCGATTCCCGCATCGGACTACTACTCACTGGCTGGGATCTTCGCGAGCAGCGAGACGCAATACGGGACTTTTGCCAATGCCAAGAATCGGCATCCCTCCGATCTGGTGAAGCTGCCATCCGATGCGCGGGTTCCTGATGGGCCGACGATGGATCCGATCGTCTTGCGAGTCGCCCTTCAGCAACAGGAGAGACTAAAAAAACAGGCCGAGGAATTCCCAGAGCCGGAGAGGCGAAGGCGTCGTCGGCAGATGGATGCGGAGATGGATGCGGAGATGGAAGGCAGTGGCGAGTCCATGGAGCAGAATCGTGCGCGCCAGCGGATTGTGCGGAATCAACTGGCTACCCTTGAGGGCCTGTTTGAGCGGTTCGACGACGAAGGCCGTCCCACGAGTGCCAATCGTGTGACCATGGGAATGAGCGAGGGTCGGCCCAGGGATGTACCCTTGCTGGTCCGAGGAGACATCGAAGCCGCTGGGCCGCTCATTCCAAGGGGAGTCCCCCAGGTCCTCTCTGTCGACGGTATTGATATCCCTGCTGGTAGCAGCGGCCGTCTGGAGCTGGCCAACTGGATTGGCTCGAGTTCCAACCCACTGACTGCTCGGGTCTGGACAAACCGGGTCTGGTTACACCTGTTCGGCCAAGGCCTGGTCACGACGCCAAACAATCTGGGCGCCAGCGGCCAGGCTCCAAGCCACCCGGAGCTGCTGGACTGGTTAGCGGTAACCTTTGTGGAAGACGATGAGTGGTCCACCAAGGCACTGGTCAAACGTCTTGTCACGAGCCGTGCGTATCATCTTGCCGCGCACGGCAACAAGAAGAATTCAAAGGTCGATCCAGAGGTCGTCTACCTCTGGCGGATGCCGGATCGACGACTTGATGCAGAGGTCATCCGGGACTCGATGCTGTTTGTTGCGGGCAAGCTGGACCTTGACCGCCCCGTGGGATCGCTGATCAACATGCTAGAGGGGCAGCCCAGCCGCGAGCGCTATGTGCAGTACCTGATGGCTCCCAAGGATGTTCGATCCATCTACTTGCCCAGCCTCCGGGATCATGTGCCCGAGGCACTCGAGGTATTCGATGCTGCGGACCCCTCATTTGTGACTGGTGATCGCAAGGAGACGAGTGTGGCGACCCAGGCTCTCTACCTGATGAATGACGAGCAGGTGCTTGGAGCAGCAGATGCATTGGCTCTACGGGTCTTGAGCGAAGAGAGCTCTACGAGGAGCCGAATCGATCTGGCCTTCGAGATCTCGCTTGGGCGTGAACCCAGTCAGGCTGAGGTGCGAGCCGTGCAGTCGTTCCTGAAAGACTTCGTGAAGCTACCTGCTCCTGAACGTGAGGAACGACCCCGTGGTCGTCGCGGTGATCGGCGTGGATTTACCAGGTCCACGGATCAGTTATCGCCAGAAGGGGAGGCCTGGTCGGCTTTCGTCCAGAGCCTCTTCTTGTGTGCCGAGTTCCGCTACGCGGGTTGAGGAGGACAGATGATGAAGATGAATAAGAACAATGCAGATCTGGTCCTTTCTCGTCGAGACGCCTTGCGCGCAACGACTGCTGGTTTCGGTTGGCTTGCCCTGAAGGGTATGGCCTCGGCAGGCACGGGCTCCCTGTTGCCCGTGCCACGGGCGAAGCGTGTGATTTTTCTTTGCATGGCCGGAGGTCCATCACACGTGGACACTTTCGATTACAAGCCACAGCTGAGTCGGGATGATGGAAAAGGAGCTCCTGGCGACTATCGCCGTGGCGCAAGCCTGCTCGGCTCACCCTGGAGTTTCTCCCAGCATGGTGAGAGTGGCCTTTGGATGAGCGAGCTGTTTCCAAACCTCGCCACGCAGTCGGACAAGCTCTGCATGCTTCACGGAATGCACACGGATGTTCCGGCTCACCCCCAGGCTTTCATTCGAATGCACACGGGTAGTTCTCAATTCGTTCGTCCGTCGATGGGATCCTGGATCCACCATGGGTTGGGCACCGCGAACGAGAACCTGCCGGCTTTCGTGACCTTGAACCCTCCCTCGGGTCAGGGGGGGGCGCAGAACTACGGCAGTGCCTTTCTACCAGCGCAGACACAGGGGCTGCGTATTGGGATCGAGCGGGAGAGCCGGGTCTTGCGTAGGGATGCAGGATCCGAGAGTGTCTCGAACATTTCAAGTTCAAGGCGTAGCGCAGAGGCGCAGCGGCGCCAGCTCGACCTGGTGCAGGCGCTCAACCGCAAGCGTGCGAGTCGTGCAGAGGATGAGCGCGCCATTGAAGGAGTAATCGAGTCTTATGAGCTGGCCTTCAAGATGCAGGCTGAGCTTCCCGGCCTGCTCGATCTGTCGAGAGAGTCGGAGCGCACCCGGCAGGCCTACGGCATCGGTGAGGAGGAGACGGATGGCTTTGGCCGTCAATGTCTCATTGCCCGCAATCTTGCCGCGCAGGGTGTTCGGTTCATCGAGGTCAACCAGGGAGGCTGGGATCACCACCGTAACCTTAGAGAGGAACTCGCCGCCTCTTGTAGGACGATTGACAAGCCGATAGCGGCGCTACTCGATGACCTTGGGAGGAGTGGCCTTCTGGAAGAGACCCTGGTGATCTGGGGTGGCGAGTTCGGACGAACTCCGTACGGCCAGAGTTCTGACGGCCGCGATCACAACAATCGAGGGTACACGAGCTGGATGGCCGGTGCCGGTGTGCGAGGCGGATATGCCCATGGAGCCACGGACGAGTATGGAATCGAAGCAGTCGAGGGGCGGGTCTCCACGAACGACTGGCATGCGACCGTGCTACATCTCCTGGGCCTCGACCACGAACAGCTGACGTTCAATCATGCCGGTCGGGACTTCCGGCTGACGGATGTGAGTGGAAGCGTGATCAAGGAGATCCTCACCTAGCTCGACTCGTATGGGGCAGGAGCGGATGAAGGACAAGGACCTCGCCCCCTTCCAGTGGCAGGGGGACGAGGTCCGTATACTTTCCGAGCAGTCACCGATCAGCCGGTGGCTCGCAGGTCAGGGAGTTGCTCAGGTTGTGACCTCTTTCGAGGTCGGCTCATCGGAGTCCGTCTGAGGCTTGACCTGGCCGAGGACCTGGGGAAGCTCGATGCCGGCTTGTTGTGCGAGGTCGTGCACAGCAGGGAGAGAGCCGATCAGTCCAGAGAGGAAGCCAGCCGTGCTGCTTCCGGTTCCCGCGGATCCGCCGCCAGAGTCCCAGACAGTGATCTTGTCGATCTTGAGGTTTTGGATGGCCTTGACCTGCTCTGAAACGATTCCCGGTAGGGCTTCGATCATCAGGAGCGTCGGCGCTATTTCTGGCTGGTCCGCGCATGCTGTGACCAGCTCACGGTAACCCTCGGCCTTGGCCTCGAGTAGCTTGCGGACTCCTTCGGCTTCTGCGTTGTAGCGAGCCACGGTTGCGTCCGCTTCACCGCGTGCAACACGACGGCTGTGTTCGGCCTCGGCTTCGGCTGCGATCTCGACCCGTTCTTTCTCGACCTCTTGCTGGGCGAGGATTTCCTTTCCGAGGCGAGCAAGCTCTTGCTGGCGTTCTGCCACAAGGATTGCCTGTCGAGCCTCTGCGGAGGCTACCTCTGAGCGCTGGCGAGCAGCGGCTTGAACCTCAGCGAGGATCGCGTTGGCGTCGGCGACTTGAGCTTTCGAGAGGTTCTCACCCTCGATGGCGCTGGCTTCTGCCTGGGCGACCTGAATCCGTCGATCCTGCTCTGCGCGCTTCTCGCCGGCGATGGCTTCGGCTTCCTGGGCAGAGACGGCAACGCGCTGCCGGCGTTCAGCATTCTTCTGACCTTCGATGCCCGTAGCCTGCTCTTCGGACACCCGAACCGTCTGTTCACGAACGGCGGTTGCCTGACCAATCGCACCGTCGCGATCTTGGATGGCTACCTCGACCTTCGCCGTGTTGATGGCCTCTGCTGCTGCGCGCTGGCCGATGGCCTCGATGTATCCGCTCTCGTCGGTGATGTCCCGCACGTTCACGTTGATCAGGTCCAGCCCGATCTTGTTGATCTCTTGAGCTACGTTCTCAAGGATCAGTGCCATGAACTTCTCGCGATCCTTGTTGATTTCCTCGATTGACAGGGTGGCGATCACGAGTCGCAACTGGCCAAGGATGATGTCTTGAGCCTGGTCCCGGATCTTCTGATCGGCGAGCCCCAGCAGTCGCTCTGCAGCATTGTTCATCAAGACTTCATCCGTCGATATGCCGACCGTGAAGGTTGCGGGCACATTGACACGGATGTTGTTGAGACTGAGGGCGCCTTCGAGTGGAATCTCAATTACCTGAGGCTCCAGGCTGAGGTACTCGAAATCCTGAATCAGCGGAATGACGAAGGCGCCACCACCGTGGAGGCAACGGGCTGCCTGCGCGCCTGCCACCTTTCCGTAGATCACGAGGACTCGGTTCGATGGGCACCTCTTGTACTGTCGGATGACAAAGACCGCGATGAACAGGAATAGTAGTAGGAGACTACCTACGACTCCTATCCACCAGAGTGCATCGCCTGTCTCGGCGGCTGCGATTGCGAGCATGTTCATGGTCTGATGGGGGTAAGGATTTGCGGGAGAGGAGGGGCCGATTGCATTCTGGAGGTGGTTTTCTGTTCCTCTGTCAATCCGGGCCAACGGTGAGCGTGTTGTCGTCATTGATGCCAATGACACGTATGCGGCTGCTGGTCGGGAATTCAGGGCCCTCGGAGATTGCGTTGTAGATTCGCTGGTGGCTCGAGACGATCAGGCGCACCTGGCCTTTTCCATCGCCGCGGGCCGGAATACGGGCATACACCTCACCGGTCTTACCAAGGGTTCGCTCTATCGAGATATTTCCGCTGCTCTCGAGACTTCGCGCGGCGCTGAGAGTGTTGCCAAGAATCCAGACCATGGCCAATCCTCCCAGGAACCCCAAGGTGAATGAGGTGGTCGTGGACCAACCGGCTCCAAGCATCGAGCCGATTCCGACCCAGCCGAAACCCATCATGAAGGCTGAGATGCCCTGGATGGACAGAATCTCGAAGGCTCCGGTGGAGTCACTCCCGTCGAACTCGATGTCACCCGCATCAGCCTCGAAGCCATCACCTCCATCTCCTCCAATCAGCATCATCGCGATGCGGAGAATGAAGATTCCTGAGCCGAGTAGCGCGGGAATTGAGAACCACAGGGTGTCCTCTTCAAACAAAACGTCGAACATGCCAATAAGCCTCCTTGGGGAGATGAGTCTACGTAGCCCCGCTCGGAGAATTCAGACCTTCTTGGATTCAGTTCGAGGGGGATCCTCCAGGGCTTCTACCTTCGATTTTGGCCTGGGGAGGGGCCGAGGGTACTGAAGGTGAGGGAAACGCCAGGTCTCGGGCTTCCTTGAGAAGCAGCAAGTGATGGGCTCGGAAACCAGCTAGCGGGGCCTGCGATAGGCCTTCGGCTTGCGCGCATAGCGGTCGAACTCGACCATGAAATCGACGCCCAGCTTCCGATCCAGGATCTCCACCATTGGCTCGACCGGTATCTCGTAGTCAGGGATGACCGTCCAGGATCCATCTTCGGCCGTGCTTCGCCCGTCATTGACTCTCAGGTCTCGAAAGGCTGTGAGAACATGCGGGAACTCATCTGGGTAGTGCTTGGCAAGCATGGCTACAGCACCCCAGGCGAGGGTGGCGCGATCTGCTTGCCAGGTATCTCGACTCCAGCCAAGGAGATCGGTAGTAGCCAGCGGAATCTCCCCGCGGCTGCTCATCAGTTCCGGAAGTCGCTTGGGCCACGCCTTGTGCTCCTTCTTGGAGACGAAACCGCTACGAAATGGAAAACAGTACACGTCCTTGCAGACGCCCAACTCCACGTGCCACGCGATACCCTGAGACAACCAGTGAGGTTGGCGGCCAAATCGCTCGAGAGTCAACAGGCGAGCCAGTCGGTTGGAGAGCTCATTTTCCTCGCTCCAGACCTCGTTCTCGGGGACGTTCTTGAGCCATCCGGCACTCAGCGGATCTTCTAGCAGGAAACCAACGGCCTTGGGAGCGGACTGAGCCCAGCCAGTGAGCCGGGGAACGAGTTCGGCTGCACGGGCAGTGATGGCGGTGAAGCTCTTGGTGCCAGAGAGGGGGAACAGCACGGCCGTTTTCCTGGAGGGAGCGCCAGCTTCGCGTTGCTTGGGGTCAAAGAGCTTGTCGAACGCGGCCACGGTCTTGGTGCTTACGCTCTTGATCTTGCTCTTACTCGAGCCCCGTGGATAAAGGATCAGGACGCGCTTGCCAGCAACTGACATGGGGGCGTAGCTCTTTTCCACCTTGCGCCCGGTGAGGGCCTCTCTGGCCCACTCACTCCAATCTTCCTCGGCTTTCTTCTTCGCATCCGAGTAGTCCTCTGACTCTGGAAGAGTGAAGGGGAGAGCACCCATCAGGGTGATCAAGAGGCAGAGGATCGTTGACGGCATGGGAAGAGAGGGCATCGGAGGGCTCCAGCTCACTCAGCTAGCGGTTGGCTCGTTCATGGATGATCCGCCACTGGCCATCGGAGTTGCATCGCAGAAGGAACTCGATACTGCTCTGGGGCCCTGCAATCTTCAGCGCCAGGTCACCCTTGGCCGCGCTCTTCCAGAGGCCCTCTTCGGCAGGGGCAGTCTTGCTGGTCCAGCCGGCGTGCTCCTTGGACCAGGACTCCTGGCCAAGCTCCTCAAGTCGCTTGATGTGCCTGTCGAGCCAGCTCTTGTGGCGCATGGAGCGGATCTGTGAGTCACTGGTGATCTGGATCGTGTCCTCTCCAAACCCCGCGAGGCTGACAAGGTCGCCCTTGATCCAGGCCCGGACGATCCCCGCAGCGATTGCCTCACCCTCAGCTTGCTTCTGCCCCTCTGCTCGCGGGAAGTCAGCATCTGCTCCAAAGACCATCACGTGCTGCCAGGGCAACTCATCGAATTCTCTTGTCAGGCGAAATCCGTTCGCGCTCATTTCTGTCAGTACCTGAGCCTTCGACATCTTGTGAACGAGCTTGATCGGTACGGTTGGATCTTCGAGGCGAAACTCCACTAGCATCAACTCGCCATCTGGCTTCAAGGCCTTGCGGATGTGAGACAGAACGGCCACTGGATGGCTGAGCTCGTGGTAGACGTCGATCAATACCACGAGGTCGCAGCTGGCGGGGGGGAGCTTGGGATCATCAATCGTCCCAAGTATGGGGACAACGTTTTCGAGTCCAGCTGCACTCAGGCGCGCCTCGAGCAGGTTGAGCATCTGGGGCTGAATATCGACTGCGAGTACCTGGCCTGTCTCGCCAACCATCCTTGCCATGGGCAGGGTGTAGTAGCCGTTTCCGCAGCCAAGGTCACAGGCACGATCTCCCTCTTGGAGTTGGAACTGCTGCATGAGCACGGAGCTATTCTCCTCCTTCTCCCGCGTTTCACGCATCAGCCACTCCGCACCCGTCCAGTGCATTGTCCGTGCAATGCGTCTCCCAAGATAGGTGTCACGGCCCTTCTCGTCTTGCTCAGGATTCGGGCCGCTCCCCTGCATGAAGCCTGCTGTGGAGAGGAGGACGCCAGTTATCAGGCAAGCTCTAGGCAACCAGTTCATTCGTAGTGGCGGATTCGTGACCAGGTGGAGGGGCTTCATGAGTTCAGTGTTCCAAGCGCCCGGATGACGCTATCATTTGTCTTCGCAAATAGACCTTTCCAACACGCTATCCAGGCGATTCAAGAGGGAGTATCCATGTCTGAAGACCTTACCCTGCACGAGCTGACTGGCTCTCCCAATAGCGCCAAGGTGCGGATCGCACTGGATGTGAAGGGGCTTGAGTATGAGCGTATTCCCATCGAGCTCGATCAGTACCCCGGTGACCGAGGGTTGACCGTCGAGATCTCAGGGCAGCCGTGCCTGCCTGTACTCAAGCATGGCAAGACCGTGATCTTCGACTCGAGAGGGATCCTGCGCTACCTCGACTCAAACTTCCGGCAGACCCCACAGCTGTTCTCCTGCGACCAGCAGGAGCTGAACGAGATCGAGGCTTGGGAGCTCTTCGCCCAGACCGAGACAGGCCAAGGTATTGGCGCGGTCTTCGGGCAGATCATGTCGGGGGCCCCTGACGCTAATGCCTGTGAACAGGCCTCGAGCCAGCTGAATGATGTGACGGCACGCATCGAGGCCGCACTCGATGGCCATGAATTCTTGATGGGGGATAGGATTACCGCGGCCGACATCGTTTGTGCCCCCTCCATCATCCTCTCCATGCTGCCGGAGGGAGCCGTTGATATCGGTCCTATTCAGGCCGCGTTTCGACAGTTGCTGCATCTCGGCGAGGGTCGTGACCGCACGCGGGCTTGGGCACAACGCGTCATGATGCATGATCCAGTCAGCAGGACTTGGTTCTAGGCCCTCGTCCGATGAATCGACCACGCTCACGAAGCTGTTGAATCCATGGCAAGCACTCTCTGTACTCTGAATGCGAACGGCATACGAGCTGCCGAGCGTCGCGGCTTCTCTCGCTGGCTCTCTCGTGCAAGACCGGACTACCTGTGCCTTCAAGAGGTTCGAGCACGGCCAGAGCAAGTTCCGGACGAGGTTCGGTCACCCGCGGGCTACAACACTCACTGGCTGTGTGCGGAAAAGAAGGGGTACTCGGGAGTCGCTCACTACACTCGATCTCCAGCCAGCTCCTACGAAGTCGGTTGTGGGCTTGGCTGGGCCGATCGGGAGGCAAGAGTCCTGCGCGCGGACGTTGACGGTCTGACCATTGTCTCGGCTTACATACCCTCTGGCTCCTCCTCGGAAGAGAGGTTGGCTCTCAAGTTCGAGTTCATGGAGCACCTTCCGAGCTACACGAAGAAGCTGAAGAAGCTGAAGCGTCCAGTTGCCATCTGTGGAGATCTCAACATCGCTCACACTGAGCTCGACATTCACGCTCCCAAGCGTAATGAGAAGAACTCTGGCTTCTTGCCCGAAGAGCGAGCGTGGTTGACCAAGCTTCTCAAGCAGGGTTGGACGGATGTCGTCCGTGCGCAGAACCCGGACGAGGTTGGCCTCTACTCATGGTGGTCATCGCGGGGTAAGGCCCGCGAAAAGGATCTGGGCTGGAGGCTCGACTACGTGCTGGGAAATGATGCATTCACGGAGCGAGTGACCGGCGCCTGGATCGACCGTGAAGCCGATCTCTCTGACCACGCGCCAGTCTGGGTGGAGTTCGAGGCTGACTGACCTGTCGGCCCTGAGCGACTGCGGAGGCTGGAGTAGATTGAGGTCTCCCCCGACGGAGCGGACTTGGGGAACTCAGAGCTTGCTCTGAAAGGTCATCGCCAGACCACCAGGGGCGAGCAGGTAGTAGATCTTCTCGCCGTGGGCCTGCACTGGCCCCTTGGGTGTGAGCCCGTTTGCTCTAGCATGCTCGGCCACCTCATCGGCGTCCTCGACGACGACCTGCAGCATGACTCCCGGCGGCATTTGATCGCCCTCGGGCCAGACCTCGATAGAGCTCTCGCCGGCGTGGAATATTCCTCCAGTCAGTGCTTCGGGGTCGTCATTCAAGGGCTTGGCGACGCAGGGAAAGCCGAGGCCGAGGCCGAGGAACTCGACGAGCTTGTCGGCCTCGGAGCTAATTGCACAGAAACGAATGGAGAGAGGTTTCATCAGAGAGAGCGGGCCACGGGTGAGGGAGGAATACCAGAGAGTTGCGCGAAGGATGATGATTCAGGTCGGTTGGGCAAGAACGAACTTGATGCGCTCTTCTAGCTCCACGATGGGGGGCAGTTCTACAAGCCGCTCCTTTGAGGTGTACCGTCCATGCAGCCCCTCGAGCAGCGCTTGAAAGCGAAGTTGCAGCCAGCGATTGGTGGAGCGTACACCGTCAGAGACCAGTGGAAGTACTCCCCAGGGACAGAGGATGACCTGATCAACTCGCTGGATTGCTGTGGTCATCCGCTCCATGAACTGTTGAGTCTCCTGCTCAGCGTCAGTCAGGCCGTAGTGCAACCAGAATGCAGCGTAGTCGATGCTGGATCGATCGCTGACAAATCCGGCTGTGGCGCGTTCTTCTTGCTCGTGTTGTTCTTCCCATAGCTCACTAACGAGCGCCCGACGACCCGCCTCATCGAGCTCGTAGAGTTTCAGGCCGGCTGAGACTCGGGAGCGAATACCTTCCTCGATGTAGGGCAATCCAAGTCTCTCGGCCAGCGCCCGTCCAAGGGTCGACTTCCCTGTTCCAGCGGAGCCAGAAAGTGCAAATCGTCGGACCTTCAAGAGTCACGACTCCACATCCAGGGCCTTTCCCCAAGGCGTGTAACAACGGCACCGGCCTCGCTGATCAAGAGCTCGGTGGTTGAGGCGACCGAGGGGGCGAATCGAAGGGCATTCCTCATGTCCACGTTGAGCAGGTGACAGAGGAGAGTTCGAATCACGCCTATGTGTGTTGAGACAACAATTGCGGAGCCCGGATGCTTTTGGATCGTTGAATCGAACCACTTGACGGCCCGTGAACCCATCTGGATGAGGGACTCACCCCCGGGGGGGACGGTGCCGGCATAGTCATCCCAGTAGGCCGTGACGAGTGCCTTGTCTTCAAGGCTGATCTCGTCCCACGTATGCCCTTGCCATCGGCCCAGATTCTGTTCTCTGAGTAACTTGGTGACGGTCGCATTCAGTGGCCAGGCTGTCTCGAGACGTGCATTTAGCTCTGTGCAGCGAATCAAATCGCTCGTGTAGAGGAAGTCCGGTTGGGGCTCGTACTTCTTCAGCCATGCGACCAGGCGCTCGTGCTGCTCCACTCCCACGCTCGAGAGCGGGGCGTCGAACTGGCCGCGTACCATGCGCTTGCCGAAGTCTTCCACCTCACCATGGCGCAGGAGCAAGACCTTGGTGACCACCTCCGAGGGCATCATGGAGGTGGTCGTTGGATCAAAGTCCTGGCCTGTTGCTTGCCCTCCATTATCACTCATGAGCTGACGAGCTCCTCGAGCAGTGTCTGTGTCTCTCTCATCTTGCTTGCTGCTTGATTTTCTTCGGCCTTTGCTCGAGCGGCGAGACTGCCGACCTCGCGGTTGTCGAACCAGAAGTTCACTCTGTCGGCGAGGTCGGTTGGGGCTGCCTCTTGCGGGAGTACGCTACCATCTATGCCTTCCTCGATCAGTTCGTGACCGCCGTTCGATTTCGTCGTTATCGTGGGAAGTCCGCTGGCGAGGGCCTCGACTGTGGTATTTGCAAATGGGTCGAAGCGAGTTGGGAGCGCGTAGACATCTGCGGCGGCATAGCAGTACTCGGGGTCATCACGGCTGCCGAGGAAGGCCGTCCGGCTGGAGATTCCAAGTTTGGCGGCCAGGGCCTCATAGCGAGATCTTGATGAGTCGCGCCCAGCGACGATGAGTCGCATCATTGGGCGCTCTCGCGATAGTTCCGCTGTCGCTTCGAGCACGATGTCGAGTCCCTTTCGACCATAGCCCGTTCCGAGAAAGAGCAGGACCTGATGCTCATCGCTCCAGCCCAGCAGCCTTCGTAGCTCACTTCCAGGGCCACTCCTCAACCTCGGATGAAACTGTTCAACATCCGCCCCGTTGTGAATCACACGAATCTTGTCAGCTGGAATTCCGTGGGTGGAGATGACATCACGCTTTGTCATTTCCGAGTTGGTGATGACGTGCTTGAAGGCTCCCGGGGAGAGGGCTCGCTGTTCAATCTCCAGAGCCATTCGATGCTTGCGTCCTCCTACCCCGATCGCTCGCGCCAACGGTGAGCAGGTCGCTGCGTGGGCACTCTTGAGATAGGTCTGGTGGCAGCCACCCCCAAGCCGGATCACGTCATGGCTCCAGGTCTTGCCCAGAGCATAGACCAGGTCGTATTGGACGCTCTTGACGTGTTCCTCGACCGCCATCGCGAAGTTCCACATCCGTGCAGAAGCTCCAATTGAGATGGGGCGCAGCTTCACGATCTCGATTCCGCTGGGGGGAGGGCTCGCATGGCTCCGACAGAGGATGACCACCTGATGCCCTGAAGCGACAAGATGACTTGAGATCAAGTTCAGGTATCGCTCTGCCCCGCCGCTGTGCGCGTGGCGCATGTGTACCAGAGCGATTCGCATCGATGGAGTTCTAACCCAGGATCTTCCTGACGGCAGCAATGACACAACCCGCATCGTGATCGCTGACCCTGGGAGAGAGAGGCAGGCTGACCGTCTGCCACCCGATGCGGCTGGCCACAGGGGCGTGCTCGGGCTTCCACCCAAAACGATCCTGGTAGTAGGGGTGCTCGGTGGCTGCCACGTAGTGCACTCCCACACCGATGTTCTCGCGGGTGATGGCCTGGAGAAACTGATCGCGGCTGAGGCCGGCTTCCTCTTCGTCGATCAAGATGGTGTAGATGTGCAGGGCGTGCCGGGTGTCTTTTTCCGCGGGAGCGGGACAGGTGATTGGCAGGTCGGCAAATGCAGCGTCATAGCGTTTCCAGAGCTCTGCTCTTCTCTCCCAGCCTCTCTGGACTCTTGCCAGCTGGTGCAATCCCAAGGCTGCTTGCAGGTCCATCATGTTGTACTTGAAGCCACACTCGACGACGAAGTAGTGCTTGAAGCCCTCATCCCCATAGCGATGCCAGGCGTCATTGCTCATTCCGTGCAGGGCCAGTGTCTTGAGCCTTTCAGAGTCTCCCTGGCTCTTCGTCAGGACCATGCCTCCCTCCCCCGTGGTCACGTTCTTGGTCGCGTAGAAGCTGAAGCACCCGAAGTCGCCGAAGGTGCCAGCCTTGCGTCCCTTGAACTCGGCTTCGATGGCATGGGCGCAGTCTTCAATCAGCTTGAGGTCGTGCTTCTTGACGATCTGGCCAAGGGCATCCATATCGCAGGGGCGACCTGCGAAGTGAACCGGAATAACTGCTCGGGTCCTGGGTGTGATCGCGGCCTCGACGGCTGCGGGATCAATGTTCATCGTGACTGGATCCACGTCCGCCAATACCGGGGTCGCTCCGGCGTGTAGGATGGAGTTGATCGTGGCGCAAAAGGTCATCGGAGTTGTGATGACCTCATCGCCTGGTCCGACACCGGCCACCAGCATCGACAGGTGTAGCGCTGCGGTGCAGGAGTTCACTGCAAGCGCTCGATCGACACCCTTGTAGTCCGCGAACATCTCCTCGAAGCGCTTGACCTTTGGCCCGGTGCCCAGCCAGCCACTGCGAACGCTGTCAACGATCTCGGCGACCTCGGCCTCCTCGATCAGTGGAGCCCCGTAGACGAGGAAATCTTCCTTGGTCCGGATCGGTTCGAAGCTCGAATCGGCGTCTGCTGCACCTTCTCCTTCCATGGGCACCACCTTAGCCGATCACAGACCCCGGAGGAATCTCGGCCGGACTCCAACTGCTGCCTCGATCGCGGGAGCAGATGAAGGCCTGGTGGCGGTGGGCTGGGGGTCGTGGTGGTTCTCGCGGCTTGGTGCCACTCCCAGCAGCCTCTTGCCGGGCGTCATTGCTGAGCTGGGCCAGTATCCGGTGTTCCCGGCCAGGTGAGTAATCTAGAAGGCGTAGCCAAACCGCAGCAGGTACTGCCAGGCATCGGCGGAGACTCCGTTGCCCAGAAAGCTGATGTTCTGGTCTATCGTCCTACGCACGCTGCCGCCGAAGTGCCAGCCACCGCCGAAGTGGTAGTCCGTGCCAACTGCGGCGTAGTAGCCGAGATTGGAGTCGTGGGCGGAGGAGGAGCCCTGCTGGCGGCCACGTACGGTCAGTTCGGTCAGTCCCGTGGAAATGAACGGGCTCCAGTTGTCCAGGCGCCACTCGTATCGAGCTCCCGCATAGTACTCATAGGATTCCGAGGTGATCCGCGTACCACTCTCCGTCCCGCTGCCGTTGCCGTAGCGAGCGCCCACCTCGAAGCCAAGCCCACCACCCTTGGGCCCGTTCGAGACCTCGAGACCCCCGGTCGACTGTTCCGATGCGGGATCAAGACCACTGTCGAAGTCACTCTTGCCTCCAACGGCCATGACCCGGGTCGTTCCACAGGAGGCGAGCAGGAGGAGCAGCGGAAGGAGGTTCTTCATCGATTGTGGGCGTGTTCTTGGACCGGGATGCGCAGGCACCGCTGAGCGCGTGGATGCTGAGTCCGTGCCCTGGGCTCCAAGGGTGGCCAAAAATCCACCGAGCTCGGAGCATTCCACCGTCCTGGGCTGCCAGGGGGTCGTGGGGGGACCCTCTGTTCCGGACTTGCCCGACCGCTCCAGATGGGCGCGGATCCTCCAGGTTCAGCCCTTCAAGAGCCCGGTGGGGGGGACAGGATCGCGAGTACGATGAGGGGGGCTTTTCCGGTGTTCTTGATGCCGTGTGGGACCCCCTCGGGGGCAATCAGGAGATATCCAGGCTCCATGGGCTCCTCTCGGTCCTCCAGCAGGAAAAGCCCGCTGCCCTCGAGGACCTGGTAGACCTTGTCCATTCCCGCGTGTGAATGGAGCTTGTGCTCCTGCCCAGCGAGAAAGCTGTTCAGGCCCACAAGGATGCTTTTTGACCTGTAAAGGGTCGATTTGCCCATTTTTTGCTCCGAAAACACGGCGTGCTCGACCGGGCGGATTGGGTTCGGATGATTCATGGAGGAGATTCTAAGGAGGCTGCTGGTCGACCGCCAATTGGAGACTCCTGGAGGCCATCATCTGGAATCATTTACTTACCACACCTTTTGCGCAGCTTGGATTCCGCGCTGGCTTGACGAACTTTGGAACCTGGGGGATTATTAGGTGCTATAGACGATTCCCCCACCCCCTGAATCAGCGAACCGACTCCATGGCAACCAGCAACCCGCATCGCCTCCTAGGTATTTTCGCCGTAGCCTCTGCAGGAACCCTGGCCTGGGCTCTTGGTGGCGGCCAGACACAGGTCCAGACCACGCTCGAGGACTGGAAGATGCCCGGTACGCAGGAACTAACGCTGAACATAGACCTGGCTCCAGGCGACTCCTGTTCCACCTGCCACGGCTACTACGACGAGGCGATCGAACCTTACTCCAACTGGGCGGCGAGCATGATGGGGCAGGCCACCCGTGACCCGATGTGGTTCGCTGCCATGGCAGTGGCCAACCAGGACGCTGCCTTCGCCGGCGATCTTTGCCTGCGCTGCCACACCCCCAACGGATGGATGCACGGCAAGAGTGTGCCGACCGATGGCTCGGGGCTCGACGTGTTCAACGGAGATGTGGATGGAGTGGGCTGCCACTTCTGCCATCGCTCCGTGGACCCGGTCGCGGATCCCGCAAACCCGGCAGATGACACGGCTATCCTCGCTGCACTGTCGCAGGTTCCGACCAACCCGCACACTGCCCAGTACATCGTCGACCCCGATGACAATCGTCGCGGACCCTTCGATCTGGGGGCGGGCTTCGGGTATCACCAGTGGCGACAGTCGCCCTATCATCGTGAGGCGATGATGTGCGGCACCTGTCACGACGTGACCAACCCCGCATTCACCCGTCAGCCTGACGGAAGCTACGCACTGAACACGTTGAATGCGCAGCACCCGACCCACGACAAGCGCGACGGCTTCCCTTCAGAGCGAACCTTCAGCGAGTGGGAGTACAGCCAGTTCGCCAAGGAAGAGATCGAGATGGGTGGCCTCTTCGGCGGCAACAAGACCGAGGTTGCGACCTGCCAGGACTGTCACATGCCCGACCAATCGGGTCGTGCAACTCCTGATCAGTGGGGCGGTCAGTTCCGCAATGACATGCCGCTGCACTCATTCAACGGTGGTAACACCTGGGTGCTTCGCGCTATTCGCGCACTCTATCCGGACTTCGAGACAGGGCTCAGCGCTTCTACCGTCAATCGGTCGATTGCAAACACCCGCACGATGCTCCAGAACGCCGCGGAGGTCTATCCCTTCATCAGGAACGGCAGCCTGATCGTTCGCGTGCTCAACAACACTGGCCACAAGTTGCCTACCGGCTATCCCGAGGGGCGCCGCATGTGGGTCAACGTCAAGTACTACGATGCAGGAGCGAACCTGATCGGCGAGCGCGGCCACTACAATTCAGGTTCAGCTCACCTCTCAGGCCACAGCACGACTGTCTACGAGCAGGAGCTGGGTACGGACGCAGCTGTTGCCGCAGCCACCGGGGTAGACGAGGGCGTCGGCTTCCACTTTGCCCTGAACAACGTCATCTACAAGGACAACCGTATCCCGCCGCGAGGATTCACCAACGCTGGCTACGAGATCGCCCAGGCCACCCCCGTTGGTGAGAGCTACCTCGACGAGCAGTTCTGGCATGACACGAAGTTCGCGATTCCGGTAGGGACCACGGATATCGAGGTTGGCCTCTACTACCAGACGACCTCCAAGGAGTACGTCGAGTTCCTGCGCGACGAGAACACGACCAATGACAAGGGTGAGATCGCCTATCGTGTCTGGGAGCAGTTCGGCAAGAGCGCTCCGGAGGAGATGGCGTTGGAGACGATCACCACGGCCAACTCCCCCTGCCCGCCGCCGATCGAGTACGGGTACGTGATCCCGAACAGCTCGACCAACGAGATGGAGCTGTCCTACACCGGCACTGCCAGTGCCGCCGCGGCCAACTTCCAGCTGGAGATCACTGGGGGCGTGCCCAATGCGATGATGGGAGTCTTCGTTGGCACCGAGTCGAAGCACTTCCAACTCGCAGCAGGGTTGTTCCTGGTTGGTGGCGACGTCACTCGTCTGACCCCTGTTCAGCTCGATGGAGCCGGTTCAGCCTCGATCCCCATTGCGATCGCTCCCGGCATGATCGGTGAAGAGATCTACTACATGGCGGTCTGCAGGGATATGGGGACCCCGGGCGACCTCGCCTTCTCGAACGGCCTGCACGTGGACTACTGCGACTGAGCGAGCAAAGGGTCCGGGCGTCTCGCAATGAGGCACCAGGAAGGATCATACAGGGCCGTGAGCTTCGAGCTCACGGCCCTGTCTACATGCTGCTGAGGCTGGAAGGCCCGAAGGGCCTTTGAACTCACGTTCAGCGAAGCCCTCAGCTATGGTGTGCCCCCATGGCCCCCACCATCTACTCCATCATTCATGTGGTCGGCGTCATCCTGCTGACCGCCTACACCTTTCAGGCCTTCGTGGCTCCGCTTCCCCATCGCGCTCGGATCCTGCGGCTGACAGGCATCCTCAGCTTGGTGGTGCTCTTCACGGGCATTGGGCTCTTCCTCTACGGCGATCTGGATGACGAGATGCCGATCTGGCTGATCTTCAAGCTGGCCTGCTGGCTGTGGCTCTCGGGCTTGGCGGGAATGGCCTTCCGCAGGCCGGAGAAAGCCCAGAGCTTCGCCTTGATCAGTGTCGTGTTGATCGCCCTGGCGGTGTTCGCGGTCTATCAGAAACCCTTCTCCTGAACAGACCCTGGTCCTGTCCTGAGGAGCGGCTTGTTCAGATCAGAGGTCGGGCCCGGCCCCCTGGGTCAGGGAGACCGGGCCCGACTGATAGCTAGCTCGCCCAGCGATCGCCTTGAAGTCTCAGTTGCACCAGGTCACTTCCAGGCCATCGCTTGTGTTGAAGCCCGAGGGTCCGCCCGGAGTGTCGCGGTACCAGAACTGGAAGTTCTTGATCTGTCCGGCAATCGCCTGTCCAGCACCGCTATCGAACGGGGCGCTCGTCAGGTCCAGAGACTTGCTGACCGTGCCAAGGGGGCCCGAGAATTGCACGTTCAGACGCTTGATGTCACCTCCGCTCGCGCACAACAAGCCCTCACCGAAGAAGACGCTGTTCTGAGTGCTTGAGTAGAAGTAGAGGCCTGCAACGCTCGAAGGTAGCCCAGTCGTGATCAGGGTCAGGTTGTTCGCCGAGATACTGGCGGAGCCGCCGAAGCTGATCTGGGCACCGGGCCCTACTGAGTTGGGGAGGAAGCTGCAGTAGTTCACGGGGTCGGTACAGCCACCGCCTCCGGTGGACATCAGGTCCGAGGGCCAGGCGTTGGAAAGCCCCTTGTTTGCTGTGCCGTTCTTACGCACCAGAATGTCGCCAGGCCCGGCGTTTGCAGGAATCGTTGCGCTCACTGAACTCCCATTGGAGTTCAGGTTGATCACCTTGATCGGGACTCCATCTCCACCCGAACCAGCCTGTGTGAACCAGATCTGGTTTCCTGTGGGATCGAAGTTCGCTCCCGTGACCGTGATCGTGCTTCCATTGATCGACACGCCAGTGATGAGCGGCTTGTTGGCATCGATCGGGTCATAGGCAGCCTGGATTCCATTTCGGTCGTCCGTTGCGATCGAGCGCTGCCCCACGCCCGTGCCGGTGATCGAGGGATACATGGTCGCCCCGCCGGACCCGGAGTGCCCCAGTCCCAGCGCATGGCCGTACTCGTGGCAAGCCACTCCCTGGAGATCGATGTTGCTGCCGGGGACACCAGTGCTCGGACCGTCATTCCAGGTCCAGGAGCGCAGGTAGCGAATTCGCCAACCGATTCCTCCAGCTCCCTCGGTGTAGGCCAAGGTGCCGCCCTGGGAACCCGAGATCTCGGAGTGGATGTTGTCATTGAGATCACCGACCTCGTCCGCCTCGCCCTGGAAGCTCGGGTCGAAGTTTGCACCGCCCGAGCCGAGGCCATTGGGCTGGTGCGGGTCGCCACTTCCGTCGCCGTGCAGGACCGAGCCCCACTCGATGCATCCCTTCCAGATCGCCATGACGGCGCCCTGATAGCCGGGGAACTGGGCATCGGGTGTCTGGTTGTTGTTGGCGGCGCTGTCCGTGAAGTTATTGAAGACACGGAAGTCACGCTGGGATTGAGGCAGGGTGTAGCCGAGGAGGCTGTAGGCCTCGGCGCCATTACCGGGCAGGAACAAGGTAGCGCCGGCGCCCAGAGCAATAACGGGCAGGATCAGTTGATTGAGTTTCA
>JABACD010000019.1:18275-116408 GCA_014237855.1 Planctomycetota bacterium | reverse complement strand
CTCCCCACGACACGATGGAGCCGTCGGAGCGCAGGGCCAGGCAGTGACGTGCAGCTCCCGAAACTTGAGTGAAGCCCGTTCCGGTTGGGGTGTTCGAGACCTGGCCCCAGAAGTCAGCTCCCCACGACACGATGGAGCCGTCGGAGCGCAGGGCCAGGGAGAAACCCACCTCTCCCGGCACCGGGTAGTAGTATCCTCCGGCCGCAACTTGAGTGAAGCCCGTTCCTGTTGGGGTGTTCGAGACCTGACCGTCGTCGTCATTCCCCCACGACACGATGGAGCCGTCGGAGCGCAGGGCCAGGGAGTGGAACGCACCTCCCGCAACTTGAGTGAAGCCCGTTCCGGTTGGGGTGTTCGAGACCTGGCCGTTGTCAAAAGAGCTCCCATCGTCGACTCCCCACGACACGATGGAGCCGTCGGAGCGCAGGGCCAGGGAGTGGTACCCACCTCCCGCAACTTGAGCAAAGCCCGTTCCTGTTGGGGTGTTCGAGACCTGGTCGAAGAAGTCATACCCCCACGACACGATGGAGCCTTGCCCCAACACCGAGGACGGCAACAGCCCGGCGAGAACAAGGCCGAATGTGAACCGGAATCGTGAACGAGCTGCGGTAGATTGCGGTTGCTTCATGGAATCAGCGCTTGCGAGTAGACTGAATTGGCGAGACAACTGGTTTGACCCTAGACCGCCACCCCCCGGTCAGGGTGGACAGTCCACCAGTTCTTCCCACCTTTCAGAAGAGTGCGCATCCAGGTGTGGAGAGAGCAGGTGGACCAGCCCGGGAGTGGCCTCTCACCAGTCCAGCATCTGGCGACTCGAAGCGCTGGTGAGCTACTCGACGAGAGCAATCTGGAAGGTGCGAGCGATCAGCAGCGCTACTGTCAGCAGTTGGCACGCGACACCATGCGTGACGATGCGAGAGAGCGGGTCGAGCAAGAACGCAACAAGGGGCACGACCCCAACGGAATCGCGCCCCTCAATGCTGTAAGTGGTGCCCGGAACTGGAATCGAACCAGCACGGGATTATCTCCCACTAGATCCTTAGTCTAGCGCGTCTGCCAATTCCGCCACCCGGGCACCGTGGTCAGTCGTCGGGGAGCCCTGGGGCTCCTCGGGATCTTGTTGTCACTCGCTCATGCCTCGGCGGCCGGCCGGATGATTCCCGGGGCGCCTGGGCTCTGGCGGCGAGGAGTCTAGCAGCCGGATGGCGGAAGGCAAGCGTCCAAAGCCATGGGGCTCAGGGGCTCCCCGGAGGTACCTGGCTCGGAGTCCTCACTGTTCCTGGAGCCCTGTGGCGCGCTCTGCTACCTTCCCCGGTCCTCAACCCAGGTCGCGGCGTCGAGGCACGCCGAGATCATCAGCCTCCCCAAGGGGAGATTCCAGCATTGGAGCGCGATGTCGAGCAGCAACACCCCCAAGGGCAATGCCCTCATTGGCCAGTCCGGAGGCCCCACCTGCGTCATCAACCAGAGCCTGGTCGGCGTCATCGAGACCTGCGTGGCGAGCTCGGCTGTCGAGAACGTCTACGGCGCGGTCCATGGCATCAAGGGCATCCTGGATGACCAGCTCATCAATGTGGGCAAGGAGTCCCAGGAGACCCTGGAGAAGGTGGCGCTGACGCCCTGCGCGGCGCTGCGCTCGGTGCGCAAGAAGCCCACCCGCGAGGAGTGCGAGGCGGTGCTCGAGGCCTTCAAGAAGCGGAACATTCGCTACTTCTTCTATCTCGGCGGCAACGACTCGGCGGAGACGGCTCATATCCTGAACGAGGTGGCCGTGGCGGCGGACTACGACGTGCGCCTGTTTCACGTCCCCAAGACGATCGACAACGACCTGCGGGTGACCGATCACTGCCCCGGCTTTGGCTCGGCGGCCAAGTTCGTGGCCTCGGCCTTCATGGGGGATAACCAGGACAACCGCAGTCTGCCCGGCATCAAGATCGACGTGGTCATGGGGCGTCACGCCGGGTGGCTGACGGCGGCCAGCTTGCTGGCCCGCGAGCACGCGGACGATGGACCGCACCTGATCTATGTTCCGGAGAAGGCCTTCTCCATGGACAGCTTCATCGGTGATGTCGAGAACATGTATCGCAAGCACGGACGCTGTCTGGTGGCCGTTTCAGAGGGAGTTCACGGTCCCGGCGGCGAGCTGGTCCTCAAGAGCAAGGAGGTCGATAGCCACGGCAACGTCCAGCTCTCGGGATCCGGAGCTCTGGGAGACTTCCTGGCCGCAGAGGTCAAGGCCAAGCTCGGCTCCGACCTGCGAGTGCGGGCCGATACCTTCGGTTACCTGCAGCGCTCCTTCGCCGGCTACTACTCCGAGGTCGACGCAACCGAGGCCCGCGAGGTTGGGCGTCGCGCAGCAAAGGCAGCAACGACGGGTGAGGTCCAGCACGGCTCGGTCTACATTCAACGTCACGGTGCCGTTGGGGAGTACGAGGCCAGCTTCGAGCTGACCGAGCTCCAGAACGTGGCCAAGGAGACCCGCGACATGGAGCCGGGCTTCCTGGCCGGCGACAACGACATCGATGCCTCCTTCCTCGACTACGTGCGACCCCTGGTCGGCAATCTGCCCTCGGCCGCGCGCCTCTCCGACTTCCCCGTCTGAACTCAGAGCGCCGAGCGCAGCTCGGGCTCCCCAAACCATGGAATCTCAAGATCCCCTTCCGGCCAGCCCCGAGGAACCGCAGTCACCTTACAAGAGCCTGTGGATGCCGCTGGTGGTCGTCCCTGGCCTGATCGTGCTGGTGCTGGTGCTGGTCTTCCTGGCCTTCGGCGGCATCGGAGGTGCCGAGCCCTCGATCGAGGAGAACCTGCGGGTGCTGGTGACCGGAGGCAAGAACGAGCGCACCCAGGCGGCCTTCAGCCTCAGCCAGAAGATCGCCTCCAACAGCCGGGCGACCCTGGATGGCGAGGAGCTTCCCTGGCCCGTGCCCCAGGACCTGGCCCTGAGGGTGGGGGATGCCTGGGATTCCACCAACCCAGAGGATCACACGGCCCGCTTCGTGCTCGCCAGCCTCCAGACTCAGCTAGGGGATGAGGAGGGCGTTCCACACCTGATCGAGCTGCTCGATATTCCAGAGTCCGAGGATCCCGATCGGCAGCTGCGATTCCAGGTCCTGGTCAGCCTGGGGACCTTCGGGGACGGCCGGGCGACCCCCCACGTGATCGAATTTGCCGAGAGCGAGGACCAGGGAGTCCGCTCGATCGTCGCCATCGTGCTCCAGAACCTGCCTGGAGAGGCGGTCCAGAGCACCCTGGAGTCCATGGTCCACGACGTGGAACTCGAGGTTCGGGCGAATGCGGCCATCTCCCTCGCCAAGCTCGGAAACCCCGCCGGAGCGCCTGTCCTGCTCAGCTTGCTCGAGAGGGGGGTCTATGAGGCGGAGAATGCGGCCGACAGCAAGCGCTTCCGCTCCGGAGAGGTGATCAGCCAGAGTCGCCGCAAGGCCCTGGTGGCCCTCGCGAGTCTGGGCAGAGCCGAGGACCGGGGGGTCGTGGAGGGCTATCGGGACGACCCGGACCTGGAGTTCCGCGGCGTCGTGATCGACTCCCTCTCGAACTGGGGAGCGAAGTAGCCCAGGAGGGTTCTGGAAAAGACCGCTCTCCAGCCAATAACCGGCCTGGATGGGCTTGCCAATGGCCGTGCACTACGACATTCTGCTGGCCTCAAGATCGCCCCGGGGCCTCCCGGAGTGGGTGGTACCGCCCTCTCCCGGCCCCTGGAACGAGCTTTGGATCGGTCGTCCATCGTGACTCCACGTCTCCAATCCCCCCTCTGACAACGACCGGCCTCAGCCCTCACTCAGTGCAATGACCGAACCCAAGAACTCCGAGCCCGAACTCGTCTCCGCACCCCTCCGCGGAGAGGTGTCCCGGCGCGGCTTCATGTCCGCCCTGGCCCTGGCCTGGACGGCCTTCGGACTCGCCTCCGCAGGAATGCTTGGCGCATGCGTGCGCTTCCTCTTTCCCAACGTGCTCTACGAGCCGCCCCAGGAATTCAAGGCTGGCTTTCCGGCGGACTTTGCCATCGGCGTCGACGAGCGCTTCAAGGCTGCCTACGGCGTCTGGATCGTGCGTGAGGCCGGAGGCTTCTTCGTGCTCTCGACGGTCTGCACGCACCTGGGCTGCACGCCCAACTACCTGCCTGCGGATGACAAGTTCAAGTGCCCCTGTCATGGCTCCGGATTCATCCGGTCGGGCATCAACATCGAGGGGCCTGCTCCTCGTCCGCTCGAACGCTACAAGGTCACCCTCGCTGAGGATGGCCAGATCCTCGTGGATAAGAACACCAAGTATCAGGAAGAGAAAGGTCAGTGGGGGCAAGACGGCTCCTACTTGCAGTACGACGCCTGAACCTGCGACTGCCCGGCGTATCACTTCGGGCGTCTCCCAACGAATCTAGACGGGCTCTCGACCCCCCCCCGGACCGCGTGTCCGAGAGATGAGCCCATCGACTCTCAACGAATCCCCACCCTGCGACTCTCCATCGGGTCCGTCCCGATCCCCAGTCCTCGATGAACAAAGTCTTCGACTACATCCGTGCGAGCCAGATCTGGCGCTCGATCTTTCGCCATGGGTACCCGGATACTCCCCGGAACCGGACACTGGCGGTCCTGTCGAACTTCTTCCTGCACCTGCACCCGGTCAAGGTTCGACGCAGCGGGATTCAGCTCTCCTACACCTGGTGCATGGGTGGGGTGACCTTCTTCCTGTTCCTGATCGAGACGATCACGGGATTGCTGCTGATGTTCTACTACCGGCCGACTGCGGAGCTGGCGTACCAGGACATCTTTGCTCTTCGCGAAAATGTGCCCCTGGGGATCATGCGAGAGCTGCACCGCTGGTCGGCGCACCTCATGGTGATCTCCGTCTGGTTGCACATGTACCGCGTGTTCCTGACCGGTTCCTACAAGGCTCCGCGCGAGTTCAACTGGAACGTTGGGGTCATCCTCCTGGTGCTGACCTTGCTGCTGTCCTTCACCGGCTACCTGCTCCCGTGGGACCAGCTGGCGGTGTGGGCTATCACGGTGGGTACCAACATGGCGCGTGCGACGCCGGTGCTGGGCCACGAGGGACCTGGAGCCGCCCTGGTCAGTCTGGGTGGGCTCGACTTCATCCACGCCGGTGACGATGTTCGTTTCGGTCTGCTGGCCGGGCGATTCGTGGGGGAGGGAGCGCTGCTTCGCTTCTACGTCTTGCACTGCGTCGGCATCCCCATCGCCGCTGCAGTCCTGATGGCGGTTCACTTCTGGCGCATTCGAAAGGATGGCGGCATCTCCGGCCCGCTCTAAGGCCTCCTGACGACTCTTCTTCTCCAAGCGCTCGTTCAGCAACTCCCCAAGAGACAGGCCTCTCCAGCGAGACCGGAACCAAATCCACATGGGTCAAGACATCAAGAACCTCGTCGACTTCCTGACGTCGCCGACGCTCTACTTCATCGAGTTCACGCTCGCCATCGTGTTCGCCCTGAAGTTCCGGGCGTTCTTCACGAAGAAATCAGTGATCACGGCCTTCTTCGTGGTCATGACGGTCTTCTTCGTGTGGGCCTTTGGTGATCCGAACTTCAATCGGATCATCACGAAGCCCGACAACATCCCGATCATCATCCTCCTGGCAACCGTCGTGTACTTCTCCTGGTTGAGTCTTCGCCGGGCGTACATCAACGACGAGCTGATCAAGAAGGGTGAACCGACGGTCGAGGCGAGCATGGGCAAGCAGCGCGTGTTCACCTGGCCCGATCTGGTCTACTCGGAGCTGATCTTCCTGGTCCTGTTCACGGCGGTGCTGATCGTCTGGTCGATTGAAATCACCGCACCGATCGAGGAGCCTGCAGCCTCGGCCCGTACGCCCAACCCCTCGAAGGCACCCTGGTACTTCCTTGGACTTCAGGAGCTGTTGGTGTACTTCGACCCGTGGCTTGCTGGTGTGCTGCTTCCCAGCTTCATCATCGTCGGGTTGTGTGCAATTCCCTACATCGACGTGAATCCCAAGGGGAATGGTTACTACACCTTCGAGGAGCGCAAGTTCGCCGTGGCCTTCTTCTGGGTCGGCTTCTTGCTCTTCTGGGTCTCCTTCGTGATCCTGGGGACCTTCCTGAGAGGACCAAACTGGTCCTTCTTCGGTCCCTTCGAGTACTGGGACCTGCACAAGCTGGAGCCCATGGTCAATGTTGACCTGGCGACCTACTTCTGGACTGGCATGCTCGATATGGCCAGACCCACGAATCCGATCATCCGTGAGATGCCCGGCTTCGTCTCGCTCTTCATCTTCTTCGTTGTGATCCCGAAGGCGCTCGAGAAGCCCTTGATGAACAAGCTGTTCAACGGAGATCGAGCCCACCTGATCCGCTATCACGTGATGATGCAGCTCCTGCTGTGGTTCGCTCTGATTCCGATCAAGATGCTCCTGCGCTGGACGGTCAGTCTCAAGTACATCGTCGGCATCCCCGAGTGGTTCTTCAACGTCTGAGCCCTGCCACCAAGTTCACCACCTTCCACTCAGTCTCACCCAGTCATGGCTGATCGCGGCGACACTCATTACAAGGTCTCCACACTCAACATGTGGTTCCTCCTCTCGAGCGGCTTCCTGCTCGTGGCCACCGCTTGGATGGTCATCGATGATTGGAATGCCCCCTGGAAAAAGTACCAGGCGGAGTTCCGCAAGATCGATGAGGTCCGAACTCGCGACCGCATCGAGTCGGCTGAGATGCAGGCCCAGGCCGAGAGTGCGGCCGGGATCGGTGTCCTCCTGGCAGAGGCTACTTCCCGGTTGGACGCTCGCCAGGACGAGGTCTCTGGCGTGGAGCAAGAGCTGCACGAGGCCAAGGGAAAGCTCTTCGAGGTCTCCGAGAACACCAAGAAGGCAAAGCAGAACCTGGCCTGGGAGCGCTACCTGATCGAGGAGCATCGGAACCACGAGAACGAGCCGACCTACGGAGAGGAGCGCCTGCGTGAGTTCACCCGGGTGTTCGTGGAGCTCCAGGCCGAGGAGGAGCAGCGGGCTGCGACCGTGGATGAGATCACCGAGCGTCTGGCGGACCTCAATGAAGAGGTCACCAGCCTGGCCGGCAAGAAGAAGGCTGCGCAGGGTGGGCTGACCACGCTGCAGAAGAAGCTCAATCGCCTGGCGCCTGAGGCGCCCACGGAGAAGCTGGCGAATGTCCTGAGGGACTTTCCAGGACTGGACTTCGTGGACCCCAGGAACAAGGTCAAGAAGCAGGTCCTCTCAGACCTGTCCTTCGAGCTGAACTTCACCAAGGGTGCGCGCATCGACATGTGCCAGACCTGCCATGAAGCAGCAGACATGCCGGGGTACACCAGTGACATCATTGTCGACGGCGAGCCGATTGCTAACCCCTACCTGACCCACCCGAACCTGGATCTCTACCTGAGCGCCAAGTCTCCGCACCCGGTCACCGAGATGGGCTGCACCATCTGTCACCGGGGCTCTGGTCAGGCGCTTGACTTCATTCGCGCCGATCACCGCCCCGTGGGCGGGGAGCAGATGGAGGAGTGGCGCAAGAAGTATCACTGGCACAAGCAGCATCACTGGGACTACCCGATGCTCGACAGTGACTTCATCGAGGCCAGCTGTGTGCAGTGCCACAAGGGCTCCATGGAGCTGATTGCAGAGGCTGCTCCGACGGTCTCAGAGGGCTACCGCCTGTTCGAGGAGAGGGGCTGCTACTCCTGCCACAAGGTGGAGTGGTTCCCGACCACTCGCAAGCCCGGCCCGACTCTGAAGAACTTGCAGGCCAAGCTGGACCGCACCTGGGTCGACTCCTGGGTGGCGAACCCGACCAACTTCCGCCCGAGCACGAAGATGCCTCGCATCTTCCATCTCTCCAACTACGAGCCGGAGGCGGTCATCACCACCAGCGAGTGGGGTGAAGGGCGTGAGATGCTTGGCCAGGAATGGACCGAGAACATGATCGCGTCGATCACGGCTTACCTGTTCAATGCTGCACCCAAGCGTGCAGCAGACCCGATGCCGATTCCCGGTGACGCAGACCGTGGTCGCGAGAGCTACCGACTGGCTGGCTGCCTCGCCTGCCACAACATGGCTGGCTATCCCGGACAGACTCTTCCTACGATCGACCTGGCCTTCCAGCCGAACAACGAGAACGAGCACGGTCCGAACCTTCGTGGTGTGGCCACCAAGCTGAACCGCGACTGGCTCTATCAGTGGCTCATGGATCCCAAGGCCTACTGGCCCGAGACCCGCATGCCGGATCTTGGCCTGTCTCAACAGGAGGCAGCGGACATCACTGCCTACATCATGGATGACCCTGATGGGATCTTCCGTGATGTGACCGATGTCTGGGAACTGGAAGAGAGCACCTACGATGCCGAAGTTCTGCGTGAGATGGCGCGAGAGTTCTTCAGTCGACTCGGCCGGACTGAGCTTGCCCGGCGCTTCGCAGGCGAGAACCCCGAGTTCCGCTGGGACCGTGAGGAGGACCTGCTGCTGGCGGTCGGTGAGCGTCAGATCGGCCACAATGGCTGCTTCTCCTGTCACCTGATCGGAGGCTTCGAGGAGACCAGCCCAATCGGCGTGGAGCTCACCAACTGGGGCTCGAAGACCGTCGACAAGCTGGCCTGGGAGTTCAGAGCCAAGATCATGGCCCATGAGAATGGCTGGGACCTGGGCACGCGTGAGGAGTTCAAGCACTACCGCGAGAACTGGATCGAGGAGAAGCTCAAGAACCCGCGAATCTTCGACGAGCAGAAGGTCAAGTCACCGCTCGAGCTGACGCGGATGCCTCAGTTCGGCCTCAGTGACAGCGAGATTCTTGCGATCTCCAACTTCGTGGTTGGCCTGGTCGATGACGAGGTGGCTTTGGCCGAGATGGACGAGTCACCGGCAGACGCCGCGATGGACTACGGGATGCGCGTGGTGCGCCAGCAGAACTGCATGGCCTGCCACGTCGTCGAGCCCGGGCGTGTGCAGTTTCACGACGAGGAGGGCGTGCTGCATGACATCGCCGCTGAGCCCGTCATCTTCGATGGCCTGGACATGCCTCCGAAGATGGAGGACATCGATCAATTCCGTCAGTACATCGCTGACTACGAGGCGGAGTTCGAGGAGCTCGAGGACATTGGATTCCGGCTGCTGGAGGTGGCACCCGACTTTGGCCTGACTGGCGAGTCGATCTACATCACCAAGGACCAGCTGGTAGGTCTCAAGAGCCCACAGGGAGGTGACTTCGTGCGCGTTGTTGCCGACTACTACCTGAACGGGA
The DNA here is from genome assembly GCA_014237855.1 of Planctomycetota bacterium. GTDB lineage: Bacteria > Planctomycetota > UBA1135 > UBA1135 > JABACD01. Next base: position 107,170 of record JABACD010000019.1, on the reverse strand, counting down.
TCGAGATGTTCGACCCCGAGGCCACGGGCGACCAGAAGTACTACAGCTGGACCTACGGGCCTGATGGTGCCGTGGCAGACGTTGATGGCGAGCTGAGGTCCTACCACGACCAAGGCTACGACAAGGTCCGTTGGACCTTTGCTCCGCCGGTCCTGCTCGACGAGGGCAGCAAGGTCCAGCGCAGCTGGTTCTACTCCTTCCTCATGGATCCCTTCCCCATCCGTCAGCAGCTCCGGGTCCATATGCCGGCCTTCAACATCACGGAGTCAGAATCCGCTGCTGTGGCCAATTACTTTGCGCACAAGGCAGAGCAGGAGTCGCCTGCGAGCTATGCGCGGGCCATGCGAGCATCAGCGGGAATCACGCCGAAGCGGAGCCTGGCGGGCAAGCGGCCCTGGCCTGAGCTAACGAACCAGATCCAGGACAAGGAGGTGGTGACCGCTGCGGAGCTGGCCCCCATGGCTGGATTGGCGGCGAAGACGATCCTTGGCATCGAGGATGGCTCCAAGCCGGACACCGAGGCCAGCTTCGACAAGCTGGAGGTCTTCGGTGACTCCATCGGATTCTCCAAGAGCGGGGCGGTCAACCCCTCGATCGAGGCGATTCTCCAGCAGTCCGCCAGCTATCACAGCCTCGAGGGCCTTGGCCGTGAGGTGGCCTTCAAGGGTGTCAACTGCTTCACCTGCCACTGGCTCAACGGAACCGGCCCGACCCAGCTGGACTCCCCGATCGCCTGGGCGCCCGACCTCGGTCTGACCCGCGATCGCCTGCGACCGGATTGGACACGGGACTGGCTCTGGAACCCGAATCTGATCTACCCAGGTACGAGCATGGCTGCTAACTTTGCCTCCAGTGAGCCTCAGTATCAGGCACAGTACCCCGACTCGACCAATGCCCAGCAAATCGAGGCGGTGCTGGACTGGCTCTTCAATTTCGATCGCACCGAGAGTGCGGATAACAACTGATCGAGGCCAGAAACCATGAAGCTCGTAAGCAGTGCGACCCTCCTGTTACTGACTGGACTCGCGCTCGCATACCCGCCCGTGGTCCTTGCTCCTGACTCGGCCTCCAGCGCCGAGGCCGGAGCGGTCTGTTGCTCTCCTTCGTCGGATGTCCGTCGCAATGTCTACGTGACCCCGACTCCAAGCGAGGAGGGAAAGGGCAAGGCGCATGGGAGAGTCGTCTTCGATGGGGAGATCCCCAAGCGCAAGGAGCTCTCCATCACAGAGGCACAGTCCAAGGGCTGCGTCCAAGCTGATGAGGCAATCAACAAGCAGGACCTGACCCTGCTCGTGGGTGAGGACAAGGGCATCGCCAACGCGGTGGTGACCATTGCCGTCCCTGACCAGGAGCTGAACGTGCCCGAGGAGAACATCGTGCTGGATCAGGTCCAGTGTCGATTCGACCAGCACATCGTGCTCGCGCCCCTTGGAGCCACGGTCGAGTACCGCAACTCCGATGATGTCCCTCACAACGTTCATACCTACTCGCTCAGGAACAAGGCCTTCAACCGGACACTGTCGGCGCAGACCTCCTACGAGCAGGCTCTCCAACACGCCGAGGTCATCCAGATCCGGTGCGACATCCACCCCTGGATGAGTGCCTATGTCTTCGTGGCGGATTCGAACTTCGCAACCATCACTGACGAGCACGGCGGCTTCGAGATCTCGGGGCTGGCCCCGGGTGAGTACACGGCCAAGATCTGGCACGAGAAGCTCGGTAAGACCGAGGTCAAGGTCGTGGTCAGTGAAGAGGGTGAATCAGAGGCGGTCTCGGTCCCAATGAAGCTCAAGGTGAAGCGCAGCCGTCGCCGACGTTGAGGCCTCCGGCCTCCAGGGCAGTCTTCCACGCAGGGGCGTGGCGACTCCGAGCGGAGCGCCACGCCCCTCGCAATTGCTGCGGTCAGCGCTTCTGCCTGTCCCTGGATGAGCCGGAATCGATTTTGAGTTCCTGTTCTGTGAGTTCCTGGCAAACTGACAAACCCTGCAAGCACCGGGGCGTAGTCACCGCTAGCTGGCCTGCCCGAGAGTTCCTCGAAGAGGCCGAGATTGCCGCCACGCTCTGGAACCACATCACCTCAAGGCTTCACCCATGAAACCCACCCACATGTATTCGATTCCTTGGGCCTGCGCGCTCCTGGCGCTGTCGCCCCAGCTTCCGGCACAGGTAGCTGTCTCCGAGGTCGTCGAGGTCCGTCCTGCTCAGGAGAGCTCCCGGGTTATCCGTGGCGTCCCGGTGAGGAGTGCAGATAGCGAGGCGCCAGAGGAGGGGCGCGGGATGATCGGTGTGATCCTGGCGGAGTCCTCTGACCGGGCCACGATCGAGTCCGTCCTCGAGGACAGCCCGGCGCAGCGAGCGGGGCTCGAGAGAGGTGACATGATTCTCTCGGTGAACGGACGCGAGGTTGCTGGGCGGACGGCTCTGACCGAGCGTCTGGGAGGATTCTCGGTCGGGCAGCGGATCGAGCTCGTCGTCGAGCGTGCTGGCTGGCGCAAGCGTCTTGAGCTGGCCCTGACCGACTCGAGGGAATTGAACCTGCCCGACGAAGTGCGTGATGTCGAGGAGTTCATCGAGCGGGAAGAGGATGGGATCAGCTTCCGAGGGACCGACAGGCGAGACGAGGAGCATGAGCACGACGGCAAGGTCAGGAAGCGGATCGCCATCGTTCAGGACAACGGAAAGCGCATCGAGATCGACCTGGGTGATGAGCAGCTGCACCGCCATTCAGACGAGCAGACGCACGATCTGATGCAGCACATCGATGAGGCCCTGTCCGGTCTCGGTGTCGAGGATAAGCACCGCATGCAGGAGCACTTCGAGGTACACATGAACGAGAGAGTGGGGGCGGATCACCCTCAGGGTCATGGTAATACCAGGCACAACGTCTTCTTCACCGACGAGGAGGGCCTGCACCGCGAGGTCGAGATCGAGGTCGAAGTCAGAGGGCACGGGTCTCAAGATCTCGACATCGAGGGCCTCCATGAGGAGCACCAGGGCGAGCGGGTGATGACTCGTGGAGTCTTCCACACGGATGATGGCAAGGTCCATGAGTTGGACCTGGGTGACGACGACGTGTGGATCGCGCAGGATGACCGGGGTGAGCACTGGGTCAGGAATGACGGCCAGGCAAAGAGGTGGATCTACAGGTCTGAGGGGGATTCAGGTCGCGAGGGAGGCGATGACCATCGTCCCCGTAAGCGGGAGGTCAGGAGGCGTATCGAGATTGGACCAGATCATTCAGAGGTGCACGAGATGCACATCGATGCAGGTCATGACATGGTGACCGACCCCAACTGGAAGCGAGACGTTGAGCGGGGCATGGGCTCCTCTTCGCCCAACAGAAGGGGACAGCGGTCTCAACGAGAGGAGATGGCCGACTTGCGCAGGGAGCTCGGCTCCTTGCGAGCAGAGATTCGAGAGCTCCGGCGTGAGCTTCGAGCTTTCAGCTCTCGCTGACTCACAATCATGGCAGAAGAGAGCGGGCCGGCTTCCATTCGCTGGAAGCCGGCCCGCTCTCCTCTGTTCTTGAACGAACTGGTGTGGTGGCTGAGCACGAGATCAACGCGCTCCAGGCTTATTTCTCAAGATAGAGGATGCCCTCGCCACAACCCTTTCTCAACGGTGGGCAAATAGTCAGAAGCAGGTCATCCAGGTACTTGGTTCCACGCAGGAAGGCGCGAACGAGGAACCTGTCCGTGTGCCACTGAAGAAAGGTCTGCTTGACCATGAAGAAGAAGGACATGCGCTCGATTCGACTCCTGGAGAACCCCTCGGCAAACTCCTCGTAGGTGCTGGGCTTGAAGAGCACATCCCCGAGGTCTTCCTCCTGCTCCCTGGCCTCGGGCCGACCAAGGAACCTCATGAACTTCACGAGCTTGCGTCCCATGTGAATCGGCCAGGCACCTTGCACCGTGTCGGCGATGACGATTCGACCACCCTTCTTGGTGATCTTCATGATCAGCTCCTTCAGACCTGGGTACTTGATCGCGTGATGAAGAACCTCGTGCATCATCACAACGTCGAACTCCTCGGCTGGCAGTTCTTGTTCCGTGAAGTCGCCATGGATGAACTCGCAGCGCTCCGCCACTCCATTGGCTTGCGCCATCTCCTTGGCCGTGGCCACTCCCACCTCCGATAGCTCGACCCCGGTCACGATTGCGCCTGCCTTGGCACACAGCACGCTGTACTGCCCGATGCCGCTGCCAATGTCGAGAACGCGCTTGCCGGCGAGGTCAGTCAGGTCGACCAGTTCAAGGAACCTGGCTGTCCGGTGGCCGCGATCCCGACGGCGACCCTTCTTGTAGCAGTAGTCCTCGTACCAGAGCGCTTGCTCGATGGTGAACTCGAGGGTGTCCCCTCCGAAAGGGGTCTGCCCACTGTAGAGCTCGTCGTGCTCCTCGGCCTCGATGATCGCCCACTCGGCGGCGGATCGGCCCTTGAAGACGGGGCTTGCGGAGAGATTGGCGGGAGGCGATTGAAGAGTCGTGGTCATGGATGCTCCGGGAATATGAACAGGTTCCGAAGCTATCGGCACCCCGTGCGAGGTTCCCAAGCCATGCGGGATGCAACACCCACGAGTGGGACTGACTCGCCAGCTGACTCGCGGAGGAGCACCCCGAAAGGGGCGCGCTCAGTCGCTCTCTTCGCGCTCGCCGGGCCTGTCCAGCGAGCCCAAATCGAGAATCTCGCCTTCGGGGGACCAGTTGTGCAGCACACGTGCAACGGCCATCAGGATGGCCTGGTCGGCTGCGGCGACGAGCTCTGCCTTGGTGCATGAATCGGAGCCCGGGTCACCGCTCAGGGCCTTCTCGACCACGGCCAGAATTCTCTTCCTGGACTCTTGGGGACCCTTGAGGGCCCAGGAGACGAGCGGGAGGAGGCGTTCTGCCTGTATTGGATCAACGCCGTGGCGCTCGCACAGCTCGTTGAAGAGTGTTTTGGCTTCCATGCTGAGGAATTTGGGGGGGTGGGGACCATTCCCTTCATTCCAAACCTATCCCGCGTCTGCAGGTCGAGCTTGCTGGACAGCCGGAAATCCTTTCCGGTTCCCCTGCTCTTGGCCCTCCAGGCGGGGCTACTCGCTACTCTGCCGGCTCTGGGGAATCGGTGATGCTGGCAAGCAACTCAGGAATTCCGCCCTCGTCAATGCCCAGGAAGCGAATGGTCTCCTCGTCGAGGACGGCCCTGGCCTCGTCGAACTCGCCGTTTGCGAGTCGATGGCAGATCAGATTGGCCTGAGAGACCAGGGTCACGATTGGATCGTAGGCCACGTGCTCTCTGGGTCCGTGGTGATACTGGATGGCGTTCACCACCTCGAGAGGTAGGTTCCAGTGGTTCGCGACGAGTGCCCCGACGTCGGTGTGGTTGAAGCCAAACTCGGCTGTCTCGAGCACGTTGAGGGCCAGGTCGAGCTCCTTGGAGCTGCGGTAGCAGTCCATGTAGGCCGAGCCAAGGCTGTCGAGCATCACGAACTTTCCAATGTCGTGGAGGAGTCCACACATGTGGCACTCGCTTGGAGTGATGCTGATCCTGCTGCTGCACTGCTGTGCCAGGAGGTGACAGGCATGAGCAACCATGGTGGAGTGTCGCCACATTCCATCTGCGTCAAAGTCGCTGTACTTCTCGAGGTGCGAGTAGTTCTGGATGACCGCGGCCTGAGTCACCACGTTCTTCAGCACGCGGACGCCGAGCACGGCAGAGGCTTGCTCGGCCGAGAGACAGCGCTGATTGAGCCCGTAGTAGGCGCTGTTGGCGATTCGCAGGACCTTTGCTGCCAGGGGCGCGTCCAGAGCGACGACTGCGCCGATTTCTGCGGTCCCGTTGGTCGGGTCCTCGATCATCGCGCTGATACGCTGCACGACCGCCGGCAAGGTCGGAATGCTGAGGTTCTTGCGGATCAGGTCCTTGGGACGTTGCGCAGGCATGGGACGATTTAGAGGAGAATCGGATGCAATTGCCGAGGCTCCCTCGGGCCGCCTTATTGGATAGGGCCCAACTGGAATCGACCCCTTGTTATCGTGCTTGCCCCCGGGGCAATCTTGAATGGAGCCGGTCGAATTGTGATCGGCCTGGTTTGGGACATGGGGAGACTCGCCCGGGTTAGAATCGAAGAGACGGTTCACCAGACCGTTTGGGGTGCCCTCACATGCTTCGACCTGGAAATACTTTCCCACTGCTGACGATTCTCGCACTCCTTCTGGAGGTGACGTCGGGCTGTAGCAAGAGTGGGCCCGAGGATCCGGCCGTGGCCGTGGCGCGCACGGAAGAGGGCCGAGCACCAGGTGCGGGCGGGAGCACAGCGGCCGGGCCCAAGCATGTACTCCTGGTCGTGATCGATACCCTGCGCGCAGATCACCTGTCTTGCTACGGCTACTGGCGCGAGACGTCACCAAACATCGACGCCATGGCTCGTCGTGGAGTGAGGTTCGAACGCGCAATTTCTCAGAGCTCTTGGACGTCTCCAAGCATGATCACCCTCATGACGGGCCAGCGACTCTCCCGCAGGCGACTGAACCTGCCCGAGGACCGGCCGACGCTCGCAGAGCTCTTCAAGGATGCCGGCTACCGCACGGGGGCCTTTGTCTCCAATCCGCTCTTGAGCCACAAGAATGGCTTCAATCGAGGTTTTGATAGCTGGATGAGCAGTCCCTTGCGGGAGGTCGGTCCGGTCGTCGAATGGCTGGAGGAGACTGCCGCTGATGACACCTTCACCTGGGTGCACTTCACCGATCCACACGATCCCTACCTGCCGCCCAGGAAGATGCGTAGCCAGATTCTGGGCAGGATCTCGGAAGAGCAGTCGGCGCTCCTTGATCTGGCAGGAGGCCGGAGCGAGGAGCCCGGCACCCTGGCCGAGCAGCGTGCCCACATCGCCAGGGAGGTCGGCCTGTACGACGATGAGATCGTCTCGGTGGATCGCAAGGTACGCGAGCTCCTCGTGGCCCTGCAGCGCGCTGGAAACCTGGAGCGCGCGATTGTCGTGCTCACCTCTGATCACGGAGAGACTCTCTGGGAGCGACTCGAGTCGGATTACCTGGTCGAGCATCAGCGCCAGCAGCGCGGGACCCCGACGGAACTCCAGCACCTGCTCAAGAAGACCCACGGCGAGTACGTCTATCAGGAGCTCGTCCGAGTGCCCTTGATCATCATGGCGCCCCAGCTCACACCTGGTGCCATCGAGAGCAGTGTCGCGGAGTCGGTGAATCTTGCGCCCACGGTGCTTTCCCTGGCCGGTGTCACCGTGCAGGGAGTGGAGCTCTTGATTGGCAAGAATCTCTTCGGTGAGGACGTGCCCCCCGGCGCCTACACGATGACGAACCAGGGGGAGGCCTTTGTCTCGGAGGACGGCTGGAAGCTGATCCTGCCCACCGCGGAGGGGCAGCTGTCCTATGGACAGGTCATTCAGCTCTACGACCTCAGGGCAGACCCGGGAGAGCGCAGGAATCTGGCCGCGGCGGAGCCAGAGCGGGTCGCGCAGCTCAAGCGTCGGATCGAGGATCGCCGGGCAACCGCCATCGCTCTTCAGGACGGGCCTGACTGGGAGGAGCAGAGCCGGGCCAACGCCAGGGCCCTCCGGGACCTGGGCTACGTCGATGGTGGGCTGATCGAGCTGGAGGAGGAATCCGATCCGCCCCCGCAACCCGAATCCTCAGCCGGGGTTCAGGACCAGCCCGTGCCCGAGCAAGAGGACGGGCTATGATGTTCGCATGATCAAGCACTCTCACGGCATGGCAGGGCTGGCCGCGGCTGTCCTGACGGTCTCGATGGGCCTACTAGGTGGCCCGGGTTGCTCGTCCGAAGACTCCGAAGCGAACTCGAGCTCCGGGCGTGACGCTCCTCTCCATGTGGTGCTGATCGTGATCGACACCCTGCGTGCCGATCACCTCTCCTGCTACGGCTACTGGCGTGAAACCTCGCCGAATATCGACGGCCTTGCCCAGCGAGGCGTCAGGTTCACCCGCCACATCTCTCAGAGCTCCTGGACGGCTCCGAGCATGGTCACGATGATGACGGGCCAGCGGGTCTCCGGGCCGCGGCTCGATATTCCAGAGGATCGGCCGGCCCTGGCGGAGCTCTTCAAGGATGCGGGCTTTCGCACGGCTGCCTGGGTCGCCAACCAGCTCCTGACTCCGACGATGGGATTCGCCCGAGGCTTCGATCGCTACACCGGCGAGCAGGCCTGGCACTCCACCAATCCTCCCGGGAGCCTCGACGCCATCGTCGAGTGGTTCGAGGAGACCAGGGATCAGGACACCTTCACCTGGGTGCACTTCACCGATCCTCACGATCCCTACGTGCCACCCCAGGACGTTCGCACGGGAACGCCGGGCAGGCTCTCCAGTGAGCAGGAACGCATCATCGCGTCCGCTGCCGAGGGCCGTGGCCTGCAGGGCTCCGTTGAGAGCCAGACCGAGTACATTGCCCGAGAGGTCGGACTCTACGACGATGAGATCATCGCCGTGGACCGCAAGGTCCGCACGCTGATGCTGGCTCTCCGAGACAACGGGGGCCTCGAGAATGCGATCGTCGTTGTGACCTCAGACCATGGGGAGACTCTCTGGGAGCGACCCGAGTCCGACGGCCGTGTCGCTTCTCAGGACAAGCACCGAGGTGGACCAGCCCAGATCCAGCACCTGTTGAAGCAGACCCACGGTGACTTCGTCTATCAGGAGCTGGTCAACGTGCCCCTGATCATCATGGCGCCTGGGCTCGGGCGCGGCGAGGTGGTCGATACCGTCGCAGAAGCGGTCCACCTGCCCTCGACCCTGCTGGAGCTGGCGGGCGTTGAGGTCGAAGGCGTGGAGACCATGGTCGGTGTGGATCTGTTTGGTCGTGAGTCGATCGATGGCGCTTACACCATGACCAAGCTGGGGGAGGCCTTCATCAGTCGGGACGGCTGGAAGCTGATCCTCCCAACTGACCTCGGAAAGGGTCAGTTCGCCCAGCAACTACAGCTATTCGATCTCAACCGGGATCCTGGCGAACTGCTGAACCTCGCCGATGAGCAACCGGAGAAGGTCGAGGAGCTGAAGCAGGAGCTCCACGAGCGTCGTGCCACCGCCATGCCCACGCCCAGCCTGGAGGAACAGGGTCGCAAGATACGCGAGCAGACAGATGCGCTGAAGAGCCTCGGCTACATCGGCGGCGGCCATCTGGATGAAATGGACGAGCACTAGGGTAAGAAGTCCTCGTCACTCCGGGGTGGGATGGAGGGGCGTGAGGGCTCCAGATGAGCCCAACACGGCTTGATTTGGTGACACGGCTCCGGGAGTGATGGGGTATTCGACGGGGTGCTGGCCCCTGCCAGGGCACGAGTCGGGCTCAAGATCGATCTCCCTTCAGCCCGAAGAAGCCTGGACCGACGGGCTCGCCTTGGCGCGGGATCCCCCCTGTTCGGCTCCCCTATAGCCACCCAGGCAACGACTATCACCATGAGAAGGGCAGTCCTTCTGACGGGCCTCGCGCTCGGCCTCGTGGCCGTGTTGCTCCCCCGAGGCACTCAATCCGACGTGGACGCCGGCACAGCCGTTCGTCTTGACATTCAAGGTCTCGTTGACGGGGCCGAGCTGATCTTCGAGGGCCACACTCGTAGTGCGACGGTCATTCGTACCTCGCCCAAGCGAATCGAGACCGAGCTCGTGTTCGATGTCGACCGGAGCTTCCTTGGTGACTCGCCGTCACAGATCACGGTTCGTGTACCCGGAGGGGTGCTGTCGGACGGGAGCGGATTGCTCTTGCCTGGTATGCCCACTGCCCAGGTCGGTGAGGAGGTCTTGATGTTCCTCTCCGAGGCGGGCTCGACGGGCGTGCGCATGCCGGTGGGACTGTCCCAGGGCAAGTTCAGGGTGGAAACCAGCCTGGTCGGTCAGCGTAGCCTCACTCGCAATCATGGCTCGCTGACGGTGATCGATGCACTCACGGGAACCACCGAAGATGCTGGTGGCGGGCAGGTCTTCGATTACGCCGAGACGGTAGCCGAGATTCACGCAGCTGTCTCCCGTAAGGAGTCCAGGTAATGCGGCTCCCGACCAAGGCCACGGTTGCCGTGGCCCTCACATTGGCCGGATCGGCAGCTGTCTTGGCCCACGTCAGGCTGATCCACCCCAGCAATGGTGCCAAGCTGTACTGGAGCTCGCCGAGCAACATCAGCGTGGTGATCAATGACCAGGGTTCCGACAACATCACTGACGGAAGCCACGAGACAGCCCTACGCAACGCGATTGAGGAGTGGAACAAGATCGAGGGGACGACCCTTCAGCTGGTGGAGAACACCTCCGCGGCCAGCCAGGCTCGTACCGACTGGGAGAGCAACTCGATCCACCTGCTCTACTTCGATGAGAACAACTCCTCGGGCTACTTCCCGAATGGCTCCAGCACGGTGGCGATAACGCCCGTATGGTTCTATTCCAGCGGTCGTATCTCCGATGCTGATGTGCTGTTCAACGGCAATAGCTTCTCCTTCACGACGAGCCAGGTGTCGGGGCGCTACGATGTTCAGGATGTAGCTGTTCATGAGCTCGGGCACGTCGTGGGGCTCGACCACACCGGCTGGGCGGGTGCTTCAATGTACCCCTATGTCAACTCGACCGTGATCCTGCACAGGAGCCTCAGCCAGGACGAGTGGCGAGGGATGCGGGGCATCTACCCCAGCGGCTCTCACGCCTCGATCAGCGGGACGGTGCGACGGACCTCCGACAGCAGTGTGGTCAAGGGAGCGACTGTCTTCGCACGTGATTCGAATGGGCGTACGGCCGCCGCTGATCTGAGCTCGGAGACGGGTACCTTCAACATCAAGGGTCTGCCGGCCGACACCTACACCATCTATGTTCGGCCCCTCGACTATCCAGTTAGCTCGAGCAACCTTGGTGGAAGCCGCACGATTCAAACTGACTTCGAGGCAACTGTTCACGGCTCGCAGGTGGTCGGTGCAGGTCAGTCACAGGCCATCGGAGATGTGTTCGTTGGTGGGGATGTCTCGATCTCGCTGGGCCGTAGCGCGGACCGCTATCCGTTGAGAATCGCAGCTGGAGAGACGACCAACCTGACTATCCGCGGGAATGGCCTCAACGCAGGCTCTACTCTCAGTTGCAGCGATCCAGCCATCTCTATCGCATCGGTCAACTGGTTCGGTAGTCAGGTGACCTGCCTCGTCAGTGTTCCTGGTGGAGCTGCCAATGGTCATGTCGATGTGACCGTGGTCGATAGTGTAGGGGACACCAGCATCCTGCCAGGCGGGCTCGAGGTCACTCCCCCCGATCCAACGGTAAGCCTGGCCAGTCCCAACCAGGGCGACTTCAACGGTGGGACAGCCGTGACGATCTCCGGGACGAACTTCAATGCCGGAGCACGGGTCGTCTTTGGTGGTGAGATCTACGAGGACGGGGCTGCGGGTGGATGCACGGTACTCAACACGACAACGATCAGTCTGACGACACGAGCGAGTGCGACGGGTCTGACCGACGTCGTTGTGATCGACGCCTCGGGTGTCGAGGGACGACAGTCCGATGGGTTCCAGTTCGTCATGGCCCCGTCGATCACGACGGTCTTCCCGCCTGTCGGCAGCACCGCGGGCTCCACCGAGTTCAGGATCAATGGCGAGAACTTCGATCTGGCCAGCGTTGTGCGCGTCAACGGAGTCAATCAGGCGGCTGTCTTCCCGGTCAGCAGCACTGTCCTGACCGTGATCTCCGAGGTGGGTACGACTGGAGGTCCCTACTTGCTGGAGGTGGAGAATCCCGGTGGTGGAATTGCCACCTCGACCTTCAGCTACGTAGCAGGGCCGGACCCTGACGTGGTCTCCTTGACGCCGGCTCAGGGCTCCACGAGTGGCGGAGATATGATCACAATCAGTGGCGCGAACTTCGACAGCAACACGAGCATTCTCTTCGGCGCTGATCCCAACACCGGAGCGGGGGGATCATTGGGTTCGGTGGTCACTGTCCTGGATGCAAACACCCTCGAGGTGACCACTCCCTCGCGCTCCGCCGGCATGTCTTCGGTCATCGCAACCAACAGCGTGACGGGACAGGCCTCTGTCGTGACCTCCGGCTTCACCTTCCAGTCCGAGGGAGGCTCGGGCGGGGGCGGGGGCTGTCACACGGTTCCTGTTCAGGGTCCACCCGACTGGGGCGAGGTCATGCGCAGCCTCATCTGGTTCGCCTTGCTGGCCATTGGCGTCCGTGGTATGCGTCCACGAGCGGTTGTGGCCCACTCTCCGGGCTGATCCGGGCGCTTCGCACCCGCTGAGGCTATTCTTAGTGGATGGGTGGAATCGTCTTCGACATCGAGGTTGCCGGCTTTCCCTGGGAGGAAGTCGACGAGATCACACGTGGGTATCTGCTGAATCGTGAGCGGGATCCCGCTCGGCGGGATGCGGTGCCCGAGCGCACGGCGCTCTATCCGGGACTGGGCAAGGTCGTCGCGATCGGCATGTGGCTGATCGACGAGGACCGCGGCCTGATCCTGTTGGAGGGTGAACACGCTGAGATGCACCCCTGGGAGAAGGTGCAGCACTCACAGATCTTCAGGGGCAGCGAAGCTCAGCTGCTCGAGGTCTTCTGGGAGAAGATCCAGGCGCCGGGTAAGGGGCGTAGACAGCCCCAGGTGATCACCTACAACGGACGCGGCTATGACGGGCCGATGCTCATGGTGCGCTCAGCACAGCTCGGGGTGACACCCTCACGCACCCTGGTTCCCAATCGTTACGCGATCGAGGACCACTGTGACCTGATGGACACCTTCTCCTTCTTCGGAGCGAGTCGTGATCGGTACTCTCTCGACTACTGGTGCCGCCGCTTCGATGTGGAGAGCCCCAAGGGATCCATTGATGGGAGCCAGGTCGCTCGAGCCTATCGTGACGGTCGCATTGAGGATATTGGCGAGTACTGTCTGAGGGACGTGCGAGCGACCGCGGAGCTGTACCGAAAGGTGAGAGGCACCCTCCTACCGCCCTTCGGAGGGGGCTGAAGTTGATCGAGCGCGAGCGCTCGGGGCCCGGAGCGGAATCGCTCCTCACATGATTGGGTAGTCCCGGGAATCTCCGTGGGGTAGGTCCCTTCCCGACAGCATGTCGAGGTAGGCTTAGGTACATCCACCAGGCCAGCCAAGCCTGCCCTGGTCCTTCCAACGCGCCATGAACTCCCGACTCCAACGTCTCCCCTGCCTGCTTCTTCTCGGCTGCTCGTTGCTCCTTGCGGCTTGTGGGGGGGGCAGTGCTGCTGATGGCGAGGCGACCCCGCCCCTGACCGATAGCACGGCGCCCGTGACGTCTGCGCTCCCTGGGACAGGGCTCTATTCGGAGTCCCAGTTCGTGACCCTCACGAGCAACGAACCCGGCACCATCTATTACACCACCGACGGCATTCCGCCGACCGTCGGGGGGACGACGACGACCTCCGGGGCCTCACCGATCTCGGGCATCCTCATCTCCAGCAACACCTCGCTGCGCTACTTCTCGGTTGATGGCGCGGGCAACGAGGAGTTTCCCAAGACCTCGACCTACTCCTTCGACTTCGATCCCCCGGGGATCCTGCTCTCGGGCTTTCCGCCTCTGGGTACCTACGGCTTCCTCGAGGTACTCGACATCTCATTCTCCAGTGACGAGACGGTCTCCTACCTGGTGGAGGTGGGTGGTGACGGTACGGCTGGAACGGGTGTGCCGATCCAGTCAGCAGTCCTCGGCCTCGGGCAGGTGGCCAGCGTCCTGCTGCCATGCTGGTGGTTGGACATCGGTCAGCAGAGTCCGGGAAACTCGATCTGGATTCACGTGGTGGATGCTGCCGGAGGTTCGACCTCCATTGAGCTCCTGATCAAGACGATGGCTGAGGACTCCATCGCGTTGGGTGGTTCGAGCGGAGATCTGGAGCTGACTCCCGATGGCTCCTTCGGCTACTTGATTCGGCCAGACCTTGACCAGGTCTGGAAGTTCGACACCGATCCTGACAGTGCCTCCTTCAATACTTTCCTGGCCGAGATTGATGTGGTGGCAAGTCCGACCAGCCTGGCAATCACTGGCGACAGCTCAAAGGTCTACGTCACTGGAGACGCTGGATTCAGCGAGATCGACGTCTCCTCGAACGTGGTGACGGCGTTTCCGATGTCGAGTGGATTGACGCCCAGCGGTATCGTCATTCACGATCTTCTGGGGCTGGGCCTGGTGGGGGCCAGTGACGGTTCGTTCTGGCAGTTCGACCTCGATCCCTTGAGCGGGCAGTATCTCCTACCCCATGTCCTGCCAGCGCCGCCGAATCTGCTGGAGACGGCGGACATCACCCTGTCGGAGGATGAGGGTAGGGCAATCGTCGCCTGGACGGGGCCCAGCGACTACAACCTGCAGGTCCTCGACACCTCACCAGGCTTCGGCTTCGGGACGATCATCGCGACCCTGGTCGAGGCTCCTCTCCCAGCAGTGGTGGGGACTCCGGTCATCAGTTCGGACACCAGTCGCGGTTGGGCCTCGAATGAGGCAGGGCGCCTGGGCAGTGTATCCCTGAGCCAGAACCCCCCAGTCATCGCCGCGTCAGGTACAAGTCCCGCCGTTGGTGGAATGGTGCTGTCACCGGACGAGTCCGTGCTGCTCGTGACCGGTGCGCCACTCAACGGAATCCGGGTGGTCGATCCGGTGACCCTCCAGGTCAGGCACCTGGTGGCCTCGGGGGGGGCTTCTGGCACCGGCACGGGGCGTCGAATACGCTACAGCGCCGATGGCAAGCGTGCCTACCTCATTCGCGATGAGGGCGCGGGCACCAGCGAGATCTGGATGATCTGGCTGACCTCAGAGTGAGCCCATTCCTCGGCTGTCGCTAGTAATTCCAGGCCTGCCAGTCACCCACGGAGGCATCGGCGGGACCGAGTGCGGTCCGCAAGTGCAATATGGCTGGGGCTGCGCTGGCGGCAGGGTAGTTGGGCATCACGATCATCCGTGGCGCCTCCGCGAGTCCGAGCCTGTCCAGGGCAATTCCAGGGACAGGGTCGTCCAGGGAGGAGATCGGCAGCAGCGAGCGCCAGGCGTACCAGGCAGAAGCGAGGTTGAGGCCGAGCTCACTGGGGTGCAGACCGACAGATCCCGGCGGCAGTAGCTCGGCGAGCTGAGCTCCGACGGTGGCCGGCAAGGGGGCGTCGGGACCGCTGGATAGCTCGGCTCGATCTTGTGGGCCGGCGTTTCGAGCTCGAGCACGCCAGGCCTCGAAGTTCGCCAGGCTCAGCAACATCAGGGTTCCCACCGCCAACACGAGTGGACCTATTCCTCCGCGCAGCTTCTGCAATGGCAGAGAGAGCTGATGGAGAGCTCGTGCTGCCAGGATCGCGACTGCGGGCGCCATGTAGAGCCAGAAGGACCACTGCTCCTCGCTCGTGTGCTTGTAGTAGCCGAACAGCAGCAGCGCTGCCCCGAAGGCGAGGGGCGTTGCCAGGTCGACATCGTCACCCTGCTGCCGAGGCCACTCACCCTGGGAGAGCCTCTCATCCCAGGAGCTCGAGCTACCTCGAATCAAGCAGATCAGCAGTCCCATGGCGGCGATGATCGTCAGGATCGTTCCAAGCGTGTAGCTTGCATGGTCCAGCTGAGCCGGGGCCCAGACGGACAGGGGGATCGACCCGTCGAGGAGTGGCGCAAGCAGGGTCTGAGCGCGCTCCTGGATCGGGACAGGCGTCTGCTCGAGCGCCTCCAGGCTTCGCTGGGCCAGGGCGGCGTGGCCTAGAATGGGCAGGGCGCAGGCGAGACCACCGACGAGGGCAACACGACCAGCTTGCTTCCATCGTCGTCTCCAGCAGGAGCGCAGGACCAGTGGCGGGAGGAAGAAGAGCGGCGCGAAGGTCACCGAACAGCCCACCAGGAACGCGCAGCCCATTCCTGCAAGGGCTCGTCTCGAGTGAGTGCGGACGTGCAGGCCGTAGGCACCTACGGCCAGCAGCACGAAGGGTAGGGATGGATTCTCGAAGTTGACCATCGTCCCGTACATGGCGCTCACTGGCAGGTAGACCGAGAGCGCCAGGGCGATCAGAGCGACCTGACTCCCGAAGGCCACTCGAGCCACCCACCAGGTGGCGGCGAGTGCTGCCAGGTGAAGCAATAGGAAGGGGAAGCGCAGTGGAGCCTCGATCCCACGGGGAGACCGGTCACTCTCCCAGGCCTCACTCCATCCTCCGGGCCCCATGAGCTCGAGCGCACCCCAGGCCAAGAGGGCCGTGGTCGGCGGATGGTTCTGATAGACGAACCATTGCTGGGGGTGCTGTCGTGCAGCCTCCGGCGCCCCCCCGGGCAGGTCGATATTCATGATCGGGTAGCCGCCGGCGGCATCCAGTCCCAAGCGCTCGTAGTTCACCGCGGCGATGGCGAAGAAGGCTCCCTGATAGCCCTCGAACTCACGGTCGAAGCCAGAGGCGATGTCCCTCACTCGCGGGACCAGAGCAAGCAGAAGGAGCGTGATCACAGCCACGCGCTCGAGCAGACGCGGGCTCACGTGCGCATCATCAAGGCCGGTAGGCGCTTGGGATCGCTGGTGTCTGCGTAGCTCTCACGTCCGCGTTCCACGTAGGCCCTGGGGCCGTCCTTGGGCAGCGGGAGACCGCTGCGCTCGAAGAGTTGAGAGTCTCGGTTGGGGTCGACATTTCGAACGATCCTACTGGCGATGAAGGGGCGCAGGGCGGCCTGCATCAGGGCCATGGTCTCTGCAGCCTCTCGCTCTCCGACGACGGTGACGACCACCGGCTGATGGAAGAGCAGGTCGACTGCCCGTGCGTAACCCGCGACATAATGGCCGTAGCGGCGATAGCTACCGCTGAAGGAGGCCAATGCCTCCCGAGCGTTGTCCTCGTAGTCCTGCTGCCCCGTCAGAAGCGAGAGGCGCAGCAGGGCCTCTGCGATCACCGAGTTCTCCAGGATCGAGCGGTTTCGGCGCCGCAGACCACCACGGGCGTAGGGATCGTGAGCCTTGTCATAGAACCCGCCATTGTCAGCGCGCAGGCACTCGACCGTGAAGTTCGCCAGCTTCTCGGCGTTCTCCAGGAATCGATTCTCACCAGCGAATTGCGCCGCATTCACCAGCGCCCTCAGGGTGTAGGCCTGATCGCTGAGCATCCCGGGGAGGTGTCGACGTCCATCGAAGTAGTGGTGCATTCCCTTCTCGTCATCCCACATCTCCGCGAGCAGGAAGTCGAGCACATCGATAGCGCGGTCGCGCCACTTGTTTGACTTCAGGACGACGCTCGCCTTGAGGAAGGTCGAGACGAGCATTGCGTTCCAATTCGTGAATATCGTTCGATCGCAGGCAGGTGCCCCTCGACGACTTCGCTCCTCCAGATTGCCTAGCTTGGCGTACTCCGAGTCCGCGTCCTGGCTTCCCCAGTACCCGTGAGTCTCCGGATCACGCAGCGCGGAGTCGAGCCACTCCAGACCGGCAAGCGCAGTGTCCTTGAACTCCTCGTCGCCAAGAGCCTGGTAGGCTTCTATGTAGATGAACAGGCGCTGGGCATTGCTATCCAGCATCTTCTCGGTGTTGGGGACGCTCCAGTCGGGTCGGGTGGCGTAGCGGTAGAACCCGCCCTGCACCTGGTCGTGGATCTCTCCCCCCTGCATCTTTCGGAGAGTTCGACGAGCGAGATCGAGCATCTGCGAGTCACCGGTCTGCGACCAGCGAAGCAGAGCAAAGTCGATGGCCTCGGGGTGGGGGAACTTGTGCTGCTTGCCCCATCCTCCGTAGATCGGATCTGCGGTCTCGAGCACGCTGGCACTGACCTTCTGGACGATGTCCAGACTGAGCTCGACCTGGTGGACTCCCAGGGCGGCCTTGGACGCTCGAGGAGCTTCGCTCGAGATCTCGGGCTGTGGGAACTTGCCCCGACTCAGCTGTTCGCGGACGGCTGCGGAGCCCATGGCGTAGCCTCTGGAGACCTCGGCCAGGCGCTTGCTCAGCTCCTGGCGGTCGAGGAAGTTGTCGGCCCCCAGGATCTCCCCGTTCTCGTCGAGCCAGGCGAGGGTGGGCCATCCGCCCATCGTGTAGCGCGGGTCGATGTCCGGGCGGCGATCCTTGTCGACCCGGATGGCCACGAAATCGGCTCCAATTCTTCGCTCTATTTCGGGATCGGAGAGGACCGAATCTTCCAGTTCCCGGCACCATCGGCACCAGCCGGCCTTGACGAAGAGCAGGACTGGACAGTGCCGTGACCTGGCCGTCGCAAATGCGTCATCGTTCCAATCGAGCCATTCCATGGGGTTTTCTCACTCCTAGAGCCGTGATGGAGGAGCGGTCAGACCCTGATCCTGTGACGCTCCCCAGGGATTATCGGTCGAATCGTACGCTGGGCAATCACGAGTTTCGAACTCGTTCGACGCGGCCCGGCGAGCCGGGGCAGTCGCGAGCGCAGGCGCAGCCACCCGGGGGGCCGGACCAGGGGCAAGCGCTCACGACGGGCTACGCTCATCCCAATCGAGAACCTGGGGGTCAGAGATGGAACCTGAATCGCTTCAGCTGACCCTCGTCTCGGCGAGCCAGAGACCGCGGGTAGCGCGGGCGACATCGAATGGTCGCGACAGCTTCCCGACCCCGGAGGTTTGACGATATCATTCGTTCTCAGACCTCTTACCTGCTCAAGAACACGACACCGTGAATCACTCCTGGATCTCTCTTCTGACGGCTCTCTTCCTGCTCTCCTGCTCCAGCCAGCTGGATCCGGGTGAGTCCGTAGAGGTGATCGCCGAGGAGCAGGCGGTCTCTGCTACCCAGGAGCCCGCCGCAGTCAATGCGGGACTCGTCGGGCCGGTTCTGGAGGCGATGGACTCGGGCGGCTACACCTATGTCCTGATTCGGTCAGCATCTGGGGATGTCTGGGCAGCGGCCCCTCCGACCAGGGTTCAGGTTGGCCAGGTGGTGGAGGTCCGGGATCCGATGGCCATGACGCAGTTCCATAGCGGGACCATGGATCGGACCTTCGAGCTGATCTACTTCTCCTCAGGTCTGACGGTTCCCGGTGGAGCTAAGGTTCCCACGGGCGCAAGCACAGCGAAGGAGCAGCCGACCGAAGCGCCCAAGGAACAGGTTGCTCGAGCTCAAGGTGGTCTGACCGTCGAGGAGATCATCGCGGGCAAGGACCAGCACGTAGGTCAGGCAATCGTCTTCCGCGGAAAGGTGGTCAAGTTCACCCCCCAGGTGATGGGGAAGAACTGGCTGCACGTCCAGGATGGATCCGGTTCACAGGGATCCAACGACCTGACCGTCACGACCGACAGGATTGCGGCAGTGGGTGATACGGTCTTGATCAAGGGCACCCTGCTGGCTGATAAGGACTTTGGCTTCGGCTACAAGTACGACCTGATCATCGAGGACGCAGAGGTCACGGTCGAGTAGCCAGCCGGCTGGGGCCGCTGGGGCGCATGGGGCCTGCAGGGGCTGCAGGGCAGGATTGGAGAGCTTCCAGGCTCCCTACGAGGCGGCTCCTTTGGAGCCTTGGTTCAGCGGGGTGTTGGGCCTACCCTCTGTCGTAGATGACCCTACTCAGCTTGCTCCTGGCGATCTCCGCTCTGCTTCCCTTTGGTACCGCCCTGCGGCAACCAGCCCAGGGCTCGAGCCCAGAGCCGAAACAGGAACTCCTGAACCTGGAGGGAGTGGTCAGCCGCGAAGACCGCTCGCTGGCGACGCTCGAAGCGCTGCATGACTCACGGAAGGTCAAGGTTGACCAGCTAGAGCAGCTCCGGGCGGAATTCGACAGGGAGACGAGCAGTGAGCTGCGTCTCCAGCAGCTTGATCAGGTCAAGGCGATTCAGGCAGAGATCGATGGGCTCGACCATGACTTCTCATCGATCGCGACCGGGATTGACCAGCGCCTCCTGGACTCTCCGAAGGAGAGCGAGACTGACCTGACGGGTGAGCTGACGCAGTTCCTACAGCCGCTGATGACCGAGCTGCGGGAAGCGACCGAGTCTCCAAGAGAGATCGAGCGACTGACGGATCTGCTGGAGACCATCGAGGAGCAGCGGATTCCCAGCGTGGAAGCCGGGCTCCAGAACATCCGCGAGCTGATCGCTGCTTGCGAGGGTGTAGAGCGGACGGACAGCCTCAAGGCTCAGCTTGAGAAGAACCTGACGACCTGGCAGCTGCGCCTTGATGAGCTGGAGAACCAGCGCCAGGTTGTCGC
Source organism: Planctomycetota bacterium (assembly GCA_014237855.1). GTDB lineage: Bacteria > Planctomycetota > UBA1135 > UBA1135 > JABACD01. The sequence goes on along the minus strand of JABACD010000019.1, from coordinate 87,040 downwards.
CTTCCAGCTCGAGGAGCGGGTCCGGGAGCGAGGGTCGGTACTCCAGTCGACCAGCACCCTGTTCGGCAGCTTCTTCCGCAACCGCGGCTTGAATCTTCTCCTGGCCTTCGGCGCCTTCGTGATGATTCTCGTGCTGCTGAGGCTGGTTCATCACCTCGTGCGCGGACTGCTACGTATCCGGCCGCGCGAGGAGCGCCCGTTCTATGCGCGCCTGATCGACGTGACCTACTTCGTCATGGGCAGCATGGCGGCAGTGCTCGGTGGATTGCTGGTGCTCTACGCGGCGGGGGACTGGGCCCTGCTCGTCTTCGCTACCCTGGTCCTGATGGGGCTTGCCTGGGCCAGCAAGACTGCCTTTCCACTCTTCATCGATCACATCCGGATCATGCTCAACCTGGGAGCGGTTCGAGAACTGGAGCGAGTCGAGATGGATGGGCTGCCCTGGAGAGTGGCGCGGATCACCTTGCACGCTCTGCTTGTCAATCCCGAGCTCAGCGGTGGCAGGCGACACATTCCCCTGCGAGACCTCCACGACCTACGCTCCAGGAAGGCCAACCCCGACGAGCGCTGGTTCCCGACTCGCGCAGAGGACTGGGTGCTCCTCGCGGATGGTCGACTCGCCAGGGTCGAATTACAGACCCCCGAGACGGTGTACCTCCGTCTGCTCGGCGGTAGTGAGCTCCACATTCCCACCGCGGAGTTCCTCACCTCGGGCGTGGAGAACCTCTCGGATGGTTTCCGAATCAACAGCACCTTCGGGATCGACTATGACCACCAGGCGATCGCGACCACCGAGGTCTGTGAGGTCATGCAAGGTGACCTCCGGGCTGGCCTCGCGGCCCTGGTACCCACGGAGCAACTCACCGGCCTGCGGGTCGAGTTCAGCACCGCCGGACCCTCGTCGCTGGACCTGGCTGTCCTGGCGGACTTCGATGGAGAGGCCGCTCATGTCTACGATGTCCTCCAGCGCGGAATCCAGCGGATCCTGGTCGAGACCTGCACGAGGGAGGGTTGGGTGATCCCGTTCACCCAGCTGACCATTCACGAGGTTGCCAGTGCCTGAGCTCGAGGGCTCCTCCGACAGCTGAGCAGCTCCAGTCCAACTGAAGGGGGCCCGGCAATGGCCGGGCCCCCTTCGTGGTCCTGATCGCGACCGGCTGGCGAGTGAGAGCTAGGAAGCTCTCTCCTGGGTCGGGTCGGGCAACTCCGGGCAATCGACCTTCTCCCACTCGAGCCTGGGCAGCTCGCCGTAGAGCTGATCCAGGTCATAGAACTCGCGCGCCTCCTCCTGGAGGATGTGCACGACCACGTCTCCGTAGTCGAGCAGCACCCACCAGCCCGCATCACCGCCCTCGGCCCGGCTATGAGTCTCGCCGGCAGCTTTCAACCGCACATGGAGCTCCTGATGGATCGCCTTGACGTGGGGGCGGTTGAGGCCGGTGACGACCACGAAGTAGTCCGCCAGCTGGAGGTGATCGGTGACCTCATAGACGGCAATCTCGAGGCCTTTCTTCTGGTCCGCCAGTGAGGCGGCAGAGGCAGCGAGGGATAGGGCTTCGATGGGAGTGGCTCCTGTTCGCGCTAGACGAACCAGGGTAGGAAGACGAGTGCGACGACGGTCATCAGCTTGACGAGGATGTTGAGGGAGGGGCCGGAGGTGTCCTTGAACGGATCACCGACCGTGTCCCCGACGACTGCCGCGTGGTGGCTGTCCGAGCCCTTGCCGCCGTGAGCGCCGCCTTCGATGTACTTCTTGGCGTTGTCCCAGGCACCACCGGCGTTGGCCATGAAGATGGCCATCATGATGCCGGTGACCAGGGCGCCGGCGAGCAGGCCGCCGAGGGCGGTCACGCTCCAGAAGCCGACCGCGATCGGAGCGATCACTGCGATCAGGCCGGGGATGATCATCTGCCTGAGAGAGCCGTCGGTTGAGATCTTCACGCAGCGGGCGGCGTCGGGCTTGGCGCTGCCGTCCATGATGCCGGGGTTCTCGCGGAACTGGCGGCGAATCTCCTCGACCATCGCGAAGGCGGCGTTGCCGACAGCACGCATGGTCATGGCGCTGAACAGGAAGGGCAGGATGCCGCCGAGCAGCAAGCCGATCATCACGTTGGTCGAGTTGATATCGAGCGTGATGTTGCCGTTGACAGCGCCGGTCAGCTCGCCCGCGCGACTGCAGAAAGCGCTGAACAACGCGAGGGCCGTGAGGGCGGCGGAGCCGATCGCGAAGCCCTTGCCGATGGCAGCGGTGGTGTTGCCGACTGCGTCGAGTGCGTCGGTGCGCTGACGAACTTCTTCGGGCAGCTCGGCCATCTCGGCCAGTCCACCAGCGTTGTCAGCAACCGGTCCGTAGGCGTCGACACCGAGCGTGATGCCGAGGGTCGAGAGCATACCCACCGCGGCGAGCGCGACACCGTAGACGCCGCTGGATGCTGCGCCCTCGATCTCGCACATGTTGTAGGAGAGCAGGATCGCAACCGCGATCAGAAGCACGGGAATGGCGACCGACTCCATGCCGGTTGCGAGGCCGTGGATGATGTTCGTCGCGGCGCCAGTCTCTGACTGCTTGGCGATGTTCTTGACGGGCGCGCCGTCGCTGCCGGTGTAGTGCTCGGTGACCTTGCCGATCAGGATGCCGATGACGACACCGGAGATGATTGCGACCAAGAGTCGCCAGCCAACGACACCTTCGGGGAAGTCGAGGATGCCGAAGCAGAGAGCTGCGGAGCCGGCGATCGAAGCGATGGACGCGACCGTGACTCCGTGGTGCAGCGCACTGGAGATCTGTGACTCGTCCTTGGCCTTGACGAAGAAGGTGCCGATGATCGAGGCGATGATGCCAAAGCCGGCGACGCCGAGCGGCAAGATGACCATTCCGGCCATCGAGTCGTCACCCGAGTAGATGAAGGCGCCGAGGATCATGGTGGCGATGATCGAACCGACGTAGGACTCGAACAGGTCGGCGCCCATGCCGGCGACGTCACCGACGTTGTCACCCACGTTGTCCGCGATCGTGCCCGGGTTGCGGGGGTCGTCCTCGGGAATGCCTGCTTCGACCTTACCGACGAGGTCAGCGCCGACGTCAGCGGCCTTCGTGAAGATGCCGCCACCCACGCGCGAGAACAGGGCGATTGACGAGGCGCCGAAGCTGAAGCCGAGCACGTGGTTCAAGGAGGCCGCCGTGAAGCCTTCGCCGGCGGCGTACAAGAAGGTGAAGCCGACGACGCCGAGCAGGGCCAAGCCGACGACGCTCATGCCCATCACGACACCTGAGGAGAAGGCGACGTTGAGCCCTTCCGTCAGGCTCGTGCGCGCTCCCTGTGTGGTTCGCACGGCAGCGCGCGTGGCTGTGTGCATTCCGAAGTAGCCCGCTACGCCCGAAGCGATGGCACCTGCGACGAAAGCGACAGCTGTCTTGATGCCGAGGCCGTTCTCGGCACTCGAGGCAGCAATCGCGATGCTCACGACAACCACAAAGGCAGCGAGCCAGGTGTATTCGGTTTTCAGGAAGGCCGCGGCTCCGTCCTGCACCTGCTTGGAGATCTCCTGCATGCGAGCGTCGCCCGCGTCCTTCTTCATGATTTCGCCGAAGCGCACAATGGCGAAGATCAATGCAATGACAGCGAAACCGCCGATGAGGTAGAGGAAGGTTTCCATGAGGATTGGGATCTGGACCTAGGGATTGGTTTGTGTACGCAGGTCGCCGGCAGCTCGCTGGTATGAGCTTCGAGGGCAGTCTTGAGTGAGCTCTGAGGGGAGCCCGGGGCCTCATTCTTCCGGGCACCCTGGAGGCCCAGCACGAGGATTGGAGGGCAAAGAGGATACTTTTGCCCGGGGAAGCGTCAACTACTGGAGCCGATTGAGAGGACCTTTTTGGTCCTGGGGGAGCTACGACAGTGGCTCTCCAGGCCCATCCTGATCTCCAGCGGGAACCTGGCCCAGGTCATCGGGGGTCTCTTCCAGGGCCCTGGCCTGCCTGGCCCGCCGGCGATGGACGACTCGGAAGATCACGATGGCGAGCACCGCGACCAGCGCAAAGCTGACCAGCAGATGGAAGTTCTCCATTTGGGCCTGCATCTTCTCGACTTGGCCACCGAATTTCATCGCGATCCAGATCGAGGTGGGGACCGAGATCATGACCCCCAGGGCGTCCAGGATGAGGAATCTCAGGTAGCCCATGCCCAGGGTTCCGGCCGTGAAGTAGGCCGGAATACGAATTCCTGGCAGGAAGCGGCAGGTGAAGATCAACCAGCTGCCATGCTCATGGAACTTGCGCTCCACGATGGCGAAGCGCTCGGGATGCAGGACCCTGGCCACCCAGCGATGCTCCACAGCCCTGGGACCCATGCGCCGGCCCAGCACGTAGGGGATGGTGTCGCCGAGCAGGATGGCCGCGGAGCAGACCAGGCTGATGGGGATGAAGTCGACCTTGCCCTGGTAGAGCAGGAGCCCCGAGGCGATCAGGGTCACCTCCTCAGGGAGCGGCAGGCCCACTCCGCACAGCAAGAGGACCGCGAAGGGTCCAAGGTAGTTGAACCGGTCCGTGAACTCATTGAGCCAGTTCGGAAGTTCCTGCAGCAGCGCGAACACGCCAGGATGATACGGACTCCCGGGGGCCAGGGATGCAGACTTTTGGTCCGCCCGGACCATTCCATTGCCGTTGTGCTCTGATTCCTGGGGCTACTGGAGGGATCGCAGGGCTTGTTGTGCGCCGAGTCGGGCGTCACGGGCTGCGGGAAAGCCCTTGGCCTCGGCGGCCTCGAAGGCCTCGATGGCAGCACCGTAGAGGCTCTTCTGACCTCCCGGCCAGAGCTCGAAGTCGGCTGGCGATCCATCGTCGGCGAAGAGTCCGAGGAGGATCCCGCGCTGGAATTGAGTCCCTCCTAGATCGGTGACGTGTTCACTCGCTTGATCGAGGGTGGCCAGACCTGCCCGCAGAGCCGCCACCCGTTCCTGGGGGCTGGCCGTCACCTCGGCAGAGGCCAACCAGAGACCTCTCAGGGCCGCGAGCAAGGTCCAGGCCTCGCTGGAGGTGGGATCGAGTCTCGTGGCCCGCTCGAAATGAGGTTCGGCGTCTTCGAGGGCCCCGGCGCTCCCTCCAGGCCAGGGGATCTCTCCGCCGTACTCGGCCACCCGTACGAGGATCGTCCCGCATTGGGAGGCCAGCTCGGCAGGGCGCCGTGCCCTGTCCTCACCTCTCTCGAGGAGGTCAATCGCCGCCTGTGTCCAGCGAGTGCGCAGGATGGGCTCGGGCTGACGGAAGGGCGAGCCCCTGTCATTGGCCATGTGAGCTGCCAGGAAGGACCAGGCCCCCGTGGAGCCGGGATCGAGCTCAAGAGCCAGATTGGCTCGGGAGTAAGCCAGGTCCGAGCGTCCGTGATCGAGCGCCGAACGTACGCGCACCCACTGCCAGCCGGCGGCCAGGCTGGAGACCGGGCCAAAGAGTCGCAGCGCAAGAGAGGTCGAGCTCCCCTGTCCTGGTGCGGCCCCCATGCTCAGAAAGAGAGCACCGGCCAGCAGAATCCAGCAGATCAGCCGACTGCGGCGATTCATGCTCCAAGCCTCCAGCGTCCCATTGCCAGACGGTGTAGTGAGAGTCCGACCAGAACCAGCACACCAGCGCCCAGCCAGGTCTCGACTGGCAGGGCCTGCGAGGCGCGTCCCTGGGAGAGCAAGCCGAAGGCCGCTGGCAGGTCGTAGCCTGGTAACCAGCGTTCGAGGAAGGAGCCAGCCAGGGCTTCGGCCTCGAGCCAGAGGAGGCTGTAGCCCCCGATCAAGGCGAGCAGGAGGCTGGCCGGACTGAGCCAGGCTCCGAGCCCGAGTACCAGGGCGAGGAGGCCTGTCAGGGTCAGGGCGATGCGCAGGAGGAAGCTCAGCACGGCAGCCCGTTCACTGGCGGGGACGAAGAGGCGCAGCTTCGTGTCGTGCAGCATGAGAGCCTTGCTCACGCCACGAGCTCGAAACTCGAAGTGGAGCGCATCGTGCCCCGCTGGGAGTTCAACCTCGATCAGGGTGTGCATTCCCGGCTGAGCCGTGCCCACATCGAAGGCATCCGCATCCTGCGATTCGCGCACGATCAGTTCGACGGCTTCCACCTCCCCGTAATTGCCGAACAGCCCCAGGCCAAGCCTGGCCACGCTTCCAGCGGGCCGCTCGAATCCGGGGGTGAGCCAGACCAGGTCGCCTTCTGTGCCCACGCGTCCGACCTGCTGCATTTCCAGGCTCTGGGCCTCCCGCAGTGAGGGCTCGCCTCCCTCCCCGGTCAGCTCGCAGGACAGTCCAATCGCGACCAGCCACAGGAGTGCGCCGGACAGGACACCCGTCCAGGTGGAGATGGCGATGGATGAGCGTGAGATCCGTCGCGGCAAGAGCCAGTGCCGCTCACTCTCGTCCAGCCTACGAAAGGTACCGGCGACTCCGGCGAGGAGTAGCGGAACAAGGACCGCGAGGAGCGCAAAGACGACATCTGCTCGCAGGAGCTGGATCGAACTCTCCTCAGTGTCCAGGAACTGGGCACCCACGCGCCGGGAGCCGATCACGAACAGTCCCACCCCCAGAAGCAAGACCCCGAGGACCGGATTGAGGGCTCGTCGAAGGTGGAGGCGATAAAGGAGGAGGTTCATGGAGTTGCTTGGGCCCTAAAGCTACCGCTTCGCGGTGCAGGGTCACCAATGGAGTTCTCGAAGCTGCTGCTGATCCTCGTGATGCGAGTCTCCGGAGGCTGGGTGCGCCCACAGGTCCGTCCTCCGCATCCGGAGGATGCGTGTCCGAATCACAGGACATTTGCCATAATCACCAGCCAACAGCGCCGGCGCCTTGCCCTGGAACAGCAACCCCGTCCCAATTCACTGATGAAGAACCAACTCAGCCTATCTCTCGTCGCTCTGGTCGTCAGCGGTCTTGCGTTGGGAAGTGTCCTCTTCGACTCGGGTCGTCCAACGGAACTCTCCAAGGATGGGGAGGCGGTCGAACAGCGAGCCATCAGCCAGAGTGTGGATCTGACCTCGGAAATCGAGGCTCTTCAAGCGGACAACAGGGCGCTCATCGACCGCATCAAGGTGCTGGAACTGCGGCCCGCTTCGACCGTGCGTGAGTCTGCGGACAAGGAGCTTGTCACGCTGGAGGAGTTTCGTCTCTTCCAGGAAGAGGTCGAGAAAGCTCTCAGGGCCAGATCGGGTGCAGCTGAAGTGAATGATCCTGTCTCGCCGGAGTTCAAGGAGACGATTGCGGACACCCTGGCTCAGATCAAGCAGGAAGAAGCAGTTGAGAACGTGAGGGCATATCAGGAGAAGCGGCTGGGGCGTCTCGAGGGCACGATGGTCAAGCTGGATGGCTGGCTGCAGCTGGCTCCCAACCAGTCTTCCGAGATGCGCAGGGCATTGATGGATCAATACGATCGAGAGGCTGAAGTCCTCAGGCGTTGGGAGTCTGGCGAGGGCAACGAGCTGATCGGCGAGCTAAAATCGACCAACCGGCAGGCGCTCCGGGATGACCTCTCTGGCTTCCTGAGCGAGGAGCAGCTCACTCGCTACATGAGCCGCCCTGGCAAGTGAGGCCCGAATCTGCACAGCAGCGGGGTCAGCCTGGTCCGGGCTTCTTGCTTGCCCTGATCATTCTGCTGCTACCCGGAGCGAGTGTCGCTGCCTGTCCTCTGGCTGCATCGGCCCCTGCCCAGGGAGGCAGCTGGACTGTGGATGTCGATGCCGGACTCGAGCAGGCTGCCGCTGAAACAAGAGTCATCTTGCTCGCCTTGGGCACCACGCTCGAGCCACGAAGCGAGCGGCACTTGAAGGAGCTCTACCGTGCCAAGGATCTGCGGAGTTACCTCGACAGTTCGGTGGCCCTCGCTGGTTGGCAGTGGTTCCCCGGTGACCGGAGGCGGGTGCCGAAGCTGGGGGATTACTCGGCGCAGGACTTCGTGGACAACCTGGAGACCATCAGGCAGCGCTGGCTTCGTCCAAACTCCAATGGGGTCGTGGCACTACCCCAGCACGTCTGGCTGTCACCGAAAGGCGAGCTGCTACTCTCCTGCCCGTATGAAATCAGTGCCGAGGAGTTCGCCTGGTGTTTCGATCGGGCTCTTCGACTCTCGGGGATCGAGGAGCGGCCTGAGCTACCCAAAGATGCCCATGCTCCGCGACGACTCTTGATGGGGGAGGTGTATCAGCTCGATGATGAAGATGAGCTAGGACGGGGTCTGAGGACGGATGAACTGACCGAGTTGCTCGATCAGTACAAGCGTCGACAGCTGACACCGAAGGACGAGACGGGTATCCGACGGCTTCTGTTCACGGACGAGGAGCAGAGCGCAAAGTACATGGCACAGGAGCTAGCGCTCTGGGACCTGGCTAGGGGAGAGAGAAACGAGCTGGGGGAGATCCTCGAGGGGACCATCTACCTGATTGGGCTCGTGGGAACTCCAGCCCATCTGTCCGCTCTTGAACAGTTCACGACGCACCGCCGCCCGAGTCTGCGCATTCAGGTCGCCGTGGCCTATGAGCAGCTTGGTGCCGAAGGGGGCCTTGCGGCGGTGAAGAAGGCCCTGAAGAAGGAGAAGGACGAGGGGGTCAGGGCTGAGTGGGTGAGGGCTCTTGGTGCCTGTGGGCGAGGGAATAGCTCCGTTGCCAGCACCCTCACTCGGATGGCAAGAAAGGAGAAGAGTGAGCGAGTTCGTGTGAACGCGATCCTGGCGTTGGGGTATCTACTTCCCGATCGCAAGGTGCTCGAGTCCTTGGAGGAGATTGCGGCAACGGAGACGAATGACTACCAGGTCGCGGCGATTCTGGCCCTGGCGCTGGGCCGTGCGGAGGAGTCGAGAGCGCTGCTTGCCGAGCTGGTAGAGAAAGCAGCCGCGGAGAGAACGCGTGAAGCTGCTGCCCAGGCTCTCGCTGTTCTCGATGGGGGCAACCTGATCAGTCTGCGAGACTCGGTGAAGGAGATCTCTTCCGGTGATGTCGATCGCTGGCGGGTGTTCTTCTGGAAGGGCGGTTAGGAGAAGCGGGCTGCTCCTCTGCTCCCACCTCGACCCTCATTGGGCGGAAGAGTTCCCCTCACCAATCAGTTCGATCATGGCCTTGCCCATGTTCTCGCCGATCAGACAGTAGGTCTCTGCATTGCTGTTCCAGTGGTAACCCTGGCCGGAAGGGGAGACGTCGGGGGGGCGATAGAAGTCCCTGGTTCCGACGAAGGCGACGTTTCCCTTGAACTCCTCGAGCTTCGCTACGGCTGCCTGGGCTCGCATGAGTGAGAGGGCCCGAGGGTGTTTCTCTTCGGGGCCTGACATGCCCGTCTCGGCAATCACGAAGGGGAGGTCCTTGATGTTCAATTCCTTGCGGGCGTCCCTGATGAAGTTGCCCAGGTTCTGTTCGTAGGCGTCGTTGAACTCCTGGTTGACTCGATCGTTCCACCCCTGGTGCCAGGCGATGCCTGCGAGCTCATAGCCCTGACCTTTGTAGTCGGGGAAGAGCTCATCGAGCTTCTTCAGGACATCTCGAACCACGATGAAGAGTTCCTTGTAGTTGGGTCCGATCTCTCCTCCGCTGCTCGGGGGCCTGAAGTCCCTGGCGAGGCTCTTGCCGCCCCAGGCGACCTTGATCAGCAGGACCTGGTCCTCATAGCGGTCCCCGACCATGTGGCCGAACTGAAGCTCGGGACCGATGCGATCCTCCTTGGCGCCGTAGCCAACGGTCAGCTCGCCCCTGCGGTCGAAGTACGAGATCCAGACATCGTCGCGAGTGGCCCACTCTCCATCGCTGTCGACAAGATGCCTGTAGTGATCCCGGGTTTCGGGACTCCTGACCAGATACTCAAGACTGCCCTTGCCATCATTTCGCAGGGGGTCGGCCTTGATCATCCCGGCTCCCTCCATGTTCGATTGGCCAGCGAGGATGAAGACCTTGAGGGGGCCTTTGTCCGCCTGGACGGCGAGCGCATTGCTGGAGAGAGCGGTAAGGGCAAGGGCGGCGGCTAGCCTTCGAGCTGTGATATTGAGTGTCAGCATGGGGTCTGCGTTGGCTGGAGGGGGGACTGACCGAAGATCTCCGAGATGGCCCAGTCCAGTCGCTGGCGAAGGTCCGTGGTTGACCGCAACTCCGCAGAGCTACTTACCAGCTGAAGCTTGGCTCCACGAGTGGGGCTCATACCACAATACTGTGGCATGCGATGGATTGTGGACTTCGTTACTCTTTGACCTGTCCGATCACCTTGTCCTACCGTGTGTACTACGGCATCTTTCACAAGGGTTCGGTACTTGCAAACAGGAGATATCACATGTCCAGCCACCGTCGAGGTCGAGTTCCAGTCCCCAGAAAGACCAGAGCATCTCTGAGTGTGGTGATCATGAGCTTGCTTCTCGTTGCTATCTGCTTGGTCCCTGCTTGCCATACAGCGGACAAGCGCAAGGAGTTGGTCAGCTACATCGAGCGAGTGATTGACGATGCCACAGTTCGTACATCGCTGATCGAGCAGGCTGCCAAGCGTGATGCAATTCAGGATGCATACCTGGCCGATTGCGCTGAGCTCTCGCGGAGGCTTGCCCTTGCGAATGCGGACTACGAAACATCGAGCCAGGAGCTAGAGAGTCTCTTCATTGAGCACGACCAGGTCTGGCGAGACCATTGCCAGGAGTTGATTTCAATCGGGATTGAGATGCGTTCCGAGGTTCCCGCCGAGGATTGGCCGGAATTCTCGAAGCTGGATATGGACTCGCTTCTCGCTCACGAACATCCCATTCTCTAGAACCTGAACAATCATGCTGATCGCCATTTTTATCCTCTTGGGCAGCCTGTTCGGCAGCACCTACGATCATGAGGACAAGCTCAAGAACATCGTTCCTGACAGTTCGCGCAGAGCTGAGGCAACGGCAGTTCTTGGAGAAATCACAACTCTCCACGCTCGGCTCAACAAGGCCGTTGAGGAGGGGAGTGCACAGATTCGCAAGATCCACCTGAACTACGAGGCGACCAGAGAAGACTACCTACTTGTCTTGCACGCCTTCGAGGAGGAGCGCGCTGAGATCACAAGGGGACTGCTGGCTGCGCACACGCAATTGCATGCAGTTCTATCCAAGGAAGAGTGGCAGGAGTTGTTCCCTGCTCCACAGGACAAGCTGTAGGGGAGGTGAGGTGATCCACTCTCTGGCGATTGCTGGACTTGCAATTGTCTCTCTTCTGGGCCTGGCCCCGAGGGTGGCTGCCGCTCCGTCCAGCGTGGCTTCTCAGGAGGTCTTGAATCCCGTGCAGCAGGCCCCTCCGAGCTTTGAAGAGGGGCCACTGGAGGTCATGTTGAGCTTGATGGTGATCGACGTTTACTCGATCCATGAAGCCAGTGAGATGTTTGAAGGTGACTTCGTTTACAGCTTGAAGTGGCGGGATCCCCGCCTGGTTACTGAGCTGGGGCTGGGAGATTCACAGGTGGCACTGAGTGATGTTTGGTCACCAGTGGTGGCGATCATGAATCAGAAGGCCGTGAGGGAGTACCTGCCCCGCGTGATCTACATCAGCGATGACGGAACCGCTATCTATCGCCAGCGCATTCAGGGTCAGTTCTCGTGCAAGCTTGATCTGCGGCGCTTTCCCTTCGACATCCAGACCCTGCCGCTTTCCATGGTAGTGGTGGGGCATGGGGACAAGGAAATCGTTCTCGTGCCCGAGACGGTCATGGCCCAAAGCCTTCCCGAGATCTCTCCAGCTGGGTGGGAGCTGGAGACCGCGCGAACCGAGGTGACCTCTGAGCCAATTCCATCTCGAGGACATTCACTCTCCAGGGTGAACCACCGGCTGATGGCGCAGCGGCTGCCGGGCTACTACTGGATGAAGATCTTCCTGCCACTGACCCTGATCATCTTCATGGCCTGGGCGGTGTTCTGGATCAATCCAGTTGACTCGGGTCCTCAGATAGGTGTGGCCACTTCCTCGGTCTTCACCTTGATCGCATTCTCGCTGATGATCAACCGCACCTTGCCACGAATCGCCTACTCCACGCTGGCGGATGAATTCGTTCTTGGTGCGACACTTCTGGTCTTCCTTGCACTTGCAGAGGCCATTGTTACGGGGCACATGGCAAAGGCGGGCCGGTTGGAGCAGGCCCAGAAGGTTGATCGCGCTGCGCGGTTCGTCTATCCGCTGCTCTACATTCTCCTGGGATCCTTCACGATCTTCGATCTGCTCTGAGCCTCTGTTACCGCCTCAGAGATAGGCGCGGAGGTAGAGGCCGATTCCCTGATATCCATACTCGATGTCAGCCTTCATATCTCCGTCATCAACATCCGCATTCATGCTGAAGACGTTGATTTCCGCTCCGACCCCCAGGTGTTCAAAGATGTCCCAGTCCAGACCCACGCGGATGTCAGAAATCGAGCCACCGAAGTTGTCGATCTTCAGCTGGAAGACCTCGCCAGACGCAAAGAGCGACCAGGACTCTGAAAGTGCGTAAGCGCCGTGAAGGCCGAGCACGGGCAGGGGAGCCGTCACGCCCAGGTCTTCTTCGATGTCAAACGTCGGGGACTTCACCTTCAGGTTGATATCCATGATGTGCAGGCCAAAGGACCCAGAGATCACGGTTCGATCGTCGTCCACGAAGCTGTAGAGGTAAGCGATCTTTCCGATCGTTGTCCTCATCTTGGTGCTTGTCTGGCCGGCGGGGATGGTCACGTCGCCAACATCGATGTCATCGACAATGGTCCTGGAGCCATCTCTATTGATGTCGTAGTAGGACATCGAGAGGCGGTTTCTCCCATTGAGCATGTACTCACCGTCGACTCGGAGCACGTTTGTCGAGGAGCTGACGCCGAGGACATCCTCGAGATCAAGTACTGCGCCGATACCAGCTGATCCACTGACTTGTGCCGTTGTAGTAAAGCTGGCGAAGGAAACTCCTCCGACCTGCAGGCTTGCCTTGCGGTAGATATTCTCGTACTTGCCCGACTCCTCGGCTTCTTCCGCCGTGTCGCTCCGCGGCCTGGCTGGAAGGCTGTTCTCGACCGACTGGCTGGCCCCTGAAGAATTGTGGTCGCTGGCGGGGATGCCGGAGGTTAGGTTCGGGTTCGCGGTGCGGCACGCTGCCAGTAGTGGGAGGATGGCGAGAAGCAGGTGGGGCCGGGATATCACTTGATCGTGGTCATGAGCTAGGGTCGTACGACTGTTCTTGTGCGGCAAGGGTCGCTTGGGCGGCAGCGCGCTCCTCCCAGGCCTAGCTTCTGGCCGTAACGGATGGGTTGCAAGGGCCCGTTGAAAATAGTCTTCTCCTGGTCTGGTGCTTCTCCCGGTCTCCCAGGTGACGGGCCAAGGGCTGAATCCACTTCGGCTCCCTCCCTCTGGCTACGGGTGCCATTGGCTGAAGGGTTGGCATGCGCGATCTGTGCTGCCTGGGACTTCGGTAGCCTTGATTCGTGTGCTGAGTCGGAGACAATAGGGGGGCGAGAGAGCTGATCAGGGCCGCTGATGATGCTCGTTGCTATCGTGAGACCGAGGACATTCGCCGTGCCTCCAGAGGGAGGCCAGGGTCTCTCTACTTCCCAAATCATGATCCCCCGAGCTCGTGTTCTCATTGCCTTCGTCGTTACCTTTCTCGGGTGGGCGAGTCCCGCAGCTTCGCAGTCACGGTTTGGCTCTCCTGATCTCGATCAGTCCCCAAACTCGTCAGCGACTCAGTCCGGGTTACTTCGTAGGCCACAGTTCATTCCGTTCGAAACGTCGAGTTCATCTGACTGGATAGAGCTGAAGTCAGGAGAATGGCTCAAGGGCGAGATCTTGAACTTGAGGGACGGAATGCTGGAGTTCGACAGCGAGGAACTCGACGAACTCAAGCTCGACCTGGACGACATCGTCTACATCCATTCACCGCGTCGACATGTGGTGCAAATCGAGGGGAGGGAGGACCTCAGGGGCCAGCTGGAGGTGGTCGACGGGGTCGTAGTGGTCAGCGGACCTGAAGGGGGTCAGGTCGATCGGGCCCTGCTCATGTCCTCGGTGCCCACTGATGGCAGCTGGCGTAGCCATTGGAGCGGAAGGCTGAGCTTCGGGCTGTCAGCTCGATCAGGGAATAGCTCTCAAACTGACCTGAACTCCTACCTCTTCATCCGCCGCCAGACATCGTCCTCACGCTGGGATACGTCTTTTAACGGGGCTTTCAGCGAGGTTGATGGCAAGGAGACAGCGGACAATAGCCGTCTGAGCAGCGATCTGGATTACTTCCTGACTCGCCGCCTGTTCGTTACACCGTTGGGGATCTCTGCCTATCGTGACCCGTTCTCGAACATCTCAATGCGGGTCATCCCCTCGGCGGGAGTTGGTTACGACCTGGTAGATGCCAACACACTGACATGGGAGATCTCGGGAGGGCCTGCATACACCTATACGCGATACGATTCTGTCCCGGTGGGGGACTCCAAGTCGGAGGACTCGGTCGCTGTTCTCGCTGGGACGAGCATGGAGTGGGATGTCACTCCTGATGTGGAGTTGAACTTCGGTTATGAGATCACGTTGCCGGTATCTGAGCTGGACGATTACACCAGCCACCTCTCAGCCACCCTCGCGATAGATCTCATCGACTGGATCGATACAGACCTGAGCCTGGTGTGGGATAGGGTCAACAGCCCTTCAGCCGACGAGGAGGGTAAGGTCCCAGATCCAAATGACTTCCGTATCACCTTCGGAGTTGGGATCGACTTCTGAACTTCAAGAGGGCGGGGGCAGGGCCTGACTCGGGAGTGTCTTGGCCAGGCAGCAGCGTTGCCGACCAATGGACAGCCAGGTCGTGACAGTGCTCTCGTGGTGCTGGTTGCATGGCACAAGCGGGAGACGGTTCGTCCTCTTCTGTCTTTTCATGGGTAATTCGGGACTCGACTCTCCTTGTCTATCGGAGATCGAAGGCTACTGCTATCTTCAAGGACTCGCGTCTCAAGATAATCGAGCGCATTCAAGACCAGATGACTCGAAGGATTTCTTCCATGACCATGCGCACGATTGCAGTCGTTCTTCTGACACTGTGTCTCCCGACCGTACTACTCACTTCGGCGGGGGGAATAGGAACCAGCGTATCTCCTGACGACTCCAATATCAGATACACGGGGCGTTGGTCTCAGGCCAACCCCCAGCAACCTTGGTGCTACTGGATCGGTTCTTCGATCATTGCCGAGTTCGAGGGTACCAGTATCTCGGGGACCTTCTCTGCTGGCTCGGGATCGAACTCGGACTACCTACGAGTCATCATCGATGGAGATGCGCGAGGCTCCAGCAAGATTGCCGTGGGTACCAGTGTTTCAACCGTGACGCTGGCGTCCGGTCTGTCCGACGCGGTGCACCGGGTCGAGATCGTCAAGGAGACAGACCTGGGGGATTGGACCTTTCATGGATTCAACCTGGATCCGGATCGCGACCTGGTGGCTCCAGGGCCGCGGCCGTCCCGCCGCATTGAGTTCTATGGGGACTCGAACCTTGCGGGCTACTCCCTGGAGAGCGAGCAGAATCTAGGGGCGTCTGGTCTACGGGGGAGTCACTTCGGATATGCAGGGATCGCCTCGCGGATGCTGGACGCCGAGTATCACAACATCTCTCGAAGTGGTGCGACCATCGGCAGCTTGAACAGCCGTTTCGATCGGATCCGCTATGGTTCACCGAATCCGACCTGGGACTTCAATGACTTCACACCGGACGTCGTTGTTGTGAATCTAGGTGCCAACAACGTCGGGGGGTCGGTCTCCGGTATCAAGCAGGCTTACCACTCACTGTTGGATGATCTGCGCGGGGAGCACCCCGCCGCTCACGTGATGCTGTTCAATGCCTGGGGTTGGGACTACAACGAACCCGCGAATTACATCGACGAGGTGATTGCAGAACGAGCCGACCCCAACATGTCATCGATGATCTTCCCGTGGATCTTCGAGCAGTGGCATGGCTGTGAGACGGATCACGCTGGGATGGCTAGCGTGTTAGTCGAGCACTTGAAGTCGAACCTGGGCTGGACCTCGATTCCATCAGATGTCGTGAGTGGTTATGGAGTCGGTGGAGATCTCGCCAACGGAGGATTCGAGGAGGTCGCTCCCTTCGGTGGATACGGCTGGCGATATCGAAATGACAGTGGTGTGGCTCGAGTTCACTCTCCTTCGACCGCCCAAGAGGGTGATCACTTCCTGCGTCTATCCGGTGGAGCTTCCTCCCATCAGCCCATTCCAGCACTGGGCGGAGATACCTTTGTCGTGTCCGGCTGGCTGCGGGGCAGCCAAAGTGGTGACAGCGCCAGGGTGACGATGGACTTCAGGGATCAGCAGATGTGGACCAGCCCGCTGCAAACTGCTACCTCGATCCATGTACTAGGGAATCAGTGGCAACCATTCTCAATGACTGCGACCGCACCCAGTGGCGGGGCGAACCCCGTGTATCACATGCGCCTCACCATTCGGGCGACCAGTGGCGATACGATTGACGTTGACGAGCTCTCATCTCGACTTCAGAGTGGATCGAGCTTCTGTGAGGGTGACGGTACGGGTAGCTTCTGTCCTTGCATTGGTAATGGCGGTAGTGGTGAGGGGTGCGCTAACACCAGTGGGCAGGGCGGAGCCGTTGTCTATTCTCTTGGTCAGGCTTCGATTGCCATGGACAGCTTTGCTCTGCGGATCGAGGGAATCCCGGGCCAGAAGCCGGGCCTATGCGTGAAGGGGTCGGTGACACTTGCTGGAGGGAATGGCAATCCGGTCGGGGACGGACTGCTGTGCACAACACCTCAATTGCGGTCTCAGGTGCTGCTCTCCGACTCCGGTGGTGCGCTGACGCTCATGGATTGGAAAGGGCTTCCATTCGGGGCCCAGCCAGGCGTCGCGAACATGGGCTCCACAACCTATTACCAGTGGTGGTACCGGGATCCCGGCAATCCCTGCTCGGGGCAGGGATTCAATTTCACCAACGGATGGGAGGTGGATTGGACGCCCTGAGGAGAGACCTTAAGTCATTTCTGGGTAATGACTTACGGGGCTATTGCTTGCTGTCCGGGGTCCCCTCGGGTGATCCCCTGGGATGAGCCACCACGGAGTCGCTCTAGAAGAGTTCCAGATTGGGACAGTCAAGTGCCCCAGCAGCACGAGCAAGCCATCCAGCTTGGAAGATGAATGTGTCGAGGAGTGGAATGAATTTCTTCTTCTTACACCATGCCAGGCGATCCATGCGTTTCCCGAATTCTCCTTTCATCCTCTTAGGAGCCATTGCTGCCACGATCTCGGTCGTAGGCCTTGTGGGATTCAATGGCAAGCAAGTACATGAGCCAGCGGACACCACGGAGCCTGTTCAGCTTCGGTTCGGAATCTACCAGACGGACAAGGCGACTGAGCTCTACCGCAAGTTCAGCCCGGTCCTGGACATGCTGGAGCAGGAGCTGAGCGAGAGCCTTGGCGATCCCGTGGATATTGAGCTTTGCATCTTCAAGACCTACGAAGAAGGGCTCAATGCCGTTGTGAACGGCGAGGTTGACATCTCTCGCTTAGGACCGGCTTCCTATGTCAAGGCTCATGAGGCCAATCCAGATGTCGTACTCCTCGCGAAGGAAGCGAAGAAAGGGAAGAGCACCTTCAAGGGGGTGATCTGTGTTCGTGAAGAGAGCACCTACGAGACTCTAGAGGAGCTTCGTGGTTGCCGCTTTGCCTTCGGTGACCCTCAGTCGACGATTGGGCGATACCTCTCTCAGTCAGAGTTGCTTGATGTAGGTCTCACTTCAGATGAATTCGAAACAATCGAATACCTCGGGCAGCATGACAAGGTTGCAATGGCCGTTCAGATGGGTGACTTTGATGCAGGTGCACTCAAGGAGAGCACCTTTAATAAGATGAACACGGAGGGAAGCCTCCGTGTGTTGCACTCGTTCGACAATATCACCAAGCCTTGGGTTGCTCGAGCTGGTCTTGATTCCCGAATCGTCGTCGAACTACGAGCATCGCTACTAGAGGCAACCGACGAAGAAGCTCTGGGAAGCCTGAAGGCCAGTGGGTTCTTACCTGCCAGTCACGAAGACTACCGGCCGATTCAGAGCGCGATGCACAAGGCAATCATGCAATTCGATCGTACGACCGAACCAAAATAGGTTGTACCCTCCCGTGTCGTTCCAGAAGTGGATTTCCAGCCGGATAGGTATTCGGCTAATCCTGGGGACGGTCGGATTCTTGTTGTGTGTTTTCGTCCCCGTTGCATCGTACTCTGTTACCGGGGTAAGCCGCGTCTTTGACGAATTGGTTGGCTCGATCTCGACCTCGCACGCCGAGACCATGGCCAGCGCTTCGCTAGAGAACATGCTCGTGCAGGACTACCCTGCCATCCAGACGATGGTAGCGAATGTTGTCCATGGTTCGGAAGACCTGGTTCATGTAAGGGTCAAGCGAAGCGATGGGGTCGTAGTTGCGGAAGCCTCGTCAAGACAAGAGGGTGGTCACGATTTCGAGCAGACATACTCTGCACCGCTAAAGATCGAGCTTGCCAATCAAGACTTCGACATCATCGGGCAGGTAGAGGTGACTTGGAGTGGGCGCTCGGTCTTCTCGAGAATCGGAGGAGCACGAGTTCGATTGTTGGTACTTGTCCTCACGGCGATCATCGCACTGGCCTTGTTGCTGAACATCTTGCTTCGCCGGATCGTCGTTAGTCGGCTGGAGACCCTGGTTGATGAGTCTCGAATGCTCTCCACAGGAAATCTCCAGGGGAAGATAACCAGCAAGGGCAATGATGAGATCAGCCACCTGGCGGACACGCTTGAGGTGATGCGGAGCAATCTGAAGGAATCTCAGAGCACCCTGAAGGCAAAGAACCGACTACTTGCCGATACAGTTGGTCGGGTTCAGGCCACCAATGCCGCCAAGAGCGAATTTCTCGCCAACATGAGCCATGAGCTGCGGACGCCGATGAATGGGATCATCGGGATGAGTGAGCTGGCATTGGGCACCGAATTGACCCAGGAGCAGCGGGGCTACATTGCCCTCGTCCTCGAGAGCGGTGAGTCCTTACTCGAACTCGTCAATGACATCCTGGACTTGTCAAAAATCGAGGCGGGGAAGGTCGATCTCCAAGTAGAGGACTTCGACATCTTGGCCTGCGTTGAATCCGCTGTCGGGGTCCTGGCGCCCCGGGCATCAAGCAAGGGGATTGAGATGGTCAGCCACATCAGCGCGGATGTACCAAGGATTGTCCGCGGGGACTCGCTGCGGCTTCGCCAGCTGCTGATCAATTTGGGCGGGAATGCCGTCAAGTTCACGGAAGAAGGGGAGGTGGAGGTCGCCGTTGATCTGGAGCACAAGACCGAGCAAGAAGTCTGTCTCTCCGTAACTGTGCGCGATACGGGAATTGGCATTCCGAAGGAGCGCCACTCCGACATCTTCGAGAGCTTCAAGCAGGCCAATGGTGGAACAACTCGGCGATATGGCGGCACGGGACTTGGCCTGGCAATTGTCGCCAACCTTGTTGAAATGATGGATGGGGACATTCAGCTATCAAGTGAGCTTGGAGCTGGGAGTACGTTCAGCTTCACTGTGGTCTTTGAGCCGGGATCTTCTGATGAGGTCGAAAGCCGGCTACAGCGAGCATCCAGATTGGATAGTGAGTTCCACAACAAACGAGTTCTGGTTGTTGCTGAGAACGAAACCTTTGGTCGAGTCCTTGCTCAGCAGATCAGTGCCTTGAACTGCTCTGCGAAGTCCTCAGCAAGTGGCGTCCGCGCACTGGAAACTCTCCGTTCTGCCAAGGAGCAAGGAGAGGCTTTCGATCTTGTTCTGTTGGATGCGGATCTCCCCCCGGTTAATGATGCCCACCTGGAGAGCATCATCATCCAAGATCCAGCCTGGGGTGAGCCAAGGCTCATCCTGGTAGCGTCTCTCGGGAAGAAGATTGATCGGGGGATTGATGTTGATAGCTCCTATGCAGTAATCACCAAGCCCATTCGACAGTCGGAGCTCCCTTGCATCCTGGAGAAGAACCTCACTGATCTCTCCAGCCCGAGCGATGGCATGAGAGCAGCGAGGAAAACAGAACAGGCAGACGGCCAGGAGTTTGAGGCGAAGCTCCTTCTAGTAGATGACAATGTGGTCAACAGGATGCTGGGCTCCAAGATGCTGTCCAAGCTTGGTTGCCAGGTGAGCACGGCTGCTGATGGCGAGGAGGCAATGAATGCTGTGATAGAGGAGCCATTCGACTTGATCTTCATGGATATTCAGATGCCTTTTATGGATGGTCTGGAGGCAACCAGTTGCATCCGCGCTCTGGAGAAAGGGTGCGGCGGGCACATCCCAATTGTCGCACTGACTGCCCATGCAATGCGCATTCACCAGGAGCAGTGCCTGGATGCTGGGATGGATGATTACCTGGCGAAACCGGTCCGGATGGAGTCGCTAAAAAGGGTGCTAAGGAAGTGGCTACCGGGGAATGAGAGCGCCGCTCAACGGGAGCTCACGACGTCGCCAAGCTCCGTTGTGAGGGATTTGCCTTCCAAGCAAGCGACGGTGATCGATCTCGCTGGGGCTCTGACGCAGTTAGAGGGCGATCACGAACTTCTCGACCTCGCTATAGAAACCTTCATGGAGAGGGTTCCTGCCGTTGTTGAGGAGCTTGAGCGTGCCGAGAATGACAAGAATGACTGCGACCTGCGCGCCGCTGCTCACAGCCTCAAGGGGAGTGCATCGTGCCTATGTGCAGAGCGCGTACGGCGAGCAGCTGAGTCTCTTGAGGAACTCGGCTTGAAGGGAAGTGTGGGCGAACTTCTCGATGCCCTTGAAGAATTGAAGGCACGACTGGTCGAGTACTTGACTTCTCAACGGAGCACACAGGATGGCGAGGAGGCCGCCTGATCACCGGGAAGTCATGTAGGTATGGCTTTGATGTTCACCCCAGGCCGGATTGGACCAATCACTGGATTGTCCTGAAGTCTGTGGTTGCCAACAGTTGCTGTTGACCCCAAGGCTCTGAGATGAGCGCGGCCTGGAGAAGCTGTCGTCTGAGACCAGATGAGAATCTCAATAGGACGAGCAGGTTAGCTCAGTTTGCCGTGGCTCCACCGCCGGTCACGTAGTCGAACGCAAGGCCCCAGTCGCGGCCGCTACATTGAAAGAACCCACTATTCTCCGTGGCATAGGATTCGTTCTCGAACTCTCGGACACCTAGCACATAGAAGGGTGTGTGCCCTTGGCAGCCATGAGTGCCAGCTGGGTACACCTGGTAGCGGTAGTGGAAGACCTGGTCATTGATCGGATCAACCAGGGCATCGATCAGGTAGCCACGGCGTTTGAGCTCTGGAATGAACGCACCGTCATGGGAAACGTCCCAGTTGGCGTGGCCAGGGCTGCTGTCGGCGGGTGGGAAGCTCCCGGTGTCTGCGTAGAACTGCTCGATCGCCGCCTGGATTCCACGGATGTCTGTCAGGCGCCGGATATCCCGAGTCTTCTCGAGGCGACTTGAGAACAGGGAGGTGGCTGTTCCAGCAAGGATCGAAATCACGGAGACGGCAATCACAAGCTCCATCATGGAGATGCCTCTCTTGGCTTGGAGTGACGGCCGTTTGATCAGGGGGAGCAACTTCACGGGTAGTCAATCGGCATTATTTTCAATGCGCTTTAGGGTCCAAAATGCCCAAACAGGCCCGTTTTCGATGCTTGTGTAAGGCATGGGGACAATTCCCTATTCGATTCCAGTTGTTCACTTTACGGCGTCGAAAGAGTTCGTGTGACGGCTCGTGGATGCCAGTTGCAGCCTGCTCCCTGAATCCACATGGACTTTCGCTTGATACAGCTGATGCATAGAACTCCTTCAAGGTCCAGTCGCTCTGGTTTCTCTCTCATGGAAATCATTGTGGCTGTCTCCATCCTCTCAATTCTCGCAGCAACCCTCGCCATGAGAGCCGGCGGAATGATAGGGAAGGGCAAGAATGCAAGGGTGATCGAACTTGCGAGCACCTTCAGGACGTTGTGTGCTGCCTACCACGCTGACGTCGGAGCTTTCCCCAGAGAGTACTCCGCTTCTAACGCCAACAACCGTGACCTCTCGACAGCCCAGACAGCAGCCGGCTGGAGTGGCCCATACCTGGAAGCACCCCTGACTCACAGTCAGAACCCGTACAACGGGCAGATGCATCTCTACAACTCATCGACGATCCAGGGGCTCAGTGGCTTCGATGTGGATGGTGATGGAACTGACGATGTAACTGGTGCAGCCAACGTCTTGTACCTATCGAGTGTGTCAACAGAGTCTGCAACCGAAATCGATTCTCGTCTGGATCCAGGGGTGCCCGGCACCTGGTCAACTACAGGAAGGGTTCGATACAACACGAGTAATTCGAGACTCTACATCCTTGTTTACTACTAAGAGGTAACGATGCCCATTCGTTACAGGTGGCTGATGGATTGTTCCGTCTGCCACCTGTGAACTTTCCATAGGTGCTCAAGAGAGAGGCTCTATGCCTCAACAATGCAGGCCACTATTTCCTGAGTTCACTCACGGCCAGCCCAATGTTCAGTCCCAGCAAGAAGTACGGTTTCCTCAATCAGGCCGTTCTCGCAATCTCCGACCTGGATGCGGAGTGGTTTGAGATTGATGCCAGTGGAAAGCCCATGTACGGCCGTGCCGTGGCTGGGAGTTTCTCTGCACATGACCTGGCTCTGGCTGCGGCTACAGCGAGAGAGCGGGCCGGGGGCACGGCCACTCGCTGCCGATTGACCCTGGGTAGTAGGCTGGTTGAGCACAAGCTATTCTCACTACCTGAGCTCTCGAGGGGGGAGCTAAAGAGGGTACTCGAGCGCCGAACCAAGGGCGCGCGATCGGATCCCGATAAGCCTTTTTTCTTTTCGGCGACTGACTGTGGCGGCCTTGTCGACGGCATACGCAACTGGCTAAGCGTTTCGGTTGAGCGTGAGTTCATCACCCACTTACTGGTAGACCTTCGTAAGAGGAAGATCCGAACGCGGTCAGTAACAGTTGGCGCACTTGCGGCCCTGAATCACGCCGCGGATTTTGTGGCGGAAGATGGGCAGGCATCGATCGCAATTACGATCGATAAGGACTCCATCGAGGTCTGCCTGATCGCCGAGGGTGTGCTGGTCAGTAGCGAGTCATTGAGCGGCAGTTTCGAGCAGAGCACTCACCTGGTTTCTAGCTTGCTACAGACGCTCCGTAGTGTTGCCGGCTTCTGGAGAAAGTCGCATGGAGGTGCTGAGGTTTCGTCGGTCCATGTGTTTGGCATGGCGGCAGAGCGCAGCTCATTTCTGGAGCAGGCGATTCAAGGAGCACTCCGCGAAGCAGAAGTGATCTGTGAGGCTGGGCCGGAGTGCTCAGCGGGAGACTCCAGCCGTATTTCCACCCTGGCAGCATGCCTGCGCTCGCACAGTCTGGCGCCTGAATTCTCCATTCCTCTGCCGCAGACCCGTGCGGTTGAGGGGCTGGTGTTAGGGCTCTGCACTGGAACTCTGCTGCTTGGTTTCGCGATCGTGAAACGAGCCGTTAAGGGGCCGCAGGAGGAGTTGATGGAGGAGATTACACGACTCGACGATGATTCTTCGGGGCTTCCTCTACTTCAGCGAGCTGAAGAAGAGACCCAGGGGGTGCTAGCAGCCATTGATTCTCGAATGAATCAGGCCTCACTGGTTCAGAGGGACGGCCTGGACTATCGGTCTACCATGGTGCGGTTGCTCGGCGCTTTCGAGGCGAAGGCCGCTGTGCTCTCCATCTCCATTGGTCCCCGTACTGCTGGGTTCAGGGAGGTTGGACTCTCCGCAACAACAGATGTGGGACCGGTTGAGTCGCTCATGACGATTCAGGCGATTGAGCAAGAACTGCAGACCATGACAGGCGTCTCAACGATCAGGGTGAACGTCCCGACGATTCTGGTGGACGAGGACGGAGAAGATCTTCAGGCGTTGAACTTCTCCATTGATCTGACTCTGGAGGAGACGTCGTGAATCCTCCCCTGGACAATTTCAGGGTCGGCGCACTGGCCCGAATCCTCAAGATCTGGGCACCGGGTCTCTTCACGATCCTTGCCCTAGTTGGCGCCTTCGGAATGCCGCTTCGCAGCCTGTACTCGACTCGCGCTGAGCATGAGTTTGCCAAGGTGAGGCATCAGAAGGCCAGTAACCTCCATCGTGACTACGTCGCGTTCCAGGATCGCGGGGGTGACGAGCGCTTGGTGGTGCTGGGCGTCCTGACGAAGGAGCTGCTGCCTAGCGAACTCTCGCCCCTTCAGATCAATGCAGCGCTCCGCTGGATCGCTCCCTCGTGTGGGGTAGAGCTGACCAGCTTGGACGTTGCTCCTTTCGAGCTAACTGACATTCCAATCACTGATCAAGCCGTTGCGATGGCCAAGGTGAGCCTCATGGGAGTTGCGACCCCTTCAGCCTTGGAGGGCCTTCTCTCGGCGATGCGTGGCCTTGGATATCCGACATCACTTCTGGACGTACGCTTCGAGCGGGCGACGCCAGAGGATTCAGACTTTGAGGTGACCGGGTCTCTCGGGATCTATCAATTCACGGACCCACCCAGAGAGATAGAGGTTGCGGCAGATGACCCCAGCCTGGATGAAATCTAATGAACCCCAAGACTAAGAAGCTATCCACGGGAGTGCTTGCTCTCACCGCAATTGCGATCTGGATTCCCCAGCTCTTTACGGGAGTCGTGAGTACAGCAAGAACTCCGCGTGCAGAGCGAGTGCTTTCTGATTCAAATCAGTTCGGAGGAGGTCCCCAGAGCCAGTGGGGGGGTGACTACGCTGCTGGTTGGGCTGGCGAGCCAGGGGACGATAATGCTTCCAGCGAGAGGCCATTCGATAGCGGTGGAGGTCAGGAATCTCTAGCAGAGCAGCTCTCCAACTCGGAACTCAACCTTGATGAGCTGGCCAAGGCCACCAAGCGGGTAGACCTGAACAATCTCGTTCAGGAATACCAGCGTAGAAGAATGGCTGCCAGTTCTCAGGCCCAAGAGCCTCCTCAGCCGGTTGTTGATCAAGTTCCGCTGGAGTTGCTGGACCTCGACACGCCAATAGATCAAACAGCGCCGACTACAGAGTCCGCTCTGATGACCCTGGAGCAGAGCAGGAAGCTGCATGCCGTGATTCACGGTGAGGCAGGCCGCGTTGCGCTGATCGGTAGGACCATCCTACGCGAAGGAGACTTCATCGATGGGCGATTCGAGGTTGTCGCTATTGAGCCCTCCCGTGTCTTGTTGCGGGGCGAGGGAGAACAGATGTGGATGAGGCTGCCACCCTTCGAAACCAAGAGACCGTCACTGACCACGGAGCCGAGCATCAACGAGGCTCCCGAGGGAGAGGTGAGCGGGTATGGAGAGGATATGGACGTACCGAGCCTTGATGCCTCGATGGCTTCTGATCTTCTGACATCCGACGCAAGCGTCGATCCAGGCACTGAAGAGTAGGGGCCCGATCATGAAAGTCAATCGAAGCAGTCTGCTGGTATTCCAGGCCTCCATGCTCCTCCTGTGGTGCAGCTCCGCATGTAAAGGGCTTGAGCCAACGATCCCCATGAAAGCCATGGATGTGGCCAAGGAGGTGAAGTCACCGCCTGAGCCGATCATCTATGAAGATCCGATCCTCGATGAAGAGGAGTTCAGTGCGGTTGCCTACGTGGCCCCCGCCAAGATTGGCTCCGACGAGCTCGTTTCTTTCCAATTACGGGGCATTCCACTCGGTATTGCTATCCACATGATCGCTGACCAAGCGGGTGTGAATATCTACCTTGATTCAAGCTTGGATCGTGAGGTCGATGCCGCCTTCCCTTCAGTGACCATCAATGATGCATTGCATGCACTCCTCAGTCGTAATGGGCTGCGGTTGATGGAGGAGCCCGAGGGCATCTACTGGGTTGAGCCCTCTGATGGAAGTGAGGCTGAGACCGCAAGATTCAGAGTGCAATCGATCGATGCCGGCTCGATTGTGGAAGACCTGGAAGCGCTTGTGTCCGACGGTGCGAGCCTGGTGGTGAATGCAGAGCAAAATCTTATCCTCGTTGATGGCACATCGAGAGATGTAAACCTCGTTGCTACCTACCTTGAGAGTGTGGATCGCTTGAAGCGGCAGGTGTTGCTCGAGGTTGAGTTGATTGAGTTCAGCCTGGACGAGGAATTTGAACTGGGCTTTGCCAATTTGATCACTGACGGAGATATCGGCGGCCCAAACCTCCTGTCTCTTGCACAGGCTCTTACTACTGGTAATGGAGAGTTCTCTCTGACGCTTGATAACTCTGACATTCCTCTGATCTCGACACTTACCGCCCTCGAGCAGTACATCGGAGTGAATGTCTTGAGTTCTCCGAGGGTCTTGGTCACGACCAAGAGTGCGGCCACTGTTGAGGTCGTGACGGAGGTGCCCTATGTCCAGGCAACGATCACATCGACGATCGGTGATGGAACCGCCGGGGCGTCAACCACCGAGGAAATCGAGTTCAAGGAAGTCGGTCTGAAGATGATCGTCACTCCGACAGTACAGGAGGGTGGCATGGTCGAGATTACAGTCGACCAGGTGTTCTCGAATGTGATCGAGTTCTTCCAGGGCGTGCCGGTGATTGATTCCAGGAACCTGGCCACCGTGATGCTGGTCGAAAACCAATGCACCGCAGTGATTGGTGGGCTGATTGAAAACTCGATTGCAGAAACCGACACGGGTGTGCCCTGGCTGATGAACGTGCCGCTGGTAGGTCGAATCTTCCGGTCAGACGACGATGCCGCCAAGAAGCGCCAGCTACTGGTGTTCATCACTCCACGGATTGTCAGTTCGAAGTCCAGCTCTAGAGTGAGCGAGCAGTATCAGAAGAACTTCCGCGACTCGGTCAAGGCCGCTGGACTGACACCTGCGGGGGACCTGTAGATGAGTAACTCAGCAACTAGCCCCAAGGGGCGCCTGGGAGACCGTCTCATCGAGAGGGGCCGCATCACTCATGCTCAGCTCGAGGTGGCGCTCGCCGAACAGAAACGAGCGCACCGAGCGCTGGGAGAGATCCTCACCTCGCTCTCATTCTGCACGCAAGAGGACATTCTGGAGCTCATTGCAGAGGATATGGGCTTGCCCTTTCTGCGGCACCTGGAGGTCGAGGTCGATCCATTGATAGCCTCCACCTTGGACGTGGATTTCGTGAAGGAAACCATGGCGTTTCCGTACTCACTGGATGACGGCTCCTTGCGAGTCTTGATGGTCGCGCCGGACGATCCCGCTTGTGTTGCATCAGTGCGCGATCGCTTTCCTTATCCGCTCGATATTGCCATCACGAGCGAAAATGAACTGCACAAGCTCATCGGTGAGTACCTTCACGGTGCGGCGAGCTTGGTGGAAAAGATCTTCCAGGAGCAGCAAGCCAGTGGAAGCGGCACCTTCGTTGAGCTGCCAATTGAGGAGCTAACCGAAGCTATCATGATCGATGGCGTCAATCGGGGTGCAACCGACATACACATCGAGCCTGAGGAGCGCGTTACCCGAATTCGGTATCGACTCGATGGGGTGCTCTATCCGGGGGAGAACCTACCGGTGGAGGCGACCAACGCTGTTATCTCTCGAGTGAAGATCCTCTCTTCGCTGGACATCTCGGAGCGCCGTCGCCCACAGGATGGGCGTCTCGAGTTGGTCGTCAATGACAGCTCGGTGGACATGCGTGTCTCCGTCATGCCATGCAGCTTTGGAGAAAATGTCGTCCTCAGGGTATTGGATCGATCAGGCGGTTGCTCGAGCCTCGATTCACTTGGGATCTGCGAGGGCCACGTCAACTGTCTGCAGAGGGTCATCGAACGTCCGCATGGGATTTTCCTCGTGACCGGTCCGACCGGATCGGGAAAGACGACGACGCTCTACTCAATGCTTGCGATGATTGATGCGACTGAGCGCAACGTCACCACGATTGAAGATCCAATCGAGTACCGGATGCCTCTGCTGCGGCAGTGCCAGGTCGATAATTCAATTGGCTTTGACTTCCACGCGGGTCTACGAGCGCTCCTGCGCCAGGATCCCGACGTCATCCTGATCGGCGAGATCAGGGATCGAGAGACTGCGGACATGGCAGTCAAGGCTTCCATGACCGGCCACCTGGTACTTTCGACTCTCCATACGAACAGCGCCCTTGGTGTTATTCCGAGGTTGATGGACATCGGTATTGAGCCCTACATGATTGAGGACTCTCTGATTGGTGCTCTTGGGCAGCGACTCGTACGGCGTAATTGCGAAAGCTGTTCTAGATTGACTGATCCAAGCCCCGAGGAGGTGTCTTGGCTCGGTCCCGACACCGGACCACTGGTTCGTGGCGAGGGTTGTGAGCGTTGCAATGGCTATGGCCTGGTAGGTCGAACCTGCTTGTCTGAGCTCTTCATGCCGGATGACACCATGGCTGATGCTCTACGCTCCGGGGCGAGCCTGGGCGCGCTACAGAAGCTGGCTGCTGAACAGGGGTTCCGATCGCTGGAGGGGGATGGCAAGCGATTGGTGCGGGCTGGAGTGACGACGATGAAGGAAATTCGTCGTGTGAACACCAGCCACAGACTGACCCGGATGGAACGTGAAGACCTTTGAATACGTTGCGGTCACGGTCAGCGGCCGTCGGACCCAGGGAATCAAGGTTGCGAGAGATGAGATAGATCTGGACAAGATGCTGGATGAGAAGGGGCTCGTACTGATAGATGCGACCATTCTCAGCCACCGGAAGAGAAGCAGGCGGATCAGTATCGCACGTGGCGAGCTGGTCACGCTTACGACGCAGTTGGCTACGGTTTCAGGTGCCGGTGTCCCGATTGTCGAGGGTCTCGAGGGAATCGGAGAGCGTCTGGAGCATCATGGTGGGCGAGATCTGGTGCAGCGGATGGTTGCGGATCTCCGGGCGGGTCACAGCCTCTCGGAATCCATGGAGGCACAGACGCGGGTATTCCCCCCAGTCTACCTGGCCTCCATACGTGCAGGTGAGAGCTCGGGTGCACTCGACCTCATCCTGGAACGTCTTGCGCGCTACCTGGAATGGGCTCAGGCGATGCGTGCCACCGCAGTCCAGGCCTTGATTTATCCGACTCTATTGCTCCTGGCGATCATCGGATTGATCGCGCTGCTACTGCTCTTTGTGCTGCCGAGAATCATGGGCCTCTTTCCTCCGGGCAGTGAACTACCCTGGCAGACACAGGTGGTGTTGGGGGTGTCTAGCTTCTTGCGGCATCACATCTGGCAGGTTGGTGGTCTCCTGGCCCTCCTGGGCGGCTCCTTGACCTTTCTTTGGCGAGACTCACGGGGGAAGCTGTTGGTACATACCGTGCTCTTGAAGCTCCCCAAGGTCGGTCCTCTGGTCAACAAGCTTGCGATGTCACGATTCGCATCGACGGCCTCGACCTTGCAGGCGGCTGGCTGTGATGTCTTCACCATCCTCAAGATCGCCTCGGATACCTGTGGGAATTCAGCCATAGCCGCCGCGTTTGAGCGGTCAGTCGAGGAGATCAGGCATGGAAAGACCATGTCCGAGGCCTTTGAACAGGAGGGATCAATTGATCCCCTGTTGGTTCAGATGGTCCATGTCGGTGAGCAGGCGGGTGCTCTCGATGTCACCCTCGAAAAGCTGGCTCACTACTACGACGAAGAGATTCCCAGGGCGGTGAAGAAGTTCCTTTCATTTCTGGAGCCTTCACTCTTGCTTGGGTCTGGCGCTGTCGTGACTTTCATTCTCCTATCAGCGTTGCTTCCGATGTTCGAGCTCTATGAGAGCATCTGATAAAATGATGACTACTAAGGACCTATACGGACGGCGGAATTGCGATGGATTCACGCTCCTTGAAATGGTGATCGTGCTTTCCATCATGGCAATTGTTGCCGGTACTGCTGTCCCGCTTGCCTCAATGGCAATCAACTCAAAGGCCAGAAGGGCGACCCTTGAGGAGCTGGATGGTCTTCAGCTGGCAGTGGGGGAGTACTTTCGCGATACGGGCCAGCTACCGGGTGCCATTGGCGACATGGAGCAGAACCCGATCGTCGCGGGCTGGACGGGACCGTACCTACAGGCATTCAGTATTGATCAGAACTCTGGACTCTCACAGTACTCGGTCGATGCATGGTCGCAGGCATATCAGCTTGCCATCGCTGGCTCTGTACTCACCATCACCAGTCCGGGGCAGGGAGGGAGCTTTGGTGACGGTAATGACCTTGCGATCACGGTGGATGTTACGCCGATTCGGCGTGAAATGACGCTTGATACGATGAAGATCGTGAACCAGGCGATTCAGCTCTACAACGCTACTTGGCTCGCAAGCGACCCATTGCCCGCCAATTACACCACGATCCTGACCAAGCTCGTCAGCCGAGGTTACCTGCCGTCGAGCGCTGGCTTTGCAGTGGACGGCTGGGGCGCCCCCTTGGTCCCAGAGCCGCTTGGTCTGTCACCCGTCGTACAGATCAGCTCGGCCAATCTGAACTGAGGAGACAGCTTTCGTCCTGCTGGCGGGATCGCGAGACCTGTTGAAAACCCTGACGGCGGGGTCCACTTGCACGCTTGATGGTTGGTTGGCGGAGCAGGCGGGGGCCGCGAAGGTGTTGGCCTATCCTGAAGCCTCTCGACGATCAGCCTTGCTGGCTCTGGAGCTGGCTGACGTCGCTGACGGCGTTCTGCTGGCCACTGGCGTCTCCAGGCTCTTCTGGGAGGCTGCCCAGCCATCCCCCCTGATGGGCGTGTGTGCGGACGCTCCAGAGAGGTCTCAGGCCCCCTCAAGCGCAGAGGTAGTGGCGAGCGTCATGGCAGGCCTGGTATCCAGAGGACGCGCTGGCCTCGGCTAGCTCGCCATTCGCTGGGATCGACCCTCGGAAGGTAGGGCGCAGGGCGGATCCAGCTGTTCGAGGTCTCCCTGCTCGGTGGTTTGCTGCGGGCCCGACTCCTGGTGAAGGCGAGAGCGTAGCTGCGTGACCAACTCAGCAACCTCGCCAAGTGAGTCGCCCTTTCGAAGTCGGCAGGGACCAGGGTCTTCGCCTCGAATCAGGCTGCTCAGGTGCTGCTTGATCCGGTACTCGGGGCCAGCGACCCTGAAGGTGATCAGCAATCCCCCGACGATTGTGATGGGGATGCTGTAAGCAAGTGTGAAGAGGAGGTTCTCCAGCAAGAGCTCTGGCCACAGCGCGAGCATGATCCCCTCGTCATGGGGAAGATCCCTGACAACCTCCATCATGGTGTGATTGAGGATGAAGGTCTGTGCCAGGGTTAGCGTCAGCGCGATGCACAGGAAGCGCACGGTGACCTTGAACTGAAAACCGGGTGCGATGACCCTTTTCGTACGAATAGTATGGGACATGGGGATTGTCGTCAGAGAACTCTAGAGCGCGGCAGAGTTGCGCATGAAGAGAGTGAGAGAACTGTGGTGGACGGCTGGGATGCTGCTCTCGGATATGGCGATGGAGTAGAGACTGATGTGCAATCGACGCTTGTCTGCGTCCCACACGAAGATCGGGTCATTGAAACCATCGGCGTTCAGATCACTACCGGTCTCGCAGGTCTCTTGCAGGAAGATTGAGGCGCCGAGGGCGACGTCTGTTGGCGTTTTTTCTGAATCGGTACCGTGCCATACACGTTGGCGAATCTGGCCCAGATCAAACGAGTCAGCCAGATCACCATCCTTGTTTATGTCCAGGCCAGTCCCCAGCTCTGTGATCTGGTCCTTGGTCTTGAAGTAGATGCAGCACCATCCATCTGTGGTCTGTGTGCCCGAGACTTCTGCTCCCAGCGTCAGCTCACCGTCAGTGAAGTAGTCATTACCTCCACTGGGGTCGATAGGGACTCGATAGACGAAACCGGTACCCCGTCCTTGATAGAACAGCGTTCCCTCCAAGGCCCTGATCTTTCCGTCATACTCGCTCTCTGAGGGATTGACCTGGTTGGAACATGGCCTGGCAAGTCCGACCCAGATGGCCTCGGTGCCAGATGGATGTGCATGGGGGGTTGAGCAAGAGCTGCCACGAACCAATGTCTTTAGAGTGAGGTCATCTTGGTGCACCTCGGTATAGGCGACGATCTCCTCGTTCTCCGTTCCACGGGCAAGCAAGACCGCGCTGGGCGCTGGGAATCCGCCTACCGTGTCGAGGGCTAGAGAGCCCACGCTCAGAGAGCTGAGGTCATCGGTGAGAAAGGCAGTGGGGGTCTTCCCGGTTGCGAATTCCAGCTTTCTCTCGATCTTGGCGAGGACCTGTGATCTCTGCTCGGATGTGGCCGCAAACTCGGTCAGCGCTCCTAGTGCCCTGGTCTCAGTTTCAATGCTGGAGATGACGACGGAGAATGCAAGCGCAAGAATGGTGGCGGAGATGACCACTTCAAGGAGGGTCACCCCGGCTCTTGAAGGGCTTGCGAGGGATCGGGTGAGTGTTCTCATCTAGATACCGAGCAGGTAGAGCCCATGGACAGCTTCGCGATCACCAGACCGAGAGGTCCAGTTGATGCGGATGATCACGGGGAGGAGTGAGGCTGTCGAGGACACATTCATATCGTCAGCGTCTCCATCGCCATTCAAGTCGCGGGGAAGACCAAGGCTGATTCCCACCTCAGCATCGGTCAGGGTCTCATCGCGAATGACTTGAATACTCCCGGTCGCCTCGCTTGCTCCCGGCCCCAATGATCCGACATGGAAAGAATTCCCAGGTGTTCCGCCGCTCTCGAATGAACTCGTGATGGTGAGGGCCCAGGTTTCCGGATCCTGAGCGACTGCCTCTTCAGAAAACGATATCAGCTGTTCCGCTGTGGCGCGGAGCCGGTCGCCTGCAGCTGCCCTGGCTGTGTCTGACTGATCAAGGGTATGGACCCTGGCCATGCTAGAGGTCAGAGCGAGCATGCCGGTCACGAGAATGGCCATTGCCATCACTACCTCAAGTAAAGAAAAGCCCGACTTGAGGTCGTGGGACTTGATCGTGCGCGTGGTCATGAATCTGGGGTGATGGACAAGCCGGCCTTGCTCAGGAGTCAAATCGAGGATCCCAGACGGGAGACTTGAAAAAGAAGCAGAGAATTGGTGATGGGGCCCGAAGTTGGTGAAAGTTTTTCGGGTCTAGAGCTGGTTAAAGACTTTTCTCGGGAGGGCTGCTGTGCCGGGTGTCAATCACACGATTAAGAGCAGAGCCCTACTTTCCCTCAACCAGTAACCAAGGCGATTGCCAGGAAACCGAGGCCAGTGTATGCACATATTGGAGCGTAACTCCACTTGCGAGATGCGTCGCGGTTCCGCGCTAGTATCCGCTCTCATCATTCTCGTAGTGGTGGCGGTGCTGGGGATGACCTACATGTCCGCGGGGCTCAGCAAGAACCGGCAAGTCAACTCGAAAATCGAAGAGTTCAAGATGAGGAGCGGCGCGGAGAGCGTGGTCGCTCTTGCTGCTCATCGCCTTTGGTCTGCATACAAGCAATCAGGGTCTGGCAGCGCCGGTAGCCTCGATTCCTTTCGTACCTTTTCATCAGGCATCGGTCTGAACGCTACAGCGGCCACCAATATGCCGGGAGCACATGAAGGGACTGACTTCATGGAGCTTGTTGAGCTGCTCGGGGACGCAAGTGTTGCTGGTGTTGTCGTGGACTCATTGCGCGTTATAAGGCAAGACACCTCGAGCACCACTGAGATATATATCACGGCGTCAGTTCATAGCGGCCGCGGTGGTGAGTCACTTGCGAAGCGAGACACGGTACAGGGTGTATTTGTTGTCGAAGGCACTACATGGAAGGGGACTGATTTCGCGCTGCTTGCGAACAATGTCAACTGCATCATGTGCCATGCACGAATCAACTCGACAGATGATTACTTCAATCATGACCCCAACAACTACGGGACATTTGATCGAGTGAGAGTCGGAACCCTCGAGACTCTGATGCTGCGCTCGAATGCGGACTCTCACATCGCAGGTACGCTCTACGTGCGCGGCAAGGCTCTCCACAAGGATGGTACTGAGATCACGAATTGGGCTGGAGAAGGCACGAAGAGCTATCGATTTGATCAGTTCGGCAAGGTGGAATCGGACCCGATGGGAGATCCAATTATCGAGGACTTCGTCGCGGCCGCGGGAGAGCCCGTTCCGATGCAAAACCTCTACATCGACTATTCGGATGAGCAGGAAAACATGGTCGACGGTTACATGCCCGAGACCTTTCCCTTGCCCATCATGGACGATGGTGGTGGGGATCCGGAGTCCGATGACGCGGGGAATCGACTAGTCGACTCCAGTGAATTCAACCAGGTAGCAGACACCTACGAGGGATCGCTCTCTGGCGGTACTATCTACGCCGTTGACGAGGGTGACTCGATCACCGATCAAGCAGGACTTACGGCAGCCTTGGAGAACGGCAACCGCGATCAGCTGGAGACAGGAGTCGTTGGCGGAGTCGTACTGACGGGTACCATTGACGATCCAATTCTTCTCAATGGCGAGGTCGGGGTTGAGGGAGACATCATCCTGCAGGGTTACGTCAAGGGTACGGGTACCCTGCTGGCCTCCGGCAACGTCTACATTCCCTCGGATCTGCAATATCTGGATGGAGAGGACGAGTACAACCATCGGACATTTGGCATGGCTGCAGATGGTTCGCCGAATGCTCTCAACCTTCTTGCTGGCGGTAGCATCATTATTGGAAACCTATTTCACTCCAAGGGGGGCAGTAAGGGTGGCAAGGGCAGCAAGGGCAGCAAGGGCGGAAAAGGTGGCAAGGGCGGAAAAGGCGGCAAGGGTGGAAAAGGTGGCAAGGGCTCAGGCGGAGGAAGCTCCGGCGGAGGAAGCTCCGGGGGAGGAAGCTCCGGTTCAAGCAACTACATGAGTGGCAATCCTGATGGGCCGTTCAGCTTCGTGCTCTCCGAGATGGCGATCTTCAACCGACAGGAGTGGTCAAAGACCCAGCAGTACTTGCCGGGAAGCGGAGACAACTTCAATGACCCCAGCAGCTGGAGTGAACCCAATGATGACTACAAGGGGCCAGAGTACAAGGCGCGCTACTACGTCTTCGACAAGAATGAAGATGGGGGAGTCTTCCCAGTCATGAACAAGGGGCTGAGCTACTCCTCTGAGATCTCATCCTGGGTTGGAAAGGAACACGCTGGCAAGTGGGACACCAGTCTTCTGACCTTGGTTGACGTGGATGATGAGGACAGTCCGTACTTGTTTGACGATGACGGAGATGAGATCGCGGGTGTTCAGGCCTTGACTGGGACGGATGAGTGGATCAGCAATGATATGCTTGGCACGTTGATGGCGGATGCAAGCAGCTCACACGCAAGCGGCGAGCCACTCAAGACAGATGCCATCTTGTATTCCAGCAACAGCATCTACGGAATTGTTCCGAAGTCGAGCCCGATGGGTGGGCGAATGATCGTCAATGGCGCCATTCTCTCTGCTGATGTCGGGTTGCTAGTAGGAAATGGAATCGACTTGAACTACGACAAACGGGTGAAGGAATCGCTGAAGCTCGAGGAGACCGGGCAGATTACCTTGACTCGCAAGATGCTGATTGGGCGATCCTCCAACTGAGAGCATCGTTTCCTGTTCATGAGTGAGGGAGTCTCCTTCAGGCCTGGTCCTGGTGACTCCCTCATTTCTCTTTCCAACTGACGCGCGTGTCGAAGGCAATCGATGCCTGCAGAAGTTGGCGGGCGTATTCGGTCACGGACTCTCAAGGACAGCAGATGCGTTGGCTCAGGTCAGGAACATGTGGATCTGAGATTTGAGCCGGCAGGGGGGCGAGGCCTTCCTTGGATCTCATGACTCGAGAAGTCACACTGGGTTGATGGCTGCACTCATCTCCCGGGCTGGCTAGCTGCAGCGAGCCAGGCGTAAACCATGAATTTCAAGACGGTCTTGGTGTCACTCTTCTGTGGTTTGTCCTGCGGGTCTTGCGGGGCCCGCTGGACCAGCCTTGACTCGACCGGACGGTCGGAACTCGAGCCGGCTGATCATGGGGCGCCGCTGGTCGAGCAAGCACATGCTCATCGAGACTTCTTCAGGGATCTTGATCGGGTCTGGACGGCAACCGTGGAGAGCCTACATGCCGCTGGAATCGCAGTGCCCATGAGTGCCAGGTCATTGGAAGGAGAACGAATCATCGACCTGGAGGTGATTCACGTGGATGTCATCGAGCGGGCTCCCGAGCGCACCTGTGTCAGGGTGTACTACCGGGCCTTGAACGAGGAACTCGCGGAGCTGGAAGCCGCTGCACTGCTCGACGAAATTCAGGAACGATTGCGTTAGGGCTTGCTCAGGCGAGTTCTGCGGTACAGCTCAAAGAGTGATCGTCCAGAAGGATTCAGGCTGTCGACTACTCCACCCTGGGATTCTACCCATTCCCTCAGGCCCATGACCGTCGTCTCGTTCATCGAGTGCAGCTCGAGTCGCCAACAGGCTGGCCTTGAGAGCAACTCAGCGGGGCTGCCTGTGGCAGCGACACGCCCGTCGGCGAGTACAACGAGATCATCGCAGTGGTCTTCCAGATCGCTGATCAGGTGAGATGAGAAGACGATGGTTGCTCCTCTTCCTCGTGCCTCCTCGAGGAGATCCTGCAGGACGTCAAAGCCCTCGGCATCCAGCCCCGCGGTTGGCTCATCGAGGAGGATCAAATCTGGTTGGTGCAACCAGGCCTGGGCCAATGAGAAGCGTCGAAGCATGCCGCGCGAGTAGCGCCGTAGATTCTTCGCGGAGTGCTCTGAGAGGCCAACACGCTCGAGTAGCTCATCTCCACGGGTGCGGATTTGAGATGCTGGAATTCCTTGCAAGGAGCCAACCAGGTCAAGCACAGCTCTGGCGGAGAGCTCTCCTGGAAAGGGGGCGTCCTCTGGCACGTATCCAATTCGTGCACGCACGGCGCCCTCGGACAGGGTGCCACCAAGAACGGTCAGCTCGCCAGAGCTCTGCCGCTCGAGCCCGGCCAGGATCTTCTGAAGGGTGCTCTTCCCCGAACCGTTTGGCCCCACCAGGCCCATCGTCTTACCGGCCGTCACCTCCAGGTCGATTCCGCACAGCACCTCCTTGCGGTTGAGTCCAAAGCGGTAGGAGTAGTGCTTGGAGATAGCCTGCAAGCGTGCAGCGGGGGGGGGATTGGTTGAATCCATGAGGTGGGCTGATGCTCTTGATCGGGGTGGCATGGGCTTGGTTCATGCCCGACGCCTGGACCCTGATTCACCGGGGAATGCTAGGCGGTCAGTGATTTCAGCAAGTAGTGGAATGGGAGAAAAACGAGCACGCTGACCAGAGGTTGTCATCCATCAGTGATGGATTATCGTCAATCAGGGTTACCGCTGCGGGAGGTGCCCACGGCCAGTCCTGCTTACGATGATTGTGGCGGTCGGAATGTAGATGGAATTCGACTTCTTCTTGCGTGAGCCGACCAGCGAGTAGGAGTTGGATGGAAAGCCATGCCTTGGAGCCTCAGAATCAGGTAAGCTTGCGATTCG
The DNA here is from genome assembly GCA_014237855.1 of Planctomycetota bacterium. Classification (GTDB taxonomy): domain Bacteria; phylum Planctomycetota; class UBA1135; order UBA1135; genus JABACD01. The sequence goes on along the minus strand of JABACD010000019.1, from coordinate 49,673 downwards.
ACTTGCAACCTGGCGATAATGAATGGTGCCCCGAAGTAGCATGGCAGTTTCCAAGCGGATCTTACTGGTTGATGATCACGAGTTGGTTCGAACGGCTCTCCGGGGGATGATGGAGCGGGACCCCGCCTTCGAGGTCGTGGGCGAGTGTTCGAACGCGGAGGATGCCCTGAAGGTGGCATTCGACTGCAAGCCGGAGATGCTGGTGATCGACATCGACATGCCTGGGATGATCTGCTTTGATGCGGTCAAGCAGATGATGACGCGCTTGCCTGAGCTGAGAGTTATCTTCCTCTCGGCATTCTTCCACGATCATTACATCGAGCAGGCACTGGGAGTCGGAGCCAAGGGGTATGTAGTAAAAGGTGACCCCCCCGGTGTCCTTTTCAAGGCATTGAACACGGTCGCTGAAGGTGGAGTCTACTTCTCGCAAGAGGTGAAGTCGCGTTTTGCGCTCGACAAGGACGGCAGGCCCACGAATTCCGGGCAAACGGTCACGTCGATGCTCACGAATCGAGAGGTTGAGGTGCTCCGCTACCTTGCACGCGGACTTTCCAAGAAGGAAATCGCTCGAACGATGCACCTCAGTGTCAAGACTGTCGAGCATCACAGCGCGAGCGTCATGCGGAAGCTAGACATCCACGACCGGGTTGAGCTTGCTCGATACGCAATCCGTGAGGGTCTCGCTGAAGCCTGAGGAGAGCGGTTGCTTGACAGACGGTGCAGCAGGAGAGAATGAAATGCTGACTTTCTACGTCCTATCTGGGCCGGATATTGGGAAGTCCTTCCAGCTCGATGACGGAGCCCTGATAGGTCGGTCACCGAGCTGTGCCGGATCAGTAAGAGGCATGGGCGTAAGCCGGGAGCATGCGCGCGTCGAGCGTTCGGGAGGTCAGTGGAGCCTCGTTGACCTCGAATCTCGCAACGGAGTCTCCTGTGATGGAATTCGAGTCTCTCGGATCGAGCTCCGCGATGGATTGCAGTTCGAGCTGGGTGCCCTGGAGCTGAGGGTGCGGGTGAAGGATTCTCCGGAGCCGGCAACTCCGGTACGGGCACCCGAGCGCAAGCAGAGCATGGTTGAGCCCCCTCAACTTGAGCTGGACCCACCGGTTGAGGACGAGATTGACCTTTCGGGGGAGATCGAGTTCGAAGGGGAGGAGTTCTTCGAGGAACCGCCTGCCAGAAGTCCTGTACCGGATTCAAGCTCTCCCAAGCGGCGACCCGCACCCGAGCGTCAGGCTCCCCCCAGTACGGCCATGCGTGGGAGTAGCGGGAGTAGCTCGGGAGTCGAGATCCGGGATGGAGGTCGGCCCGTGCTCCAGTATTCGAAGCAGGCTCCGGCTGGTGGCTTCTTCGCTTCTGATCTCGCTCAGTACCCTCTCTGGATTCGAATACTGGCAGGTCTACTGGCCATCTTGCTGTTTGGTGTCCTGTTCTTCTTTGCCTTTCGAGGCAGCGAGGCTCTCAAGCAGCGAGCTGTTGGGGACCCAGTACTCGAAGAAGAGCTCTAGGTGGGGATCACGAGGCCTCGGGTCTCTGTATACGCGCTCCGATACTGCAGCCGCGCAGGTGCTGACACCGACTGTGATCTCAGTTCACTGGGCGGGACTTCCCTCATGGATCTCGCACCAGGTCCTGAACAAGCGAGCGGCTGAGTCATCCCAGGTGAATCGTTCGCGTGCCAGCGCGGAGCGATCCTGCAGTTGCTCGGGGCTGGTGGTGAGAGCACGTCTGATAGCGAGTGCGCAGTCTCCCGGAGTATTGGCGAAGTGCTCCGCCTGCGGTACGACTTCCAGATGGGCAGGTATTGACGAGACCGCGAGAGGAGCAGCTGCGACTTCAGCTTCGAGAGCCACGATACCGAAGCCCTCGAGCTTGGAGGGTAGAACGACACAGGCGCACTCGGCGAGGTTCTTCTCGAGCTCCAGCTGGTCTACGGCTCCCCGGAAGCGGACCCTATCTTCAATTGCAAGACTGCTCGCGAGGGACTGCAGCCTCTGTTGTTCCTTGCCCTTGGCTGCGCCAATGATGACCAGATTGGGAAGTGCTGGATCGTGGGCCAGAGTCTTCAGCACGAGCTGCAGGTTCTTCCTTGGTTCAATATGGCCCACGCACAGTAGAGGAGCATCCTGCCCGGAGCGACGGGGCGAGGGCGCCAGGTGATCGGCGGCGTTTGCGATGACCCGGATCAGCTCTCGCCCGATTCCAAGGGTGCTCGAGAGTTGATCGGCCATGGCAGAGCTCACCGTCGATACTGCTGCGGCACGATGCGCTGCTCGGCCGATCAGCTCCCTGGCGAAGAGACGCCGTGAGAAGGGAGAGTGAGAGAGGTCCAGGGAGCGCAGATCGTGAATTAGGAGCGATATTGGAGTTTCGAAGCCCCTGGGAACCGGTTGGTGGGCCGTATGGACGAGGTCGAAGGGCCGGTCTTCTGTCTGCCGCTTCCGAAGCAGGCGACGAAGCTCGTGACCTTCCGCCAGGCTCCTGCGCAAAGCTGGCCCGGCGGGGACGGCTGATGGAATCCGTTCGATGAATTCGGGTAGTTCGAAGGCGCAGGGCTCGCGGCCCTCCAGGACCGAGAGGCTCCCACCGGCGCTCTCAAGCATTCGAGCCACTCTTGGTAGCAGCTCCTGGTTGTGTCGCCGGACTCCACCAGGAGCCTGGCCGAGCACCGTGCCAATGACGAGGACTCGAGGTGCCTTCAATCTGCCCATGACATCCAGATCTCCTCGACCTTGCTCGCGCATCGCTCCCAGCTGAACTGCGCTGCACGCTTGCGGGCAATCTCTCGGTCAGAACTCCTTGCACTCAGGGCGCGGCCTACTGCGTCCGCTACCTCGACTGGATCCTCAGGATTGACCTGATAACCGGATGGTCCCGCGATTTCTGCAGGAGCGCTATTTCTGGTGAGGACCACGGGGGTTCCACTGGCCATCGCCTCGAGGGCTGGAAAGCCGAAGCCTTCAGAATGCGAGAGGATCATGACAGCGCTCGCACTGTTGATCAGTCGAGGAATGTCGGAGTCAGTGATTTGGCCGAGGGTGTGAACTCGCTGACGAATGCCGAGCTCAGTGGCAAGCCTCAGGTCTGCTCGAAGATCCTCGCTATCCTCACCAGTCACCACCAGATGGAGATCCTGCAGCTCATCTGACTCGCCGTGGGCAAGAGCTCGCAGGCTCGCGGCGAGGTTCTTCTTTCTGCGAACGGCTCCCAGCGCGAGCAGGAAGGGCTCGGAGGGCAGCCTCAGTTGCTCGAGCAATTCCTCGCGCGATTGGCAGTCGATCGTGGGGGTGAAGGTGGTATCGATGCCCCAGGGGGCCACGTGTATTCGTTGATGACCATGGGGGCTCTCCGCTACAAGATCCCGGCGTACGAACTCGGTTGGACAGATGACTGCGTCTGCGCGCCAGGGGCCGAATCGTGCCCAAAAGCGATGAGAGAGGCCAGAGTTCTCCGAGACCCCGTGGCGCCAGGGCAGCTCGTGCAGAGTCTGCAAGCGCTTGCCAGGGCCAAGGTGCGGAAAGGAAGAGACCGGCGAGTGCAGCCCCACGCAATCAAGGTCGATGAGAGTCCGTGGCAGGCTTTGGTGACGCCAGAAGCGTTCGCTCTCGTCTTGTTGAGGAGCCACGGGAACAATCTCGATGCTTGTTGAATTCCGAAGGGTCTCGTACAGGCCACGTGTCGCTCGCGTCACCCCGGGGGGGTAGGCCCGAGTGAGCGGAGAGATATCAAAGGCGACTCGCATCGCTCAAAGGCTGCTAGCGGCTGCGTCGTCGAGCCAAAGCTCAACTTGCTCGTGTTCTCGCAGGAAGCTTGCCGGGATTTCCCGGCTTGCAGGTTCACGCAGAGCCCTCCTGACGATCTCGGCCTTGTGGACACCAAAGGCAAGCACGTGTAATCGCCGTGCATCGAGAATCGTTCCGATTCCCATCGTCATTGCACCTGTTGGTACAGGAGTACCGTCAGGGAAGTCAGGGGCATTTGCCGCTCGTGTGCTCGCTGTAAGTTCCACGAGCCGAGTTCGCGAATCACGGGCAGAGCCGGGCTCATTGAAGGCAATGTGACCATTGCGCCCAATCCCCAGAAGCTGGAGGTCGATGCCTCCGGATTCTTGGATCTTGGTTTCGAATCTCTCGGCGGCTTGCACCGGACTCTCGCCCTCGCAGCAGCGAGGAAAGAGAGTTCTCTCTGGTGAGAGGTCGAGTGGGGCGAACAGGTGGCGTCGCATGAAGGACTCGAAACTCCCCGGGTGATCGCTGGCGAGTCCGTGGTACTCGTCGAGATTGAAGGTGCGCAGACCACCAAAGATGGCCCGAGAACTTGCGAGCCCAGCGAGCTGCTGGTAGGTGGAGATGGGGGTGTGGCCTGTCGCACAACCCAGGACGAAGTTCGGCTGCTCTGCGACCAGATCACGCAGTCGCAGGGCCAACTCTCGAGCTGCCTCGATGGGATCGGTGACAACGAAGGTCGGAAGAGGGCTGTTGGAGACTTGGCGCACGCGGAGAGTCTAGCTTGGGAGGCTCTGTGTGCGAGCACCAGGAGTACCGCGCTGGATTGGGAGTCGGCGGCCGGTGGGAGCGGGCGGGCCTTCAGGCCATGGCCGGCTCGGTCCGCGGTCAGCTCCAATGGGGGATCTCAGCGCCAGAATCGGGTGGCTGCGGGTTAGGATGCCCCCACATGGCCTCAACATCGGGACAGCGCAGGCTCCGGGTCGGTTTCTTGATCGATCGCTGGGATCCCCGTCGGGGTGGTGCGGAGCGCGCCCTGGCGACGCTTGCAACCTGGCTGGAGGCTCGTGGCCACGAGGTTCTTGCCTTCGCCCTCTCGGGTCCTCCTCCAGGCCAGAGAGCTCCGGGGACCCTGGTTCAGGTGCAGACCCATGGGCTTCGGCGTTCAACTCGGGAACGCAACCTTGCCAGGGCGCTCTTGGAGGCCTCTGAGATGATGAGGTGTGATGTCACGGTGGGGATCCGCCATCTGCCAAGAGTCGACCTGTACTGGCCTCATGGTGGCGTTCACGCGGCTACCTTGAGAGAGCTCGGCAAGCAGCCTCGTGGAAGGCATCGTGCTTTTCTGGCCCTGGAGAGCCAGGCACTCGACGAGGGCGGGGCGCGACGTATCGTGTGCGTCTCTGAGCTGGTCCGCCAGGAGATGTTGGACATCTATCCGAACTCCGCAAGCCGCCTGATCGTTGTACCCAACGGCTTGGACACGGAACAGTTCTGTTCCGCGGATCGGGGGGCAGCGCGCTCGAGGTTGCTTGAACTCAGCGGTGGAGCTGGAACTGAACCAATCCTGACCTTTGTTGGGCGCAACGCCGAACTCAAGGGGCTCGCGCTGTTACTGGAGTCCTTGGCCGGCCTGCAGGCCCGGCCCTGGCGCCTGGTTGTCGCGGGGCCCCCCGATGCGAAGCGATGGTCGAGGCGGGCGGCTGCAATCATTGATCACCCGAAGCGCGTTCACGTTACTCCGGAGCTTGACCCGGTCCTCGCGGCAGCAGGGTCCGATCTCCTTGTCCTACCCAGCCGTCGTGATCCCTGCCCTCTCGTGGTCCTCGAGGCGCTTGCAGCCGGAACCCCTGTGCTGGTGAGCTCGTCGGTAGGGGCAAAAGAAGCCATCAGCGATCCGCAGCAGGGCCGGGTCTTCCCCGTAGAGATCAAACCGAGAGATCTCGGACGCCTGATCTCGGAGCAGCTGGATCGAATCGAATCAGGTTCCGTGGATCGAGCATCGATAGCCAGCGCGGTCGACGGCCGTTCGCTGGACGCCTGGATGCAAGCCATGGAAGAGCAAGTACTGGAAATTGCCTGCTCCACAGACGTAGGCTGACTCCATGAATCAACGCCCCTTCTTGCTCGGCACCGTACTGCTCGGGCTTCTCTTGCCTTCTTGCTTCATCTCCCGTGTGCGCGTCAATGAGGCGATCGACCCCGTGGCCTACGGTCGCCTGGAGGTCGGAAAGAGCACCCAGGACGATGTACTGCAGGAGCTGGGAGCACCAGCCGACATTGTCCAGCTCGGGTTTCGATCAGCTTGGCGCTACGACCATACTCACTCGAAGAACGCCACCAGCTTTTTCGTGGTGCTAGCCCTGCAAAACGTGGACACGGTTCAGGATCGTGTGTGGGCCTTCTTCGACGAGGAGGGATTGCTCACACACATCGGCGCCACCTTCGACGCTGACAAGGCCGAGTACCAGTTTCCCTTCTCGGACTGAGCTCATGCTGTCTCAGCCTGCGAAAGGCCTCGCCGTGGCTATCTGTCTGGCTTGTAGCTCCTGCGTGAGAGTTCAGTGGAATCGGGCGATGTTCTGTCGCGGGATCGACTCCAATGAACTGACTGTCCTACGCGCTGGCGAGAGTCAATTGAATGACTGCCTGGAGCTCTTCGGTTCACCGCTCTACGTGTGGCAGGCAGGAGCGGATCAATACGCCGTGGCCTACGGCTGGGACATGGACAAGGGCTGGGGCATCAACGTCAGCATTCCTGTGACTCAGGAGTTCTCGGCTTCTTTCGACTACGACGATCTCGACCGCCGGCTCTACGGCATTGTCATGACGTTCGATGCCAATGATCAGCTGCAGTACCAACGCCAGGGGTTCCTGAGTGAGATTGCGGAGGGATACCTGCGTCGGCCGTCTTCCTTTCCTGGCTCAGGAGATGAGGTCGGGAGCGAGGAATCCTCGAATCAGGGAGCGGAAGAGCAATCTCACTGACCTGGCAGGGCAGGTGGCTCCGCCGCCGTTCTCCCCCGAGAGAGCAGCCGGCTGACTGTCAGGTGGTCCTGGTGGCTTGTCGACCCAGTTTCTGCGCGACCAGCTCCAGTAGTTGCCCTGATGCGAAGGGCTTGGCGAGAAAGGCAAAGGATGTCTGCGACCCGATCAAGCCCTGTGCTTGGAGACCCGGCTGACCCGAGATCAAGATCACTTGCAAGGCGGGGGCGTATTTCAGGAGTGTTTCAGAGACATCCTTCCCACTCACCCCCGGCATCACCATATCTGTGATCAGGAGATCAAAGTCGGCACCCGAGTTCTTCCAGACATCGAGAGCCTGCGCGCCGTCGGCTGCTGTGCACACGTCGTACCCCGCGCGGGCCAGAACCTTCTCAAGGAGAACTCGGATCGAGTCCTCATCCTCCACCAGCAGGATCTTTCCAGTACAGCTGGATGGCTCGATGACTGCAGCAGGTTCAGGTATCCCCTGGGGTTCCTCCTCCGTTGAGGGCACGGTAATCTCAAATCTTGCGCCCTTCCCGGGCTCACTAGAGACCTCAATTGTTCCACCAAGCTGGTCGACCGTGCCATAGACCACCGCGAGCCCGAGACCAGTTCCTTTACCGGGCGGCTTGGTCGTGAAGAAGGGCTCAAAGATCCTGCGCCGAGTGCCTTCGTCCATCCCGGTCCCTGAGTCAGTCACGGAGATCTGCCACTCGAAATCGGATGGTGTCCTGAGCGCCTTGGTCTGGATCAGTACCTGGCCACCCTCGGGCATTGCATCAATCGCGTTCAGCACCAGGTTCACAATGGCCTGCTCCACCTTGCCAGGTACAAGCTGTGCTCGACCGACAGAGGGGTCGAGGCTGTACTTCAGGTTGATGTGCGATGGGGTGGATGTGTGCAGCAGCTTATCGGTGCTGGCAACAACCTGATTCAAGTCAACTGGTTCCGGCTTGCCCAGATCGACGCGGCTGAAGGACTGGATCTGACCAGTCAGGTCCCTTGCTCGCAAAGCCTGGTCGCGAACCACTTCTACATCCTTTAGAAGGTCTGGGTCTTGGTTGACCCTGGGGATGAGCAATTCGCAGTACCCAAGAATAGAGGTAAGGATGTTATGGAATTCGTGGGCTATGCCACCGGCCATTCGGCCAATGGCTTCCATCTTCATGCCATGGTGAACTTGCTCTTCTAGCTGAGTCTGTCTTGTTACGTCTTGCGCTATCAGCAGGTACCCGACGGTTCCATTGGGCTCATTCTCGAGGGGAGAGATGCTGAGCAGGACAGATTGCGTTTCGCCGTTCCTTGTGATTCGCCTCGGAGCGGAGCGAGACTCGGCTGTACTGGCCAAGTCCAAGGGCTCATCAAAGAACTCGTTGATGGACTGGAGCTTGGAATCGGGGCTGGGGGAATCAAAGAGAAGTTCGGCAGCCAGGTTCGCACTTCGAATTCCCCCATCCTCGTCGCAAAGGAGGATCGCATCCCTGGACTCCTCGAAGAGCGTGCGAAACTCGAACTCGCTGTCCAGCCAGGCGCGTGTTCTCTCACCGACCAGGTCCTTGAGCATGACTGTCTGCTGGGTCAGCCGACGACGGGTCATCAGGCCGAAGGCAGCAAGACTCAGAACGGCAAGGAACAAGGTGGCCAGCGCAGGCCGAAACCATGGTCGTGACTGTAGCGGCGATGGCAAGACCCGGAAGGTCCTCGTCGTTGGTGTCGGATCAGCTATTCCCATGGGGCTAACCGAGCGGATGGCGACCTTGTGACTACCCACGCCCGGAGTCTCAAGCCTGACGGGGCCCTCAATTTGAGTGCCAAGGGAGTGCCAGGGCCCATCATCAATGCTGGCCTGGATCTCCATTGAATCCATTTTCTCCAAAGGTCGGAAGCGCTGATGGCTACGAACGTGGATCCACAACTCCTCGGACTCAAGCGTGTCATCAACGAACTCGACAATGGACGTCTCCGGAGGTGCCGTCTCATGCATTATCCAGTGCACGTGCTCTCCAGAAGCAACCCAGAAGGCACCGTCCTGATCTTCTACCGCTGACGTGATGTGCTCTGTGGAGTGGGTCTTGATCACCAGTTCATGCAACGGAGACTCGAGGTTGGGTAGGTAGAGCCGGTCCCGACGTGCTGTGATGGGGCCGCCGCCTGTTCCCAAGCCGACCAGCTGGCGCGGCAGGCCATGCCGGTGAGTCCACTTTCCATTCGCGAAGTGCGAAAATCCCGAGTGGCCTCCTGTAGTTGACTGTCGGAGGAACCAGAGCGCTTCCTCGGTCTGAATGAATTCACTCAGGTGTTGATTGGGGAGACCATCGAGCATCTGCCAGCTCGTGCTCTGAAGATCGTCGAGGTAGCGAGCTCCGAAGAAACCATAGGCCCAGAGCTTGCCGTCGACTGTGCGCCTCGCTCGGGTCCAGCTGAAGTTGAGAAAGTCGTCGGGCAGAGCAATCTCGAGTGTTTCTGGCTGGTTGATCTGGAAACGCAAGAGCTTGGTCGAGGACACAGGGGCCTCCACTGAGGTCCACACCCCCGAGTCGACCGGGTCGCAGGACACCCTTGGAGCCGGGAGAGCCCTGGGCCCAGCAGGCCAGACCTGCCACTCTTCGCCGCTCAGTCCCATGACCAGCCAATCACTTTCGTCGTCTCCGACGACCCAGACAGTCCCTTGAGGGTCCATGCCAGCTAGCTGCTGAAGCCGTATGTTGGCTGGTAGGGCAGCAGCAACCCGGATGGCACCGTCGGGGGACCAGTGGGCAACACTTGCATCGGATGTCATCCAGGCGCCACCCTCGCCATCCGAGACGATCGGCCCACGAAGTCCGGGGAAGACGTACCACTCACCCTCGTGAACTCTCATCACGAGCTCAGAGTTGGCAAAGAGGACTCCACCCTCGGAATCCATCAAGGATGGCGGAGGTAACCCCTCGTAGATCTTCATGGAGGACCCATTGCGGTCCCAGCGAAGGATCGTGTGGTCACCTACACACCACACGGCACCGTTTGGCGCCTCGATCAGATCTTGGATGCCCTGTCCGTACCAGGGGAAGGTCTCCGTTACACTGACGAATTGCTTCCCGTCCCAGCGGCGAAAGGTCGTGATCTGTGATTGGCCCAGGCCGAAGATCTCTCCGTCTCTGGTTTGCAGCAGCGAGGGGTAGCGCATCTTGCCGATGCCACCAGGATGCTTGGACCAGGTGCCGCCGACTCGCCGAAAGAACGTACTCGACGAGGCGAGCAAGAGCTCACCGGGGGCGGGCTCGACCAGGGACCAGACGTACTCATTGGCTCCATTGATGCCAGCCTCGATCAGTGGCTGCCGAAATCGCTGCCCTTCGAGCTGGGCGAGGCCAGATCGAGTGAGAACGAACATGGTCCCCGTGCTTTCGAAGAAGACATCTGAAACGTAATCGTCTGGGAGGCCTTCTTCCACGCCATAGTGAACCCAGGATCCGTTCTTGAAGCCGGTCAATCCGGCCTTGACAGAAGCGCGTGGCCATCGGTCGCAGCAAAACCAGAGCGTTCCATCTGGGCCCTCGACGATTCGACGGACGCTGGGACCAGCGAGAGTCGAAGGCGGGGCGAGCAACTGGAACCTACCATTCGAGAAGACCCCTGCCCCCTTGTCGGTTCCGACCCACAGTTCGTCAGAGCTGGTCACTGTCACAGACCGGATGTACTCGCTTGGTAACCCTTCCGAGGTCGAGAACTTCTTCCAGTGGTAGCCATCAAATCGATGAAGGCCACGCGAGGTGGCGAACCAGGCCATACCATTTCTCTCAACTGCGGCTTGAAAGATGCACGCATCCTCGAGTCCCGCATCAACCACGAAACTGTCGATTCGCCAGGCTTGATTGGAGAGCCTTGGGCGAATCTCGACAGCCTGCTGGGGTACTGGCAGCGGTCCGGGAAGGGGGGCCGCCATTGCCACTAGTGGCATGATCCAGAGAGGGATGATCACAGGGGAACTGCTTGCTGGTTTGGCAGGAGGTATCCCCAGAGTATTCAATTTTGCGTGAAACTCAATTCCCGGCCGGATACCGATCCATGGTCAAGCTCGAGGCAGAGTGAGGGGGCTTCTAAAGGAAGAGTCGGAACTCCAGCAGGGACTTGTCGCTCCGGTGGACGACCTGCAATCGGGTTCTGCCCCTGAGCTCCAGGGAGGGGGCCCGCCTCCCCTCAGGAACCACTCAGGCCCAAGAAGAATACGTGTCACAGCTGGCGGTGGAGCTGCGGATCTTCATCGCCGCGTTTGATCACGCTTCCCTGATAGGCCTGAAGTGTCTGGCGAGCGCAGCGCTCCCAGGTGTACTCGCGAGCGCGCTCCTCGCCAAGTCGTACCAGGTCATTGTATATCTCAGGTTCAGTCAGCAGCTTCTTGGTGGCGAGATAGATGTCTTCACTCTCGGATGGTTCGACCATCATGGCGGCTCCCTCGCAGACCTCCCCGGTGGCGGTCACGTGGCTGGTGACGACGGGGGTGCCACAGGCCATGGACTCCAGTGGTGGGAGTCCAAAGCCCTCATTGAGGCTGGGGAAGAGGAAGGCGTCTGCCTGGGAGTAGAGGCGTGTTAGCTCGGCCTCACCTACATCTCCACGCCACTCGACTCGCTCACGCGCGGGTGAGGCGTCCAGGACTCTCTCGAACAGCTCAGCCTGCCAGCCTCGTGGGCCTGCAATGATCCAGCGGTGGGGAAAGCCGTCCTGAACCAAGCGCTCAAAGGCTTGCAAGATGCGCACATGGTTCTTGCGTGGGTCAACCCGGCAAACGGTCAGCAAGTAGGGCTCCTTAGCGGGCGGGAAACCATCACGAGGCATGTGCCGAAGTACGTGCTCACAGCCGAGCTGTGTGACTGCGATTCTTCCTGGATGTGCGCCGAGAGCCATGACGATCTCCGCTCCCACGAACTGGCACGGGACGAGGACTCGCTGGGCTCGCCTGACCTGGGCGAAGGCCACCTCGGTCATGCGCTCGGCCGCGGCTGGGTCCATGTAGCCAGCGTCCAGCGTGTAGATGCAGTCGAAGATAGTTGCCACCTCGAGGGCCTCGCGAACTTCGAGCAGGTTTGGCTGAGTGTGGTGATAGACATGGCAGCCACCTACCAGGTCATCTGCTCCGCGGCCTGCGCGCCTCATGAGCCAAGGCATGATTCGCGAGGGAATGCGCATGCGCAAGAGCTCGGCACGCCGTCCCGAGATTCCCAGCTCGTCGTCACTGAACTTTCGACGCCCGAAGGTGTGTCCGAACAGGCCCAGGTCGAGATCTTCGTCAAGTAGAACCAGGGCTCGCACCAGTTCGCGGGTGTAGCGACCGATGCCCTCTCGGTTGACGAGAGCGGAGCGATAATCAATACCGACCTTGATGTTGAAAGACGACACGGCAGGTCTCTAAAGACGGACTAGGAGTGCATCGACTGGAAGCTGGCGGGAGAGTGCCCAGGCGGCGAAGAAGAGTAGCGGCCCGACAGCCCAGCGCCAGGCCGCATTACCGCTCAGCCCCTTGATTCCACAACGGCGAAGGCAGAAAACGCCACCCAGGACGACCGCGGCCTCGGTGGCAAAGGTGGCGATGGCTGCGCCGTCGATGCCGAGCCTTGGCACGAGAGCTGCATTGCCCGCCAGATTCAGGGCCAGACCACCGGCTGCGACGATGAGCACCAGGTCGGTCCTGCCCGTGGCGACCAGAGCGGTCATCATCACTGCTCCGAGGTAGACCAGCACAGATGCACCGAGCAGCCATTGCAGGCTGAAGCTGGCGGAGGCGAACTCCTCACCAAAGATCCGTAGGAGTGCAGAGCTCCAGGGCATCAGTAACCCGATGGAGAAACCGGCGGCAGCAAGGAGTGGTTGTCCCAGTCGAGCTACAGAAGGGCCTAGCTTGCCGACAACCAGCTCGCGCTTGAACCAGGGGAGGGCCACCAGGGCAGCATAGACCCCGACCATGATGCACAAGGACATCATGCGCATGCCGACGTTGTAGTGTCCCAGCGGAACCTCGCCCACGAGATACCGGATGAAGAGGTTGTCGACGTAGAAGTAGGCCTGTTGACAGAGTCCAGCCACGCCAAGTGGGAGCGCGGCGGCAAGTACTGATCGCCAGGGCACGGTCAGAGCCGGCACGCGTGGCAAGTGTCGTCTGGAGGCGAAGTGAAGCACGAAGTTTGCTGTTGCGCTACCGAGGGCGACGCCACAGAGGTAGAGACCAGGTTCCGTCACATCATGCCAGAGCAGCAGCAAGACAAACGCAAGGCTCAGACCGCTCGCAAAGGCACGCACCGCAACTGGGACGCCCCAGGAGATGCGGGTACGGTAGACCGTGGCCGAGAGCTCGAGTACGTGGGTCACGGGGTACAGGCTCGCGAGGAGGATCCAGCCAGCGCCCGGTTCGCCGGTCAAATAGGCTCCTCCTCCCACGATCAGTACGCCGATCAATCCGGCCACACCTCGTATCCGTCTGGTGGCTGCAATCACCTCCGGAATGCTTCGCTCGTCGTCCGCCGTACGCTGGACAGCGATCGACCCCGTCCCGCAGTCGACGAAGCTATCGAGGAGCATGAAGGCTGCCAGATAGAACGTGTAGCGACCGAAGGCATCACCGTCGAGGTGCTCGGCCAGGAGCCAGAGCGACAGGAAGGTACAAGCGGAACCCCAAACTCGCCCGAGGACGAGCAGGAGCGTCCCGCTCAGTACTCGGCTCAGGATACTCCTGGGTGGAGCGAGGTGATGGGGCTCGTTCTGCTCTTGGGGGCGTGACAAGGGGAGCTGAGGGTAGCGCCAGGCGTGAGGATGAGTACGACACCAAGCGCCGGAACTTCCATTACATGGGATTGCTGCACCACGGTTTCTGCCAGGGCTTCAGTGGCAGCTGGTTGTTGGCCACGCTCGACGAATCGGATGGACCGTGCCTCTTCAGAGCCCTCGCGCTTGCCTGGACCCTTCCAGTTGCTCCTCCAGGGTCCGAGGCCCTCAGCTAAGTCCGGGGAGTGACCGGGTCACCTGAAGGTGGAGGTTCTGTCTTGAATCAGGCGCTCTGTAGGCTTGCTGCGAGGCGCTTCGCAACACCCTCGGTGAACGCCATGCAGCCCAGGGGGCCACCAATGTCAGCGGTTGACTCTCCGTCAGAAATTGCGCCCAACAGGGCCCCTCTGAGCGCCTCGCTGGCCTCGTTCTCGCCGATGTGTGTCAGCATGTTACGGAGGGCCATGAGGGCAGCAGTCGGATTGCAAATGTCATGCCCGGCGATGTCGGGTGCCGTGCCTCCGGCGGGGTCGAACATTGCAGTGGTGACCTGACCCTCATCGTCGAATGCGAAGGAGGACGAGTCACCCAGGCCCACGGAACCGATCAAGCCGCAGGCAGAGTCAGAGAGGAAGTCGCCGTACTCGTTCGGGCAGACGATCACTCCGTAGCGATCGGGGTGCATGACGATTCCCGCAAGGAGTGCATCGAAGAGCTCACGACGGTAGGGGATGCCCGGATAGTCATGCGCGACCTTGCCGACGATCTCCTCGAAGAACCCGTCCGTCTCTCTCTGGATCGTCCACTTGGAGGTCGAGCAGACGTTGGTCTTGCGGAGCATGGCCAATCGAAAGGCGAAGCGAGCAGCGTGCCTACAAGGGCCCTTGGAGATCACTCGTAGTGAAACTGCCGTGTCGGGGCCGAGGCGCCGGCCCGCATCGTCATAGGTCCCGCCCGTGGCTACCCGAACCACATCGATATCGAGGGGCTTGGTGAAATTGGTTTGGATGCTTGGAATCGTCGCGACGGGGCGGTGAATCACGGCGAAGCGGCACATCTCTCGGAGCACCTTGTTCGGGCTCTCGCGGGTGGTAGCCGTCGGATACTTGATCGCGACTTGGTGCTGCTGCATCGCTCGAACCGCGTCCTCGTAGATCTGCGTTCCCAGCTTGCTGCGGTTCTCGTCAGACAGGTCCACGGGGACGAAGTCGAGCCGGAACGGGAGGCTGGCAGAGATGCGGTGGACGCTGGCCGAGAGTTCCGGGGAGATTCCATCTCCAAGCAATTCGACGATCTTGTAGGACTTCATGGGAGACTGGGAGGACCGGTGGCTGGTGAGTGGGGTGGGTCTGGGGGGGACCTGGCCCGGATCTGGCGAGAGAATAGGCTGATTCTGGTCAGAGATCATCGGAGCTCCCCGGGATTCCGAGCGTCAGATGCTTCGAACCGCACGAATCTCGAGTCGACAGCGTGCGCAATCCGCACTCATGGACTGGACAGAGGAGCGCCGGGGAGCATCCGCCTCGAACCTGGGGGCAAAAATGACCTGAGAGAGGAGCATTCGGGGAAGCTGAGGACCTCCAGGGCGTCAGCCCCAGCGCAGCTGAGTCGATTTTCGAATCCGGGGAGCCTGGCTCAGGGCTTGCATGGGTCGTTTTCTTCGCCCATCCATATAGGATGGCGGGCACTTCAGGGATCGCGAGAGGCCGGTCGTGCTCCCCACCAGTCCTGCCAGGTTCCGCATGAATCAGAAGCTCCTCCTTTCCCTGCTCATCTTGCTGCTCGCCCTTCTTGGAGGGGTTCTGTGGCAGGTCTCCGGTGGGAGTGGGTCGAACACGGTCACCGGTCTCGAGTTCAGTGGATCCCTCTCGCCCGAAGAGTCGGATAGGGAGAGCCAGGGCCTGCCCGAGCCGGGAGCCTTGAGCGAGCCAGTGCGAGTGAACCGGGATCTGACGACCACCGTTGTGCTGCCACTCGAGCTCGAGTTCGAGCTGGTGGATGCGGCTGCCAAGCTGGACGATGAGCGGTCGCCGGCCATGGGGTCTGCCTCGACGGCCAAGCTGCGCGGATCGATCCACGACAGCGAGGGGCGCGGTGTCGTCGGCTACGTGGAATTCATCGCTGGCCCCAATCGTGGCCGGGTTATCGACACGAACTCCGAAGGCCTCTTCGGTGCCAATGATCTGCTCGCTGGATTGTCGCTCGTCGCCTTGCGAGGGCGCGGTATTCCAGGAGCAGAACGCGAGGTACTACTTCGAGAGCAGCGCGAGACCCAGCTGAATGTCGGCTTCGGTCGTCCAGCCGTCATCAGGGGGGTTGTCCGCGACAAGCAGAACAACGGAATTCCAACTGCCACTGTGGTCATGGACGGTCAGGAGACAAAGACCGACGAGCAGGGGCGCTTCTACTTCGGGCGAATGGCCTCGGGGAAGGTGCCGATCTACATCTCGAAGCCGGGCTTTGCCACTCAGCGGGAGATGCAGTTCATCACTGCCGGGATGAGCATGCCTACCGACACACTCAAGTACACCCTCCGCAAGGCGGCCACCCTGAAGGTCATCGTGCCCGAACGCGTGGGGACCAGCCGACCAGGCCAGCTGTTCATCTCCGGGAGGCTGGACGGTACTGGGTCGCGGAACTACCCCTGGCACCTCAAGAGTCCGGTTTCGCTCTTTGGAGGCGAATCGATCGAGATCGAGGACCTGGCACCCGGCCCAGTCCGCTTGCAGTACTTCCGCGCAGGCGCGCAGGTGACACCTGCAGTGATCAAGGAGACCCTGGTCGCGGGTCAGACTCGAACGGTCACCTTCCACCTCAAGAGTGCTCCGACGCTGGTGGGGGTCGTGAAGTCAGGTGACAGGCCGGCAGAAGGGGCACTGGTTCGACTGGAGGTCCCAGATGTGACCGGCGCCTCCGCACGTCTTCTCGGCAGCAGCTATGGCCGCGTCACGATCGAGATGGATGTCCTCAGTCAGATGCCCCCCGCGGTCCAGAGCCTGGTAACCGGCGTGAATGGAGAGTTCCAGTTCTCCTCTGCCGAGGATCTCTCCGAAGTGCGCTACCTGACCGCGAAGAGCCAGGATGGGAAGGCCTGGGCCGGCCGGATCCTTCGCAAGGGCGACCTCAAGGTAGAGCTCCAGCTCGAAGAGGCCAGGACCGGCAGAGCAGGCTTTTCCATCGAGACGACGGAGCGCTTCCAGGCGTTGCCGGTGCGCTATGTGGTGAATGGAAAGCCGTCGTACGTGGTCCTTGCTCCTGGCGAGCGGCTCGAGATTCCAGAGCTGCCAGAGGGCCATTGGAAGTTCAGCGCGAGCTGGGGAGGCGAGGTGATCACGCGCGATGTCTCTTATCAGCTGGAGGAGGTCGAAGAGCTCTTCGTGCCGCTTCCGGCGGGAGCGGTTGATGGGCAGCCCAAGGAGTTGAGGGACGCGATGCAGTGAGCCGCGAGCTGGAGTCATCCAGCCACGGTCTGTCCTGGTCTTCTGAACGAGTCTGCATGGCCAACTCCCATGGGGGGGCAGGATCCGGCCCCAAGACCAGTGCCACCTCGATTCAGACAATCTCGCCCTCCGTGAAGTGGCGTCGGCCAGCGCCAGCGCGTATCGTCCTGCCCATGCGAGTTCGGCTTCGAGACGTTGGCCTTGGTGTGAGCGATTGCACCACACGATTGCCCTTTCGCTTCGGCATGAACACCATGACCTGGGCGCCTACGCTTACTGCTCGCGTGGAGCTGGAGACGGAGGCGGGGCCCGCGGTTGGTTACTCGGCTGACCTCCTGGTGCCAAAGTGGTTTGAAAAGGACCCCGAGAAATCGCTCCGCCAGGACGTCGAGGGCCTGATGAACAGTGCGCGAGCTGCCGGAAAGGCGGCCAAGGCCCAGCCAGAAATGAGTGTCTTTGACCTCTGGTGGCGGGTCTACCGCGAGCGCGTCCACAGCCGTCCCGTCGATGCCTCTGACCGGCTCTTGCGTGGGTTTGGAGTGGCGCTGGTCGAGCGTGCCATCATCGATGCGGCTTGTCGCGCAGCGGACGTGAGCTTCTTCGATGCGTTGAAGGGTGATCTCTTTCAGCTGGACCCAGGCGAGGTCTATCCCGAGCTGAAGGAGTGGTCTCTGGCGGAGAGCCTGCCTGCAAGGCCGCTCGATAGGGTCGCGTTGCGTCATACCATCGGCCTTGTCGACTCACTCCGAAGTCAGGACTTGGGCAGTGATGGTCGCGTGGATGATGGCCTGCCGGAGTCTCTCGAGGAGGACATCCGCCGCTACGGACTGCGCTGGTTCAAACTCAAACTCTGCGGCGACGCTGCTGTGGACCTTCCACGAACAGCGCGCTTCGCGGAGGTCGTGGCGGAGAATGCAGGGAGCGATGTTCGTATCACTGTCGACGGTAACGAGCAGTTCGCCGATCTCGATTTGCTGGTCAAGTTCATGCACGGGCTCGACCAGATCGATGGTGGCTCCCAGCTGCTCGAGCAGCTGGTCTGCATCGAGCAGCCCCTGCCCCGGGCAGCGAGCTTCGAGGAGAGCAATCGTGCCGGGCTGGCGGCCTTGGCAGAGATCGCACCGGTGATCCTGGACGAGGCTGATCACGGTGTGGAGGCTCTTCCACGAGCGCTAGAGCTCGGCTATCGAGGGGTCTCGATGAAGAACTGCAAGGGCGTCTTGCGGGCGATGCTCCAGCGCGGCCTGTGCGAGCGCCATGACGCCTTCCAGTCCGCCGAGGACCTGACCAATCTCGGCGTGCTCGCGCAGCAGCAAGACCTTGCCACGGTAGCGGCCTTGGGACTGACCCACGTGGAGCGAAACGGGCATCACTACTTCCGCGGGCTGGATCATCTCTCCGCGGATGAGGGACGCAGTGCTGCGGCTCTACATCCCGATCTTTGGAATCACTGCGAGGGCGAGACCAGCCTGCGCATCGAAGAGGGGGAGCTACAGCTCGACTCGCTGCAGTGCGTTGGCTATGGCTACAGCTCGGAGATCGACTGGGGGTCTCGGACGACACTGGACTCCTGGGAGTTCCCCGAAGGCTGATGGAGTTCAAGACCCCCGGACAGCACAAGCGTGTGGAGGACTTCGCCGCTCACTGGAAGCTGATTGCTCCGGAGCTCGGCTGTGACCTGGAGCTAGAGGGTGGCAGCGGACCGCTGGGCCAGGCCTTCGAGCTGCCCGGGCGAACGATCGGCAATCGCTGGGCCATCCATCCGATGGAGGGCTGGGACGGCACACCGGATGGACTTCCCTCCGAGAACACGCTCCGGCGCTGGCAGCGCTTCGGAATGAGTGGAGCCAAGCTGATCTGGGGTGGTGAGGCCGTCGCGGTGTCCGCGGATGGGCGAGCCAATCCCAACCAGCTGTACCTCAATCCGAAGGCTGACAGTGCGGCTGGCCTTGCTCTCCTGCGCGAGACACTCCTGAGTGCCCACGTCTCTTCAGGGATGGAGACCAAGGACCTCTACATCGGGTTGCAGCTGACGCACTCGGGGCGCTTTGCACGGCCAGGGGCCGCTGGTCCCCAGCCCCGGATCGCTTATCGTCATCCGGTGCTCGATGCTCGAGTCGGGGTTGACTCCGACGCAGCGCTGCTGAGTGACGCTGAGCTGGATGACCTGATCGAGCTCTACGTGGCCGGGGCCCGCGCAGCCGCCAGTGCGGGTTATGACTTCGTTGATGTCAAGTGCTGCCATGGCTACCTACTGCACGAGTTGCTGGGTGCCAAGACCCGTGGTGGCCCTTACGGTGGGAGCTTTGAGAACCGCACGCGATTCTTTCGTCGGACCGTGAGTGCGATCCGCGCGGAGTGTCCCGGACTGGATGTGGTGGTGCGCGTCTCGATTGGTGACTTACACCCCTTCTCGCCGGGAGCGGAGCATCGAGGTGAGCCATTGGGGTGGAGGGAGCATCTGCCGTACAGGTTTGGCTTTGGGGTGAGCGAAGAGGACCCCCGCGAGATTGACCTCGGGGAGAGCATCGAGTTCCTGCGGATGCTGTCTGATCACGACATCAGACTGGTGAACCTGACGCTTGGCTCGCCTTACTACAATCCACATCTCCAGCGCCCGGCTGCCTATCCACCAAGTGATGGGTATCAGCCCCCTGAAGACCCGCTGCACCAGGTTGCAGAGCACATCCGGGTGGTCCGCCAGTGCAGGTCAGCGGTCCCCGAGCTGGCTTATGTCGGCACCGGATACACCTACTTGCAGGAGTGGTTGCCAAACGTGGCCCAACATGAGGTCGGTGCAGGGCACGTGGACTTCGTTGGACTGGGGCGCATGGTGCTCAGCTATCCGGACCTACCTCGAGATGTACTCTCTGGTGAGAGGATCGCGCGCAAGAAGGTCTGCCGCACCTTCAGCGACTGCACCACTGGACCTCGAAATGGGCTGCCCAGCGGCTGCTATCCGCTGGATGAGCACTACAAGAAGACCCCGGACGCGAAGACTCTCAAGCAGATCAAGGAGCAACCAGGTTGAAGGATCCTCAGGAGGAGATCGCCGAGCTGCGTGAGCTCGACTCAAGACCATTCCTTTCCCGGAGCGTCGGATATCTCGGGCGCATGGGGCCGGGCTACATGCAGTCCGCCATGACCCTGGGGGGCGGTACGGCCTTCGCCTCGATCTTTGCCGGTGCTGCCTTTGGTTACCAGCTCCTGTGGGTTGCGCCTGTGGCGATGCTGCTGGGGATCATCGTGCTCTCGGCGGTTGCTTACCAGACGCTCTCGAGCGGGGAGAATCCGTTCAAGGCCATGAAGCGCCACGCGGGCTCCTTCTACGCCTACGGCTGGGCTCTGGGGGGAATCGGCTCCTCGATCATCTGGCAGTTTGCCCAGTACGCCCTGGCGAGCTCGATGCTTGTAGCCGTGGCCAAGAGCTCGGGGTACGAGGTGGACAGCTGGGTGATGGGGCTCGTGGCACTCGCCTGGTGTGTGACTGTGACCATGCTCTACGACTCACGACCGAGCCTCGTGCGTCTGTACGAGAACATCATCAAGGGCATGGTGTGGTTCATCATTGCCTGCTTCGGCCTGGTTGTGATTCAGACGGGAATTCCTGCCCCAGCCGAGCTGATCGAGGGGCTGGTTTCCTTCCGTATCCCAGGCGAGAATCAAGGAGTGCAGGGGGTGACCCTGGTCGTCTCGGGTCTGGCTGCGGCAGTAGGCGCCAACATGGTCTTCGTCTATCCCTACACCTTGCAGAAGCGCGGCTGGGGGAGAGAGCACCGCCGGCTGGCGCGTATCGACCTGGTCTTCGGGATGTTCGTGCCCTACGCGATCGCTGCCAGCCTGATGGTGATCGCCTCGGCGAGTGTCTTCTACTACGGCGATCCCGAGCTATTCGTCGGAAAGAAGATCGCACCCTGGCAGGCGGCCGAGGTGCTGGCAGCCCCCGATCGACTGGGGCCGACGGTTGGGATGTGGGTCTTCGGCCTGGGCATCGTCGCGATGGCACTCTCATCGATCACGATGCAGATGCTCTGTTCGGGATTCGCCCTGTGCGAGATGTTTGGTTGGGATGCCAAGGGTCCGCGCTACAAGCTGGGGATGCTGTTGCCTGCCATCGGCGTGCTGGGCTCGGTCTTCTGGAAGGACATTGCTCTCTGGGTTGCCGTTCCCACCAACGTGATCTGTGGCTTCCTCCTGCCCGTCTCCTACATCGCCTTCATCAAGCTCAATCGCAACCGCGAGTACCTGGGCAAGGACACGCCCCGTGGACGACTGGCCACCGTTTGGACCGCAGGTATGGTGATGAGCACCCTCGTTCTGGTGGGTTTCTTGGGCTGGTTTGCCTGGAACCAGGCCCCCTCCTGGTTCGAGAGCCTCTCACGATGAGAGCGCGCTTCGATCATGATGGGAGGGCGATCGAGCTGGATGATGGAGTGCTCGCGCCCTACAGAAGTGAGCTCGAGGGTCTTGGTCGAGTAGAGCCGGTGCGCTCGGTCTACGCTGCCGCGCATCTGGTGATGCGTGATGAGTACTCCGAGATCAGGCACTCGATCGACCAGCCGGTGGCTCCGAGCGAGCTTGCAGCCTTCATCGATTGGGAGTCCACGGTCGCTCTTCGCAAGCGCCTGGCGCGGCTGGGCTTCGGAATCGCCGAGGCGATGGATACCGCCCAGCGCTTTCACATCGGGTGGGAGAACGCGGCACGCTTGATCGAGTGCACCGGGGAAGCGCGCCTGAAACACGGCTTCGTGGCCGGAGCCGGCGTCGATCACCTGAGCAGTATCCGTGATGAGGATGAGCTGGTGGAGGCCGTTGTGTACCAGGCTCGGTTCATCCAATCCCACGGCGGTATCGCGATCCTGCTGCCCCTTGTATGGCTCTGCGAGCAGCGCAGCGATGAGGAGACCTATGTACGGGTGTACCGCCGGATCATCGAAGGCTGTGAAGGTCCGCTGTTCATTCACTGGCTGGGCGAGATGTTTCTGCCAGAGCTTCGGGGCTACTTCCCCGGCACGAGCTTTCGGCAGGTCATGGCCTGCTGCCCTTCGAAGGTCAGAGGAGCCAAGCTCTCGCTTCTCGATGCGGAGCTAGAGCGTCGATTGCGCCGGGAGCTACTCGAGAGAGATCAGATCATGCTGACCGGCGACGACTTCCACTTTGGCGAGCTGATGGCGGGCGGCCCGATTGAACGAGTGGTTGAGCTGGCCGGTCGTGAGGTCTCGCTGGGTGATTTCAGCCATGGCTTGCTGGGTATCTTCGATGGCATTGCTGAGCCAGCGAGCGTTGCCCTGGGCTTTCTGGCTCATGGCAACGAGGACCGCTATCTCGAGCTCATGGCTCCCTGCGAGCGACTTGGTCGGCACCTGTTCCAGGCGCCGACCAGGCACTACAAGGCCGGTCTGGCCTTCCTCTCCTGGCTCAATGGCCGGCAGACGAATCCGATGCTGGCTCTTCATGAGGAGCGCGCTCGTGACGGGGCCCACTACGTGGAGGCCGCCAGGCTGGCCTCCGAGGCGGGAGTGCTCTGTGATGCCGCGGGCGCGGTGGCGAAGCTGCAGGCCCTGGTCCGCGGCTAGTTCGACCTCGCGGAGGTCGTGCGCCTTCGACTGTTTCTTCGTCGCTGGCTGGGCAAAAGAGGGGCTTCTTGTGTCCTTCGCTCGGGGCCGGGCCAAGGGGGGCAGGCTGACAGGGCATGGCCTTGGGACGGTCTGCGGTCGTGGCTCGGGCGGTCAGGCCTCGGCTCGGAGCCGCCCTCTTGATGATCGATCTACTCTGGAAGCGACCCAAAAGCGTTCAGGCTGCTGGAGCACCAGACGCGCTGGAGGATTAGACTCGGCGCCCCCCTCCCGGCGCACCCAAGTCCTAGCCCCACCCGCGGCGTGAAGAAGCTGACACTCGACGGACGCTCCCTACTGCTCTCCGACCTCGAACCACTGCTGCACGAGTCTCTCTCGAAGAGAGGCGAGCTGCAGCTAAGCGTTTCGAGTTCCGCAATGAAGGCCGTGCGTGCGGCCCGAAAAATTGTCGTGGACCATGTTGAGGGGGGAGATGTGGTCTATGGCCTGACAACGGGCTTTGGCAAGCTCAAGAACGTCGCGATTGCGGAAGAGGATCTTGAAGAGCTTCAGCGTAACCTCGTGCTATCACACTGCACGGGAGTCGGAGACCCTCTCCCTCTTCGCGAGGTTCGGGCCGCGCAGATCCTGCGCCTCAACGGACTTGTTCGGGGTCACTCAGGGGTCTCGGCGGAGCTGGTCAGGAAGCTCGTGCGTCTGTTCAATGCCGGCTTCGTGCCAGAGGTGCCCCAGCAGGGATCGGTCGGCGCCTGTGGTGATCTCGCTCCCCTGGCCCAGATGGCGGCGAGCTACATGGGCTACGGCCATGCCTATGTGAATGGCAAGCGGAAGACTGCCAAGGCTGCCCTGGCAGCAGTGGGGGAAGATCCCCTCGTGCTGCAAGCGAAGGAAGGTCTGGCGTTGATCAATGGTACTGAGATCATGAAGGCCATCGGGAGCATGACCTACCTGCGTGCCGCCGGTCTCTCCAAGGCCACCGATATCGTGGCTTCACTCTCACTCGAGGCACTCTTCGGTAGCCTGACGCCCTTTGATCCCAGGTTGGCGGAGCTCAAGGGTCATGACGGGCACCTGCGTACCTCGCAGAACTTCGAGCGGTTATTGAAGGCCTCGGAGGTCATGGAGAGCCACTCGGAGTGTGACCGTGTCCAGGACCCCTACTCGCTGCGATGCATTCCGCAGGTGCATGGAGCTTTCAAGTGCGCGCTCGAGCATGTGGGGGACGTCCTCTCGGGTGAGATCAACTCGGTGACGGACAACCCGATCATCTTCCCTGAGACTGGCGAGGTCATGAGCGCCGGCCAGTTTCATGGTCAGCCGGTCTCGATGGTGATGGACTACCTGGCGACATCACTTGCGACGCTTGCCAACATCAGCGAACGACGGATCGAGCAGCTCGTGAACCCTGATCTCTCGGGGCTTCCGGCCTTCCTGACACCGAACCCAGGGCTCAACTCAGGCTTCATGATCGCCCAGGTGACTGCGGCCTCGATCGCGAGCGAGAACAAGTATCTTGCGCACCCGGCCTCGGTGGACACCATCCCGACCAGCGCCAATCAAGAAGATCACGTGTCCATGGGCGTCACCGCTGCTCGAAAGGCACGGCAAATCCTCGGGAACGTGGAATATGTGGTGGCCATCGAGCTGCTGTGTGCTGCTCAGGCTCGCGAGTTTCACTCGGAGCTGGCCGCGGGCAAGGGGGCGCGTGCGGCCTACTACTGCTTGCGGGAGCGGGTCAAGCGAGTCCACGAGGATCGCTACATGCGACCTGACATCGAGAAGGCTCATGAGCTGATCTCGTCAGGTGAGCTGGTCGCTACGGTCGAGAAGCAGGCCGGGAAGCTGCAGTCCTAGGAGGCAGGGGCCAGGTCCGGCTGAGGTCGTGGGCCGTGCCGGGGTACAGCTCTTGCTGGCAGGGCAGAGCAATAACAATCTGAATTCCACTGAAACGATGGTCGGGTCGTCACGCCTACCGGGGTGACGACCTCATACCAGGTGTTGGTTATGGGGTGATCCGTCAGATCCCATTGGCTCATCCCATCCATTCGAAAAGTGAATTCAACCACTGTCATCTCCACCGTGTTGCTCTGCCTCTCTGGAGGGCTCGTATCTGCCCAGGTAACTGTCTGTCAGAGCGGAAATTGTTCGTCGCAAACCATTCAAGGCGCCATCAACCAGGCGGGCCCAGGCCAGACTGTTCAAGTCGTCGATACTGGCGCGACTACCTATGTCGAGAACTTGGACTTCCTCGGCAAGGACATCATTGTCGAGGTCGCTGCTGGTGCGGGGCCGATCACGATCCTGCCGGCACTCTCCAGCCAGCCAACGGTCTCGTTCGTCACGGGGGAAGGTAGAAGCACCGTCTTGCGGGGCTTTGAGATCACCGGAGCGACCGACGCGACGGCCATCTTGTGTAGTGCAAGCGCCCCAACCATCGAGCTCAACAAGATCACTGGGAACGGCTCGAGCACCCTGGGGCTGGGCGGCGGGCTGAGCTCTATCTCAGCGGCACCGCTGGTGTCTGCAAATGAGTTCAGCCAAAACCTGTGTGGTGCCAGCGGAGGCGCGCTTCTGGCCGTTGGAGCAGCCGCACAGACTGGCGAGATCCTGGAGCTTACCGGCAACGAGTTCTCAGGAAACGTGGCATCGTTCCGGGGTGGAGGTGTGGCCCTCGAGGCCGTGGGGGCGGCCGAGCTGCACGGGAATCAGTTCTCGAGCAATGATGTGGCCCAGGGCTGGCCTATCCACTGCGACACGAACAATGCCCCGGGTGGGGGAGCACTTGCCGTGCTATCAACCGGAGCCAGCCCTGTTGTCCTGCTCGAGAACGAGTTTGTCGATAACCACAGCTGGCAGTTCGGCGGCGCGATCTTGTGCGATCAGTCCTCTCCGACGATCGGCACTCTGGAGGGAGCGACCTTTTCATGGAACGTAGCAGAGTGCGACGGCGGCGGTATGGCCCTGGTCTATGGGTCCTCCCCGGCGATCGGCGGCTACGTGCTCGAGAACTGCTTTGCTTCAGTCAGTGGTGGTGGGATTGCCGCGATGTTTGGTTCGAACCCGGTCATTCGCATGACCGAATTCAAGGGCTGTGTGTG
The DNA here is from genome assembly GCA_014237855.1 of Planctomycetota bacterium. GTDB lineage: Bacteria > Planctomycetota > UBA1135 > UBA1135 > JABACD01. The sequence continues at coordinate 24,108 of JABACD010000019.1, read as the reverse complement.
CCATGGAATCGATCCTCCTGGTGGACCCTCAGTGGACGCCTATGGCGGCGGACTCTATGCGATCGACTCGGCACCCGAGCTGCGGCAGTGTCGAATCGAAGACTGTGCTGCAACAGGTCCTGACGGAGCCTATGGCGGTGGTATTGCAGTGCTGGACGGGGCTGGGTCCGGTGATACCTCAGTGATCCTTGCCGAGAGCGTGTTGATCCGAAACCAGGCACACACTGCGGGCGGCGGTTTCTACTACGGTCGTGAGCCATTCGCCTTCGGCTCCATGAATCAGAAGGTGACGCTGGAGGATAATCTTGTCAGGGAGAACGGAACCATGGACTTCATCACGGCGGAGCCCCTGCGCGGCGGAGGTATCGCCATCGAGGGTGGCAACGCTCTGATCCTGCGCAATACGATCATCGAGAACCGGGCCAGCCAGTCAGGCGCGGGCATCCATGCAGCGGATCTGTTCGACCTCTCCGCGATCACAGGAAACATGGTGGTCAAGAACAGCCTGGAGGACATGTTTGGTCCAACGACCGGTGCCGGAACTGGCATCTGGTGCTCAGGCGACCTGGAGAGAATCTTGCACAACACGGTCGCTCGAAACCGTGCTGATTCCGGGACAGTCGGCGGAGGGATATTCGTCGCTGGTGGCACTGCTGAAGTCGCTAACACGATCGCCTGGAAGAACGAAGGCCAGACCGACATCGACGGGAATCCGCTGGTTCTCTACAGCGATGTGGACAAGCCTGGAGGCTGGGTGAATGGAGCTGGAAACTTCCGTGCGCATCCCAGCTTTGTCTCACCGATCAACGATGACTTCCACCTGCGCATCTATTCGAGATGCATCAACCGCGGAAACCATCTGATCCCTGGAATCCTGGCTGAGGACATCGACGGGGAAGATCGAATCATGGATATTCGAACGGAGGTCGGGGCTGACGAGGTGGATCTGCCCAATCCCATCACTCCCCGGTGAACTCCGGGCAGGCCTGTATGGCGGTTGCGTCGACCAACTTGAGAATGTGGTGTAACATTCATGGGGGGGGTACGCCCTCAGGGGCCCCACCCCCATTTTCTTGCCCAGGATCGAAGAATGAGCGCTGAAAACCTGCTGTTCATGGCCTTGGCCAGCTCCCTGAGCTGGCTCTCACCCTCACCAGCCAGCGAGGCCTCTGGAGTACCGCCACTGGTCCTTGAGTGGTCGGAGTACGCATCCAACCCGACGTGGATCAGCTCCATGGCACCCTCTGAGGGCTTCATCAAGCTGCGGATGCGGGGCGATGCCAGCGTCTTTCCCGGGACCTGGGTGGAGCTGTCCGGCCGAGTATGGTTCGGACCCGGGTTCTTCAAGCGCACCAGTACGGCGACTCCTCCCGGGCTGACCATCTTTCGCCGCGAGGGCTCACCCTACGATGATCTCCGTGGAGCGGTCGTGCCGTGGAGCATCGAGTCGGCCGGTTATGACGTTCCCGTGGGAGTGGATGTACCCGATTGCATCCTGTCACCAGAGCTGTTCGACAGATTGCTCGATCGTAACGGTGTCAACTCCTCGAATCCTGATCAGGTACGCGAGCAGAGTGAGCCGATGCTGGCCATGCCCAGTGGTGATCCCGAGACGATCCGTGTCTGGGATCTCGACTACCTCCACTGGAATGGAGATGCACAGGATTACTGGAAGGAGGTCAATGGTCATGCTGATTACCCCGAGCTGGTCTCGGTGGATGCCCTGGTCAAGCGATTGATCCTGGATCAATCTCCCGAACTGACTCCAGACTTCTTCACGAGTGAGGCCTGGGAGCTAGCCCTGAACTCTGGAGTCTTCTACGAGCTCCAGGGAATCACCATGGTCGGCAGTGATAACAACCCGGGGCAGTACGCCCAGGACGACAGCGATCCTCCCGGATTGATCGGCGGCTGGACGGCGACCGGGACCACCACCCAGCTGCCCTTTGCCTTCTTCGGGTACTCGGGGCAGGGAATGCCCTACCCCGTCGCCATCTCCTCGCCAGTTGGCCACAATGACGTCGTTGCAGGTTTGGATGCGAGGGTTCAGATGAGCGGCCTACGCATCAATACCTACGCCAGGTTCGAGGTGGACTTGAGTGGCAATACCATCTCGCTGCCGCTGCGCGCTGGGGCGACCGTACAGGAAGCCAAGTTCACCGTGCCGCACACTCTTCTCGTGGGACAGCGTCTGGACCTGAGGGGATTCGAGGGCCCGGAAGGATGGAGCCCATTGGCTCCGGGGCATAGCGCTCTATTCGTCGTGGTCCAGGGGTAGCCCCTTACCATCCTGCCGCCCGTAGAGACTCTCGAAGGTCGCACGTGTCAGGCTCAGCGCCTTGGTCAGCTCGGGCGTCGAGGGAACTCGCTCGAGGATTGGGCGTGCCTCCCTCAAGAGGCCCCAGTCAGAGGAGGTGGTCGCGAGTTCAATGACGATTCTAGCCAGCAAGACCAGCTCGTCTTCGGTGGCGTGACTCTCTCCTTCCTCGATGGCCCTGATGGCCTCCACAAGCGCCGAGCCCGCCTCAGCGAGCAGGTACCTGTCCGTACCGGGCTGCAGCGCTCCACGGTCGATCAACTCGGGCGCGGCCCTCGCAAGTCCCAGGCAGTGCTCGGCGTAATTCACGCGCAGCAGGCACTCTCCAGGCAGAAGCTCCATGGCGTCCTCCATTCGATCGAATCCCTGTCCAGCAGGCCCGACATGGATCATCACCAGGCCGAGCTTCCAGCCGACAAGAGCCCGGGCGCGGGGGTACTTGAGTCTCTCCCAGAGGTCGCGTCCCCACTCGCGCAGGGTCTCCAGCTCGTCCGAGGAGTCTGATGCCAGGTCTGAAAGTGCGTACTCGACGTGCATGCGGTACTGGCTGGCCTCGGCGAGATCACGCAGTGCCGGGTCTCTCGAATCACTGATGACCAGCTCGAAGACCCGATCTGCGCCGTCGAGGTCTTCCTTCACATGGGCCAGATACTGGGCTTCGGCCAGGTCGATCAAGGCGGGCGCGGGAAACCGCAGCCGGTGATGAGCGAGGCGGTTCTCGAACTCTTCCCAGGCGTTGGCTTGAATGGTCAGCTCGAGGTCATGGAAGGCATCGACTGCACCCCACTGGTCTGTGGGGATCGAGTCCAGGCTGGCCCTGGCTTCCTCGAACCTGCCCGTTTGAATCCTGAGCCGCACGAGGAGCCGTCTTGCGTCGCTGGTTACCCGGAGGGGATCGATACGACCCTCGAGGACCTCAGTGGCCCGACCAAACCGACCATCTGCGGCCAGCAGCACCCCACGTGCGTACAGGGCCCAGGAGTGGGAGGGGTCGATCACCAGAGCTCGGTCGATCTCTCGCTTCTGGTCGGCGTAGGGGCGTGTGAGCAGGTTCAAGACCAAGCTGCGCAGGACGTGTTCATCAGCACTACCCGAGGGTGGAGTGAGCGCCTGATCATCTCCCAGGAACGCTGCGATGGATGCAGTCGCCAGGGGAGCCTCACCCGATCGTCGCAGAGCTTCGAGGTCTTCACGGGCTTGCTCCTCACGCCCCAGGACCCACTCGGCGGCGGCGGCAAGCGGCAGGGCTCGTGGGGTCAGAATCTCGAGAGCTCGCGTCTCTCGCAACTCGGCGAGCGCCTCGTCAAGGGCTTCCCACTCGAGGAAGAGAGGACGCTGGCACAGGATCGTATACAGGCGATAGGTGGCGACCTCTGCCTCGACCCGGTCCGCAAGCATGGCCAGGTCTCCGCTGCGTTCGTGGTCCTCCAGCAGTTCCTCCAGGGTCCTGGCGGACTGATCAACTCGACCCTCATCCAGGGCATCCCGAGCCATCTGAATCCCCGTATTCAGGGCACGCTCTTCTCGGAGTCTGGAGATACCGGCGACTGTACCCAGGGCGATGACTGCCAGGACGCTAACAGCGGCGAACAAGGTCAGCTGTGGACGACGCCGAGCTCTTCGAATGAGGCGTTGGATCCCGCTGGTCGGCCGTAAGGTGATCGGCTCGTCGTCGAGGTAGTGCTGCAGCTCGGCGGCCATGGCCTCAGCACTCTGCAGGCGCCGGCGAGGCTCCTTGTCGAGGGCCTGCATGACGATCGTCTCCAGGTCACGATGCTCTTGCCCCAGGCCGATGGCCGGTGGATCCTGGAGGAGGATACGGCGCATGGTCGCGACTGGTTGGTCGCTGAAGAATGGCAGCCTCCCGGCCAGTAGCTCATAGAGTGTCACACCGAGGGCGTAGACGTCCGTCCGAGGGTCGAGGGAGGGCTCCTCCCTGGAGAGCAGCTCGGGAGCCATGTAGGGCAACGTTCCGGGCACGCTACCGCGACTGGTCAGGGTCGGGTCGACACTCGAGCGAGCCAGGCCGAAGTCCACGAGGTAGGGGACCTGGTCCTGGAGGATGATGTTAGCCGGCTTCACGTCGCGGTGAACCACGCCTGCTTCGTGGGCAGCCGCAAGAGCCCAGGCGACCATCTGGCAGTACCGAGCGGCTCGTTCGGGGTCGACAGGATGCTCAACGTGATTGAGGGCTGGGCCAGCGAGGTATCGCATGGCGATGAAGCCCCTGTCCCCTTCCTCTCCAATCGCGTAGATCGGCACGATGTTGGGGTGATTCAGGCGCGCGGTAATGGCCGCCTCACGTCGCAGACGATCCCATCCAGTCGCAGAACTCAGCAGTGAGCGATCGACGACCTTCAGCGCGACGGTTCGGCCAAGGCGCTCCTGTTCGGCCAAGAAGACCGTGCCCGAGGCACCCCGCCCGATCTCCCTCAGGATGCGAAAATCATCGAGCTTGGTACCAGAGGCAATCGATCCATCGTCAGCCGAAGACTCCTCCTTCGAGTGTGCCTGACGGCGTATCAGGTCTGGCTCTCGACCCAGCAGCCGCTCTGCGCTTGCTAGTAGCGCGGGGTCTCCCTCGCAGAGTTCTTCCAGGTCTGGCTCAGTCCCCTCCTCCTTGAGGAGGAACCACTTCGTCAGTACACGCTCGACGGCGCTCGGTACATCTCGCTCCGCGCTCAAGTTGATTGCTCGTCGAGTGCGGCCAAGAGGGCAGCGCGGGCGCGGGCGAGAAGAATTCTGGATGCACCCTCGGATCGCCCAAGCGTTTGTGCGGCGCTCTCGTGACTGAAGTCGGGTCTCAGGAACAGGTGCAAGATGCGCTGGTAGTCTGCAGGCAGCGTACTGATGGCAAGAGCCAGCTTCGTGAACTCCTCGTTCTGGATCAGCTCCGATGCGGGGGAGGGGAGTTCGTCCGCAATGGCTCGGAACCCAGTGCTCCCGAGACCCGCCTCAATTTTTCGATCGCGCTTCTCGGCATCGAAGTAGCGAGCCAGATCCTTGATATTGTTGTCGAGCACCCTCAGGCTCCAGTGCTCTAGATTCTCCTTGGACTCTGCGGGAAGGCTCTTGGCCGAACGCACGATGTCTATGAAGGTCGATTGCAGGACGTCCGAGAGTCCGACCTTGGTCCGCAACCGTCCCAGCTTTTTCTCTGCCGCATCACGGAGGCTTGGTTCGAGGTGTTTGCAAACACGCTGGAGTGCATCGCTGTCTCCAGTCCGGGCCCGCATGAGAAGCTCCGGGTCCAGCGGGGCGTCCCTACCGTCATTAGGTGCGCTGGTGATGGTCGATCCTCCTGTGAAACTGCGATTCCCTTCTCTTGACTGGGGCTAGTGAGCCTGAACACAAGGGTAAGGAATCCGATCCCTGGGTGAAATGCCGCTCCATGAGACCTCGCTCTTTCTGCCTCATCTGGTCGCGAGTATCCTTTTCCACTCGCCATTCCTACAGGACAACAGAGTTTTCATGACCTCCTACGAAGATATTCCTACCGGACCCCAGCGCTCTACC
>JABACD010000019.1:0-18265 GCA_014237855.1 Planctomycetota bacterium | reverse complement strand
GGCAACCAGAGGAGCTGCAAGACCTGGGCGGCCGAAGCGGCCATGCGCATGCTGATGAACAACCTCGATCCCGAGGTCGCGGAGGAGCCGGAGAAGCTGATTGTCTACGGAGGGAGCGGAAAGGCTGCTCGGGATTGGCCGAGCTTTCAGGCGATCATTGCCACCTTGAAGCGACTTGAAGCCGACGAGACCTTGCTCGTTCAATCGGGGCGACCGGTGGGTGTGTTCAAGACCACTGTTTCTGCGCCTCGCGTGCTGATCGCGAACTCGAATCTGGTGGGGGAGTGGGCCAACTGGGAGCACTTCCGGCATCTCGAGGCGGAAGGCAAGATGATGTATGGACAGATGACCGCGGGGTCATGGATCTACATTGGTAGCCAGGGAATCCTCCAGGGGACCTACGAGACCTTTGCTGCATCTGCCAAGAAGCTCTTTGGCGGAACCCTCGAGGGGCGCCTGGTTGTCACGGCCGGACTCGGGGGCATGGGGGGGGCCCAACCGCTGGCGGCGACCATGAACGGCGGTACCTGCCTCGTTGCAGAGGTCGATCCCGCTCGAATCCAGAAGCGGCTGGACACTCGCTATTGTGATGTGATGATCGAGGACATCGATGCTGCGATCGATCAGGCCCTGGAGTGGAAGGAGCAAAAGGTGGCCAAGTCCATCGGGGTCGTTGCGAATGCCGTTGATCTCCTGCATCGCATGATCGAGCGCGACATCACCCCGGATGTCCTCACTGACCAGACCAGTGCTCATGATCCTCTCGACGGCTATGTACCGAACGGTATGAGTCTCGAGGAGGCCCTGGCCCTGCGCGCCTCCGACCCCAAGGCCTACGAGGCCGCGTCGTTCCGGACCATGGTCGATCACACGAGGGCAATGATTGAGATTCAGGCCCGTGGTGCCGACACCTTCGACTACGGCAACAACTTGCGTGGACATGCCAAGGAGGCTGGCTTGCAGAATGCCTTCGACTTCGAGGGCTTTGTGCCGAAGTACGTTCGTCCCCTGTTCTGTCAGGGGAAGGGCCCCTTCCGCTGGGCGGCCCTATCGGGGAACCCCGAGGACATCGCTGTCACGGATCGCATCATTCTCGAGCTCTTCCCCGAAGACGAGGCGCTCTGTCGGTGGATTCGCATGGCCGCAGAGCGCATTCAGTTCCAGGGGCTGCCGGCTCGAATCTGCTGGCTGGGGTACGGCGAGCGTGCCAGGGCCGGACTGGCCTTCAACGAGGCTGTCAGGCGCGGAGAGATCTCCGCTCCGCTGGTGATTGGCCGGGACCACCTCGATTGTGGCTCGGTGGCCTCACCCAACCGGGAGACCGAGGGGATGAAGGATGGCACCGACGCCGTGGCTGACTGGCCGCTTCTGAACTGCATGCTGAACGTGGCCTCAGGTGCCAGCTGGATCTCCTTCCATCACGGCGGTGGTGTGGGAATGGGATACTCGCTGCACTCCGGCCAGGTGACGGTCGCGGATGGAACAGAAGAGTCCAGTGCGGCGCTCGAGCGGGTTCTGACCAATGACCCAGGCACCGGCGTCATGCGTCACGCGGACGCAGGCTATGAGGATGCGGCCGAGTGTGCGAAGGAGCGCGGTGTGGATCTACCGATGCTCTAGATCAGGGTCGTTCACTTCCGAAAGGGCCTGGCCTCAGTTCGCCCAGTCCAGGCTTCGTTCGAGGGCCTTCTTCCAGCCATGCAGGAGGCCCTCTCTCGTGGACTCATCCATCTGAGGTGTGAACTCACGATCTCGGCTCCAGTTTTGACGCAGGCTCGCGACGCCGCCATAGAAGTCGACGGCCAGGCCTGCAGCGTAGGCTGCTCCCAGGGCCGTGGTCTCGGTGATGGTGGGCCGAATGACGGGGGCTCGATTCATGTCGGCCTGAAACTGCAAGAGCAGCTCGTTTTGAGTCATGCCACCGTCCACTCGCAGCTCGGCTAGCTTGATCTTCGAGTCACTGGTCATGGCCACCAGCAGGTCATGTACCTGGTAGGCCGTGGCCTCGAGCGCAGCCCGTGCCAGATGAGCCTTGTTGACGTAACGGGTCAAGCCGACGATCACTCCTCGGGCGTCGGGGCGCCAGTGTGGTGCAAAGAGGCCAGAGAAGGCGGGCACGATGTAGGCTCCACCGCAGTCCTCGACACTGCGTGCGAGCTCCTCGATGTGATCTGCACTGTCGATCAGCCCGAGATTGTCCCGCAGCCACTGTACCAGTGCGCCACCGATGGCCACGGAGCCCTCGAGTGCATAACAGGCTGGCTCCTCTCCCAATCGATAGGCGACCGTGGTCAGGAGCCCGGCTTGCGAGCGAATCGGGCGCTCACCGGTGTTCATGAGCAAGAAGCAGCCGGTTCCATAGGTGTTCTTGGCCTCACCCGGTTCGAAACAGCACTGCCCGATCATCGCGGCCTGCTGATCGCCAGCAGCCCCGCAGACCGGGATGACCTGGCCGAAGGGGCCGCTCTCGTTGGTGTGCCCCCAGGGGGCGGGGTCACTGCAAGAGACGATGCGCGGCAGCATGCTGACCGGTACCTCGAAGGCCTCGATGAGCTCGGGATCCCAGTCGAGAGTCTCGAGGCTCATCCACATGGTCCGAGAGGCATTGGTGACATCGGTCACGTGGGCGCCACCATCCGGTCCGCCGGTGAGATTCCAGATCGTCCAGCTGTCCATTGTTCCGCAGATAGCCTCACCGCTCTCTGCTGCAGCCCGCAGGCCCGGGATGTTCTTCAGGAGCCAGCGCAGCTTGGGTCCAGAGAAGTAGGTTGCCAGGGGCAGTCCGGTCTTCAGCTGGAAGCGCTCGGCTCCTGAATCTCCGCCGAGTTCCTCGCAGATCTCCTGGGTGCGTAGATCCTGCCAGACGATCGCGTTCGAGTAGGGCTCTCCTGTTCGCCGGTTCCAGACCACCAGCGTCTCGCGCTGGTTGGTCACGCCTACAGCGGCGATCTGGATATCGTCACCTGCGGCGAGCAAGGCCTCACGAATGACCTGCTCGGTGGATCGGCGTATCTCCAGGGGGTCGTGCTCGACCCAGCCGGGCTGGGGATAGATCTGCTGGTGCTCTAGCTGACTCATGCCCAGGGATTTGCCCTCGGGACTGAAGAGGATACAGCGAGTGCTGGTGGTGCCCTGGTCGATGGCGGCGATGGCTGTGCGGCTCATCGAGGCAGGTTAGCTACCGAGCGCTGCGATTGACAACGCCGACCACCAGCCTGGGCCGAGGCGAGCCATGCGGGGCGCCTGAAGCCTCTCTGTGGCGGATCAATCCACGGCCCAGCAGCTCACCTGATGGCCGCAGGTCTTCCTCTCGAGCCTCGGACGGTCCTGGTGACAGCGGTCCTCGGCTACCGGGCAGCGTCCGGCAAAGGCACAGCCGGTCGGCAGCTCGAATGGGCTGGGGACGTCCCCCTGCAGGACTGTCAGTGGGCGGCGGTCGTCTGGATCGTTGATCGGGTTCGCACCGAGCAAGGCCTTGGTGTATGGATGCTGAGCATCGGCGTGGAGGTTCTCGCAGTCGAGCTCCTCCACGACACTGCCCAGATACATGACGAGCACGCGGTCACAGAAGTGCTCGATGACCTTGAGGTCATGTGACACGAAGACCAGGGTCAGGCCGAACTCGTCCTTGAGGTCCATCAGGAGGTTGAGGACCTGCGCCTGGATCGAGACGTCGAGGGCAGATACCGGCTCGTCGGCAACGATGAACTCCGGGTTGCAGGCCAATGCTCGAGCGATGCCGATTCGCTGGCGCTGCCCGCCGGAGAACTCGTGGGGGAACTTGTCGGCCGCCTCGGGGCGGAGACCGACCTTTGAGATGAGATTCTCGATGTAGGCGCCCATGCCGTTGGGGGTCTCCACGGAGTGAAAGGCAGCCACCTCACGGAGTGCCTCGCGCACCGTCATGCGGGGATTGAGTGACGAATAAGGATCCTGGAAGATCATCTGCATGCGCTTGCGATGCGCCATGAGATCTCCATGACTCAGTCCAACCAGCTCTTCGTCCCCGTAGCGAATCGATCCAGAGGTTGGTGAGAGCAGTCTGATGAGGCATTTGCCGAGAGTGGACTTTCCACAGCCCGACTCTCCCACCACGCCGAGCGTCTCACCCTTTCTTACCGAGAGTGAGACACCATTGAGCGCATGGACCCGCGAGATCACGCGGTTGAAGACCCCTCCGCGAACAGGGAAGTGCATGACCAGGTCCTGTACCTCGAGCAGAGCGGGGGCGGTGCTGCTCATGCCTGTCCTCCCAGGGGGAAGTGGCAGCGATAGCTGCGCTCATCGTGTAGCTCAAGAGCTGGCTCCTCATCGACGCAGCGCTGCTCCTTGAGCTCACAGCGATCCTGGAAGCGGCAGCCATCGGGGAGCTCGAACAGGCCTGGCACGATGCCGGGAATGGTAGGTAGTCGTCTTCCGTGCTGGCGGGCGCCTGACTTGGGTATCGACTGGAGGAGAGCCCGGGTGTACGGATGCTGAGGGCTGTGAAACACCTCGCGTACGGTCGCTGACTCGATCACGCGCCCTGCGTACATCACCATCACCCGGTCACAGACCTGAGCGACGACCCCCAGATCGTGGGTGATCAGCATGATGGCGGTGTTCAGCTTTTCCTTCAGTCCATTCATCAGGTCGAGGATCTGGGCCTGGATCGTCACGTCCAGGGCGGTGGTCGGCTCGTCGGCGATCAGGATGTCTGGTTCGCAGCAGAGAGCCATGGCAATCATCACGCGCTGGCGCATACCGCCTGACAGTTGATGGGGGTACTCGTCGATACGCCGCTCAGGTTCGGGCATCTCGACCAGGCGGAGCATCTCAATCGCACGGTCGCGCCTCGCCGCCTTGTCGAGGTTCGTGTGGTACTCGAGGGCCTCATCCAGCTGCCAGCCAATCCTGAAGACAGGGTTGAGAGACGTCATCGGCTCCTGAAAGATCATGGCAATGCGGTCACCACGAACCTTGCGCATCTCTCTCGGGGAAGCCTGACAGAGATTGCGGCCCCCAAAGAGCACCTGACTCTCGGGTTTCTGAAAGGAGATGTGGTCCGGCAGGAGTCGCATGATCGACTTGCTGGTCACCGTCTTTCCACAGCCGGACTCTCCAACGATGCCGAGAGTCTCACCCGGGTAGAGGTCAAAGGAGACGTCATCGACCGCAGTCACGATGCCGTTGTCGGTCTTGAAGCAGGTGGACAGGTTCTTGACCTGCAGCACGGGCTGAGTCTTGGTGGTGCTCATGAGTCTGACCTAGACGTGCTTGGGGTCAAAGGCGTCCTGAAGGGCATCCGAGAGGACGTTGAAGGCCAGCACCAGCACAACCATGAAGGCCGTCGCAGCACCGATCTGCCAGAAGAAGCCGTTGAGTACCTCTGCCTTGGCCTGGTTGATCATCACGCCCCAGGAGGGCTCGTTCTTCACGCCCAGGCCCAGGAAGCTGAGGATCACTTCTGCCTTGATCGCCCCGATGAACAGGAGCGAGAAGTTGATGAACATCAGGTGCGCGGTGTTCGGGATGACATGCTTGATGAGGATCCGGGTGCGCCCGAAACCGATAGCCGAGGCAGCCTGGACATACTCGAGTTCCTTCAGCTTCATCACCTCTCCACGCACGACGCGGCAGGGTGAGATCCAGAAGGACATGCAGAATGCGGCGTAGACTGGGATCAAGGTCCCATCCATGCTTCCACCTCGGAACATCGAGGCCAGGACCATCAGCAGCACGATCCAGGGAATCGATGAGAAGGTGGAGTAGAGCCACACCACGAGGTGATCGACCCATCCACCGAAGTACCCCGCTGCTGCACCGAGGAGTGTTCCTATGAGAACGGAGATGAGCGCCGCCACCATTCCGATCTGTACCGCAACCTTTGTGGAGTAGAGCGCGCGGAAGAGGATCGATCGCCCCTGGCGATCAGTACCAAGTGACATCCTCATCGTCTGGATGAAGCCCTCGAATCCTGTGGGGCTCTCGAAGAGCCGATCAACACGCTGCTCTAGTTCTGAGAAGAGGGGCGGGACTGCGGGTGAATCATCCAGCTCCTCATGGGCCGCGACGGCGTCGAATGATTCCCATGCACTGGCGACCCTGGCGAGGACCTCGTCGGGTGTCCCGGGAGCTGCGCTCACTCCACCGATGCGAAAGTTCGCAAGAGCGGCCTCGGGATTGGAGCCCTTGGCAGCGCGTTCGATGCGCTCGATCCTGAATTGGGCTTGATCCAGCCGGCGCTCGCCATCTTGAGAGCCCCAGAAGCCAACAACATTGTCGGGACCGACCCTGTCGAAGACGTCTTCCTTGCTGAGAATTCCGAAGGCCACTGACAGGGCGATCAGGAGGTAGCCCCCGATGACCCAGAGGGCCACCACGGCCATGCGGTCCCGTCGCAGCTTGCGTATCCCGCGCCCCTGCATGAACTTCTGAATCCCTGAGACTTGTTGTTCGCTCATGAGAGGCGCACCCGCGGGTCGACGAGGGCGTAGAGCACGTCGGTCAGGATGTTGGAGAGGATGAAGAGTGCGGCGAAGATCGTCACGAAGCTCTGAATGACTGGAAAGTCCTGCTCCTGAATCGCCTTGAAGAGCACGCGCCCCATGCCAGGAATGTTGAAGTACACCTCGAGCAGGAGCGACCCCATGATCAAGAATGGCAGGGTCGTCATGATCCGCGTGATGATCGGAATCATCGCATTCTTGAGCATGTGCACGAACATCACCTTGCGCTTGTTGGCGCCCTTGGCCACAGCCGTGGTGATGTAGTCACGGCCGGACTCTTCGACCATCACCGAGCGATAGAAACGGGTGTCGTATCCCATCGAGACAATGACAGAGATCAAGACGGGAAGGAGGCAGTAGTAGGGCCAGTTCTTGAGGCCAGGCTCAAAGCCACCAATAGCGAAGGCGTCGATGCCTACATCACGTGTCAGCAGGTAGGCGCCCCAGTACTGACCAAACACGATATAGACCAGGAAGGAGACGCTCATCCCGACTACGGCCACCACCATCAGAGTGCGGTCCACCGGTCGGCCTCGGAAGTAGGCCGAGATGATCGCAATGGTGATCGAGATGATGCTCGTGAGCGTCAGGGCGGGCAGGGTTATCGAGAGGCTAGGCACGATCGAGCGCTTTAGCATCTCCGAGACCTTGAGCCCTTCGTTTGCCCAGCTCTCGACATCGAAGTTGAAACTGAGGACTTCGAGGTACTGGTAGAAGAAGGGCTGGTCCAGCCCCAGCTTGGCCTTGATATCAGCCAGGTCGGTCGCGGTAGCGTTCTTCCCCAGGAACGCGTAAGCCGGATCGTTGACCCGCAGCGCCAGCATCAGGAAGAGAATGATCCCTAGATAGACTGGGATGTTGTACAGCAGCTTGCGTGCGACGTACGTCCACATGGATGAGGGCTGGCTAGATTGTTGTGGGGGATCAGTTGCGAAGTGACTCGTCGATGTCGAGGTACTTCGGCCAGTTCCAGAAGTCCTCGGTCGGCTTGAAGTTCATCAGCCAAGGTGAGGAGAGGTAGTTCCGCGTGCGTGCCATCGAGCCCACGTAAGGGACATCTTCAAGCAGGATGTCGCGCATGGTCTCGTAGATCTCATCTCTCTCAGGTGAGGGCGGCATGGCACGAATCTGCTCGTAGAGCAGGTCGTACTCGCTGTTCTTGTAGTTGTAGTGATTCGAGCCAGGAGATCCGTTGGGTCCGTAGAACAGAGCGAGGTTGTTCTCGCCATCGGGGTAGTCAGAGCCCCACGCGAAGCTGAACATGGTCGCCTTCTTCTTGTTGATGGCCTCGATCAACTGGGGGAACTCGAGGAGGTTTGATTGCAGCTCGATCCCTATTTTTCCCAGCTGTCGAGCCATCATCTCCGTCTGCTCGGCGCTGTTGGCGGCCAGCGATGTGTAGTAGCTGATAGCTGGAAGGCCCTCGCCGTTCGGGTAGCCAGCCTCCGCCAGTAATCTTCGAGCACGTTCGAGGTCCGGGCCTCGGTAGGCCTTGTCAGAGAAGTGGCCCTCGGGATGTCCTGCGAGCTTGGGTGGGATGGGGCCGTCATAGACCACGTTCTGGCCGTTATAGAAGGTGTCATTGAACTCCTTCAGGTCGACGGCGAGGCTGATTGCCTGGCGTAGCTTCTTGTTCTCCTCGGAGCTGCCGCCAACCAGCGGATCTTCCATGTTGAAGCCGCGGAAGATGAAATCGAGCAAGGGCACGGGGTAGTAGGTAATGCCCTCCTCACGGTACTTCTTCTTCAGGGTCTTGGTTCTCTTGCGAATCGCGTCGACGTAGTTCTCAGCCGGGATCTGCGCGTAGTCGAGCTTGCCAGTTCGAAACATGAGCCACATGGGCTGGTCCTGGACGAAGCAGTTGATGCGCACATGGTCGACGATCGGGAGCTTCTTGCCCGCGGCCAGATGCCTCCCACTGGCCTCGTCCTCGGGCATCCATTCCGTGGGGTAGTACTCGTCGCGGAAGCTGGGGTTGCGGTGGAAGTCGAGACTCTTGGAGGTCTGCCAATCCTCCTCGTTCATCGTGAATGGCCCGGTGCCAACCGGGTGACGCGAGAACGCCGTGCCGTACAATTCCGAGGCCTCACGAGGGATGATCGAGAGCTGGAACATGGCCAGCACGTAGAGGAAGCGGGTGACAGGTTCCGTCAGTGTGACCTGAATCGTGTAGCGGTCCAGCGCCTTGAGTCCTTCGCAGGGTGCGTCGTAGTCAAACCCATCGCTGCTTGTATTCTGCGTCTCGCGCCACTCGTCTAACCCAGCAATCGTGCTCTCCAGCAGCCACCAGTTCTTGGTGCCGATGCCCTTGTCAGCAATACGCTTCCAGGAGTAGATCACGTCGTCAGCAGTGACCTCGCGCCCCTTCCCGTCAGGGAAGCAGGGGTCGTCTTGAAAGAGGATGCCCTGCTTGAGCTTGAAGGTGTAGACCGTGCCGTCCTCGCTGACCTCCGGCATGGACTCGCACAGGAGCGGCTCGAGCTCCAGCGGACGCTTGAGGTACTTGTATTGCAGCAGGGTCTCGTAGACGAGCGAGCAGGCCTGGTTGTCGTAGGTCGTCGATCCACGGACCGGATCCATGGACCCGGGGCCCGATGATCTGATCGGATAGACGAAGACCTTGTCGCCTGCCTGAGCTGCACCTGCCTGCCCGCCACAGCTCGATCCGAGGCCCAGGAGGAGGAATCCGACCGAGGCCAAGGCCCGCCCGGCGATGATTTTGGGGGTCGACATGAGGGGGATCCTCGCCGCAAAGCCCGGCTCTGGCAAGAGCGGATAGGAGCCCAGGGCTACATCGGGGTGGGTCCAAGGTGAAGGGGGGTGGGCCTGTTGCTACTCTCTTGTCCGACCGTCCTCCCTGGATTGGAGGTGGAAAGAACCCAAAACTGCGGTCACGCATCCCCGGGAGACCCAGAAGAAGAGGAGTGCCCACCTTGGAAGCAAGACCCACAGGCGTGCCGGCTCCGCGACCAGGATCCGGAAGCGGCGGCGTCGAGTCCTTTCCCGACCGACTGCGGGCCCCCTTACAGGCTCGGGAGCCGGGGGCTCTGGCGACCTTCTATGACTGCTACTTCGACCAGCTCTACGGCTATGTCCGACGATTGGTTGGCGAGGAGCATCTTGGCGAGGATCTGACGCAGGAGATCTTCATGCACGTCATCGAACACCTGGACAGCTACGATCCCGCACGCCCCCTGCGCCCTTGGGTCTTCACGATCGCGACCAACAAGGTCCGCGATTTCTGGCGCAGTCGTCGCTACCGCTCGAAGGAGCGAGAGGTCAGCCTGGAGCTTGACGAAACGGAGGCCTGGGCAAGGTCTGGTGAGGGTTCACCCGACGAGGATCTTGCGACCCAGGAGCGCAGCGCACAGATCGAGGCGGCCATCAATGAGCTGCCCGAGTCGATGAAGCTCGCCTTGATCCTGCGCTATTACAAGGGACTCTCATTCGAGGAGATCGGCAAGGTCATCGACCGCAACGAGGCGGCAGTACGCAAGCGCTACTCTCGTGCACTCGAGGAGCTCCGCAATCGGCTACCGGGCCTGTGGAAGGTCTCAGATGAGCGCGAAGGGTCGGCAGGAGACGGGTCTTGAGCACCCAAGCTGGCGATCCCGATCGCGATGGCCCCCAGGCCACACCTGAGCTTCGCCAGGCTCTCGACGCCTGGCAGCCCTCCGCGGCGCGTGCCGAGTTTCGCTCGCAGTTGAGGGCTCAGTTTCTGGCCGCGGGTCAGGGAGAACCGGACTCACCCGTGCTCACCGAGTTGCAGCAGTCCCAGCTCGAGAAGGAGCTCTCAGGCAGCGAGGAGCTCACCGCTCGCTCGGAGTTCCGCGAGCGTCTCCGAGGCGAGTTCCTCGAGGCCGGGGCCGATCTTGCCCTGAAGGAGGAGCCCGAGCCCCAGCGAACCTCTGGATCGAGAGGGGCTCGAGCCCGGCATGAAGGTGAGTCGGCCACTCCCCACGTGGCGAGGGGGCCAGGACTCCGCATGTCGCTGCTCTTGGGGGGCGTTGCGGCGGCGGCGGCCGTGCTGGTCTTCCTGGTGATTCCCTGGAGCACGCCGCCCTCTGGTTGGCGTGCGGTGGACTTTCCTTCTCAGACAGAGTTCGTGATCGACGGCCAGGCGGTGTCCTACGCCGACAGCGGTTCGCTGACGGGCGCCTTTCGGAAGGGTGATTGCCGGCTGTCTGTGGGTGACGTGGATCTCAGCGTCGTGCACCTGGGTGAGGGTGTCATGCTCGAGTTTCCAGCCGGGACCCGGTTCCGGATTCCCACACGCCCTGAAGCAGAGAGCGAGCTACTCGAGATCGAGTTGCTGGAGGGGGGCTTGAGAGTCTCGACCCTGGAGGAGTTCGACGGTCAGCTCCTGGTTCGTACACCTGACACAAGCATCACGCTGGCGGGGAGTCTGCTCGGTGTCGATGTCGATCCAAGGGGGACCTGTCTGTGCATCGTCGAGGGCACTGCGGAGATGAGCCTTGCGGGCGGTGAGGACGAGTTCAGGCGGCTCGGAGCCAACAGCACGACATTTGTCGAGCGCAGCGGGGTCGCCCGGAGCGAGGTGGGGGCTCACCATGCTGAGGACCTATCGAAGTTCGCCGATCGACGGGACAGGTACCTCTTCTAGTCCTGACTAGTCGGCTGGCTCGACGATCCAGATGAAATCGCCAGTGCGGCGCTCATCCGCGGTCAGCGGGCGTCTCAGCGTCTCGTCGGAGACCATCGAGACGATCTTGATGTCGAGGCCCTCACGACGACGCTCGAGGCGTGAGACCGTGCCCAGGCCATAGTTCGAATGGAACTTGCCGCAGAGATGCACGACGAGCGGCTGCTCGGAGCTTGATGGGTCCTGCCAGACTCCGGCGATGCTCTTGGCCATCATGGAGTCCTTGATGCACTGGGCGTCGAACCAGCGCTGGAGGCCCTTGTCATTCTCGTCGATGTGGGTGCGCCCCATGGCCTCCGCGAAGAGCTGGGCGTACTCGGGTTCATCGGTCCAGACTTCCCAGGGCGCGAATTCCTCGTGGCCAACGGCGTACAGGCCGCCTTCCTTGGCAACTCGGCTTGCAAGCGGCCGGGGGATATTTGCGGCAATGACCGGAATGCCCTCACGCCTTGCGTACTCGATGATCGGGCGGTAGTGCTCGGTGTAGTTTCCCCAGGGCCTCGAGGTTGTGAGGAATTCCTCCTCGGAGATCTCGCCCACGAGATAGGCATCGAGCCTTGCTTGCACATCAGCCTCGAACTGCTCGAGGCTGATGACGAGCTCCGGGCGGTTCTGATGGAGCTGTCTGATGGTCCAGAGCTGCAGGCGATGGCCCGCATCGTTGCCGTGCTCCTCGCCGAGGAAGACGACGTCTACCGCGGAGAGATCCGAGATCATCTGCTCGAACTCGATCTCCTCTCCGGAGGCCGTCTCGTAGATGCGATAATCGCCCCCACGAACTCCCATGCTGCTGCAGGAGGAGCAGAACAGCAAGATCGTCGCGAGGACAGAGGAGTGGAGCGTGGGCGCGTTCATGCCAGGCAGTATACTCAGCGGCCATGGACGAGTTCCTACGATGGATCCTTTTCGCCGCGGCCCTGGAGACCGTACTCATACTTGCCGTGGTTATGGCGGTACGGGGCAAGAATCGCCGCACGACGGGACCGGCAAGGTTCGCGCAGCCGGGTCCCCGTACGGGCTGGAGACTGCTCTCGATCCCTGCTCTGGTGCTCCTTGGAGTTGTGCTCTGGGGGCAGGTCCCCGGGGCCTCCCTGCTGATTGCCATGCTGGTCGCGAGCCTCGGAGTGCTCTGGCTCCAGCCCCACCTGTTGGATCAGGTCTGTGGACAGCTAGGGGTCCAAAATGGCTGGCGCTCAAGGAGCTTCGCGGACCTGGAAGAGTGGCGGCTCACCGGGGACCACCTGCGCTTTCGACTCGATGGCATCTGGGTCGCGGTTCCCTCCCCAAGCGAGTCACACGAAGAGCTGCGTGGCCAGCTTCTCGACAGGTGTCCGGGACGAGAGAGCCGCTTCAGTCGTTAGGTCGGACGCTTCGTCCCTCGAGGACATCTCTCTCGTTCAACTCCAAGGAGCCCGAGCGATTGCCGACCCGCCAATTCGCTCTCTCTACACGACCATCGCCGTTTGAATCCAGGGTCGCGTAGGGGACTCGGAGGGTTGTGACTCCCTGCTCGTTGATGGGTGCTCGCTGGAGAAACTGGATCGTCTCGGTGCGCTCGCCATCGGGCCCCTGGTAGACCACCTCGATCTCGATCGTGGCGGGCTCTCCGGGAGAGCCCTTGAGCTCCACCTGGGCTCCTGGCACTGACTCCCAGACCCAACCATAGGGAGCCGGGCCACGCCAGCTCGCAATGGGGGAGCGACGTAGGATGACCGGCGAAGCGTGAACCAGGCGCATGAAATCCAGCGAGTCCTCACGCTCCTCGTGGGGCCTGGCCCGTGGGAACCCTCCATTGAGCAGCTGTCCCCCGATCGACTCGAACCAGGGGGCCAGGAGGCGTCCTCCACCTGCTTCGTCGAGTTCGAAGTAGCGTCCGGCCCAGCGTGGGTCACCGGCCAGTATCCAGCCGGGCAGGGCGCTCGAGAGTGAGCTGGAGAAGATCACGAAGCGTGCGTCCCTGGCGTGCAGGGCTGCTTCCGCTGAGGTGCCATCGGCACTCAAGAAGAAGCGCGCAGGCGCGAGGAAGCCCTCCTCTCCCACATAGCTACCGAAGTTCGTTGCCACGCTTGCGCGTTCTGCGGCCCACTCGATCTCGTGCCCCCGGTTCCAGTTCGAGAGGACAGCTCCCTGGTTGTGCTCTCCTGAGTACGCCCGAGTCCAGTCGCAGAGCTCTCGCGCGGCTCTCTCGCGTCGCCAGTCCGGGCGTGGACCGGAACCAGCACGATACATCTGCTCGAGGGTCTGAAACTGTCCCAGCAGGGCAGCCAGGATGAGGATCCCTGCCACGGCAGCTCGCGGTAGGCGGGCCGCCCGAGCTCGGAGGAGGGTTACGGCGCCGAGGGCTGTGAGGACCGAGGCAGTGGGGATCAGGGCATCCGCAAAGCGAGCCTGCTCGGCTGCTTGAATCGAGAGGGGCACGGCTGCGACGACCCACGGCAGGAGCTCGAGTCGTCTACCACGCCAGAGGGCGACGAGCGCACTGAGCCAGGCGAGTGGAAACAACAGGATCTGCCATCCCAGGTAGAGCGAGAGCTCCCCTGCCTGCGAGCCCTCTCCAATCAAGGGCCTCGACTCGGCCACCGCTCCCATGAAGGTGTCCTGGCGGCTGACCCACTCGAATCCCTCACGGATGCCGGCGGCTGGGCCGAGGTCCAGGAGAGTGGCGCCAGCGCCAAGGATCGCGAGGCATACAGCGACGATCCAGGGGTACTGGCGTCTCCAGCCCTTGGGGCTGCCTGCCGGCAGCAGGGGTAGGAAGACGAGTGCCCCCAGGCCCAGGTAAGCCAGATGGAACCAGGAGAGGTTCACCACCATCCAGGGAAACTCCTCCTTCCAGGGACTCTGCCAGACGGCCGGAAGGAGCACGAGCAAGGCAGCCAGATGGAATGAGAGTCCAAGCCTCGGCAGCCCACGCTCGGGGGAGCGTGCATTGATGAAGAGGAGTACGGCGAGGATTGCGTCGACGATGAGGACGACGAGCAGGGACGCGACCCAGGAACCGATGGCGAGGCCCGCAATGCTGCCCAGCACAGCTCCAAGGATGATGGGGGAGCCGCGCCCGAGCATGAGTCCGCGCTTGAGTGAGACCGAGAGCCCATAGAAGAGGGTCGTGCTCAGGAGGGTCACCAGGGCGTGATGGTCCCCGTTTCCGAGGCAGCTGTAGGCGACAGATCCGAGGCTCAGGGCGTGCAGCACCCCGGCCACGGTGCCAGCGATCGTTCCGGCGAGCGAGCGTGCCGCGAGGAAGACGACCAGTGAGGTCAGGATGCCGAAGATGAGTGGCAGGCTGGCCACGGCCTTCTCGATGAAGGCACGCTGCTCTTCAGAATCGGGGGGAGTGAACGGGCTGATGAGCGAGGCCGCCATCAGATCGTAGTAAGGCGGCCAGGGAATGCGGGCGCCCTCGGGGTAGTTCAGTCGGGGGTCTTGCCCAGCAACGCTGAGGAGTCCCTCTCTATCCCCGTCGAGGTGCCGTTGAACCCGTCTGATGTGATAGAGGCTGTCCGGGTCGGAGACTGTCCAGGACTCTCCGGCGGGTGTGGGGGTCCGATCATGCAGGATCCATCGAGGCGCAAGGGAACAGGCCACCACGACCAGGGTGGCAAGGAACGCGATGAGACGGGGGCTCACGCGTGCTGATGGGGTTTGCAGCGCCCGGGGAACTTCATGGCGGGATCCTAACCGCGGAGCAGGTCAGATTCCTGGCCGATGGCCAGTGAGGGACTGCCCTCCGCACATGGCAGCTCCAGGTCCGGAGTTCACCAGGAGAGCGGGGGGGCGAGGGAATTCATCATCAAAGGTGCGCACAGGGTTGCGAGGTCAGAAGTTGAAGGTTTCGCGGGGCTCCGCGGTCAATATCAGACATCCTTTTTCATGGACTCCATGATTAGTGTCGCTCGGACACCCGTGAGGGTATCGCAAGGCACGCCTCTATATAGGGTTAGATGTAGTCTCGAAGCCCAGACATAGGAAGTTGTATTTCGGTTGAGCTTGCCAACCCGATCTCAAGGGGGACCGAGAGGGCATCCAGTGGGTATATGAGGGGGAGTTCCTAGCGGGGGGCGCTGTTTCTAGGAGTACGGAATATGGCTCCGTACCTTGACCTCCCCAGGGGGCTGTGGGATTATCCGGCCTGGCTCCGGGCTCTGCGCCCCGCCTCCTTTACACGAGTTCCTGATGACCCTGATACCGCGCTGGCGTGAGCCTGCGAGGGCGTCAAGACCCGACCTGGGGAGACGAGCGAGCTTGGAAGGAGAACCGCAACAGAGTTTGGAGCACCGAGAGCACGTCTATCGACGTTATCTGACTCCTAGCCAGACAATCTCAATTTGGAGGAGAACAACAGGGTCATGGACAACATGAAGTTCATCGCTCGCAGTATGGCGATCGGCGCCATCTTTACTGGGGTGAGCTCCCAGGTGAACGCACAGCAGGGTTGCCCGCTGAACGTTGGCTGTCCGCCGGATTACACGCAGGACACAGCTACCTTTACGGATCAGTGGGGTCAGGACTTCATTCCCGATACGGGTGAGATTGGCCTTCAAGTCCCGCAGTTCGACAAGTCCGTCTACGCGGCGCTGCACGGCGTCCCCGAGGCAGATATCGTGCTCGCGGGGGTGGAGGTCACCCTGACTGCCTCCGTGGATGAGATGTTCTGGACGATCACCCCGGACATCATGGGTGGAGATTGTACTTTTGAATGGTCGTGGCCGGTTCAGGTCACCATCCAGCCGAATGTCGCAGTCGGTACACCCGAGATCGCAACCACGCCCATTGTTGCGAGCGACAGTGCGTCCCTGATGGCAGGCGAGACATATGCGTGGGATCTGGACGATGACGGACCCGGTCGACAGGAGAGTTCGGAGTGCTTCGGAACCACGGTGGATCTGCCTCCGTGGATTGGCAACGGAGATGTTGCCTGGGATGTAGATCTGGTCGCACTTCCGACTCAGTCCGGCTGCTCGAATTCCGTCCAGCAACGCCAGGTGAAGGGCACCGTGGATGTCGAGGTCAAGTACATCTACTGCTATACAATCGATGATCCGGTAGGCGGAGGTTGCGTGTGCGACCGCCCCTCACCGAACTATCGCCGGCCCGGCAGCCTGCTGCTGTACCCCGAGTTCAATACCCGCCAGGGCGAGCTGACTCTTGTCACGATCACCAACGTCGACTGCGTTCAGAATTCCGGTCAGAACGTGGACGTCGAGTTCGTGTTCATCGACGGGGACGACTGCACCGAGTTCAACAGGACCGAGACGCTGACGCCCTG
The DNA here is from genome assembly GCA_014237855.1 of Planctomycetota bacterium. Classification (GTDB taxonomy): domain Bacteria; phylum Planctomycetota; class UBA1135; order UBA1135; genus JABACD01. The sequence goes on along the minus strand of JABACD010000019.1, from coordinate 1,845 downwards.
TGACACGCTGACGTTCCTCGCCAACGCGTTGAACCCGAACCAGGAAGAGGGCTATCTATACGCCTTCGCGAAGGAGTACGACGGTGGTGCACCGAACGGGACGCCCATCGCCTGGAACCATCTGGTTGGAAACCTGATGATGATCAGTGGCTTCACGGCTGGTTTCGATTACTCGATGAACCCGGTTGTCTTCCGCTCGCCCCTCGGTGACGGCAACAACACGGACCTCGATGGTGACGGTAACCGCGACCTGGACTCCATGGAGTACCAGCCCGCTCCCAACGTGATCACCATCCCTCGTTACTTTGGTCAAGACGTAGGGGATGGAAACTCAGCTTCGGGTGGCTACTTCGAGAGTCAGCTGATCCTGATCGGTCTCAGCGGTGGCCAGCAATTCACCACCCAGGCCTGCTTCACGATCTACAATGACAACGAGGTGGTGTTCAGTAACGAGTACGAGTTCGAGTGCTGGGAGAAGCCCAAGCTGCTGGATATCACTCCTACCTTCGCCAACTGGTTCCTGAGTCAGACGGACAATGATCCGGACGAGATCTTTGGCCACAGTGATCGCGAGAGTGGCTGGATGTGCATCGAGGGTTGCCTGGCCTACTCCGATTCGGAGACGATCCAGAACCCCGCGATCTACGCGGCTCTGATCGAGAACGTCGGCTCTTACAGTATTGCCGACCTTCCGTTCGAGTGCGGGATCCGCACCAACGGGGCGCTGCTGCCCCGCGGGCAGTTCGGCGATCCTGACGAGGACACCGACAGCGACGGCGACGTCGACGAGGACGATGCCCAGGATGGGGATAACCAGTAGGCGGGACCACGGTAGGTCCTGAAGCAGCAGGACGCGGTGCCTCGAGCATCGTGTCCTCAACGCTCCAAATCACTTGCAGGAGGCCGAGTCTCGAAAGGGGCTCGGCCTCCTTGACTTCGAAGGCGGGCGAGTTCACCCAGCATGAACAGACGAGGCCCAGCGTCGTGTCGCTGGGCCTCGTCATGCCTGTCTCACCCCGAGTTTAGTCGGGGGCAGTTGTGCTCAAGGCAGGACAGTGAGAGGTGCCCAGTCCTTGGACAACTGGCGAGGTCCAATCGCGTATCCCTGGAAGTACCGTGTGGAGCCGACCGGGCCCTGCACTGTCAGGTTTGCATACTCAATCAGACCCGCAGGGCTGGGCGTTCCCATGGGCAGTAGCTGCAAGCCCTGACGTTCAGGGAAGAGCGTTCCGAATGGAAACTGGGTCGGTGAGAAGTTGTCAGCGACAAGGAGGTAGCCCCGCACGCTTCCCGGAGCGGCGTGGAACTCGAAGTCGACCTGGCTGTTGACTCTTGAATTACCCTGGACGCGCAGGTCACTCCCGAGGTCGTAGACCTCGATGACCTTCGAGCCAGTAGCTGAATTGGCGTGCGTGGTGCGAGTGCTCACTGCCAGTTGATTGCCATTGCTGGAGAGGTCCATGTCAAAGACCGAACCGGGCAGCGCAAAGCTGGTCTCGGGATGGAAGGCGCTGCCGCCTGCGTTGAGTCCGAAGACCTGGATCTCGGGGGTCAGGCCGGCGCTGTCCCCGTAGGAACCGATGACGATGCGGTCGCCGTTGCTCGAGATCTGAGTGGAGTTGGGGAGATTGTCTTCAGTACCAGATCCGTTCTGGACATGATGCATCAGTTGCTGCCCCGTGTTCACGTTCCAGACACAGATGTGTGCCTTCTGAAAGTCGGGCAGGGTGGTGTAGGCCGTTACCACGATGCTCCCGTCGTGCGACACCGCTGAGTTCCAGGGCACCTCGTCGGTCGTGTTGGGGAACGGATCGAACTCGGTCAAGAAGGCAAAGGTCCCACCCT
>JABACD010000018.1:45725-125169 GCA_014237855.1 Planctomycetota bacterium | reverse complement strand
GCGAGCTCGCCCTCCTCCATCTCGACGTCGGAACACCACACGGGCTTGCCCGAGGGCGACACGACGTAGACCTTCGGCGGGTCCGACGGCGCCGGCGGTATTTTGGGCGGCGGCGGCGGCGGCGGCCGCGGCGGCGGCGGCGGCGGCGGTGGCCGTGATCGCTGGTAACAGCGACGGACCATCAGATACGGCAGCGGGCGGAGGGCGAGAGCCTTCTGCCCGCTGCCTCTTTGTATCGCTGGGAATCGACCGCAGATCCCAGATCTGGTGAGTCGAACCGTGGGGATCGGATGCCGGGGCGACGGGGTGGTCAGGCTGTCTGAGAGGCCCCGAGCGCTGGGCGCCCAGGTCAGGGGTCGAGCCGCGCCTCCACAAGGGAGTCGCAGACCTTCACGTAACTCCAGCTGTCCCTGAAACGCTCGACGAAGCCCACGTGGCGGGGATCGGTGATGTAGGCGTCGTGCGCCGCCTGGTCCACGAAGAAGATGTGGATGGATGCGTCGAAGCCGACATCGTTCACGGGCCCATCAATGCTCTCCGCACGTCTTCCAGAGGCGAAGAATCGGATGCCCTCGATCTCGGAGAGATCTGCCCAGCAGGCATCGACGAAGGCATCGATCTCCTCGCTCGAGCTGCCCTCGAGGCCGAAGTAAACATCGTGGGCGATCCAGAGCTCTTCTGCCGTGGTTCCTGTCGGTGTTGAGGCACAGGAGCTGAAGCCGGGCAGGAGCAGGAGGATCAGGACGCTGATGATCTTGCCGTTCATGAATGAAGTCCTGGGGATAGGGTTGGGAGTCAGGTCAGGGTGGCAGGTCCGTTCCCGGGGCGAGTTGCCCCCGGGGCAGAGATCAAGCATGGGGCTGAGATGGTCGCTGCTCGCCGCCAACGACACCCACAGGAGTCAACCCCCCGGAGGGGTTGAGGTTCCTGGATCAACCGGAGTGCGATTCATAGGGCAGGGGCAGGCAGATTGAGGGCTTGGAGGGCAGCCTGAGTCGATCACGCACGCTGAGGATGCCCACCCAGGCGAAGCTCCAGAAGAAGAGCGCGAGGAAGGGCAGTGCGCCCCACTGGCCAAGCTGAATGGCATTGATCAGACCCCAGACGAACCAGGCCGCGAACAAGAGTTCGATCCCCGGCAGCCCCTGCTTGAGCGAGCTGTAGGACTGACCGTTGCGTACGGCGTCTCCGCTCTTGGGAGTGCGCACGAACTCCCCGGTCTCCTGGAAGAATCCTTCAACGATGGCACAGGTCTGGCTGACGCACATCCCGATCCCAAGAGACATGGCCGTGGAGATGTCACGAAATCGTGCCAGCGCGTGGCGACCCAGAGCACTCTGGCTGCGGTCGTAGAAGAGGATCACCGACACCACGCACAGCAGGAAGGTACTCAGATACCACCAGCTACCGAGGTCAGGGCCCTCACCGACGGAGAGTGGAAGCAAGATGGCCAGACAGAGCACCAGCGGGTAGCCGATATTGCTGCTCAGATGGACGAAGGCCTCGAGCTTGATTCGAAGGGGGACCTCGGCTCGAAGAAGTGCAGCGCCAAGCTTCTTGGCGACCTGTACGCTTCCCTTGGCCCAGCGGTGTTGCTGGGACTTGAAGGCGGCAATGCTGTGCGGCAACTCGGCGGGTACCGGAATCGTTGGCATGTACTCGAATCTCCATCCCTGTAACTGGCTGCGATAGGAGAGATCGAGGTCCTCGGTCAGTGTGTCGTGCTGCCAGCCACCAGCTTCCTCGATGGCGGCACGTCGCCAGATACCCGCGGTTCCATTGAAATTGAAGAACAACCCACGCTGGTGGCGAACTGTGTGCTCGATGACGAAGTGTCCGTCGAGCAGGACCGATTGAGCACGGGTGAGGGTGCTCTCCTCACGATTCATGTGTTCCCAGCGAGCCTGAACCATGCCAGTCCTGGGATCCGTGAAGCGAGGAGCGAGGCGCTTCAGGAAGTCCGGGCCAGGGAGGAAGTCTGCATCGAAGATGGCCAGCAACTCGCCTCGTGCCTGAGCCATTCCCAGATCGAGGGCGCCGGCCTTGAACCCCTTGCGGTCGTTGCGACGCAGCACATGGGCATCGAGCCCGGCCTCGCGCAGTCGCTGTACCTCGTGGTCGGCTACTGCGCAGGTCTCATCGTCAGAGTCGTCGAGGACCTGGATCTCGAGCCGGTCGGCTGGGTAGTCCAGGGCTCCAATGGACCGGATGAGCCGGGCCGCGACATTCCTCTCGTTGAAGAGCGGCAGCTGGACCGTCACCACGGGCCACTCCGTCTCCGGGAGAGGGTCCTTCTCGGGCTCGAATCCCGACCGAAAGTGCCAGATCATCGAGAGCCTGTGCAGCCCATAGAGACCCAGCAGGGTCAGGACTAAAAGGTAGGCAAGGTTGACCGGAGAGGTGAATTCCAAGGCGATCTGCGGAGTTGATGAGCCACGGACTGGGACCGTAGGCAGACCCTATCAGAGGAGCCGTGACTTGACCTCCGACTCCGACCACGAATCGCGCAACTAACGGGACCAGGAGATCGCGATTGGACTCCCATGGGATCCGGTTCGCTGGGGATCCGAGCAGCCAGGGGCTAGAATCGCGTGCATGAGTCAGAAGGCGGTAGATCCCAGAGGAAGCAGTTCGCCCGGCTTCATCCAGCGCTTGAAGCATATCAAGGGGAGGGTCTGGGCGGTCTTCATCGGGGTGATGCACCTGACGGGCGTTATCCTCTCCGTGGACGCGGTCATGACGGTGAGAACGCCCCAGGGCGCAGTTGCCTGGGCTGTCTCCTTGAACACCTTTCCTTACCTGGCTGTTCCCGCCTACCTGATCTTCGGACGCAGCAAGTTCCAAGGCTACGTGGAGGCCCGGCGGCTGGACGACGATGGACTCGACGAGGTGGCGGAGCTGCTGGGCGTCGAGAGCCTGCCTTTTATCTTGAAGGCAGACGAGGAGACCGAGGAACTGAGTGTGCTGGAGAGTCTGTCGCGGATGCCCTTCACCTCAGGGAACCATGTCGACCTCCTGGTTGATGGTGAGGAGACATTTGCCGCCATCGAGGAGGCCATCGACCAGGCGCAGGACTACATCCTCTTCCAGTTCTACATCTACCGGGACGACGAGCTTGGCAATCGATTGGCCGACCGCCTTCGAGCACGGGCACGGGAGGGGATTCGGGTCTACTTCCTCTATGACGACATTGGGTCACGCGAGCTCTCACGAGCCTGGCTGACCAGGCTCCGGGAGTCCGGCATCGATGCACGAGGCTTCAACCCGACGCAAGGATGGAGGAACCGTTTTCAGCTCAACTTCAGAAACCATCGAAAGGTCGTGGTCATCGATGGTGAGGTTGCACTCGTGGGGGGCCACAACGTGGGCGACGAGTATCTGGGAAGGGATGAGCCATGGCGTGACACCCACATCCGGCTGGTTGGTCCTGCGGTATTGGGAGTGCAACTGGCGTTTTGTGAGGATTGGAACTGGGCAGCTCACAGCGTCCCTGCGCTCGACTGGGACCCTGATGAGAGCGGTCGCGGTGAGATGGAGGTGATCGTCTTGCCATCGGGGCCTGCTGACGAGCTGGATACTGCAGAGCTCGGGTTCTTGCACGCGATCAACAGCGCGCGTGAACGAGTCTGGATTGCAACGCCCTTCTTCGTCCCGGACCACTCAGTCATTTCTGCCCTGCACCTCGCGCGTCTTCGCAATGTGGACGTGCGAATCCTGCTCCCGGCTGAGGGGGCCGGGCTTGCGGGCTACTCGGCCTGGAGCTTCCTGGAGGAGCTGGCTGGCTCAGGCGTGCGTTTCTTCCGATGGGGGCCGGGCTTCATGCATCAAAAGGTCATCCTGGTGGATGACTTCGCAGCTGTAGGGACGGCGAACTTCGACAATCGCTCGTTCAGGCTCAACTTCGAGATCATGATCACGGTTGTCGACAGGGCCTTTGGAGCCGAGGTCCGAGACATGCTCGAGGCGGACTTTGCCAGTTCGGATGAAGTCGGCCTGGCAGAGCTGGCTGAGAAGAGCTTTCCGTTCAGATTGACGGTGCAGGTCTGCAGGCTCCTGGCACCCGTTCAATAGGTCCGGCCGTTCATTGGGGCGGATAGAGCTTGAGGAGCGCTTCAAGCACGGCCTTGGCCTTGTCTTGCTGATTGGACTGATCGTAGATCCCGGTACTCGACCACCCATGCCAGACGAGCTTCTCCTCGGTGCGGTCGAAGACGTCGATGATCAGCGTGCCGATCACGTAGTTCACGGTGTACAGGTTGTGGTCATACCAGCCGACCCCATACCAGCGGTCATAGGACGGGTAGTACAGACTGCTGTTGGGGCCTGTGCTCCGAATCTCCGAGCGCTGCTCTCCGGCCAGCTGAAAGCTGACCAGGATGTCGGCCTCATCCGCGGGCACCTCTCGCAAGCCCTTGGACTCCAGGTTCGTGGCGATCTGACGATTGATGCGCTCGCCGGCGATGGCGCTGTAGTTGGGCAACCCCTCTGGGGCCTCAGCCGGGGGAGAGCCCAGGACAAAGGTCCTGTAGCTGGCAAAGTCCGTATCCGGATCCTGGTCGGAGAAGGCCTCGATACTCGAGCATGCCGAGCAGATCACTAGCAGGAGGGGAAGGAGCAGCTTCATGGGTCTGGCCTGATCTCTCTGGTTGGTTTTCCGATTCGATACTGGGGGGCCTGGTGCCGGCCGAGCGCCAGCACCGCAAATTGTCCACCGTGGCGGGTCGGAGGGCTAGTGGTCTGAAGAACTCTCCTTCAGGTCCGTAGCACGAAATGTGAACTTGAAGCTGAGGAGCAAGCCCAGGGCAGGATCGTAGTCGTCCGCCTGTCGCCAGGCGATCTGCGGGGCGAGTTCGACCAGGATCCAGTCACGAGAGAAGAGATGCCGGAAACGAAGCCGGGTGTAGATCGAGGTGGTTGCGTTCTCTGGCCTGGTGGTGAAGTTACTTCCAACCTCATAGGTCAGGAGATTCTTCGGATCCAGCTGGTGGTAGAGGCGCGCAAAGGTTCCGTAGTCGAAGCCAGCCGCGGTCTCTGCCCAGTTGCCGGTTCCTGTCAGTCTCAGGAAGTAATCCTTGCTGAGTCCCCGCTCCAGGTCGAGGATCGTCCGGGACTCCCCACCATCCAGGAGGTAGTAGCGCAGCTTCTCGGTGGCCCGAAGGCTGAACCAATCGAAGTCGTCCAGGTATCTCCAGCGTAGGCTGACGTAGGGATCGGGCTCGATACCATTGAACCTGACTCCCCCGGAGAAGGAGGCGTTGTTGCTTCGTGTGGCCCTCAGGAAGTACTTCAGAGCAATCGATGCTCCGTCTCCCGTCTCGCCCTCGAGGTCCGAGCCCGGGCCCACCAGCTCGTCGATTTCCTCCCCGTCCGAGCTGTCATCATCTCCACCCAGCACCAGCTGCAGTCGGTCCTGACTGTGAGGTAAGGCCAGGGTTCCTCTGACCCTGGCTCTCGGCTCGAGCCCTTCTCGCTCCTCGTACAGGCCTGAGACCTCGAACTGGAACCAGCTCCGGTTCTCCTCGGAGGTGGAGCGTCGATTCGAGAGGAACTCGTCGATCTTGTTGCCGGTCAGCTGGGCGGTCGTGGAGAGCTGGCGGTGCAGGGAGTCGGGATTCAAGTTCGACCACCAGCTGGAGCTCTGATGCACCGGCCCGACCAGGTCATCCCCTGGCTGTCCACCCTGAGGGACTTCCGCGGAGTCCTGCGGGGGCGGCGTGACGGTGAAGTTCTCCGGGCGCGCCTCATCGCTGGGGGTTCGACAACCGCCCAGGGCACTGATCAGTAGCACCTGGAAAAGGGGACGTCCTTGAATCTGCATGCACCAGCGCTCCGAGGTGAACAGCCTACCCCAGCCGAGCAGGTAAGAGAGTCTGCGGAAGAGCTGATGACTGCTGCTGAAGCTGCTCCTTCGCAGTCGAGTGGGGAGCTTGATCAGGCGCCCATTCCATCGCTTCTCGGGACAGGGGACGGTTTCTCAGCCTCGATTTGTCCCGGGCTGGCACTCGACTCCGTCCCCGGATCCGGCCCTCGCTTTCTTGCCAGCTGACGCGGCTTTTTGCGCTCTCGAGGGGCGGGCTGCGAGGCGGGATGGTCGTTCTCCTTCGGACGGGGCACTGTGTCAGGGGCTCGCGCTCTCTACAATCCAGGGCATGTCGAGCGCTCCCAGCGGCCGCCCTGCGGCCTGGAATCTGCCCTCCTGGGCCAGAGCTGGCCTGGTCTGTGCGGCCCTGGCCGTCTACTGGACCGTGACCTTCCAGTGGGATCGAACCTGGGGCTGGGATGAGGCAACCCATGCGCAGCTGCCCGCGGTTCGGATGCTGCTGAGCCTTGGCGCCGGCGATCTCTCGGGGTTCTCCCAGGTCCTGCACTCCTGTCAGCAATATCCCTTTGGCTGGCCCCTGGTCCTCGGGGGATTGCAAGGGCTGCTGGGGATCTCGGAACTCGTCTGCCGTGCAGCTGGAATTGCTGCCTGGTCGTGCACGCTCTGGGGAGTCTTTCTCCTCGCCCAGGAGGTCACCGGGACCCACCGGTCGGACAGCGAGGTTCCCAGGCGTGGTGATGATCTGCTTCCCTGGCTGGCGCTGGCCTTTGCCGCGCTCTCGCCCATGACCCTGGGCTACGCAGCCAGCCTGTTTCTCGAGGTGCCCTTCACTCTCTGCTCGGTCTTTGCTCTGCGGGCCTGGCTCCGGCGTTCGACTCGTCGTGAGCTACCGGGGGCCGCCCGTCGGGAGCTGGCAGCAGGTGCCTGGCTGGTCGCGGCCTTCTTCGTCAAGTTCAACTACGGCCTGCTCCTGCTCTTTGGCTGCGCACTCGACTACCTGGTGGGAGTCTTGGTCGCCAGGCGAGCGGGGCGCTTCTGGAACGAGCTCTACCGCCTGCCCTTTCTCGCGCTCCCGGTGCTGCTGGCGCTCTTCTGGTGGCTGGTCCTGCCGTTGCCCTTTGGGCTCGCCGTGGGGGAGGAGCATCGACGGGTGATGCTCGAGTTCCTGGGCGGCAATCAGCAGATGGCGGCCACTCCCTGGGAGCAGCGTCTGATCTTCTGGGCGGTCTATCTCAGCTTCACCGCGCGGCTCTTCGCGCTCCAGGTCCTCGGGTGCCTGGCCGCTCCTCTCGCCCTGGCCAGGCCCGGCGTCCGGCTCCTGGTGCTGGTGTTCCTCGGTATGGGCATTCCCGTCTGGACCCACAACTTCCAGCTTGATCGCTTCCTGATCCCCAACGCTCCGGCGTTCTGGATTCTGGCGGCTGTCGGCCTCTCTGCCTGGATACCGAGTGGGGCCATTCGCAGGACCGCCGTGCTCGTGCCGCTGGCGCTGGCAGTGCTGCTGTTTCCGTCACTTGACGGACCCTGGTTGGCGGAACGTCTCGGTCTCATGAGGGGCGACGAGGCGACGCGCGAGTACATAGCCGAGATTCTCTCCAAGAAGCACCGCCTTGGCGCCGACCGCGAGATGTGGGTGCCAGGAATCCCTCCAGAGACGGCGGGGTCCATTTTCGATCTGGTCACGACCGAGGTCGGCCCTGAGGATTCGGTCGGCTGGATCGGTGTCAGCACCGAGCTGTGCCCCGCGGCGGTCCACCTGGCATTGCTGGAGAGGTTTGGCAACCAGGAGCGCTTCCTGCGGGATGCAAACCGGCCCATGGACGTGACCTTCACCGGTCTGGACCCGAACTGGTCGGCGGACCAGCTGGAGGAGTTCGTCGATCGCTTCGACGTGGTGATCAGCACGGACCCACCCGACTACAAGGACCGGACGGGGCGGGCTTTTTCTCGGCACTACTCCTCGATGCTGGTCAACGAGCTGGGCTGGACGGTGCGCCAGCTGGGCAGCGTGACGATTCCGGTGGAAGGGGACGACGGGCGTCCATTCTCCATCTACGCTCTCAGGCCCCCCGCAGCTGAGGCAGGGACCTGAAGTCGAGGGAACTTTCGAGAGTGATGGACAGCGCAGAACCGACCGAATCGAAGCGGGAGCCGGACCCCGAGGCCGAGCGGCGTGAGGTGGCCCGAGAGCACTTCGCTGCGGGGACCCTGGAGTTGGAGCCGGTGCTGCGACTGGTGGAGGAGTTCAGCCATTCATCCCTTGGCAGGCGAACGGTGCGGGATCTGGTGCCCGCAGCGGAGGAGGAGCTACGTGATGGCATCGCGCGCTACACCGAGGTTCAGCGCCTCGAGAAGGCCAAGGACCCCATCAGCTTGGGGGGCGTGACCGACCCGCGACCGGTAGTTCAGAGCGCCCACGCCGGCCCACTCGAGGAGCAGGACCTGGCTGCCTTGCGAGGCCTCCTGGGAGCCAGCGAGCGACTCCAGCAGTGGTTTGCCTCACGGGCGGAGGATGTGCCGGTGCTGGCCAGATCGGCCAAGAACCTCCCGAACCTCTCGGCGCTCTGGGATCGACTTGGGGAGATCGTGGACGAGCGCGGCCGAATCCTCGACAGTGCCTCACCCGCCCTCTCACGTCTTCGCCGGGAGATCAAGGAGCTGTCCACAAGGATCGACTCGACCCTCCGGCACATCGGATCGCGCACTGACATTCGCAACCACCTGACCGATGGCCGTGTTCATCTGCGCGGTGGACGCTACTGCCTGGCGGTCAAGGCCAAGGCTTCCGGTCGGGTCAAGGGCATCATCCACGATCGATCACAGAGCGAGCAGACTGCCTTCGTTGAGCCGCGAGAGGTGATCGAGCTTGCCAATCGACTCTCGGCAGCTCGTCACGACGAGCGGAGGGAGCTGACGAGGATCCTGACCGAACTCTCCCGGGAGGTGATCTCCAGGGAGGTGGAGCTCGAGCAAGCTGGCCTGGAGCTCGGACGCATCGAGCTGGCCATGATCGGCGTGCGCTACTCCGAGCAGTACGGGGCGCGAATGCCCCAGATAGGTGGAAGTCCGGGCTCTCCGACAGGGCTGCTCTTGCGCGGTGCGCGGCACCCTCTGCTGGTGGCCGAGATGCTCCGAGGAGCCCTTGACGAGGTCGTTCCGATCGATCTGAGGCTTGGAGATGACTTCGACATGCTGATCATCACGGGCCCCAACACGGGCGGGAAGACCCTGGCACTGAAGACGGCCGGACTGCTGTCCCTGATGGTGCGACTGGGCCTGCCGGTTCCCTGTGAGGAGGGCAGCGCGGTCCCGCTCTACGATGGGATTGCGGCGGACATCGGCGACGAGCAGGAGATCAGTCAGAGCCTGTCTACCTTCTCATCCCACGTGCTGCGGATCCGAAGGGGGCTCGAGCGGGCTGATTCGGGGACGCTGGTCCTGCTCGACGAGCTGGGTGGGGGCACCGATCCCGACGAGGGCGCCGCCCTGGGGGAGGCCCTGCTGGAGGTCTTGCTCGAACGGGGAGCGCCAACTCTTGTCTCGACCCACCTGGGACGGCTCAAGGAGTTCGCCTTCAGAAATGGGCGGGTGGAGAACGCCTGCACGGAGTTCGATCTGGAGAGCCTGCAGCCTCGCTATCGGGTCCTGGTCGGTGTTCCGGGGGACTCTGCCGCGCTGGTCATCGCCAGTCGGCTGGGCCTCGACGGGGAGCTGATCGAGCGAGCCAATCAGCGGCTCTTCCGGCGTGACTCCGAGGTGGTCGAGCTGATCGCCGAGGTGCGCGAGGTCAGGACCGAGGCGGAGCGCGCCAGAGGAGCCGCGGAGAGACGGCTCGAGGAGGCCGCGGCCGCCTCCCGTGAGATCGCCGAGGAAGTCGAGGAGCTCGAGCGCAGCCGCGAATTGCTTGGGGCCGAGGCCCAGCGTGGTCTGGAGGAGAGAGTGAGAGGGGCTCGGACGGCCCTCGAGCGGGCTCGCTCGCTACTGCCTCAGATCTCCTCGGCACAGCGTGTGGAGCTGGAACGAGTCTTCGATGACCTGGAGCAGGCCCTCTGTGGTGCGAGCCTCACCGAGCGCAGGGGTGCTTTCCTGGACTCCATGAAGAAGGGGGATCTGGTCTACCTGCCGCGCTACAAGCAACGGGTTCCGGTCCACAAGGTCAACCGGGACAACCGCCAGGTGGTCGTCAAGCTCGGGCAGATGAATCTGACCGTCTCCTTCGATGAGGTGACCCTCTACGAGTCTCTCTAGGGGGCTGATGCCCCTCGTCCGACACGGTTGAACCGCTGTCCTTGAAGCGTACGCTCTGGACATGGCTTACCTCCTGATCGTGGACAACGACGAGCGAATTGTGGAACTGACCAGCTGGTTCCTGGAGCGGGCAGGGCACCGGGTGGATACGGCCTTGACCTATCTGGAGGCCAGGAAGTTGATTTCCCGAGAGGTCCCCGACCTGATGCTTGCGGATCTAGACCTGGGCAAGGAGAACGGCCGCGAGGAGCTGCCCAAGCTGGCCATGGAGGGCTGCTTGCCAGCGACCCTGGTGATCTCTGGCTTCCTCGACGCTGAGCTCGATCGGGAGCTCCGCCTGATCCCAGGCGTTCGCTCGACCCTGACCAAACCAGTGGACTTGAAGGCCCTGGAGGGGGTCATCCAGGCCACCCTGATGGCGGGGGGAGGGGCGCCCAGCCCTGACCAGGGCCCCGTGTCGAGGACTTGTGCGGGCCCACAGCCCGAGGATGACGAGGACGGCTGGGTGGAAATCGTTCCCTTCCGGCCTGAAGTGCTCCCCGATGGGCCCGTTCCGGAGAGCTCACCCCGGATCCCGGCCGTGGGCCAAAAAAACCCCATCGAAAGCCCGGAGGATGCTTGACCGCGGGTGATGCGTCCGTACCATACCGCGCTCCCATCTTCGACTGGGGTGCCCGAAAGGCCACTGGCCCCTTGGGTTCCAGGTTCTATCGTGCAGCCTCTCGGCGGGAACACCGCCAGCGTAGCTCAGTTGGTAGAGCACCTGATTTGTAATCAGGCGGTCGCGGGTTCGAGTCCCACCGCTGGCTCCAGGATCTCTCTCGATCCCGGAGAGAGTTGAGGGGGGTCGATCGGGGCTGGCTAGGCACAAGCGGCCTACTCAGCAGGCTCCATGGCAACGAGATCACTGGATGACACGGGAGCGGAGAGCGCTTTCCGGCGGACCCTGTCCGTCTCGGCAGCTCCCGCGCAGGTACCGGAGAATCGAGTGGAGGACCGTGAACACGGTGCCGCCCACGCGGTGCTCGTGCACCCGGGGGGATTCCCGAGCGGCCAAAGGGGTCAGACTGTAAATCTGATGGCTCAGCCTTCGCAGGTTCGAATCCTGCTCTCCCCACCAACATCGGATCCTCCTCAGCAGATGGCGTTTCAGCTCACCGTGCCACGGCGAGCCGCGTCCTTGCGAGCGGGGTGAAGAGAGCCGACGGTTCCTCGACGCACGCAGCGTGATCCCCGAAGAGGGCTCCTCGCGCTACTCGACCCGCCTACCCCGATAGACTTCGCCCCGGCCCGCTTCGAATGCAGGGGACCCTCTGCTTCGAACCCGAGCTGGCTACCTCCAGGAACGGTTCCAATGGCCAGTTCCACCGCGGGTGTAGTTCAATGGTAGAACGGCAGCCTTCCAAGCTGCACACGTGGGTTCGATTCCCATCACCCGCTCCAACTCCCGCGTCGCACTCCCCGGAGTCGGGCGCAACAAGATCGAGGTTTCCCTCATCCAGAAGCGAATGGGATGCGATGCTGGCGCTGAGCAGTGCTCGACTCGGATCCCTGGGCTGCTGTAGCTCAGTGGTAGAGCACTTCCTTGGTAAGGAAGAGGTCATGGGTTCAAGTCCCATCAGCAGCTCCATCCAGGACACAACTCGAAATTCAAGATACACGCTCAGGCCGGTTTTCGGTCTGGGGACAACAACTCACGGCTCGGTTCATCTAGGGATCGGGCAATCAAAAACGGGCCCTGCCCACCGACATCGACACAGCGATAAGAAATGGCTAAGGAAGTCTTTCAGCGGACAAAGCCGCACGTCAACGTTGGCACGATTGGCCACGTCGACCACGGCAAGACGACTCTGACCTCGGGAATCTGCCGGTCGCTGGCCCTCAAGGGCCTGGCCAAGGAGATGGCCTTCGACGAGATTGACAAGGCCCCCGAGGAGAAGGCCCGTGGCATCACGATCTCCACAGCTCACGTGGAGTACGAGTCAGAGGGCCGTCACTACGCCCACGTTGACTGCCCCGGGCACGCCGACTACGTGAAGAACATGATCACCGGTGCCGCTCAGATGGACGGCGCCATCCTGGTGGTCTCTGCGGCTGACGGGCCGATGCCCCAGACGCGCGAGCACATCCTGCTCGCCCGTCAGGTGAACGTGCCCGCCATCGTGGTCTTCATGAACAAGGTCGACCAAGTGGACGATCCGGAACTCCTCGACCTGGTCGAAATGGAGATCCGGGAGCTGCTCAGCAAGTACGACTTCCCCGGTGACGACATCCCGATCATTCGGGGGTCCGCACTGGGTGTCGAGAATGCCCTGGCCGCTGGCGAGGCTGCCGACAGTGAGGCCTACAACTGCATCTGGGAGCTCATCGACGCCGTCGACTCCTCGATTCCGCTCCCCGAGCGTGACATCGACAAGGACTTCCTGATGCCTGTCGAGGACGTGTTCTCGATCAAGGGGCGCGGCACGGTCGGCACTGGTCGTATCGAGCGCGGCAAGATCAACATGGGCGACTCCATCGAGATCGTCGGGATGACCGACGAGATCGGCAAGACGACCTGCACGGGCGTCGAGATGTTCCAGAAGACCCTCGACTACGGTGAGGCCGGCGACAACGTCGGTATCCTCGTCCGGGGTGTGGACAAGAAGGACCTGATCCGCGGTCAGGTGCTGGCCAAGCCCGGCAGCATCACCCCGCACACCAAGTTCGAGGCCGAGGTCTATGTCCTCTCGAAGGAAGAGGGTGGGCGCCACACGCCCTTCTTCTCCGGCTATCGCCCGCAGTTCTACTTCCGGACCACGGACGTGACCGGATCCGCGAACCTGCTCGACGGCGCAGAGATGTGCATGCCCGGTGATAACGTGAAGATCCAGGTCGAGCTGATCACCCCCGTCGCCATGGACGAGCAGCTGCGCTTCGCGATCCGCGAGGGTGGCCGCACGGTTGGCGCTGGTGTGGTGACCAAGATCATCGAGTAGCACACACACAATCTGACGTCGGGAGGGGCAGGTCCGCAGCTCTTTCCGGCGCTCCCTCCGCCCCGGTGACCAGGCCCCTGTCCTGGTGAAAGGGTGGGGGGGACCCTCTACCGGACGTGTAGACAGACCGCCAGGACCACCCCAATGAAGATCAAGGAACGCTACGTCTTTCTCGAGTGCACCGAGTGCAAGAACCGCAACTACACGACGCATAAGCGTCTGAAGGCGGCCTACAAGCTCGAGAAGAACAAGTACTGCCGCTTCTGCCGCAAGCACACGTCGCACAAGGAAAAGAAGCTCTAGCTCAATTCCGGCGACTCACACCGGGTCAGCTCACGACCACCAGGGCCAATTGGGCTCAGCGTGATGCCCCAATGACCCAGCCCCAAGAACGACTCAACGAAGGGAACTGAAACGATGGCCTACAGACAAGATCAAGGAAGGTTGGCGCGCATGGCGGCCTTTTGGTCGTTGGCCATCCTGATCTTCTACGGGTGCACCTCGCTGCGCACGGAGCTGGCCGGCCGGTTCAATGATGCGCTTGGCCAGGGCATGTGGGAGGGAGCTCGAATCCCGATCATCGGTGTTGACCTGACACCAGCCTTCCTGATCTCGCTCATTGTCTTCGTGGCCGGGATGATCCTGCTGTATCGCTGGACAGAGTCCCCGAAGATCGCCGACCAGCTCATCGACACCGAGTCGGAGCTGCGCAAGGTGACCTGGCCTACCCTCTCAGATGCTGCCAAGGCCTCGGTGGTCGTGATCGTTACCGTGGTGATCCTGATGGCGCTCCTGGCCGGGTATGACGCACTCATCGGCCAGGTCATGGACACCCTCGTGTGGCGCAGCTAAGGGCGAGGAAAGGATCATGACACTCAACTGGTACTTCATCCGTTGCCAATCAGGCCGCGAGGACTCCATCGCGCGAAACGCGGTGACGAGGATCAAGATCGCGGGCCTGGAGGACGTGGTCCCGCAAATCCTTGTCCCCTTCGAGAGGGTCACCGACCTCAAGAACGGAAAGAAGCGCACGGTCAACCAGAAGCTCTACCCGGGCTATCTGATGGTTCAGGCCGAGATCGACGACCAGGAAGATCCGCGCACCCAGGCGGTGCGCTCCACGCTGCGCTCGGTTGACGGGCTGCGCGAATTCCTGGGGAGTCGTGGAGAGGCCACACCGCTCACTGAAGAGGACGTCGCAGGGATCCTGTCCCGCATGTCCGACTCCGAGGCCCGACCGCAAGTCACGATTGGCATGCAGAAGGGTGACCTCGTCAAGATCAAGTCGGGAGCCTTCGACGGCTTCGATGGAAGCGTCGACGAAGTGAATCCAGACAAAGGAACGGTCAGGGTCGTTGTGACGATCTTCGGCCGCCCGACGCCCGTAGAACTCGAGTACTGGGAAGTGGAGGCCGTATAACGTGGCGAAAGAAGTCACCGGCATGATCAAGCTGCAATGCCCCGCAGGGCAGGCAACTCCCGCACCGCCCGTCGGACCCGCTCTGGGTGCCCACGGCGTGAACATTTCGGAGTTTGTCAAGCAGTTCAATGACAAGACGCGAGACCAGATGGGGATGATCATTCCCGTCGAAATCAGCGTCTACAAGGACCGTTCCTTCGACTTCATCCTGAAGTCGCCCCCTGCCTCGGTCCTGCTCCGCAAGGCCGCAGGAGTTGAAAAGGGCGCCGGCTGGATTGGAACCGAGATCGTGGGAAAGGTCTCCCGCAAGGATCTCGAAGAGATCGTGGAGATCAAGAAGAACGACCTGAACGCTCGGGACGTCGATCATGCCTGCCGGATCATTGCCGGAACCGCACGATCGATGGGTATCGAGGTGGAGGACTGATCCATGGTGACCCGTAGCAAGAGATACGTGAAGGCCTCGGCCTTGGTGGACAGGGCCAGGACCTACGAGCAGAACGAGGCCATCGACCTGTTGAAGTCGCTGCCCACGGCGAAGTTCGACGAGTCCTTGGAGGTCGTGGTCCGACTGGGCATCGATCCCAAGAAGACCGATCAGCTCGTTCGTGGCGCCTGCTCATTGCCCAATGGATTGGGCAAGAGCATCAAGGTGATCGTCTTCGCCGAGGGCGACAAGGCAGATGCTGCCCGCGAGGCAGGAGCCGACGAGGTCGGCTCTGCTGAACTCGCCGACAAGATCGCTGGCGGCTGGATGGACTTCGACGTCGTCATCACCAGTCCCGACCAGATGAAGCACGTCGGCCGCCTCGGCAAGGTCCTTGGACCGCAAGGGAAGATGCCGAGCCCCAAGTCAGGTACGGTGACGCCCGATGTGGCGACCGCCGTCACGGAATTCAAGGCTGGCAAGGTCGAGTTTCGTACCGACGCCGGTGGCAACGTTCACGCAGCGGTTGGCAAGTGCTCCTTCTCGA
The DNA here is from genome assembly GCA_014237855.1 of Planctomycetota bacterium. Taxonomy (GTDB): domain Bacteria; phylum Planctomycetota; class UBA1135; order UBA1135; genus JABACD01. The sequence goes on along the minus strand of JABACD010000018.1, from coordinate 109,728 downwards.
CGGACGCGTTGAGTGAGAACCTGACCACCTTCCTGAACCACCTGGGCGGGATGCGTCCTTCAGCGGTGAAGGGCAACTTCTTTACCAAGATCAGCCTGAGCACCACCATGGGGCCGGGACTGCACATCAGCACCGGAGGTTGATTCAGTGCCGAATATCGTCAAGAAGCTCATCCATAGCGAACTAGATGCCGCCTTCGAGGGAATCGATGGCCTGGTCATGGTGACCTTTGGCGGACTGACTGTTGCAGAGACTGAAAACCTGCGTAACAGCCTGGCCGACCAAGGGGTCAAGTTCCGGATGGTCCAGAACAAGCTGGCCCGTCGTGTCCTTCTGCAGAAGGGCTATGAGTTCCCCAAGGAGTCCCTGCTAGGCAACACCGGAATCGCCTACGGCGACGCCGAAGCCGCGATCGCAGCGGCAAAGATCTTCACCCAGTCCGAGGTGAAGAAGGCCGGCAAGGTCAAGATCAAGGCCGGCATGTTGGAGCAAAACGTCCTCGATGCGAAGGACGCTCTCGCTCTCGCTGACATCCCCGATCGAGACACACTGCGTGCCAAGATCCTGGGTTGTCTTTCCGGTCCCGCTCGCGGGCTCGTGGCCAGTATGGCCGCTGTCCCTGGAGGCTTGGCCCGCGTGGTACAGGCCCGTGTCGATCAAGGCGAGGGCGAAGACTGATCCTCTCAGGATCATGTCTGCCTCGGTGCTCAACTCGTTGGGCACCGGTGCTCCCGCTTGAACCAGTCCAAATTATTCTCAACCGATTCGTTTTCGATTCCTCCCGTAGGAGCCAATCCCATGTCTGAAGAGGCAACCGTCGAGCTCGCTCCCGAGCTTCAAACCATCGCCGATCAACTGGACGGCCTCACCCTTCTCGAAGCTTCCAAGCTGGTCAAGTACCTCGAGGACAAGTGGGGCGTCAGCGCTGCAGCTCCCGTCGCGGTCGCCGCTGCCGGTGGCGGTGGTGGAGCTGCCGCCGAGGAGGAGAAGACCTCCTTCGACGTCATCCTCACCGGTGCTGGCGAGAAGAAGATCCAGGTCATCAAGGAAGTCCGCGCCATCACTGGTCTGGGCCTGAAAGAGGCGAAGGCCGTCGTTGACGGCGCTCCCGGCCCTGTCAAGGAGGGTTGCTCCAAGGAGGAGGCCGAGGAGATCAAGGGTCAGCTCGAGGGCGCAGGCGCCTCGATCGAGATCAAGTGACCTCTACCCCGCGAGGTACGTCGGCCAAGCGGCTGGCGGCCCCGTGGACACCCTTGCTGAAGTCATCTTCAAGGTACACCGAGTCCCGGGGGGCGAGTCTTCGACCTCTCTGGGGCCTTTCGTGTGCCCGCTTGGCCCTGGGGCTTCCCAAGGGGTCAATTTTTCCTGCTGTAGCGGCCCTGGATTGATTTCCCAGCGTGTTCTGGCCCTTTGTGGCCCGAAGTTTGCTTAGGGGAGTTGGATTCATAGAGGGCTGCCGCTACATTGGGCGTTGGTCTCAAGTGCCTGGGATGGGAGTCGCGCACCCCCCCCAGGCTGTGTACATCCCCGGATCTGGTCCCTTCACAGTGCTTCCTGCACTGGGTGGACTCCTTGAGCCAGGTTTGTGCAATCCCCCAGGCGTCGCGGGTTTTCTTCTGCTCCACCCCTTATCCGTACCTGTTGGCCGGGATCCGTACGCCTTCGCGATCCGGCACTGCTGGTAAGAGGCTTTCATGACTGAGTCCATTCTTCCCGTCAAGACCTTCGGCCGTTACCCGTCGATCGTCGAGCTGCCCAACCTCGTTGAGATCCAGACCGAGGCGTGGAACGAGTTCCTCGCCAAGGACGTGCCCCAGGCCAATCGTGAGACGATTGGCCTTCAGAGGCTTCTCACCGAGATCTTCCCAATTTACTCGTACGACAAGACGATGTGCCTCGAGTACGTCGGCTACGAGCTGGGGCGGCCTCGATACACGATCGATGAGTGTCGGAAACTTCGCCTTACCTATGGCTACCCCCTCAAGGTTCGCCTGCGGCTGATCAAGCCGGAGCCGATCGAGGAGGAGGTCTACCTGGGTGAGATCCCGATCATGATCGGGGGCGGGGAGTTCATCGTGAACGGCTCCGAGCGGGTCATCGTCAGCCAGCTTCACCGCTCGCCTGGCGTGGACTTCTCCTATGAGCAGGCGAGCGCCTCGGATACCAGGCGCCTGCACAGCTGCTGGATCATTCCTGAGCGCGGCTCCTGGGTCGAGTTGAACGTCACCAAGAAGGAGCTGCTGACGGTCCGAATCGATCAGTCGGGCAAGTTCTCGGCAATCACGTTGCTGCGTGCGCTCGATGAGCGCCTCAGCACTGACCGGGACCTCCTGCGTGAGTTCTATCAGACCAAGACGGTCAAGAAGACTCCCAGCAAGACCGAGAACGCCTTTGCCAAGCAGATCACCGACAAGATCGCCGTGGGGGACGTGGTGGTCCTCAAGACCGGCGAGGTGCTGGTGCCCTCGGGAGACATCATCTCCGAGTCCGTGGCTCAGGAGATCGCCGCGAGCGGCCTGGCGGAGGTCGAGATCCTTGCCGCAGACGTGGATGATCTGGACCTGCTCATCGTCAACTCGATGCGCGAGGACCCGACCAAGAGCTATGAGGAGGCTCTGCTCAAGATCTATTCGAGACTGCGCCCGGGCAACCCGGTACAGCTGGAGAAGGCCCGCGAGCTCTTCCACGAGAAGTTCTTCGACGAGCAGCGCTACCGCCTTGGACGGGTGGGGCGCTTCCGCCTGAATCGTAAGTTCGACCAGGACATCCCGGAGAACACCCAGGTCCTTCAGCCGGAGGACATCATCAACTCGGTCAAGTACCTGCTGGGCCTGCGCGGCAGCGAGGGTGAGATCGACGACATCGACAACCTCGGAAATCGACGCGTGCGTACGATCGCCGAGCTCGCCGGCGAGGAGTTCCGCAAGGGGCTGCTGAAGCTGCGCCGAACGGCCCAGGAGCGCATGAACCTCGAGAGCCCGGAGACGGTGTCCCCGCGGACCCTGATCAACTCGAAGACCTTCTCCAGCGCGGTCGACTACTTCTTCGGCCGGAGTGAACTCAGCCAGGTGGTCGACCAGGCGAACCCGCTCAGTCAGCTGACCCACGAGCGCCGTCTCTCGGCCCTCGGCCCTGGCGGCCTCAACCGCAAGCGCGCTGGCTTCGATGTGCGAGACGTGCACCTGTCTCACTACGGTCGACTCTGCCCGATCGAGACGCCGGAGGGGTCCAACATTGGACTCATCTCGAGCCTTGCCCTCTATGCCAAGCTCGACGAGTACGGCTTCCTGACTGCGCCCTATCGGAGAGTCAAGAAGGGCAAGCTGACGGATGAGGTGGTGTACCTGCGAGCTGACGAGGAGGGTGGCCTCCTGATGGCGCCTGCCGACGTGGCCATCAACGATGACATGTCGCTGGCCTCGGAGCGGGTGCTGGCCCGCAAGGATGGGGACAATGTCGAGGTGCCGCCGGAAGAAATTGACTTTGTCGATGTCTCCCCGAGTCAGATCATCGGTATTTCCGCCGCTCTCATTCCCTTCCTGGAGCACGACGACGCCAACCGCGCCTTGATGGGCTCGAACATGCAGCGTCAGGCCGTTCCGCTGCTCGTGCCCGAACCCCCCACGGTGGGGACGGGTATGGAGCGGGTTGTTGCCAAGAACTCCAACCTGCCGATCTACGCGCGCGCCGCGGGAACGGTGGACTACGTCGATGCGACCACCATCATCGTCGACGGTGAGGACTACGATCTGGCCAAGTTCCGTGGCCTCAATGACCGCACCACCCAGAACCATCGCCCAGTCGTCAATGAAGGCGATGAGGTCACTCCGGGCCAACTGCTGGCGGACGGAGCCTCGACCAAGGATGGTGAACTGGCACTTGGCAAGAACCTCCTGGTCGCTTTCATGACCTGGGATGGCTTCAACTTCGAGGACGCGATCCTCGTCTCCGAGCGTCTGGTGCGCGAGGACGTCTTCACCTCGATCCACATCGAGGAGTACGAGGTTGAGATCCGTGAGACCAAGCTCGGCAAGGAAGAGTTCACTCGTGACATCCCCAACGTGGGGGAGAAGGCCCTGGCGAGCCTTGATGACACAGGGATTGTCCGCGTCGGCACCTTTGTCTCCGCGGGCGACATCCTGGTCGGAAAGGTGGTCCCCAAGTCGAAGAGCGAGCTGACCCCCGAGGAGAAGCTCCTGCACGCGATCTTTGGCAAGGCCGGGGTCGACGTCAAGAACGCATCACTGGCGATGCCTCCGGGCTCGCGAGGCGTCGTCATCGACGCCCAGAAGTTCTCCAGGCGCGTCAATCTGACGGACGCTGAGCGGACCAAGGCCCTGGCAGTTATTCGCGAGGCCGAGAAGGAATTCATCCGGGCCCTGGGGCACTACAGTGCAGGGATGCTCGAGGTGGTTCAGAAGTCTCTGGGCCATGAGGTGCTCGACGACCTGACCGGAACCCCGGTCGCGATCGATGACACCTCGACCTTCGACGAACTCCGTCGGGTGAGGCTCCTCTGTGTCTCCGCAGCGGAGAACTGCGGGAATGACGCCAAGCGCGACGAGGCACTGCTGCTCATCAACGAGTACCAGAGCAAGATCGACGACAAGGAGAGTGAGAAGAACAAGGTCGTCAACCGGCTCAGCCGCGGTGATGAGCTGCCCACGGGTGTTCTCGAGATGGTCAAGGTCTATGTCGCCACCAAGCGAAACCTGAAGGTTGGTGACAAGATGGCGGGCCGTCACGGAAACAAGGGCGTCATCTCCAAGATCTGCCCGATCGAGGATATGCCTTACTTCCCCGACGGGACCCCGATGGACATCGTCCTGAACCCGCTCGGTGTTCCCAGTCGAATGAACGTCGGCCAGATTCTTGAGACTCACCTCGGCATCGCCGCGCGGACTCTGGGGATGCGGGCCTACACGCCTGCCTTCGACGGAGCTCGAGAGGAGGAGATCGAGGATCTCCTGGTCGAGGCCGGATTGCCAAACACCGGTAAGTTCAAGCTCTTCGATGGCCGAACTGGCCAGCGCTTCGAGCAAGACGTGACCGTTGGAATCATGTACATGCTCAAGCTCCACCACCTGGTGGATGAGAAGGTTCACGCCCGCGCGACGGGCCCCTACAGCCTGATCACCCAGCAGCCCCTCGGCGGAAAGGCACGCTTCGGCGGCCAGCGCTTCGGGGAGATGGAGGTCTGGGCGCTTGAAGCCTACGGAGCTGCTGCCATTCTCCAGGAGCAGCTCACGGTCAAGTCCGACGACGTCGACGGACGGACCAAGATCTACGAGTCAATGGTCAAGGGGCTCAATATCCTCGAGCCGGGCACGCCCGTCTCATTCGAGGTATTGACCAACGAGATCAAGGGCCTGGGACTGAACTTACAGCTCCACAAGAAGGCGACGCTCTAGGGGCCGCCGGCTCCTGGTAACGCAGCGACACGACAGCCGCCAAACGCACCGAACGAGTATCCATGGCTGAAGCGATCTACAACCGCGTCAATGATTACGGAAGCGTCACCATCTGTCTGGCTTCGCCGGAGGACATCCGATCTTGGTCCTTCGGTGAGGTGAAGAAGCCGGAGACGATCAACTACCGAACCTACCGTCCCGAGCGCGACGGCCTCTTCTGCGAGCGAATCTTCGGTCCCGAGCGGGATTGGGAGTGCGCTTGCGGTAAGTACAAGGGCATCAAGCACAAGGGAATCGTATGCGACAAGTGCGGCGTGATGGTCACGCACAGTCGCGTGCGTAGGAAGCGGATGGGCCACATCAACCTGGCCGCACCGGTTGCACACATCTGGTTCTTCAAGGCAATGCCCTCTCGCCTGGGCAACCTCCTTGGGGTCAAGGTCGCGAGCCTTGAGCGTGTGATCTACTTCCAGGACTACATTGTCGTGGACCCTGGAGATACGCCGCTGGAGGAGTATCAGCTTCTGACCGAGGATGAGTTCCGCCAGTCGCGGGCCAAGTACGGCGTGGAGTTTGACGCCGACATGGGAGCCGATGCCGTTCGCAAGATGCTGGGTCGTCTCGACCTGCAGCAACTCTCGGACGAACTTCGCGAGGAGCTGATTTCGACGCGTTCGAAGCAGCGCCAGAAGGACATCATCAAGCGGCTGCGAACTGTTGAGATGTTGCGTGACTCCGAGAACGATCCCGAGTGGATGGTCCTCGACGTGGTGCCGGTCATTCCTCCGGATCTGCGGCCCCTGGTGCTGCTGGACTCGGGCAACTTCGCCACGAGTGACCTCAACGACCTGTATCGGCGACTGATCAACCGAAACAACCGCCTCAAGAAGCTTCTGGACCTCAATGCTCCTGAGGTCATCATTCGCAACGAGAAGCGGATGCTGCAGCAGTCGGTGGACGCCCTGTTCGACAATGGCCGCTGTCGTCGTCCGGTGCTCGGATCATCGAACCGCCCGCTCAAGTCCCTGACTGACATGATCAAGGGCAAGCAGGGGCGCTTCCGCGAGAACCTGCTCGGAAAGCGTGTGGACTACTCGGCTCGCTCGGTCATCGTCGTTGGTCCGGAGCTGCGTCTCCACCAGTGCGGTATGCCCAAGACGATTGCCCTGGAGCTCTTCCAGCCCTTCATCATTCGTCGTCTCAAGGAGCTGGGCCTGGCAGACACCATCAAGTCGGCCAAGCGCATGCTGGAACGTCGCGATGAGGATGTGTGGGATATTCTGGAAGAGGTGACCCGCGATCACCCCGTTCTTCTGAACCGGGCGCCTACCTTGCACAGGATGGGTATCCAGGCCTTCGAGCCCGTTCTGATCGAGGGCAACGCGATCCGCCTGCACCCGCTCGTTTGTGGTGGCTTCAACGCGGACTTCGACGGGGACCAGATGGCTGTTCACCTGCCGCTCTCCTACGAGGCGCAGATCGAGGCCTCGACCCTCATGCTCGCGAGCAACAACGTGTTCTCGCCGGCCAACGGTTCGCCGATCATTTCACCTTCCCAGGACATGGTGCTGGGAATCTTCTACCTGACGCGTCAGCCCATGGGGGATCTGGCAGTTGCCAAGAAGAGCTTCTCTTCACTCCATGAGCTGTTCCTGGCCTATGGCCACGGCGAGACTCACACGCACCTGACGGTTCGCGTGCGCATGGAGCCGGGAACACTGGTCAAGCTCGGTGGAAAGGCCAGCCCGATTCAGGTGGGGGATGACGGCCGGATTCCGGTTGAGGGACAGCTCGGCAGCGACGGTAGCGAGAAGCGAGCCTTCCTCGAGACCACGATCGGCCGCGCGATCTTCAACGACATCCTTCCTCCAGGGATGCCGTTCTACAACTACGAGCTGTCCAAGCGTGGCATCAGCGATCTGATTTCAGATTGCCATCGATTGCTCGGGCGTGATGCAACCCTGCAGCTGCTCGACCGTCTGAAGGACCTGGGCTTCAAGTCTTCGACCCGAGCGGGGCTCTCCTTCGGCAAGAGTGACATTCGAATTCCGGACAGCAAGCAGGCGATCCTGGACTCCACGCAGGCCGAGATCGACCAGGTTGAGAAGGCCTTCATGAAGGGGGTGATCACCGAGGGTGAGCGCTACCTGAAGATCGTCGACTTCTGGACGCACGCACGTGAGGAGGTCGGTGAAGACCTGATGGAGGTCCTTGCGAAGGACTTCGACACCGATTCCGGCTACGTCAACCCGATCCACTGCATGGTCGCGTCGGGCGCTCGTGGTTCTGTGGACCAGGTGCGCCAGCTTGGCGGGATGCGTGGTCTGATGGCCAAGCCCTCTGGCAAGATCATCGAGACACCCATCAAGGCAAACTTCCGCGAAGGGCTGAAGGTGCTCGAGTACTTCTCGTCCACTCACGGGGCCCGAAAGGGCCTTGCCGACACGGCGCTCAAGACCGCGGACGCTGGATACCTGACCCGGAAGCTCACGGACGTCGCCCAGAACGTGGTGATCACGATCGAGGACTGCGGGACTCCCAACGGGGTCATCAAGGCCGTCGTCTACAAGGGAGACAAGGTCGCCGTGTCACTGGCGCAGGCCATCACCGGCCGCGTGGCAAGGGACACGATTGTCGATGTGGTCAATGACGAGATCATCGTCCGTAAGGACGAGCTGATCACCGAGGAGATTGCAGCGCGTATCGAGGGGCTCGGCCACGAGAAGATCTGGGTACGTAGTCCGCTCACCTGCGAGGCACCCCTGGGCTGCTGCATGCGCTGCTACGGAATGGACCTTTCCCGGGGAACTACGGCCGAGCGAGGGCTCGCGGTGGGGATCATTGCTGCCCAGTCGATCGGTGAACCCGGCACACAGCTGACGATGCGGACGTTCCACATTGGTGGTACGGCAAGTCGCTCGGTTGAGGAGTCCGAGCGCCGCGTCAAGCGTGACGGAGTCGTCTCCTACAGCGTCAACCTCAAGGTCGTGAAGAACAGTGAGGGTGCCATGGTGACCCTTTCACGAAACGGAGAGGTCCAGCTGCTGGATGAGCGCGGTCGTGAGATTGACCGCTATGCGATTCCGGTTGGATCCGAGGTCAAGTACGCCGACAAGGCGGAGATCAAGGCTGGTGAGGTGCTCTGTACCTGGGACCCGCACAACGTGCCGATCCTGGCCGAGTGCGGAGGAATCGTGCGCTACGAGGACTTGCTCGAGGGCAAGACCCTGCGGCTCGAGAAGGACGCGCGGCACGGCTCGACTCGGGCGCAGGTGACCGAGCACAAGGGAGACCTGCACCCGCAGTTGATCATCGAGGACAAGAATGGTGAGCCGCTGGCTCTCTATCCGATCCCCGAGCGGGCCTACATTGAGATCGAGAACGGTCTGAAGGTCGATGCTGGTGATGTCATCGCGAAGACAGCCCGTGAAGCGGCTGGAACCCAGGACATCACTGGTGGACTCCCGCGGGTTACCGAGCTCTTCGAGGCACGCCAGCCGAAGAACCCGGCAGTCATCAGTGAGATCGACGGCATCGTCGAGCTTGGTGAGAAGAAGCGCGGAAAGCGGACGATCATCGTCCGCGCTCTCGGCGAGGGTGGTGAAGTCATCCAGGAGCACGAGCACGCGGTACCGCAGGGCAAGCACCTGCGCGTCCACAAGGGCGACGAGGTTCGCGCCGGTGAGCCCCTGGTGGACGGCCCCTTGCACCCGCAGGACATCCTTCGGATTCGTGGTGAAGAGGAGCTCCTCCGCTACCTGATGAACGAAGTCCAGAGCGTCTATCGTTCGCAGGGTGTGGGAATCGACGACAAGCACATCGAGACAATCCTTGCCCAGATGGTGCGCAAGGTCGAGGTGAAGGACTCGGGCGACTCTGACTTCCTCCCGGGCGCGATCGTCGAGAAGTTCCGCTTCCGTCGCTCCAATGATGCGCTGCGAAGAGAGCGTAAGAAGCCTGCCACGGGGCAGACCTTGCTCCTGGGCATCACCAAGGCCTCGCTCTCCTCGGACTCCTTCATCTCCGCTGCCAGTTTCCAGGAGACGACCAAGGTGCTCACGGAGGCCGCGATTGCGAGCCGCCGGGACTTCCTGGTCGGTCTCAAGGAGAACGTCATCCTCGGACACATGGTGCCCACCGGGACCGGGTTCCGGGACCACTACCGCACTCGCGTGAAGAAGAACATCGACTTCGGTGAGATCAGCACCGGGTCTGGCTTCCAGGCGGCCGTGGACTCAGAACTCGACGAGCTCTTCGGCGGAATCACCGGTGGAGATGTCGCCAATGCCCTTTCGGCAACCGGTTCTGATGGTGCAGGCGCCCTGGCGGCGTCGAATGAAGCCATCGCCCTGGCACCCCTGGAAGGGGACTCCACGCCCCAAGTGGCCCCGGAAATGGCTCCAGAGCCAGTCTCCGAGCCAGCCCCGGAGCCGGCCCTGGAGCCAGCGCCCGAGGTTCTGCCGACTGCTGGGGCTGATCTGGCCCCCGAGTCGATGGAATCCGACGGTGGTGACAACGAGAAGTCATCCGAGGGTTGACCAGACAAGGCCTGGACCTAGAATATTCGGCCCTCCACTGAGGAGGAGCCTCCTCAAAAGCGCAGCCCCCGGTTGGGGCCCACGAACTCCTTTCATGCCGACGATTAACCAGCTCATTCGCAAGGGCCGCAAGCCGCTCAAGAAACGGTCGAAGTCGCCCGTTCTCGACTCTTGCCCGCAGAAGCGCGGGGTCTGCCTTCAGGTAAAGACCCAGACGCCGAAGAAGCCGAACTCGGCGCTGCGTAAGATTGCGCGAGTGCGCCTCTCCAACGGTAAGGAGATCACAGCCTACATCCCCGGCGAGGGGCACAACCTCCAGGAGCACTCGGTGGTGCTGGTGCGCGGTGGTCGTGTCCGCGACCTCCCCGGCGTTCGATATCACATCCTGCGCGGGACCCTCGACACCTCGGGTGTCGATGATCGTGGCCAGGGTCGTTCCAAGTACGGAACCAAGCGTCCCAAGAAGTAAGCCTCACCCGTCGAATCCAAGAGTCCGACTCACGAGCTGACGGACCCGAACGAAGCTGAATCAGAATGCCCCGGAACTACAAGTCAACAGCCGTGTACGTGAAGCCCGATCCCAAGCTGGGATCGATGCTCGTGTCCAAGTTCATCAACAAGTTGATGCTTCACGGCAAGAAGAGCACCGCGCAAGCAATCTTCTACGACGCCCTCGGGATCGCGAACAAGGCAATCGCCGACTGCGACGACGAGCTGGAGATCTTCACCAAGGCTCTTGAGAACGTCCGCCCGATGGTCGAGGTCCGCTCCAAGCGAGTGGGTGGCGCCAACTACCAGGTTCCGCGCGAGGTCAAGCGGAACCGGCAGCAGAGCCTTGCGATCCGCTGGATCGTCGAGAACTCTCGCAAGAAGAAGGGCAAGCCGATGGCCGAACGTCTCGCGAGCGAGATCATCGATGCCTACAACGGCACGGGCGCATCCGTGCAGTGGAAGGAGAACATCCACAAGATGGCCGACGCGAACCGCGCCTACGCTCACTACGCCTGAGCCTGGCCGCCAACGCGCCCATGCAATCAAGCAGCCGGCCCCGTGCCGGCTGCTCTTGTTTCTACGATTCAACCACTGCTAGCAGAGCGAATGGACCTGGACATCCTGATCCTGCGCGATCCGCGAGAGTCGGTGAAGAAGTGCTCCCTGACGCCCTTGAGGGGGATGGCGGGGCTGGAGTTCGTGAACTATCACCCGGATCGCCGCATCGACGCCAGTGGACGGATCCTCCTGGATCCGGAGGGCGAGGCCTTCGAGCCTCGGGATGCTGGGCGAAGCCTCTTCCTCATCGACTGCGCCTGGCGGCGAGTGCCTAGCCTGCTGCAGACCGTGGATGGGGAGCCCCTGCGCCGGCGCCTGCCTGAGCTCTCGACAGCCTATCCGCGAAAGAGCGTCACCTTTCAGGACCCGAGCACCGGTCTGGCCTCGGTCGAGGCCCTGTATGCGGCTGCCTGGGAGCTCTGGGGGCCCTGTCCGCAGCTACTCGAGGGCTACCGCTGGAAGGAGGAGTTCCTGCGGCTCAATCCCCGGCTGGAGAGCGCTCGGTCCTCCTGAAAAAAACTCGGACGGAGCCGAGCCTCGAGGCTACGTCTGAGCAGCCCAGTTGTGTCCAATGGAGGCGTGAGCGACCTCAGCCGGATCCGAAATTTTGGCGTCGCCGCCCATATCGATGCCGGCAAGACGACAGTTTCCGAGCGGATGCTGTTCCACACGGGGGTCGAAAGGCGTGTGGGCGCAGTGGATGAAGGGACGGCGGTGCTCGACTGGATGGCGGAGGAGCGTGAGCGCGGGATCACCATCACCTCGGCCGCAACTCGGATTCCCTGGAAGGGGTCTGAGCTGAACCTGATCGACACGCCGGGGCATGTTGACTTCACCATCGAGGTGGAGCGCTGCATGCGAGTCCTGGATGGGGCCGTCCTCGTGCTGGATGCGGTGGTCGGGGTCCAGGCTCAATCAGAGACGGTCTGGAGGCAGATGGAGCGCCATGGTGTTCCAGCGATCGGATTCGTCAACAAGTGCGACCGGGCCGGCACGGACTTCCTGGCAGCCACCGAGACGCTCCGGACAAGGCTCGGTGCAAGGGGTATTCCGATCCAGATGCCGGTCTTCGATGCCGAGGGCTTGCAGTGCATCGTCGACCTGGTCGAGGAGCGCGCCTGGAGCTTTCCAGCGGCGAAGCTAGGCCGTGACCTTGTCGAGGTCGAGGTTCCCGCTGAGGCCAAGGACGAGCGCGGTGTCCTGCGTTCGGAGCTACTCGATGCCCTGGCCGATGATGATGAGGTCATTCTCGAGTGCGTGCTGGAGGAGCGCGATCCTGCTCCGGAGCAAGTCCGTGCTGCGCTGCGTCGCGCTGTTCTGGCGCGTCGGCTGGTGCCGGTCCTGTGCGGGGCTGCCCTGAGGGACATCGGTGTGCGCCCGCTGCTGGACGCGGTGGTCGACTACCTGCCATCCCCTCTGGATGTTGCCGTGGCCGTGGGGCAGAAGTTGAAGGACGACTCGGAGGTTGAGCTGCCTCCCGATCCAGACGGCCCTCCCTGTGCGCTGGCCTTCAAGCTGCATGCCGGTCCCCACGGGGATCTGACCTTTGCGCGCATTTACTCGGGGACCTTCACCAAGGGAATGTCCGTCTTCAATCCCCGCACGCGGAGTCGAGAGCGGATTGCGCGGGTGCTCAGGATCCATGCCGATGCCAAGCAGAATCTGGACGAGGCCCTGGCCGGGGACATCGTCGGCTTCACCGGGCTCAAGTCCACGGGAACCGGGGACACGCTCTGCAGCGAGGGAATGCCGATCGCCCTGGAGTCGCTCTCCTACCCGGACCCCGTGATCCAGCGGGTGATCGAGCCGGAGAGCGGTGCGGACCGAGAGAAGCTGCGCGGAGCGCTGGATTGGCTTGCCCACGAGGACCCGACCTTCCGGGTGCATGAGGAGGAGAGCGGACAATGGACCGTGGGAGGCATGGGCGAGCTTCACCTCGAGGTTCTCGAGCACCGCCTTGAGAACGAGTTCAAGCTACACCTGAGGGTGGGGCAGCCGCGAGTTGCCTATCGCGAGGCCGTGGTCAGTGGGGGCGAGGGTGAGGCCGAGGTGGAACGGGCCATCGCAGGCAAGGACGCCTTTGCCCGCGTGAAGATCGAGGTGGTGCCGGTTGTGGATCAGTCCCGGCCCGAGGTCGAGTTTGCCCCGGGCTGTTCCGAGGATCCGAGCCTGCGTCTGGCACTCGCGGAGGCTCTCAGCCAGGAGGCTCAGGTCGGGCCTCGGTTCGGCTTTCCGTTGTCAGGGGCGGCGATTCGCGTGCTCAGCACAGCGACCAGAGAGGGGCGTGAGAGTGAGGTGGCCTATGTCCAGGCGGGAGTTGCTGCGCTCCGCCAGGCCATGCCACCCGAGGGGGTTGAGCTCGAGGAGCCCCTGATGCGATTCGAGATCCAGACGCCGGCGGAGTACTCCAGTGGCATCATCGCCGACCTGAACTCGCGGCGGGCAGAGCTCACCGATGTCGAGGCCGATGGGGATCTGAGGTCCATCCAGGGGGCCGTACCCCTGATTGCGATGTTTGGCTACTCCACCGCGGTCCGCTCCCTCTCGCAGGGCCGAGCGAGCTTCTCGATGACTCCGAGCGGCTTTCGAGCCGTTCTTGAGGCGGATCTGGAGGCTCGGGGGCTGGTCTGGCACTAGGGGGGCTGGGGGTCACCTGGGGGAGGGCCCCAGGCTGGTCCAGAAGAAATATTCGGACTCCTGTGCAGCTTTCTATGGGGATGGTTGACGCCAAGTGGGTCAACGGGTATTTTGCTCGGCCCTCTGGGGGAGATGGCGCCTGGAATGCCTTCCAGACCGTCCCTCTCCCTGGGTAGACCCCCATTTTTTACTGTCTCCAGGGGGACGTGCGCTCTCGGCTTGGTTTTGCCGGTTGGGCCGTCCTGTGGAAACTGACCGCTGCAGATGAAGGACAAGATTCAGATCCGGATGGAAGCCTACGATCACGAGGCCCTCGACCAGTCGTGTGTCGACATTGTCGAGACGGCGAAGCGTACGGGCGCTCGTGTTGCTGGACCCATCCCGCTACCGACCCGCATCGAGCGGTACACGGTTCTGCGTTCACCCTTCATCGACAAGAAGTCACGGGAACAGTTCGAGATTCGGACCCACACCCGCCTGATCTTCATCTCCGATTCCACCCCTCAGACGGTGGACTCACTCTCCAGCCTGAACATGCCCGCTGGCGTGGACATCCGAATCAAGGCCTAGCCTAGAGCGCTGTCCGTGCACCCCCTGTGGTGCTGGTGGCAGCGTGGGATCGGTCACGAGCTCCAGGAGTTCGCGGCCCGCAAGCGAAACCTAACAACCAAAGCACGACATCGAAGAGACCGCTCCACGCGTTGGTGTGTGTCTTCGATCGACTGGCCTGTGCACCGTGTGCAGGTATCGCATTTTACTGACCACCGCGTGGCTGGGCGTTGGGGGCTCGAAGAGCTCCTTCCAGTCGAACCGGTTCGCATTCTTCAACTCTCGCAGGAATCATGACGCTGATCCTAGGGCGCAAACGAGGCATGACTCAGCTGTTCGCTGAGGACGGTACGGCAACGGGTGTGACCGTGGTCGAGGCCGGGCCGTGCGTGGCGACTCAGATTCGCACGCAGGAAAACGATGGCTATGACGCTGTCCAGTGGGGTTTCGAGGACGTTCGCGAGTCGCGCACGTCCAAGCCTCGCCGCGGGCACTTCAAGAAGGTGGACATCGCTCCCAAGCGCTTCCTCCGGGAGGAGCGGCTGCCTACTCCGACCGAGGTCGCGGTAGGGGACCAGCGAGTCGTGGATGCCTTCGAGGTCGGCCAGCTGGTCGACGTCATCGGAACCACAAAGGGGCGCGGATTCGCGGGCACCATCAAGCGACACGGCTTCGCTCGTGGGCCCAAGACTCACGGCTCGATGAACTACCGTAGTCCTGGTTCGATCGGCTGCTCGGCCTACCCCTCGAGGGTCTTCAAGGGCAAGCGCATGTCCGGCCACTACGGGGACAAGCGTCAGACCACCAAGAACCTGCGCGTGATGCACGTCGATAAGGAGCGCAACCTGATCTTCATCAAGGGGGCGGTCCCCGGCGCAAACAACGGCTTCGTCCAGGTTCAGACGGCGAAGACAGGCACCAAGACCCCCAAGAAGCGCTAGGCGCATCGGACCTACACCATGCAAGTCAAGAGCTACAAGGCGGGCAGCGTCGGCGAGGTCGAGGTCAAGACGACCTCCTTCGGAGACAAGGTGCTGTACCGTACCCTCAAGGACGCTGTGGTCATGCACCAGGCCAACCAGCGTCAGGGCAACGCCTCCACCAAGGGGCGCTCACAGATCAAGGGCACCGGCAAGAAGCCCTACAAGCAGAAGCACACCGGTCGTGCTCGCGCTGGTAGCGTCAAGTCACCCATCTGGCGCGGCGGTGGAACGGTTCACGGCCCGAAGCCCAAGGATTACTCCTATCACATGCCTGCCAAGGCGCGTCGGGTCGCTACCCGCACAGCCCTCGCTGGCAAGCTTCAGGACGGAGAGGTTGTCGTGGCCGAGCTGGGCGGATTTTCAGCCCCCTCTTCCAAGTCGGCCCGCAAGGTCCTGGCAGACCTCGGTTCGCCGCGGCGCGCGTTGCTGGTCCTCAAGGAGCGCAACGCCAATGTGTACAAGTCATTTCGCAACTTCCCCGGCGTCAAGGTTCGAACAGCCGACGAGCTGTGCGCCTTTGACGTGGTCGCTGGCGGTCTGGTGATCGCTGAGACGGGAGTGCTCGAGAAACTCGCAGAGCGAGTGGGCCTCAACGCCACGGCCTCGGAGGCCTAGGGGAGTTCGAAGACATGGGTAACATCGACCGTATGTACCAGGTGATCAAGAAACCTGTGATCACTGAGAAGGCTACCAACGACAGCATCGACCGGAACTCCTACACCTTCCGAGTGCCCGTCGACGCCAACAAGATCGAGATCCGCCAGGCGGTCGAGACCTTGTTCGAGGTAAAGGTTCGTGGGGTCAACACCCTGCGAGTGAATGGTAAGTCACGCAGGCGCGGCTGGCGCGCCGGGCGAACCGCGGCCTGGAAGAAGGCCATGGTCACCCTCGCCGATGGCTACAACATCGAGATGATCTAGCACGATGGGTATCAAGAAGTACAAGCCGACATCCGCTGGCCGCCGTCACGGCAGCGTGCTGGATTTCTCCGAGCTCTCGAAGGTCAAGCCCGAGAAGAGCCTGCTCCGTCCGCTCAAGAAGACCGGCGGTCGTAACAACCACGGTCGTATCACCTGCCGTCGGCGGGGTGGCGGGCACAAGCGTCGCTATCGCGTGATCGACTTCAAGCGTCGCAAGCTTGACGTGCCGGCCCGCGTGGCGACGATCGAGTACGATCCCAACCGCTCGGCAAACATCGCCCTCCTGCACTATGCAGACGGTGAGAAGGCCTACATCATCGCGCCCCTCGGCCTGTCGGTGGGGGACACACTCATGTCAGGCCCCAACGCGGAGCCGAACACCGGAAACGCGATGGCCCTGGCGGACATTCCGATTGGCCTTCAGATCCACAACGTGGAGCTGACCGCTGGTCGTGGTGGTCAGATCTGCCGCACCGCCGGTAGCTATGCTCAGCTGATGGCTCGCGAGGGAAACTACGCTGTCGTGCTGCTTCCCTCTGGCGAGCTGCGCCGCATCCACATCAAGTGCATGGCAACCATCGGTCGGATTGGCAACACCGACCACCAGAACGTCAAGCTGGGTAAGGCAGGGCGTCGCCGCCACATGGGACGTCGTCCCAAGGTTCGCGGAACCGCCATGAACCCGGTCGACCACCCGATGGGTGGAGGTGAAGGACGCACGGCTGGTGGTCGTCACCCCTGTGGCCCCACCGCCGTCCTTTCGAAAGGCGGTCGCACCCGTTCGCGGACCAACCCGTCGAACAAGTTCATCATCCGTCGTCGCAAGAAGAAGTAGAGGAGCCTAGATGTCACGTAGTATCAAGAAGGGTCCCTACATCGACCTCAAGCTCGCCCGAAAGGTGGAGAAGGCTGAGGAGTCCGGGGACAAGCGAACTCCCATCACGACCTGGGCGCGTTCCTGCACGATCCCGCCCTCATTCATCGGCTTCACGTTCATGGTCCACGACGGCCGTAAGCACGTGAGGGTGATCGTCACTGAGGACATGGTCGGGCACAAGCTAGGTGAGTTCGCGGCAACCCGCAGCTTCCGTGGACACACGAACAAGAAGGAGGGCCTCAAGGCTCGCTAGACGATGGCATCCACAGAACAAGCCACGGCCGAGTACACGGCCAAACACCGCTACGCGCGGATCACCCAGCGCAAGGCGCGACTGGTTGCGGACATGATCCGTGGCCGTTCCGCCAACGAGGCGCTCGAGGTCCTGGAGTTTTCGCCCAAGCGAGCCGCTGCCTTCTACTTGAAGGTGCTGCGCTCCGCGATGGCCAACGCCAGTCAGGACGAGGCCATCAACCTCAACCGCCTCTACATCTCGGACTGCCGCGCAGACGACGGCCCCATGCTCAATAACCGCCTGCGCTTCCGCCCGGGTCCCCAGGGAAGGGCCATGCCATTCGCCAAGAAGACCAGTCACTTGACCGTCAAGGTCCGTGAGATCACCAACACAGAGGAGGCCTAGAACCGATGGGTCAGAAAGTACACCCCACCGGGTACAGGCTCGGAACGATCGAGCCCTGGCGCTCGCGCTGGTACGCCAACAAGAAGAACTTCGGCGCCATGCTGCTGCAGGACAAGAAGATCCGTGAGCACATCGCCAAGGAGTTCGGCTCTGCGGGCATCCCCCGCGTCGAGATCGAGCGCAGTGGCGAGGCGATCAAGGTGATCATCTACTCCGCGCGTCCCGGCGTTCTTGTCGGTCGCAAGGGTATTCGAGTCGAGGCCCTCAAGAAGGAGCTTCAGGACATCTCCGGCAAGGTCTGCCACCTGGTCCTTCACGAGGTCAAGCGCCCCGAGCTGGAGTCAAAGCTGGTGGCTGAGGTGATTGCCGAGGCCCTCGAGAAGCGCATGGCCTTCCGTCGCGCCATCAAGCGTGCGATTCAGACGACCATGCAGTCAGGGGCCAAGGGCGTGAAGGTTGAGGTCAGCGGTCGCCTGGGTGGCGCCGAGATGGCTCGGACCACGAAGGAGCGTGAGGGCCGCGTGCCTCTCTCGACCCTGCAGGCGCACATCGACTACGGCACTGCAAGTGCCAAGACGACCTACGGCATCATTGGCGTGAAGGTCTGGATCTACAAGGGCGACATCGATCGTGGAACGACGATCGACTTCCGCCAGGGACAGAGCATGACGGCACGCGCCGACGGCGGGCCCCGACAGGGTGGCCGCGGTGGTCGACGCGAAGGTGGACGCGGCCGTGGCCGTGATGGGGGTGGACGCTAATGGCCTTGATGCCGAAACGAGTCAAGCACCGCAAGCAAATGCGGGGCAAGATGAAGGGGATGGCGACCCGTGGTAACCGAGTCAACTTCGGTGAGTACGGCCTCATGTCCCTGGACTACGGATGGATCAACGGCCGCCACATCGAGGCTGGTCGTGTGGCCGCAAACCGGGCCACCGATGGTGCAGCCAAGATCTGGATCCGGGCTTTCCCTCACAAGCCGATCTCCTCCAAGCCTGCCGAGACTCGGATGGGCAAGGGTAAGGGCGATGTGGAGTTCTGGGCGGCCTCGATCAAGCCGGGGACGATCCTGTTCGAGTTGGGTGGGGTCACCGAGGAGGTAGCCAAGCTCGCCTTCAAGAGGGTCGCTCACAAGCTTCCAATCAAGGTCAAGATGGTCCGCCGAGTTCCCACGAGCTGACCGCGCGGGGTCTTTGGATACAAGTCAAGCAAACGATGAAGATCGAAGAAATCCGTAGCAAGACCGACGACGAGTTGGACTTCGACCTCAAGGAGATGAAGAAGGAGCTCTTCGGGCTGCGCCTCAAGGCCAGCACGGAAGCCCTCGCTAACTCCGCGCAGATTCGAGTCCTCCGACGCGGCATCGCCAGAGTCAACACTGTCCTGCACGAACGCGCCACGGAGATCCGCGGCCAGGAGAGCCGCTAGAGCCATGGAATCCACAACGAACAAGAGCCGCGGAAGGCGCCGTACCATGCAGGGGGTCGTTACGAGTACCTCGATGGATAAGACCATCGGTGTGCGCGTCGAGCGCTTGTACAAGCACTCCAAGTACAAGAAGTACATCCGTCGCCACGAGAAGTACCTTGCTCACGACGAAGAGAACAAGGCCGGCGTGGGGGACACCGTGGAGATCGTCGAGTGTCGCCCGCTCAGCAAGAACAAGCGCTGGCGAATGATCCAGGTCCTCGCGAATGCCATCGAAGATGGAGGTGACCTGTGATTCAGATGCAGACATTTCTGGACGTCGCCGACAACACCGGCGCCAAGCGAGTCCAGTGCATCAAGGTCCTCGGTGGCTCCCATCGAACCTACGCCAGCCTGGGAGATACCATCGTCTGCTCGGTAAAGAAGGCGATACCCGGTTCAGAGGTGAAGACAGGGACCGTGGTCAAGGGTGTCATCGTTCGAGTCAAGAAGAACACCCGTCGCTCGGACGGCTCCTACGTGCGCTTCGATCAGAACGCGCTCGTTCTGGTCGATCCCGAGGGCAATCCCCGTGGCACCCGTATCTTCGGTGCGGTGGCCCGTGAGCTCCGCGAGAAGAGCTTCATGAAGATCGTATCCCTCGCTCAGGAGGTCGTCTGATGCACATCCGTAAAGGTGATCAGGTGATTGTCATCGCAGGCAATGACAAGGGTAAGACTGGCGAGGTTACGCTGGCGATGCCCCAGAAGAACCGCGTCGTTATCGAAGGGGTCAACCTGCGCTGGAAGCACCGCAAGCCCACGCAGCAGAGCCCGCAAGGGGAGCGCGTCCAGGTCGAGGCCTCGATTCACGCGAGCAACGTAATGCACCTTGACCCTTCCTCGGGTAAGGGTGTTCGGCGCCGTGTAGCAAAGGAGAGCTGAGTCATGACAGCTTCAGGAACAGCAACTGAAAAAGTGGTCCCGCGTCTCTTCACGAAGTATCGAGAAGAGATCAGGGCCGAAATCAAGGACCAGTTTGGTATCGAGAACGAGATGGCGATTCCTCGCCTCTTGAAGATCGTTGTCAACATGGGGGTCAAGGGCGCAGTCGAGAACAAGTCAAAGGTTGAGACTGCAGCTCGAGATATGGCAACCGTCACTGGTCAGAAGCCAACAGTCAGGCTCTCTCGGCGAGCGATCGCGGGCTTCAAGCTGCGTGAAGGCATGCCGATCGCCTGCGCTGTGACCCTTCGGCGCGATCGTATGTGGGAGTTTGCAGACCGCTTGATGATGGTCGCCCTCCCCCGTATTCGCGACTTCCGCGGCGTCAAGAGCAAGCTCGATGGACGCGGCAATTACACCCTCGGCATCTCGGAACAGACGATCTTCCCGGAGATCGTGTTCGACCGAGTCGAGTTTCAACAGGGCATGGACGTCACCTTCGTGACGTCAGCTCCCAACGACGAGCAGGGATACGCGCTCCTGAAAGCGCTCGGAATGCCCTTCGAGGACAAGAACAAAGAGTAGATCGACCAAATGGCCAAGACATCACTCATCGTCAAGTCACAGCGGAAGCCGAAATTCAAGGTTCGCGGCTATACCCGTTGTCAAATGTGCGGCCGACCCCGCGCCGTCTACCGTAAGTTCCAGATCTGCCGGATCTGCCTGCGCGAGCGTGCGCTCGTTGGTGAGATTCCCGGCATGCGTAAGGCATCTTGGTAGGGGAGGAATAGAACAATGATGACCGACCCCATCGCGGACATGCTCACGCGCATCCGCAACGCCAACAGCATCCGCAAGCAGACCGTCGTGATGCCCGCCTCGAAGATCAAGGTGGGAATCGCGGAGGTTCTCCTGACGGAAGGATTCATCTCCAAGTACGAGGTCGTGGAGTCCAAGCCGTGCAGCGAGCTGCACGTTTGGCTCAAGTATGGCCCCGACGGAGAGATGGTGATCCGAACTCTGGATCGAGTCAGCAAGCCCGGCTGCCGCGCCTATTGCGGTGCCTCCGACTTGCCTCACGTGCTCCGTGGGCTGGGCATCTATGTGCTCACCACCCCGAAGGGAGTGATCTCCGACCGCGCCGCCAGACGTGAGAACGTCGGCGGTGAAATCCTCTGCAAGGTCTGCTGAGCCATGTCCCGCATTGGAAAACAACCTATTCCTGTTCCCAGTGGTGTGACCGTCGCTGTGGCGGCCAACAGCGAGGTGACCGTCAAGGGCCCCGGCGGCACTCTCAAGTTGCCGTTGCGTCCCGAGGTCAAGGTCGACGTCGAGGGTGCAAACGCCATCGTTGAGGTGACCGGAACCGGGAGCGCTCGCCAGGCTCGTGCCTTCCATGGCATGACTCGAGCTCTACTCAACAACATGGTCCTCGGGGTCACCAAGGGCTGGGAAAAGAAGCTCGACATCATCGGTGTCGGCTGGAACGCCTCGGCCCAGGGGCCGAACAAGCTCCAGCTGAACATTGGTTTCTGTCATCCCGTGGACATTCAAATGCCTGAGGGAGTGACGGTCGAGACCCCTCGACCCACCTCGATCGTGATCAAGGGGGCTGACCGTCAGGCCGTTGGCCACATCGCAGCCGTGATCCGCAAGGTTCGACCGCCGGAACCCTACAAGGGCAAGGGCATCCGTTACGTGGGCGAGTACGTCCGTCGCAAGGCCGGCAAGTCGTTCGGTAGCTAAGGGCAGGCTTTCAGCAGCCAGAGAACAGAAATCCAATGAGAGCCATCCTCCACAAGAACAACACCCGCCTCCGTCGCCGTCGACACGTGCGCCGGCGGTTGCGTAAGACCACGACGTTGCCGCGTCTCTCGGTGAATCGCACTTCCAAGCACCTCACTGCCCAGGTGATCGACGATGTGAATGGCCACACTCTGGCCTCGATCTCGAGCACCGCCAAGGCGATTGCCGATCAACTCAGCGGCAAGACCAAGACTGAGCAGGCCACCATCTTGGGCAAGGAACTCGCCAGTCGTGCCAAGGAGGCCGGCGTCGAGGCAGTTGCCTTCGACCGTGGCTCTTCCAAGTACCACGGACGGGTCAAGGCCTTCGCCGATGCCGCACGCGAGGGCGGCCTCAAGTTCTAGGTCGCCTGGGGCGCGCCATCAGCAACCGCACAACGAAGAACAGTCGATGAAACGCAAGATCGAATATCTGGACACGATGGAAGTCGAAGGGATGGGTGAGCTCACCGAGACCCTGGTGACCATCAATCGCTCCGCCGCCGTGGTCAAGGGTGGCCGACGCTTCTCATTCTCCGCGCTTTCAATAGTTGGGAATCGTGAAGGAACGGTTGGTTATGGCTTCGGCAAGGCCCGCCAGGTGCCTGCCGCGATCGAGAAGGCCGCCAAGGATGGTCGCAAGCATCTCCAGCGCGTGCCGGTGACCGAGGAGGGCACGATTCCTCACGAGGTGATCGGGCGCTTCTGCGGATCCCGCCTGCTGATCATGCCCGCTTCCCCGGGTACGGGCATCATCGCCTGCTCTTCGGTGCGTGCTGTCTGCGAGATGGCCGGTATCCGGAACATCCTGACCAAGTCCTACGGATCGACCAACCCGATCAACCTCGTCAAGGCGACCCTCGACGCCCTGTCTCAGCTTCGCACCCGTGAGCAGGTCAAGGAGCTTCGCGGAGTCGAACTCTAGCGCAAGCCACCACGGGCACCAGTACACAGCCAAGGGCACACAGAACGACAACGTATCGACCATGGATCTCAAAACCGTCTGCAGCAAGGGTACGAAGTACCAGAAGCGTCGCCGCTTGGGGCGCGGAACGGGGAGCGGCTCGGGTAAGACCAGCGGCCGCGGCCACAAGGGTCAGGGCTCACGCTCGGGCTATAGCCGCAAGCCGGGCTTTGAAGGTGGTCAGATGCCTCTCTACCGCCGCTTGCCCAAGCGGGGCTTCACCAACGCCCGCTTCCGCACGGACTACACGACCATCAACGTTGATGCACTGAATGGCCTGGAAGCCGGAAGCACCGTTGACCTCGACGTGATCATCAAGGCCGGTCTTGCCAGCATGAACACTCCCTTGCTGAAGATTCTCGGCAACGGGGAGCTGACCACGAGCCTCACGGTTCGAGCTCAGAAGTTCAGCAAGAGCGCCAAGGAGAAGGTCGAGGCCGCCGGAGGCACGGTTGTGATCCTCGATAGTAAAGGCAAGGAACAGGCTGCCGAGACAGCGGGAGCGGCTAACTAGTGGAGCAGTCGTTCCTCAATCTCTTCCGCAACGAAGGAACACGAAACAAGGTGGTCACGACCATCTTGCTATTGCTGTGCTATCGCCTGGGTTTCCAGGTGCCCATCCCCGGCATGAGTCCGGACTTCCTTGAGAGCCAGGCTTCCCAGGGGTCACTGTTCGGGATGTTGAGCGCCTTCTCGGGAGGTTCCATTGGCCAGACCACGGTCTTCGGACTGGGGATCATGCCCTACATCTCAGCGTCAATTATCTTCTCGATGCTGGGGAAGGTCTCACCGACCATCGAGGCAGTTGCGAAGGAAGGTGCCGCCGGTCAGAAGAAGATCAATCAGTGGACGCGATTGGCTGTGGTCCCGATCGCTGTGCTGCAGGCGGTCTTCGTCTTCACCGGCGTCTTCATGCAGCGGCCCGAGATGATCGACGATGGCATGAAGAACAACCTCACGGCATTGGGGCTGATCGTGGTGATGTCGCTGCTCGCTGGAGCACTGATCGTGATGTGGATTGGTGAACTGATCACCGAGCACGGGGTGGGCAATGGAGCCTCGCTGATCATCATGGCGGGAATCATTGCCGAGATGCCGAGTGCCCTGCTCACGCTCTCGTCCGACGACAGCTTCTACCAGATGATTCTTCAGATCCTGGCGATCTGGATCGTCACGGTCTTCTTCGTCGTCTTCATTCACAAGGGGGCGCGTCGCGTTCCGATCCAGTACGCCAGACTCACCCGTGGACGTCGCGTCTATGGTGGTCAGCGCCACTATCTCCCCTTGAAGGTGAACATGGCCGGTGTCATGCCGATCATCTTCGCCTCCGTGATATTCGTCGTTCCGGGACTCATCTTTACATGGCTCGGTTGGAGCAGCATGGAGAGGATCTTCAACGACAACACCGGGTTTGTCTACGTGACCCTCTACGTGGCGATGGTGTTTGGCTTCTGCTTCTTCTGGAACCGTCTGATGTTCCAGCCAGACGAGATTGCAGACAATCTTCGGGAGCACGGTTCCTTCATCCCAGGCATTCGTCCGGGAGCCAAGACCTCCGAGTACCTCGCAAACGTCCTGACACGAATTACGATTGCTGGAGCGGCGTTCCTGGCCGTGATCGCCGTATTGCCTGCCTTTGTCACCAAGGGCAGTGCACTGCCGCTCAGCCTGCAGTACTTCCTGGGCGGCACCTCGGTGCTGATTGTCGTGGGCGTCGCACTCGAGCTGGTTGACCGACTTCAGTCTGAGCTGGTCATGAAGAGCTACGATCGCGAATCCCAGACCTCGACCGGCCCTGGCTGGACCAAGAAGGAGCGCGCGTGAGCTTGGACGCTGGAAACAACGCGGGCAGGGTCGTGATCCTGCTCGGCCC
The DNA here is from genome assembly GCA_014237855.1 of Planctomycetota bacterium. Lineage (GTDB taxonomy): Bacteria > Planctomycetota > UBA1135 > UBA1135 > JABACD01. Next base: position 85,151 of record JABACD010000018.1, on the reverse strand, counting down.
TCCCGGGGCGGGGAAGGGGACCCAGGCGGTACGCCTCGCGGCGGACCGTGGGATCCCTCATATCTCGACCGGGGACCTGTTCCGTTCCAACATCAAGCAAGACACGGACCTTGGCAAGCGAGCCAAGGGGTTCCTTGAGTCAGGGCAGCTGGTGCCAGATGAGCTCGTGCTCGAAATGCTCTTCGACCGAGTGGGTGCTTCAGACTGCGGGGGTGGCTATCTACTCGATGGTTTCCCGCGAACCCTTCCCCAGGCTCAGGCCCTGACCGCTGCTCTTGGAGCCCAGTCCTGGGCGAGCCTGCTGCTTGAAGTGCCGGACGACGCGATCGTCGGTCGTGCTTGCGGGAGATTGCTCTGCCGAGACTGCAGCAACATCCAACACTCGGAGTTCGCGCCGCCCGCCAAGGAAGGTGTCTGCGATAGCTGTGGGGGTGAACTCTACCGCCGCAGCGACGACGAACCCGACGTGGTCAAGAAACGCCTGGACGTCTATCACGACGAGACTCAGCCGATGGTGGATTACTACCGCGATCTGGGGTCCCTCGTGACGATCGATGGGAATCAGAAACCGGACGCTGTCTTTGAGGACCTGCGCCGCCAGCTCGACGGAGGGCTCAGCCCCCAATCGAGGGGAGGGCAGGCATGATGGCCAAGGAGGAACCGATTGTCGTGGAAGCAATCGTGGAGGAGGCACTCCCGAACGCTCGCTTTCGCGCCAGACTGGAGTCAGGACACGAAATCCTGGCTCACGTGAGCGGCAAGATGCGGATGCACTACATTCGGATCATGGCCGGAGACAAGATCACCGTGGAGATGTCGCCCTACGACCTTACGAAGGGCCGTATCATCTCTCGCGGAGACCGGAAGTACCGACGGAGACGCAGAAGATGAAAGTTCGTAGTAGCGTTCGCCGCATGTGTTCGAGCTGCAAGCTCGTACGACGACGTGGTGTGTTGCGTGTGATTTGCAGCGCTGATCCCAGGCACAAGCAACGACAGGGCAAGTAGCTCTCGATTCAGACAGAGCCCAAGAACAAGATGACGCGGCCCGGTAGCACCTGTGACCTGACCGCCACCCGGATTGACCCTCCTCACGGGTCCGAGAAGAACATGAAACAGAACATCAAGGAGCTGAGAGCATGCCGCGCGTAGTCGGTGTAGACATCCCGAACAACAAGCGTCTGTTCATCGCCTTCACCTACATCTTTGGCGTGGGACGAACACGCGCCTTGGAGGTTTGTGAAGCCCTCAAGCTGGACCCGCAGATGATGGCACGGGACCTGACCGAGGAGCAGATCACGACGCTCGCCCACCACCTCGAGAAGAACTACGAGGTCGAGGGTGACTTGCGTCGGAGTACCGCGTCGGCCATCGCGCGTCTGCGCGACATCGGCTGCTATCGAGGCCTCCGACATCGTCGTGGCCTGCCCGTTCGCGGTCAGCGCACACGTACAAACGCCCGTGGCCGCAAGGGTCCCAAGAAGACCGTCGCCGGCAAGAAGTCAGTGAAGGGCATGAAGTAGGCCCCGCGGGATCCGGCGAACTTCCGCGTCGGACCCACGACACCCCGATCAGCCCCACATTTCCAGGTAAACAGGCATGGCCAAGAGCACAAAGCGCAAGCCCAAGAAGAACGTCTCCAAGGGCGTTGTTCACATCAAGGCGAGCTTCAACAACACCATCGTTACGATCACGGACACCACTGGCGCTGCCATCTCGGCTGGCTCAGCTGGTGGCATGGGTTTCAAGGGCACTCGAAAGAGCACGCCCTTTGCTGCCCAGCGAGCCTCTGACAGCGCAGCCCAGACAGCGATCCGTCACGGCATGCGCGAGGTGGACGTTCGCGTCCGAGGCGCAGGCTCGGGACGTGAGTCCGCGATTCGTGCACTGAACAGCGCCGGATTGAAGGTCCTCTCCATCGAGGACGTTACACCCCTTCCCCACAACGGCTGCCGCGCAAGCAAGCGGCGCCGCGTCTAGTCTTGTCGGGCACCGGGCTCGAACCGCGATAACAAGAGAACTCATGGCTCGATATACAGGCAACAAGTGCAAGCTGTGCAGAAGGGAGGGTATGAAGCTCTTCCTCAAGGGACAGCGATGCTTCGCTGACAAATGCGCCTTGGCTCGACGGGACTACCCGCCGGGAGTCCACGCGCAGAAGCGGACAAAGGTCACCGAGTACGGCGTGCGTCTGCGAGAGAAGCAGAAGCTGAAGCGTATCTACGGGGTCCAGGAGAAGCAGTTCAAGCTGTACTTCAAGGAAGCCGAGCGCCTCAAGGGCAACACCGGCGAGAACCTCCTGATGCTTCTCGAGCGCAGGCTCGACAACGTCGTTCTCGCAAGTGGTTTCGCTCTCTCGCGGAACCATGCACGCCAGTTGATCAATCACGGGCACTTCTCCGTGAATGGTCGTCGGGTTGACATCTCTTCTTATCAGGTCCGCCCTGGTGATGAGGTTACCCCTGGCAAGAAGGACAACACTCGCAAGATCGTGGCCGAGGCTGTTGAGGTCAACAAGTCTCAGCCCGTTCCCAGCTGGATCGATTCCCAGCGGGATGCCCTGACCTCGAAGGTCACGGGGATTCCTACCCGGGATGATGTGCCGCACCCGATCCAGGAACAGCTGATCATCGAGCTCTGCTCGAAGTAGGGCAACTGGCCCCGCTTCGTAGGAGTCGATTCCGAATCGTATTTCCGTTCCGAACACGAATTTCGAAGACAAGCACGCCCTGGGCGGGGCACACGCGCCTCGCCTGGCATCGAACCCAACACACAACGAGCCCGCGGCCTGAGGTCGCGCAGGTCCGACCGCTGAGGCGGCGCGAGCCGAGCACAAACGAGTAGAACAAGATGAGGATTCGCTGGCGTAATTTGGAGCTGCCCTCAAGGGTGGTGCCCGACACAGAGACCCAGACCAACGAGTACGGAAGCTTCGTAATCGAGCCTTTCGAGCGTGGCTTCGGTCACACCATCGGCAACGGCCTGCGCCGGGTCCTGCTCTCGTCGATCGAGGGTACGGCCATCACCGCAGTTCGGATTGAGTCTGCCGCTCATGAGTTTGATTCCCTGGATGGCGTCTATGAAGACGTCACGGACATCATCCTGAACCTGAAGAGACTTCGGATTCAGTATGAAGGCACCGAGCCGATCAAGTGTCGGATCAGGAAGTCGACCAAGGGGGAAGTGACAGGAGCTGATGTGGAATGCGAGGGAGACGCCAAGGTGGCGAATCTCGATCTACACATCGCGACCTTGACCCTGGATACCGACTTCGAGGTCGAGTTGGACGTCAAGAGGGGCCGTGGGTACGTGCCCTCGGAAGAGAACCACGATGTCTCTCAGCCGCTAGGAACGATCCCCGTTGACTCCATCTACTCACCCGTCCACCGCGTGCGTTACGGCATCGAGGCGACCCGGGTGGGTAAGTTCACGAACTATGACCGCCTGGTCCTGGAGATCTGGACCGACGGCACCGTGAGCCCGGAGATGGCGCTGGTCGAGGCCGCCAAGGTCTACCGTCGTCACCTGAATGCCTTCGTGCTCTTCGACTCCAAGGGTGAGGATGACTTTGTCACCTCAGACCCTGCAGCATCGGAATTCAATGAGGCTAACCGCGAAGACTCTCAGCTGACTAACGTCCTGAGCGCTTCGATTTCCGAGCTTGAACTCTCGGTCAGGGCCCGCAACTGCCTGGATGGCGCAAACCTACGAACCCTGAACGACCTCGTGAGTTTGAGCGAGAGCGAAGTGATCAACCTGAAGAATCTCGGCAAGACCAGTCTGACCGAGATCAAGAACAAGCTGGCGGAGCGAGGCCTGAGCCTCGGGATGAGCATCTGACCCAGCCCTGAATGCCACCGGCAACGAGCGAGAACAGTCATGAGACACAGAGTAGCAGGGGCCAAACTCGGCCGCACGGCGAGCCACCGGACCGCGATGAAGCGCAACATGGCCTCGTCGATCATCGAGCATGAGCGCATCACGACGACCCTGGTCAAGGCCAAGGCGATCAGACCCTTCGTCGAGAAGATCGTGACCCTGTCCAAGAAGGACTCGGTCCACAATCGTCGTCGGGCCTTTGCGCTGCTGCGTAACAAGGAGGCCGTGGCGAAGCTCTTCGAGACCCTTGGGCCACGTTTCGCTGATCGCCCTGGGGGCTACCTGCGAATCTTGAAGCTGAGCAAGCCACGCCTGGGCGATGCCGCTGACCGCGCCATCATCGAGTTCGTCGAGCGGACGATCGAGGTGAGCGTGGGCGGAGATAGCGAGGCCGAGTAGGCGGCTTCAAGCATGGTTCAGGGTCCAGCGGCCTCCCTGGGGCCGCTGGACCCTTCTTCGTGGACAGGGTCAGGCCTCATTCCAAGCTGCAGCCTGGTATCCGAAACACCTAGATTCGTGCCATGTGGACCCGGCCATGGCCGAGGATCCTGTCGACCTCCATGGCGAGGTCATTGGTGATGGCAACGCTCCACTCATTGCTTGCACGGACCCTGCGGCTGGAGCCGTCACTCCCGGTCACCTGGAAGTAGACCGGTTGCTTGCCCTTGTGGCTCTGAATGGTCGCCTTGAGGTCAGGCAAGAGCCCCGAGTCCTCGGGGCCCAGATTGATCATCAGGCCACCCTGGAAGCGTGAGAGAGCCTCCTCGAGCGTCATGACCTCGTCCAGGATCATGGCGGGCTCCTCGCTGCCTTCCTCGACCTTGCCCCTGATGACGGCCACGGCTCCGTCGACCAGGCTCTCCTTGACCTCGGCGAAGGTGCGGGGGAAGCAGGTGACGTTCACATGACCATTGAGATCTTCGAGCCGGAAGCGAGCCATCTTCTGGCCGGCCATTCGCCCGGACTTCACGACTGCTTCGGACAGGCTCATGATCATTCCGGCCAGGCAGACATCCTTCGTGCCCGCCATCTCGACCAGTTGATCCGTACGGCAGCTGGAGAGCATGGAGATCAGCCCTGCACGTTCTTCAAGCGGGTGTCCGCTCAGGTAGAACCCGAGGACCTCGAACTCGGCCTTGAGAGTGTCGGCCTTGTTGAACGCCTGGCGATCGTCGATCCCGTCGTGAGTTTCTGCTACAGACTCCTCAACGTCTGGGGGTCCACCAAAGAGGCTGCCTTGCCCGGACTTGCGGTCTGCTGCTGCACGAGTGCCATCTGCGAAGGCCGACTCGAGGCCAGCGAGTACGGCCCCGCGATTGTGCCCGCCTGAGTCGAAGGCACCCGACTTGATCAGGGCTTCCATGGCGCCCTTACCGACATCGGCCGGGGTGACCTCCTGGCAGAGTTCGTGCAGCGTGGGCCGACGATCTTCGGCGATCAGGCTGTCGCGGCCTGCCAGCAGGGCCTCGATGGCCTTCTGGCCCGTTCCCTTGACGGCGCCAAGACCGAAGCGGATGGCTTCCCCCTGGACTTCAAATTCCCAGCCTGACTTCTCGATGTCAGGTAGGAGTACGCCAATTCCAGAGTGCCGAGCATCCTCGAGGAGCTCCTTGACCTTGTCCGAGTCGCCCATCTCGCAGGAGAGGTTTCCTGCCAGGAAACAGGACCTGAAGTGGGCCTTGAGGTAGGCGGTCTGATAGGTGACCAGCGCATAGGCCGTTGAGTGCGACTTGTTGAATCCGTAGCCACCGAACTTGACGATGTTGTCCCAGGTCTCCTTTGCGACTCCAGGAGCGCAGCCGTTCTTCACCGAGCCCTCGAGGAATTGGGCGGAGAACTTCTGCATGATCTCGGGCTTCTTCTTGCCCATCGCCTTTCGCAGGTTGTCCGCCTCGTTGAGCGAGAAGTTTGCCAGGGTGCTGGAGATCAGCATCACCTGTTCCTGGTAGACGATACATCCGTAGGTTTCCTCAAGGAGCTCCCTCAAGCTCTCGTGAGGGTAGGTGATCTCTTCCTCTCCGTGCTTGCGTCTCACGAACATGTCGACCATGCCGGACTCCAGAGGACCCGGACGGTAGAGGGCAAGGATAGCGATCAGGTCTTCGAAGCAGTCAGGCTTGATACGGGTGATGAGTTTTCTCATCCCCTCGGACTCGAGCTGGAAAATGCCCTGAGTTTCGCCGCTCATCAAGAGCTTGTAGGTCTTGGGATCATCCAGCGGGATCTGGTCCAGGTCGGGGGCCACGAGCCCACACTTCTCGATGTTGGCCAGGCCTCGTGAGAGGATGGTCAGGGTTCGCAGCCCCAGGTAGTCCATCTTCAGGAGCCCCAGCTCCTCGAGCTGCGGAGCTGGCCACTGGGTGACGATGTCCTCTCCGTTCAGGGCAAGCGGGACGTAGGAGTCGATAGGCTTGTCCGCGATGACCACGCCGGCGGCATGGGTCGACATATGCCGCGCCAGCCCTTCGAGTGGCAGCGAGAGCTTGAACAGCTCCTTGAGCTCTTGAGTCTGGGCGAATCCCTGCAGATCGGCGTCCGATTGGAGTGCCTTCGCCAGCGTGGGGGCCCCCGGCCCCTGCGGGATCTTCTTGGCGACCATGTCGACATCCTTCAGCGGAATGTCGAGCACGCGACCGACGTCGCGCACCACCGTACGTGAGGCCATGGTGCCGAAGGTGGCAATCTGGGCCACGTTCTCGTTGCCGTACCTGACCCTGGTGTACTCGAGAACACGCTCGCGCCCCTCCTTGCAGAAGTCGATGTCGATGTCCGGCATCGACACCCGAGCGCTGTTCAGGAATCGTTCGAAGATCAGGCCGTACTTGAGCGGACACACCAGGGTGATGTCGAGCAGATAGGCCACCATGGAGCCCGCAGCGGACCCCCGACCAGGGCCGACAGGGATCCCGTTGTCGCGGGCCCAGCGGATCAGGTCCCAGACGATGAGGAAGTAGGAGACAAAGCCCAGCTCTGTGATGACTCGTTTCTCGTACTCGAGCCGCTCTCGGGCCTCCTGGTTGCTCGTCCCGTACTTCCGAGCGAGGCCCTCCTCCAGCAGCCGGTTGAAGATCTCGTCGGGTCCCTCTCCGGTATCAGCAGTGAAGACTGGCAGGTGATAGGTGCCGAACTCGAGCTTGACGTCAGTCTGATCGACCACATCCATGGTGGCCTTCAGGGACTCCGGACAGTCCCGGAAGAGGTGCCCCATCTCCTCCCGGGTTCGGAAGAAGAGGGCGTCAGTCTCGAAACGGAAGCGCTTCTCATCGGCCTTCTTGGCGCCGGTGTTGATACACAGCAGAACGTCCTGCGCCTCACAGTCCTCGTGGCGCAGGTAGTGGATGTCGTTGGTCGCAATGAGCGGAATGCCGGTGCGCTGATGCAGCCGGTGCATGCACTCGTTGGCGCTATTCTGGTCATCGATGCCGTTGCGTTGCAGCTCGAGCCAGAAGTGTTCGGGGCCGAAGAGATCTCGCAACTCAACTGCACGAGCCTCGGCCTCAGCTTCCTTTCCACGAAGGAACAATTGATTCAATTCGCCGGCCAGGCAGCCGGAGAGGCAGTTGAGTCCCTCTGAGTACTGGTTCAGCAGCTCGTGGTCGATTCGGGGGCGAAAGTGCAGGCCTTCGAGGTAAGACTTCGAGGCCAATTGCATCAGATTGCGATAGCCGGTCTCGTCTCGTGCCAGCAGGGTCAGGTGGTTGTAGCCGTTGCCCTTCTTCTTGCTGTGGGGCTCGTGGCGCGAGCGCTGCGCGATGTAGACCTCGCAGCCGATGATGGGGGTGATGTCCTTGGCCGTCGCCTTCTGATAGAGCTCGACCGCACCGAACATGTTGCCGTGGTCAGTCAGGGCCAGGGCTGGTTGTTCGTCGGCCACGCAGGCATCGAGGAGATCTGAAATTCGGTTGGCGCCGTCGAGGAGGCTGTACTCGGAGTGGACGTGAAGGTGAACGAAGTCCGGGGCGCTCATGTAATGGATAGAAGGTGCAGAGATTGGGCGGTGCGGGCGGGTAGCAGTTTGAACTCTAGGAGCCCAATAGGTGCATCAGGAGGGCTTTTTGGGAGTGCAGGCGGTTCTCGGCTTGTTCGTAGATCAGGCTTCGGTCACCGTCCAGGACGCTGTCGGGCACTTCCAGGTTTCGGCGCACTGGCATGGCGTGCATGAAGCGCGTTTGCGATCCCAGCGAGAGCAATTCCTCGTCGACCGTCCAGTCCACAGTTCGTGAGCGGCGACTGGCAGCGAGTGTTGGGTTTCCATAGTCAGAGATTGAACTCCAAGAGCGTGCGTAGATCACGTGCGCTCCCTCGGCTGCTTGCTTGCGATCCTGCGTGGTCTCCAGTTCCCGTCCCTTCGAGACTGCAAGGTCAGAGGCCACGGACATCACCTCCTCGTCGAGCTCGTACCCGGCGGGGTGTGAGACGCGCACGTTCATTCCCTGTCTGAGTGCCGCCAGGATCAAGGAGTGAACGACTGCGGGGCTCGCGCTTGTCGGGGAGTGTGTCCAGCAGACAGTCAGCTGCTTGCTTTCAAGGTTGCCGAGACTCTCTCTCATTGTCATGAGGTCGGCGAGAGCTTGCAGAGGGTGCCAGAGCGCGCTCTCCATGTTGATCACCGGAACTCTCGCGTACTCGCTCCAGGCGCGGATGTCCTCGTCGCGCCGATCCTCCGTCCAGGAGGTGCCAGCCAGTGCGGGGCGGATGGCGAGCACATCCATGTACCTCGACAGAACCGCCGCAGCATCCTTGATGTGCTCGGGCGCGCGTCCATCCATGATGGAGCCTGTGCGGGCTTCGAGTTCCCAGAAGTCCGTGGCAGCGTTCAGGTTGATCGAGTGGCCTCCCAGTTGATGCACCGCCGCCTCGAAGGAGGAGCGGGTGCGCAGGGATCCACGGAAGAAGAGGAGCCCTGCGCAGCGGCCTGTGAGGCTGGGAGCGACGCTGACCCTCTTGATGTTGCTGGAGAGGTTCAGGACCTCGCTCAGAGCGGCGTCGGAGAAGTCCTGGAGCGAGACGAGATGCTGGATCGAGTTGGGCGCTGACATGGGCCCAGCCTACTTCCTGGCGGTCCGTATTTCAGCCTCGATGGTGCGGGGCCGCGGGGCGCGGAGTGGTGGGGGCCCTGGCGCCAGCCTGCTGGTGGTTCGAGCGGAGAAAGAGGCCTGCGAGCGCGCTTGACACGCCCTATTCCGAGGGCTACAACCTCCCCCCCTCAATGCACCCCTGGCTCAACTGGATAGAGCACCTGACTACGGATCAGGAGGTTACAGGTTCGAATCCTGTGGGGTGTACCAAACCAAGCAGGGCGTGGCCGGGCGTATGCCGGGTAGCATGGGAGTCCCCGGGTCCCCTTGCTGGCCCCGTGGAGTGCTCGGTAGCCCTCCTCGGTCCGCTCTCTGAGTCTCGATTGATCTCGATCCATCCAGTGCCTGCCCTCGAAGAGGAAGACCTGCGCTTCATGCGCCTCGCCCTCGCCGAGGCCGAGCTGGCTCGTGAGCTCGATGAGGTCCCTGTTGGTGCGGTGATCGTCCTCGGTGAGGAGGTCATCGGCCGTGGTCACAACCAGACCAGGGCCCTGATCGACCCAACTGCCCATGCGGAACTCCTGGCCATCCGGGATGCGGCCAGGCGAGTGGGGGCCCAGCGGCTGGTTGGGGCGACCTGTTTCTCGACGCTGGAGCCCTGTTTCATGTGTGCCGGGGCACTCTCCCATGCTCGAGTAGGGCGAGTCGTCTGGGGGGCTCGAGATCCCAAGTTCGGGGGCTGTGCCTCGCTCGGCCAGGTCCTCACGGACGAGCGTCTCAACCACCGAGCCACGATCACAGAAGGAGTCCTCGCCGAAGAGTCGGCCTCGCTCCTGAAGACGTTCTTTCAAAGCAAACGAGGCGGGACTTCCTGAGTCCGATCCGGGCCACGTCGTTGGTCCGGAGGGGGTCTGGAAGCTGCCGGGAGCTCTCGCTGCGCTCCTTCGAGCGCGGCGTGCGCGGAGAGGTGCCAGAGCGGCTGAATGGACTGGTTTCGAAAACCAGCGTGTAGGCAACTGCACCGGGGGTTCAAATCCCCCCCTCTCCGCCATTCCTCCCCGGTGGCCCTGAGGCCCTTCCTCGATATCGAGTTCTGGAGAGGTGTCCGAGTGGCTTAAGGAGCGCGCTTGGAAAGCGCGTGTGTCGGCAACGGCACCGGGGGTTCAAATCCCCCCCTCTCCGCCAATCATCCGGGACGCCGCTCCACCAGGGCGGTGTCCCGCTGGCCCCCAAGGCCTCTCCTGCACTCGAGCGTGCAGGGCCTTATGATGGGGGAAGACCACAGCGAGCCCGGCGATGGGTTCGGTCCCATGCGATGAATCGAGTTTGAACCGGGTCAGGCCGGGAACGGAGCAGCCCTAAGGACAACGATTCAGGCGCAAGGTGCCCGGACCCTTCGGCGGGCTCGCCTTTTACTGGCGCTCCCGCCGGGGGGCGTGCGCTAAGATCGTCCCCATGTCCTACCTCGTCCTCGCGCGAAAGTACCGTCCTCGCAAGTTCACCGATGTGACCGGTCAGGATGTCGTCACGAGGACACTGCAGGGCGCCATCCAGGAGGAGCGGGTGGCCCATGCCTATCTCCTCTGCGGTCCGCGTGGTACTGGCAAGACGACCACTGCTCGACTGTTTGCCAAGGCACTCAACTGTGAGAAGGGGCCCACCATCGATCCCTGTGGTGAGTGTGACCGTTGCGTCGCTGCAGAGGTCGGCAACGAGACTGATATCATCGAGATCGATGCGGCCTCTCACACCGGGGTGGACAACGTGCGGGAGCTGCGCGACCAGGCAGCCTATGCGCCCCTTCGCGCACGTCACAAGATCTACATCATCGACGAGGTGCACATGCTCTCGAAGCCGGCCTTCAATGCACTCTTGAAGACCCTCGAGGAGCCGCCGCCCCACGTCAAGTTCCTGTTTGCCACGACCGAACCTCACAAGCTGCCCGATACGATTCTCTCGCGCTGTCAGGTTCTCAAGCTCTCGTCGCTCTCAGAGGAGTCGATCGAGGCACGGCTCAGCGAGGTCTTCCAGCTGGAGGGCGTGCAGCCCGAACCGGGAGTCTCCGCTGCGATCGCACGGCGGGCGCGCGGTGGTATGCGTGATGCGCTCTCCCTGGCGGACCAGCTACTGGCACTGGTGGGGGAGTCGCCGACAGTCGAGGACACGGAGAGGCTCGCCGCTGGGATGGACCGTGAGGGCATCCAGCGCATCGTCGCAGCAGTCGTCGACCAGAATCGGCCCCAGCTCCTCGACGAGCTCTCGCGGTCCAGCGGTGAAGAGGCCGAACTCCTTGACTCCATCATGGAGTCCCTGCGCTTCGCCCTGCTGGCGGCCCACTGTGGCGAGCAGAACCCACTCTTCGAGGCTCCCCCCGAGGTTCGCACAGAGCTCGCTCGCTTCGCCACCGAGCTGGGTGCCGATCGGCTGGAGTTGATGCTCGAGGAGCTGTTGCACGCGCGGGACTCGATCCGACTGCTGCCCACCCAGGCACGTGTGATTCTCGAGCTCTGCCTGCTCCAGCTGGCACGACCGGCGACCACGATCGGTCTCAGCGATCTGGCCGAGAGGTTGCTGGCCCTGGAAGAGCGCCTGAACTCGGCGACGGGGCCCCAGGCATCCCCGGCTGCCGTTCAGCCAGCTCCGGCTTCGGCTCCTGCCACGGCGGCTGCACCCTCCAGGGCGCCCATGTCCAGACCAGCCCCCCCGTCTGCGGCGCCTGCTGGCCAGGTGGAGACTCCAGCGACACCCCCGAGGCGCCGTGCTCAGCCGGCCTTCCAGGGAGCGGTTCGCTCGAGCAAGGGCGAGGCCTGGAAGCGATTTGTCGAGGAGCTTGGAGAGAAGGCGCCGGCGCTGGCGCAGGTCCTCGAGGGCCAGGGCAAGTTGCTTGAGCTGGGAGATGGGCGAGCCATCATTCGTTTTCAAAAGCTGCGCCAGGCGGATCGACCGTTGATTCAGGATGGCCGCAACCTGAAGTTGTGCTGCCGGGTCTTCTCCGAGATCATGGGGGAAGCGATCGAGGTCCGATTGGAGGATGGCTCCGAGCTTCGGCCAGGCAAGGAGGACACCTTCACCAGCGATGTCGCCAGCTTGTTCGATGGTCGCATTGAGGACTGATTTCAAGACACCCCGCCAACCACCTGAGAGGAATTGAGAGAGACACGATGAGCGGATCCTTTGGAGACATGGGCAACCTGTTGAAGCAGGCTCAGGAGATGCAGCGCAAGATGGACAAGGTGCGCGCGGAATTGAAGACAGAGGTGCTCGTTGGTTCCGGCGGCGGAGGTGTCGTACGCGTTGAGGTCAATGGAGACGGTGAGGTGCAGTCAGTGGACATCGACGAGAGCGTTGCCTCGTCGGGAGATCGCGCGATGCTCGAGGATCTCGTGCTCGCCGCGATGCGTGATGCCCTCAGCCAGGCTTCCCAGCTCCGCGAGAAACGTCTCGGCGCGGTGACTGGCGGACTCAACCTCCCCGGTTTGTTCTGAGCCGACTGGTCTCGGATCGTCGCTGCAGCTTCGTAGGAGTCATCACTTGGCTTATCCCGAACCTCTCGAGGCATTGATCGGCGCCTTCGAGCGCTTCCCTGGCGTGGGACGCGTCACGGCTGAGCGCCTGGCCTTCCATGTCCTGCGCGATTCCGAAGCACGTGGCCTCGCCCCTGCGATAGAGCGCGCGGCGCGAGACACCCGGCGCTGCGGGACCTGCTTCAATGTGACTGAGGAAGATCCTTGCCTGATCTGCAGTGATCCAGAGCGCGATGCTGCGACCATTGCCGTCGTCGAGGAGCCCCGGCACGTGGAGGCCATGGAGCGGGCCGGCTGCTTCAGGGGTCACTACCATGTTCTGATGGGGGCCCTGAACCCTGCTGCGGGAACAGAGCTGGCTCATCTGGGAATCGGTTCTCTGGTGGAGCGGGTGAGCGCGGGCGGGATCCAGGAGGTGATCCTCGCGACCGATCCCGATGCCGAGGGCGAGGCCACCGGCCTGGCCGTGGTGGAGGCCCTGGAGTCCTCGCTTGGAGAGACGGCCCCGGAGATCACGCGGCTGGCACGGGGTCTACCGGCGGGCAGCGCCCTCGAGTACCTGCACCGGGGGATCCTGGAGGATGCCTTGGAGGGGCGCCGGGTGATTGGCCGCCGACGCGGTCCCGGGCGCTGAGGCCGTCAGGAGCGGCTTCAGCCCCGATCAGGGTCCAGCCGCAGGTTTCAGGAGGTGCCCCCGGGCGGGGGGGGGCAGGAATGAGTCCCTCTAACGGGTCATGGCGGGCCCAGATCAGGTCCCTTCGGCCTCGATCTCACAGGTAGCTCAATCCGATCGCGATAGGAGTCGATAGCGAGAGAAGCACCAGCCATGGCTTCCTCCCGATTACAACAAGGGCTCCACGCCCGCGCCGAGCAGCAGCTCTTGCTGCAGCCGCGACTGCTGCAGTCGATCGAGGTCCTCCAGATTCCCGCGCAGGACCTGGAGGGGTGGCTTCGTGAAGCCGCCGAATCGAACGAGGCCCTGATGGTGGAGATGCCCGAGCTTCCCTCGCCTGGGCCCCGTCCGTCCAGGGAGGCCACGGATCGTCATGACGAGATGCTGCGCAATCAACCCGAGCGAGAGCGCGGTCTGGCAGAGGATCTCGAGGAGCAGCTCTCTCTGCTGGACTTCGATTCGAGCAAGGCAAGCTGGGTGCGGTTCCTGATCTCCTGCCTCGACGAGAATGGTTACCTGTCCCCCAGTGATGAGGAGCTCTACCGCCTGGCCCACGAGGTTGGTCTCGAGGGCAATCCGGCCTCGCTAGGGCCGGCCATTGCCGCGCTGCAGGGCCTCGAGCCGCGAGGGATCGGTGGCCGTAACATGGTCGAAGCACTACTGCTGCAGCTCGACGGCGAGTCCGAGGACTACTCGCTCCTCTGCCGCTTGCTCGAGGACTTCCTTCAGGATCTGGCTTCCAATCGCCTGCCCGTGGTGGCCAGAGCGCTGGGAGTCGATCTCGATGAACTGGGGCTGCTCATCGAGCAGTTACGCGGACTTGATCCGCGCCCGGGAGCGGAGCTTAACGTCAGCCAGGCGCCAGTTCTTCGACCGGATATCGTCATCGAGCCCGAGTCCGATGGATCCTGGTCAGTCCGCCTGGAGCGCTCGAGCTTGCCGAATGTGACCATTGATCGAGAGGTCGCGGACCTGGCGAAGGAGAAGGACTCCAGCCGCGAGGTTCGAGACTGGGCTCGCGACCGCGTCGAGCGGGCTCGCTGGGTGGTCGACGCGGTGGCACAGCGTGGCGAGACCCTTTTGCGAGTCGCAACCGAGGTCTTCGAGCGCCAGCGCGCCTTCCTCGAGGATGGGCCAGGACACCTGGTGGCCTTCACCATGGGACAGGTGGCTGAGGTCCTTGAAGTTCACGTCAGCACGGTCAGCCGTGCAGTCAATGGAAAGTACGTGCAGTGTCCCTGGGGGATCCTGCCACTGAGGCATTTCTTTCAAGTAGCCACGGGGTCCGCCGATGCGCCCGCCAGGGACGATCTGTGTGAGATCGTGAGAGCAATCTTCGAAGGGGAGGATGCTCGAGAGCCGCTCTCTGACGAGGCGGTGGCCGAGGAGCTCGACCGTCGTGGTTACAGCGTCGCTCGTCGAACGGTAGCCAAGTACCGGCGCCAGCTGGGAATTGCCAGCTCGTATCGTCGGCGAAAGTACACCTAGTGGGCCAGCCTCGCACGGCTGCACGTCGCTGACCGCCTCTGGGGGGAGGGGTCAGGCAGGTCCTGAGCCAGGGGATTGGATCCAACGGGCTGCCACGGGCCCCGGAGAGTTCGAGGCTTCGTGATCCCACCAGGAAGGGTCAGTCTCCTATGCTGCCGGGCGTCATGCGAAACGTTCGTCTTCAGATCGCCTACGACGGCGCGGAGTTCCACGGCTGGCAGCGCCAGGATGGCTTTGTCTCGGTGCAGGAGACGTTGGAGGCCGCCGCTCTCCAGGTCCTGGGGGAGCGTGTGACCGTCCAGGGGTCGGGACGTACCGATACGGGCGTCCACGCACTTCGGCAGGTGGGCAACTTTCATGTCGACACCCAGCTTCCGGATGACCGACTACGGCACGCACTGAACGCCCACCTACCTACGTCCTTGGTGGTCAACAGGCTCGAGACCTGTGCTGATGACTTCCACGCTCGATTCTCAGCCGTCGCCAAGCGCTACCTCTACGTCATTGCAACGACGCGCTTCACTCCGCCGTGGTGTGAGCGCTACGGTGCCTGGGTTTGCCAACCTCTTGACTTTGAGGCGATGCACGAGGCATCGCTTGCCTTGCTGGGAGAGAATGATTTCGCAGGACTCTCGAGCCTGGGATCGAAGCCCACGACAACCGTACGCACCGTCCACAACTTCCGCTGGGTTCGCCGCCGAGAGCGATTGGCCTTCATCATCGAGGCCAATGGCTTTCTCTACAACATGGTGCGCGCAATCGCCGGGACACTGATGGATGTGGGACGGGGCCGGCTCGACAGGGACTGCGTCCGTCGGGTGATCGAGAGCGGGGACCGTGGTTCGGTCGGGCCCACAGCGGCCGCAGGAGGGCTCTATCTTCTGCGTGTGATCTACCCGGAGACGACCTTTGCAGGCCCCGATCTCGGACCCCACGGCTCTCCGGGGATCTTCGAACTTGGGGGCTCCTGACCCAATTTTTTCCTCTCTCTAGCTTGCGAAGGCAGAGCCCTGAGGTCGAAAGAAGCAGGGAGCATGGGGGTGGGGAGATGCTCAAGGACTCCTGTCGGCCGATCTCGGATCGATAGCCTTGACCTCCTCCTGACCCTGAACCAAGCTTGTCTATAAGGGCCCACATGGTCGCATCGCATCGATACAACGAGATAGTGACTCCGCGCGAGAGCGCGGGAGGGCCCCTTCGATGGTTCGGGATTCGCGAGCACACCTTTCAGGTGGGCCGTGGCGAGCAATTGCCAGACCTTGTCCTCCTGACATCCAGTTTCGGGGAAGAGGTTGGGACCGGTAGCCACGAGAGTCCCTCAGGGGACGAGTCTCGGACCGATTTACTCCAAAGCAACGGAGGTATGCATTGAAGACTCAGGTTTCGATTCACCACCACGACTATCCGGCCGAGATGAGAGAGCTTGTTGAGGAGAAGCTGGAGCACCTGTTCCGCTTCTGCAGCGACAAGGTCTCATTGAGGGCAAGACTCCAAAAACAGGCGACTGACCACCGCGTGGAAATCGTCGCCACGGTGCCTCACGGCCCCGTCTTGGTGGCGGACGCACATGCAGACGGGGTTCGCTCTGCTCTGGATGAGGCATTGGATCGGATGGCACGAAAGCTGAAGCGTACAAGAGAGAAGGTCGTCACCCGTCGCCGCCGCGTCGGGCGTGGTGAGGTCTGATACTCAGCGGTTCTCTGGACACCAGACGGGGCCCTGGCCGGTGCTTGACACCTGCCGGGGCCCCGCTCATTTCCGCGGATGATGGGCGGGGGGGGAGGGTCGTAACCCCGGGCAGCTAGCCATCCCCAGTGGGCTCTCCGGGCTCGAACTCCAGGGAGAGAGGCGGAGAAAAAAGGCCAGCGAGGACCTGCTTTGGTACGCTCTGGTCGCTCCGCGGGGCCAAGTCCACCCGGGGCAAGCACCTAACCACTCTTCAGTCATCGCCCTCCACCTCACGAGGGGTTCTCAGTCCATCATGAGCTTCTGGAAGCAGTTCAAACCCAAGAGTTGCAGTGTCGATCTCAAGGCCGCCGAAAAGGATGGTGTCCTGACCGAGATAGTCGCCAACATGGTCAAGTCCGGGATTCTGGACAAGGACCTGGAGGAGAGTGCACTGCGCACCCTGCGGGACCGCGAAGAGCTGGCTTCTACCGGCATAGGGATGGCAGTCGCCATCCCACACGTGAAGCTCCCGGGTCTCACCAAGGTGGTTTGCTGCCTCTCGATTCACAAGGAAGGCGTCGAGTGGGTCGCGATTGATGGCGAACCGGTCTGCATCCTGTTCACGGTGCTCAGGCCCGACAGAGCGGGGGATGAGCACGATCCTCAGCAGCATCTGGAAATGATGAGCTGGATTGCACGCCTCTCCCGTGAAGCGGACTTCAGGCGCTTTGCCAAGGCAGCGAAGACAAAGACAGAGTTGGTGGACCTTCTGAAGGAAATGTCCGCCGTTTGATACCTGGGGCAGCTCTGCCCGATCCTCGGTGACCCTTCCCGGGAAGACCGGGGGCCACTGCCCTTCCGCGAGAGTCGACCCGACATGGCAGTCGAAAGAACGGTGATGATCACAAACCCCGAGGGGTTGCATGCGCGTCCATCGGGATCGGTGGTTGCCATTGCTCTGGAATATCAGAGTGATCTGAAGATTCATTGTGGAGGGCGCAGCGTGAATGGCCGCTCCATCCTGGAGCTGATCACCCTGGGAGCCACTTGCGGGTCCGAGCTGCATCTCTCCGCCGAGGGGCCTGATGCCGAGGAACTGGTGGGCGCCCTGGTCAAGCTCGTCGAGGCCGGATTCAGCGAGCCGGCCTGACCCGACCCTGGGAGGGAAATCAGCCCTCCCCGGTGATTTCCAGGACTCCTGGAAGGGTAGGGCCCAGATCCTTCCCTCTGGTGAGGCTCTTGGGAGCCGAAATCGACATTCGGTCTAAACCAATTCGGGCCAGCCACCCGAAGGGTGCCCCTGAGCGAGGACCGCCTGTGCCCCGGCTATCGGTGTGCGGGCTGTCTTCTGAACCAGCGCGGAGGCTGACAGCACTGTGTTTCGTAAATCGAAGAGTATCGTAGGGTTGGATCTGGGAAGCTCGGTCGTGAAGGCCGTTGAGCTCTCTCTCGAGGGTCCCGAGCCGGTGATCACCGGTTTCTCCAGGGTCGAAATTCCACCCGGTGGGGATCATCAGGAAGCCATTGAGGCTGCCTTCAGGAATGGTCGATTTCGCTCCAAGCGAGTCGTCACCTCGGTCGCGGGGCAATCGGTGGTCGTTCGTTACGTGCCGATGATGCGCATGTCGGACTCCGAGCTCAAGCAGGCCATTCGCTTCGAGACTGACAAGTACCTGCCCTTCGAACTCGACGAGGTCGTCATGGACTGTCAGGCCATCGAGAGCCTCTCTCCGACTGTCATCGAGGGGGAGAATGAGGAGTCCGAGGACAAGATGACCGTGCTCCTGGCTGCTTGCAAGATCAACGAGATCGAGAAGCAGGCCCAGCTCATCCAGGACAACGGCCTGCAGCATTCGGCAATCGACGTCGACCTGTTTGCCCTCGCCAACGCCTGGGAACTCTGCGGAGCAATCCCAGGTGATGCCGACGAGGAGAAGCGCGGCATCGCGCTCGTTGACGTTGGTGCAGTACGTACCTCGATCAACGTGCTCTACGGCGGAGATACCTGTTTCGGGCGCGAGATCAACATCGGCGGCGGGGACATGACCCAGGCCGTTGCGCGAAGGTTGTCGGTCGAGCCCTTCGAGGCTGAAGCCATCAAGCGAGCCAGTGATAGCCAGGAGGCTGAGGTCAATAGCGCCATTGCTCCTGTACTCGAAGACCTGGTCAGCGAGATTTCGCTCTCGCTGGATTACGTTGAGCATCACGCAGGGATCGCCGTTGAGGAGATCCTGCTCTCTGGCGGCGGCGTGCTTGCGCCTGGCGTTGCCAGCTACATTGAACAAGCGACCGCGCGCCGTGCGCGGACCTGGAGTCCCCTGGAAGGCCTTCGCATCGACGCGAGCCGGCTGGATGTCGAGGAACTTGAGGCTTGGGCACCGACGCTGGTCGTGGCACTTGGCCTCGCATCGAGAGTGCGGGCAGCATGATTCGCATCAACCTACTGCCGGAAGAGTACCAGCGCACTGCGCGGACCCCGGTCAAGCTGATGGTGGCCATCACAGGCACCGTCGCAATTCTGACTTCCCTGACGGCCTGGTACGGGTGGTTGGCCCTTGGCGTCTCCGCCAGTGTCGACAGCGAGTTCGCGGTCCTCGAGACAGAGGACGACGGCCTTCGCCCTCAGGTCACCTATCACAAGTCACTGGATGCTGAGAGTGCTCAGCACCGCAAGCGTGAACAAACCCTGGCCGAGATCACGTCCAGCCGCATCTCCTGGACTCGTAAGCTCGACGAGTTCATCGATGTCGTGAACCGCGGTGGTGACGGCGATCGTCACCTGGTGTGGTTCGACAGCCTCAGTGTCCAGCAGGGCGCAAGTGGTGGCCGATCGAAGAGCGCCGCGGGCAATCTGACAGCCAGCGGTCACTCTGGTTCTGACAACTTCGGGCAGGTGGCCAACTTCCTCGATGACATCGAGGAGTCGAGCTTTATCGAGGACTTCTACGCACCAGAGCCCGCAGAGGGTTCCAAGGCTCTCACCGACGAGGAGCTCATGCCGGCTGTCGTTTGGGCCTTCCCCCTGACCATCGAGCTCAAGGAAGCAGGAGCCAACCAGTGAACAAGGAGAAGAAAGCATGGGTTTCCCTCCTCGCTGGAGGGGTTCTTGGTGTCGCAGCTCTTGTGGGGTTGATCTACAACGAGCAGGGCAACATCTCCGATGGTCGAGCGGAGGTCGAGAGCCTGCGGGCAAAGGTCGCGACCTCCCGCAAGCTGATCGAAGGAACGAGCGCTCTTGAGCGTGAGGTCATCGTTCAGCGAGAGGTTTCGGCAGTCATCCGGAACATCCTCCCAGACAACGCTGAGATGAATAACTGGGTCCGCACGATCCAGGGCTTCTCCGCCGAGTCCAGTGTTCGGATGTCTGGACTGAAGAAGAAAGATAACTGGGTCAAGAATGACGAGAAGGCAGCCTTCGACGAGGTGACCTACGCCTTCACCCTCGAATCAGACTCCTTTCAGCTGCTCGAATTCCTGAACCTGGTCGAGACCCACAAGCGGTTCATGCGTGTGCCGCTCTTCAAGATCACCGCTGCCAAGCGCGAGATGGTCGAGGAGAGTGGGTTCGCCTCCCATAAGGTCAATGTTGATATCCAGACCTTCGTCTACGAGCCCTCTTCCGAGAGCTCGATCGTCAAGATCGATGGATATGAGCGCAAGCGCGACCTGATGGTGGGGGAGGTCAACCGCCGCAGTCAGGACCTGGCTCTGGCTAGCTTCACTTACAGGGGTACGCGGGGCCGTCGGGATCCCTTCGTCGATCCGCGAGTACCCGTCGATGGTGGCAGCCTTCTCTCGGTCCCCGAGCAGATGGAGATCGTTCAGACCCTGCTCGAGAAGATGACGGCGATCGAGGAGCTCTGGACCAGCGTCAAGGCCTCACAGAACGTGATCGAGGAGATGGTCGCCCGGGCCGACCTCGAGGCGGCACTGGCTTCCTTGGAGGAAGATGTCCGTCGAACCGAGGCTGAGGGCATGATCACCTATCTGCCTTCCAACAGGCGTCTGCAGCTCGAAGTGGTTGACGCCCTGTTCGACCTGCGCGCCTCCCTGAGCGAATCGGGAGGGACCATCGGCCCCTCTGTCGAGAAGCTGCGCGAGGTGCTCGAAGCAATGAGCCGGCACTTCGATCAAGAGGAGTACATCCTTGCTCTTGATGCATTCCGGCTGGTCGGCGATCAACTCGAATACATCGAGAGTGACCCCCTCCGCAAGCCATTCATCGAGCAACTGAGGCGTAAGGCCATGATTGCTCGCATTGTCCGTGACTTCGAGGAAATTGAGATTGCCGTTGGAGGCATTGCCATCATGGAGGGTGAGCCCTCAGTGGCACTGATCAACGGTGTCTCCTTGTCAGTCGGAGACATGGTCGGCAACAACTTGCTCATCAACGAGATCAGGACCGACGAGATCGAATTCATCTACCGAGGCGTGGTGCTCGCCCGGCGTTTCTAGTCGCAAGCACTAAACCTACACCAGCGTTGAACTCACAGAGTCTGATGAAGAAAGTTTTGCTAATGGCCGTTGCCTTGCTTGGCTTCGCCCTACCTATCGCCTCGGCGCAAGTCGCCAATCGGGAAGCTCGGGTTTCCTTGAACCTCGCAGAGCGCACCCTGGAGGACATCGTCCAGCACTTACGGGATCGCTCAGGCGCCAACATCGAGATCATTGATCGAGAAGGTGAACTGGTGTCGACAGCGGTCATCCGCAGCATCCAGGTCGAGGACGTTCACTGGAGGGTCGCCCTCGAGATCGCAGCCGAGAAGGTCGGTTGCGTGGTCGAGGAGCGCAAGAATGGCATCTTGATTGTCACCAAGCCGCCCTCGGTCGAGTTCATCTTCGAGGATGGAGACATCCGGGACATCATCACCACCATCGGGAAGATCAGCGGTGCGAACATCGTGATCGCGCCTGAAGTGGTCGGCAACCTGTCGGTCAACTTCGACGGAGTTCCGTGGCGCGTCGCTCTCGAGGTGGTCGCAAAGACTCGTGGATACACCGTGGTCGAGGAGGACGCAGGTGTTCTTCGTGTCGTGGACCCCCTTCTGCTGCAGGATCAACTTGTCACGAAGAGCTATCAGCTGCGGTTCCTGCGCCCCCGTGGGGACTACGTGCCGGTTATTCGCTCCGAGTTCATCGACGGTGAGTCCAAGCCCCCCTCAGGCACGGTCTTTGAGCACTTCAGCGTGCTGCGTGCACTGGCCAAGGCCCTCTCGACTGCGGGAGACCTGGACTACATCGAAGACCAAAACGTGGTCATCGTTCGGGATACCCAGCAGGCACACGAGCAGATTGGCCAGATCCTGAACTCCCTGGACATCGAGCCTATGCAGGTGTTCTGTGATGTGAAGTTCGTGACCACCACCAATGGCGATCTCCTGAACCTGGGAGTCGACTACGGAGATGCCGGTCCGACGGTCTCTCTCAGCGGGGGTGCAATTCCGATCACCTTCCCGTTCAACCCGGGATCGGGTGGTTTCGAGGATCTGTTCATCGCCAATCACACGGGGGAGGGCCCCTGGTACACCAGTGACCCGACCCTGGGGAACAACTACAACGACGGTGCGACCTTCGTACCGGACACCGTCTTCGGCGCCCTGGATTTCACGCAGGTCATCGCGACCCTGCGCCTGCTTCAGCGGGACCAGTCGTCTGAAGTCATCCAGGCACCCAAGCTCGTCGCTCTCGATGGCCGCCCTGCGACCATCTTCGTGGGGGAGACCATCCGGTATGCTGAGGCCAAGTCCGAGCAGGGACAGGCCGGTGGCCTGCAGCTGTCGATTGCCGAGGCGAAGAACTCACCTGTCGAGGTCGGCTTCCAGCTCCTGATTCGTCCCCACGTGATTCCAGGTACTGACCGGATCATGATGGAGGTGATCCCCAAGGAGACCAGCCTCGCCGGAACGGGCAACTCTGCCCTGGCGCCTCCAGGATTTGACGTCTTCACCATCGGTGCCTCAGGGCTCGAGGGGTCGATCGCCTTGCCGAGGACGCGGTCCTCGACCATCGTGACCACCATGATGCTCGATTCCGGACAGACCGCCGTGATTGGTGGGCTGACCACTGACTCCGAGGTGGAGAGTGAGACGCGAGTGCCCGGGTTGTGGCGGATCCCGCTGCTGGGCCAGTTGTTCCGCTACGAGGAGCACAGCATCGACAAGCGTAGTCTGATGGTCTTCCTGACCCCGACGATCGTCCACTCGCGCGAGGACCAGGAGAAGATCCTTCAGGAGGAGCTCCAGCGTCGTCGCGTCAAGTTGAGGGACGAGGTCGAGGAGCTGATCTCCGGCGGTGATGCTGAGCAGCCCCCGAAGGGGCAGTAGCAGCCAGAAATCCCGGGAAACGCACCATTTCAGCCCCCCAGGAGTCCCTGAGACTCCTGGGGGGCTGAATCACGTTTGAGGCCGCTGCAGGAGATGTCGTTCTCTCCCCCCGGTAAGGGTTGGCTTGGTCTAGAATTCCTGGTTGGGGATTCCCATGACCCTGTCGATAAGCAAGCATGGACCCAACGAGCCCTCCTCACGGAAGCGCTCGCGATTCCAACCTAGCGCACCAACTGGTGCACCTCACCTAGCTCAGGGCGGCCGCTGGCCGCTCCCCCGGGGGTCTCACTCCCAAGAAAACCCGATTCCGTTCCTGACGTTCCTGGGACGGGTCCGCATCTGCCTGGATCCGTCACGATGGTGAACGCCCGAACCCCGGTGTTCCGCGCCCGGGGCCGTGACGACCCCGCGAGGGGCGCGCTGGCTCTCGGAGCTGCTCCCGGGGGCCCTGGACAGAGGCGATCGCACTTCGCGGTCGCTGGACACCGGTTGCGCGCCGAGATGTGCAGCACCGGGCAGCTGTTCCCGGGCGATACGGGCACCTCCATCCAGGTGCCAGGGAGCGGCGCCCATCAAGGGCGTTACAGCTCACTGACATGACCCAAGAGAAAAACTCGGGGCCTCGCAAGGCTCCGGGATTCGGAGCCTTCATTGGCTCCCCTGAAACTGGCAACTCATCATCCGAGGTCTCCGAACCGAAGTCCGGGACCACCACCAAGGACGGAACCGGCACCAGGCGCAAGCGTGGCGGTCGAGGCCGCGGGCGGTCCTCGGGGACTGAAGGCACGTCTGCTGAGCGCTCCGAGAAGGGCGCTCAACAGGAAGAGGCTCCTCGCAAGCGGGGTCGCTCTCGCCGGACCACGTCCAGCAGTGACTCCTCGACGGAGGCGGAAGCACCCGCCTCCGCGGATGAGGGCCAGCCGGAGGACACACGATCCCGCGGACGGCGAGGGTCCGGAAGTCGTCGAAGGACTCGCCGCAAGCCCGATGCCGAGGGCCAGGCCGAGGAGGTAGCCGACCAGGGGGAGATCCAGGAGACGACCTCTGGGAGTGGAGATGAGGCCAAGAAGCCCTCGCGGCGCAAGCGCGGCGGCCGTGGCCGTGGATCCTCCTCGAGAGCATCCGCCACCGAAGAGAGTGCCGCTGAGACGGTGAGTGCTGAAGGCGAGCAATCAAGTGAATCGCCTCAGGACTCCGGATCAGGTGGCCGCCGCAAGCGCACCGTCTCCAGAAAGAAGGGACGCGGTTCCAAGAAGCGGACGACGAAGGCCAAGGACGAGGATCAACCGAAGCCTGGTTCTTCCGGGGGGGAAGACACCGAGGAGGGGGAGAAGCCCAAGCGCCGTCGCCGTGGCACTCGAGGAGGTCGAAACCGCAAGCGACAGTCAGCGGCTTCCAGCGATGAGCCCGCTGCCGCTGTCATGGAGCTGATTCCCGGTGAGGATGATGACCTCCCCGAGCTGCCCGATCTGCCCGACGACGCCGAGCTCATCAGCCCGGGAGGAGAGAACTCCGGCAGCGGGAAACGTACGCGCAAGAAACGTGGCCGTCGCAGTCGAGGAGACTCGGAGGGAGAGGAAGAGCGTAAGACAAGCAAGAAGGCCACAAGGAAGACAGCAAGGACACCGGAGGTCGTCCCCGATCGCAAGATCCTGGTCAACGCTTTCGATAATGAGGAGATGCGAGTTGCTGTTGTCCGGGATGGCAAGATCCTCGACTTTCAGATGACGGTAAACAGCGATACATCGCTGGTAAACGACATCTATCGTGGCCGGATCGTCAACATCGAAGCCTCGATTGGGGCAGCCTTTGTCGACTTCGGAAGAGGCCGCAACGGCTTCTTGCACACTTCGGACGTACTCCCGACCTACGCCGAGTCGGGGCTGCAGCTCAGCCAGTTGCTCTCCACGAGCGTCGATCCCGAGGATTGGGACGCAAGCTCGAGCCAGCCTTCGGTTGCCGCTGAGCTGACTTCCGGAGAGGAATCCGAGGAAGAGGGCGAGGCCGAAGAGGATGGTGAGGAGACTGCCGCCAAGAGTGGGAAGAAGAAGTCCTCTCGCAAGAAGCGCTCGAGTGGCAGAGTAGCCAAGGGGAGCGATCGTGGAAAGTCGCGACAGCCTCGCTTCCGTGCTCGTCCGCGTCGCCCCATCAGCGAGCTCTTCAAGGTTGGCCAGAAGGTTGTCGTTCAGATCACAAAGGATGCCATCGGGGACAAGGGGCCGACCCTGACGACCTACCTCTCGATTCCAGGTCGCTACCTGGTCTTGATGCCCTCGATCTCGCACCGAGGGGTCAGCAGGAAGATCGAGGACGGCAAGGAGCGCAAGCGGCTCAAGCGTATTCTCGACGGACTCAAGGTTCCCGATGGGATGGGCATCATCGCGCGTACCGCGACCATGGGACGGACCAAGCTCGAGATCACGCGAGACCTGGACTACCTGCTGAGTGCCTGGAAACGCCTGGCCAAGCGCCTGGACCAGGGCCACGGCCCCATGGCTCTCTACCAGGAATCTGACGTGGCCATTCGCACCGTGCGCGACCTCTTCGGCCCCGAGACCGAGGCGGTGATCGTGGATGATCATGAGAGCTACAAGAGCATCCGCGAGTTCGCCGAGCAGTTGATGCCGGAGCATGTAGACCGCATCGTAGAGCACGAAGGCGCGCGCCCGCTCTTCCACAGCGAGGGCGTGGAGCAGGACTTCGAGAAGATCTTCGCCCGACGTATCGAGCTGCCCTCCGGCGGTTCGGTGGTGTTTGATCAGGCCGAAGCCCTGGTGGCGATCGACATCAACTCGGG
This sequence comes from Planctomycetota bacterium, assembly GCA_014237855.1. Taxonomy (GTDB): domain Bacteria; phylum Planctomycetota; class UBA1135; order UBA1135; genus JABACD01. Next base: position 59,782 of record JABACD010000018.1, on the reverse strand, counting down.
CAAGACCCGTACATCGAGCCACGACTTCGAGGAGATCGCCCTCAAGACAAACATGGAAGCGGTGCCCGAGATCGCCCGACAGATCCGCCTTCGGGACCTGGGGGGCATCATCGTCGTTGACTTCATCGACATGATGAAGAACTCGAATCGAAAGACGGTCGAGCAGGCCTTCCGGAGTCGCTTTGCCGACGATCGAGCACGCTCGAAGGTCGGACGGATCTCGCAGTTCGGTCTGCTTGAGATGACCCGGCAGCGACTGGGGCCGGGAATCAACAAGAAGCTCTTCCGTCCGTGTTCTTCCTGTCGAGGGCTGGGGCGTACCCGCACGGACTCCTCCAGAGCCGCTGCCATCCTTCGTCGCCTGGGCTCAGCCCTCACTCTCAAGGGCTTCTCGAAGGTAGAGGTTCGTGCACATCCCGAGACGATCAGCTACCTGAAGAAGTCACGTCGCACCGAGCTGAATTCGCTCGAGGAGTCCTCGGGGCGCACACTCGACCTCAAGCCGATCCCCGATCAGATCGAGGACAGTGTCCTTCGATACCTGCGCGCCGATGGTCGCGAGGTACGGCCCGGCGGCAGGCGCAAGCGCTGAGAGCAATCGCTCCGGCTACTCGCCGACCAGGACCATGAGAACCCCAGACGCTCTCCACGGCGCGTTCCGGGGTCTCGTGTACCTGTGGCTGGGAGTGCTCGGGAGCCTGCAGCTCGGCTGCAGCGACCGTGGCTCCGGATCTCCAGCGAGGCCGCACCTGGTGGTGATCCTGGTCGATGACCTGGGGTGGAACGATGTGGGCTTTCACGGTGGCCAGGCCCTCACTCCACGAATCGACGAGCTACGTGGGCAGGGTCGTGAGGAGACGTGCTTCTATGCCTTTCCAACCTGTTCTCCCTCGCGGGCTGCACTTCTGACCGGAGAGGTGCCGATGGACCTGGACATGGTCCGGGGTCCGGTGAATCCGTGGAACCTGCGGGAGCTACCAGCCGGACAGCGGACACTTCCCGAGACTCTCTCCGAGCTGGGCTACCAGTGCTTCCTCTTGGGGAAGTGGCACCTGGGAATCGCCAGGCGTGAGTCCTGGCCGGATCGACGTGGCTTCCATCACTTCTACGGCCTGCTGGGTGGAGCTGCGGACTACTTCGACAGGCGCAGGCACGGAGGTCTTGACTGGCAGCGGGACGGAGTCAGCTTGGAGGAGCAGGGCTACACCACCGATCTGCTTGCTGACGAGGCCGTACGTGTGCTCGAGGAGCACGACCGACGCATACCGCTGTTCTTGATGCTCTCCCTGACCGCACCCCACGTCCCTTTGGCCGCACCTGCAGAGCTGGATGCCGGATTGGAAGGGATCACCGATCCCGACCGTCGCAAGTTCCTGGCGGTGGTCGCGGGGCTCGACCGAGCAACGGGGCGAGTCCTTGATGCGCTCGAGTCCAGCGGCCTTGCGGAGGACACCCTGGTGGTCTTCGTGAGCGACAACGGCGCAGAGCCAGGACACGGCGGAAGCAACCTGCCCTTCAGAGGGGGCAAGGCCACGACCTTTGAGGGGGGCCTTCGGGTTCCCTTGATCCTGCGCTGGCCGGGACGCATCGACCCTGCCTCGACCTCGGATCGACCCGTCTGGATGCCCGATCTCTTTGCCACCTTGGCCACGGCCGCCGGTGCTACCGTGCCCATGGGAGCTTCCGGACAGGACCTCTTGGCCCAGTCGCCTGAGGGAGAGGCACGGGAGTTCTTCTTCAGCCATCAGAGTGGTAGCGCAAGCTGGCTGGGAACAGTCCAGGGCAAGTGGAAGGGGGTCTGGCATCGGGACTGGGCCGAGGACAAGGAGGACTTCTGGCTCTTTGATCTCGAGGAAGATCCAACCGAGAAGAACGACCTCGCCCAGCTACGCCCGGCCGTCGCACGGCGAATTCGAGAGGCTATGATCGAGTGGGGTGACGGCAGCGGTCTCCTGATGCCGCCTGGCCCGAGCCCACAACCATCCAACTGGAGCCCTCCCGGGGACTGGGCCGATCTGGCCCGCTGAGTCGGGAGGGAGTGCTCCACGTCATGTCCAAGCTTCGTGTAGGCCTGCTGCTCTCCCTCGGCTCGACGGTCGTTGCCGTCGCCTTGGCCTACATCTATCTGGAGAGTCGCGGAGAAGGAGAGAACACTCTTCTCGAGGACAACAGGGAGGAGCTTCGAGACCTGCTCGAGGAGAGGGAGGGCGGGGAGTCGGCGGAGCTCTTCGAAGAGGAGCAGCTCCGCCGGGAACCGGTCACGGAGGAGGTTGCCCGGCAGCTGTTCAGTGCGATCCAGGGAGAGCGGGTGATCTTCGACCCCGACTGCTACTTCTGGGAGATCGGGAACTACGCGGGGCGTGTCAGCTTTCCCGAGCACCCCAGCGGAAGCTGGCCCATCGAGACCAATGCGGAGGGCTTTCGGAAGTCGGTGGATGTCCTCGAGGCTCCTCCGGACCTGAGGGTCCTGGTCACCGGCGACTCCCACACAGCAGGTCGCGTGCCGAATGCGGAGCAGTTTGCGAACCTGCTCGAGGCTCGGCTCGCCGCGCAGGATCCTGCACGCAGCGTCGAGGCTCTCAACGGAGGAAAGGGGGCCTATTCCTTCTACAACTACCTGGGAGTCCTCGAGAAGTGGGGCCACCTCGAGCCGGATGTCTTCGTCATGGCGGTCTACGCCGGGAACGACTTCGCTGCGCCGGTAAGGGTCTATCGCTACTTCAATCAGCTGGGGGCCCCTGAGGCTCTCGAGCCACGCTTGGAGCGCAAGTGGCGGCGAGTGGCGGCCGCACACAAGTCCCTGGTGACCCAGGAAATGAACCAGGTGCTGGCCTTTGCCATGCGCCCAGAGGAGATCCCCATGGCCGAGGCCCTTGCTCGCCAGGCGACTCGCGCGGTCAGGGATCTGTGTCGCGAGCGGGGAGTGCGTCTGATTGTGATCTACATTCCGACCTGCGCTCAGGTCCAGCCACGCCTGGTCCAGGCTCGGGTGGATGATCTCTGTCAGCGCATGGAGCTCAGCCCCGAGGACCTGGCCCGCTCCGCCCAGGTCGGCCAGGGGTACCTGGACTTTCTCGCGCTCGAGGGCATCCAAACCATCGACATGAGCCCGATCTTCGCGGGCAGCTCGGAGGCCTGCTATTGGACTTCCGACCTTCACATCAACACCCTCGGCCACGAATTGATCGCCGAGGCGCTGGTCCGCGAGCTGCGCTGACGGAACCGCCTGGGTGGGGGGCTGAACACCCCCCAGGCCACGACCAGGGGCAGTGTGGAGCAGGTACCAGGGGGGCAGAGCAGAATCCGGACTCGATTTCCCCTTGTGGGCCCTTTGCGAGACCCCTTGCTCTGGCTAGACTCTTCGCCCCAATTCCGCCAGGCCGTGCCAGCTGGCACCGCTCTCCGGGAGGATTACATTGTACGCAGTCATCAACGATTCCGATCAGCAGACCACCGTTCGCGAGGGAGACATTCTCCTCCTCGACCTCAAGCAGGACGCCCAGCCCGGCGACGAGCTCACCTTTGACCAGGTGCTCCTCGTGGGAAATGAGGGCAAGGTTCAGGTAGGCAAGCCCAATGTCGCTGGAGCTTCCGTCAGTGCCGAGGTTATCGGAGAGGCCAAGGGTGAGAAGATCATCGCTTTCCGCTTCAAGAGGCGTAAGAACATCCGCGTGAAGCGCGGACACCGTCAGCGCTACACCCGCGTTCGCATCACCGCGATCAACGCCTAGAGCAGAGATTCCCAGAAGGGAAGAACAACGGATCAATGGCACATAAGAAAGGACAAGGCTCGAGCCGCAACGGTCGCGACTCCAACCCCCAGTTCCGAGGAGTCAAGCGCTACGGTGGAGAGGCAGTGACCGCGGGGACGATCATCGTTCGCCAGTGCGGCACGCGCTTCAAGCCCGGCCACAACGTTGGACTCGGCAAGGACTACACGATCTACGCCCTCAAGGACGGACTGGTGCGCTTCCAAGAGGGACGCCGCGTCCACGTCGACGTCGCCCAGTAGGGCCTCCTTGAGGGGTGGCGCAGTCCCGTCCTCGGGTCGAGCCCACCAGGATTCGCAGTCAGAATCAGGGGTGGTGGAGCTTGTCATCTGACGCTCCGCCACCTCGCCCATTTGTCATGTTCCGCGACGAAGCCTTCATCGAACTCAGCGCAGGCAAGGGTGGAGACGGTCTCGTCTCCTTCCGCCGTGAGAAGTCTGTTCCGCGGGGTGGACCGGACGGTGGTGATGGCGGTGATGGGGGCAGTGTCATCCTGGTAGCTAACAGCTCGGAGAACTCGCTCCTGCGGGTTGGTCGTCAGTTCCGATATACCGCGGGCAAGGGTCGTCCTGGTGGTACCCAGAAGTGCAGCGGTCGCGGCGGCGCCGACAGGATCGTGGAGGTTCCTGTGGGAACGCAGGTGTACGATCGCGAGCGTGGAAACCTGCTCTTCGATCTGGATCACGACGGCGCACGCTTGGTGATCGCGGAAGGTGGACGTGGGGGCAAGGGCAACGTGCACTTCGCTACATCCATCTGCCAGGTCCCGCGGAAGGCGACAAAGGGCCTGGAGGGCGAGAATCGCTCCGTGCGGCTGGAGCTGAAGATCTTCGCCGATGTGGGGCTGGTGGGGCTTCCGAATGCGGGCAAGAGCACCTTCCTGAGCGTGGTCACCAGCGCTCGACCGAAGGTGGCTGACTATCCCTTCACCACCCTGGACCCTCAGGTCGGGATCGCCGAGGTTGGGACGGGCGTGACCCTCTGCATCGCTGATCTACCAGGCCTGATCAGCGGGGCTGCCAAGGGGCAGGGGCTCGGCCATCGCTTCCTCAAGCACGTCGAGCGTTGCCGGGGGCTCTTGCACCTGGTCGATGTCTCTGCCGAGGCCAACACTCCACCACAGGAGGCTTTTGAGGTCATCTGTGCCGAGCTGGAGGAGTTCTCTCCCGAGCTGGCTGCCAAGCCCCGTATCCTGGTCGCGACGAAGTTCGAGCAGGAGGAGGACGCCGAGCGAGTCGCTGAGCTCGAGGCGGCAGCAGGCCAGAGGGCGCTCAGGATCTCCTCAATGCGCCAGGAAGGGCTCCGAGAGGTGCTTGGAGAGGCCTGGAAGACGACCTATCCCGAGACTGTTTGAGCCGATTTGGTTGGAGTCGACCTGCGGCTCAAGCTGGCAGGGATGAGGGGTCGATGGGGGTTGAGGCTTCCTCCACGGGGAAACCGACCGCGGTGCTGAACCAAGCGATTTCCGCTCGCCATTCCAGACCAATATGGGCGAATCCCTCCCCGACTTCGATCAACCTGTGAACGCCAAGCGGCTGGCCCGCTTGGCGAGTGAGCGTGATCAGAGCAGTTCGCCTGAGAGCGTTGCTGAGGATACAGACCTGGAGGGCTGCGAGGACTCCCAGGAGCTGAGCACAGCCCCTGCACTCGAGGATGGCTCGCTGGAAGAGGCCGCCGAGCCTCAGCCGGCCACCCCGAGGCATCAGCTCGAAGCCTGGCTGGCCGGCATGGTGGAGTCGAGGGCCAGCGACCTCATCCTCCGTGCTGGAGCACGACCCTCGCGTAGGGTTGCGGGCAAGATTCACTTTCTCCCAGGTCGCGTGCCGGGCCCTGGTCCGCTGCTCGAGGTCCTCGAGGGGGTCATGGGCGAGCACCGGATGAACCAATGGCGGGAGACGGGATCGGCTGACGCGGCCCTGCACCTGGACGGTCTGGGGCGTTTCCGCCTCAATGCCTACAAGCAAATGGGCGAGCCCGCTGTGGTCATCAGGCGCATCAGCGAGGAGGCTCCGGACATTGAGAAGCTCGGTCTCCCCATGGAAGAGCTGAAGACGCTCTCGATGCGCAAGCGCGGTCTGATGCTGGTGACGGGGATTGCTGGATCGGGGAAGTCCACCACGTTGGCAGGCATGATCCAGTACATGAACTCGACTGTGGAGCGCCACGTGATCACGCTCGAAGATCCTGTCGAGCTGATCTTCCGTGAGCAGCAGTGCGTCATCAGTCAGCGTGAGGTTGGTACGGATTGCATGGACTTCGAGGACGGCCTTCGGCATGCCCTGCGCCAGAGTCCGGACGTGATCTTGATCGGCGAGATGCGCGATGCGGAGACAGTGACCTCTGCCCTGGACGCTACCGAGACCGGCCACCTGGTCATGAGCACGCTCCACACGGTCAACGCCGCTCAGACGGTTGACCGAATACTGAGCTTCTTCCCGAGCGGGCAGCATTCGCAGGTACGCTCGCGGCTCGCGGACAACCTGGCTGGGGTCCTCAGTCAGCGTCTTCTGCCCTGCACCAGCGGGAACGGAATGGTGCCCGCCTACGAGTTGCTCTCGACCACTCCCCATGTGCGCGAGCTCTTGAACGAGGGCAAGGCCGCAGAGCTGGCCAGGGTCATTGAACAGGGCACAGAGGATGGTCTGATCTCCTTCAACCAGTGCCTGCGGGAATTGGTGGTGAATCACCAGGTCGATCTCCAGGAGGCCCTGGCTGCGAGCGATCGGCCGGACGAGCTCGTGCTGGCGCTCCGAGGAATCACTGCCAGCCACGGCAGACCTGGCCGAGAGGAGCAGACTCAGGCAACACGCCAGCGGATTTCGCCCCACGATGACGGCCTGAGTGGCTTGCGGATGGCCGGAAGGGGCTGAGAAGCCACCGGAGACTCTCCAGGCTTTGTGGGAAGAAGGGGGCGGCTCGATCGTCCTGGCCTGTAGGCTTGCAGCACCCTCTGATGGGGGGCTAGCATGCTTACTCGACAGACATGAACATCAATCAGATCAAGCTTTTCACCTGGCTGGTTTCCGCCGGTGTGACCGTTGGAGTGGGCTACTACGTCTACGAGTTCAATCAGCGGACAGAGCAGTGGCGAACCGAGCGCCGTATCCCCGTGGAGCGGGCCCAGGAGATCCTGGACAGCGCCGAGATCCCCGAAGGGCCGATTGCGTCCCTCGTCAGCAAGGATGCCATCGAGCGGGCCTATTACTACGACCCCCGCAACAGCATGCTGCCGAACCTGCTCGACTGGTCCGGGCAACCGCCCAAGGTGGTTGTGGAGGAGAAGCCCGTCGTGGAGGAAAAGCCCGTCGAGCCGACCTTCAAGCCGATCGGCCCGCTGATTCAGATCCTCGCGATCTTCCAGGACATGGACAGTCCGGACCGGGGTATCGCCAGCATCCACTACAAGACCGAGTCCGGGGTGGAGGCACGATTCGATGGGTTCCCGGTCGAGATTCGTGTGGGGGACAAGCTGGCCAAGCCCCTGGACTACGCGACTGTCGCCGCTATCAACACTGCGGGCATCGTCTTCAGCTTCGACGACGAGGCTCGCGAGAACGAAACGGTTGAGAACCGTGAGTTCGACCCGATGACCGAGATCTACGTCGTCAGCGGAGAAAACCCGGAACAGAACAAGTCGTTATCGGATGTTCCCCGAGTGAACATCGCGACCTGGCGCCCCGAGCGAACCACGCTGATCGATAAGGACCACTTCATCATCGGGATGGAAGACACTCGTGACTTCAGCGATGACTTTGGTGGCATCATTGCCCGCGAGTTGCGACACGCTCGCCATTTCAATCGCCAGACCGGCAAGTACGACGGCATCGAGCTCAAGGAGGTCAAGACCGGGGGCCGAATTGCCGCACACGGGGGCCAGACTGGCGACATCATCAAGTCGATCAATGGTCATCCGGTGACCAGCGCCTCCGAGGCCGTGACCTACGTGAAGAACAACAAGGACAAGTTCAACAAGTGGATCGTGGTCGTCGAGAACAAGGGCAAGGAGCGCACGATGACCTTCGATAGCCCTCCCTCTGACGACTAGTCCGCGATCAGCTTCGTCCTCCATGCAGCCCCCTCGAGGGGCTGCTTGCACAATGGAATCCCTTCCGCTCACCATCGACCTGGGCAACAGCGCGCTGAAGATCGTGCGCTGGGGGGGAGCGGCGCAGATTGACCGTGTGGACTGGGGTGGGCCCTGGGAGTCTCGTCTGGATGAGGCTCTGGCCTCCACGGCGGTGCAGGGTCCGGTCTTGATCGCAAGCGTCACGACTCCCGAGCGGCTGGCAAGGGTGCAGGAGCACTGTGCTCGCGCGGGAAAGGAGGCCATCACCAACCCGGAGTGCGACCTGCGTCTGCAGTGTCGGGAGCCCCACACGATCGGCCGGGATCGCCTCCTTGCAGCCCTCGGAGCGTGGGGCCTGGAGCCGCGCGCGGCCCTGGTGATCGACGCTGGTACGGCCCTGACGGTGGACGCCCTGGGGGAAGACGCCGGGCACGGGGTCTTTCTCGGGGGGGCGATTGCCCCGGGGCCCGAGCTGCTGGCGCGTGCGCTCGGGAGCGGGGCGGCCAACCTGTTCGAGGTGCAGACCACAGGTGGAGTGCCGGCTCTGGGCAAGGACACACCCGGTGCGCTGGCCGCGGGGGTCAGCCACGGTTTCGTGGGTACGGTGCGGGAGCTGGCGTTGAGGGTTGCGAGGGAGGCCGAGCTCTCTTCCGCTCCTGTCTGGCTGACCGGGGGCGCAGCCCCGCTCCTGAGTGAGCCGGGGCTGTTCGGCGAGCGGAAGGTACATCACGAGCCACGTCTCGTTCACATCGGACTTGCCCGCGCTCTTGGCCTCGAGGTCGGTCCGTGAGCCTGATCGAGTCGGGCGTGATTCGACTGCGCGAGTGGACGCCAAGGGGGGCTGGTGGCGTCAGTGTCCTGCGACTCCAGGGAGCCGGAGTCCTTCCCTTGATCGAGTCCTGGGGAGTCAGTCTGCCCAGCGTGGGGGAGCTGCGGATGGCCCGACTGACCTTGGGGGGAGAAGAGGTCGACGAGGCCCTCGTGTGTGTGCTTGCTGAAGATGAGGTGGAACTGCACCTGCACGGGAGCCCTCCGCTGATCGACGAGTTCCTGTCACGATTGCCCGCGGGCTCACCGCAGAACCCGGCCGTCTCGATCGAGGAGCGTGCGGCGCAAGCGCTCTGCGATGCCCCCTGCGAGCTCGCTGCGCGGGTGCTGCTCGATCAGGCAGAGGGAGCGCTGCGCCGTGAACTCCAGAGCTGGTGCGAGCTCGATCTCAGCCAGGTGGCTCATCGCAGAGCCCAGCTGCTGGCGGATTCACGGGGCGCGAGCCGACTGTTCGAGCCGACCCGTGTTCTCCTGGCGGGTCCGGTCAATGCCGGCAAGTCGACCCTGTTCAACCTCCTGGTCGGGGGTGAGCGGGTCATCACGAGCGCCGAGGCGGGGACGACCAGGGATCTCATCGAGGAGCCCGCAGTTCTCGGGGGATGGCCGATCCTGCTGCGTGATGGGGCTGGGTTCCGGGAGCTGGCGGTCGGTGAGGAGCGTCATGCTGTTGAGCGGGCGGGTCAAGCCACGAGCCTTCGAGCGGGCCGCGAGGCCGACCTGATCATCTGGCTGCGTCCTCCGGGAGCCGCGCAAGCACCGGCTCCCCCCGAGGGAGTCTGTCAGGTCGAGCTCTCCAGCCTTGGTGATCTGGCGGCTGACGGGGCCGGCGGGATCAGCTCGGCGGTCGACCCGATGGGCGCTGTTCACAGGGTCGAGGCTCTGCTGCGAGAGGAGTTCGAGCTCCCCAAGGATCCATGGAGTCCGGGTCGCCCGATCCTGTTCGAGCCAGGCCTCCAGCTGGAGGTCGAGGGCTGGCAGGATCTGATTGGTGCCGCGCTGAAGGCTCGAATCCAGGTCTGTCTCGATGGGGAACAGCCAGGCCGTTGATTTTGGAGCTCGGTATCGAATAAGCTTCGAACCTGAGGCCACTCCAACACCCTGGGTGTAGGCCTCGGTAATGCAGGCACCGCGTCACCTCATCTCCACCGACGACCTCTCCCTCCAGGAGATGGAAGCGCTTTTCGAGAGCGCACGCGCCTATGAGCAGGATCTGAGCGGTTGGCCGGATGTGTGCCGTGGTCGGATAGCCGCGACACTGTTCTATGAGCCGTCGACTCGTACGCGACTGTCATTCGAGTCAGCCATGCTACGCCTGGGTGGCGGAGTGATCACGGCTGCGGACATGAACGTCTCCAGTGCCTCGAAGGGAGAATCTCTGGCGGACACGGTGCGAGTTGTCTGTGGGTACGCGGATGCTCTCATCCTCAGACATCAGAGTGAGGGCGCCGCACGACTTGCTGCTGAGTGCTCTTCAGTTCCGGTCATCAATGCAGGGGACGGCAGCCATGAACATCCGACCCAGACCCTGTGCGACCTGTACAGCCTCTGGATCGAGCGAGGGCGTATCGAGGGCCTGGACGTGGTCTTCGCTGGAGACCTGCGCTACAGCCGAACTGTTCACTCCTTCGCGTATGCATTGGCGCGCTTTCGTGCAAACATCGTCTGCATTCCACAGCCGGGTTTCGACCTGCCGAAGTACGTGGTCCAGAGGTTGCGCGAGGAGTACGGGGTCGAGCCGATGAAGGCGGATGCCTCCCGCCTTGGCCACCTGGCGGCCTCGAGTGACGTGGTCTACCTGACTCCTCAGAAACCCCACCAGCTGAGCCTGTTCACTGATCCTCAGGGACTGAGCGTGGGCAATGTGGATGCGGTCTACATGACGAGGCCGCAGACCGAACGCTTCGGGGCGGACTCGGAGCTCGATGAGACCAAGTACCTCCAGCTGGGCAAGCGTCAGCTGGCGGCGGAGTCCCTGCGGGACGCGGTCGTCATGCACCCCCTGCCTCGGCGAGACGAGATCAGCTCCGAGATCGATACGGATCCACGTTCGATCTACTTCAAGCAGGCCGCCCGCGGGGTCCCGATACGAATGGCGATCCTCGCGGCTCTGCTGGGCAGGACAGACGTTCTTGGCAGCTCGACTCCGGGCCCGGAGCCATCCTGGCCGGCCCAGAAATCGGGATTGGTTTGTGGGAACCAGAGCTGCATTTGCCACACGGAGGACAGGCACGTGGGCGTTCGCTTCCGGCTCGTCTCGAGGGTGCCCCTGAGGGTCTCCTGCCCCTACTGCTCCCAGGAGATCGAATTCGGGGTGGTCGGCTGCTCGACAACGGAGCACTTCCATGCCCCTGATTCTCGAGATCTGCGCAAGGTTCACCCCGAGCACATGGTCTTCTTCAGGGATGGCGTGCACGCTCAGGCAGCCGGTTTCAAGGCTGCCAGGGGGGCGTCCACGCCCCATCCAGGCTGATCCGGGACCCGCTCAGGCCCTCCTGGGGCTCCTGCCGAGAGTGCGTTTGCGCACTAGATAGCCAAGGAAGTGCTCTCTCATGCACCCCAGGAACTCCAACCAGGGGGGAAACCAAGGCCCAGGCCGCGAGTATATCCTTTCCAGGATAGCCTTTAGGGCTCCCTATCCGGATCCTGGGGACCTCGGCACGAAGTTTGATGTACTCCAGGAACTGGAAGGCTTGCCTTCGGCTCTCCAGGCCTGCTTAGCCTCCTGGCTCTCGGGCTCTCTTTTTCAACTGACCTCAGCCCGAATCACGCTCCTGACCCCCGTATCACGGGGGGGAATCGTGCGATCCCGGTCCAGCCTCCGAAGGCCTGGCTCGCGCGAAAGATCAGGGGAAGAACGGAGTCCCATGCACCTCGGACTTGACCCAGGAAGTCAGGCGGCGAGAATGGTTCCACCCGAAATCCCCAGGAGTCGCCCACTCGAGCGCAGACCCATCCGCGAGATCCTTTGCAGGTCCCTTGCCCGACACCAATCGGTGTCAGGGCATCGCACTGTTCAGGATTCGTGGGGCCTGCGTTGGGTGTGAGCCTCTCAACGATTGTTGGAGTTCACCATTCCCCAGGTGATTGTCCCCGCGCGGGACAGCCCCAGGGAAGAAGAAGGCACAGACAGTTCTCAACGCAGCATTCTCCGATTCAATCCTCCATGTACTGGAAAGTCATGAACAGGCACTCACGCCCGACAATCTCCTCGACGGCCCCCTCCGGTCAAAGCCCCAGGTTCGCCAGTAGAGCAGGGGCTTTCCCCATCGCTGGTTGCGCGATCCTCGCTGCGAGCTTGTTTTCCGGCTGCGGAGGCGGGAGCCCGGCTCCTATCGTCTCTGAGAATGCAGGCGCTCTCGTTGCACAACCGGACCTCAGTATTGGCTCTGATGTCTTCATCGGCGAGGCCAGCTTCGGCGGATATGCAAGTATCCTGAGGATCCGTGGAGTTTCCTGGGGGCGGCTCGCCAGCGTCGCTGATTCGAGTGGGATCATCCGGCTGCGAGACTTCGTGATCGCCGATTCGATCCGAGATCAGACGCCGTTCGTTGCCAGTGATGGAACGACCCTTCTCTACGGCCTGTCACGCAATGCGGTGACGGACGCAACAGTGGTGACCATTCCGGCGGCTCTGGGATCAACGGCCTTCTCCGATGCCTTGATGCATCTCGAGGCAAACCTGACCCCTGTCTTCGACAAGGGCCTCGAGGCTGACGAGACTGGACCCTTCTCCATGGTGCCCAGGAACTCTGCCATCGTCATTCGTTTCGATGACCTGCTTGAGCCCCACTTTGCGAACAGCGCCTGGCGCGACCAGTCAGGCGGAGACGTGGTCAATGAGCTTACCGGTCAGCTGAACAAGGACCTGGTGAAGATCAGCACTGGATACCCCCCGCAGGCACCGTTTGAAACTCGCATTATTGCCGATCCGAACCACGGCAACCTTGCCGACCGTGACGGTGACGGCGTGAGCGAGTACTACCCGACGCGAGTCATCATCAGCTCGACGGTTTCTACCATCGACGCCCAGATCTCGAACCCGCCGCTGCCGATCAATGCCGTGGGCCTTCCGCCCAGCATCGTCCTGGACTCGGCCAACATGGCCCTGCGCATGCCGACTCTGGACAATCCCTCGGTGGGACAGATTCAGTTCCTGCGTAATGCTTCGCTGAAGCCCCTCTCGCTTTCGAGCAATGGTTCGACGAGCGACGACCAGGGAACCCCTGATGTCGTGCGTGCCCTGCGTACAGGTGGTTCGCTGACCGGGGATGCGAACAACGGTTTCCTCCTCGATGAGGACCCGCCGTCGATTCTTGGTGATCTCGAGGTGCTCGTCAGCTCCACGCCCGTGGTTGACGATCCGATGGTCCCCGATCGATATCGAATTCCTCAGCTGGGATTCTCGGTGACTGACTGTGCAGCGGCCCCCAAGCTCGGCGATGTGATTGCGCAGAATGCTGTTCGTGCTCAGGTGGTGGATGTCGGTAGCCAGAATGGTCCGGTGATCACCGACATGGTCGTTGATGTGATCGCACCACAAGGTGGGGTGATGCTTGCTGGCGGAGCGCGCCTGCAGACGCCCTTCGTCCTGGGCGTGGACAACCCTCCCTGCTTCATCAGCTACTCGCCGATTCCGGCGACTCCCCCGAACATCGGAGTCGATCCGGCGGCCAAGGTGGTGCTGCGTTTCAGTGAGCCGATGGACCCGGCCACGCTGCGGCCCTTCGACACCTTCACGGTGACCCGCATCGCCGGCGAACCAACGCCTTACGATTACGTGGTGGGCCAGGTGGTTCCCGCTGCGGACTTGCGCGCCTTCTCGTTTGAGCATCCTGGGGTGCCTTTCGCGCACCAGATGGGCTTCGAAGAGAATTACTTCGTCAACCTTTCCTCGGGTGTCTCCGGTCCCACGGACCTTGCTGGAAACCCGCTCGTTGAAGCACTACCGCAGTCCAACTTTGCCTTGCGCTCGATTGATGAGTCGAGTGTCAACGCTGGCTTCGCCATGCGCTTCGATACGGCCGACGAATTCGGAAACGACGGCCAGTTCGAGCTGCGCAACGGTCAGTTGCTCTATGACCCGGTCAACGAGCGAATTCTCCCTCGACCTGTGAGCCGCTTCGATGTGGCTGCAGATCGTAACCAGCCGCTTCCCAGCGTCATGACGCAGTTCGTGGGGGGCATCCAGACGCCACTCTCGAAGCTCGGCTCGAAGTTGCAGGCGGTCTGGCGATATGTGGACGTCGGCTTCTCCCTGACGGATGAGACGAACATCAACATGGACATCGAGGGACTCTCCTGGGCTCCAGTGGGGGCAAGCGTCGTCACCGATGCCTACGAGGAGTTTGCCATCATCCTGGCCCACTCGGAGTGGCTGCCCGACGAGATCCTGA